>NZ_CP062222.1:1805000-3005000 GCF_017487405.1 Brevundimonas goettingensis | reverse complement strand
TCAAGTCTTGGAGAGATTTTAGTCTGAAATATCCTAGATACCCTCCGGCACTCAAGGCTGTAAATAGAAATGCAACCCAAATCCAAGTCGATCTATTGAGTTGTGATGCTCTTTCCGTAAACGACGCAGCCAGTCCAGCGGTAGTGGCTGCGCTGTACGCGGCTTCAATGTTAGATATTAGCTTTTTAGCTTCCGACTCCTGTCTAGATATTGAATCTATGTCTAGAAGAGAAGATTGAAAGCTTTCTTGAATCTTATTTGAGTAATTTGATGCGGATTCTGAATATGAAACAATCTCGTCTCTAGCTTCCTTCAGCGATTGTAGGTCCGTTGGAAGGTCGAGGGCCGCTGCGTGGGCTTCGTTTATGCGTGCGACTTGATCATCCATCTCGGCTGTGCGAGGTTCTAGACGAGTAATTGCTGCTTCTAAATTTCGTATTCTTCGAGCTATATTGTGAGGAACCAAGCTCTTGTCATCGATCGCTTCCCAATTAGGGGTGTCGCTCGTCGATAAGGACTCAATGTTGGAGATTATTATCTCGAAGTTCGCCAGTACCTGAGGTGCTGAGCCTGTTATCTGTGGCACAGTATTTGCTTGAAACCATGAAATTTGCTCAGGCAATCTGGAGAGTTGACCTCTCGCTGCCGCGTCAAAACTCTCATCGCTCTGTTGAGACAGCCTGTGAGCTAACCGGCGGGCTCGGTTAGCCATATCGTCTCTACTAAGGGGTGGCATATTCCAGCCGCCGATCGCCAAATGGTATGGCTGCTCAGTCCAGTATTCTTCTATAAATGTCGCGAAGCCTTCCAAAGCATTTGTCGCGCTCACCACTTCAGACAGCATGATTTTCGTTCCTCCCTCAAGGTTGTAGCTTAACCTTAAGAGCGAGCGAGGCAATGTCGACCCGTGTGGAGAGCAGGCCCGCCGCCTAGTGCGCCTCGTCCCAGTTCTTCGCGGCCCGCGCATCCACCACCAGCGGCACGGACAGCTTCACGGCCGGTTCGTCCGCCGTCTCCATGACGCGGCGGATCACGACCATGGCCTTCTCCGCCAGACCTTCCGGCGCCTCGAAGACCAGTTCGTCGTGGACCTGAAGCAGCATCTTCACTTCGCCTAGCCCGGCCTCGGCCAGGGCCGCGTGCATCCGCATCATGGCGCGGCGGATGATGTCGGCGGCGGCGCCCTGGATGGGGGCGTTGATGGCGGCGCGTTCGCCGAACTGGCGCTCGGCGCCCGATTTGGAATGGATGGCCGGGATGTGGATCTTGCGGCCGAAGACGGTGGAGACGAAGCCCTGCCGGCGGACCTCGGCCTTGGTCCTGTCCATGTAATCGCGAATGCCGGGGAAGCGCTCGAAATAGGTCTTGATATAGGCGCCGGCCTCGCCCTGATCGATGCCCAGCTGGGCGGCCAGGCCGAAGGCCGAGATGCCGTAGACGATGCCGAAATTGATCGCCTTGGCGCGGCGCCGCGTCTCGGACGGCATGCCCTCGACGGGGACGCCGAACATCTCGGACGCGGTGGCCGCGTGGATGTCGAGCCCGGCCTTGAAGGCGCGTTTCAGCTCGGGGATGTCGCCGATATGGGCCAGCAGGCGCAGCTCGATCTGGCTGTAGTCGGCTGAAATCAGGACATTGCCGGGGGCGGCGATGAAGGCCTGACGGATCTGGCGGCCGATCTCGTTGCGGACCGGGATGTTCTGCAGATTGGGGTCGGAGGAGGCGAGGCGGCCGGTGGTGGCGGCGGCCAGCTGATAGCTGGTGTGGACGCGGTCGGTGGCCTCGTCCATGGCGGCGACCAGGGCGTCGGTATAGGTGCCCTTGAGCTTTGAGAGCTGGCGCCAGTCGAGGATGGCGCGGGGCAGGGGGTGGGTCTCGGCCAGGGCCTCCAGCGTGGCGGCGCCGGTCTCCCACTGGCCCGAGGCGGTCTTCTTGCCGCCGGTCAGGTTCATTTCGCCGAACAGAAGCTCGCCGATCTGTTTGGGGCTGCCGATCGAGAAGGGGCGGCCGGCGATCTCGTGGGCCTCGGTCTCCAGCTCGGCCATGCGGATGCCGAACTCGCTGGAGAGGCGGCGCAGGCGTTCGGGATCGACGCGGATACCCTCCAGCTCCATCTTCGACAGGGTCGTGGGCATGCCGCGTTCCAGCGTCTCATAGACGGTGGTCAGGCCTTCCTTGGCCAGACGGGGCTTGAGGATGCGCCACAGACGTAAGGTGACGTCGGCGTCCTCGGCGGCATAGGCGGTGGCCGGTTTCAGTTCGACATGTTTGAAGGATTTCTGGGCCTTGCCCGTGCCCGCGACGGTCTTGAACGGGATGGGGTCGTGGGCCAGATGGAGGCGGGCCAGCTCGTCCATGCCGTGGCCGTGCAGGCCGCCTTCGAGGACGTAGGAGATCAGCATGGTGTCGTCGGTCGGGGCGACGGCGATGCCCCTGCGCGCCATGACGGCGATGTCGTATTTGCCGTTCTGGGTCACCTTCAGCACCGCCGGGTTCTCCAGCAGCGCCTTCAGCCGGAGGAGCACCGTCGGCTTGTCCAGCTGCTGCAAGGGCTCTCTGGCGTCGGGCGCATCCCCGAAATCGAGCCCCCCCGACCCCGCCATCGGCTCATGCTCATGCGTCAACGGCACATAGCAGGCGTCGTTCGGCCCGATGGCCAGCGACACCCCGCACAGGCCCGCGTGGGTCGCGCTGAGCGAATCCGTCTCGGTATCGAAGCCCACGACCCCCGCCTCGGTCGCGCGGGCGATGAAGGCGTCCAGGGCCTCGAGGTCCTGAATGCAGGCGTAGGACTCGTGGTCGAAGACATGGGCCTCGACGTCGGCGTTGACGGCCTTGGGGGCATAGCGCGGGGAGATGACCGGCGCGCCGAGTTGGGGGATTTTGGGCGCGGCGCGGTTCTGGGGGGCGGTGAAGGCCTGGCCGTCGTGGTCGGAGGTCTTGCCGTCGCCGACGCGGCGGGCCAGCGAGCGGAACTCCATCTGGTCGAGGAAAGCCGAGAGGGTGGCGGGGTCCGGGTCGCGGACGGCGAAGTCCTCGATCGGCTCGGGCGCCGGGGCGTCGCAGGTCAGGCGGACCAGCTCGCGGCTCAGCAGGATCTGGTCCTTGAAGTTGATCAGGGTCTCGCGGCGCTTGGGCTGTTTGATCTCGCCGGCGCGCTCCAGCAGGGTGTCCAGGTCACCGTATTCGTCCAGCAGCTGGGCCGCGGTCTTGGGGCCGATGCCGGGGGCGCCGGGGACGTTGTCGACGCTGTCGCCGATCAGGGCCTGAAGATCGACCATCTTGTCCGGGGTGACCCCGAACTTCTCCATGACCGCGTCTTCGGCCAGCCTGCGGTCCTTCATCGGATCGAACATCACGACGCCGTCGCCGATCAGCTGCATGAGGTCCTTGTCGGAGGACACGATGACGGCCTCGCCGCCCGCCGCCCTGGCCTTGCAGGCATAGGTCGCGATCAGATCGTCCGCTTCATAGCCCGCCAGCTCGACGCAGTGGACGCCAAACGCCGCCGTCGCCTCCCTGACCAGCGGAAACTGCGGAATGAGGTCCTCCGGCGGCGGCGGCCGATGCGCCTTGTACTGGTCGTACAGCGCATTCCGGAACGTCTTCTCCGAATGATCGAAAATCGCCGCCAGGTGCGTCGGCCCGTCCGACCCCTGCATGTCCTGCAATAGCTTCCAGAGCATGTTGCAATAGCCCTGCACCGCCCCGACCGGCAGACCATCGGACTTGCGGGTCAGGGGCGGAAGGGCGTGGTAGGCGCGGAAGATGTAGGCCGAGGCGTCGATCAGGTAGAGGCGCAGGGGCGGGCCGTCCTGCGTCAGGGGGCGGGCGGCTTCGGTCGGATCGGCGGGGGTGTCGGACATGGCCGGCACCATAGGGGGCGTCGGCGGCGGCGTCAGCCCGGTTTAGAACTCGCGCCAGCTGTCGCCGGGGTCGCGCTCGCCGGGCGAGAGCGACTGCTGGCCCCAGGCGATGACCATCATCACCTTGTGACTGCGGATGCGGAAGGTGCCGATCATGGGGGTGACCGCGCCGAGCGGGGCCCCGGTCTGGGCGTCGTAGAGGAAGCCCGAGAACTCGGCGACGCCGACCCGGTCACGCCGGCTGTAGACCGACAGTTCGGGGATGGAGACGACGTTGAAGGTCTCGTTGATCGGCACGGCCAGCGGCGGCAGGCCGACGACGCGGCGCATCTGTTCCAGCGACAGGGCGCCGGCGCGCAGCTCGAACACGGCGTCGGCCTTGTCGCGGGTGTCGGCCAGGGCGTAGCCGGCCTCGGAGATGGCGGCGCGGATCGAGCTGATGGCGTAGCTGGGATTGTCGACGTTGAAGAAGGCGCCGTCGACGAAGATCCGGCTACCGACGGGCAGGGGCAGGGTCAGATGCTCGACCGCCCGGTCGGCGGCGCGGGCCAGAAGCAGCTGTTCGGTCGCGGTGCGGCCGGTGTTGCTTTCGGTCGTGGAGGCGCAAGCCGAGGCGAGGGCGCAGGCCCCGGCGAGGCCGGCCAGGCGCAGGGCGCGTCCTACCATGCGCCGACGTTGGGCATGGAGACCCAGGGCTCGGCCGGGGCGAGGGGCTCGCCCTCCTGCAGCAGTTCGATGGAGATGCCGTCCGGCGAGCGTACGAAGGCCATGTTCCCGTCCCGGGGCGGGCGGTTGATGGTCACGCCCGCGTCCATCAGCCGTTGGCAGGCGGCGTAGACGTTGTCGAACTTGTACGCCAGATGGCCGAAATTCCGGCCGCCCGTATAGACCTCGGGATCCCAGTTGTACGTCAGCTCGACCTCGGGCGACCGTTCGGCGGCCGAGCGGGTCCTGTCCCCGGGGGCGGCGAGGAAGACGAGGGTGAAGCGACCCTTCTCGTTCTCGGTGCGGCGCACCTCCTCGAGCCCGAGCGCGTCGCACCAAAAGCGCAGGGAGGCGTCGAGGTCGGCGACCCGGACCATGGTGTGGAGATAGCGCATGTTCGGAACCTTCGGGGGAGAGGCGGGGCCTTGTGAGCCCCAATCCGGACTTTCTGAAGTCGAGTCTCAGTGCGCCTCGGGCGGGCGGGCCGCCGGGTCGAGGTATTCGCTCTCGCTGTGCGGATGGGCCGACAGGACGAAGCGACGGTCGCAATAGCCGCACTCGATGAAGTCGTCCTCGCCCATGTCCAGATAGACCAGCGGATGGCCCAGCGTCGCGCCGTGCACGCCGTTGCCGCCGTCGCAGGCGACCCGTTTGGACGAGACCACGATCTCTTCGGGCGGCGGGACGGGAGTGTCGGACTGACGAGGCGGCATTTCGGAAGGCTCACAATATCCCGGCGGGCCGGGTCTTGGCGGGGAGGGCGGCGACGCATAGGTATGCCCGCGCGCTGCTTATCGTCAAACGGCGCGAACCGATAGACGCCCGAAAGCTCTTCATGACCGAGACCGAAGCCCTGCCCGTCAACGCCATCGAGGTGCGCGGGCTGGAGAAGACCTACGCCGGGACCAAGAAGGCGCCGCCCAAGACCGCCCTGCGCGGCGTGGATCTGGTGATCCCGCGCGGTTCGATGTTCGGCCTGCTGGGGCCGAACGGGGCCGGCAAGTCGACCCTGATCAACATCCTGGCCGGGATCGTCAACAAGACCGGCGGGACGGCCGCCATCTGGGGCCGCGACATCGACAAGTCGCCGCGCGACGCCCGCGCCGCCCTGGGCGTCGTGCCGCAGGAGATCGTCGCCGACGTCTTCTTCACCCCGCGCGAGGCGCTGGAGGTGCAGGCGGGCTTCTATGGCGTGCCGGCCAATGAGCGCCGCTCGGACGAGCTACTGGCTGCGCTCGGCCTGTCAGACAAGGCCAACGCCTATGTCCGGGCGCTGTCGGGCGGGATGAAACGCCGGCTGATGGTGGCCAAGGCCCTGGTGCACAATCCGCCGATCCTGATCCTGGACGAACCGACCGCCGGCGTTGACGTCGAGCTGCGCCGCCAGCTGTGGGAGTATGTCCGCCGCATCAACGCCGAGGGCGTGACCATCCTCCTGACCACCCACTATCTGGAGGAGGCGCAGGAGCTCTGCGACACCATCGCCATCATGAACCGGGGCGAGGTCGTGGCCTGCGAGCCGACGCCTCAGCTGCTGCGCCGTCTGGATACGCGCAATGTCGTGGTGACGCCGGAGCATGCGCTGGACGGTCTGCCGACGGTCGCCGGTTTCGATGTGGTCGCCCGGGCCAACGGGGCCTTCGCCATCAGCTACAAGAAGGGACAGTCGTCGGTCGAGCACGTCCTGGCCGCCGTCCGCGCCGCCGGGGTGACCATCGCCGACATCACCACCGAGGATCCGGATCTGGAAGACGTCTTCCTGGCCCTGACCTATGGCGACGCCAACGCGGTCAGTCCGACGAAGGACTGAGGGCAGGGTCGAGGGGCGAGGGTCCCCGCCTTCGCGGGGGTGAGCGGAACAGGGCGGCGCTCAAGCCGCGAGCGACCGCGTCGAGAGCATAGCGCCCCTTTAAAGCACCATCACCGTGCCCAGCAGCACGACCGCGCCGCGTTTGCGCAGGATCTTGAAGGTGGCGACCTGGAGGTCGTGGGCCAACTGGTCGAGGTCCGGGACCTGTCCGGGCAGCAGGGTCCCGGCGGTGGTCTGGATGACCGAATTATGGGCGTCGGCCAGGCGCGGAATGGCCTGGGTCGCCTTGGCGTGAAGTTCGGCGTCGGGGACGTCCAGGCCGATCTCGACCGTCATCACCCCGCGTTGGCCGTCGGGCCTCACCACCGTCGCGGTAAGGGTGCTCAGCCGCATGAAGCTTTCCTTGGGCGCTTCACTTTCGCCGCCCCCTCCGGAGGCCTGGGCGGGCAGGGCCGTCGCCGCCAGGGCGAGGCCGGCGAGCGGAGCGAGGGAGAAGAGGGCGCGACGGTTCATGCGCCCACCCTGACACACGGCGTTTAAGGTCGGGTTACGGGCGCTGGTGGGTCCGGGCGGCGGCCAGGTTGGCGATGGTCCGCAGGTCCGCGGCGCTGACGTCCAGCGGCTCGCCGAAGGTCTGGAGCGCCGCCTCGATGTCCGCCTCGCTGATGGGCGGGGGCGGCGCGACCGGGGTCGGAACGGCCTTGTGCGGCCAGGCGTGGCCGGTGAAGCGGTGGAACAGCCAGCCCGAGGCGACGACCAGAACGGCGTTGAGGCCGACCGGCACGAAGGCGAACATCCAGCCGTGGCTGGCCAGGGCCGGGCCGCCGAGGGCCGCGACCAGGGCCGACCCGCCGCCGGCCGGATGCAGGCTGCGGGTCGCCGACATGGCGGCGATTGAAAGGGCGACGGCGGCGCCCGCCGCGATCATCGGCTCGGGGATCAGATGGGCCGCGACGACCCCGGACAGGGCGGAGACGACATTGCCGCCGATCACCGGCCAGGGCTGGCCCATCGGGCTGGCGGGGACCGCGAACACCAGCACCGCCGAGGCGCCCAGAGGCGCGGCCAGCAGCATGGCCAGGTCGAGATCGCCGAGGATCGCGCGGCTGACCAGTCCGGTCGCGGCGATGCCGATCAGGGCGCCGAGGCAGGCGACGGCGCGGTCGCGCAGGGTGGCGCCCGCGAGAATGGGCGTGAAGGCCTTCATGCGTCGGATCAGGCTTGCAGCGGCTGCATCGGCTTCAGATCGAGCAGGGCGAACAGTTTCGCGTTCTCGTCCTGCTCCGGATTGGGCGTAGTCAGGAGCTTGCCGCCGACGAAGATGGAGTTGGCGCCGGCGAGGAAGCAGAGCGCCTGCATCTCCGGGCTCATGGTCTCGCGACCGGCCGACAGTCTGACCATGGCCCTGGGACAGACCAGGCGGGCGACGGCGACGGTGCGCACGAACTCGATCGGATCGATCTCGCCGGTCTTGAGGACCCGCTCGCCCAGCGGGGTGCCGGTGACGGGCACCAGGGCGTTGACCGGCAGGCTGTCGGGATGTTCGGGCAGGGTGGCCAGGGCGTGCAGCAGGCCGGCGCGGTCGCGGCGGCTCTCGCCCATGCCGACGATGCCGCCGCAGCAGGTCGACATCCCGGCGTCGCGCACGTGCTGAAGGGTGTCGAGCCGGTCCTGATAGGTCCGTGTGGTGACGACCTCGGCGTAATACTCCGGCCCGGTGTCGAGGTTGTGGTTATAGTAGTCCAGCCCGGCGTCCTTGAGCTGCTGCGCCTGATCGGCGGTCAGCATGCCGAGGGTGGCGCAGGTCTCCAGACCGAGCGCCTTCACCCCCGCGATCATGGTGGCAAGCTTGGGGGTGTCGCGGTCCTTGAGCTCGCGCCAGGCCGCGCCCATGCAGAAGCGGGAGGCGCCGCCGGCCTTGGCCGCCATGGCCTCGGCGATGACGGCGGTCGCGTCCATCAGCTTTTCGGCCTTCAGGCCGGTATCGAAGCTGGCCGACTGGCTGCAGTAGCCGCAGTTCTCGGCGCAGCCGCCGGTCTTGATCGACAGCAGCTGGGACTTCTGCACCTCCGACGGGTCGAACCAGCGGCGGTGCACGGTCGCCGCGTCGAAAACCAGTTCCATGAAGGGGCGGGCGAACAGGGCCTCGACCTGATCCAGCGTCCAGTCATGGCGCGGCAGGCTCAGATCAAAAGTCGCGGTGCGGATCGGGGATGCGTCATCGGCCATGCGGGATTCCGTAGACCTGTCGCTGCGTCCCGCCAAGCGATCGCGCTCACATAAGGATATCCTTATATGTTTATTGCCCGATTAACCCGGGCGGGTTATAGGGCGCTCAATCGCCAATTCGCGACCGGCTCCGGCCGTGCGCTCCAGGAGCCCCCTGCATGACCGACTATATCGTCCGCGACATCTCGCTCGCCCCGTTCGGCAACAAGGAAATCGCCATCGCCGAAACCGAAATGCCGGGTCTGATGGCTCTGCGCGAGGAGTTCGGCAAGCAGCAGATCCTGAAGGGCGCGCGCATCGCCGGCTCGCTGCACATGACCATCCAGACCGCCGTCCTGATCCAGACGCTGGAAGCCCTGGGCGCCGACGTCCGCTGGGCCTCGTGCAACATCTTCTCGACCCAGGACCACGCCGCGGCCGCCATCGCCGCCAACGGCACCCCGGTGTTCGCCACCAAGGGCGAGACCCTGGAAGAATACTGGGACTACGCCCACAAGATCTTCGAATGGGCTGACGGCGGCTATCCGAACCTGATCCTCGACGACGGCGGCGACGCGACCTTGCTGTGCGTGCTCGGTCCGAAGGCCGAGAAGGACCTGTCGCTGATCTCGAACCCGCAGAATGAAGAAGAGGAAGCCCTCTTCAAGGTCATGAAGCGCTACATCGCCGAGAAGCCCGGCTTCTACTCGGCCATCCGCGACGCCATCGGCGGCGTGTCGGAAGAGACCACCACGGGCGTTCACCGCCTGTACGAAATGGCCAAGAAGGGCGACCTGCCGTTCCCGGCCATCAACGTCAACGACAGCGTCACCAAGTCCAAGTTCGACAACCTGTACGGCTGCCGTGAATCGCTGGTCGATGCGATCCGTCGCGGCACCGACGTCATGCTTTCGGGCAAGGTCGCCGTGGTCTGCGGCTACGGCGACGTGGGCAAGGGTTCGGCCGCTTCGCTGCGCAACGGCGGCGCCCGGGTGATCGTCACCGAGATCGATCCGATCTGCGCCCTGCAGGCGGCGATGGAAGGCTATGACGTCCAGACCCTGGAAGACGTCGCCGACAAGGCCGACATCTTCGTCACCACGACGGGCAACAAGGACGTCATCCGCGTCGAGCACATGCGCGCGATGAAGAACAACGCCATCGTATGCAACATCGGTCACTTCGACTCGGAGATTCAGGTCGCCGGCCTGAAGAACTTCAAGTGGGACGAGATCAAGCCGCAGGTGCACCACATCGAGTTCCCGGACGGCAAGAAGATCATCCTGCTGTCGGAAGGCCGTCTGGTGAACCTGGGCAACGCCACGGGCCACCCCTCGTTCGTGATGTCGGCGTCCTTCACCAACCAGACCCTGGCCCAGATCGAACTCTGGACGAACATCAAGTCCTACGAGAACCAGGTCTACACCCTGCCCAAGCACCTCGACGAAAAGGTCGCCATGCTCCACCTCGGCAAGCTGGGCGCCAAGCTCACCGTGCTGACCCCGGAGCAGGCCGCCTACATCGGCGTGCCGACCGAAGGCCCGTTCAAGCCGGAAGCCTATCGCTACTGAGTGAGGGCGAAAGCCCGAACGAAAGAGCCCCGCGACACGGTCGCGGGGCTTTTTCTTTTGGCGTCGATAGGGTCTAGGCCGCCAGGGAAATACCGCCGGGGACGTCGTCGCGGCCGGTCAGGCTGACCTCGAAGTCGGCGAGGAGATCCAGCAGTTCTTCCGGCGACGGCATGGGCTTGCCGGGCGCCATCCGGTATTTCCAGAAGCTGACGATGTGCTGGACCGCGCCCAGCCGCTCGCCCAGCTTGGCGAACAGGTGCGGGGCGTCGCGCAGGAAGTCGCGGAAGCCGGCCGGGTCGCCTTCCTGCGTCAGACCGATGAAAGCGTCATCATAGACGCGCAGCATGGTCGCGGTGCTGTCGCAGGTGGACTGGATGCGGCGTCGCACCGTCTCGCGGCTGCGGTCGAGGGCGACATATTGCTGGTCCGTCGGACGGCCGCGCGGCTTGACCGTCCGCACCGCCTCGACGACCGCTCCGACGTCGCCGATGACGCCGCGCAGAACCCATTTGTAATAGAGGAAGCCCTTCCAGCAGAAGATGCCTTCCTCATACTCTTCGGGCCGCAGACGCAGCGTCATGCCGAGCGCCGAGAGGTCGTCGCCGGCCGAGTTGGACAGGATCTTGTCGGTCAGGCGGGCGACCGGGTTTTCGGCCGAAAGGTCAGCGTCCGGGCCCATCGACAGATCGACCAGCGGGGTGATTTCCTCGCCGACGAAGGCGATCATGGCCCCCAGGTCGGCCTCCGACAGGTTGAAATAGCAGGTCGCCGGGGTGACTCCGTTGCGGCGCAGGGCTTCGCGCAACAGGAAGGGGTCCAGGCCGGGCAGGGTGTCCATGACCTTCAGGGTGGCGAGGTCAGGGTGGTCGTGACCGATGCCGAAGACCTGCTGCATCGTGGCTTCGTAGCCGATCTCGCCGACGAAGATGTAGCGGCCGCCGACGCGCAGGTCGCCGGCGTCGATGGGCAGGACGATCTTGGTGGCCACGTGACGGCGCAGCCGGAACCGGTCGACTTCGTCGCGGCGCAGCCGGTGCTTGATGATCATGGCCCGGTTGAGCAGCGGGTTCCTGAACAGGGGCGCGTCGGACCAATCCTCGGTATGGCCGTGCTCGCGATGGACGGCCGTGAGGTTCAGGACCCGGGCTGTCGACGCCGAGTCTTGCAGATTGGCCAGGTTTCGGATCGAGCGGTCGGTCATCAAGGGTTCCGGGGAGGAAGCGCCACCGTACGCAGGAAAGGTTGACCAAGGCGCCAGCGAACACGGTCACCGGAGCGTTAACCCGCTTGACCGAAACACGTTACATACATAGTTATATATCGAGTTATATAGCTGGGTGCGCCATGGTCTCCGACGTCATTCGCGAACGGCCCTATCTGTTCCTCGGCAGCCGCCTGAAGCGGATCGGCGAGAGCATGCAGGCGGATGTGCTCAAGGTGGTCGAGCAGGCCGGTCTGCGGGTGCAGCCGGCTCAGTATCCGGTGCTGGCGGCGCTGGACCGGCATGGACCGCTCGGCGTCGGCGATCTGGTCGAGGCGACCGGGGTCAGCCAGCCCGGCGTGACCCGCACCTTGGCGAAGCTGACGGAGATGGGGCTGGTCGAGGCCGCCGCCGCCTCGGCCGACCGCCGTCGCCGCACGGTGCGGCTGAGCCCCGAGGGTCTGGAACTGATGGCCCGGTCGCGCGTCGCCGTCTGGCCGGCGGTGGAGGCGGCCGTGGTCGCCCTGTGCGCGGAGTTGAAGGGGAATCTGTTGGAACAGCTGGACGCCATCGAAGCGAAATTGACCGAAAAGCCTCTCGATCAGTGGGGCAAGGCCGGCGCACGGCCGACGGTCGAGATTCTGCCCTTCGACGACAGCCGGGCCGGAGACTTCCACGACATCAACGCCGAATGGATCTCCTCGATGTTCGTGCTGGAGCCGACGGACCGGGAGGTGCTGGAGAATCCGCAGGCGCGCATCCTCGCGCCGGGCGGCGACATCCTGTTCGCGAAGGCCGGCGATCTCGGCGTGGTCGGGACCTGCGCCCTGCAGAAGACCGGCGAGAACCAGTTCGAACTGACCAAGATGGGGGTGCGCGAAACCGCGCGGGGGCTCAAGGTCGGGGAGGTGCTGCTGGAGGCCGCCATCGCCCGGGCAGGCGAACTGGGCGCCGAGACCCTCTATCTGCTGACCAACTCGAAATGCGCCCCGGCCATCCACCTCTATGAGAAGCTGGGCTTCGTTCACGACGCGGACATCATGGCCCGGTTCGGGGCGCGCTACGCCCGCTGCGACGTCGCTATGCTCTATCGGGGGCGGTCGAAGGGTTAGGACGCGAAATCCGCTCCCGTCCCCGTCGGCGATGGGTTAGGGTCGGGGCATGGAAATGGTCTTCAACATCCTGATCCCGCTGTCGATCCTGGCCGTGGCGATCACCCTGGGCTTCGGTCTGTATTCGCTCTACCGGGGCGGGGACTATGCGCGGTCCAATTCCAACAAGCTGATGCGGTTGCGCGTCGCCCTGCAGGCCACGGCGGTGGTGATTCTGGTCGCCGGCCTGTGGTGGAAATCGACGCACGGGGCCTGACGCCTTGGTTGTCCTGAACAAGATCTACACCCGCACCGGGGACGCCGGGACGACCGGCCTGGCCTCGGGCACGCGGGTGTCCAAGACCGACGTCCGGGTCGAGGCCTATGGGACGGTGGACGAGCTGAACGCCGTGATCGGCGTGGCCCGGCTGCATTCCGGCCAGAACGACCGCATCGACGCCATGCTGGCCCGCATCCAGAACGAGCTGTTCGATCTGGGCGCCGACCTCGCCACGCCTCTGGATCCGCCGCCGAAATGGGAGGCGCTGCGCATCGTCGCCTCGCAGATCGACCGGCTGGAGGCCGAGATCGACTGGATGAACGAGAGCCTGAAGGCGCTGGACAGCTTCATCCTGCCGGGCGGCTCGCCCTTGGCCACCTATCTGCATCTGGCGCGCACCGTGGCGCGCCGGGCCGAGCGTGACGCCATCCGTCTGGTCGAGACCGGAACCCCGGTGACGCACGAGGCCCTGCGCTATCTGAACCGCCTGTCCGACCACCTGTTCGTCGCCGCCCGACGCGCCAATCGCAACGGGGCGGACGATGTGAAATGGGTTCCGGGCGGGACGCGCTAGCGTTTTACTTCGACATCCAGGGCTTGGACTTGCCGGCGGCGACGCGGGCGGCCTGTTCGCGCTGGAAGCGGCCGCCGCGAGGCGGCTTGGGCTTGGCGTCCTGGATCGCCTTCTTCAGGCGCAGAGCCTTCTGGATCGGGGTTTCGCCGGGAATGTCGTCGGTCGGGGTGTCGTCGCCGGTGTCGCTCATGCCGAGACTCTATCACGTCCTGCGGCCCAGGCCGCCTCTGCATCTGGATCCCGGCTTTCGGCGGGATGAGCGGAAGGAGGGATCAGTGGCCCTCGGCCTTCATCTTGGCCCGCTCCTTCTGGACGGCGGCGTCGATGGCGGCCTGCTGGACCACGGCCTGGTTTTCCAGCTTGACCAGTTCGGCATTCTTGGCGGCCGAGGCCTCGGCGCGGGTTACGCCGGCGGGGCGGTGGGTGATGTCGGGAATGTAGATCGGGGTCGCGCAGGTGCGGCTTTCGACGTCGTACCAGTTGCCGTCGGCCTCGCAGCGTTTGCCGGGATTCAGCCAGAAGGCCTGGAAGGTCATGGCGCCCGCGACAAGAACCGCGAAGAGGCCGAAGAACATGAAGCTCAGGCGTTTGATGCTCAGGAAGCGTTTCATCAGGTCTCTCTACGGCAAACTTTTCGAGCGGCTGGGCCCATTTAGTTCACGCTACGTTACGTTGACAGGGGCTTCGCCCCGTACCATTCCCTGCCCCAACAATTCGACGAAGATATGGATAGGCTTCCCATGAAGGTACTCGTCCCCGTCAAACGGGTGATCGACTATAACGTCAAGGCCCGCGTCAAGGCGGATCAGACGGGCGTCGATCTCGCCAACGTCAAGATGAGCATGAACCCGTTCGACGAAATCGCCGTCGAAGAGGCCGTGCGCCTGAAGGAAGGCAAGGAACACCACGCCGCCGGCACCGCCGCCGAGATCGTGGTCGTCTCCATCGGCGTGACCCAGGCCCAGGAAACCATCCGCACCGCCCTGGCCATGGGCGCCGACCGCGGCATCCTGATCCAGTCGGACGCTGATCTGGAGCCTCTGGCGGTCGCCAAGCTGCTCAAGGCCGTGGTCGAGGAAGAGAAGCCCGATCTGGTCCTGATGGGCAAACAGTCGATCGACGGCGACAACAACGCCGTCGGCCAGATGCTGGCGGCCCTGCTGGACTGGCCGCAAGCCACCTTCGCCTCGAAGATCGAGATCGCCGGCGGCAAGGCGACCGTGACGCGTGAGGTCGACGGCGGCCTGCAGACCCTGGCGGCGACCCTGCCGGCGGTCGTGACCGTGGACCTGCGCCTGAACACGCCGCGCTACGCGTCCCTGCCCAACATCATGAAGGCCAAGAAGAAGGAGATCGCCGTCAAGGCGGTCGCCGACTATGGCGTGGACGTCGCCGACCGGCTGAAGGTGGTCAAGGTGACCGCCCCCGCCACCCGCTCCGCCGGGATCAAGGTGGCCGACGCCGCCGAACTCGTGTCCAAGCTCAAGACCGCAGGAGCGCTGTAAGATGGCCGTTCTCGTCATCGCCGACCACGACGGTTCGGCTGTCCGCGACACCACCAACAAGACCGTGACGGCGGCTCTGGCCATCGGCGGCGACGTTGACGTCCTGGTCGTGGGTTCGGGCGCGAAGGCCGCGGCCGACAGCGCCGCGAAGATCGCCGGCGTCCGCAAGGTCCTGTTGGCCGAAAGCGCCGGCCTGGGCCACCAGCTGGCCGAGGACGTCGAGGAGACCGTTCTGGCCCTCGCCGGCGGCTATGACGCCATCCTCTCGCCCGCGACCATGGACGGCAAGAATTTCATGCCGCGCCTGGCCGCCAAGCTGGACGTCGCCCCGATCTCGGACATCGTCGAGGTCGTGAGCGCCGATACCTTCGTGCGCCCGATCTACGCCGGCAATGCGCTGGAGACGATCCAGTCGTCCGACGCCAAGAAGGTCATCACCGTGCGCCCGACGGGCTTCGCGGCGGCGGCTGAGGGCGGCTCGGCTCCGGTCGAGACCGTCTCCGGCGTCGAGGCCGGCAAGGCGTCGTTCGTCGGCGAAGAGCTGGTCAAGTCGGACCGTCCGGAACTGGGCGCCGCCAAGATCATCGTCTCGGGCGGTCGCGCTCTCGGTTCGTCGGAAGAGTTCCACGCCGTGATGGAGCCCCTGGCCGACAAGCTGGGCGCCGCCATCGGCGCCTCGCGCGCCGCGGTCGACGCGGGCTACGCCCCGAACGACTATCAGGTCGGCCAGACCGGCAAGGTCGTCGCGCCGCAGCTCTACATCGCCATCGGCATCTCGGGCGCCATCCAGCACCTGGCCGGGATGAAGGACTCCAAGACCATCGTCGCCATCAACAAGGATCCCGACGCCCCGATCTTCCAGGTCGCGGACTACGGCATCGTCGGCGACTACAAGACCATCGTCCCCGAGCTGATGAGCGCTCTGGGTTAAATGACTGCACTGATCGCGGGGCGGGCGTGACCGCTCGCCTCGCCGTCAGGCTGACTCCCGGAGCCTCCGCCGATCGGGTGGACGGATGGGATGTCGATGCGGATGGACGGCCTGTGTTGAAAGTCCGCGTCCGCGCCCGTCCGGTAGAAGGCGAGGCGAATGAAGCCCTTGTGAAACTGTTGGCGAAAGCGCTCGGTGTTCCGCGATCGTCGGTCGACCTGATGCGGGGCGCCCAGTCCCGGTTGAAGATGATCGCGGTAGACAATCTGGACGACGAGGCGGTCCGGACAAGATTGTCCGCTTCCTGATTTTCGACCTTTACAGGTCGGGGAACGCACCGTTTCTATGTCGCCGTTCGGAAAGCCCGGCGGTGGTCGGGGACACGGGGAATATCCATGAAGATGTCTCGCCTGCGGGGAGCCAGCCTCGGCGTGCTCGCCTGCGCCATGGTCGGCGCGCTCGGTCTGTCGGCCTGCGCCACGACCGGAACCTCCTCCTCGACGGCCGGCACGGAAAACAAGGGGCCTGAGCCGCTGGCGACCGGCCTCGACTATGCGGCCAACCGCGACCCCTATCCCTCGACCTACCAGCCCCTGCCGCGCCAGAACTCGGCGATCGTGGGCGCGACCGTCTTCACCGGCACAGGCCAGAAGATCGAGAACGGCGTCGTCCTGATGGCCGACGGCAAGGTGCAGGCGGTCGGCGGCGCCGATCTGGCCGTTCCGGCCGGCTATACGGTCATCGACGCGCGCGGCCGCTGGGTGACCCCGGGCGTGATCGACGTGCACTCGCACCTCGGCGTCTATCCTTCGCCGGGCGTGCAGGGGATGTCGGACGGCAACGAGGCGACCAACCCCAATACCGCCCAGGTCTGGGCCGAGCATTCGGTCTGGCCGCAGGATCCGGGCTTCAACACCGCCCGCGCCGGCGGGGTGACCACCCTTCACATCCTGCCCGGTTCGGCCAATCTGTTCGGCGGTCGCGGCGTGACCCTGCGCAACATCCCGGCGATGAGCGTTCAGGGCATGAAGCTGCCCGACGCCCCCTATTCGCTGAAGATGGCCTGCGGCGAAAACCCCAGCCGCGTCTATGGCTCTCGCAACCAGTCGCCGGCCACCGGCATGGGCAATGTCGCCGGCTATCGCGCCGCCTTCATCGCCGCGCGCGACTACAAGGCCAAGTGGGACAAGTGGCGCGACACGGGCAAGGGCGATCCGCCGACGCGCAACCTGCAGCTCGAGACCCTGGCCGACGTTCTGGACGGCAAGATCCTGGTCGAGAACCACTGCTACCGGGCCGACGAGATGATCGTCATGCTCGATATCGCCAAGGAGTTCGGCTACCACGTCACGACCTTCCACCACGCCATCGAGGCCTACAAGATCGCACCCCTGCTGGCCCGCGAGCACGTGTGCGCGGCCATGTGGTCGGGTTGGTGGGGCTTCAAGATGGAGGGTCTGGACGCGGTCGAATCCAACGCCGCCCTCGTCGACGCCCCGGAAGGTTCCTGCGCGGTCATCCACTCCGACGACCCGCAGCTGACCCAGCGCCTCAATCAGGAAGCCGCCGCGACCCTGGCCGCCGGCCGCGCCGCCGGGCTGAACATTCCGGAAGAACGGGCGGTGGCCTGGTTCACCCTGAACGCCGCCAAGGCCATCGGCATCGCCGATCAGACGGGTTCGCTGGAAGCCGGCAAGCGCGCCGATGTGGTGATCTGGTCCGCCGACCCCTTCTCGGTCTACGCCCGCGCCGATCAGGTCTTCGTCGACGGCGGCAAGGCCTTCGACCGGTTCGACCCGGCCTATCAGCCGACCTCCGACTTCGAGCTGGGCCAGCCCGGCTATGGCCTGCAGGCCGCCACCGTGAACGAGGGAGCCCGCTGATGCGTCGCCTCATGACCCAGAGCGCCCTCATGGGCGCCGCCGTGTCCCTCACTGGGGCCCTCGCCCTCGCACTTCCGCTTGGGGGCGCGGCCTTCGCCCAATCCACTCCGGTCGCCATCACCGGCGGCAAGGTGCTGACCGGGACCTCGGTGATCGAGAACGGCACGGTGGTGATCCAGAACGGCCGGGTGGTCTCGGTCGGGACCGGTCCGGCCCCGTCCGGCGCCCGCGTCATCGACGCCACGGGCAAGACGGTCTCGCCCGGCTTCATCGCGGTCGACAGCGGCCTCGGCGGCTCGGAAGTGTCCTCGGTGCAGGGCTCCAACGATCTGGCCAGCGGCGCCAATACGATCTCGGCGTCGTTCGACGTGTCGTATGGCCTCGACCCCTGGTCCTTCACCCTGCCGGTGGCGCGTCTGGGCGGCATCACCCGCGCCATCGTCGTGCCGAACCATCCGGGTGGCGGCGGCGGCAACCACAAGGACGACGGCGAGGACGATTTCGCCGGGCTGGGCGGCGGTGGTCTGCAGTCGCCAGGCCTGTTCGCCGGTCAGGCGGCCATCATCACCCTGGCGCAGGGCAATGACATCCTAATCAAGCCGCGCGTGGCCATGATCGCCCCGTTCGGCGAGGCGGGCGCCCGTGTCGCCGGCGGCGCGCGCGGGGCCGAGTTCATCCAGTTCAAGGAAACCCTGGCCGAGGTCCGCCTCTATGCCCGCAACAAGGCGGCCTATGACCGCGCCGCCCTGCGCGATCTCAGCCTGTCGCGCGCCGATCTGGAGGCCCTGATCCCGGTCGCCAACGGGACCATGCCGCTGATCGTCACCGTGCATCGCGCGGCGGACATCCAGCAGGTGCTGCGTCTGGCCAAGGAGGAGGGCGTCAAGGTCATCCTGGACGGCGCCGAGGAAGGCTGGCTGGTCGCGGCCGACATCGCCGCCGCGGGCGTGCCCGCCCTGATCAACCCGATCGACAACCTGCCCGGAAACTTCGAGACCCGGGCGGCGCGGATGGAGAATGCGGCGGCCCTGAACGCGGCCGGGGTGACCATCGCCATCAAGGGCAATGAGGGCTCGATCCACCGCGCCCGCGAGATGCGCTACAACGCCGGCAACGCCGTGTCCCACGGTCTGCCCTATGCGGCGGCCATCGCGGCAATGACGATCAATCCGGCGAAGATCTTCGGCGAGGCCGGTCAGGCGGGCGAGCTGACGCCCGGCGCAGCCGCCGACGTCGTGGTCTGGACCGGCGATCCGCTGGAGCCTCTGACCACGGCGACCAATGTCTTCATCGCCGGTCAGGAACAGCCGATCTCGAGCCGTCAGTTCCTGCTGCGCGACCGCTATCGCAACGGCGGGACGCAGGCGAGCGGCATGCCGGCGGCGTATAATCCGCAGTGACGTGACCTCACCTCTCCATTCGCGTAGGCGAATGGAGAGGACAGATCGCGTAGCGATCAGGAGAGGGTGACGCGGTGCGAGACGATCGGCGACCAATCGGCAAGGGCGGCGTCGCCCCCTCCTGGTCGTCGCTGCGCGCCAACCTGTCCTCATTCGCCTACGCGAATGGAGAGGTGAAATGACCGCGCTCCCCCGCCTCTTCATCGATGCCGACGCCTGTCCGGTGAAGGACGAGGTCTATCGGGTGGGCGCGCGCTACGGCCTGCATGTGTTCGTGGTGTCCAACAGCTGGATCAACACCCCGCGCGAGAAGTGGATCGAACAGGTGGTGGTCGATGCGGGGCCGGACATCGCCGACGACTGGATCGCCGAGCGCGCCGTCACCGGCGACGTGGTCATCACCGCCGACATTCCGCTGGCCGACCGTTGCCTGAAGGCCGGAGCGCAGGCGATCAAATCGAACGGCCAGTTCTTTACGCCCGACATGATCGGCTCGGCCCTGGCCGGGCGGATGGTAGGCGAACATCTGCGCTCGATCGGTGTGGCGACCTCGGGGCCGCCGCCGTTCGGGCCGAAGGACCGGTCGAACTTCCTGCAGGCGCTGGATCAGGCGGTGGTGAAGGCGAAGCGGGCGCTGGCGATGCAGGCCGCGGGGGCGCCGCCACGATGACCGTCATCCCCGAGAGCGAGCTGGAGTTCCGCTTCTTCCGCGCCGGAGGACCGGGCGGCCAGAACGTCAACAAGGTCGCCACCGCGCTCCAGATGCGGTTCGACGTCAAGAATTCGCCGTCCCTGCGCGATCCGGTGCGCGAGCGGCTGATGAAGCTGGCGGGCAGTCGGCTGACGCTGGACGGGGTGATTGTGATCACCGCCGTCCGTTTCCGCACCCAGGAACGCAACCGCGCCGACGCCATCGAGCGGCTGCAGGAACTGGTCGACAAGGCCTCGGTGGCCCCGACCTATCGCGTGCCGACGCGGCCGACGAAGGCCTCGAAGGAGCGGCGGCTGGTGGCCAAGTCGCATCGGTCGGGCATCAAGAGCGGTCGCGGCAAGCCCGCCGCGAACGATTAGACGGCGGGATCAGCGCGGCGGGCCGCCCCGCCCGCCACGTCCGCCTCGGCCCATGCCGCCACCCTGCTGAAGCTGGGTCTGGGGCAGTTCGGACAAGGTCAGGCCGCCGTCCTTGTCCGTGTCCAGCAGGTCGAACCAGCGGTCGCCCGCGCGCGACCATTCCTCGGGGGTGATGCGCTGGTTGATGTCGACGTCGGCCGCCTTGACCGGTTCGGGCACATTGAGCAGCCCGGCCATGGCGAGGATGGAGGTCGCCGCGCCGCCGCCACGCGGGCCGCCGCTGCGGGGACCTTCGCCGCCGCCGCCGCGAGGACCGCCGCGACCGCCACCGCCGGGTCCGCCCATGCCGCCGCCAGGCATGCCCATGCCGCCGTCCTGAATACTGGCCTGATCATTGCCGGCGAAGGACAGGCCGCCGCCGGGACGGCCGCCCCAGCCGCCTCCGCCCGGACCTCCCGGGGCGCCGCCGGGACCGCCAGGACCGCGCATGCCGCCGCCGAGTTGAGCGGCCATGGCCTCATAGGCGACGATCTCGGCCTGACCGATGACGCCGTCCCGGTTGACGTCCAGCTTGCCGAACCAGCGGACACCGTCGTCCATGAACTCGGCGCGGGTCAGCTTGCCGTCGTGATCCGTATCGGCGCCCGCGAACCAGGCGGCGACTGGATAGGGTTCGCCCGGTTCGGAGCGGAAGGGCTCGCCGAAGGGGCTGACGAACAGGCCCGGCGCCATGGGCGGCGCGCCGTCAGGCCCGCCCGGCCCGCCAGGGCCACCCGGGCCGTGTTCAGGGCCGGAGGCGCAGGCGGCGCAGGTCATCGCAAGGCAACCGAGCGCGACTGGGCCGAGGGCGGCCAGGGACTTTCGCATGGGGGTATCCGGATGGAGAGAGTGGAGAGAAGTCAGGTCGGCGGCGCGGCCGGGGCCGGGCGGAACAGCAGGGCGTTGATCTTGCCCTCGGGCGTCAGGTTGATGATCCACTGGGTCGGGGCGTTGGCGAACATGACCAGGAACAGCTCGGCGCCCTCCTGTGTGCCCACGTGCTGGAGACCGTTCAAGGCGCCGAAGCCCTGGATCAGGGGCGTGACCGTCGTGGCCTGCGCGCGCACCTTGGCAGCCAGGTCGGGGGTCATGGCGTCATAGTTGGGCGTGCCCGCCTGCATGGCGGCGATGGTCGCCTTCAACGCCGTTTCAGCGGCGGCGATCTCAGCTGGACTGGAGGGGGCGGCCGGTGCGGCCTGGGGCGCGGCGACGGGCGGCGCGCTGCGGGCCGCCGCAGGCTGGTCGAAGGTATTGGGCAGGGTGCCGGCCGCGCCAAGGTTCTGTGCCGAGGCGCCGGCCGGTATGGCGAGAGCGGCGACGAGGGCGGCCAGAGCCGTCAGGGTGGTCTTGGTCATGGGTGATCCGCGAAACCGGTCGTCACCGATGGATGATCGACCAAATGGACAGAAGAAGGGCGCCGATGGAGGCGCTTGTTGCAACGCTGATACAAACCACCAGCCAGGCGGGTGTTCCCGACTTCTGGATGACGACCGTCTCGGGGCGCGGCGGGTCCTGAACCAGACGCGACAGGGCCCGGGCGCCGGAGATCAGTTCGCGCACCCCGTCACGGATCTGGGCTCGGGGGCCGAGTTCGCGCAGGATCCAGCGCTCGACCACCGGCCGGGCGGCCGCCCAGAGGTCGTGGTCGGGGTTCAGGCGGCGGGCCACCCCCTCGACGGAGACCATGGTCTTCTGCAGCAGGATCAGTTCGGGCCGCAGATGCATGTCGAACAGGGCGGTGATCTCGAACAGCTGGCCCAGCAGCCGGCCCATGGAGACCTGGGACGCCTGTTTGCCGATGACCGGCTCGCCGACCGCGCGCAGGGCCTGGGCGAAGGCCTCGACCGAATGGTTGGGCGGGACGTATCCGGCCTCAAAATGCACCCGGGCGATGCGCGGGTAGTCGCGTTGCAGGAAGCCCCAGAGGATCTCGGCGAGGTAGCGCCGCTCGCCCGGACCGAGGCGACCCACGATGCCGAAGTCGACGGCGGTCAGCTCGGCCGGGGCCGAGGCGAACAGATTGCCCTCGTGCAGGTCGGCGTGGAAAGCGCCGTAGTCCAGCGCCTGGCTGAGGAAGGCGCGCACGACATTGTCGGCCAGGGCGTCCTTGTCGAGGCCCGGCTGTTCGATGCACAGGGGATCGGTCATGGGCATGCCGTTGGCCCATTCCAGCGTCAGGACGCGCTTGCCGACCCCGTCCCAGACCACGCCCGGCGCGGTCATATGGGCCCCATCCTCGGACGCTGCCTTGTCCATGATGTCCTTCATCTCGGAGGCGGCGGCGGCCTCCAGACGCATGTCCAGCTCCAGCTCCATCGAGCGGGCGATGGTCTCGACGAAGGCGTCGGGCTCGAGCCTGCGGGCGACGGGCACGAGCCGGTGCACCATCCGGGCGGCGAGGCGCATGGAATCGAGGCCCCGCGCCACGCGGCGTTCGACGCCCGGCCGTAGCACCTTGACCGCCACCTTGCGGCCGTCGGCGAGATAGGCGGGGTGGGCCTGGGCCAGGGACGCCGCGCCGATCGGGTCGCCGAAGTCGAGGAACAGGCTGTCGACCGGCCGGCCGAGCGACCGCTCGATCTCGCGCCTTGCCTGATCGGTCGGGAAGGCGGGCAGCTTGTCCTTGAGGCGGCCGAGGTCGGTGGCGAACTCACCGCCGAAGATGTCGGCGCGGGTGGCCAGCACCTGACCGAGCTTGATGGCCACGGGCCCCAGATGTTCGAAGGCCTTGCCCAGACGCTGGCCGGGGCGGCCCTCGCGGCCTTCGCGGCCGGCGAACAGATGGACGAAGGCGGCGATCGGCCGGACCCAGGCGGGCAGCAGGGGCGTGATCTCGCGCGGGATCAGGGCGTCGTGACGGGCGAGGACCGAGCCCCAGCCCATCAGCCGCCAGGCGGCGCCGACGGGATCGCGCACGGGCACGGCCTTCGGCGCGGCCGGAGCGACCCGGAAGGTCGCGGGATCAGGAGGCGGCGGCGTGGTCAGATCGCCCACCCGAAGTGGATGGCCGCGACCCCGCCCGACAGATTGGTCACCGAGACATTGCGGAAGCCCGCGGTCTCGATCATCGCCTTGAAGGTCGACTGGTCGGGAAAGCGGCGGATGCTCTCGACCAGATACTGGTAGCTGTCGCGGTCGTGGGCGACCCACTGGCCGATGGCCGGAATGGCGTGGAAGGACCAGGCGTCATAGGCCTGACGGATGACCTCGGTCGTGGGCCGCGAGAACTCCAGGCAGAGGAAGCGGCCGCCGGGCTTGAGCACCCGGCGCGCCTCCGACAGGGCGACCGCGATGTCGGCGACGTTGCGGATGCCGAAGCTGATCGAATAGGCGTCGACCGAGGCGTCGGGCAGGGGCAGGTGCATGGCGTCGCCGACGGTCCACTGCATCTCCGGCTCGCCGCCCTTCTGCACCCCCGCCATGATCATCTCGGCGTTGTAGTCGAGCACGATGACCGAGGCATCCTCGCCCCCGCGCCGCTCCTGGGCCCGGCGCGCCATCCTGGAATAGCGCCGCGCCATGTCGCCGGTGCCGCCGGCGACGTCGAGGATGGTCTCGCCCGGGCGCGGGTTCAGCTTGGCAGCGGCCGCGTCCTTCCAGAGCCGGTGCACGCCGCCGCTCATCAGGTCGTTCATCAGGTCGTAGCTGGAGGCGACGCTGTCGAAGACGCCGCGCACCATCTTCACCTTCTCCTTCGCGTCGACGTCGCGGAAGCCGAAGGAGGAGGTGTCGCCGGAGGAGTGCGGGCCGTGCGGGGAAGCGCTGGTCATGAGAGCGGTTTAGCCTCTGCGGAAGCCCGCGTCACCGGGCCGCGTGATCGATCGCGTCGGTCAATTCGACCCAGACCGGGGCATGATCGCTGGCATGATCGGCGCCGCGCACGGCCCGGTCCACGCCCGCGTCGGTCAGTCGCTCCGCGGCCGGGCCGTTCAGCAGCATATGGTCGATCCTGAGGCCCGCGTTGCGCGCCCATGACTCGCGGAAATAGGACCAGAAGGTCCATTGCGGTTCGTTCGGGAAACGCGCCTCGAGCGCGTCGGTCCAGCCCTGTTCCAGCAGCCGGGAGAAGGCGGCGCGGCTTTCCGGCTGCAACAGGGCGTCCTTCTTCCACGAGCGGGTGTTGTAGATATCGGCGTCGGTCGGGACGACGTTGTAGTCGCCGGCCAGCACGACCGGGGCGCCCGTGTCGAAAAGGCCGGCCGCATGGGCGTTGAGCCGTTCGGCCCAGGCCAGCTTGTAGTCGAACTTTGGTCCCGGGCGCGGATTGCCGTTGGGTTGGTACAGGCAGACGATCAGGACGCCGTTAACCGCAGCCTCCAGATAGCGGCTCTGGCAGTCGCGGGGATCGCCCGGCAGGGTCCGGCGGGTGACGATCGGTTCGGCGTCCCGTGAGAGGATGGCCACGCCGTTCCAGCGATGCTCCCCCTGCCAGACAGTGTGGTAGCCGGCGTCGGCAATGGCTCCGGCCGGAAACTGCGCGTCGGTCGCTTTCAACTCCTGCAAACAGACGACATCGGGGCGGGTGTCCTTCAGCCAGGCCAGCAGATTGGCGAGCCGCGTGTTGACGCCGTTGATGTTGAAGGTCGCGATCCTCACCCGGTGACGGCTTACGCGGCTCGGGGCCGAGGCAGTCCGAGATCCTTCATCACGCCGCGCATGATGCCGTAGCAGCCGCACGAGGCCTGTTCGAGCGCCTCGCGGTCGGTGACTTCGACCCAGCCGCGTCCGCGTTTGATCAGGTGTTTGCCTTCCAGCAGGGCGCCGACCTCGCTGACGGTGGCGCGGCGCACGCCCAGCATGCCGGCGATGTCGGACTGGGTCAGTTCGAAGCGGTCGCCGTCGGACCGGTCATGGATGGTCAGCAGCCAGCGGGCCAGACGCTCGTCCAGCCGGTGCTGGGCGTTGCAGGCGGCGGTTTGTTGCACCTGGGCGAACAGGCCCTCGGTGAACTTGGCCAGAGAGGTCCGCATGGCCTCGCTCTTCTCGAGCGCCTCGGAGAAGACGTCGTTGGGCAGGCAGGCGGCGACGCCGTCCGACTGGGAGATGGCGCGGCTGAAGGCGCGGGCATTCATGGGGCCGCAGGTGACGCCGATCAGGCCTTCGCGGCCGATGGCGGCGGTCTCGATCATCTTGTCGTCGGGCAGCATGGTCATCAGCGAGACTACGCCCTTGAGCGGGAACCAGACCTCGTCGACGGCCTCACCGGCGTCGTAAAGCATCTGACCCTGATCAAAGGTCTTTTCGTGCAGATGGGGCTCGATCCGCTTGCGGTCGGCGGGCTCGAGCGAAGCGATCCAGAGATTGTCCATGGGTTCACCCCTTGCTTTGCCGTTTCAACGGCGACGCTCGGTAACGCTCAAGCTTTGGACTGCGTTCCTTTGTCGCGAAGCCGACTTGTGACGAACCTTCGAGCGGGTTAGGGCGGAGGCAGGCGAGGAACAGAAAATGGCGCAAATGCCTGTTGACGTTGCGGAAACCCTGGCCGGGTTGCCCCTGTGGAGCCGCGCGGACGACCCGCGTCCGGCCCTTTCCCGTACCTTGATCTTCAACGATTTCAACGCCGCCTTCGGCTTCATGACCCGCGTCGCCCTGATGGCCGACAAGATGGATCACCATCCGGAATGGTCGAATGTCTACAACCGGGTCAGCGTCGTCCTGACCACCCATGACGCCGGCGGCGTCACCGAGCTCGATATCAAGATGGCCCGTTTCATCGACGAGGCCGCGCAAGCGCTGGGAGCGAAAGAATGAGCAAGTCGGGACGCGTCGAAGGCAAGAAGGCCCTTATCACGGGCGCCGCCGGGGGGCTGGGCGAAGCCTTCGCCTGGATGCTGGTGCGTGAAGGGGCCAAGGTCGCCCTCAGCGACATCGACGGTGGTCGCGCCGAGGCTCTGGCCCAGGCCATTAATGCCGAAATCCCGGGTTCGGCCTTCGCCTACGCCCACGACGTCGCCTCGGAAGAGCAGTGGATTTCGGTCGTCGCGGCCGCCGCCGCCGATCTGGGCGGGCTGTCGGTGCTGATCAACAACGCCGGCGTCGGCGGGCCCCTGGTTTTCGTCGAGGAAGACACGGCCGAGAACTGGCAGCGCCAGTACGAGATCAACCTGCGCTCGGTGATGTTCGGCTGCAAACACGCCATGCCGCACCTGCGCGCCGCCGCGCCGGCCTCGATCATCAACATCTCGTCCATGGCCGGTCTGGCCGCCGCACCCGGCATGGGCGCCTATAACGCCACCAAGGCCGGGGTCTGGAACTACAGCCGCACCATCGCCCTGGAGGCCGCCAAGATGGAGTGGAATGTCCGCTCCAACTCGGTCCATCCGGTCTTCATCAAGACGCCGATCCTGGATCCCTTCGTCGCCATGGCCCACGGCGACGAGGCCAAGGCCCATGAACGGCTGGCGCGGGGCATTCCGCTGAAACGGATCGGCGAGCCGAACGACGTGGCCTATGCGGTCCTTTATCTGGCCTCTGACGAGAGCAAGTTCGTGACGGGTTCCGAGTTCCGCATCGACGGCGGCATGCTGGCGCAATAATTCCGCTCATCCCCGCAGAGGCGGGGACCCAGATCTGTGGGCGACTGGCGCGGCGGGGAGCTCGCGCCCTCAATCCAACAGGCAACGTGTGAAAGCACTGGGTCCCCGCCTTCGCGGGGATGAGCGGCCTTTTTACGCGCGTTCCATCACCAGGCAGGTCGAGGTCGCGGTCGCATAGAGCTTGCCGTCCGTGCCTCTGAGCTCGGCTTCGGAGAAGGCGGCGCGGCGGCCCATCTGGACGATCTTGCCCACGGCGCGGACCGGGATGTCGGCCTTGAGCGCCTTGTGGAAGACGGTCTTGAGCTCAAGCGTCGTATAGGTCTGGCCGGGCTTCAGCATGGAATGGACCACGCAGCCGCAGGCCGAATCGAGCACCGTGGCCATCCAGCCGCCATGGACGGTGCCGAGCGGATTGTAGACGGCGCGGGTCGGGACGGCTTCGAAGACCACCCGGCCCTCCTCGACCTCCACCAGGTCGAAGCCGACGGTCTTGGCGATCGGCGCGATCGGCGCCTTGCCCTCCATGCCGAGGCGAAGCTGCTCGAGCCCGGACAGGTCGGTGAGGGTGGCGGTGATGGAATCGGACATGCGACGCTCCGGGGAGGATGCGATAGGGTCCGTTTACAATAAGGACGCACAAGCCGGTGGCAAGCGCGTCCTTATCTCAAGTGCGTGAGTGCGAGCCCTAGAGGCCCGGCAGCTTGAAGCCGTTGGAGCGGCGTGGCTGGATGCTGATGCCGGAATTCGTGCCGGTCAGGGCTTCCAGGCGGGCGTGTTCACTGGCGGCGTCGATGGTCACGGCGCCGGCGGCGGTCTGGCTGACCGTCGGGGCCTGGCTCTCGGCGCTGTCCTTGCGCCAGAACATGACGCGATTGGCGAAGCTTTCTTCCTTGTGCGTCAGGTCGCCGAACTCATCGTCGACGACATAGCGGGCCAGCGGATCGGCGCGCTCGGCGCCGGCGGCGGTGACCAGGGCGGTTTCACCCGGGGTGCGGGTGATCGACTGACGCTGACCCAGAAGAATCTGGCGGGCGGCGCTTTCCGGCGCCAGCTCCTGCGGGCGCGGCTGGCCGGGCGCCGGCGGACGCAGGCCGTATTCCGGCGGCACGCTGAGCGGGGCGGTGGAGACGGTGACGAACTCGTCCGGAACGACCTTGGTCAGGCCGATGCTTTGCTTCAGGCCGCCACAGGCGCCGAGCGCCAGGGTGGAGACGGTCAGCAGGCTGACGGCGGCGAGGCTGCGAATGCGCATGTGTGGGCTCAACTCCGGCGGCGCTTGAGGGTGCGCGCCCCTGGGAAACTCAAGAATGGGGAAACACTCAAGAGCGGCTGATTACGACTTTTCGTGGACAACGCCAACCTGAGCGGCCCTGCGATCCGACAAAACGCTGTCGAGGATAAGCAGAACCACGCCGATGGTGATGGCGCTGTCGGCGATATTGAACACCCAGGGGAAGACGCCGGTGCCGGAAAAGTCGAGGAAATCGACGACATAGCCGAATCGGATCCGGTCGATGGCGTTGCCCAGAGCCCCGCCGATGACGAAGCCGATGGCGGTGATCAGCAGGCGACGGTCGGCTTGGGTGGCCCACCAGGCCAGGCCTGCGGCGACGACGACCGAGAACAGCGACAGCACCCAGCGCGCCGAACCGCCGCCGAACAGGCCGAAGCTGACACCCGTGTTTTCGACGTAGCTGATGTTGAACACAGGCGGGAAGACGAACACCCGGCCTACGTCACGCAGCTCCAGGCCGTTCAGGATCCAGGCCTTGCTCCACTGGTCGAGGACGATGATGGCCAGGGCGAAGCCATAGGCGGCCCAGGCGATGCGGGGGATACGGTCGGGGAATTTCATGCGGTGCGGTGGTTAGCAGGATGAAGGGGGAGGGTCGAGCAAAAGCGCGCCGCCCCTATTTCAACAGATCCACCGGCAGGATCTGGCTGGCCAGCAGGGTCTCCATCCCGCGCCAGTGGTCCGGACCCTGACCTTCGACCCAGGCTTGAACGGTGTCGCGGCCGAGGCCGTAGTTGATGATGTAGCTGCGATAGGTGTCGATGAAACGCAGGCGCTGGGCCGCTTTGTCGGGCTGCATCAGCAGATATTTCGACAGCATGGCGATGCTCTCTTCGCGACCGACCCGACCGGACAGATAGTCGTCGGCGATGGTGTATTCAGCGCGGGCCAGCTGACGGGTCAGCCGGCCGAGCTCGGCGTCGGCGGCGATGTCGGCGGGCGGCAGGCCCGCCAGCGGCATCAGCACGTCCCGCGTGAACGCCTGGGCCTCATTGCCCGGGAAGGCCAGGTCGATGCCGTAGTTGGCGCTGCCCTCGGCGACGAAGGACATCGGCGAGAACAGCGGATAGACGCTCATCTCCACCCAGCCCTTCTCCTTGACGAAGGTCCGCTCCAGCAGGGCGTTGTAGACATGGTGACCGGGGTAGCCCTCGTGGCAACCGAGATCGATGGCGCGGTCGACGTCGATGGGGAAGTCGGCGTTGATCTCGATCTTCGAGGCCGCGTCGCCGAGGTAATAATTATAGCCCGACCACGGTTTGTCGCCGACGAAGGCCAGGGTGAAACGCTCATTGGCGGGCAGGGCGATATGAGCGGCCGTGCGGCGGCGGCATTCGGTGATGGCGGCCGAGATGACGGGCTCCAGCCGGGCCTTGGGAATGACGAAGCCGGCCTTGAAGGCCGCGATGCGGGGCGTCAGCGGACCGGTCCCGGGGACGAGGGCGTCGATGCGGGCCAGGATCGGGTCGTAGTCCGCCAGAGGCTTCAGCTCGGGCCGGATGCCGAACAGGGCCCAGGCCTCGTCGGCGAAGCTCATCTTCTCGCCCGACAGCATGCGCAGGCGGGCCGAGGCGGCGGAGACGTGGGCCTTCAGATACTTGCGCCGCTGCACGCTGGCGGCGTCCTGACCCCTGTCGGACACGGCGTCGAGGCGCTGGGTCAGAACGGCGGCGCCCTGGATGAGCTGGGGCAGGGTGCGCGGGTTCGCCTTCGCCGCCGCCTGCCACTCCGCCGGGCCGTAATAGGCGTCGACATAACCGGGCTCGCGCTCGCCGATTTCCAGCGTCAGGGCGACATAGTCCTTCGCAATTCGGTCCAGGCTGTCGCCGGTCGGATCCGCCCTCGGCATGGTGGCGCAGGCGCCCAGCAGGAACAGCAGCATCAGGACGGCGGCGCGCATGGCGGAACTCCGGGATCAATCAGGGGCGGACGCTAGGCCCGCCGTCGGGGTTCGCCAAGTCCTGCGAACCGGTTTGCCGTCGGTCTTCATCGCTTTGGGATTGAGGCCGCCCGCGTCCTGCTGTAAGGCCCGTCGTCCGTCGCGTCGTCGCCGGAATGCACCCGTAGCTCAGCTGGATAGAGCGTTGCCCTCCGAAGGCAAAGGTCACACGTTCGAATCGTGTCGGGTGCGCCATTTAGCTGATTTGAAATCAGTCACTTAGCCAATTCGATAGGTGAATCCTGTGGCAGCTCCGGCGAGCTGGTCATCACATGGTCATCACGGAATTCCGCGCATCCTTGCCCTCGGAAAGCACGTCTCCAGCCGCCCTAGCTGCCGATCGAGCGCGGCGATCCCGGGCCGCTAGCACTCGCCGCGCGTACGAATCTGATTGGCGGGATTACCTGTCCGCCTGCCGCGATTTCGGTTTGCCGGAGCGCCCCACCACTGCCAGCGTCGCCATATACCTCGACCAGTTGGCCAGGCGGGGCGCTAAGGTCTCGACGATCCGCCGGCGCCTGGCCGCAGTCAATTACCGCCTGCGAATGTCAGGCAGCCCAGCGTTGTCAGCCCGCGATGAGCCCCTAGCCTCGGTGCTCCTCGGTATACGTCGAGAGATTGGGGCGCCTCTCAGACAAGCCCGGCCGATCGAGGTCGCCGAAATCCGCAGTCTGGTGGCAGCTTGTCCTTCCAACAGAAAAGGGATGCGGGATCGGGCCTTGCTTCTGCTCGGCTTCTCGAGCGCCCTTCGCAGATCTGAACTGGTCGGCTTGGACTGGGATGCTGACGGCGATGGTGACGGCTGGGTGGAGCGCGTCCCCGAGGGGCTTCGCCTGCATCTGCGCCGCTCGAAAACAAACCAGATGGGCAAGCTCGAGGAAGTTGCGGTTTGCCGCGGCGCGTTCGCGGCAACCTGCCCTGTCGCCGCCCTTGAGGCTTGGCGACAGGTGAGCGGAGGGAAAGGGCCGGTCTTCGTGACGGTCAGTCGCCATGGGCAGCAGGGCGGCCGAATGTCCGGGGGCAGCATAGCTCGCGTTCTGAAGCGATGCGTCGCTCGCGCATCGAGCGCAGCGGGAGCGAGCGATGAGGAGGCTGGGCGCCTCACAGCCAGGACGTCTGGGCACTCGCTTCGTGCTGGACTTGTCACTGCCGCCTTTGCCGCCGGCCTTACCGCAGAGGACGTCATGCGCCAGACGCGACATCGTGACGTGAAGGTGCTGCTTGGCTACCGCCGGCACGCCACGGCGTTCGTTGGGAACGTCAGTGGACGGGTGGGTCTGTGATTGCAGAACCGACGGACGCGCCGTTCGACTTCGAGCTGGCCAAGGGGTTAGCGAGACGGTTTATGCGAACTCGATTTTCTGAGCGCTCCTAATTTTTCAGAAAGAGACGAGGCGATTCCGTCGGGTAGGTTTATTTTCCTATCATGAGCTCGCCTGAGCTCCGCCGTCCCGCATCCTCCTCGAGTAGCCGCTGCACACCGCACCGGCACTTTTGGAGACTGAAAAATGACTGACACCGTTGGAGACGTCATCGTCACTGGCCAACGCCGGCCTGCTGGCAGCAGCGAACCCTTTCCCAAGGACGAACCTGTAATCGTCAATGGTCCTGTGGATCCGAACGACGCCACGATTGGCGAAGAATCCACCACGGTTCAGGAGCAGCAGTGCGCCATCCCGAAGAACCGGAAAATCTGGGATGCCGATGCTCGGGCAGCCCAGGGCGTGAAGGATTTTATGACCTATTCGGCTGGCCAGAATATCTTTGGCCGGGAACACCAAGCTTATATCCGCTTCAACGGAACGCAGATGGAGTTGGGCAATATCAGTGTCGGCCCGGTTCCTCAGCCCGGCCAAACCCCATACGTGTCCCCCAACATTACGGGCATCACTGGCGCCAACTGGATGGGCGACGTGCACACTCACGTCAGCACCATCGGCCAGCCGAGCCAAGAGGACATCAATGACTTCAACATGTGGTACGATCAAGCCGTTGCGGCTGGCCGCACCGACTTGGCTGATGTCGCCATGTACATCGCAGTACGGGACTCGAGCGCTCCCGACGGCTATCGCATCTACGCCTACACCAAGACGTCCGATCCGAACGTCAACGGTCGCGAGGTCGATCCGAACGGTCAGCCTTGCCCGGCGTAAGGCCTTCCGTCCCCGGTCATCAGATTGAGTAGAGCCAGGCCGGGGAGACGTCTCCGGCCTGACCTTCTCATTAACTTCGAAGGAGCAACCGATGCGTCGAACAGTAGGGGCGCCAACGATTAAAACCGCGCCACAGCACGATGAGCGCATGGCCATCGCTATGGAACGGATCGCTGACAGCCTCGACGATTTGAAGCCTGCGGCGGATGTCGTTCATGACTTGGCCGATCGCCTCGGCCGGCTGTGTCAGTTCGTTCGCAAGCGGGGACCGTGGATCCTCGGAGCCATCCCTGTTGTGCTCTCAGCGATCGGCGCGATCACGCCGGAGCTGGCTCAAGGCCTGAAGAGAGTGATCGCCGCCCTGTCCAGCCTGCCACAGTGATCGCAGCCCCGTTGTGATACTCTCCCGTCATGGCCGAACCGCTGCTCCGGGGACGACGACGACCTCTCCGACCTGCGCCCGAAGACCTTCTGGGAAAAGCACGGGTTCAAGGTCCTGCTGGCTGGCTTCGCCGTGGCCATGTTTGCCGCGCGGCTGACTTTCGGATTGCGCTTCCTCCTGACCCGCCGGCAACATCGGCCGCGCCGCCTTCATCGACGGCGATACGATCGAGATCCGCGGCAAGCGGATCAGGCTATGGGGCGTTGATGCTCCCGAAGCAGGTCAGACCTGTACGCAAGCCGGCGAAACCTATCGGTGCGGGACTGAGGCCGCCAGGGCGCTGCGTGCTGGCTTGCGGGCCGAGCCGTTCCAGATGCTTGGGAGTGGCGGGCGGCGAGGTAACACCTCAGACCCCGTACCGCTTGTTGCCGCCCGAGGTGATGCAGTACCGGCCGCCGCGTGGGCCGATGCAAACGTGGTGCCCGCGGCAAGGGCATATGCCAGCGTACGAGTAGTCCGGCGTGCGCCGACGCGTTGTCGATGAGCCCGACGAGCGTCGCGTCGATCCCGACGAGTTGCTGCTGCGCCTTGTGTCCGAGGTGCTTTCGGTCGATGCGAACTCCCGCACCCTCACCGGCGGCGGAGACGTGTTGAGATAGCGGGTGCTCACCCAGCACGGTGTCGGGCGATCCAGAAGTGACCAACCCCCTTTGTCCTGGACCACGCCGACCGACGCGCCGCTCGTGAGGGATTCAACACGGACAGCCGAAGCACTGCCTGAAGCCCGGCAATTGAGTGACGGCGCCGAGACGTAAACGGTACGCTGGACGTTCGGCTTTGTGGACGCCGCCGCTGCCAGTGAGCTGGCTGGCGGCGAGCTGTTCCCCACGCACTTCCCCATCAGCGCCAAGGCCAGAAGTCCAGCTACACCCCATCCCGTAGCGGCCGCTTTGCCTGCCATCATTCACTCCCCGAGTTGCCAGCATCTGGCCGGCAACCATGGCGAGAGTCTACACGGTTGCGTCACAGGCCATGTTCGCGATCCACAGCGAATGAGAACAATTCAGGAACACGCCTCTGGCGACAAACCGGGTTTGCCCGTAGGAGTCAGTTTCCTCGGGTCGGCAAACCGGAGGCGAACATGAAGAACGATCGAGCCTTAGCCGACATGCTGGCTGAGTTAGACGCGGAGCTTGCGGCGCGCGCGGATGCATGGCCGGCAGCGCGCGAAATCCTGACCCGCGTCGAAGGTCGGAGCCCGGGCTCCGTCCAGCGCCTGGCGGCAGAGCAGCAGTTGCGCGCGCTGAACTGCCGCGCAGCCCAGTACGTCCTGTGACGCTATGCCGGATCCGAATCGCTCCCGGACCGCCCGGGAAGACATTGCGCCGAAGGTCGGCCGGCGGATGGTCGTGCGCTGTGAGCGTATCGGCTGTGGCCACGCGGCACTGATCGATCCTCGCCCCCTTTTCGGCCCGACGGGCTGGCCCCGGGAAGGGCGATCCAACCGCTTTCGCTGTGTCTGCGGCTGCCGCGACAGCCAAGTCACCTACACGCGCAATACGGACCAGAAGGACGGCCCGATCAGTGGCGCCGCGCTCGCTCTGTGGGTTTGATAGAGCGGCGTTGAGGCCATGAGCTATGTGAAGCTGGAGCGGCGACCGATCAGTTGGTGGCGTGTGCGTGCGAACTCGATCGGCCAGATGATCGATCAGGGGTGGGTCGTCTGGTCCGTCTGCAACCGCTGCCTGCTGGTCCTTCCGGCGGATTTGGAGTGGCTGGCCTGGAAGCTGGGCGACGGCGAGACGTTGTGGAATCGACACCCAAGTTGCCGGCGGTTCGGGTGCGAAGGAGTGATCACCTTCCACGGCACGCCGCCAGAAACCAACCGGTGCATGGAGCTGAAGGCCGATTGGCCCAAGGAATGGCAGGGGGAAACACCATCGATCCCACCCCGCCTGGCGCCCGAGAAGCGCGCGGAACCCTTGGCGGATCCGAAAACACCTGAGGCTGCGAAACGGCCTTGGGCGCGTTAAACCGACCACTTGAACGTCTGGGGTTTGATTCCGGCCGAACCCAGCAAAGCGTCATAAAACGCCTACGCGTCGTCCATCGGTCGATCCGCCCAACCGAGGTGGATATTGGCGCCCAACCCCGATCTGATGCATGATGCCTGCCTCCGGCTGTCAACGATACAGACCCTTGGCGACAGGCCCGCGAGGGCATCAGCCGATCCCAGTGCGACTAGTGGCGTTCTCCATGACTTACTTCTGCTTCATCGAGACCCGCGCCGCGTCCGTACCCCATATGGAGCCGCTGGACGCCGAAGATCTCCCTAGCGCTACCGCGGAGGCGCGCCGACTACTCCGTCAGCACACAAGCGCGATCGCGGCTCATATTTTCGAGGGCGATCGACGCCTGGTCACTCTTCATCCCGGCGACTGACCTTCGATAGGGCGCGCCAGTATGCCGCCATGCCGGCGTAGGCGGTCTTGAGAAACTCGTCAGTTTCCGCTGCAGCCAACCGGTCGAGAAAGTCAGCGTGCTCAAGGCATTCGGCATCCGTCAGCATGGATGCAAGAAGGCGCTGAAGACCTTAAGGTTCACGGCTCGGCTTGGGTCTAAGCGGAACCACCCCGGCACGCCCGCGCTGAGTCCGGTCATTTGATCGGACGTGCTGCGATGGCGGTCAGAAGGACGCTGTTGAAGTCGGACACCGGCGTCTGCCTGACGCAGGTTGACGAGGTCGCCGGCGTGAAGGTTAGGGCTACCCACTATCGGCTCACGACGCTCCGGCCGAACCAGCCGCGCGTGATCGCTGACCACGACCTGGCCGAGCAGGCCTTCGCAGCCGAGGTGGCGGCGTCGAAGCGGGATCCGATCGCCGTCCGCATGGCCGACACGCTCTAGCGTCGGTCTCCGCACACAGGAACCGGTCGCCGCCGTGTCGATTCCTTCCGGTGGAAGGAGACCACCATGTCAGACGACAAGACCAAGACCGGCGGCCAAGACCGCGAACTCATCAGCCTCAGCGAAGATTACGAGGCTCGCGACTGGGCCGAGAAGTTCGGGGTGAGCGAAGACGAGGTCCGTGCGGCGGTTCAAAAGGTCGGCAATCGCGCTGAGGATGTCGAGCGGGAGCTTGGCAGGGCGTGATGAATCCCAGCAATCATCCTGCGCCAGGCATTGCGACCGTTGCCTCGATCGGCTCGCTCGTCGGTAGTATCGTCGGCTTAGCGATCTACTGGCTCTGTCACGCGGTCTGACCGGGAGAGTTCCGACATGGGCGAGATCAAAGACAGCGAAGCCGATCGGAGAGCGGTTGTCGCCCTGGCCGAGCGATTTGATTGGCCGCCCGACCTTCATGAGGCGACGGTCGCGGAGCTGAACGACACATGGGCCCAGATCGCCGCAACTCTTTCCGCCAATCCGGCAGAGTTAGCGGCCCAGATCGCCTACTTCGGCTCGGGGCCCGACCTTGATCCCGAAGGCGCCGCCCGCGCCGTGAGCCTGCTCGAAATCGTGCTCGACTTCCAGCTGGAGGATGAGACGCTTGAGGCAGTGGGGATGTTCAATGACCAGAACGATGAAAGCCCGCCACCCCGTGAGGCGTGACGGGCTTTGATTTGCAGGACATGCGGTTCGGTATCAGCAGGCCGCTTTAGCCGCCTCGGCCTTCGCGGCGTTGCTCGCCAATCGACAGGCTTTCAGCCACCCAGGTCATGAACAGCCGGAAGGCGTCCTTCTCCGCTTCAGTGACGGGCTGGACGACTGACGCACCGGCAGGCATGGGCGACGCGTGTCGGACCTCAGTGCAGAGACTGGGCGAGAGCGGCTTGGCCGCGGGCGCCCGGCTGAAGAGCGTCCCGCAACTCGTCAGCAGGAACAAGCTCGCGAACAGCGCAGCCTTGGGTATCGACATGGACAGTCCTCGTGATGATGCGTTCGATGGTCTGGGCGGTTGGCGGGCGTTGGCCTCGCGGGCGTCGCACTGGGTGGCCTGCGTCTGGGCGTCGCGATCGGCGACGTCGAGGCGGGCGGCCAGCGCCTTCACCTGTTCTCGCGACAGGGTGAGGTCGTGCTTCACCCTGTCGATGCGCCACGTCTGGACCCCGGCTAGGACGAGGGGCAGCCCAAGGACGGCGATCAGGTTCCGGATCATCGGGCGAGCTCGAAATGTGGGCCGTCGATGAAGTCCGGGCCGGGATGACGGCGCGCAGTAGGCCGAGACAGCCGCCTGAATGCCCTTGGCGTCCGCAGGGAGGTCGGAGAGCGCTTTATCCCTGACGCCACCCCAGCGAATGGCCACGCCCTGCTCAATGGCGGCCTCTCGCACCGCCCGGGCGATTTCATAGATCGGACCCCATTCCCAGCGCGGCGATCCGTCGATCCAGGGCACGAGGTCTACGGCATGGCCGACACCGTCAGCCTGCTTGATGTGCATCGAGTGCATGGTCTTGCTGGCACCCGAGGCAACGAGCTTCTTCTGACGATCGACGGTCCGCAGGCCCTCATAAACGGTGAAGTCCTGCCGGCTCTTCGCGATCGCCGCGATGACGACAGCAGCCAGCTTCGGCGCGACGCCGACGAGTTTGGCGCGCGACTTCGCACCCAGCGAGTAGGTCATGGTGGCCTCCAGATTGTCAGGATGGGCGGGGGCGACCTAGAATGTGGCCATGCCGATGAAGCACGACCGACCGAACCCGTTCTGGCCAGCCGCGCCGAAGTTGCGCCGGCGCCGTTCAGGGAGGCGCATCTGGGTCATAGTGGTGGTGGTGGTCGTGGTCGCGCTTATCGCGGTCCGCTTCGCAGCGCGGGTGATACTTGGCTGATCATCACGCCCTCAAGCTCGCCTGGGGCGAGGGGTCCGCTATTAGGCGGCAGGCGAAAGACCGCTCTCGACCCATAGCGGACTTAAGAAGGCGAGCTTTCCAGTGCCGGTCAGGCATGCAAACATTTAGCCATGCGTGAACAGCTCTACGCCGTTTCCTTGTGCGCCGCCTTGGCATTCGCCTCATGTGCCAACGCGACTGTCTTGTCACAAACAACGGATAGCCAAGCCCGTCAGCAGGCGCGCGTCGCGCCTGCTGAGAGCGGCGATGACGTCCTGTGGAACCACCGCTCGCCATCGCTCGGTTGGCGCTGGAGGGATGCCTTTCAGACCTTGTCAGGCTCGGTCTCGATCTATTTCGACCCCACCAGCGAGGGGGCTCCGGAAGGGCAGCCAACACGTCTTCGCTTGGTCGCGCGTCAACTGGATCGCCATGCGGGGAAGCCGGATCAGATCAGTTGGACTGATAGTGACCGCTGCCCCACCCTTTTGCGTTTGGTGCAGGAATTTCAGTCGTTCACCCCGCCCCGCACCGTCATACCGGGAATGACATGGCCGCCGGAGTTTCCGGTCATCGTGCTGGACGGCACGAGTTGGACGCTCTGGAGCAGCACCGCGCAGCAGGCAGAGCGTTATCCCGCCTACGTGGAGTTTTCCTCGAACGCCGGCGCGATTGCGGATTGGGGCATCGCCGCACGAAACGCCACGGAAGGCTGTTGGGAGCGACAAGAACCGCCGGGTAGAACCCACTCAAGTTGATCCAAGGCCTACCCGCCCGCGTTCAGGTCTTCAACACGTCCGCTTTCAGACAGGTCCGCCAAGGTCCGCTTTCGGGCTGAATGCCGAGGACTGAAACCGACCCTTAGGAGACCTTCGGCGGTTCGCGCCTTGCCACCGCCCCGCGATGAACCCGGCTGCGCTTCCCGCCGCCCAAAGCGAGAGCGGCAGTGCCGCATAAATCAGAGCAACGAGCCAGGTCCACCGCCCAAACATTCCGGACGGAGAAAGCGCACCCCATGCGGCGAGCGCGATTGCAGGGGCGACGATCCACGCGGCGATCAGCATCCCGCGCAAACGAGCAGGCGAAATCCACCCGATACCAAGGCCACCTGCCGACCCGATCAGAATGGCCAAGCCAAGCATCATCATCGTTCAAGCTTTACCTAAGCCGGGGTCCGGGGCAAGCCAGACTTTTGCCGCCCAGATTGGGCAAAGCGGGAGGGACGAAACTGCCGCGCTCGACGACCGCTCTCCACCCCTAGCAGACTTCCGGAAGGTCCGCTTCCTCGCCAAGACCAACTCCCGTTTGTGTGAGGGCGTGGGCAGGTCGCCCTGTGCTATGCCGTTGAAGCGCGACAGAAGCGGCTGGAGTCCGGGACAAGAGGTTCTAGAGCACTATGGGAGCCAGAACGTCTCCTTCCGCCCCGCTTGAGAGATCCCGACACGCCAGCTCGTGAGGGCTGAAAGCGTCCCTCTCGCGGCAAGCCTTTGGCCAGTATCCAGGTCGATAGCGCCCATGCGCTCGCCTCCATAAAGGTCGACCTTTATTGCTGCGACCAACGCTCCGCCCGAAGCCAGGAAAAGGCCTCGGCCAAGGGTCTTAGTCCCAACCGGAAAGATCGGGTCGCCTTCCCTGGGCTCTAGCACCAGCTCCCCATCTATCTTTCCGAGCGACTCCCTAAGCTCGGCCAGCTCGTAAGCGACCGGGAAGTGACTGCAATCCGCGTCCTCGGCCCAGAGCCCGACAAAGAGGTAATCCCTGTCGTCGTCGGTCCCGACCACGCCGACCGCACGGGCCCCAGAGGGCAGGCGGGCAACAACCACGTCTCCAAGAGCGAACTCTTCCCAAGCAACTCGCCGGGCGAACCCAAATGCCTTCACCGTCATGATCCTGAACTCCTGATGATCAGTTCGCGGGCCTCAGTCGGCGCGCCGCTGAGGCGATAGGTTACGCCGACGGGCTCGATATGAAAGGCGTCGTCGGCGAACAGGGCGCGGGTTTCGGGGCGGTCGTTGTTGGTCAGGATGAAGCGCCCCTTAGCGGCCGCTAAGCGGTCCCTGAGGGTGTCGAAATCGGCCCTTGAGAACATGCCTTTCCCATAGTCGTCCTCATTGCCCCAGTACGATCGCCCCGATCTATGTGAGGGCGTGGGGCTTAAGCCGGCCTCAACGGTCTCGTGGCAGAAGGCTCAGATGAAGCGAAATCGACGCCACCGCGAGTTGATCGTTACGCTAATCGCCCCCATCGAATGGTGGCGCGGCCTCAAGGTGCTCTGGAACCTTGTCGACTGACTCGTCAGGGACGTGGGGGCTTGCGCGGGCCAGTGGTCCATCGGACAGTAGATCGCTACGCGGTGCCTGACAGCTTGCGCAGCAGGCGGCCCGGCACACCCCACCCAACCGGCCGGGCCGCCACCCGAATCGTCTGAGGCGTGGTGCGTTAAGGCTACTGCAAGGTCACCATGTCATCTTCGCTCTGCCTCCGGGGGGAGGCTTGCCGCGCGGCGGTCAGTCCTCAACCTCAGGCGCAACGAGCGCCGCGCGTGCCCATTCTCGCTGGGAGCGATGGGGTCTGGGCGCACGCTGAAACTCTGATACGACAGCGGTATGCATGGACCGCCGCCGCCGCTTACTGCCGACCAAATTGCAGCGGGTTACGCCCAATGGATGGTTTTCTGGAACAGCCTGATCCTCATGCTGTCGATCCCCGCAACCAGATCAATGGCGAGGCGGACACGAGAACCGATCGGCAAAACCATCTTCTATGGGATGGCCGTCTTTTGTGCGGTCTTCGCTACCTTCGCTGGCGTCCGACTGGCCGGTCTCGAAGCGATTGCGGCCCACGCAATACTCCAGAAATTCTCGGCCCCTGCCTGCGGTCGCGCCTTGGACCGCGTCGATCTGCAACGGCTGGTCCGACGTGTTTGTTAGCTTCAGATATTGGGTCAGACCGCTATCAAGCCGATAATTCTGCTCTCCGATCATCAAGGGACACGAGACTTGGTTGGTGCGGGAGTTGGCGCAGGTCGCGTCTCTGGTGACGGCCGCAGCGGGAGCTTCCTGGCAGTTACTGAGCAACCATGCCGCAAATAGCGATGTCACGACGACGGCGGCCGAATGATGGAGCTTCAAGGTGGCCGTCCCTTCAGCTTGGCGGGTTGAGCCGCTGCGGTTTCGAAAGTTCCAGGTCTCGCAACGAGCAATCAGGTTAGTCGCGAGTTAAGACGCTCGTCGAAGATGGCGGTTTCTGGGAAATCACTCTCGGCGCCAGTCGTGACGCCATCTTAGCGTTGAAGGCTTCGCCGGCGAACGTGCCGACACTTACCCAAGGGGTCATAGCCGCTAGGCCATGACCTGTTCAACGATGGTGGGTGCCGTGGTTCCGGTGAACCGTTCCCAACTCCCGCCCTGATCGACCACCAGCTCGCCCGACGTATTGGGCAGCAGCACGTCGTTCACCTTGTAGGTGTTGCCCGTTCCGCCACCGAAATAGATCCGCTTGGTGAAAGGGGTGGTGTTGTATTGAATCACGTTGACGGGCGGTGCGGGAATGGCCTGAGTGACAGCATAGTTGGAGTTCGCATTGCCGGAGACGCGACGCTGCAATGACGGGGCGGCGTTCGGGGCGAGCATCCAGGCCTGAACCGCCCCTTGCGCATAGGCGTCGACCGAATAGGCGTCGCAGTCCGCACCGATCTTCACCCCATAGGCCGATTGAGAGGTGAACCCGATGGCGGGATCGGTGCCGCCGCATCGCGTCGCTGCAACCGTGAAACGGGTACATCCTGCAGCGAACTCCAGGGCCCCGCGCGGCGCTGGGTCCGCCGCACCGATCATGTCGGTTTGATAGACTTGGACGCCGTTGATCACAGTGTCCTCGACGCCTTTGTCGATGAGGATGCCTTGATACCGGGACAGGAAGAACTCGCCGTCAACGATCGTGACGCGCTTGATGAGCGACCCTGCGCCCGGGTTCGTGTCACGGTCCGTCGCGAGCCGAAGCGCGAAGCTCCCGAGGCCTTGGTGATAACCTGACACCTTGACGAAATGGATGATCCCGCCGTTCTGGGCGCGCATCGTCACGCTATTGTTGACGTAGTCGTTGACACCGCTTCCATCTACCTGGACGCAGTAGACGATGTTCCCCGCACTCGCGCGAATGAAGACGTTCCGGTCGAAGCGCTGGAGGAAGTTGCGGCCGATCAGCGCCGTGTCGAGATCACGATCCACCGACGCAAAGAAGAAGGTCCCCGCCGCGACGTTGACCGGCGCGAAGGCTACCGGAGGCGCGACGCCCGCCACATAGAAATCGTTGTCGTCGGCAAAACGCCCGTTGCCGTAGCGATGATCGAGCGTCGGCTGTCCCGAGTTGCCGACGAAGCCGTAGTTGCGGTGGAAATGGATCGACGCGACCGGCTTGGTCGGGTCCGTGCCGTATTGGATAATGCGGACGCTTCGCTCGAAGTTGTTGTTCTCGAAGCGCAGGTTCGAGCAGTTCGACAGCTCGAACAGTAGGGTCGTCGCGTCGCCCATCACTGGGTAGCGATAGTGCACCTGGTAGGACCCGCCGCCGTCGATCGTGTTGGCGGCATTGTTGCCCCACTGAAACGCAACGCAGTCCTTCGGCGGGACGAGGATGGAGGAGTCGCCGTCGCCGCGCAGCCGGAAGTCGTCGCAGACGATGCGCGTGAACGGCCCGAGGTTCGAACAGTCCCACGTTCCGGCGGGGATATAGACGACGCAGTTCGACCCCAGAAGGTTCGCCTTGGCGATGCAGCGGTTCATCGCCGCGTGATAGTTCGAGGCCGGGTCCTGCTGGCGACGGTTCTGGACGAGGTTGAACGTAAACGGCTCGTTGTTCTGGCCCTGGATCGTGACCTTGGCGATAGCCACGTCCGTCCCGACGTAGGTCGGATCGGAGGGCGGCGGGATGTTGATCGTCGCTCCCAGGATCGCGTCGGCGAAGCGGAACTCGTTGACGCTGTTCAACTCCCACGTCCCGCCGAGCACGTTCAGATAACCAGCATTATGCTGGATATGGCAGAGGTGCGTCGCCCACGACCGATGACCAATGATCTCGACCACGGCGGACGGATAAGGGTCAGCGTCTGGCGCGTTGTCGATGATTATCGATGAGCCCTGCGCCGCAGTCTGGCACGCCATGATCTCTACCGAGCGCGAGCCCGGCCCCACATAGATGCCGATAGTGTCCGTCTTCGCCAGCGAGTTGACGTTGTCGAAAGCGCAGCCCAGCAGCGTAATGTGGTCGGCCTGCTGTGTGTTGGTCCCCTGACCATAGCCGAAAGAGAAACAGTTGGTCGCCTTCAGCCAGTCGCCTGTCCCGGAGTAGCGATAAGCGATGCCGTCGCGGAACAGGATGTTCTGGTCGCCGCCCGGGGCGACATAGGCCGTCAAGAAGGGCCAGAAGTGGCAGTTTTCCAGACGGGTCACGTCGTAGCTGTCGGTGATCCAGATGCCATTCAGGCAGTCGCCTTTGACGTTATCGCACGTCAGGCGGCCGTAGCCGTTCGAACGGATCGCAAGCTCAAAGCCGAGGGGCATGATGTTGGTGATACGGCAGTCTTCGCCCTGCACCGTGATCGCAATCGAGCCATCGTCCCAAGTCGCGAGATCATCCAGAGCCGCTGCGTTCGAGCCATATGGAACCGAGCGCCCGGCGTGGATAATCACAAAACCGTCGATCGACGCGCCCGGCATCAGCTTGATGGTCTTGCCCGCAGCCATGCGGATTGTCCCGCGGCTGAAGTCATAGTTCGCGCTATTCAACTGCGCCGGCGTGAGAGGGCCTTGCAGATGCACACCCTCGGGCACGACAATGTCGCCCGTCGCGTTGATGAAATCGTTGAATAACAGCGGTCCGTAGCCGACAGTCGGGTGCACTGCGAGCGCGTTAACCAGCTTGGCATAGGCCGTGGCGCCGGTGCGGTCTTCGACGTTGGAGGTGCGGCGCAGCTTGTCTTGAATGCTCTGAAGGAGTGCGGCGGTTCCAGCTGGCAGGAAGGAAATCCCGGCAGCCAGAGTAGGATTGAAGCCGCCGTCGAACTGACGCTGCAGGTCTTGCTGCGCGGCTGTCAGACGGTTTAGCGCCTGATCGATTGAGCCGACCGGCACGGTGTTTGCGGGCGCAAACTGGCTGGCGCGCACGGGGGCGACAAAGCGGCTGATGATGACGACCTGGCCGGCAATAGCAGCAGTGTTGAGAGTGACCACACCGCCCTGATAGCCGCCGGACTCGGTGATTGGGCCGCTCAGCACAAAGTCCGACTGGCCCAGCGGGGCGCCGTCAACAGTGACCCTAAGGTCCGCCTTGGCAAACACTGCGAACGTAAACGGAAACACGGCCTGCGCCGTCGTGACCGTGTACGTCTGGAACGTCGGTTCGTCGGGAATGTTGAGGCGCGCCAAATGCAGTCTCCAATGCGGAGATCAGTGTCGGCGGTCAGATGAGGTGGTGCGACGCACGCTCCGCCGCGGCATCAGCGTCGTCGGTTAAGATGTGGCGCACCTCAAACCGACGACGCTTCAGAGCCGCGCGTAGGGGAGCGGTCCAGCGCAGAGTGTATCCGGTCCGGTGTTGATCACGCGACGCACGGCTTGGTGGTCTGGACCTCTCTGAGAAAATTCGCTCTCGGGCTTTGGAAGGGATGTCTGCATGGGGCTCAAAGCGGCTGTTCGCAATGTCCGCTTGCGGCCATCCTGTCCGCCTTCGGCGACAGCTCAGACACGGCGTCGGATTCGGCGTTACGATCTCAGTCCTTCGTCACGCTGACGCTCCGGGAGGATGCCCCGAGCTATGGGCGTGATGCGTGCTGACCTTGCTCAAGCAGGCTGCTTACGGGCCGGCAAGAGCCACAGTTACCGAAGCGTCGTCGCTCATTATGTCGGGAGGTTATGATTACCGGGTTTAAAACTCCTCCCAGCCGTCGTGCACAGTCCGCAGTTGAGGCTTATGGGCTGCGCCGCCATGACCAACGGTGCGCAGTTGGGCGACAGGACGGTGGGCCGGAGTAGCGGACGGGCGCGTTGAAGTTTGCGGAGTGCGAGCCGGAGCCGCTGCCCCGCGCGCAGACGAGGCCGGCGAGCCGATCTTGAAGCGCGCGACCGATCCGGCCAGGCTTTCAGCCTCCTGCGACAGCGAGTGGCTGGCGGCGGTCGACTGCTCGACCATGGCGGCGTTCTGTTGCGTGACCTGGTCCATCTGGTTGACGGCGGTGTTGACCTGCTGGAGGCCGGTCGCTTGTTCCTGGGCCGAGGCTGCGATCTCGGAAACCAGGCCGTCGATTTCGGCGACGCGGCCGACGATGCGCTGCAGGGCCTCGCCGGTCTGGCCGACCAGATTGACGCCGGCGTTGACCTGGGTGGTCGAGGCCGAGATCAGCACCTTGATCTCCTTGGCGGCTTCGGCCGAGCGCTGGGCCAGGGCCCGGACTTCCGAGGCCACGACCGCGAAGCCGCGACCGGCGTCACCGGCGCGCGCCGCCTCGACGCCCGCGTTCAGGGCCAGAAGGTTGGTCTGGAAGGCGATCTCGTCGATCACGCCGATAATCTGGCTGATCTCCTGGGCCGACTTCTCGATGGCGCCCATGGCCGAGACGGCGTCGCGCACAACGTTGCCCGAGGTCTCGGCGTCGCCCTTGGCGGCCTGGACCGTGTCCGAAGCCTGACGCGCGCCCGAGGCGGTGCGATTGACGGTCGCGGTGATCTCGTCCAGCGCGGCGGCGGTCTCTTCCAGGGAGGCGGCCTGTTGCTCGGTGCGGCGCGACAGGTCGTCGGCAGCCTGGCTGATCTCGCCCGAGCCGGAGCGGATGGCCGCGACATTGGTGACGACCACGGACATGGCGTCCTGCAGCTGCGCGATCGCCGCGTTGAAGTCGGTCTTCAGCTTCGCGTATTCCGCAGGGAAGGGCTGTGTCAGGGTGTAAGTGAGGTCGCCCCGCATGAGGTGATCCAGCCCCTCGCCAAGAGCCGAGACGACGGCGGCCTGTTCGCGCGCCGCCGCTTCCGCCGCGCGCTGGTGTCGTGCGCGCTCCTCGTCTGTCTGACCGCGCAGGGCGGCGCCCTCGGCTTCCAGTCGCGTCTTTTCGATCGCCGCATCCCGGAACGCCAAGACAGCCCGGCCCATCTCACCAAACTCATCCCTGCGGCCGCTCTCAGCCACCTCGAAAGCGGTGTCTCCGCTGATCAATCGACGCATGTGGCCGACCAGAGTGGCGACGGTGCCGCCGATAGCGCGAGCCAGAAGCATGGCCATCGCGGCGGCCATGGCCAAGGCTACCAGTCCCCCGACGATAAGGCCCATCACGGCGGCCTTCACGCTGGCGTTTAGGTCGTCAACGCGGCCATCGTTCTTCTGGTCCAGCAACGCTGTGATGGCCTCGGCTGACTCGCGTGATGCCTTCAATCGGCCCTCCAGCGTCATGGCGGCTGCCTGTTCCAGGGTCTGTGGATTGTCGGCCAGATTCATCTGGCGTTCGAACTGGCTCTGTACGGCGTCGAGCTTGATCGAAAGGTCCTCGATCCCAGCCTTCACATCCGGTGAAATCGCCGTTTCGCGGGCGGTTTTGAGAGCCGCATCCATAGTCGCGCGTTCACCCGCGAACGCCGCCCGGAAGCTCAGATCGCGCGTCAGCACATATCCGCGGACGGCCGCCTGCTGCGCGACTGCTGCAGACCACATGTCGTCGACCGCAGTTGCTGTTTCTTCGCCGCGGATGGCCTGATGGCTTTTCGCATCCACCGTCCTGAGGTTCATGAAGACGACGACGGTCATGACGGCGATCGTCAGGAGAATCGCACCGAAGGCGATCAGCAGCTTGTGCAGGACCTTGATATGTCTGAGCATCGGATAAACTTTACGGGCTGTGGGAGCGAGCGCCCTAACCTTGGCGTGTGTCCTTCCTAAAAATCGTTAACAATGGGGGTGTTCGACGCTCTATCGGAGCTTCGCGCGGCCGATGCGCTTATCGAGAGTCCGCGGATCGAGATAAAAACATCGCCGCCGGCGAAGCCTTCAACACCCCCTGTCCGCCTCGCATAGCGTGGTTGAGGATGGTTCAACCTAGTGAGGTTCTTGGGGGATGACTGACGAAATGCAGCCGCTTTGGCCGCCCACGGTGAGTGGCTTTGAGCTTCCTGCCACCGCCGACCTTGAAATCGTCTCAAAGCTGGCTTTCAGCCGCAGCTACAATGTCCGGTGTTGGCGCAGGCCCAGAGTCGCAGTTTGCGCCATTAGTGCCGGGGGGCTTACGCTTGCGTGATCCTGAACAGCCGCTCGGCATTGGCGTGGCAGATGCTGGCGCGCTGCGCCGGCGTGAGGGCTGCCTGATCAATGAAGGCCGCAGCGTCTACCGAGGACTCGAACGGGTAGTCGATGGCCCACATCACATTATCGATCCCTGCACGATCGATCACGAGGTTGAGGGCTGCTTCATCCTCGAAGCCGCTTGTGGTGACGGCGAAGTTCCTTCGAAAATATTCGCTGGGCGTGAGCGAAGTGGGGGTCAGTCTGCCGTCCCTCGCACGCCGCCGATACATGTGGTCCAGCCTCCACATCCAGAAAGGAAGCGCCTCACCCATGTGTCCGAGCACGATGCGCAGCTTGGGAAAGCGGTCGAATGTGCCGCTCAAAATGAGCCGAACGGCGTGAGTTCCCGCCTCCATGCCGAAGCCCCAGATGGATCCGCCCAGCCCATATTCCCGGAATGGACCGGCCATGCCGTTCGAGGGTGCCCTCGGGTGAAGATAGATCGGTCGGTCCAGCGCCTCCGCCGCTTCGAGGATCGGTGAAAAGCGCGGGTCGTCGAGATAAAGGTCGTCGGTGTGCGAGTTGACGATGAACCCGTTGAGCTTGAGTTCGGTGACAGCGCGTTCCATCTCGCGGGCGGCCCCTCGCAACGACTGGGGAGCGAAACAGGCCAACCCCGCGAAACGCGTCGGATGTTTCGCGATCGCGGCGGCAAGGTGATCGTTCGTCGCGATCGCCAGGGCGTCCGCCCGGTCAGGGGCGAACATCTGGACCCCAGGTATGGTAACAGACAGAAGCTGGACGTCGACACCGGCAGCATCCATTTCCTGCAAGCGTTCGGTTTCGACATCGAGCAGCTGCCGTCGAAAACGATCCTGGTTCGACCCCGGCGCGGGATCGTTGAAGATCGACAGGATTCCCGTGGGGACATCGAGACTCGCCGCATGGCTGTTTTTCGCGACGTCCAGCCAGGCCGTCTGCAATTCTGTCGTGGCGAACGCTTCCTCAGTCGCGATCTTGCGGAAGCGGGGCGGAGGCCCGGCTATAGCCCGGCTGGCCATAGCTGATGCGGCAACGCCGGCCGATGCCGCTGCAAGTAGAGTTCGACGGTGGATGCTCACGCAGTACCCCTCAAGCTCAAGGTCGAAGGTGGAGCCTATCACCAAATGCAGGCAAGGCATGCCCTCACCGGCAGATGACTATGGGCAGGCAGTAGTCTAAAACGCTTTCAAGATTGGGGCTAACTCTGGCTTCTTGAGATTCGCTAGCGGCGGCGCTTAGCTCCTAAGCGCTAAGGCAAGATCGATCACGGAACGCGCTCGGCTTCGGCAGCCTGCGACATCTCGCCGAGCCAATCCCGGATCACTGCGGAGCACTGTGATGCGTTCAGGGGCTCGGAGCCGTATCGTACGACGCCTCGGTCAAACTCTTCCAAACCTTCTTGTATGACCTCCCGTCCAACGACGGTATCGGCGAGAACGCTGTCGTCCCACCACGTCTTCCAGTGTTCGATCTGATCAGCGCGCAAATGCGTATGGCAGCGCCCCATAAGGTGCATGCCTTCGCCCCAGAGCAGGACTTCAATGAAAACCTGCTCGCTGAGCCCTTCCGCTTCGAACCGGTCTAGGTAAGCGGCCCGGTCCTGCCGACTGGCTTCTGCTACTGCAGGCCCGCTGGCCGAAACGAGAAGAGCGAACCCGTAGACGATCTTGAGCACCGCCTTGCCCACGCGCTTCATTTCACTCTCCGGTATCAGTTTAAGGTCTTCGCTCCCGCAGGGACGGCCGCGCAGTCGGATTCGCCGGCGACTTGTCGCCGACGAGACAAGGGTCAAAGCAAAGAATCCTGCCCGTCAAGCCTTGCGTCCTGGTTGGATCAGAGATGGTATGTCGTAAGATGCAAGTCAGGCTCCAGGGGGAAAGATGAAATCGCTTCTGCTCGCGCTCGCCATCGTAGTGACGGCGTCATCGCCAGTTGTGGCTACGCAGAGCCCGGACCGGGTCATCGTCCAGTTCGCGTCAGACAGTGACGAAGTTCCGGCCGCTAGCCTCGCAGAGCTCGCGCGCTTTGCGCGTGCGCATCCAGACCGGGATTTCTCGATCGAAGGCCACGCCATCCTGAGCGAGTCGGACAACAGTCCGAACTACGCGATCGGTCTGTCACACCGACGGGCAAACCGTGTTCGCGCAGCGATCTGGAATGATGATTTCGAGCGCTGGCAGCTGTCGAGGTCACGCACGATGATCGTGTCAGCCTATGGCGCAAGCCGACCCCTCGCCGGGGCGGCGCCGACTGACGGACGTAATCGCCGCGTTGAAGTTATGATCACCGAATCGGCGACGGGCCGGTAGCTTGCGCTCCGCAGCGGTCGAGGGGCTATCGGGCGCCGGCGCTGGCCCGGCGGGGTAGCCGTAGCCTCACACAATGGCGAATCCGCGTGTTGGCGTCCGTCAGCGGTCAGGCTCCCTTGGGTTTGGGCAATCGGGCGGTCAGACGCCTAGGGCGATTCTAACGCGCTCAGGAAATCGATAAGGTCCGAGCTATTGGTCGCTTCGAGTCTGAAGTCGTGGGCCTGATCCCGTGGCAGGGCGTCGAAGCGTGTCCGTATTGAATGTGCATGCCCACCACTGGTCAGCGTCACGGTCGCCGAGCAAATGACCTGAATCCGGTCCGGATGTTCGAAATCGAAGCGTTGATCGGAGAAGGCTACATCCATCGCATCGCGCTGGGCGGCGCTGAATTTCCAGGTCGGAAGAAGGCCCTTCACCACAACACTGGCGCGCATCCACACCTCGGGGTGGGAGCAGAACCGTGCATCCTCCTGGTCCAGCAGTTCACGCGCGGACTGGGCGTTCACAGGGTGCGCGAGAAGGGCGACGTACAAGCCGGCGGCAGTTGCGGTGAGGATGCGGTTCATAGGAAGTCCCGGAGTTGATCACCTCAAGATTACGGGGAGGCGATGGACAATCAAGCTTGGCAACCCCCTTGCCATGACGCTCGTCGTCAGATGTGATCAGGGGTGCCAGCCTAGGCTGAGAGAGATAATCGGGTGCTGCAGGGAGTGATGACAATGAAGGTCGCGACCGGTCTCATCATTTGCGCGGCGCTAGCTGCCCCGGATGTCGCAAACGCCTGTCGGCGATCGCCCGACCCCGGGACGCTCATGTCGCGTGACTACGCGACTGTCGCGATCGTAAGAATCGAGGAAGTTGTTCCGACAACGCTGTCCAGGCCAGAACTTGAGTGGCGGGCGATGGCGTCCCGGGTGAGTGTGGTGGCAGGAGCTGAACCCGCCCTGAACCTGCAACTCGGGCATGCGGAAATCCCGAACTGCCGGGAACGCCGACCGGCTCCACGCACCGGCGAGTACTGGGTTGCGTACATTGAGGGTATCGGCGGCCCGGACAGCGTCGTTTACAACGCCTGGCCGCTCGATTTCGCCCGGAGTCTCGATCCGAGATTTAGCGGCACGCCGACGCGGTAAGGGAATCGGGCATGACTGTATACGCTTCCATCATCGGCGCATTTGCGGTGCAACTGGGACCGCCGCCGCCCCTGATCTCGGTTGTCGAGCTTGCCGACCAGAGTGCTTCGGCGGAAAGCCGCGCCGCTACGGAGTTGATCATCGGGAAGTTGCAGCCCGGTTACGTCCGGCTCCGACGCAGTGAGGTGCCAGCCGCGGCGCTAGAGGCCTGTCGCACGGACCCGGCAGCCGCGGCGTCCTGCTTGTCGGAAGCGTTGAGCCAAGCTGGTGCGGGTTCGGGACATGTCGTGCTGATCACTCTTGAGCAGGAGGGGGACCTGCACTGGCTTTGCGTCGGCAGAAATGCTGGACCGTTCACGGCATCGCGCCAATCCGTATCGCTTGGACCATTGACGGATCTGTATGCCGACGGCGAGAGCGAAGTTCTCCATAGGGCAGCGGCATGCCTCACCTATGCCGGCAATCAGAGCGGCTGGTAGGCTTTGACGCTTCATTGGCGGCGCGGCAGGACTGTGCTGCTGTCGCAGTGGTCACCGGGTCGCCGCAGACGACCCGTCACAAGCATGTCGGCCTCTGGAGCTTCGTCGGGGAAGACATTGGCGAACATGGGCGCGTTCGATCCATCTCGCCGGTCTTCCACGCGCCACCGACCGATCACCCCTGCCTGATCGGAGGTAATTCGCAGCGTGTAGGCGCGAGACTCGCCGCTCGACGACGGCTCGCCGGCGGCTTTGAAGAACGCTCCGGTTTCAGCCCCCCCTCGCTCGTCGGAGATGCGGGCGACGACCTGTCCCGCAGGATCGATAACCTCCAGCACAGCGTTGAAGTCCGGCGACGAGACGCTCAGCCAGATTTGCTGAGCCGGGGCGAGGCTCGTCCCGCTGGTGTGAGACCACCACCCCGCCTGGTCGAGTCGATCGTGCAATCTGAGCCAAGCACGCCCCGCAGACCCGTGCCTGCCGCCAACGGGGGAGGTCGTCCCGGCATGGTCGGGGGGAGGGGAGGCGGTCCTGTGCTGAAAGCACCAGACCGACGTAAACGGCAAGCTGGATCATGGCGACACCATGAGGTTGAGAGCTCTACGGTCTGGCTGGACAGTCGGGCAACCGTGTTCGCCAAGGTCTGGAAATGGATAGTGTCGCCTGCCCGAGCTCAATGTCCAGTCGCGGGCTGTCATAGACTGGTCGGCTCTTGGCTGGGTGCTTCCTGGATTGACCGCCTGGGAGGATGAAGCGGACCATTGTCCCGATGCCCCCTTGCTCCCGACTGGCATCTCACCGGGTCGCATTCCATCTTCAAGAGCCAGTGAAGGATGACGTCGATGATCTCCGGTCTTCTGGCGCGCTTTAGCGGTGGCCGTGCGACACGAGGAGCTCTGTCGGTGGCCACGTCGGCGACGTCACACGGCCATCTCAGGATGGAGGTCGCCTATGCCTGCGCCGATCAGGATGAGCCGGTCATACTGGAAATCATTGTCCGAAAGCCCAGGCGGGTCGTCGCTGTCTGCGAGTCGCTGAGGAGCTGGACGATTAACGAAGAGCTTGGATGGAAGGTTGTCGCCAAGGCGGACATGGACCGGGCCCGGCGGGCCAAGGCGCCCATGGTGCTGGACAGGCCTTTGGGCCAGGCGACAACAACGGCATATCTGGCCGATTTTGGCGAGGGGTACCGATACAGCGTGTCTTCGGGCGAAGTGACTTTGCGGGTTATCGACGCGACGTCCGGCCGGTGCCTGCTATCCCGGCGGATGACAATCGAGCCAGCGTAGCGAGCCTCTGCATCCGTCTGTTGAGCCGAGTTCAGAGTCTTAAAAGCCGATACCCTACGGATGTCTGCTTCGGGGCGGCGGGCCATTGTCAGTTCATGGCGCGTTTCGGGCTCGATAGGAGTATGATGGACTAGGGGTCTTGTCCTGAGGAGATGGCCATGGGCCAGCTCGATCTTTTCCGCTCACCTCGCGCCCCTTGGAACGTCGGTCGGATGATCGGCGCGAAGGCACCGCTCAAGCCCAAGCATATCTGGGCAATCCGCTATCATCTGAAAATTCGCGGAGCGGTGCGAGATCTTGCGATGTTCAACATCGCGCTGGATGCCAAGCTCCGCGGCTGCGATCTCGTGAAGCTGCGTCTGTCCGACGTCATCCACGGCGGTGAAATCCGCCAGCGGTCCGTCGTTGTCCAACAGAAGACGGGCAGACCAGTGCCCTTCGAGATTACAGAGCCGGCGCGCGAGGCGCTTCGAGCTTGGCTTGAACAGCGCGGAGCTCGCTCCAATGATTGGCTGTTCCCGAGCCGGAGCCGGGACGGGAGCCACATCGGGACACGGCAATACGCGCGTCTAGTTGATCAATGGGTCCAGGCCATATCGTTGGACCCTGCAGGATACGGAACTCACAGTCTGCGCCGTACCAAGGTGGCCCTGATCTACAAAAAGACCGGGAACCTGCGCGCAAGTCAGTTGCTGCTCGGCCACGGCAAACTCGAGAGCACCGTGCGGTACTTGGGCATCGAAGTGGATGATGCACTCGAGATTTCTGAGCAGATCGACCTCTGACGTCAGACGCCTAACGGATGTTGGAGGCCGAGAAGGTCGGAAGTGGCCGGCTCCTAGTTTTAGACCCCTGCAGGTTTCCGAGGACTCACGGTTTCGGAGACTTGGCTGACGATTGGTCGACGGGAGAGGCTATAGCTCTCCGGTCTCCGCTGCGCCGGTCGGCCTGCCTCATGCCGCCGTTGCCCATCATGAGTTCAAGACGTATTTCGATGAGCCGCTGCTCGAGACTTCCGAGCATCAGGGCGAAGAGGGAAGTCACAACAGCAGCCGCGCTCACCGCCAGGGCCATCCAAGGGATTTGGGTCGAAACGAGGATCGTCGCCAGAAAGACGATTGCGAAGATCGCGAACGACATGCCGGTCGCCCAGGCGCCGTAGGCCTTCATCATCGAGCGCCGTGGCGCCGCCTTGTTGATACGGCCGCCGACCCGGCGTTCCTTGCCGCGTCGCTCCGACCGGGCTCGCCGGTCGTTCGGGGACCGTTCGGCCGCCTCGAGGACTCGTTCAGCTTCCAGCGCCATGGCTCTTCTCCTTGGTCCTATTGGACAAGTTGTGATCCGCCATCGCGCGGACCCACGCCGGTCGGGACCGGCACATCGGTGGACGCATAGTTGGCGTTGATAATGAGAGACGGCGCGCCCTTGAGCTGGAGGGATCTCGCCACGATGACTGTCCAGGCGCTGTCGCGCGCGATGTCGGCCTTGCCGCCTTCGACGATCAACTGGGCGTCCGGGACATAGATGACGCCGAGCAGGCTCTCGACGTGATCGCTCGATATCCCGAAGTCCTGGGTATTGCCGCGCGCGGCGACCATGACCATGCCCGCCCAGGCGCCGCGTTTGCGGCCGTCCAGATTGACGGTGGAGTGGTCCTTGAAGTCGAAATTCGACTTCTTGTCGAAGAAGAGGACGACATCATTTCCTTCAAGGCGGGAGTTTCCCTTCATCTCGAGCTTGCCCTCCAGAAACCAGTGCTCCCCAGGGTCGAGCACGAGCACCGAGTCTCCCGCCATCTTGAACTGTCCGCAGTGCACGCCGGGGGCGAGGTGGAAGGTGCCTGTCAGGACGTCCGGGACCGCAATGTCCACCAACGGACAGGGAGACTGCTCCTTGAGGCTCAGTGTCTTGAACGGGTCGTCGATCGGTCGGGCGCCCGTGCCCGGATCCGGCGAAATTATCCCCCGCGCGGAGGTGACGGCCTGGACCTGGTAGGCTTCCAGGCTCCCGCCCTCGACAAGGATGTCGCGGTTTGAGTGAACCAGGCATTTGGGGGCGGAGATTCGTCCCGTGTCCTTGATGTTGAGAAGCTTCGATCCGGCATCCCCACTGACGAGGACGCAAAGCGGCGTGAGGCCGACGGCGACCGCGCGCGCCTGGGCCTCATAGTTCCAGCCGCCGGGCGGAAGCATATTGGCGAAGAAGGAGGGATTGTGACCCTTGAGCACGACCTGGATGACTCTTTGCCCATCGCGCGAGAAGACCGTTACATCCGACTGGATCTCCGGCGCGCCGTCCCATTCCGCCACATGTCCGCGCACAAAGGCGTCGGCGCGCTCAATCGCGGCCTTTTCGTTGATGGCGAGGCCGAGTTCGTTGGCTCCGGCCAAGGCGGCGGTGTCGGCGACGTCCTGCAGCCTGACCCGACTGGACTGCACATGGGCGAGATCGATGGCGCCGACCGAAAGAAGGATCACCGCCGGTCCGCACAGGGCGAACATCAGCGCGATGTTGCCCCGTTCGTCGGTGTGGAAGGCTCCAAGCCGCTGCTGGAGCCAGGTCAGGGCGCCTCGCGCAAGACCTCGCCTCACCGTGGGACGGCCAGACGTAGCGCAGCCTCGGCGCGCGCGGCCCGCAAGGTGAAGCGCAGCTGGTAGGACAGGAGGCGCCAGTTCAGGGGTTTGGTGACGAAGGCCGTGGCGCCGGCCCGGAAGGCGCGGTCGATCGCCTCCACATCCTCGCGGCCCGTCTCGACGACGATGGGGAGATGAGCCGTGGCGGGATCGGCGCGCAGATGGGCGAGGAGCTCGAAGCCGTCCATGCGGGGCATGTCAAGATCGACGAGCAGGAGATCGTAGCGGTGGCGCGAGAGAGCCTCCAGCGCTTCTACGCCGTCGGCCGCGACATCGACATCGGCTGCGGCGGAGGCGAGGTTCACCTGGGCGAACTCCCTCAGGATCGGGTCGTCATCGACGAACAGAAGTCGTGCCTCGTCGTCGAGGACATAGAAGAAGCTACTCATCAGAACATCCCGAGGCAGCAGCCTCTCCAGTCCCCCGACTAGACGCTCACCTTAAGGGTCGGGTCATTAACATCGCGTATAACCAAAGCAGTACAGTGACTTGGGAGCGCTTGAGTGTACGCAAGCCGACTTATTGCTCGAGGCGGCATCGCGCGAAAGCTGACCGGCTTGGTGCTGGCCTCTTTGCTGGCGTCTTTTCTGGTGACGGCGACGGTGTCGACCTGGATCGACCTTCGCCGACAGACGGCTCTGGAGACCAATCGTCTGACCCAGACGGCGCGCGTCATCGGCTCTCTTGCCTCCGATGCCGTGGCTGCCGACGATCGGACAGAGAGCTTCAAGGCCATTCGTTCCGTCGCGCAGATGCCCGGCATCACCTATGCGAGGCTGCGGTCCAGTCGGTCAGGTCTGCTGGCGGAAACAGGCGCCGGCGCCCGGCTCATTTCGGATGCGACCGTCGATGGCGCAGAGGGAAAGCTCTCGATCTGGTCCGTTCTGAGTACGGGATCCATTCAGGTCACGGCTCCGGTCATGAGCGAAGGCGAGACGGTTGGAACCATCACAATCTTCAGCCGGACGCCCGAGCTGCGGGGACGCGTTCTCTCGACGATCTGGACCACATTGGCCGGGGCTTTGGTCGCCGTCGTCGCGGGGCTGATTGTCGCCCAGCGGATGGCTCGCAAGATCAGCGCGCCGATCGTCGCCTTGGCCGGCCTGGTCCGTCGGGTCGATGAGACCCGGGATTTCTCAGCCAAGATCGACATCGAGGCGGACGGCGAGGTCGCGGATCTGGTCGCCGGCGTCGATACCTTCCTGGCGGGCATTCGCGAGCGGGACGCGCGTATCGCGGCGCAGGTGGAGGGACTTGAGATCGAGGTCGCCGCGCGCACTGAGGAGCTGGTCGTGGCGCGTGACGCGGCCGAGCAGGCCAATGCCGCCAAGTCAGATTTCCTGGCGGTGATGAGCCACGAGATCCGCACTCCGTTGAACGGCATTCTCGCGCTTAGCGACATGCTGGCGACCTCCGATCTGCCCCAACGCCAGCAGCGATACGCTGACGTCATTGCCAAATCGGGCAGGTCGTTGCTCAGCATCATCAACGACATCCTCGACTTTTCGAAGGTCGAGGCTGGCAAGATGGATCTGGAGACGGTCGAGGTCGATCTGGCGGAAGCCGCGGAGGATGTGGCGAGCCTGTTCTCCGAAAAGGCCGCCAGCAAGGGGCTCGACCTCGCCGTCTTTGTGGATCCCCGTCTGCCCTTGGTCCTCGCCGATCCGACCCGCCTGCGGCAGGTCATCGGGAATCTGGTCAACAACGCGATCAAATTCACCGACGCGGGGGGCGTGCTCATCGCCATCGACCGCGACCCGGACGGAGGCGATCATGTGCGCGTCTCGGTTCAGGATACGGGGCCCGGGATTGCGGAGGACAAACTGCCCACGCTGTTCGAGGCCTTCGCCCAGGCGGACCAGAGCACAACCCGCACCCATGGCGGCACGGGCCTCGGCCTGGCCATCTGCGATCGTCTCGTCCGCTCAATGGGCGGTGTCTGGGCCTTGTCCAGCACTGTCGGCGAGGGATCGACCTTCGCCTTCAGCGCTCCGTTCGAACGGGCGGGGCCTGTGATCGAAGCCTCTGCGGTCGCCCTCGGAGGGAACATCATCGTTCGCGGCCTTGCGGGCCAGACCCGGGCCGCCGTACTGCGCTATCTCTGCGCATGGGGCGTCGGGGCAAACGGGGTCGAAGATGGGGCCGCGATCGTGGGGGCCGGCGCGCCGGTTCCCGCGTTCGGGGTGACGATCTGCGACAGCGAAGACGCCGCGGAAGACATCGTGAAGACCGCGGCGGACGCCTGCGTCCTGGTCAAACCTGTCCGGCGCGCGGATCTGAGCGAGGTCGTCGGCCAGATGCGCGACGGCGTCCGACCTCGGTTGACCCACAGGTCGGGTCAGCCCCGCGCCGGAACGACCTTCCCGGGCGTCCGCGTCCTGGTCGTCGACGATTCCGACGTGAACCGGGAAGTCGCCGTCGAGGCGCTGTCGCGACTGGGGGTGGAGACCTTCACGGCTGAAGACGGACGCCAGGCGGTCGAACGGCTGCGCAAACAGACCTTCGATCTCGTGCTCATGGACGGTTCGATGCCTGTCATGGACGGCTTCGAGGCGACCCGGGCGATCCGCGCCGAGGAGGCGGTCACGCAAAGACCCCGCGCCGCCATCGTCGCCCTGACGGCCCATGTGGTCGGATCGGGCGCCGACGCTTGGAAGGCGTCGGGTATGGACGGTGTCGTGCACAAGCCCTTCACACTTGAGGATCTGGTCCGCACCCTCGGGCGGTTCTGCGCCGACCGCGCCGTGGTCGAGGCCGATCAGCCGAGGGTCGCCGTCCTCGCGCCGCCTTCGGCGACCGACGCGGGCCAGGACGACGTGCGGACCGATCTTTTCGATCCTGTGGTTCGGGGCGAACTGCTGGCCATGGGCCGGAACGGACGCGCGGACTTCGTTCAACGGGTCCATGGCCTCTATGCCGCCAATGCGCCCCTGCGTCTGGCCGAGATCGTTGAGAGCGCAAACAACGTCGATCGGGACGGCCTGGCGCGGGCCGCCCATGCGCTGAAATCCATGAGTCTCAGCCTCGGCGCCGCCGCCGTGGCGCGCGAGACCTCCCGGATCGAGACCGCGGCGCGGTCGGGCGAGGCGATCCCGGCGATTGGCGTGGACGACATTCAGTCCCTCGTCTCGCTCACCCTGGCCGAGATGGAGGGCGCGGGCCCGGCTCCGGCCGCAGCCCTGACCGCCGAGGAGGAACTGGCGGCGGGCATCGAGCGCGGGGAACTGCATCTGGTCTACCAGCCGCTGGTCGATAGGCGAGGCCAGCTCTCCGGCAAGGTCGAAGCCTTGATTCGCTGGATCCACCCGCGACAAGGGCGTCTGAACCCTGACGACTTCATACCCCGACTGGAATCCGAGGGCGGGATCGCTCGGCTCACCGATTTCGTCATGACCCGCGCTATGCAGGACCTTGGGGATCGGCCCGACGTCACGGTGTCGATAAACGCGTCCGCCTCAGAGTTCCAGGCTCCGGGCTTCGCTGATCGGGTCGCCGCCGCGGCCGCGGCTGCCCGCTTTGCGCCCCAACGGCTCGAGGTCGAGGTCACAGAGACTGCAATGCTGGACGTGCCGGCCGCAGGCCGGACCATCGACGCGCTCCGGGAGAAAGGGTTCGGTGTCGCCCTGGACGACTTCGGTGCGGGGTTCACCAGTTTGCACGCCCTCAGGGAACTGAAGTTCACCACACTCAAGGTCGACCGGAGCTTTGTCGAACGCTGCACCCATGACACGGCGTCTGCGGCGATCATCCACGCCGTGATCGGAGTAGGCCGGGCGCTAGGCATGAAGGTCGTCTGCGAAGGGATCGAGACGGCCGAACAGGCGGAGTTTCTGCGTATCGCCGGCGCCCACTATCTGCAGGGCTATCACTTCTACCGACCGCTCACACTGGACGCCCTGCCCGGGGCTGACGAGGAAGCCGCATGACTGAAACCGTTCCCTACTCGAGAGCGACGATCCTCATCACGGATGACGATCCGACGCTGCGCGCCATTGGGGCGGAGCTCCTCGCCTGTGAGGGCTACCGGGTTCTTGAGGCGCAAGATGGCGACGAAGCCCTTCGCCTGATCGAGGCCGCGCCCGTTGATCTGCTGATCCTCGACATGCTCATGCCGAACAAGGACGGGCTGGAAACCATCATGGAGCTGCGACGCCGCGGATCCGAGGTCCGGATCCTTGCGATCTCTAGTGGCGGGAGCATGGACATCAACACCCTGCTGCGATCCGCGATGGTGTTCGGCGCCGACCGAACCCTGTCCAAGCCCCTCCCTATCTCGACCTTCGCCGATACGATCGCCGATATGCTCCTGAAGCCAGCCGTCAAGAATGATATGTTCACGTGAAGAGGTCGCGGGAACGATGCCCCGGATGTCTTAGGAAGGGACCGGCCGATCAGCGCTCGTCCGGTTTAGGGGTTGCATCGTCCAGTCCCTCAAGGTCGCGCGCCTTGGCCTCGAATTCCTCGGCAAGTTTGAGGAACTCGGTCTTGATCTCAGGATTGGACGAAAGCTCCGCCGCTTTTAGGCATTTCCGGGCCTTGGCTCTGGATGAGGCGGAGGTCAGACGTTCACGCATCACTGAAGTATAAGGGAAATTACGGACGCTGAAACACGTTGAATTGTAAAATTCCCTAAGCCTTCAGCGTTGGACCGGCGCGTCTGTTTGCCGCCGTACCGCGTGCCCGCCACAAGAGACGGGCACGGCGCTCTCCGTAGGACACAGCGGCCTTGAAGCGGGCCTCAGCGAACTCCTCGTCAGAGGACGAAGGCAGCGAGAATTGTCGCGAGAGTGATCGAGAACCCGCACGCGGCTGCGAGGCCGACAACCATGAGGGCGCGATCTTCCTGGATGCGTTTGATCATCTTGTTTCCCACAGCCTCTAAGCCGTCTCGTCAACCTAATGGCAACTGGCGGACATCGTTCCGATCTAGTGGCACCGCAGGTTTGGCGTGGTGCCGAGCTGGCTAACAGCGCAGTGGTTCGGCAGGGGAGTTGCATGATGTCCGACGACAACCCCAATACTGGCAGCCAGCATCAAGAACACTCTAGTCACGCAAAGGACTACGAGATGCGAAGATTGTCCGAGACGTTCGGGGTCATTTCGCTATCGTGTTGAGCCGTTGTCGTCAGCGTTTGGAGCGCCCTGTCCAGTTTCCGGCAGTCTGCCAATGTCTGCTCTTGGCGCAAATCAGACCCTCGCTACGCGCCTGCACTGCCTGATATTGGAGCTTCACGAAGTCCCAAAAATCTGAGCCAAAGCCTTTTGGCGCTCAAAAAATATGGGGCGGACCCGGGTCGTAAGCGGTGAGTGCCGCATTTTTTCCCTACCCCCACCCCACATTCAGATCGCGCGAATTAAGCCGGAGATCCGAGCCGCGCCCCCAGACACGGGCCGCGAACGGCGCCCCGGAAACAGAGGCCGAATTACAGGGCGGGTGTGTGCTACCGGCTGTCCTCAACGTCGCCGACCCGAGCCTCAAGGTCATCGATCCGAGCCTCCAGTTCGTCAGCCCGGATCTCGGCTTGCTCGGCCCGATAGTGCGCCGCGTTGGCGCGCTCCTCCGCAGCCGATGCTTGGTCTCGCGTTTCTTGGTCCGCACAGGCTGTGAGGAGCACGCAGGCCGAAATCGCAAAGCCTGTTCGCGTCATTCGCAGCCCACGCCATCGCCGTCGCGGTCGAGATGCCGGCCATATCCCGGCTCACCGCGGCGGACAGGAGCGGCGCCGGCTGCTCTGGCAGCAGCGCAATTTGCGAACGCGCCGCCCGCTGAGCTGGACAATGCCTGTGGGCGGGAAGGGGCAGCGCTAGAGCGTCCTCCGCCATGGCAGTGCCTGATGCCTGTTCTGCTGTCCCGATGGCAGCCCTCTCGGTCAGTGCCGCCGCTGTGGGCGGAAGCGCTCGCCGGCACGACTGTGAGCAAGGCTGCGACGATGATGAGCGATTTCATGGCTTCCCCCGAAGTTGCTGCATAAGGCGCGCGCTCGGGAGAGTTGTCTAGGGCACTGAGCTCTCATCCTCAGGCCGACCCGACAGAATCAACCGCACCTCATCGTCATCTTCGGCCACCAGGATGCTCAGTGACCCGGACAGGAAGATGCGCGTGCCGTCCTCGGAGCTGACGAAAGCTTGGACGCGGTTCTCACGGATGTAGACGCGAGCGCCCTCGGGCGTGGTGAAGCGGACGAACATTGGTGGGCTATACCCGCCGCCCGCGTGCCACGCGAGGGCGTCAGCTTGTGTGACGCCCCTCCGCGAACTCCTCGATCATCTTGGCGCAGAACGCTGGCAGGTCATCGGGCTTGCGGGAGGTCACGAGGCCCTGGTCGACCACGACTTCCTCATCGACCCAGTCCGCGCCGGCGTTCCGCAGATCGGTTTCGAGGGACGGCCAAGAGGTCATGCGGCGGCCGCTGACGGCGCCGGCGTTGATGAGCGTCCACGGGCCATGACAGATGGCTGCAACAGGCTTGCCGTTCTGGGTGAAGCCTTGGATGAACTCGATTGCCTTAGGCTCCAGTCGCAGCGCGTCCGGGTTGATCACGCCACCAGGCAAGACGAGGCCGTCGTAGTCGCTTGAGGAGGCATGCTCGAGCGTCTTGTCGACGGCGATCATGTCGCCCTTGTCGTGATGTTCGAAGCCCTGAATCTCGCCCGCCTTGGGCGACACGATCTCGACCTTGGCCCCGGCGGCCCTCAGAGCCTCGACGGGCTTGGTCAACTCCACCTGCTCAAAGCCGTCGGTCGCGAGCACTGCGATGGTTTTGCCGTTGAGCGAAGGGGTGGTCATTTGAGGCTCCTGATCAATAGGTCAGGTCTCAACGGAGAAATGCCGTCTTCGTTCAGGCTTTGCTGCAGGTAGGCTAGGGCGGGCATTGACCCAACCTGGCGCCTGGCTTGCCGTCGCCCAGCAGTTCTACGCCATGATCGGCGAAAGCTTGGGCGATCTTGGTGGCCGTTGCCGCCTGGGGAGGGCGTGGCCGCTTGCTATTTTCGATCGCGTTGATGGTCGCCAAGGCGACGCCGCTCTCTCGCTCCAGATCACGCATCGTCCATTTGAGGAGCGCGCGGGCCGCTCGCATAGCTGCTGGGGTGAGTTCGGTCATAGCAGACCAATAACGACAACGGACGTACTTGACCAGCGGCAAAAACGAGCGCACCTGTTATCAAGTTAACCATGCCGGTTAGCGGAACGAGGCGGCTGGCAGCGTTTGCGAGGCCCTGCCAACCGTCTCTCAGCCAAGGGACTGAACCCCATGACCACCACCACCATATCCGAATGGAACGCTCTCGTCGCGACGCACAAAGCCGCGCTGGCAGCGGAGATCGCGTCAAACGACCCCAATGCCTCTCTCTCCGAGGCAGAACACGACCTGATCGACGGCGCCGAATGGCAAGCGCGGAAGACCGTCCTGCACGCTCCTGCCCCCGACCTGAACGGCATGGCTTACAAGCTCTGGCTGCTCGTGGACCTCGAGGGCTCCTGGGCTGGAGATCAACCGGACAACCTGGCCTTCCTGCAGCGGCTGCTGGACGACGACGACATCGATGGCGGCTTTCCCATCGTGCGGCTACTGCAAGACTGCCTGCGACTGGCGGGCGTCGACTCGCCTATCCTCGCCCTCACTAGGTCCGAGGATAAGCAGTGGCCTGAGCTGGTCGAGGCGTTCAAGGAAGCCCACGCTTACATCAACCGTCCCGGCCCGGACGAAGTCACTGAGGAAGAGGCCGCGAACTTCGGTCCGATCAGGGACGCGCTCTACGTCTACCCGGTGGCGAACTTGGCAGAGCTGCGCGAGAAGTTGGCTCTCATCAAGTCGGACGACGGAGGGGATGACCGCGGCTTCAAAGCGATCGCCGAGGACATCGAGCGTCTAAGCGGGATCGCGGCGTAACTGCAGTTCCTGCCGGCGATTGGCAGAGCACCGACGGGCCCGGCGCATCACGCGTCGGGCCTATCTTCTTGCGGGATCAAACCCCGCTTGATTTGAGCATTTCTGGCCACCGTCCCATCCCGCGGCAGGTAGGTCGACAAGATACCGTTCACCGACCCGAACGTGTGGCCTGTGATGCTGGCGATCTCCGGCACGGTACATCCGGCCCGAGCAAGCTGGATCACACACGAGTGCCTCAATTGCCGGAGGACGAGACCGCGACCACCCGCCCTCTCCACCGCGGTCCGAACCCGCCGGAACTCGTGGCTCAGACGGTAGGTGTCGAAGGCATTGCCTGTCGCTTCATCCAGGAACAGCGCCTCGCCGTCGGAGCGACACAAGTCGGCGAGAACGCCACGCAACATCGAACTGACCGCAATCGTCACCTGTGCGCCTGTCTTGGACTGAGCGAACGAGAAAACACCGCGACCAGCGTCATAGTCGATGCCGGCCTTGAACTGTTGAAGGTCCGTCAGCCGCTGACCAATCTCCCAGACCAGGATGATCATCGCCGCGACGCTGTGCCGGCCTTGCAGGGTGGCCTCCGCCGAATAGGCGTCGACGTCGCTCTGCTCCCAGATCGCCAGTTTGGGCGTCTTGGGAAGGCGAATACGGATGCCCTGAACCGGGTTGTCCGTGCGCCAGCCAGCCGCCACCGCCTCGCCCATGATGAGCCGCAGCACCTTGGCGACATGCTTACGCGTGGTCGGCGTTTTTTCGAAGTTCGCGAGGAAGGAGCGAACCGCGGGCTGGGTCATCAGCCGGGGGTCAGGATGTCCGCACTCCCGCGACCATGCCATGACCCGAACAGCGTAGTAGGCGTATCCCTGGCGCGTCTTCGGGGTGAGGAGGCGCCATTCCGGGGACGTCTGCCACCTATGAACCAGCGTTGCCATTGGCGTGCGGGGTGTGGGGGCGATGCGACCGGTCAGCTGCGCGCGCTTCATATCGGCATAGGCCTTGGCGGCGTCCTCCCGTATCGCGGCGATTTCGAGCGCGTCCAGGCGGCCGGTTCGCTGGTCAGAGTGGGGAAGGGGAATGACTGGCGGCCAACCCGGAGGGCGGATGCGCGCCGGGACCTGAAACAGGATCCTATAGGTCCCGTTTGGCCGTGGCTTTGCTACGACGTACTTCCCAAGCGAGAGCTTGCTGATATCGCTTAGGATCAGACATCCATGGGTCTTCCACCCGGGCCTCTTCATCCGGCATCAATCCTATGCGTTTGAGGAGCTCGTCGCGAACCAGCAGCTTGGCCGCCGCTCCCGGCGCGAAAGGCGGGATCAGTCCGGAAGTCTGGTGACGTTTGAACTGCGCCGGCGTGCAGTCGATCAGCGCGCAGACCGTCGCGATGTTGAGCAAGGGAGGCAGCTCACGCGGGTCTGCCGGGATGGGAAGAGGTGCGCCGATCGCCATACGGGCAACCGACCATTTGGCAGGTTGAGGCACAAGCTAAGCCACCCTCACATCCGCGTTCCCTGAAGCCCGATAATCGGGTGTTATCAGGCCTTAGAACGCCGTGGCATCAATGACCGCCTATTGGCGCCGCGGACAGCTTCTCTCGCTGTACGATCCATCGAACCACGAGGATCGTCCATGACCAGTCAAGCCCATCAGCCCGAGGTTAGGGCGGCGCAGTATCTGCGGATGTCTACCGAGAGCCAGAGGTACTCGCTCGACAACCAGGCGAACGCTATCCGCGATTACGCTCAGCAAAATGGCTACTCCGTCGTCGAGACCTATCGGTATGCCGGCAAGAGCGGAGTGACCATCAAAGGCCGGACCGGATTGGCCAACCTCCTTTCCGAGATCATCAGCGGCAAGTGCGGGTTTGAGGCGCTTCTCGTTTACGATGTCAGCCGCTGGGGGAGATATCAGGATCCCGACGAGGCCGCGCACTACGAGTTCATGTGCCGGCAGGCTGGGGTTCGCGTCGTGTACTGCAGCGAGAGCTTCGGCGACGATCCAGCAGGCTCGATCATGAAACAGCTCCGCCGGGTAATGGCTGGCGAGTACAGTCGCGACCTCTCGCGACGCGTCTCCCGCGCCAAGGTCCATTTGGCCGAGATGGGGAATGTGTCAGGGGCGGCCTGCCCAATCGGAGTCGGCCGCGTCGAGGTGAACCCAGATGGATCGCTCGGGCGGTTGTTGTTGCGCGGCGAACGAAAGAGCCGGGCTACGCAGACCGTGCGTCACATGCGCGGCGATCCGGCCGAGATCGCCATCGTGCGACGGATATTCAGGCTGACCCTCGACAAGAACATGCGCCCCTCCGAGATCGCGCGCGCCCTGAACAAACGCGGCGACACCTGGATCGACGGGACGCCCTGGACAAACCAGCGGGTTCGACACGTGCTGACGTGCGAGTTGCTGACGGGCGTAGTGACCTTCGGAAAGACGACCAAGCGCTTCCACGGCGCCGCCATCGCGAAACCGGAAGATCAGTGGATCAGGCGGCAAGCCTTCGACCCGATCATTACCAAGTTGGATTTTCGCCGGGCGGCTGGGCTTAGGGGAACGCCAGGCTACCGCCGCCACCGCACGAACCAGCAGATGCTCGATGATCTCAGATTGGTCGTCGCACGACACGGACGCGTGTCCCACTCGCTGATCGACCGCACCCTGGGGCCGGACAAGGCGTCGAACTACTACAAGCGCTTCGGGTCACTCTCGAACGCCTCTGAGCTGGTCGGCCAGCCGCGCATCACCAACCGGCTCGGCAGACCAATAGGCACTCGCATTTCCGACGAGGAGATGCTGGGAGCGCTGAGAGCATTACACGCGCGCGAGGGGCGGATTTCGACGGGATTGATTTCAGCGGATCGGTCGATGCCGTCGCTGACCGCCTACCACAAGCGGTTTGGTTCGATGCGCGCGGCCTATGCGGCTGCGGGAGTGGGTTTCCCAAAAAGCGAACCTTAGACCTCCCCGTACACTCGAAGGGCGAAGCACGAATAGGACGTTGCCGCCCGCGGGTAGGTGCCAGCCGGCGCGTTTCGCTTCACGCGACCGACATGGCTCGACAACGCGGATCGGTCGATCTGGTAATGGTCCGCTGCCACCGGCACGCCCAGGCGAAGCGCCATTGCGACAGCATCCTCAAGCTGGGGAGGAAGCGGCTCATCCCCCGTGGGCTCGTTCGGAGCGGGCAAGGCAAGCCGTCGCGCTTCAGCAATCGCGATCCGGTCTGGATCGGGCCCCACGCGAAAATGGGTCGAGCCGACCACTTCAGCTCACACTTGGCCGATGCGTTGGTAGAGGGCCTGCATCGCGGTCTCGATGGCTTCGGCCTCGGCCTTCAATGTCGGATCCGCTGCGACATACGGATGATCGATCACGGCCGCGCGAAACGCTTCGGCTGCGACGTGGGTGCGGTCGAGGACTTCGAAAGCAGGGGCTGACATAGCGGCGTACCTTCCACTGACAACTCGGCGGCGGGCATGGCCCTGGGCCGTTGGATTTGTTCGGGGTGGGCGAGGGGGCGCGGGTTTGGCGCCTATGAGGTCGGCGGTGGCTCCGTCGACGAGGACGAGACGAAGCCCCAGCGCGGTCAGCCAGAGTTCCGCCATCCCCGAGCAGCGAACCGACCCGCCAGGCAGGAACTCCGTAGGAAACTCGAAGTGAAAGCCCAGCTTGCCGGACGGCGAATGGGGGTTTTCCAGCTTCGTTGCGAACCTATCCGCCCAGCCGGTGTGAGCGTCGAACTCCTCGCAGGTTAGGCCGAGTGATAGCCGGCGCTGTGCCAAGGCGTGGGCGAGGTCGCCGCGCTCATGGACCAGCAGAGGCGGGAAGGGCGCCTCAGTCTTCATCGTCGACGTCCGCGGTGGCGGGCAGGGACGGGCTAAATGGCTCCGCTTCGAACACTCCGGCGGAGTTCGGCTGCGTAATCACCACGCCAGTTCGATCGGGGGACGAGTTGATGATGATTTGAACGGCCTGATGCCCGCTGCTGCCCTTGTCTGACGGCGGCAGAAGTTCGCCGGCGCGCTCAATGAAGACCTTCAGGCTCTTGTGGCGGACATCCTCCGAGATGGCGCTGGAAGCCAGCTCAGCCATACCAACCCATGCCTCGAAGGTTTTGGAGGCGAACCACTCACGCCTGACATCTGCTATCCGGTCCACGATCCATGGCTTGCGAAGGGCGATGGCGAGAGATTTCTTCGCCATTCCAACGGAATGCGCTGCGTCCGCAATGCTGGCTCCGCGGGTCACGATTTGCTGAATCGCGGCCTCAACTGGGGGTCTAATCTGCCGAGCGCGCGGCTTTATCGCTTTGATGTCGGTGGTTTCGCCGTCCATGGATGCATTTGAAAGCAGCGCACGGCCCTATTCCACGCACGCTCAGAAACGCGCTCACTTCCGACACACAGCGTCCAGGCTCACGACTTCGCAGGGCTTGTAGAACGACCCTGCACGAGCGAGCGCCAGGTCGTAGGCGAGGAACCGGGTTCGGAAGAGGTATTCCCGTTCGTCAGCGTCGGGAGCTGTCCAGCGCTCCTCGCAAGCACGAGCATGTTCCTTGGCGGCTTGGTCGCGAAGGGGCTCCATAGCGGCCGGATCGAGGGCGACGGCCACCTGCACCAGATCCTGGATGAGGGTGCTTTGGGCTTGGACCGTTCGGACGAGCTGGGTGAGGCAGGCCTCGATCTCGTCGGGGGAGAGGTCGGATGGAGCATTGGTCATTCGAACGACCGAGCCTGGCGAGCTGGCGAGTTTTGAATTCTTTCAAGGGGAGGGGGGTACGGACCTGTTTCGTTGAATTTGACGGAGGTCCCTCTCTCTTCTTGAAAGAATCGATGTTGTCCGGCGCGACCAGTGGTGGCGGGCATTTGCGGGCCGCATTCTTTCAAATAGGCACCTTGAAAAATCGCGAAAGAATTGCCCATCAGAGTGCGAAATAGCCAGTCGGCTTTCGCCCGGCCCCTTTCCGATCCGATTCTTTCAAGCGGACCTGACCCGCATCCACCAGCCCTTCAAGCACGAGATCGAGCACACGTCCGTCGAACCGGTGGTTCACTTTGCGGCACAGCGCAGTGCGGGAGAGGTAGCGGTCCGGCGCTTCGTTCAAGTGACGAAGAACGAACTTGGCGCGGGCTTGGTGGTCCGACTCGCTCATGTAGGCGGCGGTGTCGGCAATCATGCGCCGAGCGCTCCATGTTGCGACATCCCGACCCCATTCGATATCCGCAACGGTGACTACCGCGTCCGGGCCAGCGATGCCGATCGCGCGAATGGTTGCGAGGCGACAGGCAATCTCTGCGGTGCGCTTCATGAGCGTCTCGCTCTCAGGCTGAAGCCGGCAGAACTCCTGAAAGGCCTTGAACACCTGATGAGCGGGCCCGCCTCGTCCGCCTTCCCATGGGACCCTGACCATTGGGGCAGACGTCTCGCCGTGATGCATCGTCATGTTGGACAGCGCGCCGCCGTGCTCGACGAGGTCGCGCAGCCGTTGGAGAAGCGTCTCGGACACGTCGAAGACGCTTTCATCAGGGTCCTGCTCGGGGACATCCTGGTCGCTCGCCAAGACGATAAACCTGTTGGCGAACCCGTTGCTCAGATCTGAGCCGGCAAGCGCCTCCCAGACCGCCTCTGGTACTGACAGGCCGAGAAACGAATAAGCGGGCGCACTGATCGGCTCGACGGTTTGTCGGTCACGGGATGCGGCCCAGCCTGGGGGCGTGTGGATGCCCCAGTTCACGCCCCAGAGTTCACGCATCACCCCGGAAACGCCACGCTCATGCGTCGATGCGCCCTTGCTGTTCAGGCGACCAATAAACTCGCCGACTTCGTCACTGAAGGATACACACGCCGGGTTCCGGCTGACATGCTGGACCAGCGCCGAGTCACTTTTCCAGCTCGACGGGGCGATGAAACGTTTGAGGCCGGCCGCAGCGAGGATGTGCGTGGCGGCTCGGCGTGGGTGGTCCTTGCCTTGCCCCGTGCCTGCCAGCCCGAGAATGTAGAGGTGCGTGCCGCCCTCTGTCGGCGTGGCCCATTTCCGGGCCGCGAGGGTGCCGACAATACAAAGGGCGGCACCCAGATTGATGATCGGCAGAGGCCGCTGCGCAGTGCGCGACATCCAGGCCATGAGATCGCCCACGAGGCCCGGGACCTGCAGCAGGTGCGCGGGCATCTCGGTCGGAGCGGAAGGGCCCGCCACCGCTCCGACGTTATCCTCAGCACGGCCAATCGCGCCGTCGGACCCGGCAAACGCCGGCGCCGTCGTCAGCGGGCGCTCAGAGAGCCCCCTCAACGGCTCGGGCAGGTCTCGCTCTTCCTGGCTTGCAAGAAGTGCCTCGACGTCGATCACCACGCCCGTGTCATCCAGTCCCAGCCGCTCGCGCAGCCAGCTCGTCGCCGCCGACTGATCCACGTCGAGCGCCGCCATGACGAGGTCGATCGCCGAATAGGTGTCGTTGGTCCCGAAGTCCTTGATGCCTGTGGCCTGGATCGACAGGTTCAGCTTGCGCTCGGCCATGGGGCGACCGGTGGACGACGGACGCCAGTGCGCGACAGCCTCGTAGCCACCCCGTGCAGGACGACATCCATACAGGTTGAGGGCCGGAACCCATTTGGGGAGATCGGCGAGTGCGGCGGACTTGGTCTCGGACCAGATGTCGTCGGGGTCAACGGCGTCAGATGTCCGCTCCTTTCGGACAACTGCACCCCCTGCACGCCCGCCACGCTCCCAGCCGCACTGCTCCAGCGCCTCCTCCAGCGCCTCCATGTCATCCTCTGACAGGACGGGCAGGTCAGACGCCGCGACCGGACCCTGGAGCCATTCATACGGACGAAGAGTGTCGGGGTGGATGCTGGGCGGCACGACGGTCTGGCGCGTGTCGAAGCCGGTCAGCAGGTCGAGCAGCCGTCCGTCCGGGCCGTCGTAGGGCTTGGACTTCAGCGTCTTGGGCGCGAGATAGAACCGAGTCTCCCCGGTGCGGCCGCGCTTGACCATGGGGCTGGCCGGCGCCGCACGCAGCAGGGTGTCGAGCGCATCCGCATCCTTGGCGTCGAAGTCCAGCGCCACGACGTGCAGGTCACGCCGCCCGGTCGAGCCGAGAACCAGGCCGATGTTGGCGTCCGGCCATTTCGTATAGAGGCCGAGCTCGAACGCCGAGGGCGTGCTGTCGCGAAAGCGCTGCCATTTCGACAGGCCCTGCCATGCCGACGAGCGGTACTCGCCCGGGGCCTTTCCGCGTCCGGCATGCTTGGTCCAGTCGCCCGGGATTACCGGAAGGACGTGGTAACCGAGAGCGAGAAGGTCAGGGGCGGCGGAGGCGAAGGGGCTCATCGCGACTTCACCACCTCGCCACCGGCTCGCTCGTCCCGGATCGCTTCCATCTCTGCGCGAAGGAAAGCGAGGGCCTGCTCGAAGTCAGGAGAACGGGCGATCCGGACACACTCGGCCGTCAGATGCAGGCGCCGGTAGATACCGTATTGGAGGTAGCCGTCGTCGCAATCGCAGTTCGGCTGATCTTCGAGGATGAAGACGATGTCGTGGGCCGGGGCGAGATCCCGGATGCGCTGAAGGACTTCCATCACGCAGCCACCTTGGCATCGCGCTCGGATGTGCTTGAGGCCGAGCGACTTTCGGCCCAGGCCAACAGGGCGCCGCGACGGTAGCGAACGCCGTCAGCGCGCGAGCCACTGCCGAGCGTCGAGAAGGAAGGGCCACCTCCGGTCAGCCGGAGCTTGCGAAGATAGGAAGCTGACAGACTGAGCAGTGTCGCTGCCTGGTCTGTGTTGAGGAACTGGTCGGGATCGCTAGTGGACATCGTTTTGTCTCCTGCGCACGTTGTGTGCTGACAGGAACCAACATGTCTTCACGGCCTGAGCCGCGCGACGCACGGGTCCGAACAGATGCGAACGAACTAGTTCTGTTGCGCTTTGCGTCTCATTCGTCCTGGCCTGCGCAGGGACTCCACCGACGAAAATTCGATCGGTGCGCCATGGTCCACGAGATACTTATGCAAGGCCCGCGATCGATCGATGGGGCGCGGCGCACGCTCGCCGTGGGCGGCCAAGATGTCGTCTATGAATGCTGTTGCCTCATCCGATGAAACCCATGCAGAGGTGCTCGAGAAGTCGCGCCATGGCCTGACCGGGTCTCGCGCCACCGTTAACTCGACATCGGGCTCTTTGCCGATCGCCGCGAAGGTTCCTTCGTCGACGACAGCTGTACAGCCCACGTAGTAAGGCTCGAAAGCCGCTCCCGTCAGGCAGTCGTCAGCGATTGATTGCATCGCATTTTCCAGAGCGCCCGGCTCTTGGGACAAATTGAGCCACGTCGTCGATGGTATGCGGCTGACTGCTCGGTCGGGAGACACGGCGTAAGCCTGCACCTGTCCTGAAACTAGCTGGTTTAGAACTGCAGGGATGGAGGCGTCAGCAAGGTCTTTTTGAGTGCGATCATCCGGCGCGTCTAACCGGTCAAGTGATGCGCGGACCCATCGATCACACACTTCAGCAAGCGTCCAGTAACCCGGAGGAATAGGGAGGGGCCCAACTCTCAGGGCGACGTCGCCGCGTGACGCGTCCCAAGTCCCAGAATGCTTCTCGCGTTGCATGTGCGCGATTGCTGCTGCTCTCCGGTCTGCCCCGATACCCATCACTTCCCACCTCTCATCGCCGCATCCGCCAATCCCGACACGCGATCCGCCGCTTGGCGCAGAGGTGAATCGGCAAGGTGAGCATACCGGCTCGTCGTCTTGACGTCCTTGTGGCCCAGGATGGCGCCAATGACCTGGAGTGGCTGGCCGTCAGCCGCGGCAAGTGAGGCGTGGCCGTGTCGCGCGTCATGCAGTCGGACATCTGGGAGGCCCGCCCGCTTCCGGACGACATTCCAGATCCGAGGCGTCCCGACAAAATAGCCCTCCCCTGAAGCTGCTGGGAACACCCAACCGTCCTCGATCTGATTGCCGCGCCGGTTCTGCAAAATCTCAATCACCGCGTCCCCGACCGGAATAGCTTTCGCACCGGTTTTACTGTCGCCGAGCCTGAGCCACTTCGAACTGAAGTCGACCTCCGACCAGCGGAGTTGCTCTATCTCGCCCTTGCGGGCCCCGGTCAGGAGAAGCAGGCGGATGATCGTCAGTGCTTGATCATTGTATCCGTCAGCCGTGCAGGCCTCTAGCGCCGCGCCCAAGCGGCCGTACTCTTCGACCGACAGAAAGCGCTCGGCCGCCTTGCCCTTGAATCGCTGTACGCCGCGAACCGGATTTGTGGCAACCAGATCTCGGCCGACGGCATAGGAGAAGATGCCGCCCAGCAGTCCCATGGTCCTTGTCGACGCGCCTTTGCCGCCTGTCACTGGCGCGTCTGCGCGAGTCCGCTTGCCTTTGGGCTTAGTAGCGACGGCGGTGGTGCCCTTTGCGATATCATCTCGGAACTTCTCTACGACTGCCCGGGTGACCTCCGTGATTTTCAGGCCGCCGAGCAGCGGTTTGATGTGCCGCTCGATCCGACTGCGATCGACGTAGAGTGTCGATGCTTTCTTCGTTGAGACGCCATTCTGCAGGTAGTTGTCGCAGAGCTCCGAGATAGTCATCTCCTGGCGCTTTTTTTCTCGGCTGGTTTGGGGATCTCCGCCGGCCGCGACCTCTGCAAGCTTGGCCTTCGCGATCTTCCGCGCTTCATCGGGTGCAAGGGTGCCGTGGCGGCCGATCGTGAGCTGCTTGAGCGTGCCCGTTCGTCCCCCACCTACGCGGTAGCGGACGAGGTAAGTTTTTGCGCCAGGACCTATGCGGATACCAAAGCCCTTGAGTTCAGTATCCCAGACCGTGAAGCGGCTGTCGCTGCTCGACAGGGCATCGACGAGCGTCTTATTCAACTTGGCCGTCTTCTGGTCATCACGCACGGCAAGCCCCATTGGTCATCACATGGTCATCACCGAGAAGTAACACGTAAAAACCTCTGTGGCGCTAGGTCGCTTGCCTTCGATTGATTTTGCATGCAATTCTATCGCTACGTATTCACAAGGGAACCTAGAGTAAGCCGGAATATTTGCCCTCCGAAGGCAAAGGTCACACGTTCGAATCGTGTCGGGTGCGCCATTTCTCCCCGAATGTATACTTCAGGTTGAAAACCTGACCCGTGCCGCCTGACGCGAGGTGAATTTCATCCCTCGACGGGCTGGACGTCGGGTTGCGGACAGTCATGATCGTGGCGAAGAGCCAGAATGGTTCGCGCGTATCGGGTTGGGGAACACGATGGAACGGCCGCTGTCGCCTATGCAGCTGGAATGTCTTCGTCGGGCGGCGAGCACCGACAAGGAAATCGCGCGCGCCCTGAACATCTCACCCGATACGGTCAGCAATCACATCCGCGAAGCGATGCGTCGGCTAGGCGCGTCGGACCGGCGCGACGCCATGGGGCGCCTAGCGGTTCATCCGCTATACGGCGCGATCGACATACCCGGGGTGACGATTGTGGCGCCTCCTGCGATGGCGACAGCCGCTCCGTCGCCGCCGGAACCGATCCTCCCGCGTCCCCAGCTCTTCGGCCGTGACCTCCCGGTTCTACCGGGAACCTCTGGCCGGTTGCGATGGGTCGTCCTGACCTTCCTGGGCCTTACCGGCCTGGCCTTGCTCGGGATCGCCCTCGTCAATGCGCTGGCGGATCTGGGCAATCGGCTGGCGCCGCCCGGAGCGACCTGACGCGATTTCACGATCGCACCCTTGGGGGGGACAGAACCATGACCAACAAGCACGAAGCCGGCATCAAGATTGCTCGCCAGCTGCGCACGACCGAACATGCGGTCGACGCCGCCCTGGCCGAGATGTTCCGGCTGGGAGCCCAGATGATCGATGGACGCAAGGCCGCCAATCTCGCCGCCGCCGTCGGCCAGGAGAGTCTGACGGAGATCGTCAGCGGCCTGTCGGCCCTGAACGCCGCGCGGATGGCGACGGTCTCGGCCCACGGCGGGCTTCTGGAGGTCGCTCAGGATCACGGCGTCGTCTGGCGCATGGACGGCGCCACCGAAAGCAAGCCCGGCACGACCGGCGGAACGACCGGCCGCCTTTCGGTCGTCGCCTGAGGGTCATGATGTGCCGGGGATCGTGTTCACGCCCTTCGTGGTCTTTTCCTTCGCTTCCCTCTTCGTCCTGGGGGCTCTGGGAGGATGGCCCGAGCGGCGTGGCGCGGTCCTGCTCGTCGGCATTCTGCTGCTGACGCCCTTCATCGAGACCTACACGGTCGGTGGGTTTCGCTGGGCCGTGGCGCTGTCGTCCCTGGCGCTGTTCGTCATCCTGCTCTGGATGGCCCTGACCCGGGATCGTTGGTGGCTGGTCTTCGCGGCCGGGTGTCAGCTGATGGCGCTGGCGACCCATGTGGTGGCCCTGTTCAGGCTCGATACTCTCGCATGGACCATGGTCTCCATCCGCTGGTTCTCATGGTTTTTCATGATGAGCATCGCCCTGTTCGGCGCCTGGGAAGGGCGGGCCCTGACCCGCATCGCCCGGGACCACCGGCCGGCCGCATAAGCCTTTTTACCGTGCGGCGTCCGCCGCGCTCCCTACCCCGTATCGGAGAACCGCCATGGCGGAGATTGATCACAAGGCCTTCATGAGCCACGCCTTGCTCTGGGCCGAAAACGCCGAGACCCTGTCGTCGCCAGATCTCGAACTCGAGGACGAGAACGGCCTGACCGTCATCGATCTGGCCGAAGCCAGCATCCTGTCGCATGCGCCCGAAAACTCCGCCCAGATGATCGTGCAGCTGGAGATCATCGCTCAGGACCTGGGCGAAGGGGCCCGGTACGACGGTCTGGACCTGCACGCCATTCGCGGCATTCAGCGCGCGCTCATCGACACCCGACTGGCGGGAGACGGCGAGTTCAGTCGCTTCGCCGCGATCCGTCTGGCCTCTGGCAAGTTCACCGAAAGCCCGTTCGGCGGGACGGGTCTGGGTCTGAGGAATTAGGGCGTCAGAAGCTGACGGTGGCGATCACGGCGATCTGGGTGTCGTGCTTGGCCCTTCGCGATGAAGGCGGCGATGACGAGATCGCCTTGATCCAGTCCCGGGCGGTCACCGGCCGGCTGTTCGAGAGCTGGACCGTGCTCGGCGACGACCCCGACCTGGTTCAGGACATCCTGCGCAAGGATGTCTGTATCGGCGATCGGTTCCACCCCGGGGAACTTTCGCCCGCGGCCGTCATGGGGCTGTTCATCCTGCTGCTGCTCGCCCAGACGCCGCATCGACGGTAACGACGGCCTTTCGGCTTGAGGGTCCGCGTCAGGATCGTCGAAAGAATCGACCTCGGCGGTAAAAACCGGCTAGTTGTCCCGGCTATGCGCGGCTATTCCATGCGCGCCCAAAGTCCCTTGCGAGAGACCGTCCATGACCGCCGCCTTTACCCGCGTTCCCCATCCGTCGCTCGTCACGGCCGCCGACCGCGCCGTGCTGATGGAAGATCCGGGCTTCGGTCGGGTGTTCTCGGATCACATGGTGACGATCCGCTACACCGCCGGTCAGGGTTGGCACTCGCACAAGGTCGAGCCGCGCGGCCCGATCCCGCTCGATCCCGCCGCCTCGGTCCTGCACTACGCCCAGGAAATCTTCGAGGGGATGAAGGCCTACAAGACCGACGACGGTCGCGTGGCCCTGTTCCGCCCCGAGCAGAACGCCCGCCGCTTCGCCGCCTCGGCCGAACGTCTGGCCATGCCGGTCCTGCCGGAAGACCTGTTCCTCGAAGCCGTCGCCGAACTGGTCAAGACCGATGCCGACTGGATCCCGGAAGGCGAGGGCAGCCTGTATCTGCGCCCCTTCATGATCGCCACCGAGGCCTTCCTCGGCGTGCGCGCGGCCAATGAATATCTGTTCGTCGTCCTGGCCTCGCCGGTCGGCGGCTATTTCAAGGGTGGCAAGAACAGCGTCACCATCCGCGTGTCGGAGCACTACACCCGCGCCGCGCGCGGCGGCACCGGCGCGGCCAAGTGCGGCGGCAACTACGCCGCCAGCCTGATCGCCCAGGCCGAGGCCGTGGCCAACGGCTGCGACCAGGTCGTCTTCCTCGACGCCGCCGAGGGCAAGTGGATCGAGGAACTGGGCGGGATGAACGTCTTCTTCGTGTTCAAGGACGGCTCGCTGCAGACCCCACCGCTGGGCGGCACCATCCTGCCGGGCGTGACCCGCGCCTCGATCATCCAGCTGGCCAAGGACGCCGGCGTCACGGTTCGGGAGGCGCCTTACGCCTTTGAGCAGTGGCGCGCCGACGTGGCCTCGGGCGAGGTGGTCGAAGCCTTCGCCTGCGGCACCGCCGCGGTCCTCACCGCGATCTCCAAGGTGGTCTCGCCCGGCGGCGATTTCACCATCGGTGACGGCAAGCCCGGCCCGGTGACCACCGACATGCTCGGCAAGCTGGTCGGCATTCAGCGTGGCCGCGTCGCCGACCCGCACAACTGGGTCCAGACGGTGATCGAAGCCTAAGAGGCTTCAACGCGAAGCGCTTCCGAAAGGGCGGCCGAAAGGTCGCCCTTTTCCATGACCTCGACCCGCTCCAGCCCCAGCCAGCCGGCCATGGACCGCAGCTGTTCAGCGAGGACGCGCGGCGTCTCGGCATTGGCGTCCGGCTCGCGCCAGGCGGCCTGGACCAGCAGCGCTCCGCCCTTGCGGTCGCTCTTCAGATCGACACGGGCCGTGATCGCCTCGTCCTGCAGCAGGGGCAGGACGTAGTAGCCGTGCTCGCGCTTGTGGGCGGGCGTGTAGATCTCCAGCCGGACCCGGACCCCGAACAGCCGCTCGGTCCGGTCGCGGAACCAGATCAGATTGTCGAACGGCGACAGAAGCGCCGCGCCCTCGATGCGGCGCGGCTTGCGTGCGGCGGGATCAAGGAAGGCCGGCTTGTTCCAGCCCTTGACCGTCACCGCGATCAGTTCGCCCGCCTCGACCAGTTCGTGGATCCGCGCCCGGCTGTCGGCCAGCGGCAGGCGGAAATAGTCGCGCAGGTCGGCGGCCGTGGCGATCCCCATGGCCCGGGCCGAGATACGCACCAGTTCGCGCTGGGCGTCCTCAGGGCTCGGCGTCGGCGCCTCGACCACGGCGCGGGGCAGGGCGCGTTCGGGCAGGTCATAGACCCGTTCGAAGCCGCGCCGGGTCAGGGTGGTGATCCGTCCGGTCCAGAACAGCCACTCCAGCGCCCGCTTGCCATCCGACCATTCCCACCAGCCGGGCGCCCCGCGCGGCCCTGTGGCGAAGTCGCCGCCGGTGACGCCGCGCCGTTTCTCGATCTCCCTCAGTATGCCGTCGACATAGTCGCTCTTCTCGTGACCGAAGCGGGCGATGGAGCCCCAGATGCCCTCGCCCGCCTCGGCGGCCGCCATCCGCCAGCGGAACAGGGGCTGGGTCTCCACCGGCAGCAGCGAGGCCTCATGCCCCCAGTATTCGAAAAGGCTGCGCTTCCTGCCCCAGGCCTCGCTCTCCAGCAGGTCGCGCGGATAGGCGCCCAGACGCGAGAAGGCGGGCAGATAGTGGGTACGGGTCACCACATTGACGCTGTCGATCTGGATCACGCCGAGCCTGCGCGCCGTCCGGCGAAAGGCTGTCGCGCCAAGGGCTCCCGGCGTGGCCCCAAAGCCCTGCGCGGCCAGGGCGATGCGGCGCGCCTGGGCGGCGGAAAGGGTTTCAGTCATGGGGCTCTCCGCGACTCGGTCCGCCAGTGAACGACAGAGTGTCGCGGAACGCAAAGGGAACGGCAGCGCTTGCGATCCGGTCCATCGTGCATAGATGGGCTACAGACGCTTCGGCGTCCCACCCTCCTTCCAGGGTGTTTCCTCCCAAGAAAAACTCCGGCCGTGTCGTCTGACGCGGCCTTTTTTCTGTTCTGAGCCTAGACCCCGCCACCTTCCGAGAACTCCGGATCGGGCCGCAGATAGCCGCCCTGACGCAGGCGTTCGACGATCATCTCGGCCGCCTGTTCCGGGGTCATTGAGGCCGTGTCGACCACGATCTCCGGACTTTCGGGGGCCTCATAGGGGCTGTCGACACCGGTGAAATTCTTCAGCGTTCCAGCCCGGGCCTTGGCATAGAGCCCCTTCACGTCGCGGGCCTCGGCGACCGCCAGCGGGGTGTCGACATGGACCTCGAAGAACTCGCCCGGGCCCAGCAGTTCGCGCGCCAGTCGCCGCTCGGAGCGGAAGGGGGAGATGAAGGCGGTCAGGACGATCAGACCGGCGTCCAGCATCAGTTTCGCCACCTCGCCTACGCGGCGGATGTTCTCGACCCGGTCGGCATCGGTGAAGCCCAGGTCGCGATTCAGCCCGTGACGGACGTTGTCCCCGTCCAGCAGATAGGTGTGCTTGCCCTCGAACCGCAGCTTCTTCTCGACCAGATTGGCGATAGTCGACTTGCCGGCGCCCGACAGGCCGGTGAACCAGATCACTGCCGGCTTCTGGCCCAGATCGGAGGCCCGCGAGGCCTTGGTGACGTCCAGCGCCTGCCAGTGGATGTTCTGCGACCGCCTGAGGGCGAAGCGGATCATCCCCGCTCCGACCGTGGCGTTGGTCATCCGGTCGATCAGGATGAAGCCGCCGGTGTCCGGAACCTCCGAATACGGATCGAAGCCGATCGGCCGGTCAAACGACAGGTTGCAGACCGCGATGCCGTTCAGCGGCAGGGACTTCGCCGCCCGCTCCTCGAGCGTGTTGACGTTGATCTCGTGCTTGATCTCGGTGATCTGGGCCGAAACCGTCCGGGCGCCGATCTTGAGCAGATAAGGGCGGCCCGGCAGCAGGGGTTCATCGGCCATCCACACGATGGTCGTCTCGAACTGGTCGGCGACCTCGGGGGCGGAGGTCGCCGCGGCCAGGATGTCGCCGCGCGAGCAGTCGACCTCGTCGGCCAGGGTCAGGGTCACCGACTGTCCGGCGACGGCCTGATCCAGATCGCCGTCTTTCGTGACGATACGCGCGATGGTCGATGTCCTACCCGAGGGCTCGACCCGCACCGCGTCGCCGGGCCGCACCACGCCCGAGGCGATCAGGCCGGAGAAGCCGCGGAAGTCCAGATTGGGCCGGTTGACCCACTGCACCGGCATCCGGAAGGCCTTGGCCTGCAGTCGGTCTGCGTCCAGCTCGACCGTCTCCAGATGCTCCATCAGGGCCGGGCCGGAATACCAGGGGGTCTTGTCGCTCTTCGACGCGATATTGTCCCCCGCCAGACCCGACAGGGGAATGGCCAGCACATCAGCCAGCCCGACCTGCGCCGCGAAGGCGGCATAGTCGGCGACGATGGCGTCGAAGACCGACTGGTCATAACCGACCAGATCCATCTTGTTCACCGCCAGCACCACATGGCGGATGCCCATCAGCGACACGAGGAAGCTGTGTCGCCGCGTCTGGGTGAGGATTCCCTTGCGCGCATCCACCAGGATGACCGCCAGGTCGGCGGTCGAGGCGCCGGTGACCATGTTGCGGGTGTACTGCTCGTGTCCCGGAGTGTCGGCGACGATGAATTTGCGCCGGTCGGTGGCGAAGAAGCGGTAGGCCACGTCGATGGTGATGCCCTGTTCCCGCTCGGCGGTCAGGCCGTCGACCAGAAGGGCGAAGTCGATGTTCTGGCCTTGCGTCCCGACCCGCTTCGAATCCGCCTCCAGCTGGGCCAGCTGATCCTCGAAGATCTGGCGCGAGTCATAGAGCAGCCGGCCGATCAGGGTCGATTTGCCGTCGTCCACCGAGCCGCAGGTGATGAAGCGCAGCAGGGACTTGGTCTGGTGGGCGGCCAGATAGGCGTCGATATCCTGACCGATCAGGTCCGACGGCTTGTAGGCGTTCGGAGCGGTGGGGGTGGCGGTGTCGAGAGCCATCAGAAATAGCCCTCCTGCTTCTTCTTCTCCATCGAGCCGGCCTGATCGTGGTCGATGGCCCGGCCCTGACGCTCCGACGTCGTGGTCAGCAGCATTTCCTGGATGATGGCGGGCAGACTATCCGCCGTACTTTCCACCGCGCCGGTCAGGGGATAGCAGCCGAGCGTCCTGAACCGTACGGATTTCATCTCCGGCGTCTCGCCGGGCTTCAGCGGCATCCGGTCGTCATCGACCATGATCAGCTGGCCGTCGCGCCGCACCACGGGCCGTTCGGCGGCGTAGTACAGCGGCACGATCGGGATGTTCTCCAGATGGATGTATTGCCAGACGTCCAGCTCGGTCCAGTTGGAGATGGGGAAGACGCGGATGCTCTCGCCCGGGCTCTTGCGCGCATTGTAGAGCCGCCACAGCTCGGGCCGCTGCGCCTTGGGGTCCCAACGGTGGCCGGCCGAGCGGAACGAGAAGATCCGCTCCTTGGCCCGCGATTTCTCCTCGTCGCGCCGGGCGCCGCCGAAGGCTACGTCGAAGCCGTGCAGGTCCAGCGCCTGCTTCAATCCCTCGGTCTTCCAGAGGTCGGTGTGCAGGGCCGAGCCGTGGTCGAACGGATTGATGCCCTTGGCCAGCGCTTCGGGATTCTGGTGGACCAGCAGTTCGAAGCCCAGCTCGCGCGCCATCCGCTCGCGCATCTCGTACATGGCGCGGAATTTCCACGTCGTATCGACATGCAGCAGGGGAAAGGGCGGGAGAGAGGGCCAGAAGGCCTTTGCCGCCAGATGCAGCATCACCGCCGAGTCCTTGCCCACGGAATAGAGCATGACCGGACGCTCGGCCTCGGCGACGACCTCGCGCAGGATGTGGATGCTCTCGGCCTCCAGGCGCTGGAGGTGGGTCAGGGTCGGCAAGGCGAAATCCTCGGTACTTGAGGGGGCGACATAGCCGGGCTGCATCGGAGGCCCCTCACGAAATAAGCTGAAGCCAGACCATAGGGATGCTTATCGCGTCTTTGATCGGGCTGCAGGTTTCGCATCGTTTCCGATCCCCAACATTCCCGGCCAGCCGCCGCTGGTTAGCAGGGCCACGTCCAGCAGGGCCAGCGGCAGGGGCGTCGAAACCGGGGCGGCGATGAAACGCGCCTTCCAGTCAGGGGCGAATTTGGACTTGTAGCTGCGGAGGCCCTGGAAGCCGTAGAGGGCGCCCCCCTCCTCGAATACCAGGGCGCCGACGCGGGCGAAGACGGGCGCCAGCCGGCGGTCCTCCAGCCCGGCCAGGGGCGCCATGCCCAGGTCGAAGGCTTCGAACCCTTGCGTCATCGACCACTGGATGGCGCGGATGAACAGATAGTCCATCACCCCCGGAGGGGCGTCGGGCAGGTGGCGCATCAGGTCGATGGCGACCTCGCGGTCGTTCCCCTCGCCGGGCAGCAGGTTGGCGAAGGCGACGATGCGGCCGTCTGGCGTTGCTTCAGTTGTCTGGCGCACCACGGCCAGGGGCGTCAGGTCCAGATAGGCGGGATCGAACCGGCCCAGCGAAAACGCCTTCTCTGCGCCGTTGTGGTCCGCCAGCCAGGCGTCCGACACGGCCTTCAGTTCGGCGACGAGGGCGCTGGCCGATCCGGGCGGCAGGACCTCGAAACTGGCCCCCTCGCGCTCGGCCCGATTGATCGCGGTGCGCAGGTTCTGCTTGGACTTGCCTTCCAGCGAGAAGTCCCCGACCGACACGACGGCGGTCTCGCCGACCTTGCGCATGGCCAGCCCCATGGTCGCCAGATCGGCCAGAACGCCCTCCCCGACCGAATAGAAGACCGCCGCCCCGCCATAGCTGTCGGCCAGTTCGGCGAAGGCCCACAGCAAATCCTGTCGCTCGCTCCTCAGCCCCGCCGGTTCGCCCATGGCGATCCAGCGTCGGCCGCGCACCCGGTAGGCCAGGAAACTGCGGCCAGAGGGGCTGAACAGCAGGGTCTTGTCGCCCAAGGTCGCCAGCCAGGCCTCGGGCGTGGCGTGATCGGCTTCGGACAAGGCCGCCAGCGCCCTGGCGCGGTCCTGCGGATTGGCCAGCCGCCGCCGTCCCGATCCGGGGGAGGACAGCAGGGATACTGCGGCGATGGCGAGGGTCAGGATCGCCAGGATCGCCACCGCCCTGAGGAAGCCAGAGGCCTCGCGGTCGGTCAGGAAGCTCCACCACAGCTGGTCGGTATAGGCGATGTCGCGATAGGCGAAGAAGCCCAGCCAGATCGCCGCGATCACCGCCGTGGTCAGCAGGATCAGCCAGCCGGGCCGCAAGGGCTCGACCAGCCGCGACCGCCGGTTGAAGGCTGTCCGGCAGGGGATCAGCAGGGCGGCGATGATTGCGAGTGCAAGGGCCTCTTCCCAGTCCAGACCCTTGAGCAGGGAGAAGACCACCCCGGCCCCCATGGCCCCCAGGGCGGTCCAGTAGGCGCCGCGCCGGCGCCGCCACAGGCCCGCCGAGAGCAGCAGCAGGAGGAAGCCAACCACGCTGGCTGCGAAATGGGACAGTTCGATCAGGACCGGCGACACCGATCCGCTCAATGCGCGCAGGCGGTCGGAAAAGGCCGGGGTCACTGCCGAAATGATCATCAGGGCGCCGACCGCGAAGACGGCCACCGCGAAGATCTGGGGTGTCGCCTCCTTGGCCAGGCCCGCCAGGCGGCGGGCGACGCCGCGTCGCGGTTCGGCTTCGTTCGTCATCCGACCCTGATGCCACGATCCCGTGAATCGTCCAATCGTGTCGGCTCCGGGGTCATTTCTGGGCAGAGGAAACAATCAGAAACATTGCGAGTTTGTAACCTGCGGCGCCCCGGCCGCGCAGATATTCGGAGAACGGACATGATCCGCAAGACCGCCCTTCTGACCGGCATCGCCGGCCTGATGCTCACCGCCGCTCCGGCCGCCTTCGCGCAGGACGCGACCCAGGATCCGGCCCCGGCCCCTACCCCCGCGCCTGCCGCCGCCCCGGCTACGGCTACGGCTCCGGCCCAGCAGCCCGGCACCCTGTCGCTGCAGCCCGGCTCGGACGTCAAGGGCTCGGACGGCGCCGTCCTCGGCAAGCTCGAAGGCGTTCGCGACAACGCCGGCGCCCAGGAGCTCACCGTGCGCGGTACGGACGGCCAGCTGAAGGGCGTGCCGCTGGCGGGCCTGAAGCCGGAAGGCGCGGGTGTCGTCGTCGGCTGGACCACGGCCGAGTTCACCGCCGCCCCGGCCATCCCGGGCAGCGCCCCGGACGCCGCTTCGTCTGCGGCTCCGGCCTCGACCGAAGCCCCGCCGCAGCCCGCTCTGGATTCCGCCTCGCCTGAAGCTACCCCGTCCACGACGGAGACTCCGGTCACCGAGCCGACCCCGACCGAAACTCCGGCGCCGGAAGAGCCGGCCGCCCCGCCGGTCCAGCCGCAGGCCTGATCTGCGACTGATCCCGCTTCGGATCGTTAACTCTGTGAAACGCGTCGGCCTGCCGGCGCGTTTCTCTTTTTATCGGCGTCCCCTCGGCGCCCAACAATGAGGAAACCAGGATGCGTACCCTTCTTTTGACCACTGCGGCGGCCGCCCTCGCGATCGCTGTCCCCGCCTCGGCCCAGATAGTGGGTGGCTCCACCGGACAGGTTGGCGCCCAGGTCGGCGTGGGCGTGGGCCTGCCCCAGACCGCACCGATCACCGGCCAGGTCGGTACGACCGTACGCGGCGCAACTGACATGACCCGCAGCACCGTCCGCGATGCCCGATCGGCCGCGAGCAGCGCCGCCGACGCCTCGGCTTCCGCCTCGGTCCAGTCGGATACCCAGGTCGCCGCAGACCGGAACGGCGCGGACGCCAGCCTCAACATCTCGACCGGCGCCATGGTCCATGGATCCGACGGCAATATGCTGGGCTCGGTCGTGCGCCTGACGCGCAACTCCGCCGGCCGCGTCGAGAGCTTCGTGGTGCGCTCGGCCGACGGAACCCTGCGCTCGGTGCCGGCTTCCGGCGCCAGCGTCCAGGGCGACGCCGTGGTCACGGCCTGGAGCTCCGGCGAGTTCAACCGCGCTCCGCCGGTTCAGTAAGTCCGTCCTGCGGACATGAAGAAGGGGCGGCCCGCAAGGACCGCCCCTTTTCGTTGTTCGGCGCTGTCGGTCAGGCGCGGCGCTTGACCAGACCCAGCAAGAACAGGAGCAGGCAGGCGCCGCCGAACGCCACGATCAGGGTGACGATATTGAAGCCCCCGACCGGAATGCCCAGCAGGGCTCCGGCGATCCAGCCGCCAAGGAACGCGCCGAGCACGCCCACGATGAGGTTGGTGATCAGGCCGTGATTGCGGCCCATGACCTTTTCCGCCAACCACCCGGCGACAATGCCGATGATCAGCCAACCGATAATTCCCAGACCCATGATGTCATCCTTCCAAGCTTGACTAGCTGGTCGGGGTAACACCCGCGGTCGCGGTAGGTTGCGTCACGGTAAACCTCATCAGGCCTAACCCCTATAAATTGTTCGCCGAACGTGGCTACTCCCTCCCTTGGGGAAAGCGGCACATCGTTTGCGGCGATCAAGGCGAGCCGTTCCATTTCGGGACAGCCCGCCAAACGGGGAATATGGGGCCATGGCCACCGACATCGATCTTCACCTGGGCCGCCGCCTGCGTCGCCGCCGTCGCCTTCTGGGCCTGACGCAGCAACAGCTGGCGCTGCAAGTCGGCATCCGCTTCCAGCAGATCCAGAAGTATGAGTGCGGCGCCAACCGCATCTCGGCCGCCCGCCTGTGGCAGCTGGCCGAGGCGCTGGAATCGCCGGTGAACTATTTCTACGACGGCCTGACCGAGGCCATGGAACGCAAGGAAGCGGCCGGGGCCAACGGCGGTGAAATGTTTTCCCGCAAGGAAACCCTCGACCTGATCCAGGCCTATTACCAGCTCGGCGAGCGCCCGCGCCGGCGCCTGCTGGACCTGGCCAAGTCTCTCCACGCCGAAGAGCCGGCGGCTTAAGCCGCAGGGCCTGCGCTTCGGAGGGGGCGAGGCGACGGGGGCCGAGGATAAGAACCGAAGCCGGTCCTTGGGGGAGGACACCGGCAAACGGGCGGGGTAGAGGTCGTGTCGACCCTGACCCCACATCCTCGGCCCTCGCTCCTCATGACTGAATTCGAAGCCTTCGCCGTCGAACTGGCCCGTGAAGCGGCTGGGGTGACCCTGCCCTTCTTCCGCGGCGACTATGCCGAGGAGAACAAGGCCGGTCCCAATTCTACGGGAGTAGGCGCCTTCGACCCGGTCACCCAGGCGGACAAGGACGCCGAGGCCGCCATCCGCCGTCTGATCGCCGCCCGCTATCCCGACCACGGGGTCATCGGCGAGGAATATGGCGAGGATCGTCCGGACGCGGAGCATGTCTGGATTCTGGATCCCATCGACGGCACCCGCGCTTTCATTTCCGGCCTGCCGCTCTGGACGACACTGATCGGCCTGAGGGTCGCGGGGGAGCCGTCTGTCGGCGCGATTTCCCAGCCCTATATCGGCGAGCTCTTCCTCGGAGGGCCCTCGGGCGCCGTGCTGATGAGCCGGGGCCAGACGAAGCCGATCAGGACCCGCGCCTGCGAGCGCCTGACCGATGCGGTCATTTCCACGACCGATCCTGAAATCTTCACCGGCTCGGAACTCGGCGCATGGACCCAGGTGCGGGCCGCCGCCCGCCTCGCCCGCTACGGCTGCGACGCCTATGCCTATGCGATGGTGGCGGCCGGTCGAATGGATCTGGTCGCAGAGTCGAGCTTGAAGCTTTGGGACTGGTCGGCCCTCATTCCGGTGGTCGAGGCCGCCGGCGGCGAGGTCACCAACTGGCGCGGCGAACCGGTCGACGGCACGGGGCAGATTCTCGCCGTCGGCGACGTCCGCATTCGCGAACAGGCGCTGGTCACGCTGAAACGCGCGGCGCTCTAGCCGAAACGGACTCGGAACGCGCTCAAGCAGCGAGCGACCGCGTCGCGAGCGATAGCGCCCTCAAGAATCAAGCCGCGCCGACCTCGACGTCGTCGGGTTGGGGCAGGGGGCGCAGATCCTGGGTCGGAGCGACGTAGTCGGCCATAGCGTCGAATTCGCTGAGGAAATGCGCCCTCAGGTCGTCCGTCTCCATGATGATTTCGTGCTTGGCGCCCGGGACCTCGACGTAGCGGCCGCGGCCTAGGCGTTTGGCCGCCCATTTGTTGGTCTGTTTCCAGACGCGGTCGTCCTCGCCCGCCTGGACGAAAGTACAGGGAATCTTGACGTTTTTCAGTGCCTTGGGCTTGAGCGCCCGCTCGCCCGCGTCGAGCCCGAACGCCAACCAGCCCCAGGTCGGCCCGCCAACCGCCAGGTGTGGGCAGGCGTACAGCTGCTGCCGCCACAGTTCGTAGCGGGTCTCGTCCGTGGTCAGGGCGTCCTTCTCGAAGGTGTGGTCGAAGGGATCGTCCGGATCGTCCAGAACGAAGTCCCCGGCCTTGCCGTGACGCAGGTTCCAGCGCACGGCCAGCTTGACCGACCACATCGAGCGCTTGCCCGTCTTGATACGGAGCATCGGTCCCGAGAGGACCGCGCCCGAGAACCGCTCCTCGCCGTTTTCCAGCGTCAGCAGGTTCAGGGCCGCGCCCATCGAATGGCCGACCATGATCCAAGGCTTGGGCGCGCGGGCCTCGAAGGCGTCGAGCAGGCGGTGATAGTCGTCGAGGAACTCCTCGACCGCCCGGGCGTGGCCTTTCAGCCGGTCGGGCAGCAGGCGGGCCGACAGGCCTTGGCCGCGCCAGTCATGGGCCAGGACGCAGAAGCCGCGTGCGAGGAAATTGCCGATGACCTCGAAATATTTCTCGATCGGCTCGGTGCGGCCGGGCGACAGGATGACGGTGCCGCGCGGCTTGGCGGCGACCAGGGTCGAGGGCGTCCAGAAGGCGGCGCGCAGCCGAAGGCCGCCGGCCCCGCGGAACCAGTCACCCTGGCCTCCGGGCGGCGACGAGGCGCCGGGCACGCCCATCAGCGGGGCGTTGGCGGCGAAGGCTTGGGCGCGGTTCACTCAGGTTTCCTGAACTTCAAGGTCATGCGGTCGCTCTCGCCGATCGCATCGTATTTGCTGCGATCGAACGTGGGATCGGGCGCCTGGCCTTGCGGAGCCGTCAGGCTTTGCGGAGGCAGGGTTCCGACACCGAACGGATGATCCTTTGTATCTGTTGCATTCGCGTTGATTTCCGACGACGCGACGAAAACAAATCCGGCCTCGGCGGCCAGCTGTTTCACGAAGGCTTCCTGCACATAGCCGTTGGCGGCGGCGGGATCCTGATCCTCGTCCGGGGCCAGACGATGCTGTTCGATACCCAGGACGCCGCCTGGTCGCAGGGCCTGGAAGGCGTCGGCGAAGGCCTTTTCGGCGATGCCGGTGGCCATCCAGGCGTTGATGTTGCGCATGAACAGGACCAGGTCCGCCGTGCCCGGAGGCGCCACATCGTCCGACGACGGTCCGAAGGCGGAGAACTGGATGTCGCCGTACAGTTTCTTGTCGGCGGTGAAACGGGTCTGATAGTTGGCCATCAGGGCCGCCTGGGCCGGATCGGCGCCGGGACCCGTGCTGAACCCCGCCGCGAAATAGGTCCCGCCGCCGCGCGACAGATAGGGGGCCAGGATCTCGGTGTACCAGCCGCTGCCGGGCCAGAAATCGACCACCGTCATGTTCGGCTGCAGGCCGAAGAAGCGCAGGGTCTCCATCGGGTGACGCCATTGATCGCGTGGGCGGTCGGCGGCGCGCCAGGGGCCCTGGATCGCCCATTCCAGCGAGCCTTCCGGCGGGCCGGCGGGCGCGGTCGGGGCCGGGGTCTCGACCTTGGGCTCAGGCTTGGGCTTGCGATCGCAGGCGGCCAGACCCAGCGGGGCGACGGCGACACAGGCGCACAGGCCCGCCAGCAGGGATCGGCGCGATCCCGTCATCGCCTGTGGTCTCCGCTCGGGCGGCGCGCTTTCATGCATAAGGGTCTCCCCCCGAGCCGCCCCCAAACCGTACGGTCCTGGACCTTGCGGCCCTGCTCGGGTTGAACGGGCTTAACGGGCTTCGTCGCGGTCGTCAAAGCCGCACGCGAAGGCGTGATCGCCGCCTCGGGGACGGTCGCCTCAGAACGGCTTTCTGAAGCGCAGGGTCATGCGGTCGCTCTCGCCGACGGCGTCCAGTTCCGCCCTCTGCGCGGGGGTCAGGGCGCCGGTTCCGTCGCGCGCCTGCGACTGGCGCACAGGCTGCAGGCTCCAGACCCCGAACGGATGGTCGTGGTCGTCCTTCGCATTGGCGTTCACCTCGCTGCGCGCCTCCAGCACGAAGCCGGCGGCCTGGGCGGCGCGAATGACGTAGCTTTCGGGCACATAGCCGGTGGGCGCCGTGGTCGCGACGTTCAGGCCCTCGGCGCTGCGATGCTGTTCGATGGCCAGGATCCCGCCGGGCTTCAGCGCCTTGAAGAAGGCCGCCAGATAGGGCTCGGTGCGGCCGTCGCGGGCCCAATTGTGGAAGGCGCGGGCCACCACGACCATGTCGGCAGTCCCGTCGGCGACGCCCATCCCCTCCAGCGGCTTGCCGACCGGGACATAGGTTCCGCCGGTCGCGGCGGCATAGGGCTCCAGGATGTGACGCCACCAGCTGGCCGAGCCGGGCTCGATCTCGATCACCGTCAGACCGGGCGTCAGGCCCCAGAAGGTCAGGGTCTCCAGCGGATGGCGCTGGCCGTCGCGGGCGAGGTCGGCGGCGGGGCGGGTCGACGATCCGATCGCGGACTGAAGCGCCTCGTCCTCCTGCAGCACCGGCGGCGGCATGGCCGCGCGGCGCGCTGCGCGCTGGGCCGGGGTCTCGCCGACGCTCGGCGCGTCCTGGGCCAGAACCGGGGCCGACATTGCGGCGAGAGGCAGGGCGGCCGAGAGGGCAAGGGCGATCAGGCGCATGGTCGTCTCCAGAAGGGTTCCGCCATCCCTAACCGCTCGGGTGGCCGAAGCAAGGCGACGAAACGTCCGGAAATCCGTCCCCCTTGCGCGCCCGAAACCGCATCCCACATCGGTAGCGAAGGCGCCGATCACCGGGCCTTCTCAGACCCTCGGGGCCCAATCGGGACCGCGGACCTGACCACCCAAGGCGGCTCCGGGCAAAACGCGGAGCAGCTCCATCTTGCTGATCATCAGGAGATCGACATGCGTACCATCGACTTCACCCCCCTCTATCGTTCGGCCGTCGGCTTCGACCGTCTGGCCCGCCAGCTGGAAAGCGCCGCGCGCACCAGCGAGGCCGCCGGCTGGCCGCCCTACAATATCGAGACGACGGCCGAGAACGCCTATCGCGTCGAGATCGCCGTCGCCGGCTTCAAGCCCGAAGAGCTGAACATCGAGGTCAAGGAAAACCTGCTGACCGTCACCGGCCGCAAGACCGCCAACGACGACACCGCGCCGCAGAAGACCTATCTGCATCGCGGCCTGGCCGAGCGCGACTTCGAACGCCGCTTCCAGCTGGCCGACTATGTCGTTGTGACGGATGCGAACCTCGACAACGGCCTGCTCGCCATCAGCCTGAAGCGCGAGCTGCCCGAGGCCCTCAAGCCCCGCCGCATCGAGATCGGCACGGCCCCCAAAACCGAGGGCAAGACGCCGCTGATCCAAGGCGAAGCCGCCGCCGCTTAAGCGCAGCGCGACACCTGGCCTCAAGCAGTGAGCGACCGCGTCGCGAACGATAGGCCAAAAGGAATGAAAAGGGCGACGCGTTTGCGTCGCCCTTTTTTATGCGGCTTCGACGGCGGCGATGCCGTTGGTGTGGTCCACACGGGCGTCCTTGAAGGTCACGCCCTGCAGATTGGCCCCGCGCAGGTCGGCGCCGGACAGGTCGACCCGATCCATACAGGCGCGACCCAGATCGACATTTCTCAAACAGGCGTAGCGCAGGCGGCTGTCGGCCAGGGTCGAAGGCAGGGACCGCCCGCCGCCCATGGGCAGGGGCCCCAGCTGGGCGCCGGTCAGATTGGCCTTGTTGAGCAGGGCCCCGATCAGGCGGGCGCCACGCAGATCCGCGCCCGACAGGTCGGCGCCGCGCAGATCGGCCTTTTCCAGATTGGCGCCCTGAAGCGCCACGCCCCTCAGATCCATCCCGACCATACAGGCGCCCCGGGCGCTCAGGGCGGGCAGTTTCAGCGTGTTCAGTCGCGTGCCGAGCGGGCGCAGGTCCTCGCCGTCGAACACCGCGGGCAAGCCCAGAACGCCGCCGCTCTCGGCCCAGGCGTTGGCGTCCAGCGCCAGGGTCATCAGGGCCTCGGCGCGCTCGACCGCCGGCGCCGAGGGGGCTCTCAGGCTTCCGGAAAGGTCGGTCTTGTCCAGCCGGGCGGCTTCCATCTTCACGCCCGACAGATCGGCGCCGATCAGTCGGGCGCCGGCCAGGTTGGCGCCCGAGACCTGGGCGTTCTCCAGCATGGCGCCGGACAGGTCGGCGTCCTTCAGATTGGCGCGGGTCAGGACGGCGCCGCGCATCGAACAGTCGGTGAAATCGGCCTTGTGCGCGCTGACCCCGTCGAAGCGCGACCCGTCAAGGGTGGCGCCGGCGAAGCTGGCCCCGTCGGCCAGACCGGTGCGTTTCTCGTGCTTGACCTCGGACAACCCTTGCGTCGCGTGCGGAACGGCGATGACGCCCTCGCGGAAGTCGGCCTGGGTCAGGTCGGCGTTTTCCAGACTGGCGCCCTGCAGGCAGACGCCGCGGATGTCGGCGCGGATCAGTATGGTGTCGGACAAATCGGCGCCGCGCAGGTCGCAGCCGAACAGGATGGCCCGTTCCATCCGGGCGCCCTTCAGCTTTGCATTCTCCAGCGAAGAGCCGGTGAAGTCGGCGTCGTCCAGCAGGCGACCACTGAGATCCAGCCCGGTCAGGTCCATGAATTTCATCGACAGCCGGCGACCGTTGGCCTTGCCCTCGACGAAGCGGGCGTGGGCGGCCATCAGCACGTCCAGGTCACCCTGCGCCAGTTTGCGGCGGGCGACGGTCATGCGGCGTGATCCTTCGGATCATAGCCGCGCGTCCCGATCAGGGTCGCGCCGGTGAAGTCAGCGAGCCGGGCGTGAGCGCCGTGCAGACTGGCCCGGCTGAGGTCGGCGTCGCAAAGGATGGCGCGCCGCAGGTCGGCGCCCGACAGGTCGGCGCCGCGCAGCGAGGCGCCGGTCAGGTCAGCAGGCAGAAGACGGTCGGGGCCAAGCATCAGCGGGCCCAGCTGGGCCTCGCGCAGATCCGCCCCGCCGAGACGCGCCCCGTTCAGCCGGGCGCCGCGCAGGTCGGCGCGCCGCAGCTTGGTCGAGCGCAGGTCGGCCCCCTGGAGCTGGGCGCCCTGAAGCTGAACGCCCTCCATGTCGAGGCCGTAGAAGACGCCGCCCTTGGCCGACAGGGCCGTCAGGTTCAGGCCGGTGATCGAGCCCAGGCCGCGCAGGTCGACGCCGTCGAACACAGACGGTTGTCCCTTGGCGCCGCCGCTTTCGCACCAGACCGCGTGCTCGTGAAGCATGTCGGCGGCGGGCATCCTGGCCACCGGCGCGCCGGCCGAGGCCTTGTCTGTCAGGGCGCCGTCCATATTGGCGCCGTCGGCGCGCCACATGGTGGCGGTGATCCCGACCAGGACGGCGTCGCGCAGGTCGGCGCCGGTCAGGTCTGCGCCCGACAGGTCTGCGCCCGCCAGATCCGCGCCCCGGAAATTGGCCGATTTCAGATTGGCCCGGACCAGCTTGCAGTCCTTCATGATGGCGTCGGAGAAGTCCGCCGATTGGGCCGCGACGCCCGACAGGCGCGACCGCTGCAGATTGGCGCCGGCCAGACAGGCGCCTTGGGCCTGGGTCTGATTGCGCTTCGGCTCGACGATACGAAAGCCGTCCCTGGCGTTGGCCGTGGCCAGGGTGCCTTCGCGCAGATCGGCCTCGAACAGGTCGGCGCCCGACAGGTCGGCGCCGCGCAGACAGGCGCCGCGCAGGTCTGCGCGCCTCAAGCTGGCGTCGACCAGAATGGCTTCCTGCATGTCGCTGCCGAAGAAGGTGGCGTTATCCAGCTTGCAGCCGGTCAGGTCGCAGCCGCGCATTTCGGCGGCGGAGAAGTCGGCGTCGGTGAGATTGCGGCCGCTGAGATCGAGGCCCGAGAGATCCATCCAGGCGAAGACCGCACGCGCTCCGCCCGGCCGCGCCTGCCACAGGCGGTCGTGTCTGGCGCAGATGACGTTCAGCTCTTGCTGGCTGATCCGCTTGCGAAGTTGTTCCTCTGACAGGGCTCCCATGTCGCCCAATATCCGCTCGCGCGCTTAAGGAAGCCTTGAGAAAACCGAGGTTTCGTCCGGCCGGATACTGTCCGTAGGCGCACCAGAAACTGAACGCCGGTCAGTCAGGCGGTAGGCCCCTCAGGACGTCAGCAGGCCCTGCTCCGCCAGGGCGTCCGCCAGTTCGCCGGGCCCGGTCCACAGACGGGTGTAGCCCGCCTCGCCCAGCCGCTTGAGCTCGGTCACGAGATCGGCGCGTGGCGAGGCGACGAAGCGGGCGTCGAAGCCCTGGCCGTCCTCGCTGATGCGGACCATCGGCCGGCCGGTCTCCAGACGGTGCAGGAAACCCTCGCACAGCACCTTGCCCTCGTCGCACATCAGGCCGGTTTCGACGGTCAGCCCGGCCTGACGCAGCCGTTCGGTGCCGCGGCCCGAGGCGAAGGGCGAGGGGTCAAGGCAGGCCACCACCACGCGGGCCACCCCGGCCTCGGCCAGATAGTGGGCGCAGGACTGGCGTCCGGACGATCGTGCGCCGCAGGGCTCCAGTGTCACATAGGCTGTCGATCCGGCGACGTCCGGACCGGCAGCGGGAACGGCCTGTTCTTCGGCATGAGGCCGGCCGCCGGGCGCCGTGGCGGCTTCCGACAACACGCGTCCGTCCTTGACGATGACGCAGCCGACGGCGGGGTTCGGCCAGGTCTCGCCCATCCGCCCCATGGCCAGTGCGATGGCCTGGGCCATGAAACGGGCGTCGTCTGCCTCCGAAGCGGTCACGCGATGGCCGGCAGGCTTTCGGCCCGTCCCGCGTCAAGGTAGCGCGCCGAGACCGGCTTCAGCTCGGCGTCCAGGTCGATTTCCAGCGGATTGCCGGTCGGAATCTCGACCCCGACGATCTTGTCGTCGGGTACGTCGAACAGGTGTTTGACGATGGCGCGCAGCGAATTGCCGTGGGCGGCGATCAGCACGTCCTCTCCGGCTTCAAGGCGGGGAGCGATGGCGCTGTTCCAGTAGGGCAGGACGCGGTCGAGCGTGGTCTTCAGGCTCTCGGTGTCGGGGATGTCCTGACCGGCGTAGCGCGGGTCGGCGGTAAAGTCCCATTCGCCGCCGGGGGCCAGGGGCGGGGGCGGCACATCGTAGCTGCGGCGCCAGACCTTGACCTGATCCTCGCCGTGCAGCTTCGCCGTCTCGGCCTTGTCCAGCCCGGTCAGGCCGCCGTAGTGGCGCTCGTTCAACCGCCAGTCCTCGATCGTCGGCACGTCCTTCAGTCCGGCCGACTGCAGGGCGATGGCGCCGGTGCGTTTCGCGCGCGTCAGAACCGAGGTGAACATCACCGCTGGCTTGAAGCCGGCTTCCGCGATCAGCTCGCCGCCCCGCCGCGCCTGGGCCTCGCCCTCGGCCGTCAGATCGACATCGACCCAGCCGGTAAAGCGGTTCTCCAGGTTCCACTGGCTCTGGCCGTGACGGAGAAGGATCAGACGGGGCATGGTCGGCTCCGGCGTCGAGCCGGAGGGGAGCCGACCGCGCGATTTGGAATTTTCTGGACCCTCGGCCTAGGACGGGGTCCGGCGAGGGTCAAGCGGCGAGCGTGACGGATTGATGAACAGTGATAGGTCGCGGCTTCACCGGTTGTTCCCCGCGCAGGCTCTCGCTATAGCTTCGCCCATGTCGGATCGCGTGTTCTTTATCCTGGCCGCTGTGAGTGCGGCGGCCATGACGTCGCTTGCGCTGGTCTGGCCCTGATCTCCCTTTTCCCTTGGAATCCCGAATGTTGAAGCCTCGCCAGGATCTGGTTCCGAACACGGCCGATTACGAGACGGTCCCGCTGGTGAAGCCCACCGGCTTCCGTGAATACGACGCCCGCTGGATCCTGGAAAAAGAGATCAATCTGCTGGGCATTCAGGCCCTGGGCCTGGCGCTGGCCACCTATGTTCATGAGATCGGGGTGCAGCCGCGCATCGTTGTCGGTCACGACTTCCGGTCCTATTCGCTCAGCGTCAAACAGGCCCTGATCCTGGGTCTGCTGGACGGCGGAATGGAGGTGCTGGACATCGGCCTGGCCCTGTCGCCGATGGCCTATTACGGCCAGTTCGCCCTGAACGCGCCCTGCGTCGCCATGGTCACCGCCTCGCATAACGAGAACGGCTGGACGGGTGTCAAGATGGGCGCCCAGCCGCCCCTGACCTTTGGTCCCGACGAGATGGGCCGGCTGAAGACCCTGGTGCTGGAAGGCAAGGGCGTCTCGCGCCCCGGCGGGCGTCTGGAACGCGTCGAGGGCTTCCGCGAGCAATATATCGCCGATGTCGCCGCCAAGACGAAGCTGACCCGTCCGCTCAAGGTGGTCTGCGCCTGCGGCAACGGCACGGCCGGCGTCTTCGCGCCCGAGGCCCTGCGCCTGATGGGCGCAGAGGTCATCGAGATGGATACGTCGCTCGACTATACCTTCCCGAAATACAATCCGAACCCGGAAGATCACGCCATGCTCGTCCAGATGGCCGAGAAGGTGAAGGAGACGGGCGCCGACCTCGCCCTGGGCTTCGACGGCGACGGCGACCGCTGCGGCGTGGTCGACAATACGGGCGAAGAGATCTTCGCCGACAAGATCGGCCTGATGCTGGCCCGCGACCTGTCGGCGATCCACAAGGACGCGACCTTCGTCGTCGATGTGAAGTCGACGGGCCTCTACAAGACCGACGAGGTCCTCAAGGCCAACGGCGTCACGACCGTCTACTGGAAGACCGGTCACTCCTACATCAAGCGCAAGACCGCCGAACTGGGCGCCCTGGCCGGGTTCGAGAAGTCGGGCCACTTCTTCCTCTCGGGGCCGCTGGGCCACGGCTATGACGACGGCATCGTCGCCGCCGGCGCCGTCCTGGCCATGCTCGATCGCAACCCGGGCAAGAGCCTGTCGGAGCTGAAGACGGCCCTGCCGGACGCCTGGACCTCGCTGACCATGTCGCCGCACTGCCCGGACGAGACCAAATATCAGGTGCTCGAAAAGCTGGTCGCCGAATACGAGGCCCTGTTCGCCGCGGGCGGTTCGATCCTGGGCCGCAAGATCGTCGAGGTGATCACCGTCAACGGCGCCCGCGTCCATCTGGACGACGGCTCCTGGGTCCTGATCCGCGCTTCGTCGAACAAGCCGGAGATGGTCGTGGTGGTCGAGAGCATGCGCTCGGCCGACGACATGCGCGACCTGTTCCGTCAGGAGATGAAGCCGCGCCTCGCCGCCCACGGGGTCACCGACTACAATCAGGAAATCTAGGCTGCGGCCGTCTCCTGCGGTTTGACGCCGCAGGCGACCCGGTCCAGAACCGGGGCATGAGCCGGGGTGGTCGTGACTGAGTCTGAGAAGCGGATCGCGATCGTCGGCGGCGGGTTTTCCGGCGCCATGCTGGCCGCCCGGCTGGCCGAGAGCGGCCTGCCTTCGGTCCTCATCAATTCCACGCCAGAGGTCGGTCTCGGCGTCGCCTACTCGACCCCGTTCGAGGGCCATCTGCTCAACGTCCGGTCCAACCGGATGACGGCGGTCGAGGGGCGGCCCGACGACTTCGTCGACTGGCTGAAGGCCAACCGGCCCGAGCTGGGCGAGCCCTCCGACTTCGCTCCGCGCAAGGTCTATGGCGACTATGTCCGCGCCCGGCTGGCGGCGGTGGAAGCCGCCCATCCGGGGCTGATCGAGCGCCGGGTGGCGAGCGTCGCCGCTGTGACGCCTTCCCGCCTGATCCTGTCGGACGGCGAGGCCCTCGAGGCCGATACGGTCGTCCTGTGCACCGGCAATCCGGCGCCCAACGCGGGTGACGCTCGCGGTGACCGGATCATCGGCGATCCCTGGGCGCCGGGGGCGCTGGACCGGATCGGCCTCGCGGACGACATCGTCATTGTCGGCACGGGCCTGACCATGGTCGATATGGTTCAGGTGCTCGTCGCGCGCGGCTGGATCGGCAAGGCGACGGCCGTGTCTCGGCGGGCGCTGATGCCCAGGCCGCATAATCTGTTTCCGGACACCCCGACGCCCCTGCCGCCCGAGGCCCTGTCCGGTCCGCTGTCGCGGCGGCTCAAGGCGGTGCGCGCCCTGGCCCGGCAGGGGTGCTGGCGCTGCGTGATGGAGGCCTATCGTCCGATCACGGCCGATCTCTGGATCGCCGCGACGCCCGACCAGCGCGCCCGGATGGTGCGGCACCTGCGGCCCTGGTGGGACGTCCATCGCCACCGGATCGCGGCCCGGATCGGCCATGCGCTGGACGCCCTGAAGGCGGCCGGGCGGCTGAGCGTTCTGGCCGGGCGGCTGGGCCGGGTCGAGTGCGGCCCGGACGCCGTGACGGTCCACTGGTCCCCACGCGGAGGAGGCGTCGCCGCGCCCCTGACCGCCGCCTGGATGATCGACTGCACCGGGCCGGGCCATTCGGCGGCGACCGATCCGCTGACGGCGCCGCTGATCCGGAGCGGCCGGGCGCGGATGGACCCGCTGCGGCTGGGGCTGGAGCTCGACGCCGCCGGGCGGGTGCTGCACGCCGACGGGACGCCGGACCCTTCGCTGTTCGTCCTCGGTCCTCCGGCGCGGGCGGCCTTCTGGGAGACCATCGCCGTGCCGGATATCCGTAAACGGATCGAGGCGGTCGTCGCCGCCCTGAGCTGATTACTGAGCGCGCGCCGGGAAGCTGGGCAGGCGACCGTCCGGCGTGGTCACGTCGTAGGAGATCGGCACCGAGCACTGGCCGATGCGGCGCTCCAGCAGGAGGGTGACGCTGACCGGGTCGCCCTGACGGAACATCAGATCGCTGAGCGGCGAGCGGGTGTCCGCCCCGCGAACGGTTGCGCTGTCCCCGGCCTGATGCACCTCGCCATTGCGGCAGTCCCGTTGTGCGGCCTGCTGCGCCGCGGCGACGCGGCCGATCACCTCATCGGCGTCGATCATCCGGACGGGCGGCGCGGCGGGCGGAGGCGTCGGGGCGCCGGCGAGGGGGTCGGCGACCAGCATCAGCATCAGGGGCAGCATGGGCGTTCTCCGTGACGAGAGCCGAGCGTAATCCCGGCGGGCGGCCGCCGCCAATCACAACTGCGGGTCATGCCGCCGCACCCGCACCCGTGCCCGCGCCCAAAGCCTTCCAGCCGAACTCCAGCAAGGGGCGGGCGTCGGCGGCGAAGGCGGCGACGACCCGGGGCAGGGCGTCCGAACCGATCTCGGCGCCGGTCAGCCGACGACGGACGATCCAGCGGGTGCGCTTGAGGGCGGGGTCCAACGGGCCGCCGGACTGGTCGGCGAAATCCCTCGGCATCTTCTTGACCGGATCGCCGGGCGCGAGTTCGAGGCCGGCCTTTTCCAGCGCCTCGACCATGGCGAAATACGCCGCCGGATTGGCGACCATGGCGCGGCGGACGGCGTCGATATTGGGCCGTTCCGACAGCCAGAAGCCGGCGGCGACGAAGGGGCCGGAGCCGGAATAGTCGCCCTCATCGTTCGGCTTCACCTCGGTTGCGGCATCGGGTGCGATCCCGCGCGCCGAAGGCAGGGTGGAGGGATCCAGCGGGTCGATGCTGTCGGGATCGAAGTCGAGGACCGGCGCCCGCGACCCGCCCTCGGGCTCGATATGGATATAGACCATGCCCGGCGACATCTTGCGCCATTCGCCGTCGGGGCCGGTGCGGCTGACGGTGGCGGCGACATGCACCTTGTACGGACATTTGTCGTTGGAGAAGCGCACGTCGCGATGAATGCGGAACTGGCTCTTCCTCGCATCGCCGCGCAGGGGCAGGCCGCGCGCCGCCAGCAACGGATTGAGATCCTCGATCAGGGCCGCCAGCCCGGGCTTGAGCCCCTCGTCATAGGCGGCGCGATGGGCGGTGAACCAGTCGCGGTCGTTGTTGGCGGCAAGGCCGGTCAGGAAGGCGAGGTCGGAAGCGGCGAAGCCTGAGAAGGTCATGGAGGTGATCCAGGGCGTCTCGCCGCCGAGGTAAGTCTTCGGTGAGCGAGACGTGTCAGTGAGCAAGGGGTGAGCAAGGATCGAGGCGGCGATACAGGCCCCTCACGTCTTGCTCACTAACACCTCTCGCTCACCCCGCTAAAGGCGGTCGATGCGGACTCCAGAACAGGGTCCGATGAGTCCGCTGACTCCGCTTCGGTCCCGATCGCGTCGCCCCGGTGGAAGCGCAGGGCCTCGTCTTCCTCGATCATCCGCTCGCCCTCGGCCTCGACGGCCTCCATGACCAGACCGACACGACGCCAGCGCAGGGCCTCGACGGCGTCGCCGCGCATCACCGCCCGCAGCATCCGCCGATGGGCGATCCAGGCCAGTTCGCCATAGTCGACCCGGTCGAGATCGCCGCCGACCCGGTCCTCCAGCGCCCGGCCCTCGTCCCACGGGTCGAGCCGTGTCGGCGGAGTCCAGGGCTGGTCCCGCCGCCGCCAGCCCTCGCGCGCCGCCCGGGTGCGCAGGGCGGTGCGCCCGACCCCGTGGCGCGCACAGACCTGGGCCGCCGACATCCCCTCCAGATAGTCCGCCCGCGCCTCGGCCCAGACGGCTTCGGATGCGACGCGCCGCCCGTGGCGGCGCGCGTCCCCGGCGCCTGTTTCGATGGTGACGACATCCTCGTCCCCGTTCTGGGCCCCGTCCTCGTTCTCGGCCATGATCCTGATCCCTGCCTGTGCAGCCGCCAGTTTACGGGCGGTCTGGACCATGCATGGTCGAAGGGCGACGACGGCGCGCGATCCCTTGCCGGGCAAGGGGTTGGCGGCGGAAATCGCGAGGGCTCGGCTGCTGGAGTGCGCATTCCATCCCGGCTTTGGGCCGGGCAGCGGCAGTCCTAGAGCCGCTCGATCCGCCCGATCCTGAGACGGCCCACGCTGAGCTCATCGACATGCAGCCGACGCACCCGCGCCCGGTTCACGCCCAGCCGGCCGATCGACAGCCGGCCGATGGCCAGAGCCCCGATCGCCAGGGCCCCGATGGCCAGCGCCCCGATCGCCAGGGCGCCCAGAGCCAGCGAGCCGATCGCCCCGGTCCCGAGCGCCCCCGCGCCCGACGCCACGGCGCCGGCCTTGGCCGAGCGGACTTCGACGGGCGGGGTGAGTGGGTGGGTCATGGGAGGGAGAATGACCGAGGTATGGGAGCGTGCAAGGGGGATGTTTCGCCCGCCTTCCCCTCTCCCGACGGGAGAGGGCTTGAGCCTCGGAGAGCCGCACGCGATCCGCAAGGCGAAAGGGTGAGGGGCTGGCGACCCGCAACGTCTCCGCCCGCTGACGCAGGAAGTATACGGCTATAGAGGGCTTCTATTCAGCCGAGCGTATAGCTAGGATTACTCCCTCACGACCAACTAGGCCTCTGAATGTCACTCCTTCCCCAAGAACGCGCGATGTGGGAGCGTTACCCTCTTCCACCCGAAACTGCACTTTCGGATGGGCAGATCAGTGAGAAGTATCTTCGTGGCGAAGGACGTATCGTCCTAGAAAACAATCGTGAAAAGCTTCCCGGATTCGTGGAGCAACTTGAACGATATGAGTACATGGATCTTCGTCCTTTTTATCAACGTCGTCCGAAATGGGACGTTGAGCGCCAAAGTCGACTAATTGAGTCTTTTATAATAAATGTGCCGGTGCCACCCGTCTTTCTTTACGAGAGAAATTTCAATTCGTTTGAAGTGATGGATGGGCAGCAGAGAATTACCGCCATACGTGATTTTTATAATAATAAATTTGCACTAAAGGGTCTGCAGTACTGGCCAGAGCTGAACGGTAAGCGTTACCATAGCCTTCCATCCGTGGTAAGATCGGGTATAGATCGGCGGTCGATATCATCGATCGTCATGCTTAAGGAATCTGCTTACCAAGACGATGAGGCGGCGATACTGAGACAGATCGTTTTCGAGCGCCTCAATACGGGTGGAGTCGAGTTAAAGCGACAAGAGATTCGAAATGCGATGTACCAAGGTGCCTTTAACGATGCGCTGTTGGACATGTCGAAAAATAATGTGATCCGAGATGCGTGGGGACTGCCGCGATACGATCCAGAAGAGATGAGCAGTTCTGATGCGCCTATTCTCAAAAAATCGTTCTTCTCAGACATGGAAGACGTAGAGATAGTACTGAGATTTTTTGCTCTTAGATGCGTTGATCAATACCGTGGCGGAATGCAGAATTTCTTGGACCAATATATGGTCAGATCGCGAGATTTTTCAGATTCCGACATTTCTCAGCTGCAATATATGTTCGATAAAACTGTTTGGAGAGCCGGTTCTATCTTTGGAGATCGCGTATTTTGTTCGTTTGATCCCAAAAAAGACCGTTGGACTCAGGCACCCCAGAAAGCAATTTTTGACGCCGTTATGGTCGCGTTGTCGAACATAGATGATCCGCTCGACGATTTGGCCAAACGTCGAGACTTGGTCGTAGATGAGACGCGGAGAATGATTCTCGACAATCCGCCGGGCACTTTCACGGGGCGGGGTAACACCAAGAAGGACATCATTGCCCGGATCGGCTTGTTCGAGGCACTTTTCCGGCGCGTTATTTCGCTTTGATCGTGTTTTCTACAACTTGGGAAATACTCGAAAGAGATCTTGCCTCACTCCGAGCGTTTGCTGTCACCAGCGAGGCTCTGAGAAAACTGGTGCTCGCGTACGGCGATGAGTCTGAACCAAGTCTCTTGGGGTACGAGCTGATTGAAGTCAAAAGGTCGGCACCCTCCAATGCTGCGTGGAGAGTTGCAGAGCATGCCGCAGCCATTGGCCGGCTCTATGCCGTATATGAGCATTTCGTTGAAGAACTGCTTGCCAAATGGCTGCTAATGCGTACCCAGGGAATCACGTATGCGACCATGCCATCGGAGTTCCGGGCCGCATATGAACCACTATTTGCTTCGATGCTCCAACGAGCGGGCGAAGGTCGTTATGACCACCTTTCCTATGAGGCGATGATCGCAGATCAAGCAGTCGCTTATTCTGGTGTAGATGAGTGGCGGATTTATCCAGAGTGCTTGATCCATCATGATCGAAATTTGCGCTTTGAAACGCTAAATGAGATTGCGTCTAGGTGTGGCGTATCAGATCTTTCAAATTGGGTGAGCCGAAGTGCTAGTTTGGCGACTTATTTCGGGGATCGAAGTTCGTTGCTGGAGAGGACGCAAAAAACTCTCAAAGAAATTATACAGTATAGAAATGAAGCGGCTCACGCCCACACATCTATTGATGAGACCGTTGGGCTTGAGCAATTTTTGCAGTATGTTGACTTTATGGAGGCTCTTTGTAGGTCGTTTTATGAACGCGTGTCTTGGCTATCTGTTGAATCTCTTCAGCTAAAGCAAAGATGCCGATCTATAGGGCGTGTTACTGAGGTTTATACGCCCGGTACTAGAGTGGTGGTTATAGTCGAAGGTATAACCGTCCGTGTGGGTGATAGCTTTATATTAAGGTCAGAATCCTCGTGTTTTATTAGATCGGTCGTTAGCATCCAAGATAATGGATCTGCAATTGATCAAATCGTGGTCGCTAACTCCAAGGAAGTCGGCCTTGGTTTCGATAAGCCTGTCCGAGTGAACGACCAAGTATTCGTCGCTCAGGTCTGACTCCTCACACCTTCACCTCCACCACCCCGCCGCCCGCGCGGAACTTCGCCGACATCTCCGCCATCCCGGCCTCCGCCTCGACCAGGCTCGCCCCGGCATCGTTCTGGGCCGCCGCATCCCTCCGGATGTCCTGGCTGATCTTCATCGAGCAGAATTTCGGGCCGCACATGGAGCAGAAGTGGGCGGTCTTGTGGGCTTCTTTCGGCAGGGTCTCGTCGTGGTATTTGCGGGCGGTTTCGGGGTCGAGGCCGAGGTTGAACTGGTCTTCCCAGCGGAACTCGAACCGGGCGCGGGACAGGGCGTCGTCGTGCATCCGGGCGGCCGGGTGGCCCTTGGCGAGGTCGGCGGCGTGGGCGGCGATCTTGTAGGTGATGACGCCGTCCTTGACGTCCTGACGGTCGGGCAGGCCGAGGTGCTCCTTGGGCGTGACGTAGCAGAGCATGGCCGTGCCGAACCAGCCGATCATGGCCGCGCCGATGGCGCTGGTGATGTGGTCATAGCCGGGGGCGATGTCGGTGGTCAGCGGGCCAAGCGTATAGAAGGGCGCCTCGTGGCAGTGCTTGAGCTGCTCATCCATGTTCGCCTTGATCTTGTGCATCGGCACGTGGCCGGGGCCCTCGATCATCACCTGACAGCCTTTCGCCCAGGCGATCTTCGTCAGCTCGCCCAGGGTGCGCAGCTCGGCGAACTGGGCCTCGTCATTGGCGTCGGCGATCGAGCCGGGACGCAGGCCGTCGCCGAGGCTGAACGACACGTCATAGGCCCGCATGATGTCGCAGATCTCCTCGAAATGTTCGTAGAGGAAGCTCTCGCGGTGATGGCTCAGGCACCACTTGGCCATGATCGAGCCGCCACGCGAGACGATGCCGGTGACGCGTTTGGCGGTCATCGGGATGAAGGGCAGGCGGACGCCGGCGTGGATGGTGAAATAGTCGACGCCCTGTTCGCACTGCTCGATCAGGGTGTCGCGATAGACCTCCCAGGTCAGGTCCTCGGCGATGCCGTTGACCTTCTCCAGCGCCTGATAGATGGGCACGGTGCCGATGGGGACGCTGGAATTGCGGATGATCCAGTCGCGGATGTTGTGGATGTTGCGGCCGGTCGACAGGTCCATGACGTTGTCGGCGCCCCAGCGGGTGGCCCAGACCAGCTTGTCCACTTCATCGTCGACGGAGCTGAGCACCGCCGAGTTGCCGATGTTCGCATTGATCTTCACCAGGAAGTTGCGGCCGATGATCATAGGCTCGACTTCGGGGTGGTTGATGTTGTGCGGGATGATGGCCCGGCCGCGGGCGATTTCCTGACGCACGAACTCCGGTGTCACGAAGTCGGGGATGGATGCGCCGAAATCCTCGCCGTCGCGGATGCACGGCGCGTTCTGCTCGCGGCGCAGGTTCTCGCGGATGGCGACATATTCCATCTCGGGCGTGATGATCCCGGCCTTCGCATATTCATACTGTGTGACCGGGCGGCCCTCGACGCCCTTGAACACCTTGTGGTTCGAGACGTCGAAGCGGGGGGCGAGGTGGCGGCCCGAGGCGTGGCCGTTGTCCTCGGGCTTGACCTCGCGGGGCTCGAGGACGGGGGCGATGTCGCCGCGGTCCAGCTGCCAGCTGGATTTGACGAGGGGCAGACCCTTCTTGATGTCGATGACGGCGGTTGGGTCGGTGTAGGGGCCGGAAGAATCGTAGATGGTCACCGGCGGCTCGTTGGCGCTCGGGTGGACGGCGACCTCGCGGAAGGGGACGCGGATGTCGGGGAAGAGTTCGCCGGCGACATAGACCTTCTTCGAGCCGGCGCGCTCGCCGGTCGGGATGGTCCCGGTTTCCTTCATCACCGCCTCGCGGGCGTCCTTGAGCGCGAGCTCGACGTTGGGTTCGTGGCTATCGCTCGCGACGCGGTCGCTCGCTGCTTGAGCCACAGGGGACTCTTCCGGCAGGGCGGCCAGAGTCTGGGCAGGAGTGACTTGGATGTTCATGGCGGCCTCAGGTGTTGAGGGCTCCGCCGACGTCGGGTGCGAAATTGGTCCTGTGGCGTGTGGACCGAAAGCGTACTCATCCCTTCGCCGGCATGACCCGGATCAGGTTCGGCCGGTCAGAGGACTACCTCAATCTCAGCGGCTCGAATGCCGCCCCCGGGAGAACGCGGTGACCCTAGGGCAATCAGAGACGGGGCTCAACCGGGGCGCGGGGCTGAATTGAGGCGCGTTTAAGGCGTATTTGACTCGCCCGCAAGCGAGGGTTGTCATATTTCCCTGTTCGATCAGGGCCTTATGGGTTTGGAAAGGTTTACAGGAAATGGTCGTTTCCTAGTAAACCCGCTTCCCCCTCCCCAGGAACGCCATGACAAAGACGCTCCAGCGACTGGTGTATCGCAGCACGGCCACCGGTAGCACGACCTCCCTGCTCAATCTGGTGGCCATCCTCGGCGAGAGCCAGCGCAACAACGACCGCGACGAACTGACCGGCGCCCTGGCCTCTCACAACGGCCGCTATATCCAGGTGGTCGAGGGCGCGGCGAGCACCTTGGACAGCCTGTTGCGGCGGCTGGAGCGGGACCCGCGCCACAAGGACATCAAGCTGCTGGAGCGCGACAACATCACCACGCGCGAGTTCGGCCGCTGGGCCATGGCCAACGCCGTGGTCACGCCCGAGGCGGCGCCGGTGCTGGAAGGCCTGATGGCCTCGGACTTCCCCTCGGCGGCCATGATCGTCGAGGCGCTCAAGGCGGCGGTCAGCGTTCAGCACGCCCAGACAGTCTAGTCTTCGCAGCGTCGTCCAGGCGGCGTAGGAGGGGTCTGCAAACCGGAGCCCCTTCATGCATCTCGCCCGCTTCCCCCGCGTCCGACTGGCCCACCTGCCCACGCCGCTGGAGCCCCTGCCGCGTCTCTCGGAAGCGCTGGGCGTCGAGCTGTGGATCAAGCGCGACGACTGCACCGGCCTGGCCGGCGGCGGCAACAAGACGCGGAAGCTGGAGTTCCTGCTCGGCGACGCCTTCGAACAAGGGGCGGATACGCTGGTGACGCAAGGCGCGGTCCAGTCGAACCATGTGCGTCAGACGGCGGCGGCCGCAGCCTCGCACGGGCTGAAGTGCGAGATCATCCTCGAAGAGCGGACGGGATCGAAGGCGACCGACTACACCCGCAACGGCAATGTCCTGCTGGACCGGCTGTTCGACGCCTCGATCCGCACCGTGCCGGGCGGGACGGACATGGCGGCCGAACTGGAGATCACGGCCGAGGCGGTCAGGAAGCGCGGCGGCAAGCCCTATGTCATTCCCGGCGGCGGCTCCAACCCTACGGGTGCTCTGGGCTATGTCGACTGCGCGCGTGAGATCGTGGTCCAGGCCGATGAGCTGGACATGCAGATCGACAGGATCGTGACGGCGACGGGCAGCGCCGGGACCCATGCGGGTCTGGTCGCGGGTCTGGCGGTCATGGGCGCCGACATCCCCGTGCTGGGCATCGGGGTCCGGGCGCCGAAGGACAAGCAGGAGGCCAATGTCCTCAAGCTGGCCAAGGAAACCGCTGCCCTGCTGGGTCGTCCCGACGCCGTGACCGACGCCATGGTCGTCGCCGACTGCGACTATGTCGGGGCGGGCTATGGGCTGGTCGACGAGGCGGTGATCGAGGCGCTCAAACTGGCGGCGCGCACCGACGGCATCGTTCTGGACCCCGTCTATACCGGCAAGGCCATGAAGGGTCTGATCGCCCTGGCCCGCGCCGGCCGTTTCGAGAACGAGACGGTCGTCTTCCTGCACACGGGCGGGGCGCAAGGCCTCTTCGGCTATCAGGGCGAGATCGAGGGTTCGCTGTAATGAAGGTGTTGGGCGTGCTGGGCGGTATGGGGCCGGCGGCGACGGTGGCGTTTCTGGCGCGGGTCCAGGCCCTGACGCCCGCCGAGGGCGACGCCGATCATATCCGTGTCCTGATGGACATGAACCCGCAGGTCCCCGATCGGAACAGGACGCCCGACCAGGCCGAGGCGGTGCTGGGTCAGATGGCGGCGCGGCTGCGTGACGCCGGGGCCGAGGTCATCGCCATGCCGTGCAACACGGCCCATGCTCAAGGGGCGGGCATTCGGGCGGCCGGGCTGCCCTTCATCGACATGATCGCCGAGACGACGGCGGCGGTGGTCGCCACCGGAGCCCGGCGCGCGGGGATTCTCGCTACCCCCGGCGGCGAGGCCCTCTACACGGCGGCCCTGACGGCAGCGGGGGTGCAGCCCGTGGTGCTGGACGGCGCCGACCGCGAGGCCTTCATGGCCCGGGTCTATGGGGTCAAGGCCGGTGACATGGGCGAGGCGGCGCGGACCCGCATGGCCCAGCTGGCCGCGGCCCTGGTGGCGCGCGGGGCCGATGTGGTGATCGCCGGCTGCACCGAGGTGCCGCTGCTGCTCTGCGCGGCGGATGTCACCGTGCCTCTGGTGGATTCCGCCGAGGTGCTGGCGCAGGTGTGCGTGGAGCGGTGTGGCTGAGACAGGTTGCCTAAAGCCCCGACCCTCGCCAAACCTGTCGCGATGACGACGCGTAGCCTGATTATCGATTGCGACCCCGGGGTGGATGACGCCGTGGGGCTGTTGCTGGCTTTCGCCGCGCCCGGGCTGGAGCTGCTGGCGATCACCACGGTGGGCGGCAATGTCCCGGTCGAGGCGACGGCGCGGAACGCCCGGATCATGCGCCAGATCGCCGGGCGCGAGGACGTGCCGGTCTATGCGGGCGCCGAACGGCCTCTGGTGCGTGAACCCGCGGGAGCGGGCGAGTTTCACGGGCTGGAGGGGACGGGCGACCTGACCGTTTTCGAGCCTGGCGCCCCGATGGCCCAGGGCCATGCGGTCGACGCCATGATCGCCATCGTCATGAGCCGACCGGCGGGCGAGGTCGCGCTCTCGGTCATGGGGCCGATGACCAATGTGGCCCTGGCAATGCGGAAAGAGCCCCGGCTGGCGGCGCATCTGGGCTGTGTGGTGGCCATGGGCGGGGCGCGCAGCGAAGGCGGCAACATCACCGCCTCGGCCGAGTTCAACATCTGGGCCGACCCGGACGCGGCGGCCGAGGTCTTCGCCTCGGGCTGCGAGATGATCGTCATGGGTTTGGACGCCACCCATCAGGTGCGGGCGACCGAGGACCGGATCGCCGCGATCGAGGCTATCGGCACCCCCGCCGCCGAGGCGACCGCGTCCATGCTGCGCTTCTCGCATCGGATCGAACGCGAGATCGTCAGGGGCGAGGACCCGCCCCTGCATGATCCCTGCACCGTCGCCTGGCTGCTCAAACCCGAACTGTTCACGACCCGGCCCTGCCGTATCGAAGTCGAGACCGCGTCCGACCTCACGCGCGGCCATACGGCGGTGGAGTTTCGCATCGACCCCGCGACCGCCCGCCACCACTGGGCGACGAAGGCGGACGGGCAGGGGGTGTTCGACCTGATCACGGCGAAGCTGAAGGCTGCGGCTCCGCAGCAAGGGGCCGTTGGATGAACATCACCGTCGTCGGCTCCATCAACCTCGACTTCGTCGCCTCCGCCCCCAGTCTGCCGGCGCCGGGCGAGACGGTGACGGGCGCGACCCTGATGCGCCATCCGGGCGGCAAGGGCGCCAACCAGGCCCTGGCGGCCGAGAAACTCGGAGCGGAGGTGGCCCTGATCGGCCGCGTCGGCGACGACGGCATGGCCGGGGTCGCCCTGGCGCTGATGGAGGATTTCGGGGTCGATCTGGCCGGGGTGGAGGTCGACATCGCCGCCCCGACGGGCGTGGCCCTGATCGCCGTCGATCCCTCGGGCGAGAACCAGATCGTGGTCGCGGCCGGCGCCAACCACATGGTCACGCCGGAGCAGCTGCCGGCCCGGATCGAGGGGCCGCTGATCGTCCAGCTGGAGCTGCCGATCGCGACGGTGGAGGCTGCCGTCGGCCGCGCCGTGGGGTTCGTCTGCGCCAATCTGGCCCCTGCCGCCCCGGTGTCGGAGGCCCTGCTGCGCCGCGCCGACCTGATCGTGGTCAATGAGGTCGAGGCGGAGTTTTACGGCGACCTGCTGCACCACGGCGGCGGCCGGGTGGTGATCACGCAAGGGGCGCGCGGAGCCGAGATGTACCAGCGCGGGGTCAAGATCGCCTGGGCCAGTCCGCCGAAGATCACGGCGGTGGATGCGACCGGCGCGGGCGACGCCTTCGTGGGCGCGATCACCGTGGCCCTGCTGGACGGAATGGAGCCGGCGGAGGCCCTCAAGTTCGCCTGCGCCGCCGGGGCGGTCGCCGCCACCCGCGCCGGGGCCCAGCCCTCCCTGCCGACGCGGGATGAGGTTGAGGCGCTGCTGGCTAAGGCCTGACTGTTTCCCGTTCGTCGCGGAACCGGCTATAGGCGCCGCGATGAACACGATCCTCTATGGACGGCCGCCGCTGGTCTTCGATCCGCCCGGCGCCGCGACCCAGACCTCGCCCCTGATCCCCGGCTCGACCCCGCTGGAAAGCCTCGCGCCCGGTTCGGTCGACGAGATCATGATCTATGCCCCGCCCGGCGTGCTGGAGCGACGCTATACGCTGGCGCTCGCCCTCAAGGCGCTGAAGGTCGGCGGGCGGCTGGACGTCATGGCCCCCAAGGACAAGGGCGGCTCGCGCCTCAAGAAGGAGCTGGAAGCCTTCGGCGTCGAGATCGGCGAGACGGCCAAGGCGCACCATCGCCGCTGCGTGGTGATCAAGCCCGAAGCGATGACGGGCGTGGACGCGGCCATCGAAGCCGGCGCGCCGCGTCTGGTGGAGGGGCTGGAAGCCTGGTCGCAACCGGGCGTCTTCGCCTGGGACCGGATCGACGGCGGCTCGGCCCTGCTGGCTCAGGTCCTGCCGCCGATGAAGGGTGCGGGCGCCGATCTGGGCTGCGGTTATGGGGCGCTGGCGACGGTGGTGCTGCGCTCGCCGGCGGTGACGGCGCTGAAACTGGTCGACACCGACCGCCGTGCGGTCGAGGCGGCTAAACGCAATGTCGAGGATCCGCGCGCCAGCTTCGACTGGGCCGATGTGCGCACGCTGGACGAGGGCGGCGACCTCGACTTCATCGTCATGAATCCGCCCTTCCACGACGGCGGTGCCGAGGACCGGCGGCTGGGTCAGGCCTTCATCCGCAAGGCCGCCGGCATGCTCAAGAAGGGCGGCGTCCTGTGGCTCGTGGCCAACCGTCACCTGCCCTATGAGAGCGAGCTGAAGGACGCCTTCAAGCGCGTCACCCCGGTCGGCGACGGCGGCGGCTACAAGCTGTTCGAAGCCGTCAAATGAGCCGCGCTCAAGTAGCCCGAAGGGCGATAGCGCAATGAAAAAAGTCCCTACGTCGCGCGTGGACAAGCTGCTCGGCTCCATGGGCTACGGCTCGCGGACCGAGATCGCGCGGCTGGGCAAGGTCGGGGGGATCGTGCTGGACGGCGCCGATCTGACGGATGTGTCGAAACGCATTCCGGTGACGCCCGATCTGCCGTCGCGGATGGAGATCGACGGCGAGCCGCTGGATCCCGTGCCGGGTCTGGTCATCCTGCTCAACAAGCCGCTCGGCATGACCTGTTCGCACAAGGAGGACGGGGCGCTCGTCTATGATGTCCTGCCCGAGCGCTGGCGGCGGCGCGATCCCGCCGTCTCGACCATCGGGCGGCTGGACAAACAGACCTCGGGCCTGCTGCTGCTGACCGACGACGGCGACCTGCTGCACCGGGTGATCAGTCCGAAGAAGCACGTGGCCAAGGTCTATCGCGCCACGCTGGCGAGGCCGCTGGTCGGGACGGAAGGGCCGCTGTTCGAGCAGGGCGGTCTGGTGCTGGAGGGCGAGGACAAGCCGCTGGCGCCCGCCCATCTGGAGGTGCTGTCGCCAACAGAGGCCCGGCTGACGGTGACCGAGGGCCGCTATCACATGGTCCGCCGCATGTTCGCCGCCGTCGGCAACCACGTCGAGGCCCTGCACCGCGAACGGCTGGGCGGGCTGACCCTGCGCGACGATCTGCCGCCCGGCGAATGGCGGCTGCTGGATCAGGCGGAGATCGACGCGATTTTCGGGGGCTCTTGACCTCGGGCCGCCCGCCGCGCACCTGCGAGCCATGACCACCGGCGTGAAAATCTGCGGCCTGACGACACCGGACACCCTCGATGCGGCGCTCGACGGCGGCGCGCGTTTTGTCGGCGCCGTGATCTTCGAGAAGAGCCCGCGCCATCTCGAGCCGCTCGAGGCCGCCTCCCTGTTCGAGCGTGCGCGGCGGCGGGCGAATGTGGTGGCGGTGGTGGTCAATCCGGGCGACCGGCTGCTGACCGAGATCGGTCTGATGTTGAGGCCGAACTTCATCCAGCTGCACGGCTCGGAGACGCCCGGGCGGGCCGAGGAGGTCCGACGACTGACCGGGGCCGGGATCATCAAGGCCCTGCCGATCCGTAGCGCCGAAGACTTCGCCGCGGCCGCCGAATGGGAGCCCTTCGCCGACCATCTGATGTTCGACGCCAAACCGCCCGAAGGCGCGGACCTGCCGGGCGGCGTGGGGGCCTCGTTCGACTGGTCCCTGCTGGCCGGGCGCCGGTTCGCCAAGCCGTGGTTCCTCGCCGGCGGGCTGAACCCGGACAATATCGCCGAGGCGGTCCGGATTTCGGGCGCGCCCCTGGTGGACGTGTCCTCTGGCGTGGAAAGCGCCCCGGGTGTTAAGGACGCAGCCCGGATCGCGGCCTTCCTGGAGGCGGCGCGCCGGTCGTAATTCCGACGCCCGCCTGCCTGAAGGTTCCGCCCGTGAACGCCATCCTCCCCAACGCCTATTCCCAGCCCGACGCCGAGGGCCGTTTCGGCCCCTATGGCGGCCGGTTCGTGCCCGAGACCCTGATGCCGCTGGTGCTGCAGCTGGACGAGGCCTATGCGGCGGCCAAGGCGGACCCGAGCTTCCAGGCCGAGCTGGACAGCTTCCTGACCCACTATGTCGGTCGCGAGAGCCCGCTGTATTTCGCCGAGCGCCTGACCGAGCATTTCGGCGGGGCGAAGATCTGGCTGAAGCGCGAGGACCTGAACCACACGGGCGCGCACAAGATCAACAACTGCATGGGCCAGATCCTGCTGGCCCGTCGGATGGGCCGCACGCGGATCATCGCCGAGACCGGCGCCGGTCAGCACGGGGTGGCGACGGCGACCGTCTGCGCCCGCTTCGGCCTGCCTTGCACCGTCTATATGGGCGCGGTGGATGTGGAGCGGCAGCAGCCGAACGTCTTCCGCATGAAGCTTCTGGGCTCGGAAGTTTTCCCGGTCACCGCCGGCGCCGCGACCCTGAAGGACGCGATGAACGAGGCGATGCGCGACTGGGTGACCAATGTCGAGGACACCTATTACATCATCGGCACGGCGGCCGGGATGCACCCGTATCCGATGATGGTGCGCGACTTCCAGTCGGTCATCGGCAAGGAGATCAAGACCCAGTCGATGGCCCAGATGGGCAAGCTGCCCGAGGCGGTGGTCGCCTGTATCGGCGGCGGGTCGAACGCCATCGGCGCCTTCCACCCCTTCATCGACGACGCCGACGTGCGGCTGATCGGGGTCGAGGCGGCGGGCCATGGGCTGGATACGCCCGACCATGCGGCCTCGCTGAAGGGCGGCCGGCCCGGGGTGCTGCACGGCAACCGCACCTACCTGCTCCAGGACGACGACGGCCAGATCCTGGAAGGCCATTCGATCTCGGCCGGTCTCGACTATCCGGGGATCGGGCCGGAGCACGCCTGGCTGCACGACATCGGCCGGGCCGAATATCGCTCGGCGACCGATCAGGAGGCGCTGGACGCCTTCCAGCTGTGCTCCAAGCTCGAGGGGATCATCCCCGCCCTGGAACCCTCCCACGCCCTGGCCCGCACGGGCGAGATCGCCAGGGAAGTCGGCAAGGGCGGCGATGTGGTGCTGCTGATGTCGGGGCGTGGCGACAAGGATATCTTCCAGGTCGCGAAATATCTGGGTGTGGAGTTGTGAACATGAAAATCCTGACCATCGCCGCCACGGCGCTTTTCGTTTCCGCGGCTTCGGGCGCCTCCGCCCAGACGACGGCCCCGGCCGCGCCCGCCCAGACCGCTCCGGCGCCCGCAGGACCGCAGGGGCGCCCGGCGACCGACATCCCCCTGCTTCAGGGCGCCGAGCCGGCGCCCGATTGCGGCAACCTGTACGGGCTGAACGGCAAGGCCTTCTGCGTCGGCATTCTGATGAGCAACGTCGGCACCGTGGCCGAGGCCTATATCAGCGATCTGGAAGCCAAGGGCTGGCTGGTCGCGGCGGGCGACAACAACCGCGTCGTCTTCATCCGGCGCCAGGAAGGCGGCGGCTGCGAGGGAATGCAGATGCAGGCCTTCTACGACACCAACCGTCCGACCTCGCCGACGGCCGTGGGCTACCTCGGCTTCGCCACCATCCCCGGCAATGTCTGCGCCGCCCAGCCGGCTGCGACGGGGCCCGCCCAATGACCACGGCTCGTATCGACGCCCGTTTCGCCGCCCTGAAGGCTGAAGGCCGGGCTGGTTTCGTGGCCTATGTCATGGCCGGCGATCCCACCCGCGACGCAGCGCTGGAGATCCTGAAGGGCCTGCCCGCCGCCGGCGCCGACATCATCGAACTGGGATTCCCCTTCTCGGACCCCATGGCCGAGGGGCCGCCGATCCAGCGCGCCGCCCAGCGCGGGATGAAGGCCGGGCTGACGCTGCAGGGCACGCTTGAGCTGGCCGCCGCCTTCCGCGAGACCGACGACGATACCCCGGTGATCCTGATGGGCTATCTGAACCCCATCGAGAGCCACGGCTATGAAGCCTTCGCGCACGACGCCGCCGCCGCCGGCATCGATGGCCTGATCGTCGTCGACTGCCCGCCGGAGGAGGCCGACCCTCTGTCCGACGCTCTCGACGCCAACGGCGTGTCGCTGATCCGTCTGGCGACCCCCACCTCGGACGACGCCCGGCTGAAGGTCATCGCGCGGCGCACGTCTGGCTTCGTCTATTACGTGTCGGTCGCCGGTGTGACCGGGGTTAAGGAGGCCCAGGCCGTTTCCGTCGCGCCGGCGGTGGAGCGCATCCGCAAGGCTACCGGCCTGCCGGTCGCCGTCGGCTTCGGCGTCAAGACGCCCGAACGCGCCGCCGAGATCGCCCGCGTCGCCGATGCCGTGGTGGTCGGCTCGGTTCTGGTCGAGGAGGTCGCCGCGGCGATCGCCGCGAACGAACCCGCCGCCCCGCGCGTTCTGGCGAAGGTGAAGGCTCTCGGCGACGCCGTACGGGGTGCGCGCGTGGGCGAAACCGTCTAGAGACCCGCCATGGCCGATAACAAACCCCATCCTGAAAAGCCCCACTCCGATAAGCCAAGGGGTGGCTGGCTCGCCCGCTTCGCTCCGGGGGTGCGCAAGATCGTCAGCCGCCGCAGCAACGAGACCCCCGACAATCTCTGGGTCAAGGACCCGGATACGGGTGAGATGCTCTATCGCTCGGACCTCGAGGCCGCCCTTTGGGTGACGCCGTCGGGCCGCCACATGCGGCTGAACGCCGAGCAGCGTCTGCGCTACACCTTCGACGATGGCCAGTTCGAAGCGATCGACACGCCGGACGTGCCCGAGGACCCGCTCAAATTCTCGGACGGCAAATCCTACAAGGATCGCCTCGGCGCGGCGCGCAAGGCGGCCGGCCGCAAGGACACGATGATGATCGGCTTCGGCGAGATCGACGGCACGCCCGCCGTGGTCATCGTCCAGGACTTCAGCTTCATGGGCGGATCGCTGGGCACCGCGGCGGGCGAGGCCTTCGTCGCCGCCGCCCACGCCGCCATCGCCTGTGAAGTCCCGCTGGTCTGCTTCACTGCCGCCGGCGGCGCCCGGATGCAGGAGGGCGCGCTGAGCCTGATGCAGATGGCGCGTTCGACCCTCGCCGTGCAGGAGCTGAAGGCGGCCCAGTTGCCCTATGTCGTGGTCCTGACCGACCCGACCACGGGCGGCGTAACCGCCAGCTACGCCATGCTGGGCGACGTCCATCTGGCCGAACCCGGCGCCCTGATCGGCTTCGCCGGGGCGCGGGTGATCGAAAGCACCATCCGCGAGAAACTGCCGCCGGGCTTCCAGCGCGCCGAATATCTTCAGGAAAAAGGCATGGTCGACAAGGTCGTCGCCCGTCCGGACCTGCCGGAAACGCTCGGCGCCGTCCTGTCGATGCTGATGGGCGGCAAGCGCCGCGCGGCCTGATCCGGCCAAGGCCCTGACTAGCCGAAGATTGCCCGAATCGACCCCATTTTCAGACGTCTGAGGGTATGAAATACCCTTGGAGTGGCAAATGCGTACCAAAGTTAGGACGCACGTAGGACGCGCGTCCTTTAGATACGCTCTGGTCCGGGCGTTGTATGTCCGGTCGGGCGGCCCGGTCGCATAAGTCCCTTCCAGACTGACCGGGCCGCATCCCTTGCGCGGGAACGGTCCCGTCCTATCAAGGGCGGGAACGGGCCGGCAGCGCGGCGACCTCGGCGTCGGTCAGCTTCTTGTCGATGCGTGCGCGACAGGCCTGAACCGGCGCGGCCGAGCCCGGAACCGCGAGTGTCGCCCATTCATCCGTACACAGACGGCTGGCGCCCATCTCGGGCACGATCGCCATCTGATAGGCGTGGTCAAGGTCGAGACAGGCGCCCGCCGTAGTCAACTGATAGACGCCCGATCCCCGTACCTTGAGGTACAGGGTCTGGTCCCGACCCGAACGGAAATTGTCGACCTGCTGTTGCGAGAAGCACTGGCGTTCGGGCGCTTCGGCGCGGGCCGGGGCAGCGGCGGGCAGGGCGGCCGAACCGACCATCAGGCCGACGGCCGGAACGAGAAGCAGCAAGGACTGACGCACAGCGACCTCCTCAGGAGCGGGAACGGAAGCGTTCGTTTTCAATCTGTACCCTTTGCGAATCTGACGCAAGGGTTGTGAACGATCACTGTTTTCCGGGATCAGGGCGTGATGAGCCGGTCCGGTGACAACCGGCCCGCGAACCCGGCGGGCAGGGGTGAGGGGGTTCCCGTGACGACCGCCGCCAGATGTTCGCCGAGAAGCGGGGCGACGCAGAAGCCGCGCGACCCGAGGCCGCCCAGCACCCAGACCCTCTCCGCCAGCGCGCCGCAGACCGGCAACCGGTCCCCGGTCGTCGCCCGGATGGCCGCCCGGGCCTGGGTCGGGGTCGCCGCGATCGCTTCCTCCAGACCGGGGAGGCGGGCGGCGAGGACGGCGCGGTTGCGGTCGGTGTCGCCGGGGCGAACCTCGGTGGCGGTCTGGTCCCGGTCGTGGGTGGCGCCGAACAGGAAACCCGATCCCGTCGGGGCGACATAGCCGCCCCAGGCCGTGGCCTCCGGCGCGGGATCGATCTCGACCCAGTCCGCCTGACCGCGCACGGGCTTGAGGCCCAGGGCCGGAGCCAGATCGGCGGCGCCCCAGCCGGCAGTCACGATCACGGCCCGGGCCTCGGTCAGGACGGCGCCGGTCGCATCCAGCAGACGGACCGTGTCGCCCTGATGCTCGATCCGCGCGACCCGGCCGGTTATCGTCGCGACCCCGTCCAGCCAGTCGTCGAGGATCCGCCGGGGTGAGGCGGTCAGGGCGCCGGCCATGCGCAGCCCGCCTTCGGACGCGGTCATCTCGCCTTCGGGCCACCAGGGCTGGGTCGCGACCTTGGCGAAGCGGGCGGCGTCGCGGTCGGATTGCGCCAGCTGGGTCACGCCCGGGGCAATCACTGCGCCCGGCGTCGCCGAATAGAGGGCGCGGGCGCGCTCCAGGGCCTGGGCGTGGAAGCCGGCGATAATGGCGTCTCCGGCATCGAGCCGGGGGGTGACCAGAGAGGCGGGAAAGCCCGACCCCCCGGCGCCGGGCCGCTCGGCTTCGATCAGGACGACGGGGACATCGAGAGCCTTCAGGGCCCGGGCGACCGAGGCGCCGGCGACGCCGCCGCCGATGACGGCCACGGTGGCGGTGGCGGTGGCGGTGGCGATGGCGGGGGGGCCGGACGTCGCCACCGCTTCGGGACGCCAGGCCTCGAGCCGCTCGCGCTTGCGCCCGTGGCCGGGACGTTTCTCGACCTGGAAGCCCCGGTCCGACAGGCCGCGCCGCACGGCGCCGGCGACGGTAAAGGTGGCGACCCGGGCGCCCGGCGCGGATCGGGCGGCGATCCCGTCCATCACGGCGTCGGACCACATGCCGGGGTTCAGGGCCGGGGAGAAGCCGTCGAGGAACCAGGCGTCCGCCGTGCCCCGCCACTCCTCCAGCGCCCAGGCCGCGTCGCCGACGGCCAGGTCGATCGTCGCGCGGAAATCGGGCAGGTCGATGCGGTGAAAGCCGGGCGTTCCCGCCGGCCAGGCCGCGATCAGGGCGGCGGCCATGTCGGCGACCTCGGGCCAGGCGGCGAGCGCCCGCGCGGCCTCCTCGGCCGTCAGGGGGAAGGCCTCTATGGAGAAGACGTTGAGCCGTCCGTCCGCCGGTCCCTCGCGCCGCCACAGGTCCAGAAGGGCGATGATGTTGAGCCCGGTGCCGAAGCCCAGTTCGGCGATGGTGAACTGACGTCGTCCCGCCCAGCCGTCCGGCAGGCCGCAGCCGCCGAGGAAGACCGCGCGGCTCTCCGCCAGGCCGTCGTCTTTCGAGAAATAGACGTCGCCGAATCGGGCCGAACGGGGCTCGCCGTTCTCGGACCAGGTCAGGTCGGCGTGTCCGCGTGTTTCGGGATCGGGGAGCATGGCGCTCTCCTACACCGTCCATCCGACGACAGGCGACGTCGGATACCAAATGGGGGATACGAAATGGGATACGAAAAAGGGGCCGCCCGAAGGCGACCCCTGTCCCGTCAGACCCCGAAGCCGTGTCCGGGGTCCGTCCGTAAGATCTAGTGCTTTTCCGGAGCCGGGGCGGCGTGCGGCGCCATGGCGCCTTCAGCCGGGGCGGCGTGGGCGTCGGCGGCCGGAGCGGTCGTCGTGGCGGCGGCGGCGCTCGAAGCGGCCTCGCCGGCGGCGGCGGCGGCGTCGGTCGCGGCCTGGTCGGCGGTCGCGGCGGCGTCAGCGGCGGTATCGGCGGCGGCAGCCGAATCAGCGGCGGCGTCGGCGGCCTTTTCTTCGGGCTTGGCCGAGCAGGCCGTGATGGCCAGGGCAGCGGCGGCGGCGGCCGACAGGGCCATCAGGTGACGAATGGTCATAGGGAATTCCTTCCTTTTCCGCGGGATCGTGAAGCCCCGCGAGGAGGAGCAGACGCCCCCGCGCGCCAAACCGCAAGTTAAAAAATCACGCGTTCGTGATCGCATAACATGGTGCGGTGCGGGGGATCGAGCCGGTTCGTCAGCGTCCGGAACCGGTCGAAACGCTCAGTGCGGCGCCTGTTCGGGCAGGGGGACGGTGGTCGGCGACCCCGGCTCCGGCAAGCCCGCGGCCTCGGCGGCCTGGGTCCCGGCCTGAAGGGCGGCCTCGCTGGCGGCGGCGGCGTCAGCCCCGGCCTTGGCGGCGTCGGAGGCCGCCTGATCCGCGGAGGCTGCGGCGGCCTCGGCCGAGGCGGCGGCGCTCTTTTCGGGATGATCCGAATGGCAGGCGGCGACGGCGAGGGCGGCCCCGAACAGGGACGCGATCAGAAGCGGACGGAGGGTCATGGCGGGCTCCCGGCAGGCGGGCGAAGGGCCCGTACACCGGCGTAACGCGAGGCCCGGCCCGGAAGCAAGAGAGGGGTGGCAAGAGACGCCGCCGCGCTGCGACGGCGTCCCTGAGGGCCTCAGTGCTTCGGCGCCATGGCGCTGTCGGCGGGCGCCATCTTGTCCGCAGGGGCCATCTTGTCGGCAGGAGCCATCTTGTCCGCGGGGGCCATGGCGCCGTCGGAAGGGGCCATCGCGCCTGTAGCGGGGGCGCCGGCGGCGGGGGCCATGGCGCTGTCGGACGCCGGGGCCATTGAGCCTTCGGCGGCGGGGGCCATGGGGGTCTCGGCCTTTTCCTCAGGCGCCGGCTTGCAGGCGGCGATGGACAGGGCCGCGAGGCCGGCGGCGGCGATCATCAGGTGGCGAATGGTCATCAGGGGTTCCCTCTGTCGTTTGCTCGGCGAGACGATTTGCCGCGCCGCTGAAGCGTCCGAGGGCCGGTCCGTCCGGACCCTCAGGCGTGGCTACGCGCCCAGGGACCGGAAGGTTACGGGAGGGGGCCGACTCAGTGCGGGGCGGTCGGGCCGCTGGAGGCGCCGGCGGGCGACAGGGTCCCCTTGGTCGCGCCGATGGTCTCCTGGGTCGTCGGCGGGGTGGTGGTCGTGGGGGCCATGGTCGACCCGGAAGCCGGGGCCATCGATTCCGAAGCGGGAGCCGAAGAGGAAGACCCGCCGCTGGAGGCCGACATGGCGCCCGAGCTGGCCGGGGCGTTGGCCGAGGCGTTCGAGCCGGCGTCAGAGGCCGACATCGCGCCTTCGGTCGAGGCGGCGGGGGCGGTTTCCTCGGCGGGCTTGTTGCAGGCGGCGACGGACAGGGCGGCGGCGCCGGCGGCGAGGATCATCAGTCTTTTCATGGCGTTCTCCCGGACGAGATCGCCTGGGCCGGAACGGCCCGCCATCATCGGCTCGCGCGATCGTCTCGCGGGGTGAACGAGCTTGAGTGGACTGTGTTCCGTCAGTGGACGGAAGGGGGTGGGGCTGGCCGGGGCTCAGTCCGCCGGCGCGGCGGCCAGGGCCTCTTCCATCTCGGCGAAGGACGGCTGGGCCGCCGAGGGGATGTCGCCACGGCCGATTTCGACTGAGATCTGGGCGGCGTTGCCGTGCAGGTGAGCGACCAGCACCGACTGGATAATCTTGTAGAAGGCGGCCTCCTCATCGACGATCGCGTTCAGACGCGCCGCGAACGGGCCGACCAGACCATAGGCCAGGAACACGCCGAGGAAGGTGCCGACGAGGGCCGAGCCGATCATCTCACCCAGCACGGCCGGGGGTTCGGTGATGGCGCCCATGGTCTTGATGATGCCGAGCACGGCCGCGACGATCCCCAGGGCGGGCAGGCCGTCGGCCAGGTTCTGGAGCGCGTGCGGGGCCATGGCGGCCTCGTGGTGGTGCTTCTCCAGCTGCTTCTCCATGGCGTCCTCGATCTGGTGAGGGTCCTCCAGGTTCATCGTCATCATCCGCAGGGTGTCGCAGATGAAGTCGATGGCGAAGTGGTCCTTCATGACCTTGGGATACTTCTGGAAGATGCTGGATTCGCCGGGCTTTTCGATATGGCTTTCCAGGGCGATGACGCCCTTGGACTTCATCGTCTTGGTCAGCTGGAACAGCAGCGACAGCAGGTCCTTGTAGTCCTGCTTCTTCCATTTCGGGCCGGCGAAGCATTTGCCGAAGCCGCCCAGGGACGACTTGATGACGCCGATCGAGTTGGCCATCAGGAAGGCCGCGACGCCGGCGCCGAGAATGGCCATCAGTTCGTGCGGGGCGGCGTGCAGGATCACGTCCATCTTGCCGCCGGACATCAGGAAGCTGCCGAACACAAGGCCGAACAGCAGCACAATGCCGATAATCTGGAACATAGACGGGCGCCCGAAGTCCGCGAGGAGAGGTCGGGATAATCGCCGTTAATGATTAAGGGGCTGTTGCGATTTGCCGCCCGATGTTCTCAGAGCCGGTTTTCGCCGCTGATGATGGCCGCCAGGATGGCCGGGGTCAGCTTCTGATAGCCGGACTTGCCGCCGCGGACATAGATCGGGCCGTCGACCTTGGCGGGATCGAAGCCTTCGGAGACCAGATCGACCTTGCGGTATTTGAAGGTGCCCGTGGTCTCCAGCGACTTGGCGATGCGGATGAAGACCGGCCGCGCATAGGAGGGCAACTGTTCGTCGGCATAGTCGGCGAAGGCCTTGGCCGAGAATTTGTCGTCCAGGATGAGGGTGACCATCCCCGCCTTGCCCTCGGTGAAGGGCACGGGCACGCCATAGGCGATGACTTCGCGGACGCCCGGCGCCTCGGCCAGCCGCTGCTCGACCTCGGAGGTGGAGACGTTCTCGCCCTTCCAGCGGAAGGTGTCGCCGATCCGGTCGATGAAATAGAGGTAGCCCTCCGAGTCCTGGCGCATCAGGTCGCCGGTGCGGAACCATTTGTCGCCGCGCGCGAAGACATCGGTGAGGATCTTCTTTTCAGAGGCGGCCTTGTCGGCATAGCCGGAGAAGTCGTGGCGGACGTCGTTGCCGATGGCGCCGATGGCCTCGCCGATCTCGCCCGGACGGGCTTCCTCGCACAGGCCGTTGGGCGCGCGCACCGGCTCGTTGGTGTCGACGTCGAAGCGGACCAGACGGATGTTGATCTGCTTCTTGAGCAGCTTGGGCACGCGGCCGATGGCGCCCTGTTTGCCATCGAAATTGAACAGGGAGACATTGCCCTCGGTCGAGCCGTAGAACTCGAGAATGTCCGGAATCCTGAAGCGGCTCTGGAAGTCGGGCCAGACATCGGGGCGCAGGCCGTTGCCGAAGGCGAGCTTGAGCTTGTGGGCGCGGTCGTCCTCGCCCGGCGGGCAGTTGACCAGATAGCGGCAAAGCTCGCCGATATAGACGAACATGGTCGCGCCGGTGGAGCGGACGTCGGGCCAGAAGCTCTTGGCCGAGAATTTCTTGCGCAGGATCAGCCGGCCGCCGTTCAGCAGGGCCGGGCCGACCCCGACCAGACCGCCGGTGGAATGGTACAGGGGCAGGACGTCGAAGATGGCGTCCTGGGGCGTGGCGTTCGTGCAGCCGGCGAAGGCGCGCATATAGGTCCGGGCGCGCGAATGGGGGATGCGCGCCGCCTTGGGCAGGCCGGTCGTGCCGGAGGTGTAGATGTAGAGGGCGGTGTCGCGGTTGGTCAGGCCCTCGCGCACCGTCTTCAGCGGGCGCACCGACGAGGCGCTGCGCACGGCGTTGTCGAGGTTGCGGCGCGCGTCGGCCTCTTGCTCGGGCTGCAGCCCCACGACCCACAACATAAGGGTGCGGCTGGTGAAGGCGCGGGCGTCCTCGACCTGATGCCAGGTGCCTTCGTCGGCGACCACCTGGGCCACATTGACGATGTTGAGGCAGTGGGCCAGCGCCTGGCCGGTCAGGTTGGTGTTGATCAGGGCCGTGGCGATGCCGACCTTGGAGAAACCGATCCACGAGGCCAGATATTCGATGCGGTTGGTCATCACCAGGCCGATGACGTCCGACCGGCGCAGGTTGCGCCCGCGCGCCCAGTGGGCATAGCGGTTGGCCAGGGCGTCAAGCTCGCGATAGGTGACTTTGCGGGTCTCGTCCTCGACGGCGATGTTGTCGCCGAATTTGTCGACCGCCTCTTCGAAGTCGTCACAGAGCAGGACCGTGCTATCCAGCTCGATCGGCTTGATCCGCTTCAGCAGCCGCCTGAGACCGGCGGCGAATTTGAGGTCGCGCTTGATGTTCGCTGCGAGACCCATGATTGCCGTTACTCCGTATGCGCCGTCTGCTCTCCTGATGGACAACCCGCCCGCCCGGGTCAACTCGTGCGAGAATTCAGAACGATGGTCGATGTGGTTTCCGGCCGTCCGTGGCGCCGTTGCGCCGGTAACCTACGGTCAAGTTTGGCCTTTAGGCGGGCCTGGGCACAGGTTTGCACCGGCGTCAGTTTTCGCCGACTTGATCCCGGACCAAGCGCGACGTTAAATCGCACAACGCCGGTCGTCGGATCGTCCGAATGAATTGTCGGCGGGGGGAGATTTTCGATATGCGCCGCCTTTCCATCGCCGCCGGCCTGTTCGCCATGGTCGCCGCCGTCGCTGCGCCGGCTCTGGCTCAGGACTATGACGCCGACACCACCTACGGAAACCTGGAGCTTCAGGCCGGGTTCACGCCCGATCCGGCCCTGGTCACCCTGCAGGCCGGCGGGACGATTGACGCCTCGACCCGGTTCAACACCTGCCAGGGCTTCATCGCCCAGTCCCCGGACGTGCGGCTGGTGTGGAGCGGGTCGTCCAAGGGCGGGTCGCCGATCAAGATCTCGGTTGTGTCCAACGCCGACACCACCCTGGTGGTCAATGCGCCCGACGGCAGCTGGCACTGCGACGACGACAGCGGTGAGGATTCCAACCCCTCCCTGACCCTGACGCCCCAGAACGGTCGCTACGAAATCTGGGTCGGCACCTATTCCTCGGGCGAGACCAAGAATTCGGTCCTGTCGGTCTCGGAAGTCACCAGCTTCTGAGGTCAGCCGTAAGGCAAGCGGCGCCGTGACGCACGGTTGTCGTCACGATTGTGGCGGCAACGGTGTTTCTTCTGGGCGCTGACGATTTGGCGGAACCTGGATCGGTGGCGGATGTTCTTTCTCCGAACTTTTGGAGGATACAATGTCCGTCACCTATACTGACGATACCGTCGCCCCGATTAATGAAGACGTCTATGTGCCTGCCTTCTCTCGCCGTCCGGCGAGGCAGAAGAAGGTCCGCGCCTGGATGATCCTGGCCCCCATCGCGGCGGTCGCCCTGATCGGCGGCGGTGCGGCGATGTTGATGTCCAGCGGCGGCGAGCCTGCCCAGCCCCTGGCCGAGCCCGCGCCGACCCTCACGCCGATGGTCCAGCCCACCCCGATCGCTCCGGCTCCGGTCGCCGCGGTTCCGGTCGAGGCCACGCCGGCCCCGGTCGTCCGTGAGGCGGCGCCGGCCCCGGCAGCCCGTCGTGAAGCCACGCAGGTCCGCAGCGCCCCGCGTCCGGCCCCCCGCGCCGAGACGCCGGCCCCGACGACCGGCCCGCAACCCTACAGCGGCGCGGCGTCTTCGCTGAACGCGGCCACCCCCGCGCCGCGCATCGTCACGCCGTCGATCCCGGCTCCCGCCCCGACCGTGACACCCGCCCCGACGGCGCCGGCTCCGGTTATCGTGGTCCAGCCGCTGAACTAAGGCTTGCGCCTGAGGGTCCGCGCGTGAGTTTGCGGACCTGAAAGAAGAGGCCCCGGCGGAGCGATCCGCCGGGGCCTTTTGCTGTCCCAGCCTCAGTTCGCCGAGGACACTCGCCAGATCACATTGCCCACATCGTCTGCGACCAGCAGGGCGCCGGTCCGGTCGGTCTGGACGCCCACGGGCCGGCCCTGGGCCTCGCCCTCGCTGTTGAGGAAGCCGGTCAGGACGTCGCGCGGCATGCCGGTCGGAACCCCGTTGGCGAAGCTCACGAAGATGACCTTGTAGCCATTCGGCGCGGCGCGGTTCCACGAGCCGTGCTGGCCGACGAAGGCCCCGTTGCGGAAGGTGGCGGGCAAGGTCGTGCTGTCCGAGAAGGTCAGGCCCAGCGAGGCCGTATGGGCGCCCAGGGCGTAGTCGGGCTTGATGGCGCTGGCCACGAGCGCCGGGTTCTGCGGCTTGACCCGCTCATCGACGTTCTGGCCGTAATAGCTGTACGGCCAGCCGTAGAAGGCGCCGGGCGTCACCGAGGTCATGTAATCGGGCACCAGATCGTTGCCGATCTCGTCACGCTCATTGACCGAGACCCACAGCTTGCCGCTCTCGGGGTTCCAGGCCAGGCCGACGGGGTTTCTGAGACCTGCCGCATAGACGCGGCTGGCGCCCGTCATCCGGTCGATCTCGAGGATGTTGGCGCGGTGGGTTTCCTCCGCCATGCCGAAGTCGGCGACGTTGGAGTTCGACCCGACGCCCACATAGAGTTTCGTCCCGTCCGGGCTGGCGACCAGACTCTTGGTCCAGTGGTGATTGCGACCGGCGGGCAGGTCGGTCAGCTTGACCGGCGTGGCGGTGATCTGGGTCTGGCCGGTCGCATAGGGGACGCTGACCACGGCGTTTGCATTGGCGACATAGAGTTGGTCGCCGACCAGGGCCATGCCGAACGGCGACATCAGCCCGGTCAGGAAAACAGTCTTCAACTCGGCCGTCCCGTCACCGTCGGCGTCGCGCAGCAGGACGATCCGGTTCGGGCTGGGCGTCACCGCTCCGGCCTTTTTCATGATCAGCTTCTGGAAGAAGCCCTTGATGCCCTCGGATTTTTCCGGCGGCTTGGGCGGGGCGTTGGTCTCGGCGACGAGGATGTCGCCGTTGGGCAGGCGATAGAGCCAGCGCGGATGGTTCAGGCCGGAGGCGAAGGGCTGGACCTTCAGCCCCGCCGCCGGGGTCGGCATGGCGCCGGCCGGCCAGCCGACGGCGTCCGCCACCTTCACCGTCGGGAACAGGCCTGCATGCGGCTTGGGCAGGGTGGGGGAGGGCCCAAAGCCGACGGACGGATCCAGCGACTCCTGACCCCCGCAGGAGGCCAGCATCAGGGCGGCGGCGCAGACGGCGGCGGGGGCGGCGATCAGGGATCGAGACATGGACAAACCTCAGTTGGGAAGCGGTGCGGGAAACTCGAGCCGGGCGGGATCATAGCCCAGCTGGCGAACACGTTCGACGAGCCGCGCCAGCTCCGCCTGCGACGGAACCGTGCGGGCGTAGATCCACAGCCGGTCGAAGGTCGGGTCGGCGGAGATGAACCAGCCGTAGTCGTCGGCGTGATCGAGGATCCAGAACTCCCAGGTCACAAGGCCGCCGAAATAGCGGGCGCGGAACCTCGCATTGGTTCCGGGATCGAGGATGGTCGCTCGCGCGCCGATGGCCTTCTCCCTGCCGGTCGGGGTCTTGTCCTGACAGGTGTCGCGCAGGGTCAGATTGGCCGGACCGGTCAGCGTATAGGTGGTCGTCCCCGCCACGCAGCCGTCGGTCAGCCGCATCGGCAGCCGGCCGATCTCCAGCCAGCGTCCGGAATAGAGCAGGCTCGCATCGACGGCCTTCGCCGGCTGCGGCGCCCGGTACTGGCTGGGGGACGGGGCCGTGGCGCAGGCGCTGAGCCCCGCCGAGAGCACCAGCGCGGCCGAGGCGGCGACGGCGAGGGATCGAAGGGACATCGAGGGCAGGCTCCACGGGTGCGGTGACAACCGTCAGCTACGAACGCGGTTCCCGTCGCGATGCAGCCATGCTCAAGACACAAAAAGATATATCTTGCGAATTGTTCGCAATCACCTATATGCGGAGCCCGACAGAAGGAAAGTCCTCATGGCCGACACTGCTCCCATCACCGTTACCTCGATCTCCGAAGCCCGTACCGAAACCGCCCACGCCAGCCGCTATCTGCAGCAACTGGCCAAGCACTGGAGCCACAAGTTCGAGGTCCAATTCACCCCGACGGCGGCGACGATCGACCTGCCGCTCGGCCGCTGCGAACTGGCCGCAGACGCCGAGGCGCTGGAGGTCACGCTCAAGGGCACGCCTCACGTCGACATGAACCGGTTCAAGACCGTCGTCGCCGAACACCTGCAGCGCTTTGCACATCGCGAGACGCTGACCTTCGACTGGCGCGACGCTACGCCGGCCTGACGCTAATTGTGTCAACAGCGCCGTCCGGCGCCTTGAGACGCCGCTGAACAGGGCCATATTCCGCGCGCGGCCATGACGACGGCGCGCGGGGAGCCTTCATGACGCCGACCACCAATACGCCGCCGAAAGCGGCTCCCGTGATCACCATCGCGGGCCTGTCCAAGACCTACAAGTCCGGCCTTCAGGCCCTGAAGACAGTGGATCTGAGCATCGGCAAAGGCGAGATCTTCGCCCTGCTGGGCCCGAACGGGGCGGGCAAGACCACCCTGATCTCCATCGTCTGCGGCATCGTCACCCCCTCGACCGGCACGGTCGTCGCCGACGGCTTCGACATCCAGAGCCAGTACCGGCAGGCGCGGTCGCGCATCGGCCTGGTGCCGCAGGAGCTGACGACCGACGCCTTCGAGACCGTGCTGGCCACCGTGACCTTCTCGCGGGGTCTGTTCGGCAAGGCGCCGAACCCGGCCTTCGTCGAACAGGTGCTGCGCGACCTCAGCCTATGGGACAAGAAGGACGCCAAGATCATGACCCTGTCCGGCGGCATGAAGCGCCGGGTCATGATCGCCAAGGCCCTGAGCCACGAGCCCGACATCCTGTTCCTCGACGAACCCACGGCGGGCGTCGACGTCGAGCTGCGCCGCGACATGTGGCAACTGGTCCGCAAGCTGCGCGATCGCGGCGTGACCATCATCCTGACCACCCACTATATCGAAGAGGCCGAGGAGATGGCCGACCGGGTTGGCGTCATCCTCAAGGGAGAGCTGATCCTCGTCGAGGAGACGAAGGCCCTCATGAAGAAGCTGGGCAAGAAGACCCTGACGCTGAACCTCGCCGAGCCCATGGCCGCCGTCCCCGCCGAGCTGGCCCAATGGAAGCCCGAACTCAAGAACGAGGGCCATGAGCTGGAATACAGCTTCGACGCCAATGCCGAGGACACCGGCGTGCCGTCCCTGATCCGGGCGCTGGAGAAGCTGGGCGTCGGCTTCAAGGATCTGAACACCAAGCAGAGCTCGCTGGAAGACATCTTCGTCTCCCTTGTTCACCGTGAAAAGGGAGCCGTCGCATGACCTTCAACGCTTACGGCGTCTGGGCCATCTACCGCTTCGAAATGGCGCGGGCCCTGCGCACCCTGTGGCAGTCGGTGGTCACGCCGGTCATCACCACGGCCCTGTATTTCGTCGTCTTCGGCTCGGCCATCGGCGGCCATATGAACTCGGTCGACGGCGTGCCCTACGGCGCCTTCATCGTGCCCGGCCTGATCATGCTCAGCCTGTTCACCCAGTCGATCTTCAACGCCTCCTTCGGCATCTACTTCCCGAAGTTCACTGGCACGATCTACGAGATCCTGTCGGCGCCGGTCAGTTCGATAGAGATCGTCATCGCCTATGTCGGGGCGGCAGCGACCAAGTCGGCGGTGCTGGGGCTGATCATCCTGGCCACAGCGTCCCTGTTCGTGCCGCTGCACATTCTGCATCCGGTGGCCATGTTCGCCATGCTGGTGCTGATCTCGGTGACCTTCAGCCTGTTCGGCTTCATCATCGGGGTCTGGGCCAACGGCTTCGAACAGCTGCAGATGATCCCGATGCTGATCGTCACGCCCCTCACCTTCCTCGGCGGCTCCTTCTATTCGATCGACATGCTGCCCCCGGCGTGGCGGACGATCACCCTGTTCAACCCGGTGGTCTATCTGATCTCGGGCTTCCGCTGGACCTTCTATGGGGCGGGAGATGTCGGCGTCGGCTACAGCGTGCTCGCCACCCTGGGCTTCCTCGCGGTCTGTCTCGTGATCGTCGGCTGGATCCTCAAGACGGGCTACCGGCTCAAGAACTGACCCGATCTCGGCCTGAACCGCGCGTAACGGTCGGGTCACGAAAGGGTCGAACTGCGCCGCCATTGTGGCGTTCCCGTTGTAATGTCCGAACGGTTCTCGCCGCCGGACCGGAGTGCGCATGGCCGACAAGACCCCGGACGATCAGCCCTCATCCGAGACGGGGACGCCCGCCGCTGGGACTCCCGCCGCTGGGACTCCCGCCGCCGGGACGCCCGCCGGGCAGGCCGGCCGGGGACGACCCCAGATCCAGTGGGGCCGACCGCCGTCCCAGGTCTTTCACACCGGCCCCCTGCCCAAGGGACCGCCGATCGCGCTCCGGCCCCAACCGCAACCTCAGCCGCAACCTCAGGCCGCTCCGCCGATTTCCGGCGGCGCGTCGACGGTGACGCCCCCGCTTACGCCGACGCCGAGCCCGGCCCGCCCGGCCGCGACGGGGCGCGGCGGCATCTACAGCGGCTCGCTGATTCCGCGCGCCCGGCCGGACACCGGCTTCGGCGCCCTGCCGCCCGTGGGGACGCCTGCTACCCCCAAGCCGACGCTGGTCACCGCGCCCGGACCGGCCCCCGGACCGGTCCCCGGACCGACGGCCAACCCTGTTCCGAACCTGGTCGAGCATCCGGCGCGCAAGGCGCTGGAGGCGGCCCCGCGCCCCGCGCCTCAACCGGCTGTCGAACCCGCCGCTGCGGCTCCCGCCTGGCCGGACACGACGGTGCGCCCCCTGCCCGAGGCGGTCCCGGCCGCCGTCTCGCCGTTCGATCCGATTCCCGAACCCGCGCGACCTGCTCCGGAGGCCGAGCGCCCGGAAGCAGTGCCCGCCGCCGCTCCGGCCCTGGCCCGGACGACCGCCCGGACCGGCTCAAGCCGCCTGCCGCTCTACATCGGCGGCGGAGTGGTCGTGATCGCCGCGATCGCCGCCGCCGTCTGGGTCCTGCGGCCCAAACCCGTCGCTGCGCCCGCGCCGGTCGAGACGGCGCCCGCTGCCGCACCGGTTCAGCCGGCTCCCGCGCCGGTTCAACCGGACGCCGGCGTCCCGACCGGGACCGCTGCGCCCGTCGTGGAGACCGCGCCGACCGCTCGTGCGCCCACTCGCACCCCGACCCCGGCCGCAACACCGGCCCGTCCGACGACAGCGACCCAAACGCCGACGATCCAGACGCGTCCGGCCGCCGCGACCCAGCGTCCGGCGCCGACGACCGCGCCCGTGACGGTTCCAGCGGCGCCTCCGCCCCAGATCATCGTCACCCCGCCGCCGGTCCAGCCCGCGGCCCCGCCGCCGACGGCCGCCCGGCCGCAGACGGCCGACCCCGACGCCCCGATCTCGACGCGGCCCCAGCCTCTGGACTAGGAGGGGGCTGCAGGCGGACGGCCAGCCTCATTCCTGCCGCTCATCCCGGCGAAGGCCGGGATCCAGATGCAAATCAGGCGTCTGAAGGTCTGTGGGATTGCGTCTGTGCGGCAGGCATCCCGTCTGGATCTGGATCCTGGCCTTCGCCGGGATGGGCGGTGAGAGGGTCTCAGCGCAGGGTGATATAGCCCCGCTCGACCATCCGGCGCAGGCCCTCATAGGCCTCGGCCAGTTCCTCATAGGCGCTGCGGTGGGCGGTCAGGCGGGCGGTCTGGTCGGGCGTCACCGGCGAGCCGGATTCCGACAGGCGCAGCGCTTCGGACACCCATTTGGTCCGGGCCGTGGCCACGGTTACAGCCAGCCGCTGGAAGGTCGAAGGATCGATCACCGACAGGGCCGAGCCGATCACCTCGCGGTTCGAGATGAAGGCGGTGTAGTCGATCTGCTCCATCAGGCCGCGCAGCTTGCGGACCTCGCTGGGATCGCTGTCCTGGGGCTCGAAATGATCGCGGGTGCGGCGGGTGCTCGAGGTCATGATGCTCGACATCGGATCGTCCTCTGGCCTCTGGATGGCCGTTCAGAACGGAGGTTGCGCCGCGCCGGTTAACGATCGGTTCCGGATCATCCCCAACTGCGACGTTCAGGCCGCCGATCCCGTCTGGCCCAGCTTCCGGAATCGCGCGATTCTTCCGTCACGGAAGGGGGAGACGGCGGATGCGGGAGCGACCTTACATGCGGCTGGCCATCGTTCTCTTCGGCGCCCTGATCGTGATGCTGGGCGTCGGTCACGCCCTGACCGCGCGGGCCGAGCACATCCACATCAGCGCCGACCACATCTACCTGGCCCTGATGGCCGTGGCCCCGATCGGCCTGCTGCTGCTGTTCCTGCTGGGCGAGCTGTTTCCCAGCAAGAAGATGAACTACGGCCTCAGCGTCGCCTTCGCGGTGATCTTCGTCGGCGCCTTCGTCGGGGCCCGCACCCAGATCGGCGTCAGCGAGAACGACTTCGCCGGGGCGATGATCACCCATCATTCCCACGCCGTGACCCGCTGCGGCAACGCCAGCCTGAAGAATCCCCGGCTGATCGCCTTCTGCGAGCGGATGACCGCCCGCAACCACGCCGAGATCGCCGAGCTCGAACAGATTCTCGACAAACCCTGACGCTGCGTCACAGTGAAATCCTGCTAGACCCGTGACGGGCGAAGGCGGAAAACACGCAGGCCCGGGAGACGATATGACCGATCTGGAAACCTTCCGCGCGGAGACCCGCGCCTGGCTGGAGGCGAACTGCCCGGCCGAAGTCCGTGGCCCGATGGACAGCGAAGAAGACCGCGTCTGGGGCGGCCGCAACCCCACCTTCAAGACCCCGGCCCACAAGCTCTGGATGGAGCGGATGGGGGCGAAGGGCTGGACCGCGCCGGAATGGCCGGCCGAGTACGGCGGCGGCGGTCTGAGCCGTGAGGAGGCCAAGGTCCTGCACTCCGAACTGCGCCGCATCGACGCCCAACTGGCCCTGTCCAGCTTCGGCATCTGGATGCTGGGCCCGGCTCTTCTGCAGTTCGGCACCGAGGAACAGAAGAAGCGCTTCCTGCCCGAGATTGTGCGCGGCGAGATCCGCTGGTGCCAGGGCTATTCCGAGCCGGGCGCCGGCTCCGACCTGGCGGGCATCCAGACCCGGGCGGTGGATGAGGGCGACCACTGGATCGTAAACGGCCAGAAGGTCTGGACCTCCTACGCCGACAAGGCCGACTGGATATTCTGCCTGGTCCGCACCGACCCGGACGCGCCCAAGCATCTGGGCATCTCCTTCGTCCTGTTCGACATGACGACGCCCGGCGTTACGACCAAGCCGATCACCCTGATCTCCGGCAAGTCGCCCTTCTGCGAGACCTTCTTCGACGACGTCCGGGTCGAGAAGGCGAACCTGGTCGGGACGCTGAACCGCGGCTGGGACGTGGCCAAGGCGCTGTTGGCGCACGAGCGGACCATGATCGGGGCCATGGGCTCCATCGCCTCGGGCCGGCCCATGGGTCTGGTCGCCGCCGACAGCCTGGGCGTCGATTCCGACGCGCGTCTGGAAGACCCGATGCTGCGCGCACGCATCGCCGAGCTGGAGGTCGACCTCGCCGCCTTCAACCTGGCCATGGAGCGGGTCGGGGATCAGGTGAAGGCGCGGCAGGTCTCGCCCGCCATCGCCTCCATGCTCAAATACTACGGCTCGGAGCTGAACAAGCGCCGCCACGAGATCCTGATGACGGCCGGCGGCTCGGATACGCTGGAATGGGAGAGCGAGCGCTCGGGCCACGGGTCGGCGGCGCGCGACTGGCTGCGCACCAAGGCCAATTCCATCGAGGGCGGGACCAGCGAAATCCAGCTGAACATCATCGCCAAACACCTGCTGCAACTGCCGGGAGCCTGAGCGGATGCCGCTGATCCTGACCGAAGAACAGACCATGCTGAAGGAGGCCGCCGACGGCTTCCTGAGCGAGAACGCGCCCGTCGCCCACCTGCGGGCCCTGCGCGACAGTCACGACGCCGACGGCGTCTCGCGCGACCTGTGGAAGGCGTTCGGCGAGATGGGCTTCGCCGGGGTGATCATCCCCGAGGAACACGGCGGCTCCGGCCTCGGCGCCGTCGAGGCGGGGGTGATGGCGGAGGCGCTCGGCCGCACCCTGACGCCTTCGCCCTTCATGGGATCGGGCGTCCTGTGCGCCAGCCTGCTGGCCGAGGGCGGATCGACCGAACAGCAGGGCGAATGGCTGCCGAAGATCGCGGCGGGCGAGGCCATCCTGGCCCTGGCGCTCGACGAGGGACCCAAGCACCGGCCCTCGGCCATGACCGCCCGCGCCGAGCGGTCGGGCAACGGATTCAAGCTGAACGGCGCCAAGGGCTTCGTGCTGGACGGCCATATCGCCGACGCCCTGATCGTGGCGGCCAAGACCGACGACGTGACTCTGAGCCTGTTCCTCGTCGATCCGAAGACGGCGGGCGTGGAGATCGAGCGCACCGTCATGGTCGACGCCCACAACGCCGCCCGCGTCACCCTGACCGACGTCCAGGTCGACGCCGACGCCATGGTCGGGGCCATCGACCAGGGCGAACCCCTGCTGCAGAAAGCGCTCAACCTCGGCCGCGCCTGCGCCGCCGCCCAGCTGAACGGGGCGGGCGATCAGGCCTTCCAGATCACCCTCGAATACCTGCGCACCCGCAAGCAGTTCGGCAAGCTGATCGGCGAGTTCCAGGCCCTGCAGCATCGCGCCGCCCATCTGTTCTCCGAGATCGAACTGTCCCGGGCCGCGACCCTCGGCGCCCTGCAGCGCATCGACGCCGGGGTCGACGAAAAGGGACTGTCGGCCTCCATCGCCAAGTCCAAAGCCGGCCGCGTCGCCGAACTGGCTGTGCAGGAGGCGGTCCAGATGCACGGCGGCGTCGGCATGACCGACGAGTTCGACGTCGGCCTCTATATGAAACGGGTCCGGGTCCTGAACGAACTGTTCGGCGACGCCGGCTTCCACGCGGATCGCTTGGCCCGAGCCCAGGGGTACTAGAATCCTTCTCCCCTTGCGGGAGAAGGAAGATGGGGTGTCACGAAACGGACCCATCCCGTCTCTAGGCGTGTTTCAATACTGAAGCCTTGCCCGGAGACCTCCATGCGCATCCTGATCGCCGCCCTCGCTCTCGCCGCCTCCGTGGCGGCCTGCACCCCGATGGCGGCGCCTGCCGATCCCGCGGTCCCGGGCCAGAGCGCCGACGCCGCCTCGTGCGCCGCGCGTGGCGGCGAGCTGCGTCGCGTAGGCCGGATGCAGACCCAGCAGTGCATCGTCAAATACGCCGACGCTGGCAAATCCTGTACCACGGGCTCCCAGTGCGCCGGCGACTGCCGTCTGGAGGGCAACAGCGGCGTCGCGCCGGGCGCCGCCGTCACTGGCCAGTGCCAGGCCGACAGCGACCGCTTCGGCTGTCACACCCAGGTCGAGGACGGCAAGGCCGGCCCCACCCTCTGCGTCGATTGATCGACCCCGGTCTCAAATGAAAAAGCCCCCGCCGATCGCTCGGCGGGGGCTTCGTCATTTCAGGCGATCAAGCGATCAGTGCTTGGCCGCATCCTTGACCGCGTCGGCCTGGGCGTTCGCGTTTTCCTTGGTCTGGTCGGCCGCGGCGCGCATGGCGTCGGCGGTCGCTTCGCCCTGCGCCTGAGCCTGATCCGCGGCGGCGTCGGCGTGGGCCTCGGTCGTCTTGGCGTCGGCTTCAAGCTTCTCGGCGTTGGCCTCGCCCTGGGCCTGGATGGCATCGGCTTGCGAGTCGGCAGCCTTTTCGGCGGGCTGCTGGCAGGCGGCGACCCCGGTCAGGGCGGCGACGGCGGCGGCGGCGATAATCAGCTTACGCATGGGAACTTCCTCCTTATGGAGATACCCAAACGTCTCGCGACTCTTTCGGTTCACGCTGCCGTGAGAGTTTCGTGATGCCGAGGTGATCGCATTTGGCGCGCCAACGAAAAACCCCCGCCGATCGCTCGGCGGGGGCTCTGTCGTCAGAATGTCTGGCCTTAGTGCCCGGCGGTTTCGCCAGCGGTCGGCGAGGTGCTCGGCGTGTTGGCGGTGGTCGTGCCGCCGTCGGCGTTGCCGGCCTGTTGTTCGATATGATCCGCCTGAGCGTTCAGATTCTTCTCCTGCTGCTCGTTCGGCGTCGCGGCCGCCTGGGCTTCCAGGGCGTCGGCCTGTTTTTCGGCGGTCTTGTCGGCGGCGCTTTCACCGCAGGCGGCGACGCCGGCCAGGGCGAAGGCGGCGGCGGTGGCGAGGATCATCTTACGCATGGTGTTTCCTTCCGATTCTGGAGACCTCGTGTCTCCTTGCTGGAAGCAACCCAACGTCGCGAAGCTGAAACGGTTCACGCCGCCGTGAGAAAACCGTGACCGATCAGTGATCCGACTTGTCGGCCGGGACCGGTGTGACTTCCATCGTCTGCATCTGGGCCTCGATCTGGCGTTGGGCGCTTTCGATCTGCAGCTCGTGGCGGCGCTCTTCCGGGGTCATGGTCGACTTGTCCGGAACCGGTTCGGCGGCCGGGGCGGGCGCCGGGGCTTCAGCCTTCTGCTCGCAGGCGGCCATGGTCAGGGCGGCGAGCGCCAGGGCGGAAACGGTCAGGATGCGCATTGCGAAGGTTCCAATCAGCCGATGTCGGCAAAAGCCACGCGGGCGGCGCCCAGCAGGGCGGCGTGTTTGTGCAGGATAACGTGCGTCGGAATGGCCTGCATATACTCCTTGAACCGGCCCTTGCGCTCGAACCGCTCTCGGAACGGGCTGACCTTCAGGAAGGGCAGAATGCGCGGGGCGATGCCGCCGGCGATATAGACCCCGCCGCGGGCGCCGGTGGTCAGGGCGATGTCCCCGGCGACCGCGCCCAGAATGGCGCAGAAGCGGGCCAGGGTCGCGCCGCAGTGGCTATTGGGATTGTCCAGGGCTTCCTGGGTGATCTGGGCCGGGTCGTCGATATGGCTCTCGCGGCCGTCGATCTCGGCCAGGGCCCGGTGCATGTTCAAGAGGCCGGGACCGCAGATCAGGCGCTCGATCGAGACGCGGTCATAGCGGCGGCGCAGGATGCGCAGAATCTCGTCCTCGATCGGATCGCCCGGCGGGAAACAGGCGTGACCGCCCTCGGACGGCATGGCCAGCTCATTGCCGTGGGCGTCGCGGATCAGGGCCGAGACGCCGAAGCCGGTGCCCGGGCCGAGCACCGCGACGGCGGCGTGGGGATCGCCCTCTTCGGGGCCGCCCAGCGAGGCCAGCTGATCGGACGGCACCACCGGGGCGCCCCAGGCCAGGGCCTCGAAGTCGTTGATCAGCCGCACCGGGTTGAGGCCCAGCGTGCCCAGTTCCTTCTCTGACACCGCCCAGGGCGAGTTGGTCAGGTCGATCTCGCCGTCGGTGACCGGTCCGGCCACGGCGATGACGCCGCCCGTCGGCTTGACCTCACAGCCGTCAATGAAGGCCTTCACCCCTTCAAGGAAGGTCGGATAGGTTTCGGCGGGGAAGCTGTCGTGATGCTCCAGCACCGGCTTGCCCTCGACCATGTGGGCCAGGGCGAAACGGGCGTTGGTGCCGCCGACGTCGCCGACGAGCAGGGTCTTGTCCCAGGTTACGGCCATCAGTCTTCATCCTCCCGGGAGAAACAAACGGTGGCGCCCTCTTCTGCGGAGGTGACCACCCGGCGGAACGCCGAGAACAGTTCGCGACCATAGCCCCAGGTCGAGGCTTCGCGATTGGCGGCCGACCGTTTGGCGGCCGGACGGGCATCAAGGTCGGCGACGGCGACCGTGGTCAGGACCCCGGCCTCGGCGTCCAGACGGATGACGTCGCCGGTCTGGACATGGGCCAGCGGTCCGCCGGCCAGAGCTTCGGGCGAGACGTGGATGGCGGCGGGCGTCTTGCCGCTGGCGCCAGACATCCGGCCGTCGGTGACCAGGGCGACCTTGAAGCCGCGGTCCTGCAGCACGCTCATCGCCGGCGACAGGGAGTGCAACTCGGGCATGCCGTTGGCGCGCGGGCCCTGGAAGCGCAGGACGACGATCACGTCGCGGTCCAGCTTGCCGGCCTTGAAGTCGGCTAGAACGTCTTCCTGGGTCTCATAGACCTCGGCGGGGGCCTCGACGATGCGGTTCTCGGGCTTGACCGCCGAGATCTTGATCACCGCCCGGCCGAGGTCGCCCTTGACCAGACGCAGGCCGCCCTCGGTGTCGAACGGGTTCGAGGCGGGGCGCAGAATGTCGAGATCGAGGCTTTCCCTGACCCCGTCACGCCAGACCAGCTCGCCCTCGACCATCGACGGCTCCTGGAAATAGGCGTCGATTCCCTTGCCCATGATCGTGGTCACGTCGGAGTGCATATGGCCGTTCTCGGCCAGTTCGCGGGCCACGAAGGCGACGCCGCCGGCGGCTTGGAAGGCGTTCACATCGGCCGAACCGTTCGGATAGACGCGCGCCAGCAGCGGGGTCACGGCCGACAGCTGGTCCATGTCGGTCCAGTCGATCAGCACGCCCGCGGCCCGGGCCATGGCGACCAGATGGATGGCGTGGTTGGTCGATCCGCCGGTGGCCAGAAGGGCCACGATCATATTGACCACCGCCTTCTCGTCGATGACGTCGGCCATGCGGCAGTCGCCGGTCTTCGCCAGTTCGACCGCCCGCTTCGCCGCCGCCGCCGTCAGGGCGTCGCGCAGGCCGGTGTCCGGATGGACGAAGGCGGTGGAGGGCATGTGCAAGCCCCCAAGCTCCATCATCATCTGGTTGGAGTTGGCCGTGCCGTAGAAGGTGCAGGTGCCTGGCGAATGGTAGGAGCCGACCTCGCTCTCCAGCAGGGTCTGACGGTCGACCTTGCCTTGCGCATATTCGGCGCGGACCCGGGCCTTTTCGGCGTTCGGAATGCCCGAGGGCATGGGGCCGGCCGGGGCGAAGACGACAGGCAGGTGACCGAAGGCCAGGGCGCCCATGAACAGGCCGGGGACGATCTTGTCGCAGACGCCCAGCATGATGGCGGAATCGAAGGCGTCGTGGGTTAGGGCGATGCCCGCGGCCATGGCGATGGCGTCGCGGCTGAACAGCGACAGCTCCATGCCCGGACGGCCCTGGGTGACGCCGTCGCACATGGCGGGGGTTCCGCCCGCGACCTGGGCCGTGCCGCCCACTTCGCGCGCGGCCTTGCGGATGATGTCGGGGAAGCGCTCGAACGGCTGGTGGGCCGAGAGCATGTCGTTATAGGCGGTGACGATGCCGACATTGGGCCTGGACCCGTCCATGGCAGTGAGTTTGTCGGCGATGGTCTGGCCGGCGAAGGCGTGGGCCCAGTTGGCGCAGCTCAGCTTGGCGCGACCGGCGCCGCTGTCGCGGGCGGCGTCCATGCGGCGGATATAGTCGGCGCGGGTCGCCTTGGACCGTTCGACGATACGGGCGGTGACCTCGGCCACCACCGGATTGAGGGGGGGATTGAGCGTAGGCATCAGCTGGCTTCCGTCCACACCACTTCGAGCGGGACCTTGTTGGCGATCAGGGCGGCGATGGGCTGGATGGCCGGATCGCCTTCGGCCTCCATTTCGAAGACCTCGCGCTTGGCCGCGCCCTTGAGGCCCAGGATGACCCGCTCGGCCTTCATCAGCCAGGGCAGGTTGATAGAAATCCGCTCAAGCGTCGGGGCCGAGCCGTCGCGGCCGTGGGGCACACCGAGGACGGTCGGCTTGATGGCGGGGCTGAGCAAGGTCTTCAACGTCGGACTGTTGGGGAACATGGAGCAGATATGGCCATCCTCCCCCATGCCGAGAAGGACGGCGTCGAAGCGACCGTCCTTGCCGCCTGTGGCGTCGAACAGGGCGTGGGCGGCGACGGCGGCGGCGCGGTCGACGGTGACCTCGGGCGTGTACAGCGGGATGAAGGTCGCGGCGGCGGCCTTGTCCTGCAGCAGGACGTCACGGATCAGCCGCGCGTTCGACTCCGGCGAACTCTCCGGGACATAGCGCTCGTCCACCAGGGTCACGGCGATCTTCGACCAGTCGATGTCGGCCTGGGCCATCCGCGCGTAGACCGGTGACGGCGTCGAACCTCCAGGACCCGCGAAGGCCGCGCGGCCGTTGGCGAGAACCGCCTCGCCTAGGGTTTCCTCGAGCCGGCCCGCGATTGTCGCGGCCCAGCTGTCGAGCGTGGGGAAGGCCTCAAGCATCGGTGGTGTTCCAGTCGCGGCCGGTGCGGGCCATCAGCATGTCCGAGCCGTCCGGACCCCAGGTCCCGGCGACATATTCCTGCGGCTTCACATCGCCGTCGACCCAGGCTTCGGAGACCTCATCGACCCATTTCCACGCCTGCTCGGCCTCGTCGCGGCGCACGAACAGGGTCGAGTCGCCCTTCAGCGCATCCAGCAGCAATCGCTCATAGGCGATTCGGCGGCGTGGCGGCGTGTCGTGCTTGTCGCGGAAGCCCCAGCTCAGGCTCATCTTGATCGGCTGCAGCTGCATTCGGCTGTCGAGACCTGCCTTCTTGTTCATCACCGTCAGGGAGATGTCTTCCTCGGGCTGCAGCTCGATGATCATCTTGTTGGCCTGCGGCTCGCCGTCCTCATAGTCGAAGATGGAGTGGGGCAGGGGCTTGAATTGGATGACGATCTCGGTGCGCTTCTCGGGCAGCCGCTTGCCGGTGCGCATGAAGAAGGGCACGCCCGCCCAGCGCCAGTTGTCGATGTCCGCGCGGATGGCGACGAAGGTCTCGGTGTCCGAATCCTGGCCGCGCTCCTCGTCATAGCCCTTGACCAGTTTGCCATCGACGAGCCCGCCGACGTACTGGCCGCGCACGGTGACCCGCTCGGCCTCATCGTGGGTGATAGGCCGCAAGGACCGCAGCACCTTGACCTTCTCGTTGCGCACCGACTCCGGATCGAGGTCCGACGGCGGCTCCATGGCCACCAGGCACAGAAGCTGCAGCATATGGTTCTGCAGCATGTCCCGAAGGGCGCCGTACTCGTCGTAGTACGGCCAGCGGTCGCCGACGCCGACGGTCTCGCCGACGGTGATCTGGACGTGATCGATGTTCTGGGCGTTCCACAGCGGCTCGAACACGGTGTTGCCGAAGCGCAGGGCGATCAGGTTCTGGACCGTCTCCTTGCCGAGGTAGTGGTCGATGCGGAAGACCTGGTTCTCCGAGAAGGCGTCGGCGACGGCGTCGTCGATTTCCAGGAAGGTCTTCAGGTCGCGGCCGACCGGCTTTTCCAGAACCACACGGTCGTCTACCTCGGCGAGGCCCGCGGCGCGCATGGCCGTGACGATCTTCGCATAGAGGGACGGCGAGACGGCGAGGAAGGAGGTCACCGACCCCTGACCGACCTTGTCCTTGAGCGGCTTCAGGCTTTCAGCGCTGGTCGCGTCGACGGCGAGATAGTCGAGCCGGGCCTCCATCCGTTTCCAGACGGCCTCGTCCCAGACGTTGTCGGCTTTGGCCTTGGCCTCGCAGGTCTCGCGCACCTTGGCGATGTATTCGGCGGCGCTCTCCTCCGACCGGGCGGCGCCGATGATCTTCAGATCGTCAGGCAGCAGGCCGTCGTGGTCGAGGAAATAGAGCGAGGGCAGCAGCATCCGCATGGCGAGATCGCCGCCGCCGCCGAACAGCACCAATGCCGCCATGCCTGTTTCCTTCCGGAGATGGGGGCCGCGAAAGACCCTTCTTACGACGCGTCTTTGGCCGGTTGGGCCCGCTGAGCCAACACGTCCAAGACGTCCTGAAACACCAATTGACGCGACCGTAACAGGACCAGCAGATGATAGACCAAATCCGCAGCCTCGCTTGCGAGTTCCGTATCCGGTCCGGCGGCGCCGGCCAGAGCCGTCTCGACGCCTTCCTCGCCCACCTTCTGGGCCAGACGCTTGGGCCCTTCGGCCATCATCCGGGCGGTGTAGCTGACCGACGGATCCTGCGAGGCGCGCTCGGCGATGGTGCGTTCCAGCGCCGCGATCCGGCCGAGACCCGGGGCGTCGGCGTCGCCGAAACAGCTGGTCGTGCCGAGATGGCAGGCCGGGCCCATCGGCCGCACGGCGACCACCAGCGCGTCGCCGTCGCAGTCGGGGGTGATCGAGACGACGGTCTGACGGTTGCCCGAGGTCTCGCCCTTCCGCCACCGTCCGCCACGCGAGCGCGAGAAGAAGGTCGCCTCGCCGCTCTCGATCGTCTCCTCCAGCGCGGCGCGGTCCATATAGGCCAGGGTCAGCACCTGAAGCGTATCGGCGTCCTGGACGATAGCCGGGATCAGGCCGTCGCCTTTTGCGAAGTCCAGAGTATCGGGATCGATCATTGTCTCACCTCCACGCCGGACGCCGCCAGCGAGGCCTTCAGGTCGGGGATGGCGATGGCGCCGGTGTGGAAGACGCTGGCGGCCAGTGCGCCCGAGACATTGGCCTGCTCGAACACGTCGAGGAAGTGCGATACGGCGCCGGCGCCGCCCGAGGCGATCAGGGGGATGGTCAAAAGGGCGCGCGCCTCGGCCAGCTGGGCCACGTCATAGCCTTTCCGCACCCCGTCCTGGTCGATGCAGTTGAGCACGATCTCACCGGCGCCGAGGCTCTGCGCCTCCTTCAGCCAGTCCAGGGTCCGCTTGCCGGCCGGCCGGCGGCTGTCGGGATCGCCGGTGTATTTGTGGACGACGTACTCGCCGTTCTCACTGCGGCTGTCGACGCCGACGACCACGCACTGGCTGCCCAGACGCTCGGCCATCTCGGCGATCAGCTCGGGGCGCTCCAGCGCCGGGGAGTTGATCGAGACCTTGTCGGCGCCGTGGTCCAGACAGGCGGCGGCCTGATCGACGCTGCGGATGCCGCCCGCGACGCAGAAGGGGATGTCCAGCAGTCGGGCGATCGACTTGACCCAGGCATAGTCCAGGGTCCGGCCCTCGGGGCTGGCGGTGATGTCGTAGAAGACCAGTTCGTCGGCGCCTTCGTCGCGATAGCGCGCGGCCAGTTCGGCGGCGTCGCCCATGTCGACATGGCCCTCGAAGCGCACGCCCTTCACGACCCGGCCGTCCTTGACGTCCAGACAGGGGATGATCCGGCGCGCCGTCACTGGCAGGCCGCGATGGCTTGCGCGGCCGTGAACCGGCCTTCGTAGATGGCGCGGCCGACGATGGCGCCGTCGCAGCCGATGGCGGCGGCGGCGGTCAGGTCGTCCAGCGACGACACCCCGCCCGAGGCCTGAACCTTCAGGTCCGGACGACGGCGGCGGACCTCGGCCAGCAGGTCGAGATTGGGTCCGGTCAGGGCGCCGTCGCGGCCGACGTCGGTGATCAGGACATGGCTCAGCATTCCGGCAGGATAGCGGTCCAGCGCTTCCCACAGGTCGAAGCCCGCCGCCTCGGTCCAGCCCTTCAGCGAAGGCACCGGCACGCCGTCCTCGCCGATGCGGACATCGAAGGCCAGGGTCAGCTGTTCGGCCCCGAACCGCTCCAGCCAGCCTGCGACCTCATCGGGTTTCGTCACCGCCAGAGAGCCGACGACGATGCGCGACACGCCCGCGCGCAGCAGGTGGATGACGTCCTGATCGGACCGCACCCCGCCGCCGGACTGGATGGCCACGTCGAAGCTGGAGGCCAGTTCGCCGATCAGGGTGTGCTGCACCGCGCGCCCGGCTTGGGCGCCGTCCAGATCGACGATATGGACCCAGGTCGCGCCGTCGCGGACGAAGCTGGCGAGGCGCCGCATCGGGTTCTCGTCATATTCGGTGACCTGATCGAACCGGCCGTGCATCAGCCGCACGCAGGTCCCGGCGCGGAGGTCGATGGCGGGATAGACGATCATGCGGGCAACTCGAGGAAATTCTTCAGGATGCGGGCGCCGGCCTCGGCCGAGCGCTCGGGGTGGAACTGGCAACCCCAGCGATTGCCCTTGCGGACCACGGCGGGGACGACGGTTCCGTAGTCGGCGCGGGCGAGGGTCGCCTCGCCGTCCGGACAGACGAAGCTGTGCACGAAATAGGCGTAAGACCCCTCGGCGACGCCCTCGATCAGCGGATCGGCCTTCATGGTGGTCAGCCGGGTCCAGCCCATGTGCGGCACGGGCAGTTCGGGGTCGATGTCGAACTTCGTCACCACGCCCGGGATGAAGCCGAGCAGGTCCACTCCACCGCCCTCTTCACTGCGTTCGAACAGCAGCTGCTGGCCGAGGCAGACGCCGAGCAAGGGGCGTTCGAACGCGCGTAAAGGCTCGATCAGGCCGAGCGCCGCCAGCCGCTCCATCGCATAACCCGCCGCCCCGACGCCGGGCAGGATGACCCGCTCGGCGGCCGCGACCACGGCCGGGTCGTCGGTGATGACGGCCTCCGCGCCCAGCCGTTCCAGCGCGAACTGGACCGAGGCGGTATTGCCGGCGCCGTATCCGATAATGGCGACGGTCAAAGAACACCCTTGGTGCTGGGCACCGCGTCGCCTTCGATACGGATGGCCTGACGCAGGGCGCGGCCGAAGCCCTTGTAGACGGCCTCGGTCTTGTGGTGGTCGTCGTCGCCCGTGACCTTGATGTGGACGGCGGCGCCCATGGCTTCCGCCAGCGAGCGGAAAACGTGGGCCGTCAGGTCGGTGCGGTATTCGCCGATGAAGGGGGTTGCGAAGGTCCCTTCGAACAGCGGATAGGGTCGGCCCGACAGGTCGATGGCGACATGGGCCTCGGCCTCGTCCATGGCCAGGACGAAGCCGTAGCGGGCGATGCCGCGCCGCTCGCCCAGCGCCTGTTTCAGGGCCTGACCGAGGGCGATGGCGCTGTCCTCGATGGTGTGGTGCGGATCGGTGTGCAGGTCGCCCTCGCACGACAGGCGCAGGGAGAAGCCGCCGTGGGCCGCGACCTGTTCCAGCATGTGGTCGAAGAAGCCGACGCCGGTGTGGATCGCGATCGGCCCGGTAGTGTCGAGGTCGACGGCGCAAACGATGCGCGTCTCCTTGGTGTCGCGCACGGCCTGTCCGGTGCGGTGCGGCCGGGTGCGCGGGACATTGAGCCCCAGCGCCAGCAGCAGCCGGTCGTTGACCTCGGGCTTGATCGAGATCGGCAGACGCAGCCGGTCGCCGGAGCGGTCGGCGGCGACACCATACTTCGCCAACTCGGCCAGGGTCGCCTCGGGATCGGCGGGCCGGGCCATCAGGATGGGGCCGACGCCGCTCTCGACCGTCATCAGCCGCTCGACCTCGCGGGCGACGCGGGCGCGCTCCAGCTTGACCGAGGCGATGCGTTCGGCGGTCTCGATCATCCGCGACGGATCCAGCGCCTGCTGCGCCAGCCGGACCAGGGGTTCGGGCAGGGCGTAGGGCTCCAGCACCGATGTCAGACGCGCCAGGGTCTGCGGCTGTGCGACCGCCGCCCCGACGCGGGCGCCGGCCAAACCATAGGCCAGCGACAGGCTCCGCAGGACCACCAGATTGGCGTGGTCGTCGACGACGGTCACGGCCGAGGCGCCGTCGGCGAACTCGATCAGGCCCTCATCCACGACCAGCAGGGCGGGGGCGACGCGTTCGGCCATCTCGGCGACCGCCTCGGGCGAGCCAAGGGCGCGGATGACGATGGCCGCAGCTTCCCCGGCTCCGGGATAGATGGCGGCAAGACCGGTATAGGGCTGGGCGTCGGGCGACTGAACGGACTTGCCCTCGCGCGCGGCGAGACGCCAGACCAGCTCCAGCCCATGGGTCAGCCCGCGCACCGGCAGCACCTGCTCGACTGGCGCGCCATAGATCTGGGCCATGCGGGCGGCGAGAGCCGACGGATCGGCCGGGTAGCGGTCGAGGCCTTCGCCGCCGGAGACCAGCGGGGCATAGGGGGCGGGCAGGGTCATTCCGGGCTCCGCAGATCGGCGGCCCGCGCGTGGGCCTCCAGCCCTTCCAGCCGCGCCAGACGGGCGGCGACGGGGCCGAGGACGGCGGCCCCGGCCTCGGTCACCGTCTGGACTGACATGGTGGTCATGAAGCTCGAGGTGGTGATCCCGCCGAGCGTCCGCGCCCCGCCGTCGGTCGGCAGGACGTGCGACGGCCCGGCGGCATAGTCGCCGAGCGTCTCTGCGGCCCAGCGGCCTACAAAGACGGCGCCGGCGCACGCGATCTGTTCGACCAGTTCGTCCGCGTCCTCGGTCTGGATGGCGAGGTGTTCGGGGCCATAGAGGTTGGCGACCTCGCAGGCCGCCTCCATGTCGCGCACCTTGACGATCCGGGCCTCGGCGAGGGAGGCGCGGGCGATCTCGGCGCGGGGCAGGGTCTCAAGCTGGGCCTCGACCTCTTCGAGGATGGCGTTGATCGTTGCGGTCGAATCCGAGACGAGGATCACCTGCGCATCCGCATCGTGCTCGGCCTGGCTCAACAGGTCGGCGGCGGCGATCTCCGGATCGGCCGAGCCGTCGGCGATGACCAGCAGTTCCGAAGGTCCGGCCGGCATGTCCTGCGACGGGCCGCCGGGCAGGGAAGAGGCATAGCGCTTGGCCTCGGCGACATAGGCGTTGCCAGGACCAAACAGCTTGTCGCAGGCCGGGATGACCCCGTCCTCAAGCTCGACCCCGAAGGTCAGGGCGGCGATCGCCTGGGCTCCGCCGATCAGCCACAGGGCGTCGAGCCTGGCCTCGGACGCGGCCAGGATCATGGCCGGGTGAACCCCGCCGTTCTTGGCCGGAGGGGTGACGGCGACCCGCTCCCGCACCCCCGCCACGCCCGCCGGAATGGCCAGCATCAGCAGGGACGAGAAGAGGGGCGCCGACCCGCCGGGCACATAGAGGCCCGCCGCCCCGATGGGCCGCCAGACCAGACGCGACTTCACGCCCGGCGTGGTTTCGACGAAGGGCGTGTCGGCGGGTTTCGTCATCTGGTGGAAGACGCGCACGTTCTCGGCGGCGATGCGCAGCGACCGGGTGTCGGCGGGCGCCAGCGCATTGCGCGCCTCGTTGACGGAGTCCGGCGTAATGGCAATGCGGCGCGGCGCGGCCTTGTCGAGCTTCAGGCTCCAGTCGGTGACCGCCTGACCGCCCCGGGCGCGCACGTCCTCGAAGATTTCGCGCACCACATCGACGACGCGGCCCTCGGTGCGCTGCGTCGGGCGGGCGAGCGCGGCCTTGCGACCCACCGCGTCCAGCGATGCCCAATCGAGCCTCTTCATCACATCATTTTCTCGATGGGGAGGACGAGGATGGCCGAGGCGCCTGCGGCCTTCAGCTTCTCCAGCGTTTCCCAGAAGACGGCTTCCTGACACACGGCGTGGACGGCGACCGCGTCGTCTCGGCCCATCAGGGGCATGACGGTCGGGGCGCCGGCGCCGGGCAGGATGGCGGTGATCTCGTCCAGCGCCGAGCGCGGCGCGTTCAGCATGACGTATTTGGCGCCCTGAGAGGACACCACGCCGGCCATCCGCTCGATGATCGATTCCAGCAGATGGGCGAGTTCGGGCTCCGGTCCTGTCGGCGACTTGATCAGGACGGCCTGGCTCTCGAACACCGTCTCCTTGGCGATCAGGCCGTTGGCTTCCAGGGTCGCGCCGGTCGAGACGAGGTCGCAGATGGCCGAGGCCAGCTTCAGCCGGGGAGCGACTTCGACCGCGCCGCGCATGACGACCGTGTCGGACTGCACGCCATTGTCGTTCAGGAACCGGCGCAGGATCTTGGGATAGGAGGTGGCGATGCGCAGCCCTTGCAGCGAGTGCGGGCCCTCATAGGCCAGGGTCGGCGGCACGGCGAGCTTCAGGGTGCAGCGACCGAAACCCAGCGGCATGACGACCTCGGCCGTCGCTCCGCCGTTCTTGTCCTCCTCCAGCACATTCTCGCCGACGATGCCCAGGTCGCAGACGCCGTCGGCGACGAAGGTCGGAATGTCGTCATCGCGCACGCGCAGCAGATCGATCGGATAGTTCTCCACCCGGTACAGCAGGTCGTTATGGCCCTTGACCCACTTCAACCCCGCGTCGCGGATCAGCTCGAGCGAGCGGTCGGCCAGACGGCCGGATTTCTGGACGGCGATGCGCAGCCGCCCCTGGACAGTACTCATGGCGGTGTCAGGCTTTCTTCTTGGTCAGTCGATCCAGCACCAGGCTGTAGCCCTGATGCGGCATGTCTTTCAGGAACCGGGCGACGCGCACCACGGTGGTCGGGCTGGCGCCCGCCTCGGCGGCGATCTCGCGATAGGACTTGCCCTGCTCGTGCAACAGACGCGCCACGGCCCAGCGCTCAGCGAAGGCGCGCAGTTCCGAAGGGGTGCACAGGTCCGACAGGAAGGCGTCGAACTCCTCGCGCGTCTTCAGCGACAGCAGGGCGTCATAGAGCGCAATGCGGTCGTCGGCGGCTTTATTAACGGCCTTGCGGGTGATCGGGGCGGTCATGGCGCGTTCCACTAGAGTGTAACAGTGGAACAGTCAAGGGCGCCGCGCCGTTTGGACGTGAAGTTCGCGCACGCCCCTGACCCGGCGAAAGAAAACGTCTTTGCGCTGCAACATTTCTGTTGCGCGATGCGATGAGGCCAGCCCAATCTGAACGGGCTTAACAGAGGGAATGGGGCCACGTTCGACGAAATGTCAGGCGAAAGCGGATCCGGCGAGATCCGTCCCAGCTACCGGACCCTGGCCCGGTGGCTCGAGAACGCGCCGTCCGATCTGCTGCAGTCGCGGTCCCGTCAGGCCGAACTCTTCTTCCGCCGCATGGGGGTGACTTTCGCCGTCTATGGCGATGTCGAGTCCAATGAGCGGCTGATCCCCTTCGACGTGGTGCCGCGCATCATCGGGGCGAAGGAGTGGGAGGACCTCGAGAAGGGACTCAAGCAGCGCGTCTCGGCCATCAACGCCTTCCTCAAGGATATCTACGGTCCGCAGGAATGCATCAAGGCGGGCATTGTCCCCGCCGACCTGATTTTCACCAATCCCCACTATCGTCCCGAGATGCAGGGCCGCCGCCCACCGGGCGACATCTGGACCCACATCTGCGGCGTCGATCTGGTCCGCACCGGCGAGGACGGCTTCCTGGTGCTGGAAGACAACTGCCGCACTCCCTCGGGCGTCTCCTACATGCTGGAGAACCGCGAGATGATGATGCGGCTCTTCCCCGACCTGTTCGCCGAGCACCGCATCCGCCCGGTCGAGACCTATACCGACATGCTGCTGGCCAGCCTTCAGGCCTCGGCGCCGGCCGGGGCGGGGGCCGATCCGAACATCGTCGTCCTGACGCCGGGCCCGTACAACTCCGCCTATTACGAACACTCCTTCCTGGCCGACAAACTGGGGGTGGAGCTGGTCGAGGGCGGCGACCTCGTGGTCAATGACGACATCGTCTACATGCGCACGACCGAGGGTCTGAAGCGCGTCGACGTCATCTATCGCCGCGTCGACGATGAGTTCCTCGATCCCCTGACCTTCCGCCCGGACTCGGCGGTCGGCATTCCGGGGATCATGGCGGCCTATGCGGCGGGCAACGTCACCCTGTCGAACGCGGTCGGCACCGGCGTCGCCGACGACAAGGCCGTCTACACCTATATGCCCGACATCATCCGCTTCTTCTCGGGCGGCGATCCGATCCTGGGCAATGTGCCGACCTGGCGCTGCCGCGAGCCGGAAGCGCTCAAGGAGGTGCTCGACAAGCTGCCGGAGCTGGTGGTCAAGGAGGTCGGCGGCTCGGGCGGCTACGGCATGCTGGTGGGGCCCGCCTCGACCAAGGCCGAGATCGAGGCCTTCCGCGCCAAGCTGATCGCTGATCCCGACGACTTCATCGCCCAGCCGACGCTGGCGCTGTCGACAGCGCCGACGCTGGAAGGCGGCAACCTGTCGCCGCGCCACGTCGACCTTCGCCCCTTCGTCCTGTCCAGCCCCAAGGGTATTCGCGTCGCGCCCGGCGGTCTGACGCGGGTGGCGCTCAAGGCCGGCTCCCTGGTGGTCAATTCCAGTCAGGGCGGCGGAACCAAGGACACCTGGGTGCTGGATGACTAGTTTGAAGAAGATCGTCCTGATCAGCGCGATCGTCTTCGTATCGATCGCCTCCGCGTGTGTGCTGTGGGCCCGGAGCACGGGTCGGCTGGATGTGGGCGACGTAAGCCCGATCTTCGGCATTCTCACCATGGTGATGATTGCTGTCTCTGTCTGGGCCAGCCGCGTTCGCCCGACTTCGGCGAAGGTTGACTGAAGAGCCATGCTTAGCCGTACCGCAGACAGCCTTTACTGGACCGGCCGCTACATGGAGCGGGCGGACTTCCTCGCCCGGATTCTGGAAGCCGCCGTGCGTCTGGCCGCCCTTCCGGCCAAGGACGGCGCCGCCGCCACGGCCTGGGCCAGCGCCATCGCCTCGGCCGGGGTCTCGCGCGCCTTCGCCGCTTCGGGCCGGACCCCGAACGAAAAGTCGGTGCGCGAATACCTGGCCTTTGCCCCGGACAATCCGTCATCGATCCGCGCCTGCATCACCGCCGCCCGCACCAATGCGCGCTCGGTTCGCACCGCCCTGACCATCGAGCTGTGGGAGGCGATCAACGGCGCCTGGAACGGCATGAACGAGCTCGGCGAGCCGTCAAAGCGCGACGACTTCGTACGCTTCCTCGAATGGGTGAAGACCGTCTCCTTGAACGTCGAGGGCGCCTCCTCGCGAACCATGCTGCGCAACGACGCCTACTGGTTCCTGCGTCTGGGCATGGCCATCGAGCGGGCCGACAACACCGCCCGCCTGCTGGACGTGAAATACCACCTGCTGCTGCCGGCCGACGAGCGCGTCGGCGGCCAGCTCGACTATTTCCAGTGGACCACCCTGCTGCGTGAGGTCTCGGCCCTGACCGCCTATCGCTGGGTTTATCGCGAGAGCGTGCGGCCCTGGCTGGTCGCGGACCTGATGGTGCTCAACCGCCAGATGCCGCGCTCGCTCGCCAGCTGTCAGGGGATGATCGTCTCCTATCTGGAGAAGCTGGCCACCGACTATGGCCGGCGCGGTCCGTCCCAGCGGCTGGCCTCGTCGCGTCTGGCCCAGTTCAACGACGCCAAGATCGAGGACATCTTCCAGTCGGGCCTGCACGAATACATTCTCGGTTTCCTGAACGAGAACAACAATCTGGCCGCCGCCATCCACGACCAGTACTTGGTATGACCTGATGCGCATCCGGATCGACTACCAGACCCAATATGCCTACGCCCGGCCCGCGCGATTCATCGTCCAGACCCTGCGTCTGACGCCGCGGTCGACCGACAGCCAACAGGTCCGCGAATGGCGGATCGAGACGGACGTCGACACTCGTCTGCGCCGCTCGGACGACGCCTTCGGCAACATCGTCCACACCCTCTATACCGAGCGGCCCACGCCGACCCTGACCATCCGGGTCTCGGGGGAGGTGGCGACGACGGACACGGGCGGCGTCCTGCGCGGCCCGCCCGAACGTCTGTCGCCGCTCGTCTATCTTCGCGACAGCGCCCTGACCCACGCCGACGCGGCCCTGCGCGAGTTCACCGACAAGGTTGACGGCGAAGGGGATGTGCTGGCCCGTCTCCACCGGCTGATGGCGGCCATTCACGGCGAGGTCGCGTTCATGGTCGGGGCGACGACCGCCGATCACACCGCCGCCGACGCCTTCGCCCAACGGCAGGGCGTCTGTCAGGACCACGCCCAGATCTTCATCGCCTGCGCCCGCCGCATGGGCATCCCGGCCCGCTATGTCTCCGGTCACCTGCATCGCTCGGACGGGATCATCGATCAGGACGCCGCCCACGCCTGGGCCGAGGCCTGGGTGCCGGATCTGGGCTGGGTGGGGTTCGACGCGGCCAACGGCATCGCCCCGACGGAGCACTATGTGCGCGTGGCCTCGGGTCTCGATGCCCTGGGCGCCTCGCCCTTCCGCGGCACCAGCTACGGCGGCGGTCCGGAGACCATGACCGTGGCCCTGCGTGTGCGTCAGATGCAACAGACCCAGCAACAACAACAGACCATCGGATGGTCATGAAGTGTCAAGGGTCGTTGTGAGAAGAGAATCTGTTAGCCTTACGGCTTGCTTAGCGCGTGTGCGCCCCGAGGCTGTACTGAACCGATGACCTATTGCGTCGGCATGCTTGTGAACGATGGTCTGGCGATGATCGCCGACACGCGCACGAACGCGGGCGTCGACAACATCTCGTCCTACAAGAAGCTGCACGTCACCGAGGTCCCGGGCGAGCGCATCATCTCCATCTGCACCGCCGGTAATCTGTCGGTGACCCAGACGGCCCTGGCCATGGTCGCCGAGGGCATCAAGATGCCCGGTCACGACGACATCGAGACCCTTGAGAACACCCCCAGCCTGTTCCGCGCGGCCCAGCTGGTCGGCTATGCGCTCAATCAGGTCCGCAAGGAGATCGCGCCCTCGCTCGAGGCCGACAGCCTGCGCGTCTCGGCCTCCATGCTGCTGGGCGGCCAGATACGCGGCGGCAAGATGGGCCTCTATCTGATCTATGCCCAGGGCAATTTCATCCAGTGCAGCGCGGACACCCCGTACATGCAGATCGGCGAGCTCAAGTACGGCAAGCCGATCCTCGACCGCGCCCTGCGGCCCGACACCCCGATGGCCGAGGCGGTCAAGCTGGGGCTGATCAGCTTCGACTCGACCATCCGTTCGAACGTCGCCGTCGGCGCTCCGTTCGACATGGTCGTGATCAAGCGCGACAGCGTCCACGGCGAACAGCGCCGCATTGAGGTCGACGATCCCTACTTCAAGGACCTCGGCCGTCGCTGGTCCGAGGCCTTGGCCAACGCCCACCGCGCCATGCCGGCCCCGCCTTGGCTTGAGGACAATAGCGGCCGTCCGCAGATTTCGGTGGTGGGCTAGTCCCTCCCGCCAGCAATCGGTTTCAAATCGCCTATATTGCTCCCGATGACCGAGGAGACGATTCTGGCTGAAGACGGTTCAGGCGCGCTGAAGGCCGCCGAGCTGATCCGCGACGAGGCGCGCCGCGCGCCGGACAAACCCGGCGTCTATCGCATGTACGGCGAGGACGGGACCTGCCTCTATGTGGGCAAGGCGCGCTCGATCAAGAAGCGCATCCTCCAGTACGCCCAGGGCCGGTTCCACACCCAGCGCATCGGGCTGATGGTCTCCCTGACCCGGTCGATGGAGCTGGTGGTCACGGCCTCGGAGACCGAGGCCCTGCTGCTGGAATCCAACTTCATCAAGAAGCTGAAGCCGCGCTTCAATGTCGTGCTGCGCGACGACAAGTCCTTCGCCGAGCTGATGATCCGCCGCGATCACCGCGCGCCCCAGGTCCGGAAGCACCGCGGCGCCCACACGACGCCCGGCGACTATTTCGGACCCTTCGCCTCGACCTGGGCGGTGAACCGGACCCTGAACACCCTGCAGAAGGCCTTCCTCCTCAGGTCGTGCTCGGACAGCGTCTATGAGACCCGCACGCGGCCCTGCATGCTGCATCAGATCAAGCGCTGCTCGGCGCCCTGCACCGGCCTGATCTCGCTGGAGGATTACGGCGAGCTGGTCACCGAGGCCGAACAGTTCCTGCGCGGCAAGTCGCGCGCCGTCATCAGTCGCCTGTCCGCCGAAATGACCAACGCTGCCGAGGCCGAGGACTTCGAACAGGCCGCCCGCGTTCGCGACCGCATCCGCGCCCTGTCGGCCATCTCGATGGAGAATTCGGTCTCGGCCGAAGGCGTGGCGGAGGCCGACGTCTTCGCCCTGTTCAGTGAAGGCGGTCAGGCCTGCGTGCAGGTCTTCTTCTACCGCGCCGGCCAGAACTGGGGCGGCCGCGCCTATTTCCCGCGGGTCGACAAGTCGGACACCGATCCCGAGATCCTGTCCTCCTTCCTCGGCCAGTTCTACGAGGACAAGCCGGTCCCGCGCGTGATCCTGTCCAACGTCGTCCCGTTCGAGAAGGAGCTTCTGGAAGAGGCCTTCTCGATGAAAGCGAGGGAGGCGGACGGGCGGCGCGTCGTCTCCATCGATCGCCCGCAGCGCGGCGACAAGGCCGCCCTCGTCGAGCACGCCCTGACCAACGCCCGCGAGGCCCTGGGCCGGAAGATGGCCGAGGGCTCGGCCCAGGGCAAGATCCTCGACGAGGTCTGCGAGGCCTTCGGTCTGGACAGCAGGCCCGAGCGGATCGAGGTCTATGACAACGCCCACATCTCCGGGACCAATGCGGTCGGCGGCATGATCGTGGCGGGCCCCGAGGGCTTCCAGAAGTCGCAGTACCGCAAGTTCAACATCCGCGATCAGGAGATCACGCCGGGCGACGACTACGGCATGATGCGTGAAGTCATGCGCCGTCGCTTCGGGCGACTGGTCAAGGAAGAGGAGGAGGGCGCCGAGGAGGTGGTCCGCCCCGACCTGCTGCTGATCGACGGCGGCGCCGGCCAGCTGGCCGAGGTGCTGGCCGTGCTGGCCGATCTGGGGCTGGACGACATCCTGGCCGTCGGCGTGGCCAAGGGGCCGGACCGCGACGCGGGCAAGGAGCATTTCTTCGTGCCCGGCAAGCCGCCCTTCATGCTGCCGCTCAAGTCGCCGGCCCTCTACTACATCCAGCGGCTTCGCGACGAGGCCCACCGCTTCGCCAACGGCGCCCACGCCAAGCGCCGCTCGATGGACATCAAGCGAAACCCCCTCGACGAGATCGAGGGCGTTGGGCCCGGCCGCAAGAAGGCCCTGCTGCACGCCTTCGGCTCGGCCAAGGGGGTGGGTCGGGCCTCGGTGGTCGATCTGGTCAAGGTCGACGGGATCAGCGAACCTCTGGCCGAACGCATCCACGCCTTCTTCCGCAAGGCCTGACTTCCGTTAGGGCCTGACTTCCGCAACGGACCTTCCCGGCCTAGAACCGGGCTCATGAGCGATCCCACCGAAGACGCCCTGACCGAGGGCTACCGCCGTTTCCGCCAGGAGCACTGGCCGGAAGCCCGCGCGGAGTACGAGACCCTGGCCAAGGGCCAGAAGCCGCACACCCTGATCGTGGCCTGTTCCGACAGCCGCGCCGACCCGGCCCTGATCTTCGACGCGGCGCCGGGCGAGCTGTTCGTGGTCCGCAACGTCGCCAACCTGGTCCCGCCTTATGAGCCGGACGGCCAGAGGCACGGGGTCTCGGCGGCACTGGAGTTCGGGGTCAAGGTGCTGGAGGTGTCGCGCATCGTGGTCATGGGCCATGCCAGCTGCGGCGGCGTCGGCGCCATGCTGCACGGCGCCCCCGACAACTGCCGCGACTTCGTCGCCCCCTGGGTCGAGCAGGGCACGCCGGTGGTCCGCCATGTCGCCGAGACGGTCGCCCCCGAAGAGGTCCAGAGCGCGGCGGAGGAGGCCGTGGTCCGGCTGTCGATCCGCAACCTGCGCACCTTCCCCTGGATCGCCGAGCGCGAGGCGGCGGGCAAGCTGACCCTGACAGGCCTGCATTTCGGCATCGCCGACGGCGTGCTGCGCAAGCTGGGCGACGGGCCGAGGTTCGAACCTCTGGGCTGATCGGTCGTTTGGTTCAGGCAGTCGCGTCCGGCGGCGAAGCATGGCAAACGATATGCAGCCGCCTGAAAGAGACTCGATGACCCCCGCCCATCACGCCAATCCGATCCCCAACATCCTGACCGGCATTCGCCTGTTCGCCGGGGTGGTGATGTTCCTGATCCTGGCCGGGGCCACCGGGGGCTTCGGGCCGCTGTCGGCCTATCTGGACCCGGACGACCAGTTCGCCCTGTACCGCGCCGCCTTCTGGATTTTCGTGGTCGCGGCCTCGACCGACTGGGTCGACGGCTATCTGGCGCGCCGCTGGAACGCCACGACCCGCTGGGGCGCCATCCTCGACCCGATCGCCGACAAGATCCTGGTCACGGGGGCCATTCTGGGCGTGCTGACCTCGGGCTCCGTGCCCCAGATCGCCATCCCCTGCGGCCTGATCCTGTTCCGCGAGTTCGCCGTCTCGGCCCTGCGCGAGACCGTCGCCGGCAAGGTCAAACTGGATGTCACCCTCCTGGCCAAGTGGAAGACGACGCTGCAGATGGTCGCCCTCGGCGCCCAGCTTCTGGCCCGCAACTGGGACGGCTTCGGCTGGGACCTCGACTATATCGACCAGTTCCAGCTCGTCGCCGACACCCTGATCTGGGCCGCGGCCTTCGCCACCCTGTGGACCGGCTGGCAGTATTTCGACAAGGCGCGCCGCGAGATGAACAAGCCCGAAGTCGTCAAGCTGGACCCGCTCTAGATCAGAGCGCCTTCGTCAGCACCACGAACTCCAGATCGCGCCGCTTGGGCAGGCCGAAGCGCTCGTCGTTGAGAGGGAAGGGCTGGGTCTCGCCGGTCAGGGCATAGCCGCGCCGTTCGTACCAGGCGATCAGCTCCGCCCGCTGGCGGATGACCGTCATCTCCATGCGCGGCGCCTTCAGCGTCTGCGCCGCGAAGGCCTCGGCGCCCGCCATCAGTCGACGGCCCAGACCGCCCGCCTGCCGCTCCGGATCGACCGACAACATGCCCAGATAGGCCGAACCGTCAGCCTGACGGGCCACGAGGACGCAGCCGACCAGAGCCGCCCCCTCCAGCGCCAGAAGGAGGGTTTTGTCCGGTTCGGCGATGATCTCGGCCAGGCCGTCCGCGTCGGTGCGCTGACCGCCCAGCAGGTCGGCCTCATGGGTCCAGCCCTTTTTCGCCGTTTCGCCGCGATAGGCGCTCTCGACCAGACGGTGCAGGGCCGGGATGTCGTCCGGCGTGGCCGGCCTCAGGTTCAGGCTCACCGAACCCCCAGTTCCGCGACCAGACCCGACATGCCGTAGACGTCGCGCAGGGCGGCGGTGACGGCGCCGGTGGTGACGATGACGCTGCGGTTGACCTGGCGGTCATAGCCATAGGCGTTGCGCTGGCTGAGTACGGTCGAGTCGAAGTTCGCCCCGACGATCTCGCCCTTCGCATTGACAACGGGCGAGCCCGAGGAGCCGCCGATGGTGTCCGACGATACGGTCATGTCCAGCACGGTGTCGGCCGGGATTCGGTCCTTCGCGGCCAGCAGCTTCGGCGCGACGTCGAACGGCGGGGCGCCGGTGGCGCGGTCCCACAGGCCGGCGAAGGTGGTGAAGGGGCCCCAGCGCTGGCCGGGCACGTCCGAGCCCTCGATCTTGCCATAGGTCAGGCGCAGGGTTCCGGTCGCATCCGGATAGACGGCGTCGCCATAGGCGGCGAAGCGGGCCTTGGCGAGGGCTTCGGAGCCGCGGTCGGTCGGGGCCTGAACCTTCTCCTCCCACTCGGTGCGGATGGCGCGGGTCGGCTCCTGGATCAACAGCAGATACTGGATCATCGGATCGTCCGACGCCTGAATGGCGGCGAGACCGCCTTCCCACAGGGCGCGGCGCACTGCCGGATCGGCCAGCTTCGTGCCCGAGACGACGCGGGCCGACAGCTGTTCAGGCGATTCCCGGCCCAGCAGCGGACGCACATAGGGGCTGTCGACGGTCAGCCATTCGCGCGTCTTGGACAGCCACCACTCCATGCGAATCTGCTCGAGCTCCGGATAGACGGGCTTTTCGGCGAACAGGGCGGTCCGGGCGGCCGACAGGCGGCTGTCGGCGAACTCCGGCAGGCGCTGGTCCGACGGCTTGGCCCGCTCCTGCGCGCCGCGCACCAGCGTCCGCGCCCAGAGGAACAGCTGCGATCCGCCGGCGACCGAGGTCGTGCCGATGCCGGTGCCGCCCTCCAGCAGGGCGTAGGGGGCATAGAGTTCGCGCACCGCCGGCTGGATCGCGGCCAGATCATTGAAGGTCGCCTCGCCGGCCTTCTGTCGGAAATCGGCCTCGCCCGCTGCTCGCGTCGCCATGAAGGCCGGGTCGGTCAGGGCGCGCATGCGACCGAGACCGCGCTTGTAGGTGTTCTCGAGGCTGACGATCGGGTCCATGGCCTCGAAGGCCTGACGCTCGCCCTCTTCGGAATAGCGGATCATCCGGCCGCGCAGCTCGGACGCAATCAGCTGATCCATCGGCAGGACCACGTCGCGCACCGTCATCAGCTGGTCCTGGGTCAGCAGGCGCTGGGTCGCACCCGGGCTGCCGGAGACGAAGACCGGCGTGCCTTCGACCGGCGCCGAAGCGTTCCAGGCGAAATGGGTCGGGGTCCGGGCCGGAGCGTCGTTCTCATACAGCCGGATGAAGGCCGCATCGATGGCGAAGCGCGGGAAGGAGAAGTTGTCGAGGTCGCCGCCGAAGGTCGCGGCCCGGTCCTCGGGCGCGAAGGCCAGACGGATGTCGGTGTATTTCTTGTAGGTGTAGAGCTTGAACTGGCCGCCGCGGTACAGGCTGACGACCTGACAGCGTTTGTCCGTCGCATCACCGCAGGCTTCGCTCTCGATACGGCCCGCTTCGGCGTCACGCGCCTGGGTGAAGGCGGCGCCCGAAAGGCCCTCTCCGGCCTTGTGCATCCGCTCGGTCACGTCGGCGATGCCGGTCAGAACCTCGGCCGTGCCGCCCGGACATTTGACTTCTTCCTCGCGCGCCCTGGGCGTGAAGCCGGTCTCGGCATAGTTGGTCGCCTGGGTCGAGATATTGGCCACGCAGGTCGCGACGCAGTGATTGTTGGTCATCACCAGCCCTTCGCCGGAGACGATCCCCGCCGAACAGCCGCCGAACTTCACCGACGAAAGCCGCACCTGATCGAGGAAACCCTGATCGATGCTCGTCCCCAGGGTCTGGTTGGCCCGGGCGATCGGGAAGTTGTCGAAGGTCCACATGCCTTCTTCCGCGCTCGCCGACGAGGCGGCGGCGAAGGCGAGGACGGCGATGGAGGCGGCGAGGGTGAGATGACGCATCTTGAATCTCCTTCCTTCTCCCCTTGCGGGAGAAGGTGGCCGGCGAAGCCGGTCGGATGAGGGGTCACGCGGTGGCGTGAACAATTCTGGGTGCACGTATGAAAGAAAAAGGGGCCGACCGGCAAGACCGGTGCGACCCCTCATCCGTCAGCCTGCGGCTGCCACCATCTCCCGCAGGGGGAGAAGGAAGCCGGTGATCGTTATCGAACGCCCAGTTCCGCCAGCAGGCGGGGCTGATGGTAGATGTTGCGCAGGGCCTCGGTGATCGCGGCGGTCGAAACCGTCACCGTCCGGTTCAGCGCGCCGTCGTAACCGAACGAACCGCCCAGCGAGTGGATGTTGCCGTCGAAGGCGGCGCCGATCACCTCACCCTTGGCGTTGATCACGGGCGAGCCCGAGTTGCCGCCGATGATGTCGTTGGTCGAGACGAAGTCGTAGACGGTGTCCTTGTTCACCTTCGACTCGTTGTCGAGGAAGGCCTGGGCCGCGTTGAACGGCTCGGCGCCCGTGGCCCGCTCATAGAGGCCGCCCATATAGGTGAAGGGCGGAACGGTGACGCCGCGATAGGTCCAGCCCTCGACCGCGCCGTAGGACAGACGCAGGGAGAAGGTCGCGTCGGGATAGAGGTTGGTGCCATAGACCGCAAACCGGGCCTGGGCGATCTTCTCGCCGGCCTTGGCCGTCGGGCCGTTGACGGCCGAGTCCCACTGGGCGCGCACGGCTTGGGCCGCGTTGTCATTGGCCAGGACGAAGGCGATCATCGGGTCGCCCGAGGCGGCCAGCTGTTCCGGGGTCATGGCGAACATCTGGGCGCGCACGGCCGGGTCGCCCAGCTTGGTGCCCTGAACCAGACGGTCGGCGATGTCGGCCGGGGCGTCCTTGCCGAGCATGGCCTTCACCTCGGCATTGTCGACGGTGAGGTATTCCCGCGTCTTCAGCATCCAGTGGGTCAGGTAGATTTCTTCCAGACCCTGGTCGATGGGGGTGACCTCGGCCAGGCGGCGGGCCTGTTGGGCCAGGGCGGCGTCGGTATAGCCGGCGCGGCGCTCGGCCAGGGGCTTGGCGCGTTCCTTGGCGGCGCGGACTATGGTCTTGGCGTAGCGGTACAGGTCCGAGCCGCCGCCGGCCGAGGCTTCCAACTGGCGGTAGGGCAGGTAGAGGTCGCGGGCCGAGGCCTGGACCTTCTCCAGATCGCCCCACGGATCGCCGATGCGGGCGGCGATGGCGGGATCGGCGGCGACGCGGGCGCGCAGCTCGGCTTCCTGCTCACGCTTCTTGCCCATAAAGTCTGGGTCGGTCAGGGCGCCTTCCTGGCCGTAATAGACCTTGAAGCTGTTCTCCAGACCGAACAGAGGGTCGAAGACGACCCGCTTGGCCTCTTCCGAGGTGGTCGCATATTCCTGCAGGCGGCCGCGCAGTTCCGAAGCCTGGATCAGGGTGATCGGGTTCACCTGGTCGCGCAGGCGCTCCAGCTGCGACATGGTCAGCAGACGCGAGGTCGAGCCCGGGTTGCCCGCGACGAAGGTCACGTCGCCTTCCTTGGGCGCGTTCGGGTTCCAGGTCAGGTGGGTCGGGGTCGCGACCGGCTTGCCGTCCTCATAGATGCGCAGGAAGCCGGTATCGAGGGCGTAGCGCGGGAAGTTGAAGTTGTCGGGATCCCCACCGAAGAAGGCGGCCTGGTTTTCCGGCGCGAAGACCAGGCGGACGTCCTCGTACTTGCGGAACTTGTACAGGGCGTAGCGGCCGCCGCGGTAGAAGCTGATCACCTGACAGGTCTGGGTTTCCTTGTCGGTGCAGTTCTCGTCCTCGATCTTTGTCGTCTCGGCGCCGCGCGCCTGGACGAAGGCCGCGCCTTCCAGCCCCTGGCCGGCGCCCAGCACCCGGTCGGTGACGTCGATGATGTCGGTCAGGATCTCGGCGGTCTGGCCGGGGCACTCCTTCTCTTCCTCGCGGGTCGCGGTCAGGAAGCCGTTCTTGACGTAGTCATGCTCGGCCGAGGACAGCTCCTGGGCGCAGCCGACGACGCAGTGCCAGTTGGTCAGGATCAGACCCTCGCCCGAGACCAGCGAGGCCGAGCAGCCGTTGATGCGCACGGCGGAATTGCGGACCCGGTCCAGCCAGGCCTGATCGATGTGGGTGCCGTATTTGTCGTTCACCGTCTGGATGGGGAAGTTGTCGAACGTCCACATGCCTTCGTCCGCCTTCGCGGGCGTGGAGGCGGCGGACAGGACGGCCGTCGCCGCGCCGAGTGCGGCGAGCGAGACGGTGAATCGAAGCGACATTTTTGGCGTTCTCCCGGTTTGAGCCGGGATTGCTAGACCCAAGCCGGGCCGCCGTCCATGCTGCCGGGCTGTGTCATCGCGACACCTCTGTTCGCCGACCGTGCGCCTTACCCCGATTTAACTTGGACTTGACCTTCGTCGGCCTCAGATAACGGGACACTTCGGGGTTGAAACGCTTTTCCATGTCGCTTGCACTATCCACGCTGCTGTTTGAGTGGCGGCGCTATATGGCCGCCGTGATGGCCCTGGCCCTGTCCGGGCTGCTGGTCCTCGCCATGACCGGTGTCTTCATCGGCATCGGCAAGGGCTTCACCGCCACCATCGAACGGTCCAGCGCCGACATCATCATCATGCAGCCCGGCGCCAAGAGCCTGATCGGCGGCCCCTCGGGCGTGCCGCGTCGGTTCATTCCCCTGGCCTACAACCATCCCGAGGTTGTCGAGGTGAAGCCGCTCGACGGCGCCGGCGGCACGTTCCAGTCCATCAAGGACGTCGATCCGACCATGTCCCAGGCCGAGCGCGCCCGGCGCGGCGCGCCCAAACAGCAGTTCGTCCAGACCTCGATCATCGACACCACGCCCGGCGCGGTGACCATTCCGACCGACTATTCCCAGGAACTGATCGACGCCCTGCGCCAGCCCTATACTGTCGCCATCGATGAAACCAGCCTGCCGAAACTGGGCGTCAAACTGGGCGACAAGGCCCTGTACAACGGCCAGACCGTCACCGTCGTCGCCGTGTTGCGTGGCTATCCCAACATGATGCAGTCGACGATTGTGATGTCGCGCGACACCCTGCGGATGGTGGGTCAGGCCGACACCGGCCCGCGCGTCGGCCCCCTGATGGTCAAGCTGCGTGATCCGAGCCGCGCCCAGCTCGTCGCCGCCCAGCTGAACACCATCGGCAACGGCCAGTGGAAGGCGTGGACGCGTCAGGAATTGGCCGACGCCAACGCCGGCGCCATGTTCGAGGAAGGCATTCTGGTCATCATCATCGGCGGCTGCGTGGTGCTCGGCACCATCATCGGGGTGGCCATCACCTGGCAGACCCTGCGCGGCGCCATCATGGCCAACATCAAGGAGTTCGCCTCCCTGCGGGCGCTCGGCGTCGGCATGGGTTCGCTGAACCGGATCGTGGTCGAGCTCAGCTTCTGGGTCGGGTGCGTCGGAGTGATCGCGGCGATTGTCCTGACCTGGCTGGTGTCGCTGCTGGCCATGGCCAACGCCGTCATCATCGCCTTGCCGCCCATCCTTCTGGTGGTCGTCGGCGGCGGACTGATCGTGATCGCCATGCTGTCCGGCATCCTGTCGCTGGGCATCCTCAAGAACAGCCAACCGGCGGACCTGCTGCGATGAACGCCCATACGAAAGTTCACGGCAAGCACGGCGACTTCGCCATCGAGGCCAAGAAGCTGGTCAAGCGCTTCAAGTCCGGCAAGGCCTATGTCGAGGTGCTCAAGGGCGTCGATTTCGATGCCCGCCACGGCGACCTGACCATGGTCATGGGACCGTCGGGCTCGGGTAAGTCGACTCTGATCGCGGCGCTGTCGGGCCTGCTGCGTCCTGAGGAAGGGCGCGTCGACGCTCTCGACGTCGATGACCTGTGGAAGCTGTCCAGCGGCCGGATCGACAAGTTCCGCCTGGACCACTGCGGCTTCATTTTCCAGGGCTTCAACCTGTTCCCGGCCCTGACCGCCCTGCAGCAGGTCGAGATCGTGCTCAAGTTCCAGGGCCTGTCGCCAGGCCAGGCCAAGAAGCGCGCCACCGAGGCCCTGACCGAGGTCGGGCTGTCGCACCGCCTGCATCAGCGCCCCGCCATCCTGTCGGGCGGTGAAAAGCAGCGCGTCGCCATCGCGCGGGCCCTGGCCAAGGATCCGAAGATCCTCTTCGCCGACGAACCCACCTCGGCGCTGGACGGCGAGAACGGTCAGGTGGTCATCCGCCTGCTGCGCCGCGCCGCCACCGAACACGGCGCCGCCGTCATCTGCGTGACCCACGACCCCCGCCTCGAGGCCTGGGCCGACCGGGTCATCAAGATCGAGGACGGCGTTATCGTCTCCGACGAGCGCCGCGTGCCCGACCCGACCGCCACCCTCTCCTCGCACCACTGATCGCCAGAACAAGATCCCTCAGGACCCAACGCCCATGCCCGCCTTTCTGAAGAACAAATGGACCTGGATCGGCCTTCTGCTGATCATCGTGCTGGTCGTCGGCTTCCTCATGTTCAGCCAGGGACAGGCCGCCAAGAAGGCCGAGGTCGAGAAGGCCGCTGCGACCAAGGTCGAAAGCCCCTATGCGGCTATCGCCAACGGCAAGGTCGATATCGAGGGCGGCATCATCCAGATCGCGGCCCGCCGCGGCGGCATCATCCGCGAAGTCCTGGTCCAGGAAGGCGACCGCGTCGTCGCCGGCCAGATTCTCGCCCGCCAGGAAGACGATGAAGCCCGCCTGGCCGTCCAGAGCGCCCGCGCCCAGGTCGTCCAGGCCGAGAGCCAGCTGGCCCAGATCCGCGTCGACATCCGCACCGCCCAGCGCGAGCGCGATCGCCTGCAGAAGCTGGTCGCCACCAACTTTGTCGCCGCCCAGCGCATCGACCAGGCCCAGGACGCCATCGACACGGCCCAGGCCCGCCTCGGCTCGCAGACGGCCGCCGTCCAGACCGCCCGCGCCCAGCTGTCGCAATCGCTCTACAACGAAGAGCTGACGGTGATCCGCAGCCCGATGGCCGGCCGCATCGTTCGCCGCTACGCCAACCCCGGCGCCGGCGCCTCGACCCTGAACGTCTCGGCCATGTTCGATCTGGAGCCCGACGCTCCGCGCATCGCCCGGGCCGAAATCGTCGAATCCGACATCCCCAACATCGCCGCCGGCCAGGCCGTCGAGATCACCCCGGAAGGCGATCCGTCGAAGGTCTACATCGGTTCGGTCCTGCGCCGCGCCGCTGTCTTCGGCGCCCGCAAGCTGGCTTCGGACGATCCCTCGCAGCGCTCCGACGAACGGGTCGTCGAGGTCGTGGTCTCGGCTGGCGACGCGCCCCTGCTGATCGGCCAGCGCGTCCTGGTCAAGTTCATGAAGCCCGGCCAGACCGCCGGCGCCCCGCGCACCGTCTCCGCCGGCGTCCCCGCCGACCGCGCGATGCGTCAGCAGGGTTCGTAAGATCTAGACGGCGGAGGGAGCCGCTCCCTCCGCCGCAATCTGGCGCAAAGCCTGTTCGAACACCTCGGCGGGCTGGCCGCCCGAGATCAGGTATTTGTCGTTGATGATGACGGCCGGGACCGAGTTGATCCCCCGGCTGCGCCACAGCTCTTCGGCCGCGTGCACGTCGGCGGCGTAGAGGTCGTCGGACAGCACCTCGACCGCCTCCGCCCGGTCCAGCCCGGCCGAGGCCGCAGCATCGGCCAGCACTCCAGGATCGCCCGGATTCAGCTGTTTCGTGAAATAGGCCTCGAACAGCGCGGCCTTCAGCGCCGCCTGTCGGCCCTCGCCCTTGCCTTCCGCCCAGTGCAGCAGCCGGTGGGCGTCGAAGGTGTTGTAGATACGGCTCTCGTCCGTCATCCGCATCGCGAACCCCACCTCGGCGGCGCGGCCCTTGATCATGGCGCGGGCCTGGGCTGACTGCTCGGGCGTCGATCCGTATTTGCGGCCGATGTGCTCGACGATGTTCTCGCCTTCGGGCGCCATCTGCGGGTTCAGCTCGAACGGCTGGAAGTGGATGTCGACATCGACCAGATCGCCGACCCGACCAATCGCCGTCTCCAGCCCGCCCAGACCGATCACGCACCAGGGGCAGGAGACGTCGGAGACGAAGTCGATCTTGATCGGGGTCGGCATGGCGGGCGTCCTTGAGCGTTTCGTCCGCATATGGGCGCCGGCCGGCCCGCCGCCAGCCCTAGCCGATCGGCGCCGTCAGGATGACCCGCAGCCCCGGTCGTGCATCCCGGTATTCGATGGCCGCGCCCAGCTGGCCGGCCAGGCTTTCGATCAGGCGCGAGCCGAAGCCCTTGCCCGACTGGTGCCCGCCCACGCCCTCGTCTGCGACGACGATCCGGGCGGAGCCGCGATCTTCCTCGAGGGTGACATAGAGTGGGCCTGGACGGCCGCCGTAGGCGTATTTCTGGGCGTTGATGATCAGTTCGGTCAGGACGAGACCGAAGGTCGTCGCGCGGCCCGCCTCGACGCTGACTGGCGCCAGTTCGGTATGGATCAGCTCGGCCCAGTCCTGCCCGGACGAGGTCGCCATATCTTCAATCAGCTCGGAGAAGTAGCGTCCCAGATCGATCGTCTCGAACTGGTCGGCGCGATACAGCCGGCTGTGCACCAGCGACACGGCCTTCACCCGCCGCTGGGCCTCCCTGAGCACCTCGGACGCCGGTCGGCTGTCGGGATTGTCGCGCGCCTGCAGTGACAGGAAGCTGGTGATCAGCTGAAGGCTGTTCTGCACCCGGTGATTGACCTCGCGCAGCAGGAAGTCCTGATGTTCCAGCTGCAGATCGCGGTCGGCGACCGATTCCTGCAGCGACTGGTTGACCTGGCGCATCTGGCGCAGGGCGCGCAGTTCGAACACGGCGTCGCGGAACCGCCCGGCGCTTTCGATCTCGGGGTTGGTCCAGCGCTGTGCCCGGCCGCTGACCGTCTCGGTCCATTCTGCGAAACTGGCGCGGGGCGTCAGCTTGCCCGCCTCTCCCGTCTTGACCGCCGTGTGTGGGTCGCCCGCCCAGCGTACGACCTCCAGCTTCTCGGCCCGGAACCACATCAGCACAAAAGGTTCGTCGGCGGCGATGACGAAGCCCATGAAGCCGCTGGCCTCGGCCTTCCACGCGGTCGCGGCGGGGAACACCTCCGACAGGCTGGCGGTCGACATGACCCGTCCCGCCGCGGTCTTCGCCACCCAGTTGCCCAGAGCCACGACGCCGTTGGCGGGAGGGCAGGCGCCGCCGGTGGAGACGCTCTTGCCCCGCAATACGGCCGCGCCCGTCGCTCCGACCAGGGCCGCGATCTCGTCGAGGTGTTTGGCCAGGGCCGCGTCGAGCGGCTCCTCCAGCGGGATGCGGGCGACCAGTTCGTCCTCCAGCCCGCGCAGCCGCACCCGTTCGCGATAAAGCTCGGCGTCATCCTTGGCCTTGAGCTGACGCGCCAGCCCCCGGGCCAGCGCCGTCGCCGCGATCCGGGTTTCATGGGTCAGCAGGCGCGGCCGGCTGTCATGGCAGGCGACCAGGCCCCACAGCACCCCGTCGGTGACGATGGAGATCGAGGCCGAGGCCCCGACATCCATGTTGCGCAGGTACTGAAGGTGGATCGGCGAGACGCTGCGCAGGACGCTGTCGCTCATGTCCAGAGGCGGCTCACTTTGCGGCAGGGCCGGGCGCAGCGGGCGCGGCGAATAGCGCACCTCGGGGATCACCCGGACCGGGTTGCGCACATAGAGAGCGCGCGCCTGTTTCGGAATATCCGTCGCTGGGAAGTGGTGGTTCAGAAAGGACGACATCTCCGGCGACTTCGATTCCGCCAGGACCGCGCCCGCCTCGTCGTCGAGGAAGCGGTAGATCATCACCCGCTCGAAACCGGTCAGGTTGCGGAACTCGTCGGCGGCGCGGGCCGCCAACTGCCGTACGTTCAGGGCGCGCTCGAAAGCGGCGCTCGCCTTGTCCAGCCGGGCCAGGAGATCGATGCCGAAGGTCGCGGCGCCGTCGCTGCGTTCGACCTCGATGATCCGCCGCGTGCCGCTCAGATGGGTGCTGACATCGAATGTTTCGCCGGACGGCGCCGTCCACCGGCCGACGAACACGGCGCCGTCCGCCGGAGCGGGAGAGCTCAGGCTTTCCGTGATCGCCTCGCCCAGAAGGCCGACCAGCGGCTGACCGATCCAGTCCTGAACGCCCGTGATCTCTTCGATATCGCCCGCACCGTGGGTTACGACCGCATCATCGCCCCCGGTCGCCAGCATGAAGCCGTGCGGCTGGATCGAGCCTGGAATGTGGATAGGTTCGCGGTCGCAATCGTTCAGATCGGCGTCGGACAGCAGCAGTTCAGCGGCCAGGGATCCGGGAGAGGGCGTTTCAGGCACGTCAGTCTCCGCAAAGAACCTCATGGGCATAGCGGAAACCGGCGACGCCGCCGGCCAGAACGTCCGGACGCGCCTTGGGTTCCCGGCGATCCGACGCGTCGAGAACTTCGACGAAGCGCCGCCACCAGTCCCCTGTATCAGCCCCGTACGGATGCAAAAAGCTCAATCCGAGCAAATCCTTACCCTGGCCCAGAAGTGTACGGTGGATGACCCGGCCGCCCAGCGAACTGCCCTCCAGCACATACCACCAGCCGAGGGCCTCTGCGGCTGAGGCGACGTGCGGCGGGCGGGTCGTCAGTGGGCGGCCCCCGAGGTCGGACAGGTCCTGCGCGATGCCCTCGGCCCGGCGACGCTGCGAGAACTCCAGACCCGGCATATCCTTCAGCCAGGGCTCCACCGCCGGCTCGACCGCGGCGTGCAGCCGGTGGAACCGCGCCACCAGATCCCGCCGGCTGTCGGTCTCCGCGACCCGACCGAACAGGTCGATGTCGGTCTCCAGCGCCTTGTGGGCCTCGCCCGTCGCTTCGCGCAGGGCCTCGATGATCGCAGGTTGGGACACGGAAGGGCCTTCAGTCGCCGGTGAAGGTCCCGGCGCGCTTCTCGAGCACCGCCGTCACCCCTTCAATATGGTCGTCGGTCAGATGGGCGAGGGCCTGCATGGCGGCGGACAGCTCCAGCGTCTGGTCGAAATTCATGTCGCGCCCCTGACGCAGCAGGGATTTGGCCATGCGCAGGGCGCGCGGCGGTTGGGCGGCGACCTGACCGGCGGTGATCAGGGCCTCGGCCATCAGGGCTTCATGCGCCACGACGCGGTTGACCAGACCCCAGCTGTCGGCGGTTTCGGCGTCCACGGCCCGGGCGGTGAACAGCATCTCGGCGGCGCGGACATAGCCGACATTCCTCGGCAGCAGCCAGGAGCCGCCGTCGCCAGGGATGATGCCCAGCTTCAGGAAGGGCACGCCGAAGCTGGCCCGGTCCGAGGCGATGCGGATATCGGCCAGACCCGCGATGTCGCAGCCCAAGCCGAAGGCGGGACCGTTGACCGCCGCGATCAGCGGAACCTCCAGCCCGTAGAAGGCGCGCACGATCCGGTGCACGACCCGGCGGTACTGTTCGCGGATGGCCGCGCCCGAACCCGCGAACAGGTCCTCACGCGCCTTCATGGAGTTCAGGTCGCCGCCCGCCGAGAAGGCGCGGCCGGCGCCGGTCAGGACCACGCAGCGGATGTCGAGGTCGGCGTTCACCGCCTCGCAGATCGCCGCCACCTCTTCGCCGTCGCCGAGGTCGGGCAGGGCGTTCAGCCGCTCGGCCCGGTCGAAGGTCAGGACCAGCACCGATCCGCCGCCGGGCTGGGCGATCTTTTCCTGCAGGATGAAGGCCACGACGCGCTCCGGAATTGCAAACCCCGGCCTTGTCGGGGCCGGGGCTCGGGCGTGCAAGTCGGAACTTGCTGTTTGATCTTGCGATCTGGGCTTCGGCCCGGATCAGCGGACCCTATCGGGGGCGCTTGATCTCGATGGGGACGAAGTTGGAAGGGTGGCTGACCACGCGATCGTTCGCGCGGCTCTGCTTGCCAGAGTTCACCAACATCCCGCCCCAGAAGGCGAAGGACGTCATGGCGTGCTGGAGATTCCTGTCCTTGTCGTTCATCTTTGATGTCTCCTTTCGTTGAACGAGGAAAAGAGACACGTCGTGCTTGCAGGGGTTTGCACCCTCTTAGTCGTTTCGCGTCGAGTTTTAGATCGCATACGGAGTGATTAATTGCAAGGGTTTTGGTCTGGGTCCGGAGTATATTTCGCATGTCTGTCACGCCTGTGACTCCTGAGCCACGGCCAGACAACCGGGTTGCCCCCAAGGCGATCGCAACCCCGTGCGTGAAGGTCTGCATCGTCGACGGCGCGTCCGGCCTCTGTCTGGGCTGCTACCGGACGCTTGTGGAGATCGGCGGCTGGTCCGGTCTGACGGACGAGCAGCGTGCTGAAATCATGGCCGATTTGCCGAAGCGAAAGGGTCAGATCGAGCCCGCCAAACTCGGCCTCTAGGGCCGTGCTGATACGGCGGCGCTTATCAACCTTTTGTCAGCCACATCGGTTCACCGCATCCCAAGACGGTTGTGAGAGGGTGATCTCGCCGCAGAAGCGGTTTCAGTCGCGTGAGCCCATGATCCGCTTCGATTTCCAGACTGTCGCCGTGATGGTGATGGCCACCGCCTCCTCGCTGAGCGTGGCCTTCTGGCTGAATCACGCCGATGCGCGCGGTCAGGCCCATGCCGAGACCGCCGCCGTCATCCCTGCCGTGAACGCCCCCGCCCATCACTCCAGCTCGAGCGCCGCCCAGGTGCTCAAGGCCGCAGACGGTCACTACTGGGCCGAGGCCGAAATCGACGGCCGCGCCGTCCGCGTCCTGGTCGACACCGGCGCCAGCGTCGTGGCCCTGACCCGCGAGGACGCCCTGCGCCTGGGGCTTCGTCTGACTCCGGATGATTTCACCCGCACGGTCCAGACCGCCTCCGGTCCGGCCCGCGCCGCCGCGGTCGAGCTCAAGTCCGTCGCCATCGCCGGCGCCGAGGTCCGTCAGGTCCAGGCCCTGGTGGTCGAGAACGGCCTCAGCCAGTCCCTGCTGGGCATGAGCTATCTCGGCCGGCTGTCCGGCTTCGAGGCCACCCCCGCCGGCCTGACGCTGAGACCCTGACGCTCCGCGCCTAGAAGCGGTAGGTCACGCCCACCTGCACCACGGGCAGGACCTTGAAGTTGTCGGCGTCGTCCTGAATGTCGGCCTCTTCCTGCGCCAGCTGCGCCTGGAAGGTCGGGTCGTTCGACAGGGTCCCGCCGCTGGCGTTCAGATCGACCTGCGGCTCATCGCCGAACGCCGCCCCGGCCAGCAGGCGAAAGCCCCAGTGGCCCGGCGACGTGAAGGTGTTGTCATAGCCGATGCCGACAAAGGGCGCGGTGCTCTCCAGCTCGATCTTGCCGGTCAGATTGCCGATCTGGGCCGGGGTGAAGACCGTGCCGCCGATATTGGTGTTGGTCGTCGGGGTGGCGTCCAGATTGACGTCGCGGGCGCCGAAAAAGGCCCCGGCCGAGACGAAGAAGGCATTGCCCGTCGGGTGCCAGTCGATGAAGGCGCCCGGCGAGGAGAAGTCCAGCTGGGCGTTGTAGTCGATGTCGTCATAGCTGTCGTCGCGGTCGAACTTCAGGGCGTCATAAGACCCACGCACCACGAAGTTCGGCGATAGGGAATAGAGGACCGAGACGCCGCCGCCCGGCGTACCCAACTGCCCGCCGACGGCGAAGCGGCCGTCCTGGGCCGAGGCCGTCGAGGCGAGGGCGAGGGCGGCGAGGCCCGTCGCGGCGAACAGGCTGGTCAGGCGGGTCATGGGGGAACTCCGAAGGAACGGCCGGGGGAGGGGCTCGCCTTCTAATGGATTCACCCGATGGACGTTCCCTGCGGTCTGTGCCGCATCAGGCGGCCCTATCGCTGGGACGATCCTCAAACTGGCTGATTTCGAAGGCCTTTTCGGCCTCGCGGACGGCCTCGACGGCGCGGTCGACGACCTCGATGCCGGCGCCCTTGGCGATGGAGTCGACCGTCAGGATGCGGCGGAAGGCGCGCGCGCCGCGACGGCCGTGCATCAGCCCCAGCATATGCCGCGTCATGGCCGGCAGATGCACGCCCTCCTCCAGCCGCGCGGCCAGATAGGGCCTGTAGTGAGCGATGGCCTCGAACGGATCGACGTCGGGTGTCTCCGCCCCGAAGAACCGCCGGTCGACCTGACCCAGCAGGGCCGGCTCGTGATAGGCGGCGCGGCCCAGCATGACGCCATCCAGCTGCACCCCGTCTGAGGCGTCCAGATGCGCCTCGGCGGCCTCCAGCGAGGCGATCCCGCCGTTGATGCAGATGGTCAGATGCGGCCGCTCCCGCTTCAGCCGGCGCACCAGCTCATAGTCCAGCGGCGGCACGTCGCGGTTTTCCTTGGGCGACAGACCCTTCAGCCAGGCCTTGCGGGCGTGGACGATGAAGGTCGTGATCCCGACGGCGGCCGAGGCGTCGACCGTGGCGAACAGGCTCGTTGCCGGATCCTGATCGTCGACCCCGATGCGGCATTTGACGGTGGCCGGGACCCGGACGGCCTCCCTGATCGCGGCCATACAGTCGGCGACCAGCTCGGGCTCGCGCATCAGACACGCGCCGAACCGGCCCGACTGCACCCGGTCCGACGGGCAGCCGACGTTCAGATTGATCTCGTCGTATCCAAAGGCCTCGCCGATCTTCGCAGCCTCGGCCAGCTGGGCCGGGTCCGATCCGCCCAGCTGCAGGGCCACCGGATGCTCGACCTTGTCGAAGCCCAGCAGCCGCTCGCGATCGCCGTGCACCACGGCCGGCGAGGTCACCATCTCCGTATAGAGCAGGGCCCGGCCCGACAGGGCGCGATGGAACGCCCGGCAGTGCCGATCGGTCCAGTCCATCATGGGTGCAATGGACAATCTACGTGCTTGATTTATCAAGCTTTTTCCTCTATAAATCAGTGCACTCGAGCGAATTCGGGTGCACTTTTCTACGCTACTCCACGACGTTTTTCGCGCCTTTTCGACATCTCATTGCACCCGTTTTGCACCCGAAAAATGGCTTCGATCCGCAGACAGAAATCCGGCCGCTGGCGTGTCCAGGTTCGTCGCAAGGGCAGAGCCCTCAGCGAGACTTTCGTTCGGTATGAGGACGCCAAGATTTGGGCCGTCGAAGCCGAGCGCGAAATCGATCGCGGAGAGTCTCCGCGCAAGTCCCGGATTTCTAAACTCACGACCTTCGGGGATCTAATCGACCTGCACATCGCCGACATGAAAGAGGTTGGCAAGGCGCCCGGTCGTTCAAAGGACGCCACGCTCAAGATGCTGAAGCGGGTGCTCGGCAAGCGCAAGATCGTCGAGCTCGATCGGGACCGCTTCATCGACTTCGGCAAGACGCGAGCCGGCGAGGGCGCGGGGCCTGTCACCCTCTCCATCGATATCGGCATCATCAAACTGGTGCTCCAGCACGCAGCTGCGGTCCACGGGATGCGGGTTTCGGTCGAAGCCGTCGACCTTGCCCGCTATGCGCTCAAGAGACTGGGCCTCGTTGGCAAGGGGACAGAGCGGGACCGGCGGCCGACGGACGGCGAGTTGGCCAAACTGATCGCCTACTTCGACGACAATCCCCGGCAGGGGATACCCATGAGCCGGATCGTCAAGTTCGCCATTGCGACTGCGATGCGCCAGGAGGAGATCTTCCGGGTGTCGTGGGACGACCTCAACACGCGAACCAAGATGCTGACGATCCGAGATCGCAAAGATCCCCGTCAGAAGAAGGGCAACGACCAGCGCATCCCCCTGCTATCGGTCTCAGGCTTTGACGGCCTAGCCTTGGTGGAAGAGCAGCGGGCGCTCAGGAACAACCAGGATGCTCGCATCTTTCCTTTCAATCATCGATCCGCAGGCGCAGCGTTTACGCGCGCCTGCCGTAAGCTCGAGATCGACGATCTCCACTTCCATGACCTCCGCCACGAGGGAACGAGCCGGCTGTTCGAAGCGGGCTTCGCAATCCAGCAGGTCGCGCTGGTGACCGGGCACAGGGACTGGAAGATGCTAAGGCGGTATACGCACCTTAAGCCGGAAGGCCTGCACGCGATTGCTGCGACGCTGGCGGCATGACCATGGGTGGTTTTTCGGCGAGCCTTGGGCTGTATAGTGGTGCTCAGACCGTCTCGGGTCGCCCATGCGTATGTTCAGACTTCGGTCAAAGGCATGGGCGCATGTTTCAAGCCATGTTCTCACCACCCGGGCGGTCGCCCATCATTCCGGCGCGGGTTCTAACCGATGAAGCGTGACATCGATCATCTGCCCGACAAGCAACAGGCCGAGCTCGCTCGCATCCGCACGACGCTACTGACCGAATTCGACGCCTCTATCGCTGGCGGTACTCAGACCTGGCGCAAGCACGGCAAAATCCTGAAGATCATACTGTTCGGATCGTACGCCCGTAACGATTGGGTCGATGAGCCGGAGAACGGCTACCTATCGGACTTCGACCTGCTGATCATCGTCAGCAACGAGAAGCTGACTGATATCGCCGACTATTGGTACGTCGCCGAAGACAAGATTCTTCACGACGCCGCCATCGGCCGAACGGTCAACATCATCGTGCACGACCTGGCGGAGGTGAACGCTGCCATCGGCCGCGGCGAGTACTTCTGGACCGACATCGTCCGCGACGGCGTCGTGCTTTACGAGCTCCCAGGTCATCCGTTAGCCACGCCGCAGCCACTGTCTCGGATTGATGCGCTTGCTATGGCCGACCGGTACTTCGCGGCCAAACAGGTAGATCTGAATTCTTGGCTCGAGGATGCCGAAAGGTGGCTTGAGCGTTCAGCCGAAGGGGTGCATGCGCGGAAGCGCGCGGCGTTTCATCTGCATCAGGCAGTGGAGACTGCCTACATCTGCATCTTGTTGGTCCATACGTTCTACTTTCCCCGGTCGCACAACATCAAGTTTCTCCGGTCGCTGGCTGAAGACGTGGACAAGACCCTCGTTCAAGCCTGGCCAAGGGCCACGAAGCACGATAGGCGCCTCTTCGAGACCCTCAAGCGGGCGTACGTGGAAGCACGATACTCTGACCAGTACGACCTGCCCGAGCACGAGCTGCGTGCGCTTTATGACGCAGCGCAGGGGCTTGCTGTACTTGTAGAGCGCTCAAGTAAAGCGCGGCTGGCTGCCATTCGCGCAGTTGATGCCTAGGTGCCGTTCGACCTTTAGCTTTGGCTGAGTTTCAGCTTTGGCGGAAGCTCGACCTCATTTGGCTCGAGCCCAAACAAAGCTGCATATCGACGACGAAGATCGTCAGGCTTGGGCTCAAGATCCAGCATGTGCAAGAGCAGTCGCCGGGATATGGCCCTTTTGCCGGGGTTCATCTTACCCGTTGCGCTCATCCAAACGACATCTTTAAAAGGTTGGTCGCCTAGTTCCATGGGCAACTTGCTGCACAGTGAGAGCGCTGCCTCAAGGCCCATCTTGGGGGCGAGTTTGGAGAGCAGGTCGGCCAAAATGAGAAGACCCACTGGTCTGAAAAGGACGTGTCCCGAGCCGTCCTGCCGGTTTTTCGTCAGTGTCGTGGTGTCATCCGTGCCATTGATGTATTTTCCGAACTCGGGGAAATTTTGACCTACCAGACGCAGGAAATTGTCCGTCCATTCAATGTAAGACTTAAGTTCATCGTCTTCGGGCCTATAATACTTCAGCTTCTCCAGCGATTCTGATTCTCTGACTTTTGAGAACAAAATTGTAAGAACATCATAGAGGTTCTCTATGGTCGTGATGTGTTCGACGTCATCAGCCGGTAAATTAGAACTTCCTTTGAACAGAATTCTGTCCGAACCGAACAGAGGGCTGTTTTCAACAAGGTCCCGCGTAACGATTGCCATAACGTCAGCCTCGTCTAGCGCGATAATTTCGCTCTTTTTAACTGCCTTCGCAGATTTGTTCAAAGTCGTGAAAAGCTTCCTAGATCTTTGAAGCCCTGCAGGCGTGCTATGGTGAGCGACGATCAGAACTGAAACTTCGTCGTTTGCGAGATCGGGCTTTTCAGAGACCGCCTTTTTAATTCCCGCTAGGCGGTGTTGTCCGTCTAGAGCAAAAATCTTCTCTTCGCTGTTGAAGGACAGATATCCCAAGCTGTAGGCGGCTGTATTTGTCAAATATTCCGGTTCGAAATCTTTCACAATGGGCTTCACGTTCTCAAACGGAAGCCATTGCGGGTCACCACCGTAAACGGCTACTACAAGTGAGTTAAAAAAGCGGTCTTCATTATTCTCTAGATATTTCGAAATCGCTGCTCCGCGTTTTCTATTGAGCTCCCGCTGAATCATGTCAGACAGTTTCACGCTCTGGTGAAGCTTATCTGCATAAGTCACCTTCTCGGCGACTTGTCCAAGCGTCATCAAGACTGAGTAGAAAGCCCAATCGCCCATTCGTCCGCGCAGTCCGGGAAAGTAGGACGTGTTCATGAGCGGAAGGCCTTCACAATCTGGCGGATTTCTGCGGTGAAATCCTTGACAACGACGGGTGGTATGATTGCGTCATTTAACTCGAGTTCGAGTTGCTCTAGGTCGATATTGGCTGCAATCGGACAATAATTGAAATAAAGATCGTCTTCATATTTGTTAAGCATGTAACAGACGGCTGGTCTTTTGTTGTTTTTCTTTTCCTGCATGTAGTCATAGAACCGCTTGTTTAGCGTTCTATCCGGCTTCTTTGCGCCCGTAATTCCGATGTACATGACGTAATGATTTGGCGGGAAGTGATCGTTCGCGTGAGAAACGGTGAACGCGTAGACACCTCTCTCGGCTGGAACAAGCGCTCTGCCGGCTTCCTCGAACTTGACCGAAGTCCAAGATAGCGGTGTCTTCACCTTGGTGGTGCGCCACCGTGTTGGACTGATAAGAAAGTCGCGGATGTCTGTCCTAAACCCGTCCACTTTCGACACAAAATCGTGGACCATAGATCGCCCTGTCCGCCCTCAATCGTTTGGGATTTAAACGGCGGTTGGATTGATGTCCATGCGAAACGCAACCGCAGATATTTGGGGGGCGTGGCGTCGGATCGTAGGCTAGTTGCGATGTTCCAACACCGCCGTTTCCCAACGCACATCGGTCCGGCCCAGAAGGTCTGGCGCGCTGGTCACGCTAGTGATCTCCAAGCCGGCTGCTGCAGCCTCCGTTGAGAGCGCCTCTCGCGAAACGGCATGAATGCCCCTCTCACCATCGGCCGGTCCAAGGCGAAGCGTGATGTAGAGGCGGCCCTTCGCATTAAGCAGGCTGCTGAGGCGCTCAAGGGCTTTGACCCGATCGTCCTTCTCCACATGCATCCACACCGCACTGAGAATAACGAGGTCGTAGCCCGCCGTGGGCCGTGGAACGGCAGCGATGTCGGGCAGGGTGGTATCGATCCAGCGGATTTTCGCAGACGGGTGTAGGCGCCTGGCCAAGGCGCGCATCTTGTCGGCCGGTTCCACGGCCACAACGTCATGCCCTAATGCCTGCATGGCTGCGGCGTCGCGCCCTGTCCCGGCGCCAACATCCAGAATGCTGCGCTGCTTCCCATCGCGGAGCCATTTGTCCAGCTCTGGGTGCGTTTGTTCGAAGGTTAGGCTCTCGTAGTTGTCGGCGAGTGTTTCGGCGTGACGGTCGTAATAGGCGATCGCCCGCTCGCCCGCCGACTGCGCCCACCAACCATGCTGTTTCGCCGATAAACCCATGAGGCCCACACTGATCACTGCCGCCATCCCTAGCATGAATTGAAACGTCGTCCTGACCGCTGTTGGCCGGGTGAGGAGAGAGCTGCCTCTCGCGGCGACATGGCCGGCTGGGTTGTAGTTCTCCGCCCACTCTAGGTACTGACCCATGATGTAGCGGAGGCGGAAAAGCACCACGATCAGGCCGACATTGCCGGCGGCGGCCAAGCCAAGCAGACAGAGCTGAAGCGCGAGTGAGGTGTCGGCCTTCGCCACGCCAAACCAAAGCCCGCCCGTTAGAGTCATCGCGATCAGCGGGATCTGCCACATCAGCTGATTGAGGGAGCGAAACGTCTCAGCATTCTGCTGATACGCGGCTAGCTGCTCCGGCGCGTTGATTGCTGGGGCGGCGGCCTGCGCGGCTGTTTGCTGGGGCTGGGGCGGGAAAGACATAGGTTTTTTAATGCCTGGGCGAGTGAGCGGCGCAGTCTAGCGCTGCACAGAAGACAGATCGATGTGCACGAGACAGTGCTCGCCCATCGGATCGGGAATGCGAAGACCGGCGACACGAGCCTTACCGATACGGTCCGCTTCCGACGTCTCCAGCATTCGCAGGGCATTCAGTTCGGCTTGCCCGAGGTCGAGATAATTTCGCGCATGGCGCTTCGGGGCGAGCACAATCTGGTTTGCCGATCGCAGGACGACCTTCGCCAGGGTATTGGACGGCAGCTCGGCGTCATCTGCCTCGCAGGTTGAGCAGCCCGCCTCACGATGGCTGTAGGCGGCCTGGGCGCTTCGGAAGTCTGTGTCATCGTGGTTCAGCTTTTCGATGTTGCAGGTGCTGCAAAGCGCCTGAAGGTTGAAGGGGTCGTTTGATCCCCCGAGCGACCGCGGAATGATGTGATCCACATGCAGCGTCGTCTCGGTGGCGCCCGCGCCGCAAGCCTCGCATCGTCCTCGGGCGCGTGCGATGATCCGATATCGTAGGGAGCCGGAGACCGGATCAAGCTGGCCGGTCCGGTGTGCCCAGATCTTGTTCCGGCGACGGTCTATGTATTCCGCGACTTTGGTATCGCACAGGTCGATGAGGGCGGATCGTTCAGCGTCTGACATCGATGAGACTGGATCGTTGAGGCAGTAGGTGGCGCGCCCAGCGGAGATGATCCCGTGGCTCTTCAGAGTGGCATGCGGATATCGACGGACGATTTGTTCGTAATACTCGATCTGACCGAGATCGGCGTTTAGGAAGGCAATCGCGATCTCCCGCCTAGACGCCGACCCGCCCTGGGCCAGAAGCGTTCTGATCATCACGGGTTGATAGATGTGGCTCATGCTCATGGCTTCGTCGAGGAAGCGTCGCAGGCTTACATAGGCGTCACTTGTGTCTGGCCCGACAATCACTTGAAGCTCCATGGATCCATGCCGCGTCAGCTCGGAAAAGAGCTCGGTCATCCGTCCAGCGCGGCAGGCGGCAGGCCGGGTTCTTCATGTTGCGCGATGCGAGTCGCGATTTCAACCTCGCCGCGAAAGCGCTTACCGCCTATGGTCCAGCGACCAACGATTTCCCGTAGGGAACAGATGATGCTTTATCTCATGTCTTACGATCTCAGCGGCGGCCAGACGGAGTTTATGGACGCCTCCGTTCTTGAGGCTGACACGGCTTATACGGACGCAGACCGGGCTGGCGTGTCTGCCGGAGACGACAATACGAGGCGAGTTCGAAGACGCTGCAGCCGCAAAGGCTGCCTTCGAGCGAGCCCGTATCGAGGCCGCCAAAAAGTTGGGGCGGGCGATCATCCCGTATAGAACCTTGGCTTTATCTCGGACAAGGTAGCGCCGCTTGTTCCGAAGCAGACTATCGCCGGGGGCGACATGGCAGCCTGCCTCGCCCACCAGCGGAATTGCTTCGTCTGAGGGTTAGCGTTCGCGTGCCAGCTCCGGCTTCTATCCACCTATCGCCCTCACGCGTCCGCAACCGACCTGTGTCGGACGTTTGTGGAGAAACGTCCAGCCTGATAAAATAAACGTCGTGGATGCGTTGACTTCCACCTGCACGGCGGTGGATTCTGTAGCCTCACGGGGCCAGCCATGGACGACAACTCTTTTACCTTTACAGCTATCCAAGGCACCCAAGCTGGCGCGGCCTACTATGTGATCATGGTGCCGCTCAAGGTCGTGCCGAGGCTTTTCAAATTCGACGACGAGTCGATGCCGACCGAGCTTCGGGCCCAGCGCGTCTTGAATAAGGCGCGGGTACCGACGATCGCCGCCTACATCGCCAACAATGCCGAGGAATATATCCTGTCATCCCTCTGCGCCTCGATCGACGGGGGCATGGAGTTTGAGCCTGTCGCGTCGACCGGCCCGCTTCGTAAGGTCGGACAGCTCAAGGTCGACATGGGCGCCGTGATCCTGATCAACGATGGCCAGCACCGGCGGGCGGCGATCGAGGAGGCGGTGCGCGACCGGCCGAGTTTGGGCGATGAAACCCTGTCTGTCGTAGTCTTCCCGGACAAGGGCCTTGCACGCTCTCAGCAGATGTTCGCCGACCTCAACATCCATGCTGTCCGGCCCACCCGTTCGATCAAGCTGCTCTACGATCACCGCGATGATGCGGCGGCCCTGAGCCGTAAGGTCGTCGATGCGGTGCCGTTGTTCCGGGAGTTCACCTGTTTCGACACGGCCAGTCTGTCGAACCGGTCCATCAAGCTGGTCACCTTCAGTTCCGTGCATCAGGCGACCGCAGAGCTGATCGCCGGAGCGGTCCCGGCCATGAAGAGCCCAGAAGAAGCCCTCGATCGCGCGGCGCGTTTCTGGTCGGCTGTCATCGCTCAGATGCCGGATTGGCAAAGAGTCCAGACGCGCGAGGTCGCTTCTGGTGAGTTGCGCAAGAACTATGTCCACGCGCACGGGGTCGCCCTTCAGGCCATTGCGCGCGCCGGCGTCCAGTTGATCGCAACCCATCCGGACGACTGGGAGGCCCGCCTTGGAGGGCTTCGCAGGATCGACTGGTCGCGCAGCAACAAGGCGGTCTGGGACAATCGCGCGCTCGTTGGCGGAAAGGTCAATCGCGCGACCAACAACGTCACCCTGGTCGCCAATATCATCGTCCAGGCGCTCGATCTGCCCCTATCGCCGGACGCGGCCCGGGTCGAGGCCATGGTCGCGCCGATCCCCGTCCGCGCGGAGGCGGTCTGATGTCGGCGTCTATGCTCGATGGCGAAAGCCTTTCCCTTCGGCTCGAGGAAATCCGCTCGGTCTATCTGTCGGACGATCGCCCCTGGGTGGTCGGCTACTCGGGGGGCAAAGACTCCACCTGTACCCTCCAGCTGGTCTGGACCGCCCTGTCGGCGCTCGCCCCGGAGCAGCGGCGCAAGCCGGTCTACGTGATCAGCTCCGACACACTGGTCGAGACGCCCGTGATCGTTCGCTACATCGACGATACTCTCGGGAAGATCGACACGGCGGCGCAGGCCCAAGGCTTGCCGTTCCGGTCCCAGAAAGTCGTTCCCAAGGTCGACCGCAGCTTCTGGGTCAATCTGATCGGCCGGGGCTATCCCGCCCCGTCGCGCCGCTTCCGGTGGTGCACCGAACGACTGAAGATCGAGCCGGCCAATGACTTCATCAAGGCGCGCGTCGCCGAGTTCGGCGAGGTCGTAATGGTCTTGGGCGTCCGGTCGTCCGAAAGCGCCACGAGGGCGCAGGTGATGTCCTTTCACCGGATCAAGGACTCCCCTCTTTCGCGCCATTCCAGCCTGCCCAACGCCTTCGTGTATGCGCCGATCGAGGCCTTCAGCACCGACGACGTCTGGACCTATCTCCTCCAAGCATCCTCGCCCTGGGGCAATGACAACCGGGATCTGGTCGCCATGTACCGGAACGCCCAAGCCGGCGAATGCCCTTTGGTCGTGGACACCACCACGCCGAGCTGTGGAAACTCGCGCTTCGGATGCTGGGTCTGTACGGTCGTCGAGCGTGATCGGTCCATGGAGGCGATGATCGATTCCGGCGAGGAGTGGCTGCAGCCGCTTCTGGACTTCCGGGATCTTCTCGCGGAAACCCAGCAGCCCGAGCAGAAGCGCCGGTTCCGCGATTATCGCCGGCGCAGCGGTCGGGTCGATTTCATCCGGGGCACCAACACGCCCGTCCCGGGACCCTATACCTTGGACTTCTGCAAGACCCTGCTCACCAGGCTCCTGGAAACCCAGATCCAGATCCAGAAGGAAGCCCCCGCCGGCGACGACACCCTAGTGATTCATGACGCCGAACTGCACGAGATCCGCCGGATCTGGCGGTCCGAGCGGGGGGACTGGGCCGACAGCGTGCCTTCGATCGTGCGCTCGGTTCTGGGCCGCGATCTGAACTGGGTGGCGGAAGACGCCGCCGCCTTCACCGAGGCCGACGGCAGGTTGCTCGACGAGATCTGCGCCGGACACGATGTCCCGACCGAGCTTGTCGTCCGTCTGATCGACGTCGAGCAGGCGGCGCATGGCCTAAAGCGCAGGCACGGCGTTCATCGCCGGATCGAGGATGTCCTCAAGCAGGAGTGGCGCAACCTGGACGCCATCCTGGCGGAGCGGAGCCTGAACCGTCCCGAGTTCGAGGATGGAGTCGAGGTTGTCGATGGCGACGAAGAGGCTTTGGAGCGCCTCGACGGATGATACTCAACCGATTGCAGTTCACTGACTTCGGCCTCTACGCGGGCCGGATCGAGTTTGATCTCGCGCCGCGTCGCCATCGCGGGGTGGCGGCGCCGATCATACTGGTCGGTGGCCGCAACGGCGCCGGCAAGACGACGTTGCTTGAAGGCGTTCGGCTGGCCCTGTACGGGCGGCGGGCGCTAGGGCCGCGCGTGTCGCGCCAAGAGTATCACGCCTATCTCGCGGGCCGGGTCCATCGGGGCGCAGGCGTCGCCGGGGCCTCCGTTGAAATCGCATTCGACTATGCCGAGGCCGGCGTCGTCCACACCTATCGTGTCCTCCGGGCTTGGACCGTGGCCGGCCAGACGGTGAACGAGATCCTAGAGCTGGAAAAGGATGGTGCGCCGGTGCACGCCGTGCCGCGCGAGGAATGGCACCAGTTCCTCCAAGAACTGATCCCTCCCGGCGTGTCCCAACTTTTCTTCTTCGATGGCGAGAAGATTGGCGAGATTGCCGACGACGACGCCGGAGACGGCCAGCTCGCCGCGGCGATCAAGGCCCTTCTCGGGCTTGATCTGATCGGTCGCTTGCAGCTCGATCTGGGCGTGTTTCTCGCACGGCAGAAGGATCGCGAGGGAGACGCGCTCGTCGCGCGTCTGGAGGGTCTGACCGCCGAGATCGAGGCTGAAACGGCGCGGGCGCTCGACCTGAGCGATGCGCTGGCAGAGGTGGTCTCCGCCCGACATGCCCAGGCCCAGAAGGCGGACAGGGTGCGTAACGCCTTTGTCGCCGAAGGCGGCGAGGCGGCCTTGCAGCGATCGCGGATCGAGGGCGAACTTGTGGAGCTGGGGCGTCAGCGCCTCGCCGCCGAACACGAGCTGCGCGACATGGCCAACCGGCTCCTGCCTTTCGCCATGGCGCCCAAGGTCGTGGGATCCTTCCTGACCGCCTTCCGCCACGCCGCCGGAACCGCGAATGACGCCGGAACGGTGTCGCGCCTTTTGGGCGATCTAAGAGCTTGGCGCGAGGCGCCGGCGGATGGTCGCGCGGCCGACTGGAGCGATGACCACTGGTCGGACCTGCTGGCGTTCGTCTCGCGTGAGGCCTCCGTCGGGGCTGCGACGAGCCCGGCGTTTCGGGAGGTTGGGGACGGCGCCAGCGCCTTGGCGCGTCTCGACGAGGTGGACCGGGCCGCCAGGCCGAGGGCGATGGCCCTGCGTGAACAACTGGACGGTTTGGTCGAGACCATCCAGGCCCATGAAGCTTCGTTGGTCCGCGCCAACGGTGCCGCGTCAGGTGTCCTGCTTGATGACCTTCGCGCCACCGAACAGACACTCGGCGCGCTGACCGCGACCGTGAAACTGCGGCAGGACGCCCTGGCGACTGTCCGGGGGCGTCTGTTCACCCTAGAGCGCGAACGCCGCACTCTAATCGACGTCCAGGCCCAGTCGGTGCAGTCGGACGAACGCCAGGCTCTGGCGGCGCGCGTGGGTCTGGCCCTGGCCGAATACGAGACCCGGCTTCTCGATCGGAAGCTCAAGGATCTTCGATCCGAATTCGTGGAGTGTTTCAGGCTGCTGGCCCGCAAGGCGGATTTCGTCAGCGATGTGCTCATCGACCGGGACACCTTCGCGATGACCCTTCTGGATGGGTCAGGACAGGTTCTTCCGAGAAGCGCCCTTTCCGCCGGGGAGAAGCAGATCTATGCGATCGCCCTTCTCTGGGCTCTCGCTCGGACCAGCGGACGACCGCTGCCGATGATCATCGACACGCCGCTCGCCCGTCTCGACACTGAGCACCGGGCTCGCCTCGCGGAGCGCTATTTTCCCGCGGCGTCTCATCAGGTCATCCTATTATCGACCGACACGGAGATCGACGGCGAACTGGCCGACGGCCTGCGACCGCACATCTCGCATGTCTATCGGCTGGACTATGACGCCGAGCGCTGCACCACCTCCGCCCAGCCCGGCTACTTCAGAGGGCGACCGACCAGTACGAGGCTGATCGATGCACTACAGCAAGCTTAGGATTTCGGCGGACGCCACGAGCAAGCTGCGATCATTGCGCCAGAGGACCGGCGTAACGCCCAACCTGCTTTGCCGGATGGCTTTGATGGTCTCGCTCGAGCAGGGCGCGCTTGGACCGATCAAGGCGCCGGACGAGGACGGTTCCGAATTCAACGCCTATACGCTCACTGGCGAGTACGGGGCCCTGTTCGCGGCGCTCCTGCGGTGGGTCGAGGAGGGAGAGCGTCCGGTCGAGCCTCTGTCCAACGAGGCTCTCCTCGACCGGTTGCGCGGCCACATCCATCGCGGCGTTGGTGCCTTGTCCGTGCGCGCCAAGTCGCCCGTCGACATCCTGCGCCTCGTCCCCGAGGCCGCTTGATGGACGGGCCGCTTTACCTCGACCACAATGCGACGACCCCCGTTGACCCCCGGGTTATCGCGGCAGCGGAGCCCTATCTGCGAGAAGCGTTCGGTAATGCCTCCAGCATCGACCATCAACATGGACATATCGCTGCGAGCGCTGTGGAGCGAGCGCGCGAACAGGTGGCGGTCGCCATTGGGGCCCGTCCGGCCGAGATCGTCTTTACCAGCGGCTGTACGGAGGCCAACAACTTGGCGATCTTCGGGGCCGCGCGCGCGCTCGGCGAGAAACGCCACATCGTTACCTCGGCCATCGAACATCCTGCTGTGCTCGAACCCCTGCGCGCTCTGGAGGCCGAGGGGTGGCGGGTGACCTATCTGCCTGTCGACAGCCAAGGGCGGGTCTCGGCCGACGCGGTTCAGCGCGCGCTAGAGCCGGACACGGGACTAGTCTCGATAATGGGGGCCAACAACGAGGTCGGCACCCTCCAGCCCATCGGGGAGATCGGCGGCCTGTGCGCTGCCCGGGACATCCTTTTCCATTCAGACCTCGCCCAAGTGGCCGCGTCGGGCGGCATCGATGTGGAGCGCGACAATCTCCACCTCGCAAGCCTTTCGGGACACAAGGTATACGGCCCCAAGGGCGTTGGCGCCCTCTATGTCCGGTCTCGTCGGCCCCGTGTTCGCTTGCGCCCCCTGGTCTTTGGCGGCGGCCAGGAACGAGGGCTTCGGCCGGGCACCCTCAATACGCCGGGCATTGTCGGACTGGGCGCTGCGCTCTCGATAGCCGCCAGCGAGGGCGCGGCGGAGACCGAAAAGTTGCGCGACCTAGGTCTGGCATTCCGATCCCGGATCGAGGCCGTGCTCGACGATGTTCTGTGGAACGGCGCCGAGGCCCGCATTGCCAGCAATCTATCTCTTACTATTCCGGGGGTGGACCCCTTCGCCCTGATGCGCAGGCTCGGAGACCGGATCAGTTTCTCGGCGGCAAGCGCCTGTGCGACGGGCAAGGTCGAAACATCTCACGTGCTGGTCGCCATGTTCGGCGATACGCCCCGAGCGCGCGGCGCGTTCAGGATCGCTCCGGGCCGCTTCACTACCCTCAAAGAGATGGAACGCGCCGCCGACTGGATCGCCGCCGAAGCTTCACGTTTGCGCGCAGGAGCTTTCAGCGCCGACGCGGCTGCGTCCTAGACTGGCAGTGTAACGCGAGGCGCAGAGGCAGATCGTGCCCTTGCAAACCACCGCAGACTGATTCACCGTAGGGCCGCGTCCTTTACGGACGCCGAGGCGTGAGAACCTCGCTTGAAACGGCTTAACTTCCAGGTTCCGCAGCAGCGGCGTGGCTGGCGTGCATGTCCAGGCGTCTTCGGGCGCTAAAGGCGTCGGCGCGTGCTCAAGCATGTTCTCGACACCCGGTGCTTCGGCCGGGCTCGCCTCTTCAACTGGAGGCGAGCCCGTGACGGATGGCTATGGACGAATAGGCAGACAAGACGCCCCCGGTCTGTCGGCGCTGCATGAGCGTTACGACCGGTGGCTCACCCGCGCCGTACGCAAACGCTTCGGCGCCCAGGACGCCGACGATGTGGTTCAGGACACATGGGTCCGCATCGCGTCGCTCGACCTCGTCGAGGCCATCCGCCATCCCAAGGCTTTCCTCCTGCGCACGGCGATCAATCTCGCGCTCGACCGGCACAGGCACCGCGCCGTGATAGAGAAATCCGCCGATGCGCTGCGTCGCTCGGGCCAGGCCCAATCCGACCAACTTGAAGCTGTGCTGCTGGAAGAAATCGTGCTTGGCTTGCCAGAGCCCTTGCGTGATGTCTTTGTGTTAAGTCGCTTCGCATGTTTGAGCCACGCGCAGATCGGTGAGCAGTTGGGCATCTCCATCAAGACTGTAGAATGGCGTATGACAAAGGCGACGGCCCTTTGTACGGCTCGATTGTCTCTCTGAGGGGAGATCGACATGAGCGATCAACAGCGTCGCGTGGCGAAGGCCGATGCAGAAGCCGCGTCCTGGCATACCCGGCTGGCGAACCGCAGCGTCTCGGCCGACATGATCAGCGAATTCTATGAATGGCGGCAGGATCCCCTGAACGACGAAGCCTACGGCAAGGTTCAGGCTATGTGGACCAAGGCCCGGGCCTTGGAGGGACGGCCGGATATCCAGACGGCGATCGCCGATGCCATGGCCCGCAAGAAGAAGCCCGATCGCAGCCGGATCTGGATCGGAGCGCTGGTCGCCTCGACGGGGATTGCTTTGGCGATCGGCGGGACCTTCTGGTTCCAGGGTCGCAACGCCTATGCGACGGATGTGGGCGAGGAACGCGTCGTGCAACTGGCCGACGGCTCGACTGTCAGACTGGATACGGGATCCAGCATCAAGGTCGCCTTCAGCGGCGGACAACGACGGGTCGAACTTGAAGGAGGCAGGGCGCTTTTCAACGTCGCCCATGACCGCTCGCGGCCCTTCATCGTCCTGGCCGGCGCAACCCAGGTGCGCGCCGTCGGCACGGTGTTCGACGTTCGACGCGCCGGGACCGGGGTGACGGTATCGATGGTGTCGGGACTGGTCGAAGTCACTGGCCCCGACCTCCCGGCCGGCCCGCCCAAGCGTCTGGCGACCGGCCAACGGGCTCTGGTGTCGCCGCAGGGCCTTCAGACCCAGACCATCAATGTCGCCGATGCCACCAGCTGGGCGGAAGGACGTCTTGTCTTCCGCGCGACGCCTCTGAGCGAGGCGGTCGAGGAGGTGAACCGCTATCTCACCGACAAGATCGTCCTGGCGCCGGGAACACCCCTCGCACAGCCGCTCAGCGGCGTCTTTCACACCGGTGATCGCGAGGCCTTTGTGTCGGCCATCTGCGAACTGTTCCAACTGAGGGCGACGACCAACCCCGACGGGTCGGTTCGTCTGACAGCTGATAAAATGTTGCGCGAGCCATTGGGAGAAACCCGAGGCTGAGCCGTCAACCCTCCGACGCACCTCGCGCGTCGGAGGGGATCCAGAATATGAGTCAGTACCGTTATCTCGCCGGGGCCCTGGCGGCCGTGTCCGTCACTGCGATCAGCAGCGCCGTCGCCGCTCAGGAGGCGCGCCCGTTCAGCATTGCTCCCGGCGCGCTCGCTGACGCCTTGCCGGTGTTCGGCGCCCAGTCCGGGCTGCAGATCGTCTACACGCCCGAGACCGTGGCAGGCGCACAAACGGCCGGATTGCATGGACCTTATGAACCGCTGGCCGGGCTGACCCGACTGTTGGCGGGCTCGGGGCTCAGCTGGACCCAGACCCGACCCGGCGTCTTCGTGCTGCGCCGGATGCAGTCCGCCGCCTCCGAGGATCCGACGACCCAGGTGGAGGACGTCATCGTCACCGGGACCTTGCTGAAGGGGTCCGGCGAACTGGCGTCGCCCGTTCTGGTTCTCGATCGCGACGCCCTGGATCGCAGGGGGCGCGGAACGGTCGCCGAGGTGCTGACCGACCTGCCGCAGAACTATCAGGGCAGCGGCACGCCGGGCGCACTGCTGGCCGGCGCCGACGGCAGCGGCTCCAACGGCGTCGTGGCGACAGGGATCAATCTCAGGGGACTGGGGACCGACGCGACCCTGGTTCTGGTCAACGGACGCCGTCTGGCCGGCACGGGCTTCATGGCCGAGTTCGCCGACGTTTCCGCCTTGCCGTCGGCCGCGGTCGAGCGCGTGGACGTCTTGCTCGACGGCGCGTCGGCCTTGTACGGCGCCGACGCGGTCGCCGGCGTCGTCAACATCATCATGCGGCGCGCGTTCGACGGGCAGGAAAGCCGGTTTCGGGTGTCGGCGGCGGAAGGTGGAGCCGAGACGGTGCAGGCCTCGCATCTGGCGGGGACATCCTGGTCATCGGGCTCCGCGCTCCTGTCCTACGAGTACCAGCATCAGAACCCGTTGAACGCGCGTGATCGCGCCTATACGGCGACGGGCGATCTGAGGCCCTTCGGCGGTTCGGACTGGCGCGGCATCTTCAGCGCCCCCGGCAATATCGTCGACTTCGATCCGGGGATTGGCAGCTATGTCGCGAGCTTCGCCATCCGGCCAAACGCGACCGGGGCGGCGCGGACGCCCGCGGATTCCGCGGCGGGCCAGGCCAATCTGCAAGCGCCGTCGTTCGGCGTGGATCTTTCGCCCGAGCTCGAGCGCCACAGTGTCTACGGCCGGGTCCGGCAATCGATTGGCGATCGGCTGGATCTGACGGCTGACGTGCGTTTCAGTCGCCGCACCTATGGCTTCGACAACGTCGCGGCGGCGACCATTCTGGAGGTCACAGACGCCAATCCCTTCTTCGTGTCGCCAAACGGGCAGACGGAGCACACGATCGCCTATTCATTCCTGGGCGATCTGGGCCTGACCCGGCAATCAGGCTCGTCACGCAGCGTGGGCGTGACGGCGGGCGCCAGCTACGATTTCGGGAAGGGCTGGTCGCTGGAAGGCTACCTGTCCTACGCCGACGAGCGGGGCGAGGCGGCTATCACGGACCGGGTCAACACTGCGCGTCTGGATGAGGCTCTGGGCAATACGCCCGACGATCCCGCCACGGCCTACAGCGCTGCGCGCGACGGTTATTTCAATCCCTTCGGCGCCGGCGCCGCGAACGGCTCGGCAGTGCTGGACTTCATCGGCGCCGGATATTCCAGCGAACTCGACCGCAGTCGCGCCATGTCCGCCAACCTGCTTCTGGAAGGCCCACTCACGACCCTGCCGGGCGGCGATCTGAAGATCGCCGTCGGCGCCCAGTGGCGTAACGAGGCCTTCGAGACGCGCTCGACGTCCTTCCTGTCGTCGCTCACTCCGATCGTAACAGAGACGCCGCAGCGTGATCGCACGATCGCGGCGGCCTTCGCCGAGGCGCGTCTCCCCCTCTTTGGTCCGGACAATGCGCGGCCTGGCTTGCGACGGCTGGAGCTCTCGGTCGCGGGCCGGATCGAGGACTACGACGACTTCGGAACCACCTCCAATCCCAAGCTCGGTCTGGTCTGGTCGCCGGTCGCCGACCTGACATTTCGGGGATCCTGGGGCACGTCGTTTCGCGCGCCTGCGCTTCCGCAGTTGTTCGATGAGTCCGCGGTGGGCGCGACGCTCGTCCCCCGCGCCGACGGATCCCGGCTTCTGGCCATCTATCTGTACGGGGGCAATCCCGACCTGAAGCCGGAGACGGCCGAAACCTGGACAGCCGGGTTCGACTATCGCCGCGCCAACGGGCTGCAACTGAGTGCAAGCTACTTCAACACACGGTTTGAGAACCGCATCGCCCAACCCACCAACGAGAACCTCTCAGGGGTTCTCACCGATCCATCGCTGGCGCCGTTCGTTCACCTGATCGACCCCGCCAACGCCGCCGACCTTGCCCTGGTCCAGAGCTATATTTCCACGCCCGGCTTTGTTTTCGGAAATCTGTTCCCGCCCTCGACCTACGGCGCCGTGCTGGATGGCCGCTGGGTCAACGCGGCCTCGGTCGCCCTCAGCGGTCTGGATCTCGCGGCCGCCTATCCGGTCACGCTGGGTGAGGCGACGGTGACCTTCGACGCGACCGCCTCGTGGCTGTTCGACTATCGCACGCAAACAACGCCCGCCGCGCCCACGCTGGACGTGCTCGACCAGGTCGGGCGTCCCACAAGGCTGCGGTCGCGGGCGGGCGCCTCGACGCGGTGGCGGGAGTATTCGGCGGACCTGCACTGGATCCATGTGTCCGACTATGCGGACGCTGCGGGTCGCAGGATCGAGTCCTGGGACACGGCCGATCTCAGCCTCGGCTGGTCGCCCGTCGGCGGCGGGTGGGACGGCCTGACCGTCGCCCTGACGGTCCAGAACCTGTTCGACCGGGACCCGCCCTTCTACGACAATCCGACGGGCTACGGTTTCGACCCGGGTCAGGCCAATCTGCTCGGGCGCGTCGCCGCGTTCCAGCTGACCAGGCGCTGGTAGGCCCCGCATGTCCGGAAGGTTCGCCCGCCTCGCGGCGGCGGTGATGACGCTCGTCTGGATCTCGACCCAGACCCTGGCCCAATCTCGCCCCGTTACCATCGATGACGTTGTCGCCCTCGAGACGATCGGAACGGTCACGATCGATCCCGGAGCCTCGTGGCTTGTCTATGAGCGGCGCGGCGCCTTTGACGCCGCCACGGACTACGATCTCGGCTACCGCTCGGTCTGGACGGTCAGCGCTCTCTATTCGCTCGACCTGCGCCATGGAGGAGCGCCCGCGCCTTTGCTGGCGAACGCCGGATCCGGCGGGCTGATCCTGGGTCCCTGGTCGCCGTCGGGCGCCCGACTGCTGGTCTATCGGCTGGCCGACCGAAAGCTCGAGGCTGGCGTGGTCGACATGGCCATGCGCACCGTCCACTGGACCGGCCTGACGCCGGACATGCCGGTCGCCGGCGCCTTCGCGGCCTGGCTCGATGAGGACCGTCTGGCGATGACGGTGCGTCCGGACGCAAGCCTGCCGTGGGTTCTGCGTCACGACGGCGACAGCCAGATGGAGGTCGCGCGTCAATGGGCCGCGATGGCGCACGGGAAGACTCCGTCGCGCACGGTGGTGGACACCCAGGGCGGCGTCGCCTCAACGCAGAATCCGCTCGCCGACCATAGCGTCGTGATTTTCGACCGCACGACAAACAGCGTCAGACCCCTGCTGCACGGACGTGTCCACGACATCGCCGCCTCGCCCGACGGGCGCGCCTTCGCCGTCCTCCTGGGCGGGGCCGGCATCGCCGCCGACCCGTCCCGCCCCCTGATCCAGAGCGATATCGCCGAACGCGGTGACCTCGTGATGATCGACACCCGAACGGGCGCCCTGACCCGGCCGGTCAGGGAACTGGACGTGGCGCCTCATCTTCTGCGCTGGTCGCCGAACTCGGGTGCGTTGCTGATCTGGGCCCGGGCATACGGGGCGTCCTGGGCGGCCGGGGGACTGTTTCAGGTGCGGCCGGACGGCTCCCGTATCGCCCTGCGCCTCGATGGCCTCGATCCCTTTCCCGCCGGCAGCGGTCTGGACAGCCTGCGCGGCGTGCGGGCCAACCTCAACGGCGAGCAACCGGTGCTGTACGCGCGTCTGTCGGGCGGCGACCGGTTCGACTGGTGGGGCGTGAGTTCGACGCAGCCGCCGGTCTCTCTGACCCGGGAACTGGCCGCCCCTCCCGCCCGGCTGGCCGCGAGTACCGGGCACAGCCTTCTGATGTTCGCCGATGGCGGACTGTGGGAAACGCAGAGCGGCGGTCTGAAGCGTCGATCCAGCCCGGATGAGGCGGTCACCGACGCCGGGTTCACCGACATGCTCGCGCCGCTGCGTCTGCGCATCAACACCCCGCCCGATCGCAACTGGGCGGTGGGCGTCCTGGCAAACGGCGCGGCGCGGACCGTGGGGGAGGGCGACGCGGTCCGCCTGTCGCCGGGCGCCGCAGGCGGAATGACGCGGATCGTGGCAGCCGGCCCGTCGACGATTGTCTCCCTGACGACGGACAAAGGCGAGCAGACGCTGCGGCTCGCAGACACCCTGGGGACACGCACGATCGATCGTCTCAACGCCGAACTCGCCGACCGGTCATGGCCCCGGGCGCAGGCCCTCGCCCACAAGGATCGCCTCGGCCGCGACACACAGAGCTACCTCTATCTCCCCGATGGCGTGGCGCCGCGGGACGTCAAGGGCGTGATCGTCGCGGTCTATCCCGGCTCGGTCGACGACGGCGTCTTCCAGGATCCGGTTACGATGAGGGTGTCGCTCAGCCTGGAGCTGATCGCCGGCGCCGGCTACGCCGTTCTGTCCCCCTCCATGCCCCTCGACGGAGAGGGCTCCGATACGAGCGACGGCTATACGCAAAGCGTCGACATCGCGGTCGATGCGATGCTCGCAGCCGTTCCGGATCTCCCGGCCGATCGGCTGGCGATCCTCGGGCATAGTTACGGAGGCTATGCGGCGCTGGGGATCGCCACACACTCCCACCGGTATCGCTCCTATGTGTCCTGGGCCGGCCTGTCCGATCTGGTCGGCGCCTGGGGCGAGTTCACCCCGATCAGTCGAAGCCGGCCAGAGGAGGGGTCCACCGTCGCCTATCAGATGGGATGGGCCGAGGTCGGGCAGGGCGGGACCGGCGGTCCGCCCTGGGCGAAGCCTGGCGTCTATCTGGAAAAGAGCCCGTTGTTCGCGGCCGATCGCATCACCGAGCCAGTGATGCTGATCACAGCGGATCGGGACTTCGTGCCGATGTCCCAGGCGGAGCGCATCTTCTCGGCCCTTCACCGACAGAACCGAACGTCGCGTCTGGTCACCTACTGGGGAGAGGGGCATATGATGTGGAGCCCCGCCAATGCGCGCGATCTCTACGCGCAGCTCTTCGCCTGGTGGGATGAGACGCTCAGGCCTTCCGGGTCTGCGCGGCCTGATCCAGCCGATCCTCCCAAACCCGCACCCAGCCTTCCAGCGCCGCCGTAGTCATGATCTCGCCAAAGCCGCCGCGCCACAGGAGCACCTCCGATTTCAGGGTCTGATCCAGCGTGGCGACGTCCAGCAATCCTTCGCGCGCCAGTCTTCCGTCCAGCAACCACGGCCGCAGGACGGGGAGGCTCTGGGCCAGCAAGCGTCCATAGAAGGCGGTCATTTCGCCCTTCGAACGCCGGTGGATGATGCTCGGCGGCAGTCGGCTGGCAAAGGCCCGCCGAACGAGGCCGCGATCCCGGGCTCCGAGCGTCAACTGCCACGGGCTCAGGCTCAGGGCCGTTTCGACGACGGGCTGAGCGAGCAGGGGATGCAGGACATCGACGACTGCGGTTTGGCGCGACGGCGCACTGAAGGACACGCCGCTGGCGATGCCGGCGATCTGATGGCTCCTGGCGGAGCCTGATGCGGACGTCGGCGCGAGCCAGGGATGTGCAGCGCTCGCGCCTTCCTTGAGTGTCGCCGGCCGGACCCAGTCTGGCCCCGCACTGTCGTGGGACGGCAATGTTCCCGGCCGCCGTCGCGCCTCGGCGATCAGCGACCACACCGAGCGCTGGTTCAAGCGCGCCAATCCGGGCAAGTCGGGCGACAAGATCGATCGCCATCCTTGTGATCGAAAGCGGTCGGTGAAGACATCCGCTGTGGCCGCCTGGATCAGGACGGAATCGCCGCCCTTTCCGGTCATGACGGCCTCGACACCGGCTGACCGCCATTGCGAGGCCCAGGCGGCGTCGTATGACCCGTCCAGAGCGTTGAGGCCCGGCCGCACGCCTTGGGAGAGGCTCAGCAGATCCGCCTCCGACAAGCTCCCCCGCGGTCGAGGCACACAGACCGGCGTGATGTCCAGACAACGGGCGAGGTCCTCGACATAGCGTCGCTCGTCCGCGCCCGGATCCTCTCCCCAAGCGTTCAGCCACAGGCGAACCTTGTCTTTGGCCGCTATCGCCAGGCTCGACGCGACCACGCTGGAGTCCAGCCCGCCCGAGACTTCGCAGCCGATGCAGGCGCTGAGGCTCGAAAGGCCGGTCACGGCTTCGTCGATGGACGTCATGAGCAGATCGGCCGCGGCGGCGGGCGCAATGTCCCACCGGTCTGAACGGCGGGCGAAGACGTCAGGACGCCAGAGCAGGGCGCCGGGTTCCTTCGCGGGCAAGGCCATGATCGAGCCGGGCAGCACGGCCCGCGGGCCGTCGAGCAGAAGCTCGCTCCAGACCCGCAAGGGATCGATCAAGGCCTGGCCGACGCGGTCGAAGTTGATCCGCGTCGGTGTTGGAAGGGTATGGGCGATCCAGGCAGGGATGTCTGAGCCGACAAGGATGAGATCATCATCGTGCCAGGTCACACACTCCAGAGATCCGGAGGGGTCTCTGAGCGCCGCGTCGATGGCTTCGCCCCGAAGTCTGACGCCAACGAATCGGCCCCAGAACCGGCCGAACAGCTTCTTCTCGTAGCTATGAGGCTCGATGTCCGACGCGGGATCCAGGTGGCGATGGCTGCGGTTGAGGACATCACCGACCAGTATCCAGGCGCCGACGGTCAGTGTCTTCAGTGGTCTCGGGCCGCGTGCGGCCAGCCAGAGCCTGGGCCCAAGGCTTCGCAGCGTGAAGCCCCGGTCGCGGCACTGGTCCCGCAGTACGGTTGATCGTGCGCCGGCAACGGAGGATCCAGCCTTTTCGCCGACGATCAGATAGTCGCCCATGGTCAGACAATCAGGATCGGAGTGTAGCCGAGGATCCTGTCCAGATCGTCGGCGAGGACGGTGTCCTCGTGCTGCAACCAGCAATGGGCGGCGAACGGCCAGGTGCGGACGCCAAAGACCCAATCGACAGGGATGCCGCGTCGGGTGAGGCAGTTGAGAAGGGAGAAGGCGCGCTGGAGGCACAGGCCCTGACGGGGAAGCCAGGGCCTCACGGTCTCGAAGGCGGCAATCGTTCGATCGATGACGGCTGCGTCGCCCTCAGACGGCTGCCGGTTGGGCCGCAGACGTCGCGCCGCTGCGAGAATGTCCGCCAGAGGCCGATCGCGCATCCAGGTGGTTGCCGCCAGAACCTGAACGCTGACGGGCAAGAGTTCCAGCCCAAAGCCCGAAGGCGCGGGAATGCGAGATCGGACCGGCGCCTGAAAGCGCCGCCGCTGCGGGAGCGTGGGACAGGGCGACACCCATCCGGCCTCTTCAAGATCGTTCAGGACGGCGGTCTGCATCAGCCGTAGCCGCCCATCGGCCAGGAGTTGCAGATGTTCAGCGCCCCCTGCGAGGCAGGTGTAGGCATCGCCCGTGACGTCGAGCACGACGATATCGGCGCCGATCCGCGCCATGTGGATATGCGCAGCCGGCCAGGCATGGAGTTCTCGCGACATTGCAGAAAGTCGGGCGGCCGTCTGCGACGACCGCCCGGTCCGATCAGACGGGCACGCGGCTCGGCATGAAGTTGGCTTCGAGGTACTTGCCGGTGATGTCGCCCTGGGTCAGCGCCTTGGCGCTGCCGACGCTGATGCGGTTCAGGATCGAGGTGGTCATGTCTGTCTCCTCTGGTTCGCCAAGGATTTGGCGAGATCATGGAGCGCGCCTTCCGACGGCGTGGAAATCTATATTGCCGTATATTTCACTGTCCGGGTTTCGGGCGTCGCCGCCTCAGCGCCTTGCGACCTTCCTCGAGCCAGTTGTCCACGCTCGTCTGGCGGTTCTGGCTTTCGTCGTCCAAAGCCTCAAACATCGCTGACAGGCTGACGATCACTTCGCGTGGCTCCAGGGTCCGGATGCGCTCACCGGTCCTGTCGTAGAAGCGCTGAAGCTCGATTTCGAAGATTGTGAGGAGTTTGTTGTCGGCGCACCAGAGAGCGAGGTCCGGTGCGCCGATCCGCACGGCGTGAAGGATCGCCTGGGGATCGCTGTCCGTCGCCGCCGCGAAGCGATGCACGTAATCCTCGTTGAGCCGGTACCGTCCGGCCTCGAAATCCTGATAGGTCCTCAGGGAGATATTCATGCGCCCGGCGACCTCGGCCGCCGATAGGTTGCGCAACCTTCGGATACGCTTCAGCGCCTCGGACAAGATTTGTCCGTCACGGGAGTGACGACCCGGCTCAGACATCACGCATACAGACCTTCCGAACCGAGAATGAAGCCAAAAGCCCCCTTGAGGCAACGCACACTTGTGCGCTGCACCAAACTCGCGCGAGGTTTGCGCGGCAAATCCGTGCAAAACGTGCAAGTCCTCCGGGGCATGACGTGGATATCCGGCAAAATCCAAACGCGGACTTTCAACCCTGTGGAGAATTGCGGACGGTTCGGCCTGACCCGGATGACATCCCATGGCTCGAAACCGCGATCCCTTCAGTCTGGCCCTGCAGACCTTGCGACAGCAGGCGGTAGACGGCGTCTTTGCGCCCGACCGCGCGATTGTCATCCTCGACGCCGCGCATGGCCTGCGCCTGTCGACCACGCCTGTGCGCGAAGCCCTGGCCTGGCTCGGGGGCGAGGGCATGGTCGAGCGATCCCCGAACGGGGGGTACACGGGACTCAGGCAGGACGCCGCCTCGGTGCGTGGCCGCTATCGCCTCCGCCTTGCGTTGCTCAAGGCGGCGCTTGCTGAAAATGAGCAGGCGCTGAAAGGCTGGGTCCCGCCCTCCGGCGCGTCGCTTGCGGACCTGCTATCCACCATTGTCCGTCTGGGCGGTGATGAAGTCCTCTGGCGCGCCTACGACCGCGTTGCCCGCCAGCTCGTGTGGCTTGAAGCCGCCGAGGTCGAGGCGATCCCCGAGCTTGATGGAGAGTTGGACATCCTCAGGCAACGTCTCGAAGGCGAGCCTTCCGAGTTCCTTGCTGCGCTTGATCGTCTTCACCGCAAGCTGGCCGGCCGCGCAGCAGCCATCCTGCTGGCCGCTCAACGGCCGAACGCGCGCATCAACCCCGGTGGCGTGTCATGATCGGCGTAGCCGTCCCGACGCTCGACATCACGTCATTGCGTTGGTCGGTCACCGTCGCCCAAACCGGCGGCTTCCGGCGCGCTGCGGAACAACTGGGTGTCGACCAGTCCGCAGTCAGTCGCCGCGTCCGCCACCTTGAGGACGGCCTGGGCGTTTCCCTGTTCCAGCGCAGCGCGCGAGGCGTGACGCTGACCAACGCGGGTGTGGAGTTCATCGCCGTTGTCGAAAGCGCCCTGACCCTTTTGAGCGCGGCCGTGACAGATGCCCGGGCCGCAGGCGCGGGTCAAAAAGGCCGTTTGCGCATCGGGCTGACGGCGCCGTCCATCGGGGATTTCCTTCTGGCGCTTCTGGAGCGCTTCAGGGGGGCTCATCCCAGGGTGAGGATCGAGGTTTCCGACGGTTCAGCGGACGAGCACATCGCCGCCGTGGCTGATCGGCGTCTCGATCTGGCCGTGTTGCCGGGAGGGACGACCGTCACGGGGCTCGACGTCTCGGAGTTGTGGCGCGAGCCGCTCCAGATCGCCGTTCCCAAATCGCACAGGTTGAGCGCCGCCGAAGTGATCGGCCTCGGCGACGTCAGGGCCGACCACCTGCTGGTCAGCACGCGCGATCTCGGGCACCGGGACATCGCTCGATTGACCGAAGCGGCCGGAACGCCCTTCGATCTGGAAAGCACCGATGTCGGCGTCATCGTCCTGATCGGTATGACGCGGCTGAACCTTGGCCTCGCCGTCGTCAGCGCCGGGGCCATGGCCGCCGCGCGTCTTCCGGATGACGTCGTTGTCCGACCTTTGGGGAGCGCGGAATTGAGCGCCCCCTTCGCCGCCGCCTGGTCGGCGGCCAATGACAACCCGGCCTTGCGGCGCTTCGTCTCAACAGCGCGCGCCATGCGACCGGCACGTCCAGGCTGATGGCGCAGGCTCGTCACGGGCGACCCGCCTTGGCGTTGGTGAAGGTGCGATCTGTGGCCATGAATCTCGACAACATCGGACCGATCAACTGTGCGGGCGTGAAGGGGCGGCCTTCAACGTCGCTCAGCACCGCGCCGTAACGTATCAGATCGCGATGGACCTCGGCCGGCAGCTCGACCGTCAATTTGACCGGCGTGTCATCCTGCAGTCCTGCGAGTTTGAGCGTCATCAGCGATCTCCGTAGGGTTCAAGAACGAGGTCGCGTGACACGATCACGCGAAAGGCGAAGCCCGGCCGGATCGTCAGTCGCGGCGCGACGTCCAGGCCTTTCGCGACCAGTCCTTCACCGAAGGCATTGACCCCGCCAGAGACGCCCTGGGTGAGGGCTCTGGCGATGGCGTCGTCACCACTGCTGACGCCCGACGCCGAGCCGACGGCCAACACGGTGGTCAGGGCGGCGGTCCTCAACCGCTCGCCCCAGCGGTTGTCGATCCGGTCTTCCAGACCCGAAAAGCCCTGCGGATCGGTGGCGCGCATGTCGTCGAGCGTGATCGCGCGGCCGTTGGGCAGGATCAGGCGGGTCCAGATCAGCGAAAGCCTGGACTGACCGAAGGCGACGTCCGCCTCGTAGGCGCCGATCAGGCGCGATCCCTTCGGAATAAGGAGATGGCGACCCGAGACGCTGTCGTAGACATCATCGGTCACCTGACCGATCGCGGCTCCCGGCAAATCCGAGCGAAGACCTGTAACGAGGGCGCCGGAAATGATCGCTCCGGCCTGAACGGTGAACGGCGGCGGAGGGAGGCCCAGAACGGAGCGGGGCTGTTCCGCCCCCTGGGTCGAAGAGAGCAACGCGGCGTCAGCGGGCTGTTCCGTCGTCGTCGAGCCGGCCGGCCGTACGCCCGAGAGAAACAGGATGCTTAAACGCGCAGTCTCACTCTCCTGGACCGCGCGTTGGCGGGCGGCGTCGGCGGCCGTGCGGGCTGGATCCGGTTCTGTCGCCGTCGATCCGATCGCGGGCGCCGAAACGTCGACGCCGTTGGCCTGGGCCGCCAGGATCGGGCGACCGAGATCCCCGGGCAGGGGCGGACCCAGTTGAGGGACGCCGGCAGAGCCCGCGCGACGCGTGTAGTCCGCGGGAAGCGTCTGGAGGGTTTCAGGCGGCGGGCCTCCAACCCGGTAAAGCTCCGGTTTGGCGGAAGAGGCGGGACGCCCCAGAAGGGCGAAGCCCAGGGCCGCGGCCAGGGCGAGGGCGGAGACGCCGCCGATCGCCACGAGGGCTTTGCGCGACAGCCGCATCACGGGCGGGGGCGCCGCCCTCAGCCGCATTTGCCGGGAGATCTCGTCCTTGTCCGTCGGGGTGTGATCGGTCATCGGGCCACGCGCCCCGTCTTTTCGATGCGAACCACGACCTCGCGTCCTCGTGGCGACGCCAGGCGCAGTTCGGCCGCGGAGAACAGGCGATCGACGACCATGCGCCGGCCGGCGACGCGGTAGTTGACGAGGTCGGCGCTTCTGCCGTCTTCGCCGCGAACGAACAGAGGCGGCAGGGTGGAGGCGTCCAGCCCGGGACCAAATTCGATGAAGACCTGACGTCCGTCGTCGAAAGCGCGCACCGGACGCCACGGCGCCGTGTCGCCGCTGATCCGATAGTCAAAGCTCAAGGCGTCGATGTTCAGCGTGGGCTCGGCCGCTCGGGCGGCCTGCGTGCTGGTCGCCGCCTGCAGGGCGATCAGTTCGTCTTGCGGATACCGCCAGGAGACAGAGGCCATGGCGGTCGAAGCCGTGGACCGGAGTTCCAAATGATAGGTCCGGCGATCGGTATTGATGATCAGGTTGGTGCGCAGGGCCGGCCGGGTCGGTTTGACCAGGATGTGGACCCTGGCCGCGATGCCGCTGCCGCTCACGGTGTCGCCAATGATCCAGCGCGCGGTGTCGCCAGCCGCGACGGGCCCGGACGCAGAGAGGCTCTCGCCCGGCTGCAAGGCGATGTCAGTGATCTGACCAGGGGCGGCGTAGACCTGGAACAGGGCGCCCTCGTCGAAAGCATAGACCTGGACCGCATTGGCATAGCCGTCGCGGGTCGGTTCGATCCGTGCGGCGGCGTTGGCGCGCGCCACCCGTTCGGTCGGATCGCGCAACTCCGGCGAGACCGGATCGACCGGAATGGAGGCTGGCGAGGACACGGTCGGCAAGCCGGCCAGATCCTGAGCTTCGGAGACCGCAGGATCGGCGACCGGAATAGAGACCGGAGCCGGCTGTTGAAGCGTGGCGGACACGAAGGGCGCATCCTCCGGAATCGCTTGGGCGCTGGCGCAGGCGCCGAGGCCCGCCACGGCGAGGATGGCCATGGAGGGAATGATGATACGAGACATCAGCTGAGTTCCTTTGACCAGTTGAGGGCGCGGACGAAGACGCCCAGCGGATTCTTGCGCAGGGCGTCCGCGGTACGGGGCGGCTGCACGACGACGGTGAGAATGGCGGTCCAGCGTTCGGTCGAGGCGAGTTGACCCTCGACGTAGCGCCGTTCCGTCCAGGCGACGCGGAAGCTGGAGGGCGAGGCCCGGATCACGCTCGAGACATCGACGGCGACCTGCACCCGGCCAACCTGGGCGAAGGGGTCGTTGGTCCGGGCCCAGGCCGACAGGGCCTGGCCGCCTTCATCGGTGGTGTAGTCATAGGCGCGCAGCCAGTTGGCGCGCACGACCACGGGATCGGCGGCGATGCTGCGGACCTCCTCGATGAACCGGCTGAGGTGCCAGGCGATCTGGGGATCTGACGGCTGATAGGCGGCGTCGGCCGGCGCCACCGCCTGGGCCTGGCCGAACTTGTCGATCTGGACGACCCAAGGAGTCACCACCCCACGCGCGGACTGGACCACCAGGGCGCCGGCGAGCCCGGACGACAGGAGGAGAGAGCCGAGCGCCATGAGCCGCCAGTTTCGGGCCTGTACCCGGGCGGAACCGATCCGGTCGTCCCAGGCCTGGGCGGCGCGCTGGTAGGGCGTCGTCGGCTGGGGCGTCGCGCCATAATGGGCTGTCGCCCTCTTGAACGGGTTCATGATCTATCCTCCGAAACTGAGACTGAGGCGCCGGCGCCCGGGCGATCGCCGGAACGGACAGCATGGATGGCGGTCTGGACGCCGTGGGCGAGCGCCTGGCGTCGCGCCATCTCACGCGCCCAGGCCGGCTGTTCGGCGCCCGATGACGGCGCTGCAGGCGAAGCGACAGGTCGAGCCGAGCCGGCGCTCTGGCCGTCGAGGGTCGCGTCCGAGGCCGGGGAGGGCCGAGGCCCCCACTTCGGCCCGGCCGCTGTGGTCGGCTCATCTTCCGCCGACCCAAGACCCGCGCTCGGCGACGCGTCCGGCGCCGGAGGTCCGTACGGCTCGGCTGCGACGGATGCGGTGTCGCCAGAAGGACCGGCGCCCGCGCCATGACCGTCCGAAAACTGACCGTCGGACGATCCCTCACCGGACGACCCGTCGGACGCCGACCGGCTTCCAAAGGCCGCGCCGCCGGGCTGGGCGCCCGCCGATGGAGCGCGCCCAACGGACGCTCCGCCGAACGCTCCGCCGGACGACCCGCTGGACGGCCCTCCCGAAGGCCCCTTCGGCGCCGCCGCCGAGGCGCCGTCGGCCGCCCCCGCGCCAGCGCGGCTTGCGAGTACGCCGGCGCCCGCGCGGCCGGCCAGTCCGGCGCCTGCGCCGGCAGCGAGGCCCGCACCGGCCGCAGCCGCCATCGCGACGCCGCCGACGGCCACGCCGGTTCCGACGGCGGCGCCTGCGCCCAACTGAGGCGCGCCGGAGACGAGGCCGGTCGCGATACCGGGACCGAAGATGCCCAGACCGAGCAGGGACAGGGCGCCCAGCATGACGGCGAGCACCTCCTCCAGGGTCGGGGCGTCGCCGCCGAAATCCTGCACGAAGGTGTCGAAGAGCGTCGAGCCGATGCCGACGATCACCGCCATCACCAGCACCTTGACCCCTGAGGCGACGACGTTTCCAAGCACCCGCTCGGCCAGGAAGGCGGTCTTTCCGAACAAGCCGAAGGGGATGAGGACGAACCCGGCAAGGGTTGTGAGCTTGAACTCGATGAGAGTGACGAAGAGCTGCACCGCCAGGACGAAGAAGGCGATCACGACGATCACGAAGGCGACCATCAGGACGGCGATCTGGACGAAGTTCTCGAAAAAGCCGGGAAAGCCCGACATCTGTGATGCGGACTCCAGCATCGGGCGGCCGGCGTCGATCCCGGCCTGGGCGAGCTTGCCGGGCCGCAGGAAGTCGGCGGCCGACATAGAGGCGCCGGCCGCCTTCAGGCCGAGGCCGGAAAAGCTCTCGAACACGATGTTCGCCAGACGGCTGAAATTGCCGATCAGGAAGGCGAAGAAGCCGACGAAAAGGGTCTTCTTCACCAGCCGGGCCATCACATCGTCGCCCGGCGCCCAGGCCCAGAACAGGGCCGCCAGGGTCATGTCGATGACGACGAGAGTGGAGGCGATGAAGGCGACCTCACCCCCCAGCAGACCGAAGCCGCTGTCGATGTAGCGGGTGAAGACCTCCAGAAACCGGTCGATGACGCCCGTATCATTCATCGGAGAGCTCCGCGGTCGCGTGCGAGAAGAAGTGGTCGCGGCTCTGCGCCCAGGCGGACCTGCATGCGGGGTCATCCGCCCCGCTCGGGCCCGCCAGCCGGCAGCGATCTAGGGTTTCAGCCAAGGTCTCGGTCGATGTCCTGTGACGAGGCGCGCGGGGCGCGATCGTCACCACCCGGACTTCACCCGACCTCGCGTCCTGAACGGCCTGGCCTGCGAGAACGCAGGCGATGACGAGCAAGAGTATGGCGAGACCGACCGTTATGCGGCCGAGCGGCAGGGCCGGAGGCGATGGCGGGGTCACTGAACCGGCGCCGTGGCGGATCCCATGAACCGACGGAACCGGGCCTGGGCGTCGGCGTGAGCGGCGGCCCGGTCGGCGGCTTCCAGCGCCTGGGCACGGCCCTGGGCCGCCAGCAGGGCGCTGAGTTCCGACAGTTGCGCGGCCTGCAGGGCAAGCAGCTGGTTGCCGGCCTGGGCGGCCTGAAGGGCTCCGGTCGAGGTCTGGCTTGCCGTGACGAGACGGTTCATCTCCGTTCGCGATGTCTCCAGACCGCCGACAACGCCGGCCTGGACCTTCAGCGCATGCTCGAAGGCGCCGACGGAGGTCGACCAGCGCGCGTCGGCGCGGGAGACCAGATCGCGCTCGGTCGCGCTCATCGCAGCCGATCCGTAACGGCCGCGAAAGGCCTCCTCGATCTGTGCCACATCGAAGGCCAGAGACCGGGCCTGCCCCAGCAAGGCCTGTGTGCGGCTCACCTGTCCCTGGAGTTGCTGAAGCGAGGAGGTCGGCAGGCTGGCCAGGTTACGCGCCTGGTTCATCAGCATGGTCGCTTCGTTCTGCAGCGACTGGATCTGGTTGTTCACCTGCTCCAGAGCGCGAGCAGCCTGGATCAGGTTCTGGGCGTAGTTCGCCGGATCATGGACGGCGAGCTGGGCATGGGCGGGCTGGACGATCAGGCAGGCGCCGAGGGTGGCGGACAGCAGGGCGCGACGCAGGGTCTTCATGACGAACTCCAAGGTCAGGGTTGGGGTGGGGAGGCAGCGTCTGGACGGCTCGCCTCGAGCAGGTCAGCCGCCCAGGGAAGGCGTCGATGGCGGAGCCAGGCGGCGGCGAAGCCGTCGCGTCTATGATCCCCGACCAGTCTGGCGATCGCGACCTGATCAGTGGCCGACGAGGCCGCGCAAAAGGCCAGGGCGACCGGGCCGAGACCCAGTTCAAACAGGCGATTGCCGCGACGCGACTGGCAGTAATAGTCGCGCTTCGGGATGGCTTGGCTGAGGATTTCGATCTGACGCGCATTCAGGCCGAAGCGGCGATAGATGGCCTGAATCTGCGGCTCGAGCGCCCGATCGTTCGGCAGGAAGACGCGGGTGTGGCAGCTCTCGATGATGGCGGCGGCGATCGCGCTGGACTCGATGTCGGCCAGCGACTGGGTCGCGAAGATCACCGAGGCGTTCTTTTTGCGCAGCGTCTTCAACCACTCGCGCAACTGACTCCCGAAGCCCCGGTCATCCAGCGCGAGCCAGCCTTCGTCGATGACGATCAGGCTGGGGCGTCCGTCCAGTCGGGCTTCAATCCTGTGGAACAGGTGGGCCAGCACGGCTCCGGCCGCACCCGATCCGATCAGACCTTCGGTCTCGAACGCCTGGACCGGGGCGACGCCGAGATGTTCGAACTCTCCATCCAGCAGCCGGCCCCAGGGGCCGTCGAGGGTGAAGGGCGCCAGAGCGCGCTTCAGCGCACTGGATTGAACCAGGGCGGCGAACCCGGACAGGGTCCGCTCGGCCGCCGGGGCCGACGCCAGGTTGGTCAGGCCCGACCAGATCTGGTCTTTGATCTCCGGCGTGATGTCGACGCCCTCGGCCCGGTACAGGTCCGCGAGCCATCCCGCAGCCCACGCCCGTTCGCCCGCGTCATCGATCTGTTCGAGCGGCTGGAGGGCCAGACCTTCGCCCTGGCCCGACAAGGCCGCGCCGAGATCGTGGAAGTCGCCGCCCATGGCGAGGGTCGCGGCTCGGATCGACCCGCCGAAATCAAAGGCGAAGATCTGGGCGCAGTCATAGCGCCGGAAGGACAGGGCCATCAGCGCCAGCAACACGCTTTTGCCGGCGCCGGTCGGTCCGACGATCAGGGTATGACCGACATCGCCGACGTGATTGGAGAAGCGGAACGGCGTCGAACCCTCGGTGCGCGCAAAGAACAGCGGCGGCCCGTCCAGGTGATCGTTCCAGGCCGCGCCCGCCCAGACCGCGGACAGCGGCATCAGATGGGCGAGGTTCAGGGTCGAGATCGGGGGCGTGCGGACGTTGGCGTAAACCTGGCCGGGCAGGGAGCCGAGCCAGGCCTCCACGGCGTTCAGAGTTTCGGCCATGCAGGTGAAGTCGCGGCCCTGGATCACCTTTTCCACGAGCCGGAGTTTGACGTCGGCCGCAGCGGGCGCGGCGTCCCAGACCGTGATCGTGGCTGTGACCAGCGCATAGCCCACGCCATCGGCGCCGAGATCCTGCAAGGCCTCGTCGGCGTCCTGCGCCTTGTTGCCCGCGTCGGTGTCGATCAGGGCCGAAGCCTCGTTGGTCATCACCTCCTTGAGGATGGCCGCGACGGATTTGCGCTTGGAAAACCACTGGCGCCGGATGCGGCCGAGCAGTTTGGCGGCCTCGGTCTTGTCCAGGCAGATGGCCCGGGTCGTCCAGCGGTAAGCGAACGGCAGCCGGTTCAGGTCGTCGAGCAGGCCGGGCCAGGTGGCGGTCGGGAAGCCGATCACGGTCAGGGTTCGCAGGTGAGCGTCCCCAAGGCGAGGGGCCAGACCCGTGATCAGGGGACTGTCGGCGACCAGGGCGTCGATGTGCATAGGCGTGTCCGGAAGGCGGACGCGGTGCCGCGAGGTCGAGACCGTCGAATGCAGATAGGTCAGGGTCTCCTCGTCGCTCAGCCAGGCCGCTTCGGGCATGAAGCCTTCCACGAGGCCGAGCAGGCGGTCGGTGCGATCAACGAACCCCCGGATCTGTTCGGGCCAGTCGACGCCGCGCGCGTGTCGACCTTCATAGAGCCAGCGATCGATCCAGCTTCTGTCCTCGGCCGGAGGCAACCAGACGAGCGACAGGAAGTAGACGCTCTCGAAATGGGCGCCTTCGGCCTGGAAGTCGGCGCGCCGCTCTTCGTCCACCAAGGCAGAAACGGGATCGGGAAACCCGCTGACGGGATAGGCGACAGCCGGGTAGCGTTGGGCTTCGACCAGAACCGTCCAGCCCGAGCCCAGGCGGCGCAGCGCATTGTTCAGGCGCGCGGCGGTGGCTGTGAGTTCGGTCGTCGTCGCCGAATCCAGATCCGGCCCCCGGAACCGGGCAGTGCGCTGGAAGGCCCCGTCCTTGTTGAGCACCACGCCGGGCGCGATCAAGGCGGCCCACGGCAGGAAATCGGCCAGGCGTTTGGGGCGTCGGCTGTATTCGCGAAGATCGAGCATGGGAACCTCAGACGTCGAGGAAAGCGGGAATGCGGAGATGGCGGCGGGCGACCTCGACGAAGTCGGGGTCCTTGCGAGCGGCCCAAACCGCGAGGCCGTGGCCGACGATCCAGAGCAGGCCGCCGAGGATCCAGAGGCGAAGGCCGAGACCGAGCGCGGCGGCCAGGGTCCCGTTGAGAAGGGCCAGGGTCCTCGGCGCGCCCGCCAGCAGGATCGGTTCGGTCAGGGCGCGGTGAACCGGCGCCAGATATCCGACTGGCAGGTCTTCGGCGCCGGCGCCCATCAGACCAGCGCTCCGCCGCCGAACGAGAAGAAGCTCAGGAAGAAGGAACTGGCGGCGAAGGCGATCGACAGTCCGAACACGATTTGGATCATGCGGCGCGCGCCGCCGGAGGTATCCCCGAACGCCAGGGTGAGGCCGGTGACGATGATAATGATCACCGCGATGATCTTGGCGACGGGACCCTCGATCGACTCCAGTATCTGCTGCAGCGGGGCCTCCCACGGCATGGACGAGCCGCCGGCCCAGGCAGGGGCGGCCAGCACTGCGGCCAAGGCGAAGAGGCCAACGCCGCCGACACGGCGCGACAGGCGGGGGAAGGGGCGATCGTATTCGCGTTCGGCCGGCAGGCGTGGGGCGTGCGATGTCATGGTGAGATCCTTTCAGGGTTGGGGCAGCAGGGAGGTGAGGCGGTAGGCGCCGTCGGCGGCCAGGCCCTCGACGGCGCTGAGTTCGACCAGCCGGCGGGCGCCGCCGCGGCCATCCAGCACCGCGATCAGGTCGATGGTGTCCGCGATCAGGGGGCGGGGCACGGTAACGACGACCTCCTGGATCAGCTGTTCGAGCCGATGCAGGGCGCCGACGCCTGAGCCTGCGTGAAGCGTTCCGACGCCGCCGGGGTGGCCGGTTCCCCAGGCCTTGATCAGGTCAAGGGCTTCGGGGCCGCGCACCTCGCCGATCGGGATCCGGTCTGGCCGGAGGCGCAGGGCCGACCGCACGAGATCCGATAGGGAGACGGCTCCTGCGCGCGTGCGCATCGACACCAGGTTCGGCGCCGCGCATTGAAGTTCGCGGGTGTCCTCGATCAGGATAATGCGGTCGGTGCTGTCGGCGATCACCGCCAGAAGCGCATTGACCAGTGTCGTCTTGCCGGTCGATGTGCCACCGACGACGAGGATGTTCTTTCGGTCGAGCACGGCCTTGCGCAAGGTGGCCGCCGCCGCGTCCGGCATGATGCCGGCGGCGACGTAGTCGGCGAGGCCGAAGATGGCGACCGCCGGCTTTCGGATCGCGAAGGCGGGGCCGGAGACGACGGGCGGGAGAAGCCCTTCGAACCGCTCGCCGGTTTCTGGCAGTTCGGCCGAGACGCGGGGCCGATCCTCATCCACCTCGACGCCGACATGGTGAGCCACCAGGCGGACGATGCGTTCACCATCGGCGGCCCGGATGTGATCGCCGGTCGCCTCCAGGCCCGTGCTCAGGCGGTCAAGCCACACCGAGCCGTCCGGGTTGAGCATGACTTCCAGTACGTCGGAATCCTGCAGAGGCCCGGTCACTTCCGGACCGAAGGCCGTCAGCAGCATCCGGGCCGTCCGCGCCTTGCCGGCCTTGAGGGGAGTGAGGTTGCTCATGAGACCCGACGGGGAGGAGAGGTCGCTGGGGCGACCGGACGGGTGATTAAGAGGACCGCTTTTCCGCGCGGTTCAACAGGCTCGGCAGAGGCGTAGGGCTATGGCGTACAACGACAGGCAAACGGCGGGATGGAGCTGTCGGCCTGGCCTCGGAGATCGGCTCCGAACAGGCGTACGACGCACAGCCGTTCGCTTTCGCGTTCGTCGGTTAGATGTCCAGGAACTGGCCGATGTCCAGCGGCGGCTCGGGGAGCAGGGCGGCGGGCAGATGGGCGCGGACCTGTACCCCGCCGGCGACGGTTTCGACGAACGCCACGACGTTGCGATTGAGCGGTGAGGCAGCCAGACGCGCGATTCTTTTATAACAGCCGACGTTATGCAAAGATAACGCCTTATCATTTCATAACGCGCACACCTGAAAAGGCCAACCGATCACGGAGCAAGGTTAGTCTTCGTCCACGCCAGGCCCGCTGCCGTCGCCAGTGCCCCCGTTTCCTTGAAGGTCGAGGGACAACTCGCGTGTAAAGGCGCGCCCGGTCGCAAGCCGACGGCCGAGACTTTCGACGAAGGCCCCGTACCGCTCCCGACCCTTCGCTCGGGCGGCGGCCTGAGACGCTTCGGGCAAGGGCGGGGTCGCAGTCAGCCAGAAGCGCACGAACATGGCCAGCATCTCGACCCCGATCCCGACATCGCGCTCGAGCCGGTCGGCATGGCGGTTCAGTCGATCCAGCCGACGCACGAGTGCGGCCTCCTGACGCTCGGCCGCATCCGGCGACAGGAAGCTGGCGATCGCCGCCTCCGCGATCATGGATCGGGAGACGCCGCGTCGTTCGACATAGGCCTCCAGACGGTCGAGCAACTCCGGCTCAAGGTAGACGGACAGTCTCGATTTCATCCTAACCTCCTAGAGCTCGATGCCGTCATCGGGATCGAGAGCCGCCTGTCGCGCGATCCGCCGCGCCCTGGCCTCAAGGCTCGATTGCAGCGCCACGGTCGGGTCTTCGTCGTCCGTCTCCAGCCAGTCGAGCAGGTCGGGAGCCGGTGGTTCGGGTGCGATATCGGGCGCCTCCAACTCGGGCTCCAGCCGCAATCCCCCCTCGCCCTCGCCCTCGCCGCCCTGCGTCGCGTCGGACGCGGTGACGGTCGTCTCGTCCCGCAAACGGGCAGACCAGATCGCCTCCTGGTCCGGCGCTGATCCCGCCCCCACCCCCGCCCCCGCCCCCGCCTGGACCCCGGTTTGCATCGGCGCCTTCAGGATCCGACGCTTCAACTCGCGGTCGGTGAAGTACCGGACCTTCTTTGCCCGGATCGGCGCGCAACCGGACACGAGAACCAGTTCATCGTCGGCGGGGAGTTGCATGACTTCGCCCGGCGTCAGCAGGGGACGGGCGGTCTCCTGACGCGAGACCATCAGATGTCCGAGCCAGGGGCTGAGCCGATGGCCGGCATAGTTTCGCTGGGCGCGCAGTTCGGTCGCCGTCCCGAGCGAGTCCGAAATCCGCTTGGCCGTCCGCTCGTCGTTGGTCGCGAAGGCGACCCGGACATGGCAGTTGTCCAGGATGGCGTTGTTGGGGCCGTAGGCGCGTTCGATCTGGTTCAGGGACTGGGCGATCAGGAAGGCCTTGAGTCCGTAGCCGGCCATGAAGGCCAGGGCGCTTTCAAAGAAGTCGAGCCGACCCAACGCCGGAAACTCGTCCAGCATCATCAGGAGACGGCGCCGACCGTCGCGCGCCTGAAGGTCTTCGGTCAGGCGGCGTCCGATCTGGTTGAGGATCAGACGGATCAAGGGTTTGGTCCGGCTGATGTCGGAAGGCGGAACGACCAGATAGAGGGAGGCGGGGCGCGGTCCCTCGACCAGGTCGCTGATGCGCCAGTCGCACTGGCGGGTGACCCGGGCCACGACAGGATCGCGATACAGGCCTAGGAAGCTCATCGCGGTCGACAGGACGCCCGAGCGTTCGTTCTCGCTCTTGTTCAAAAGCTCCCTGGCCGAGGAGGCGACGACCGGATGGGGCCGATCTCCGAGATGGTCGGTCGTCATCATTCGTCTGAGCGTCGCCTCAATCGGTCTGGCCGGATCGGACAGGAAGCCGGCGACCCCGGCCAGGGTCTTGTCGGGTTCGGCGTAGAGAACGTGCAGGATGGCGCCGACCAGAAGGGAGTGGCTGGTCTTCTCCCAATGGTTTCGTCGCTCCATTGCGCCTTCCGGGTCGACCAGGATGTCGGCGATGTTCTGGACGTCGCGAACCTCCTGATCGCCGCGGCGCACTTCCAGCAGCGGATTATAGGCGGCGCTGTCGGGGTTGGTGGGATCGAACAGGAAGACGGGACCGAAGCGGGCCCGCCACCCCGCTGTCAGGGTCCAGTTCTCACCCTTGATGTCATGGACCAGAGCCGAGCCCGGCCAGGTCAGAAGGGTGGGAACGACAAGCCCCACGCCCTTGCCGCTTCGGGTCGGCGCGAAGCATAGAACATGTTCGGGCCCGTCGTGACGCAGGTAGCCGGCGCGGGTCTGGCCCAGGACGACCCCGTCCGGTCCGTGCAGACCGGCGGCGACAGCGTCGGCGTCATTCGCCCAGCGCGCCGTGCCATAGGTCGTGGCGGAGGCCGCCTCGCGCGAGCGCCAGACCGCCATGCTGATCGCGACGGCGATGGCCACGAAAGCTGCTCCGGCGGCGATGGCCCCGCCCTCCAGAAAAATCCGGGGCGCATAGGCGTCGTAGACGAACCACCAACCGAACACCGATGGCGGCCAGTAGACTGGCCAGTCGTCCAGAACGAACCAGGGCGGTCCGAGCCCGGCCTGAAATCCGAGCCGCCAGGCGGTCCATTGTGTGGCGCCCCAGACGCCGGACAGAAGGATGAGGCCCACGACGAGAATAGGACCCCAGAGGATTTTACCGGCGGACATGGCCGTGGCTCCAGGTTTTGGGATGTGAGGTCATCGGCCCGGTCCCCGGACGGGGCCTGGCCGCCAGTCGATCGACCGGCCGGGTCCCGCCACGCCAGAGACGGTCTGGTTCAACTGTCGCTCAAGCGCGGGACGCCAGGGGACCAGTGTGAAGCCGAGGCCGTCGTCGATCATGGCGAACCTGCCCGACGCCAGGGTCACCCGGCGTCGGTAGGTTCCGCAGACCGTCTCGCCCTCGACCGCCGGCCGGTAGACGAGACCGGTCTCTCCGCTTAGCCGGCGAGCAGCCGAAGCGAGGTCACGGTCCCGCAACGTGTCCAGCATCTGCGGCGCCAGTCGCACCCGACCGTTTTCGATCCGGGCCAGACCTTGCGTCTGCAGATGCGCGATCCGGCGCTCGAGCGCGTTCGCCACAGCCTGGCCAAATCCCGTCGCCGCCGCCGGCGCGTCGCGTCCCCCACGCTTGCCTTCGAGAAGCCTGCGGTCGAGCCAGGTCGCGCCCTGCGCGACAGCCTGGGCCTCGACGGAAAGATCGGCGCGAACATGGAGCGCCAACCGCCCACCAGCTTGCCCGCTCTTGATCGGCGCCAGTTCCACGACAGCCCCGGCCCGAACATCGAGCCCGGTCAGGTCGCGGATACGGTGGTGATGCACCTGCCCGTCCAGACCCTCGAGAACGAGAAAGCCGGACCCTTTCAATTCGTCATCGAGACCTTGCGAGATCACCCGGGCGATCAAGGGACGAGAGACGGTCTCCCCGATCTGCAGTCGCTCCGGCGAAGGCGAAAGGCCTGCCGAGGCCAGCCCCTGATGCAGCCGCGCGATGATGTCGCTGCGTCGTCCAAGGCCTTTCAAAGTAGCCTCCGCGTCGGGCGCAAGCCGCCATTGCGCAGGACCCTCGGGCCGGACGACGCCGAGGTCCTGAAGCGTCTCCAGCCGGGCGATCTTGATCGCCCGCCACGGACGGGCCGGATCCTCGCCGGGGCGAAGGTCCAAGCGGCCTTCAGTACGAGCCGCCTCGCGCACGATCAGGCCGTCGAGCCGCGTCCAGCGATCCGATGTCACATCGCGGACCAGTCCGCGCTGGATATCGTGTTCGGTGCGAGGACCGAGCTCGCGAGTGACCAGATCGCTGGCCCGCGCCCGCAGGCCCTGGGTGATATAGTCGCGTGAGATCACGAGGTCGTCGCCTCGATCGGTCACGCCGCGCACCAGGACATGCACGTGGGGATGGCCGGTGTTCCAGTGTTCGACCGCGATCCAGTCCAGCCGCGTGCCGAGATCGCCCTCGGCGGCGCGCATCAGGTCGCGGGTGAAGGCCTTGAGGTCCTGAAGCTCCGAGGCGTCCTCGGGCGAGACGATGAAGCGGAAATGATGCCGGTCGCCTTCGCATCGGGCGGCGAACGATCCGGAGGTCGCGCGCGTCTCGCCCTCGGCCTGCCCGTCGAACAGCTGACCGGGCTCCCCGTCCCGGGTCACGCCGTCACGTTGAAGATAGCGCAGATGGGCGGACAGGGACGCGGCGCCCGCGGCCTGGCGAACCACACGGGTCTTGATCACCACGGAACGCGCGCCCGAACCGAGCCGGCGCACCGCGCGGAGGCCGCCCACACGGCCGCGTCCGAAGACGCTCGACCGGGTGATGCGGCCGGCATTGAAGCCGCCCGCGCGCTCGACCGAGCCCAGCACCTGGCGCAGGGCCGAGCCCGACCTCGCGCGGCCCTGGCGGATGCGCCCGGGCCGGACCTCAAAATCGTCGTCCTCGGTCATTTTGGACGACGCGAGGTGCGCGAAAGCCCGAGGTTTCGGTCTTTTCGGGAGGTCCGCAGCCTGTCGTCCGAACGGACACCTCGCGGGCTCACGTTGAAAGGCTTGAGGAAAACCATCCCCCACCCCGGCCGCACCTCGCGGCTTTTATCTTGCCCTCCCGGCTGTCCCTCAATCCAGACCCGATTCAGCCTTTCGAGAGCCAGTCCCAAACGATCACTCATGACCGGAGGGTCCGAGCCCAGCATCAGGAAAGAGTTCGGAATGGGCGGACGCCGCTGCGGGCGACGTGACGCCCCGGTCCCCTCCCAGGACGACGAAGAGGGCGGCGGAGGCAGGGTCCGGAGCCCCCGCCGGAGCCACTCTCACGGAAGTCCTTTGCGCCCCATCCTGCGCATCGCCCCGCAGCCGCGCGGCGATCCGGGCCACGTAGATCCGGGTTTCCGCAGGGAGCCGCCGGCCAGTTTGCAAATGTTCCTGGTAGCGGCCCGGGCCCGCATTGTAGGCGGCCAGAAACCCTGACGCGCCGAACCGATCGTAGAGCTCGCGCAGGTAGGCGGCGCCCGCGAGAATGTTGTCGCGAGGGTGATAGGGATCGCCGCCGAGCCCGTAACGGGTGCGTAACTCGCGATAGGTCGCGGGCATCACCTGCATCAATCCCATCGCTCCAACGGGCGATGTCGCCATCCTGTCGAAGGCGCTTTCCGCCTGGATCACCGCGCGAATCCAACGCTCGGGCAGGCCGAAACGCGACGCGGCTTCGGTGATCGCGCTCGCCACGAGGCTCTCCGGAACGGGCCGGCTTTCCGCCCGGGCCACGCTTGCCGACGTGCTCTGGGGCCAGGCCTGGGCGATCAGGGCGCCGGAAACCGCGACGACCAGGCGCTGGCGGGAGGCTCGCCATCGCCGAGTCACGGTCGGCGCTCCCGCACATGGATCGGGTGGGCGACGCCTCTGATGGCGCGTTTCGCAGACGGTCCGAAATATCGACCGTCAAGGGAATCGGCGACATCGGCGGTGAGCAGAAAGACCTCGTCGGCCGCGAGGATTCGGCATCCCGACCAGGCGGGGAGGGGTCGGCCAAGACGGTCCGCGCGCTTCGCTTCGGCTACGGGTGTTCCGTCGATAGAGACGGTCTCGCCTGACCGACAGACGCGTGCGGGCGCCACGGCCGCCACGGTCTTGATCAGGGGCACGCCGAGCGGCAGGTAGCCCCGCATCGCCAGAAGATCCGCCACCTGTGGCGGATGATCGGTCACCACACGGTCCCCGACGCGCGCAGGCGAGACCGGATCGACCCGGTACAGACCAATCGGGGCGCTGGCGCTGGCGTTCCAGACGAGCAGCGTCGGCAAGGGAATATCCACCGGCGCCCACATCAGCAGGGCGCCGGCGAGGGTCGCGCCGAGGGCAAGGGACCGGGTCACCTAACCGCCCTCCGGAGCAACCAAGCGGCATGACGGCTCGCCGTGTAGGTCTGGGCTTGCTCTCCGACGAGAAGGCGGTTGTGAAGATGTCGCCAGTGGTCCGGAGCGACGGCCTCCGGAGCGATGCCGATCGCCTCGATAGCGTCGATGGCCTCCAGCGCCGCCTTCACGCGAGGCCAGCCGGTCAAACGGAGAAGGCTCACGCCGCCGGGGGTCACTCCGGGCACGCTGGTTCGTGCTTGAGAGGCTGAAGGGGCCATGAGGATGTCGAGGCGGGAGACGACCGTTCCCCGCTCGCCGGCGGCCCACCGGACGAAGGCGAAAACACTGCCGGGATGAAAAGCGACGAACCGGTTCTGGCGGGTGATTATCCGTTGGTCGATGACGGCGCCGAAACGGATCCAGCGTTCGATCCGCCCCTTGTCGAACACCAGTTCAACCCAGGTGAGCGCGTCAGAGCGAGGCGATGCAAGCGCCGGAACCAACTGCGGGCGTTCAGGAGAGGAGGGCGCGCCGGAGGTCATGACCGGCTTCCGGACCGGCCGCTCTGGCTCGCATCGGGGCGACGGGCAGGCAGGACGACGCCGACTCCGGGATCGGAGGTGGAGGCCTTTGCGCCCCGGTCGGCCCAGGCCTCGAGGTCCTGGAGGGCGTAGACGACCCGTCCGCCGATCTTGCGATAGACGGGTCCGGTCCCGTAGGTGCGGTGCTTCTCGAGCGTGCGTCCCGACAGACCGAGTTGGCGAGCGGCCTCCGGGGTGCGGAGATAGCGGGGCGGCAAAGGGGTTGGCGGTTCGAACACGGTACGGCTCCTGCGGGGGCTCGCATCGGCGGCGGACATCGCCGCGTGCGGTGAGCAGAAGATTTCGTGGATCGACCTGGGTGAGTAGTCGGCGGCCGGGCATCGCCCGATGTCCGGCCGTCATCGCCCCTTGTGGCCGGCGGCGCGGTCTCAGACAGCCGGCGGCTGTCTGTCATGCAGCCAGGCGACGGCGCGCTCGGCGTGGGCGGCGGCGGTGAAGATGAACCGTTTGTCGGCGCGCAGGACCTTCAGCCAGCACGCCAGATAGGCCGCGTGATCCGGACGCGGTTCCAGCGTCAATCCAAGGTCTGCGCACAGGAAGGCGGCTCCCAGTTCAGCGACCAGCTCTTCGCGGGCGTAGCCCTCGTCTCCAAAGCGTCCGGCGCCGAAGTTCCGGTCAAGGCGGCTCGGATGACCGGTCCAGTGGGTCATCTCGTGCCCGAGGGTGGCGTAATAGCCCTCGACGTTCCGGAAGCTTTCGAATGCCGGCATCTGGATGCGGTCGGCGCCGGGCGCATAGAAGGCCTGGCCGCCGCCATGGGCGACAACGGCGCCTGTGGCGGCGAAGAAGGCGTCCGCGCGCGCGACCCGCAGGGCAGGATCCGGGATGGCGGAAACGGTCGCGGGGTAGCGGTCCGCCAGACCGTCGATCTGATCGAGATTGAAGACTGTATAGCTCTTGAGGATGCTGAAGCCACGAGACCGCGGTGCGCTATCCGGACCTGGATGCGGGTCGGCGTCCGTGTCGGGACCGGCGCTTACGAGCCGGTTGGCATAGACGACAGGGACGCCTTTCTCGCCTTTGCGGACACAGCCGCCGAGTGCGAGGGCCTGGCGAAAAGTCATCCAGACCGAGCGGGTGTAACCACGCAGAGCGGCTTCGGCCCACAGCGTCAGGACGTTGACGCCGTGGTAGGGCTGACCGTCGTGACGACGGGGGCGGGCGCCTGTTGCGCCGTTATCCCAGGGGCGTGTCCAGGGTCGCACACCGGTCTCGAGGTCTGCGATGATGCGGTCCGTCACGGTCTGGTGGGGATCGGGATGGCGGAGTTGCGGGCGAGCGGGTTTGTGGGCGCGGGACATCGCGCTCTCCTTGTCTGAGGGATTGGGAAAGGGGCGGCGGCGCCCGCGGGCGCCGCCGTCTGTGGTCAGCGCGACCAGATCAGGCTGTGCCCATCATCGGTCTTGACCAGGGAGGCGTAGATCGGAGCCGGGAAGCTGGGGTCGTCCAGCTTGCACGAGAGGTATTCGCGATCGTCCTTGGAGGTGCGCTTCCAGGCCGCGCCAAACTCCGTCTGGCCGCTGAAGATCCGGTAGTCCGGAGCCTTGTCGTCGGTCTTGTCGTTGGGGCGCAGTTGCGCCGCTTTGACGTTGAGGGTCAGGGTCTTGATCGAACCTGCGTAGCTGCCGTCCGAGGCCTGGGTGAAGGTGCCGATGGTGGCCATTGTCGTCTCTCCTGCTGATTTCGGGCCACGCCTGCCGCGGCCTCGATGGCGATCGGGAGACCGGGAGACGGGCGGTCCGCAGGGCGAAGCGCCTGTGGCGCAAGTCCCCGCAGCGCAGCGGAGGACCGGACAAGGCGGGTTTCTTGTCTCGCGAGGAGGCCGAAGGCCGGGGAAGAAACCGGACGGTCCGGTTGGGGAAGCCGCCCGGCGCCCGGTCAGATCAGGCCATTGAGAGACCGCGCAAGGCTGGCGGATCATCGGGAGAGGGCAGGACGATCCACACCCCTTCACCGCCCGGGCGGATGCGGCTGGAGCGCCTCGCTCACTCTCACGCACGGGTGTGCTGATGGCCCACCCTTCGCCGGACGAGACGGTCCTGACGGGGGCTGTCACGCTCACGGAGGTTGGGGCGACCTTAATGCACAGCCCCTCGGGACGCGGTTCAGCGCGCCCTAAAGAGACGTGACCCCCGGGTGGCGGCCTGCTCACACCGTGAGGCCGGTGGCGCATCAGTTGGACCCGATCAGGTCGATGCGACAGGACCATCGCCGGACGCCCGGGTCCAACCGCGTTAATCCTTGCCCGGAAAGGGCGCGGCCCTTTGCGCCAGGAACCTGTCTGCGATCGATGGGGGGCCTCGTCTCTTGGGACCGAGCGGTCGGCGTCAGCGGGGTCGTTGAGAGCCCCGTCTTGTGGATGAGAGTCGCACGGGCTGCGTCAGGCCTCGAGGCTGACGGCCATACGCCGGAAGTCCGCCGCATCGGACGCGGCGCCAAAATGGTAGTTGTCACCCGAGACGTAGAACCATCCAGCGCCGGGACGGCGCTCCAGCCAGTCCGTCATCCGCGCGCGTTGGGAGGCGCTCCCGGCGGGCAGGCTGAGGTGGGAGATGGGGCCTTTGACGAGGGCCCATTCGATCGGTGACAGACGCTTCATAGCGACCGAAGACAATCGTTCGGACGGCGTGTCGAGCGCCCATGCCGTTTTTTCAACAGATCATCCGACCCCTGTTCAGACCTGGATACCCTGTCGACGGGAGGGTTGGGATCGGCTCCGAGCGAGGATCGCGAAGGGCGTGTGAAATGCCTGTCCGGCGGCGATGACGGGGCGATCACCGTGTCCAGTGCCGGGGCCTTTCGACCTGACACAGGACGGCATAGCCCAGACGCGTCTTGTGTCTCTGCTCCATCTCAAAGAAGGCCGCATCGCCTTCGAACGCAGGGACCTGGCCAGGGTCCGCGAACGGGTCCGGCGGGCCAGGCCCTCTACGGTGAAATGCAGCAGTCGTTGTGCGCCGGTGTGATCCGGCAGGGTCAGGACACGGCGCACGCAGCAGATGCGGGTGTTCGGGGCCGGCGGTCGAGCCATCTCAGTACCACAGGGCGATGGCGGCGGCCGGGATCGGTCCGTTCGGAGCGGTGGAATGGCGGGTGTAGCTGACGACCGCCTCGCGATGACCGCACCGGCACCGGAAACGGCCGGACCGGCCTTCAGGCGGCCAGAACCGTCGCCCGCCGAACAGGGGGCGAGGATCGAGCAGGACAGCGTGTTCACAGCCCGGACGATCGCACTGGACGATCAGGCGCGGGCCGAACGCGGGCGCGACATCGTCTCGGGCGATGCGTGGACGATTGGGGTCAGGCATGGGGTCATCGCGCCGGACGGCGGGCGAAAGCGGGCAGGGCGGCGGCGAGAAGAGCGAGGGATGTCGCCGCCCTGTCGTCGTGGCCGCCCGGCGCGGAGCGGTCGGCCAGACCGTTGGCGAGCAGACGCGGCGGGGCGGATTTCGTCGGTTTCGGATGCATGATCGTCTCTCCCTGGGCGCCGACCCGAAAGGATTGTGACTCCGCGACGCCCAAGGCTGCAAGCAAATGTTCCTTGTTTGTTCCAGTTATCGACAACTCATTTAGGCGGCGCTTGTGCAGGTTGGACGGCGTCTCCCTGGCTATCGCCGAGCGTAGCGCAGTCCGTGAGCCAGGGAATGACGCTCCAGAAGTCGGGGCGCCTTAACGTTCGTCTCATACAGACAAGGCGAATGGGCCGGATCACGAGCGTGATCCGGCCCATGGAGGCAAAGCCCTTATTCCGCGGCGAAGGCGTAGCCGTCATCCGTTTGCGGGACAGTGTCGGAGACGGTCACGGTGGGATCATCCGGCGCCTGCGCCTTTGCCGTCCGCAGCACCGGCGGCAACCACCCGGTTCCAGCGACCAGCAGTTCGGAAGCGTCGGCCATATCCGCCTTCTTGAACCCGGCGATCCGGTCGGCCTCCGGTTTGCCGACGGCCTCGGTCACCGCCTCCAGCATCCGCGCCTTGGCGACGCGGCTGAAATAGCTGGAAGCGGTGGCGGTCCAGGTCGTCGTCATGTCCAGCCCGGACGCCGTCGCCAGCACCTCGGCCTGAGCCCACGCCCCGACACGACGGTCATGAGGATCGCGCACGGCGTTGACGGCGAGCGAGGCGCAATGCGCCATCAGGTCGAGCAGGTCCGAACCGGGCAGATCGAGAAGCCCGGACCAGAGGTCCGCCGCCTTGGCCGGCAAGCGGGCCCGCCACGCCTCTCCCCGTTCGCCGATTCGCCGTCCCGCCGGGCCTTCGCTGACCCCCGGCGCCAACCGCTCCAACCCGATAAAGCCGAGGCGAAGCGACATCGGCGACGTCTGGTCGTAGCCGGGATAGAAGGTCTGGAGCGCCATGGCGTGGACGACGACCGCGAGAGTCAGGGGCGCATCCTGCGCCAGGGCGTCCTGCAATCCCGCTGTGCGGTGCGCGGTGAGGTCGATGACCAACCGCTCCGACAGGGGCGCCAACCCTTCGTCAGCCTCGGCCTCTGTGCCGCGACCCTCGTCACCGGAAACCGCCTCGCCTTCGCCGTTGGCGTCGCCTGCCTCTTCCCAAGCCTCTTCCGACGCCTCGCGTGGCGCCTTCAGCACGTCCTCGGGCCGCACCAGACCCCGTTCGAAACGGGCGAGGCCGTCATAGCCGAGAGTGACGATCACTCCGGAACGGCTGAGGTCTTCGGCGGAATAGGCGAAGTCCGGACCGAAGGCCTGCAAGGCCGCATCGATCTCTTCCAGCCGCGCGTCGCGCTCCGCCGAGGGCGCTTCGGCGTCCTCCATCTCGACGACCAGTTGGTCGTACTCCGCCGAGAGGCCCGCGATGGCTGCGCACGCCTCCTCCGACCGCTCCACCGCTTGTGCATAGACCCGGCTGTAGGTCTCGCCATAGGGAAAGTCGAAATGGGCGCTGGCCCATTTCCATCCCTCCCGCTCGCGAGCATCCTCGGCAAGCCCGTCCAGCTTGTCCTGAACCAGCCGGTCCAGAAGACTGATGTCCTCCAGCCAGCCCGCGCCGTCCTCGGTAAAGAGGTCGCGCAGCACCACCCCGCCCGCCGCCTCGTAAGCCTCCACCCCGACGAATCGGGCGCGCCGGTCGTCGAGCTCCACCTTGGCCTCGGTCATGTAGCGCCGGACGGCGTAGCCCGGCGTGTTCTGGCTGATCCGCTCGAACACCTGACGCTGACGCTCATGGTCCTCGCTGACGGCGAAGCCCATCAACTGGTCCATGGTCAGGCCGCCCGCCCGGTAGGTCGCGATCAGCTCGGGCGCCACCGAGGCCAGCCGCAGACGCTGGCGCACCACATAAGCCGAGACCCCGAACCGCGCGCCGATCTCCTCCGGTCCATAACCCATCTCGACGGCCAGCCGGTTAAAGGCCTCGAACTGGTCGGCGGGATGCATGGCTTCGCGGGTGATGTTTTCATCAAGACTGATTTCATGAGCGTCGTTTTCGGTGTCCACGATCACCCGCACCGGGTGGGTCTTCTTGATGATCTTGCGCTTCGCCAGAAGCCTCAGGCCCTGCCGCCGCCCCTCGCCGATGGTGACGAGGTAATTCCCGGTCGGGGTCCCATCCTCCTTGGTCTCGATCTCGACCACGGGTGGCTGCAACACCCCCTTGGCATTGATGGAAGCTGCGAAGGCCTCGATGGTCGCCACGCTATGGGGGACCTTGCGGGCGTTCCTCGGCGAGGCCTTCAACCGGTTCAGCGGCACGATGATTTCCGCACCGTGCACAGGTTCGGTGCTTCTGCCGGACGCCGCGCTTACGGCGGCTGTCGCGGTCGCTTCGATCGATTGAGCAGTCATGTCTCTGCCTCCTTTGGGCATGGGTTGCAGGCACGCGAACTGCGCGCCTGAAACCCTGCCCCTCGGCGAGAGCGGGGTAGCAAAGGCCAGGGCGGACCGGCCGGAGGGGGATCGCCCGACCTGCACAAGCCTTGCCCTCGCGGCGATATGACAATTCAGCCGGCGCGGAAGGCCGGGGAGACCGGCCGGTCCGGCGGCGTAGCCGCTTCACCCTGGCCTGCGCGAGGGCGGAGCCCTTAGCCTACTGTCCTGGTCCGACGGTCGTCCTGCGGACCTTCGGCCTCCTGACGGATGCGCGCAGAAGGGGGCAGGAACCGCCATAAAAATTTTGCCTGATCGGCTTGAAACCACAGTGCGGCAAACCAGTTTTCCGGCCGAGGGCGCCGGAAGGGCCTTCCGGATCGCGACCGATCCGATCAACCCTCCGTTCCGGGAAATCGCGGGACGGTTTCAACCTTGCTGTTCCAGGAGGATGACATGCGTACTATCGACTTCAGCCCGCTCTACCGCTCCGCGGTGGGCTTCGACCGTATGGCGAGCCTGCTCGAGACCGCTGCGCGCGCGACCGACATGAATGGCTGGCCGCCCTACAATATCGAGCACACGGGCGAGAACACGTATCGCGTGGAGATCGCCGTCGCGGGCTTCACCACCGATGACCTCGCCATCGAAATGAACGAAGGCCAACTGATCGTGAAGGGCGACAGGAATGTCGGCGCGGACACTGATCAGAAGACCTACCTTCATCGCGGTCTCGCCCAGCGCGCCTTCGATCTGCGTTTCCAGCTCGCGGACCATGTCTTGGTCACGAACGCCGTCCTGGAAAACGGCCTCCTCTCCGTCAATCTGGAGCGTCAGTTGCCCGAGGCCCTCAAACCGCGCCGGATCGAGATCAGCACAGGTCAGACTTCCAGGCTCGAAGATCAGCGCGCCGCCGCCTGATTGTGATCACAGCGCCGGGGCGGTCGTTCGCCCCGGCGTCTTGCCGGCTGGCGCCCACTGACCCCCGGGATTCCACTCACGCTCCAGCCGTCGGGAATGTCGGGACGCCGTCCCCCCTGAACCAAGGCGCGCGGTTCGGCGATCGTATGGCGAACCGGACCGCCCGCCAGGTCAGCTGGCCGCCGTCGGCCTGAAGTCCAATGCTGACGCTTTAAGGACAGGAGCAGGCGATGCATCTGGAGGCGGGCATTCTGTCGGCCCTGGTGACGTTTATCGTGACGATCGGGCCGGTTGAGACCGCAGTCATTTTTGCCGGATTGACGTCAGGCGTTCATCGCGCCGATCGAAGAAAGCTCGCGGCTCGGGCGGTCCTGATCGCGGGAGGCATGCTGGGTTTGTTCGCGATCGGCGGCGGTCTTGTCCTGTCGTGGCTGCACATCTCTCTTCCTGCCTTTCGCGTTGCGGGCGGGGTGCTGCTTTTTCTGCAGGCCTTGAGTCTGACATTTTCAAATCCCGGCATGTCCTCGATCGACGAAGGAGAGCGCCGCGAGGCGAAGGCCCCGGGCGACATCGCCGTGTTTCCCCTCGCGTTTCCCTTGATCGCAGGGCCGGGCAGCCTGGCTGCGGCAGTTCTGGTTATGGGACGCACGACGACCTGGATGGACGCCGCGGCGGTGCTGGCGGTTCTTTCGATAACCCTCGCCGCCACCTATGGGGCCATGCGTCTCGCAGAGCGTCTGGTCGGTTGGCTGGGCCGCACCGGCGCCGATGTCGTCGGTCGCGTCTCGGGCGTCCTGCTCGCCGGTCTGGCGGTCCAGTTCATCTTCGACGGGCTTCGCCAGGCGGCGCTGTTCTCCAACTCGTGAGCCCTCGACATCGACGGTGAGGCGCAGTTCAGGCGCACGATCAATGGCAGGACAAGGGCGCGTAATCCCGGGTCGTGTTGCGGACAGTCGGGTGGCCGACACCCAAAGACCCGTAATGAACCGCCGCGCTTGCAGAGAGTTTTGTGGCCATGACGTCTATCGACCCTCAGACCTGTCGGCGCGCGCTCCGCGAGATCAGCGAGATCGCCGCCGTTGCCGTGCTGCAGGACAGCCAGATGACGGAACAGGAGGCGTTGCAGGCCATCGCTGCGATCGCTGACTGGACTATCGAGGAGACGCCGGGAGACCACGCGGCCTGCGCCGACGTCGTGCGGCGCCTCGATGCGATGACGCAAGCCGTCGACTTTGATGCCCTCGGAGACCACGAGGCCACTGCGCTTTTCGACAATGTGCTCGGGCTTCTCAAAAGCCACCCGGGCCCGGCTCGTTCGGGCGTTATGGATGGCGGACTGGAGGCGCAGTGATATCGCGACTACGGGTCGATACGGGTCGGGAAGCCACGCGGGAGACGTACGGCCCGTGACGATGGTGGACGACAGTCAAAAAGGACGGATTCTCGCCGCCGAAAGTTCCGCGCGGCTCGCCCGGGCCCTGGTCGAGAGGGGGGTGTACGTTCTGGGCGGGCTGACCGCCCCTGGACCGGAGCCCACGACGCCCGAAACCGTCGGCGTTCCGCCGAACTCGCTTCAACCCGTAAGTCAACCGGCCGTTCAGGGCGGAGGAGGACATCAGATGACGACCCACACCCGACGCGACGCCGATATCGAGACGCCCCACGCTGTCCATGTGACGCCAGGGGAGGGCAAGCCAGACCAACTGGCGCCGCACACCGCCGAAGCCGAGGATCGGCAGGAAGCCCTGATTGACGAGGGGTTGGAAGAGACGTTTCCGGCCAGCGATCCCGTTTCCGCCAAAACGCATAACCTGAAGCGGAAGGCTTTAGCGGGCGACCCCCTGGCGACGGCCGATCGAGGTGAACCTTGGACAGCGAGCAGGCGGCGGCTTTCCGAGCCCGCAGCGTGGTGAAGGACGTCGAGGCGTCGGAAACCCGGGAACCCTGCGCCCCTGCCGGCGATTTGGCATCCCCGGAGTGCGATGATGACGACAGACTGGAATGAAACCCTGAACCCGCAGGCTTTTGACGCACCGCGTATCCTGCTGTGCGGTACGGTCGACTATGACATGTACGACAGTTTCCGACGACAATTCGCCGACGCCCCGCGCACGGGCCTGGTGGTCGTCGAACTGTCGACCTTGGGCGGCGACCCCGAGGTGGCGCGAATGATGGGCGAGGACATCCGCTTTCACAGCGAACTGTCCGCCGAGCGCCGCTTCGTCTTCCTGGGCAAGGCGGCGATCTATTCCGCCGGCGCCACTTTCATGAGCTTCTTTGCACGCGGAAACCGGTATCTGACGCGGGGGACGCGCCTGATGATCCACGAACGCAAGCTCTGCAAAACACTGGAGATCAATGGCCCGCTGACGACCTGCATCGCCTCGGTGAAGGCCACCCTTCATGAGATTGAACATTCGATCGCGATCCAGAACGAGGGGTTCGAAAACCTCATCGCCGGGTCGTCCGTGACCATGGATGAAGTGCTCAGGAGGGCGCCTGAAAACTGGTACCTGGAAGCCCAGGAAGCGAAGACGCTCGGCCTGATCGAGGGGGTGATCTGACCGACCGCCAACCAGCAAAGCCAGGGAACTCTGCTCTGTCTGGCCTGTTTAGTTTGTGTGCGCGTCGATGAACCCCGACTCCTCGCCGCGCACAGCTTACGCCTATGGAAACCTCCGGCCCGCCGCGCCTTCTGCGGCGGGCCGTTCCCTTATCCGGGCCTGGCCATTCGGATCGGCCGTGTCGTCTTCCGTGTCGGGAGCGCCGGGGGCGTGATGTTGCGGGCGCGCGGGTCCTCTGGTTTTTCGTGGGCCTATGTCCCAGGCGTCCTGGCCTAGCCCGACCGGTTTGCCGGACATACCGAGCGGGTCGACTTCAAGGGGAGAGGTCTGGTCATCGGCCACGCACATCTCCTTTGCCGGCCTGAACCGGCCTGGCTGGGCTTGAACCTCGTGCGGGCGTCGCGCAGGTCCGCGCAATCGGTGGGGCGCGGCTTTCACGCGCCCACCATGGAGCCAAACCCGCCTCCGGAGATTTTGCCGGGGAGCCGCCAGAGGAAACAGATGTGAGCAAGCCGCCCAAACGTCGTCTCAAGGTTTTCCAGGCGCCCTTCGGTTTTTATGACACGGTCGTCGCCGCGCCCAGCCGGGCGGCGGCGCTGCGTGCGTGGGGCACCCATCAGGACCTGTTCGCTTCAGGACAGGCGGCGGAGATCAGCGATCCTGAAACCGTCGCGATAGCCGTCAGACATCCTGAGGTCGTCCTCAAGCGGGCGGTCGGATCGAAGGACGCGTTCGCCGTGGAGGCGACAAGCCTGCCTGACGTTCCCGCGCCGCAACCCAAGGCCGCCCGCGCGAAACCCGAACGTGCACCGGTCAAGGCGGTCAAGCCCGCAAAGCCCGTCGACCGTCGTGCGCTCGACGCGGCGGAGGCCCTTGTCCGGAAGGTGGATCAGGACCGAAAGGCGGAGGAGGCGCGCTTTCGAGAGCGTGAGGCGGCGCTGGAAGCGCAACGGACAGCGGCACAGGAGGCCTATGTCGTCGAGCGCAAGGCGGCTACCGCGGCTCTCGTCAAGGCGAGAGAGGCCTTTCGCCGCGCGGGCGGCTCGGATTAGCCCGCCTTGCGGGCCTTCGCCTTGGCGGCCGGCTTTGCGGCTTTTTTCGCCGTGGACTTTGCCGGGGCCTTCGCCTTGCCGCCGAGGCTTGCGCGCAAGGCTGACATCAGATCGATGACGTTGGTGTCCTCGGGTTCGTCGACCTTCGCGGGCTTGTGACCTTTCTTCTTGTCCTCGATCAAAGCCTTGAGCGCCTCTTCGTAGCGATCGACGAACTGGCTGGGATCGAACGGCCCTTCCTGTTGCTCGATGATCTTCTCGGCGATCGAGATCATCGCCGCGTCGGGCTTGGCGTCGCTGATGCCGGAGAAAATCTCGTCGGGCTTGCGAACCTCGGCGTCGGTGCGGATCGTGTAGGCGAGAATGCCCTTGTCGCGCGGCTCGAGCGCCAGGATCCGCTCGCGGGTCGAGATGACGACGCGCGCCAGCGCGATCTGCCCCGACTTCTCCATGGCGGTCCGGATCACGCCGAAGGCCTCCTGCGCCATCTTGCCATCCGGAGCGAGGTAATAGGGATTGTCCCAGTAGAGCCGGTCGATCTCGTCGCCCGGAACGAAACGTTCGATCTCGATCGTCTTGGTGCTCTCCAGCTTGACCGATTTGATCTCCTCGTCGGTCAGAAGGATGTATTCGCCCTTGGAGACCTCATAGCCCTTCACCAGTTCCGAGCGTTCGATCGGCCCCGTATCAGGGTCGGTGGTGATCATCTTGATCCGGTTGTTGGTCTTCGGATTGATCAGGTTGAAATGCACGTCTCCGCCGGCATTGGTCGCCGTATAGAGCGAGACGGGGCAGGTCACGAGCGAAAGCTTCAGGTGACCTTGCCAGCTGGGACGGGGCGCCATGACGTTTTCCTCCAGCGCTGAGCTGCGCAGTTCAGAGGCCTCAACGACTGGCCGGGCGAATCGTTCTCCCGAGCGTCAGTTCAGCCGCAAGGCGCAGCATCGCCGGTTTCGAGATCAATGCGGAAACAGTGCTCGTGGCCGCTTTCAACGTCGCGCACGATCACGCTGAGATCGTCTTCGGTCGTAACGGGCGGACTGAAGTCCTCGACATAGGCGACCGCTGCGGCCTCGAACGACACCTCTTCGACGACCCTCGCGTTGTGGCCTTCGGTATGGCGCGCATGGACATGAAATCGACGGGCGGCGGGCTCGGCCTGGGTCATGATCGGTCTCCTCGAAGCGTCAACGCGCCTGGCGCAAAAAGGATTCCGGATACGGCCGCCGAACAAGGATCGAGTGGGCGGCTCGATCGTTGTCCGGTCCTCAAACCGGTCGGAGCGATCATGGCGGATTCCAAGCTCGACACCTATCAAAGCATGCGGGATTTTTCTCGCACGGCCGAACCGTCGGGCGACAACGCGGCCGTTGTTCCATCCCAAGCGCTTCGCTTCGTCATCCAGAAGCACGCCGCCAGTCACCTCCATTTTGACCTGAGACTGGAGTGGGAGGGCACATTTCGGTCATGGGCGGTTCCCAAGGGGCCGTCGCTGGATCCGAAGGATCGCCGTCTCGCAATGGAGGTGGAGGACCACCCTCTCGACTACGGTGACTTCGAGGGGACGATCCCCAAAGGCGAGTACGGGGGCGGTACGGTCATGCTCTGGGACCGCGGATTCTGGGCGCCCGAAAAGGGCTTTGAGTCCGTCGGGGCGGCTCTGCGAAAGGGCGAGCTGAAGTTCGTCATGGAGGGCGAGCGCATGCACGGGTCCTGGGTCCTCGTTCGGCTCAAGAAGAACGAAGGGGCGAAAGGCAAACCGCCGTGGATGCTGATCAAGCATCGTGACGACGGCGCTCGCGAAGGCAATCCGACCGGTCCGACCGATGCGGACACATCCGTGGCGTCAGGCAGAACGATGACGGAAATCACCAATGGCAAGGGCAGGACGGTCAAGCCTTTCATGACCGCAAAAGGGCCCGACGCCGGCGCGGTCTGGCGCAGCAACCGCAAGACGGCGCCCGAAAAGGTTGACCGCGCCGCGACCGAGGCCCGCAAGCGCGCGAGCCCTCGAAAGGTGAAAGTCCTCCCAGAGTTCGTTGAGCCGCAGCTGACGAAGTCGATGGAGAAGCCGCCGGTCGGGCCCAACTGGGCGCACGAGATCAAGTTCGACGGCTATCGCATGCAGCTTCGCACCGCGGACGGGACGGCCACTCTACGGACTCGCAAGGGCCTCGACTGGTCGGCGAAATTCCCGGAGATCGTCGCCTCGGGCGCCGGGCTGAGCAATGGCATCATCGATGGCGAGGTGGTGGCTCTCGACCATACGGGAGCGCCGGACTTCGCCGCTCTCCAGGCCGCGATCTCGGAGGGCGAGACCCGCAATCTCGTCTTCTTCGTCTTCGACCTGCTTTTTTCCCGCAGCGAGGATTTGAGGCCGCTTCCGCTATCCGAACGCAAGGCGCGTCTGGAGGCGGAGATGGCGGACGCGCCCGCCAACCTGCGCTACGTCGACCATTTCGTGACGGCCGGCGACGCCGTGCTGCTCTCTGCGTGTCGCATGGACCTGGAAGGCATTGTCTCCAAGCGCCTGGACGCACCCTACCAGTCCGGACGGAGCGAGACGTGGACCAAGTCGAAATGTCGTCAGGGACATGAGGTCGTGATCGCCGGCTGGACCACGACCGGGGACGCCTTCCGATCCCTGATCGCCGGCGTCTATCGCGACGGCCGCCTCGTCCATGTCGGCCGCATCGGCACCGGTTTCAGCCGCACGACCGTCGACAGGATCCTGCCCCGGCTCAAGGCGCTCGAGACCTCGGAAAATCCCTTCAAGGGCAAGGGCGCGCCGCGCAACGCGGCGGACATCCACTGGATCCGGCCGGAGCTGGTGGCGGAGATCGAATACGCGGGGTTCACAGGGGACGGCTCGATCCGGCAGGCCAGCTTCAAGGGGCTGCGTGAGGACAAGCCGGCCCGCGAGGTCGAGGCTGAAACTCCCGCGCCGGCGGCGAAAACGCCCTTGGCCGAACCGGTCACCATCCGGGCACGGACCGTAACCCCGCGTGGATCCGCACCCGTCATGGGGGTTACGATCTCGAACGCCGACAAACCCCTCTGGCCCGATGCGGGCGATGGAGGACCTGTGACCAAGAAGGACCTCGCGGAATATTACGAGGCGGTCGGGCCGTGGATGCTTGGCCATATCAAGGGCCGTCCCTGTTCGATGATCCGGATGCCTGACGGGATCGAGGGCGAACAAAAATTCTTCCAACGCCATTCGGGCAAGGGTCAGTCGGCGCTCATTTCGGAAGTGACGGTGTGGGGAGACCGCCAGCCCTATCTTCAGTTCGACCGGGTCGAAGCCCTCATCGCCGTGGCCCAGGTCGGAGCGGTCGAACTTCACCCCTGGAACAGCGAACCCTTTGCCCCCGAACAGCCGGGGCGTCTCGTGTTCGACCTCGACCCGGCGCCGGACGTTCCGTTCGAGGCGGTCATCGAAGGCGCGCGAGAAGTGCGGGATCGTCTTGAGGCGCTTGGACTTGTCAGTTTCTGCAAGACCACGGGCGGCAAGGGCCTGCATGTCGTGACCCCCTTGAAGGCGAAGAACCTGGACTGGGATACCGCCAAGGCCTTCGCCCGCGATGTCTGCAAGGTCATGGCGCGGACGCGCCAGATCGATACCTGATCACCATGGCCAAGAAGGACCGCGGCGGGCGGATTTTTCTCGACTATCTGCGCAACGATCGCATGGCGACGGCTGTGGCGCCCCTGTCGCCGCGGGGCCGCCCCGGCGCACCGGTCTCGATGCCCCTGACCTGGAGCCAGGTCAGGAAGGGTCTGGACCCGATGCGCTATACGGTGCGCAGCGCCCCGGCGTTGGTCCGCAAGCTGACCGCGTGGGAGAATTACTGCGAAGGGGAAAGACCTCTGGCGGCGGCTATCAAGCGACTCGGAAAGGTCTGAGCGACCCTTGCGGATCGCGACCTACAACATCAACGGCGTCAATCGTCGCCTGGAGAACCTGCTCTCCTGGCTCGAGGTCGTAAGGCCGGACGTCGTTTGCCTGCAGGAGCTGAAAGCGGAGACCTCGGCCTTTCCGATCGAGGCCATCGAAGCGGTCGGATATGGCGCAGTCTGGCAAGGCCAGAGGAGTTGGAACGGCGTCGCCATCCTTGCCCGCGGGGCCACGCCGGTATTGACCCGGCGCGCGTTACCGAGCGACCGATATGATGAGCAGGCCCGCTACATCGAGGCGGCGGTCAACGGGATCCTGTTCGCGAGCCTCTATGCGCCCAACGGCAATCCCAGGCCGGGCCCGAAGTTCGACTACAAGCTCGCCTGGATGAAGCGTCTGATCGACCATGCCGGCGGACTGGTCGCGGCGGGCGTTCCCGTTGTTCTGGCGGGCGATTACAACATCGTTCCCACGGACGACGACATCTACCCGGGGCATCGCGAGGCCGACAATGCGCTGCTGCAGCCTGAAAGCCGGGTCACGTTCGAGCGGTTGCTGTCCCAGGGATGGGGAGACAGCCTGCGCGCCGTCTACCCGCAGGGACCGCTGTGGACATTCTGGGGCTATCTTCGACACCGTTGGCGTGATGACAAGGGCATGCGTCTGGATCACCTGCTTCTCAGCCCCTCGCTGCAGCCTCGGCTGGCAGCGGCGGGCGTCAGCCGGGAAGCCCGGGCGGCGGAGGGTGCGAGCGATCACGCCCCGGTCTGGATCGAGCTGGCGCCCGTACGGAAGGCGCCAGCGGCCACAAGCGGTCCGTCACGATCCCGCAGCACTGCACGGTCCCGCGGCCGGAAACGCCCGATGACGGAGCGCGCACGGCGCTAAGGCGTCAACCCCTTCGAACGCGAGGCGTTCATCCCGGCTCCGGGGTCCCGTCCCCGGACACGGTCGGGCTTGCGGACGGCGGCGCCGGGTCGCAACCCACGCTGCGCGGGTGGTTCTCGCTCTCGACGGGCGCGGCGGGCAGGGCTCCGGCGCCGCCCAGACCGCCATCGATAACCGTCAGCATCGGGCCGGCCTGCGCACGCAAGCTCCGGGCGAAGGCCTTCAAGATCTGCTGGCTCGCAGGCTCGTAGCCCTCTGCAAACCGGTCAATACGCTCGGCCAGGTCTTCCCCCTGGACCAGGCCTGTTGCAATGAGCTCTGCGACAAGGCTGTCGATCAAGACGGATGAGACAAGCTGGTCCGGCGTTGGCGGGGACGGGATCATCGGTCAGGTCCGTGCGCTTGGCGCCAAGGCGGCGGTGAGGAGGGGCTTGATCTCGTAATCGACAGACGTTCCTGCGTCGGGGAGGCGACGGTCGGGTTCACGCATTGCTTCACGGACGACCCGGACAACGATCAGACGGGTTCGCTGTGGAGCCTGAGATAGGTGGGATCGAATTCGGCGATCCTGACCAGCCCGTCCCAGTCGAGAATCTTCACCGTTGGGTGGACCCACTGGACGAGCCCGCTCTCGCGCAAGTCGCCAACAAGGCGGCTTACGTGCACGGCGGACAATCCAAGGGCGTCTCCAAGGACGGCCTGGGAGAGTGGAAGTTCAAAGGTGCGTTCGCGCGCAAGACCGACGACCTCCAGTCGAAGGCAAAGCTCGGCGAGCAGGTGGGCGAGCTGGGCCAGACCGGTGCGTCGGCCCATGGCGGCGATCCACTGCCGATGGATTGCCGCGTCGACGATGGTGTCCAGCCACAACACACGCGTCAGGTGGGGGTGACGTTCCGTGATGGCGCGCAGCCCGCGGTGGGATGCGTTCGCCACGGTGACGTCGGTGAGGGCCACAACTCCATGATCCATCTGTTTCATGAGCAGGCTGTGCAGGTCGACGAAATCGCCGGCGACGCTGATCTGCGTGATTTGGCGGCGGCCGTCGGCGAGGGTCACATACCGGCCGGCGAACCCGCCCAAAAGCAGGGTGCTATGGTCGGGTCGCGAATGCTCAGCCACGATATCCGACAGCGCCTTCACCTCGCGCGGTGGATCCAGCAGATCGGAGATGGCTGCTTTTTCGAGGTCGGTCAGAACGTCCCGACGCTCCAGTTTCTCAGTCAGCAGGCTCATGGGGGGCTCCGATGGTTCGGTCATCGATGTCTTCGATCGCATTGGCGGTCAGGGTCACGATCCGCTCCCCCGCAGCGTTCGTGACAATGACGCTGAAATGCGCCGTCTTCCAGAATTCCTCGCCCTGATAGCGGAGGATTTCGCCCAGGATCGACAGACCTTCCCGTTTGGCGGCCTGAGCGTCGGGCAGTTCGGCGCCCTCCGGATCCCGAACGCAACGCCCGTCTTGCGTATCGAAAAAATAGCGGGGCATCGGTCGTCCTGTGTGTGGTGCAGGGTCTGAAAGCAACTGACCCCGATCGGTTCATAAAAGGCGCAATCGCGGAAGGCGGCTGGATGCCTCCCTCAAGGCGCGACGAATCCCGGGCCGGCGATCAGCTCCGCCGATCCCTTCATCTGACCAGGGCCGCCTCGGCCATCAGGGCTGGCGAAGCGCGTACAGCAATCACACGCGGCGAGCGCGAGGGCGTCGGGGTCTTGGATGACGAACCGGCCGCGCATGACCTTGAGGGCGCCCGCCGCCTGCAGGATCGCCATGGCCGCGCAGGCGCTCGTGCGCTGCAGGCCGCCCAATCGCGCGAGTTCCACCTGGGTCAGATGGATCGCTTCGCCAGTTCCCGCCAGCGGAAGAAACCATCGCGCAAACCTCCGGGGGGCGGTGTGATGGACGAAACACGTCAGTTCGGTCTCGACCGCGGAGCGCGCGAGATCCGCCGCTCGTATCCAGACCGCCAGAGCCGCCGCCGATCCGTAGGCGTCGCACAACTGATCGAATGGCACGTCGGTGTAGGCCCCGTCCGTCAACCAAACGCCGGTGGAGGAGCCGATAGCGAATCCCTCGCTAATCATGGCCGTGCAGAGTCCGGATTCCGTGTGGGTCAAACACGCGGTCCCTCGGGTGACGAGGCGCAAGCCGGGACCCGGCCGCGGCCGGCTCATCATTTCGCCGCGCCAGGCGGCTTGCTGGAAACCCAGCGCTGCAAGGCCCGGAGCTAGATCATCGAAAGGGGTCGCCGGAACAGTGTCTTGGGGGAGGAGAGGCGGCGTGTCGAGCGGGTCTTCAGGTACGGCGGAGGCGTCGATCATGCTTTGGGCAGACCCTCGCGCGCGTCGGGCGACGCATTTGGCCGACTGCCCGCCATCCCCTCGGTTGAGCCGGAAGGAGGCGACGCCGTCTGGCTCAGTCGAACAAGCTCCACGCCTGAGCAGACAACGCTCACGCCTGCCATCCCTGGCGTCATCAACAGCCGGATTTCGGCGAGGCTTCGCGCTTGCTCGTCGTCCACCGCCTCTATCGTCTCAAACCGGGTCTCTGCTGAATCATGGGGTAGAAGACCAAAGTGATATTCTGGCATACCGATCCTCCATCGCGGTCCAGGCGACAGTGGCGCAGGTCGCCTGGGCGCGCGTCATCACAGGTTAAGCGCCCGAACGCGGTTCCGATTTGCGGGTTCCCGTTCAGGCTGCGCGGGTGATCAGGCGTGCGCTGCGTCCCTGCGTGAACCACGCCCAACTCCAGTTTACGTAGACCGAAATCCGACTGCGGAAATCCGCCAGCACAAGACGCGGGCCGAGGCGATCCCGAGAATCAGCGGCCTTGGGAGGTGCGATGGCCCGGCGACGTCAGGCCCGGACGAAGATCCATAGCGCGCTCCGGGTGCTGGAGAAGCCGGCTCCGGATCCGGCAAAGAGACGCGGCCCTCACCCCCGCCAGGCCAAGCGCTAAAATTCCTGACGTCGCATGGGCGTCCGACCCTTGGCAGCCCCTGTCAGCACTAGCGACGGCGCAGCGCGGTAACGACCGGATGCTCTCTGGCGGTCGCTGTCGCGACCCACACGAGACCGGCGGTTGACACCAGAATTCCGCAGACGAGACCGCCGATCGCCACCAGTCCGGTATTGGTAAGCTCGACCTTTAAGACGGCCGAGACCTTGCCGGCCTTCAGCCGCATGACGGCGCGATTGCGAGCGGGGCTTGGCTGCATGGGCGATCTCCTGTGCGAGCAAGCCAACTGTCCGAACCGGCTCAGGTTCCAGTGTCGGGCCCGGGTCCTAACAGAGGCGGTCAGCGCCGATTTTCGACAGGCAAGGATCGCTGATCTGCGCCGAGCGTTATGGGGGAAAGGAGATACGCCATGGGTATGGTCGACCAGGTCTGGAGGACGGTGGAAACCGCGCCGTTGAGCGGAAAGCTTCTCGAAATCGACGCCATCCTCACGCGGGTGAGCGATCCGAAGGACGGACTGAGCGAGGACGAGGCCCTGCGGGCCATTGCCGCTATCGTCTCCCCGGCCCGGTCGGGCGACATCTATCAAAAGCCGCTCGGCTAGGGTTCCGTCAGAATCGCGCCCACCGCGGCGATCCGTTCGACCGACTGATAGGCTTCCAGCCGAAGGCTCGAGCCGAAGACATCCGGGTCGAGTTCCTCGTATTCCAGGCGCAGATTCTGTTCGGCGCTGAGCACCGTCAGGTTGTCGCGCACGATGTCGCGCCCGGCGACGACAGGCGCGCCCGTGTAGAGAATAAATCGGCCGCCGGACGCCAGTCGTCCGACGCTCGAACGCACCCAGTCTAACGCCAGGGCCGTTCCATAGTCATCGCCGCCGTCCCGATAGGTTTTTCCCGCGTCGCCCGCGATATAGGGCGGGTTGGAGATGATGAGATCGAACATGGCCGGCGCCGCCGGCAGTCCACAGGCCTGCTGAAAGCGAATGTCGAGCCCGGCTGCGGCGGCGTTCAGTGCGGCGAACCGTAGCGCTGCGGGGTTGATATCCGATGCATGGACCTCGCTGTCGGGGAGAATGGCCTTGAGGGTCAGGGCTCCCGCCCCTGCGCCGGTTCCCAGGTCGAGCGCCCGAGAGACGCTCCCGCCCCTGCGGAGAGCGGATGTCAGGAACCGTGTGAACCGGTAGCTGTCAGGACCGAGAAAAACTGCGTCGTTGTCCCGGGTCGGTGCCGAGTGAAGAAACGATCTATCCGCCAGGGTGCTGACCCGAACCGTACTGCGATACCCGCCTCCGTCTTCGACCAGCACGCCGGCGGTGCGCATCAGTGTCGCAAACGTCCCAGGAAGCTGATCCAGCCGGAACGGGCGGCACCAGCCGAACACGTCACGCAAAATATCCGCGTCCGCCGCCGCCGAGCGCTGGCGGACCAGGGCGTGGGTGGCGGGCGTCGGGGTGACAAAGGCGTACCGGACGGCCTTGAGGGCGGCGAGAAGGTCGAGCAGGGCCGCGTCAGCCGGCGGCCGGGACCCGATCGCGGCGATCATGCTGACCGCAGCAGCGGCGTCGTTTCCCAGAGATGAGCACGGTAGGATTCGTAGCAACGCGCGCCCGCAGCCAGGCGCATGACCGCGCCTTCGGCGAGACTGCGGATGCAGTCCGGATACTCCGCCGCCAATGGCCGCAGGACCTCCTCGTTCCAGGTTCGGGAATGTTCGACATCGAGGGTCGCATGGAGGGCGAAATACTTCCGCTCGGATCCGACGCCGAGACGTTTGAGCCCAGCTGCGACGTGGCCGGCGCGCCAGGGGGCTGTCAGCTCGACAGCGCCCAGCGCGCCCAAGGCGTGAAAGGCGTATCGTCGGCTTGTGGAGAAGGCGACGAGCGTGTTGCCCAGCGCCAGGGACGGCCAGACCGTTTCCTCAATGGTCGGTTTGAGGTCGAGAGCATCGGCGAGCCGTTGCAACATCGGTCCGTGCATGCCGCCCTCGGATCCCCGGCCCATCTCGTCCCAGTAGTTTCGGGCCAGCTCGAGTTTCGGGCGCGTCGGCATCTTGACCTGGGCCATCGCCACGAGATCCTCGAACCCGGCTTCGCCCGCGACTTCCTGCAGCAGGAACCAGCGCATCTGCTCAAGGTTCGCGGTCTCCGCCAGCCATGGGAACAGGGGATCGCCCTCGCCGGGGCCCGTTCCCTTTAAGGCTTCGAACCAGGCGATAAAGCCCTCGACGTCCATCGGGAGGTTGCTGACCATTGCCGAAATCTCGGCGCGGGCGCGTTCAACGAACCCGCCTTCCAGCAGGGTCATGTCCGCATCCTCCGCAGCCTGGACACGCCAGTCGTCGGTGGGAACGCCCGGCGCCAGTCGCCGGTTGTTCCAGCGGGCGAGGCGCTGATGGAACGCGGCCGGGTCGGAAAACCGGGTGGCGGGCTGACCGCTGTGGAAGGGCGTAATCATGGGAACTCCGGGACGCTTGCGGACAGCGAATACGCCTGCGCACCAAACGCGGTTCCACGTCGAGGTTCTGGCGTCGTGTCGGACGATGCGTCGGGTTCAGGACTCAGGAACTCACGTGATCCCTCTGGGTTTGAAGTCTCCCGCACGGAGGAAATTCAATGACCGAGACCGGATGCAACTGGTCCATCACCGCCGCCGACGGTGGCTGGGCATGGCGCCTGACGGACCGTGAAAGCGGCCAGATCCTGATCGCCGACGTCGCCCCAACGCGCGCTCTGGCGGCAGCTCTCGTGGTGCGCGCGATTGCGCGCGGCATGACGACGGGCGCGGCGCGGAGCCTGGCGGCGTGACGGCGGAGGCAAACGCGGATCTTCAACTGCTGGAGTGGGGCGTATACCGTGGACCGCACCGTTACGGGCAGAGGCCCATGGTGCGGCTCCAGGTCGATCTCGGCCGTCTCGAAGCCTGGCCGAGCGACCGCCTGGAGGGCTTTAACGCTGCCTTGCTGACTGCCCTCCCGGGGCTCGCCCGCCACGGTTGCTGTTATGGAGAGCCTGGAGGATTCGTTCGGCGGCTCGAGGCGGGCACCTGGTTCGGGCACATCGCAGAGCACGTGGCGCTCGAGTTGCAAACCCAGGCCGGCGGCAGGGCCACCCGCGGCAAGACGCGCTCCGTCAAAGGACGGCCGGGGGTGTACAACGTGATGTTCGCCTATGCGGACGAGCAGACGGGGCTTCTTGCAGGGCGGCTGGCGTTTCAGATCCTGGACAGACTTCTGCCTGAGACCCTGCGCGGCCATCGCGGGTTTGACCGGCTGGCTTCGCCTGGTCCCGAGACAGACGTTTCGCAGATCGCGACTGTGGAGGCGGCCTTGCCGGTCCTGCGCGCCTCGGTGCGGCGAGGCGCGCTGGGACCCAGCACCCAGGCGCTTGTCAACGCGGCGCGCCGGCGCGGCATTCCCATCGCGCGACTGAACGGACAAAGCCTGATCCAGCTGGGTCAGGGCGCAAACCAGCGTCGGCTGCGGGCGAGCGTTACGGACCGGACAGGCCTGGTGGCGGCCGAATTGGCCGGAGACAAGGCCCAGGCGAAGGCCCTGCTTGAAGCGATCGGCTGCCCGGTCGCCCGCGGCGTCGTCATACGGACGGCTGACGAGGCCGTTGAGGCCGCCGCCCGGCTCAAGCCTCCTCTCGTCGTCAAGCCCCTCGACGGCAACCACGGACGCGGCGTGACCACAGGTCTGGTCGAGGCGGACGCCATCCGCGCCGCGTTCGATCTCGCAGCCATGCATAGTCGCAGCGTCATTCTCGAAGAACAGCTTCCCGGGCGCGACCACAGGGTGCTGGTGGTCGATGGAAAGGTCGTCGCCGTCGCCGAACGTGTGCCGGCGCATGTGATCGGTGATGGCCGGCGCTCGGTCATGGCCCTTGTCGAGGCGGTCAATGCCGACCCGAGACGCGGCGATGGCCACGAAAACGTGCTGACCAGGATCCGTATCGACGATGCTGCGGCCCGCGACGTGCTGGCGCGGCAGGGCCTCGATGCGAACAGCATTCCAGAGGCGGGTCGCTTCGTCACTCTGCGCACCACGGCCAATCTGTCATCAGGGGGAACCGCGGTCGACCGCACCGACGACATCCACCCTGACAACGCCTCGATCGCGCGACGCGCCGCCCTGGCCGTGGGGCTCGACGTGGCGGGTATCGATCTTCTCGCGCCCGACATCACACAGTCTGTTCGCGCGACGGGCGGAGGAATCGTCGAGGTGAACGCCGCCCCGGGTCTGCGCATGCATCTGGACCCGTCTGAAGGGGAGCCGCGCGACGTAGCCGAACCGATCGTCAGGATGATGTATCCGACCGGCTCGCGCGCCCGCATTCCGGTCCTCGCCGTGACCGGCACCAACGGCAAATCGACGGTGGGCCGAATGCTCTTCCGGATCTTCCAGTGCGAGGGAAAGACCGTCGGGCTGACCAATACGAGCGGCGTCTACATCGGAAACGAGCGCGTTTATGCCGGTGACGCCAGCGGCCCCAAGAGCGCGCGGCTCGTCTTGCGCGATCCCACCGTGGAGGTCGCGGTCCTGGAGTGCGCCCGGGGCGGGATTCTTCGCGAAGGTCTGGCATTCGACCGTTGCGACGTGGGCGCCGTCCTGAACGTCCAACCCGATCATCTGGGTCTCAAGGGAATCGACACCCTTGAAGATCTCGCGTCGGTAAAATCGGTGGTGACGGAGACGGTGTCGCGCCGCGGCGTCAGCGTTCTCAATGCAGACGACCGGCTTACGGTCCGGATGGCTCGTCACGCCGGCGGTCGTGTCTGCTGGTTCTCCATGCGGGGCGGCGCTGAACTGCCGGGCTTTGTGCGCAGGCATATCGCCGACAGGGGGCTGGCGGCCCTTTACGATCCCGCCGACGGCTGGTTGACCTTGTATGACGACGGACAGTCTCGCCGGGTGTGTCGCGCTGCGGACATCCCTGCAACCTTGGGCGGACATGCCGCTTTCAACGTCGCGAACGCGCTCGCGGCGGCGGCCATGGCCTACGGCGCCGGCGTCGAACCCGATCGGATCGCCGAAGCGCTCGGCGGCTTCGCCTCGACCTATGAGCAGAACCCTGGACGATTGAACGTTCATGACGCCCATGGCGTAAGGATCATCATGGATTATGCCCACAACCCCGAGGGCTTGCGCGCTCTGGGCCGGCTTATTCAGGCCGCCCGGCCCGAGACGGGGCGCACCATCGCCATGCTCAGCGTCCCGGGGGACCGACGCAACGAAGAGATTCTCGCGATGGGCGGCATCGGCGCCGAATATTTCGACGACCTCGTGTTTCGTGAGACGCCCGACAACCGGGGTCGACCGACGGGGGAGGTCATTCGACTGCTGACCGAAGGTGCGCTGGAAGCTGGCTGCGCCCCGGACCGTATCCGCGGCGTGGTGCGCGAGGAGGAGGCTGTGCTGGAATGTCTGCGCATGGCCCGTCCCGGCGACATGGTTGTCCTGACGCCCACCCGCATCGATTCCGTCTGGCGACAGGTGCTCGATTACTCCCCGGAAACGCCGGATGCTCCGCCACCGGCCTATGCGATACTGGAACCCGCCCATGGCTGACGCCGGTCCCCTCATCATCATAGGCGGCCACGAGGACAAGGAAGGCGAGCGGGTTATTCTCAAGGCCGTCGCAGAGCGGGTACAGGGCCGGAAGCTCGTGATCGCGACCGTCGCCTCCCATGAACCTGAAGGGTATTTTGAAAGCTACCGAAAGGGCTTTGAAGGTCTCGGTGTCGGTGAACTCGTCGAACTTTACGTCGAGGAGCGCTCCGAGAGCCAGTCGGAAGCAGCGTTGGCGATCCTGGAAAACGCAGGGGGGATCTTCTTCAGCGGCGGCGACCAACTGCGGATTTCGAGCCAGATCGGCGACACGCCGGTCGAACGTCGAATCCGGGAGATGCATGCATCAGGCGCGGTGATCGCCGGAACTTCCGCCGGCGCCTCGGTGATGAGCGAGACCATGCTGGTCAAGGGCGCGAGTTCGGAGTCCTACAGGATCGGCGAACTTCACATGGCGCCCGGGCTGGGTCTGGTCAGGGACGTGATCATCGACCAGCATTTCGCGGAGCGGGGGCGATATGGACGTCTTCTTGGCGCGGTTGCGCACAATCCCCGCCTTCTCGGGATCGGGATCGACGAAAATACGGCCGTAGTGGTGGAGGGGCGGCGACTGCGGGTCCTGGGCAGCGGCGCGGCCTACGTCGTGGATGGAGAGACCGCGACCCACTCCAATATCGCCGAGGCCCGCTCGGATCGCGCCTTGTCGATGTTTGATGTGCGGATGCACGTCCTGTCAAGTGGAGACCGTTTTGATCTGGATGCGCGACGCCCCTCGCCCGGCCAGGACGACCATGGGGCGCGACCGCCAAAGACAGGGTCTTGATGCGGCGTAAAGCAGCAAGCCGTCGCTGGAGGGTGATACGGAGATGACTGACGAAGGGGCGCCTCGTTGGGCGCTGGCGCTGCATGGGGGCGCCGGGGTCAAAGTGGGCCGCGACTACGGCAGGGCCGAGGCTTGTCTGGCCGAACTTGTAGAACAAGGCGCGGCCCGTCTGCGGAGGGGTCAGCCGGCTCTCGACGTCGTGGAGGATCTCACGGCCGAGATGGAGGCCTCTGGACTGTTCGTCGCGGGTCGAGGCTCCGCGCCCAACGCCCTCGGCCAGGTCGAGTTCGACGCCAGCCTGATGGACGGTCATGGGGGAAGGGCGGGCGCGGTGGCGGCGCTTCAAGGGATGGCTTCCCCTGTCCGCGTCGCCCGACGACTGCTGGATCGCGGATCTCCAGTTCTCCTTGTCGGGCAGGGGGCCCAGACCTTCGCCTCCGATGTGGGCTGCGAGCGCGTGACGGACTTGACCTTGTGGTTGACGACGCCTGACGGGTTCGATCCTGATGACCTTGCGGACGGGCACGGGACCGTCGGCGCCGTCGCGCTGGATCAGGACGGTCGTCTGGCCGCTGCCACGTCCACGGGAGGGACCTACGGCGCGCTGTCTGGCCGGGTCGGTGATAGCCCTCTGATCGGGGCCGGGACCTGGGCCGACGGATCGATTGCAGTGTCGTGCACGGGCGAAGGAGAAGCCTTCATCCGTGCGAACGCGGCTGCGGATCTCGCCGCCCGGCTGAAATACGGCGGCCAGGGCCTGGATGAGGCCGCTTTGGCCGTGCTGGACACGGTCCGCGCCCGCGGTGGCGACGGGGGTTTGATCTGTGTGACCCGGGACGGCCGCATCGTCATGCCGTTTGATACTGACGGAATGAAGCGCGCCTGCGCCGCCTGGAACCGGCCGGCCTGTGTGGGATCAATAGGCGCGGAACTTAGACCCGTCACGACCCGTAAGGCCGATGCGAGGGTTCAAAAGTGTGGCTGACCCCTCTGGTGTGTCAGGTGCACGACATTGTAATCCTTCGCAAAATTTCGGGAACAACGGGGGGCGGACAGGATTGGATTGCCATCCCAAGGAGTCGTGATGCCCCTCGTCCCTGTCCTGAAAACCGTCTTCGGCCTGATCTCGCTTTTGGTCTTGGCTTTGGCCGGGTGGTTGATCTGGTCGTGGTGGGGCGGCCGGCTGGCGCCGGCGGGGGACGGTCGAGGTCTGATATTCGTGCGGGACGATTGGCGGCTGTGGACCGGTCTCGGCCTTCTGACCTGGTCCTTCCTCGGCCGGCTTCCGGCGACATTGTTCTTGGCCCGCGGCGATACCGATCCATCGCGTCCTCGACGCGAGGCCGGTGTGCGCGTCGCGGGCTCCGACGCTGAGCTCTGGGTCGAGACGCGGGGCGGCGGCGGCGGCCTTCCGATCATCCTGACGCATGGGTGGGGCCTCGACAGTACGATCTGGGACTATGCGTCGCGAGACCTGGGCGAGGACCATCGGCTGGTGTTGTGGGATCTTCCCGGTCTCGGCCGTTCGAAGGTCGGACCTTCCGGGGTGACCCTGCCAGCCTTCGCCGAGGACCTGCGAGCGGTAATCGATCACGTCGGCGAGACGCGGGTCATCCTTGTGGGTCACAGCATCGGAGGTATGACGATCCAGACGCTGGTGCGTGACGCGCCGGACTTCGTCCGCAAACGGGTGGCGGGCATCGTCCTGATCAATACCACCTACACAAACCCGCTTCGGACCATGATCTTCTCGAAGGCGTTGACGGCCCTCCGTAAACCCGTCCTGGAACCGGTCTTTCATTTGATGACCTGGCTTCAAGCCCTTTTCTGGCTGGGCGCCTGGCAAAGCTATCTCAGCGGGGCGGCCCATATCGCCAACCGCTTCGGCTTTGGCCGCTTCGTAACACGCAGCCAGCTTGAGCACACGACCCTGTTGACCACACGCAACGCGCCCGGCGTTCAGGCCAGGGGCAACCTCGCCATGTTCGACTGGGACGCCGCCGGCGCCCTGGCGACGCTGGACATCCCGCTTCTCGTGCTGGGCGGTTCCGCCGATGTGATTACCAAGGCCGAGGCTAGCGAACGCATTGCACGGGAGGGATCGGGCAGCGTCGAAATCATCGACGGCGTCAACCACATGGGCTTCCTCGAGCGCGCAGAGCTTTATAACCTCGCGATCCGCAGTTTCGCGGAAAGGCTTCAAGGGCCGCAGACCGACCCCTTCCCATCATCCTTCGATTTATCGCGCAGCTAACGATCCGCTCCGCTTTTCGCTGATCCTTCACCGGGGGCGCCGGCGCTCAGGACGTCCAGTCGGCAAGGCGTCGCGCCGAGAGTGGCCGCCGGTCGAGGATCCGGTTTTCCCAGTGCCGGTTTTCGCCTGCAGGCCCAGCGCTCGTGAATGTCCCGCGCCAGGGCAGCTGGCGAGGCGTCAGCCCGATCGCTTGCGCCGCGTCTCCCAGCCTTTCTTCGCGGCGGCGGATTTGTCGGCCGCCGAGCGCGACGTAGACGCTGCGCCGCCCTTGCGCCCTCCCTCGTGGGCGGCAGGTTGGCTGGTGTGCTTGCCGCGTCCCGAGCCCGATTTTTTTCCGCCCCCATCATCCTTGTTCACCGTCGCCCACGCGCGACGCTCGGCCTCCTTGTCCGACACGCCTCGTTTCTCATAGCCTTCGGCGATGTGGTCGGCTTTTCGTTCCTGTTTGTCGGTATAGGCCGACTTGTCTCCACGCGGCATTGCAATCCTCCATTCACGCGCCTCGCGACGCTCGAGCGAGCAGGGTGGGGGTCCGGCTCCCGGCCCATGATGAACCGGGTCGGGACCTTCAGCGAACGCCGCTGCTGTCCGGCCCAGTGCTGTGTCCGGCCCGCGGATCTCCAGCTTTCTCCGGTTCGGAAAATCGAACGCCGCCGATCGCGATTCCGTATGGCCGCGCTGGAACGGCTTCGGACCACGCGGATTGGGGAACGAGCATACGGAGAGCTTCATGCCCGAAACCGACCCGATTTCGACCGACGCCGAGGTCGCTTCGCCCGCCTTCATCGACAAGGATCTGGTCGAAGGCGAGCATTCCGCGGCCAGCATCCGCGCGGCCTTGATCAACCGCCCGCGCCAGGACCTGTACGACTACTGGAGCGACATCACCAACCTGCCGAGCTTCATGGAGAATGTGAAGGCGGTCGATATTCTCGAGACCGGCCGGTCCCAATGGACCATCGTCGGGCCGGGAGGGATGGACATTCAGCTGGTCTCCGAAATCACCGAAGACGTGCCTGGTCAGCGGATCGCATGGACCTCCAGCGAGGGTTCGGACGTCGATCACGAGGGCTGGATCGAGTTCAAGGACAATGCTTTCGGGCGCGGGACCGAGGTGCGGCTCTTCATCAGCTACGACCCCCCGGCGGGGGCGGTCGGCAAGGTGGTCGCCAAGGTTCTCCAGCGTGAGCCGCGGATCCAGGCCCGGCGAGAGCTCCGTCGCTTCAAACAGCTGATGGAGACCGGCGAGATCTCGACGTCGAAAGCGCCCGACGCCGCGCCCCGCGGCGACCGTCACTTCTGATTTCCGGCTTCCGCCGAACCCTCATTTTCCGAAAGACCCCCCATGCGCGCACTGACCTGGCACGGCAAACACAATGTTCAGGTGGACACCGTCCCCGACCCCCAGATCGTCAATCCCCGCGACGCGATCATCAAGATCACGGCGACCGCCATCTGCGGCTCCGACCTCCACCTCTACGACAGCATGATCCCCGGCATGTCGAACGGCGATATCCTCGGCCATGAATTCATGGGGATCGTCGAGGAGGTCGGTCCGGCCAACACCACCCTGAAGCCCGGAGACCGGGTGGTGGTGCCCTTCGTCATCGCCTGCGGAAAATGCTTCTTCTGCGATCACAAGATGCCGGCCGCCTGCGACAACTCCAATCCGGCCGAAAAGGCCGACGCCTCGGAAGTCGCCTACGGCTACGCCATGACCGGCGCCTTCGGCTATTCGCACCTGACGGGTGGCTACGCGGGCGGCCAGGCCGAATATGCGCGAGTGCCCTATTCGGACTATGGGCCGATCAAGATTCCGGACGGCGTTTCAGACGAGCGGGTGCTGTTCCTGTCGGACATCTTCCCCACCGGCTGGATGGCGGCGGAGAACGCCCAGATCAAGCCGGGCGACACGGTCGCGATCTGGGGGTGCGGGCCGGTGGGCCTGTTCGCCATCAAGTCGGCCATCCTGATGGGCGCCGGACGGGTCATTGCCATCGACCATCACCCCCGCCGCCTCGAACTGGCGAAGCAGAACGGCGCCGAAGTGCTGAACTTCCACGAGGTGAAGGTCCGTGAGGCCCTCATGGAGATGACGGCGGGCATCGGGCCTGACAGCTGTATCGACGCGGTCGGGATGGAGTCGCACGGCTTCTCCCCCGACAACATCATCGACGCGGTGAAACAGGAAACGAAAATCCTCGGCACCGACCGCCCCCACGTCCTGCGCGAGACCATCATGGCGGTCCGCAAGGGCGGCACCGTGTCGGTTCCGGGCGTCTACGGCGGCGTTGCGGACAAGTGGCCGATCGGCGCCTTCATGGAGAAGGGGCTGACGCTGAAGACGGGGCAAACTCATGTGCAGAACTATCTGCCCGATCTGCTGCAGCTCATCCTCGACAACAAGATCGACACCACCGACCTGATCTCCCACCGGCTGCCGCTGGAACAGGCCGCCGAGGGCTACAAGAACTTCAAGACCAACCAGAACGAATGGACCAAGGTCGTTCTCCTGCCTCACTGATTATGGTGGGCGGCGTACGGCCCGCCCGATCGCGTCTCCACACACCTCCGCAGCCGGGGTCGTGCGTATCTCTCCGGAGGGTCAATGCCCCGTTCGCTCAAGCCCCTGTCTCAACAGACGATCGTCATTACGGGCGCCAGCTCCGGGATCGGGCTTGAGATCGCGCGCCGCGCCGCGCGCGCCGGCGCGAAGGTGTTCCTGATTTCGCGAAATGCGGACGGTCTTGCGTCGATTTGCGACAGCCTGCGTGGCGCTGGATACGCCGCCGATTTCGCAGCCGCCGATGTCGGTGATGAGGCCGCGTTGCGCGCCGCCGCCAATCAGTGCGTGGCGCGATACGGACGGATCGACAGCTGGATCAACTCAGCGGGTGTCGCGATCTATGTCCCTCTGTTGGAGACCCCGCCCATGGAGCACGAGCGGTTGTTTCGGACCAACTATTGGGGGGTGGTCAATGCTGCGCGCCTCGCCGTCCCCTTGTTGCGTCAGGGTGGCGCATTCGTCACCGTAGGATCGGTTGCCTCGGATCTGGGGGCTCCGGTCCTCGGAGCCTATGCGGCGTCCAAACACGCAGTGAAGGGGTATATCGACTCGCTGCGTATCGAGCTTTTGGCGGCCGGGGATCCGGTCAGCGTGACCCTTATCAAGCCAAGCGGGGTCGGTACGCCCCTGGCTGAACATGCGGCTAACCATCTGGGCGTCGCCGCCCGGGTTCCGCCCCCGGCCTACGGTCCAGGCGTTGTGGCGCGGGCTGTCCTGCATGCGGTTCAACGACCGCGTCGGGAAATCACCGTGGGCGGTGTCGGCTTCCTGCAGATTCTCGCGGCGGCCCATAGCCCGGGTCTGGCCGACCGGATCTCATCGCTCGTCCCGGCTCTGCTGCGGGATAGAAAGCGACGGCCGAGCCTTACAAACAACCTGGGTGCGCCAGGACCTGGCGGGGAGACCCTCTCCCGCTTCGAGCCGTCCAGACCCTTCAGTCTCTTCACCGGCGCAAGCCTCCACCCCGGCATGGTTTTTGCGGTCGCCGGGGCCATCCTGGCGAGCGCCCTCGCATTGAGGAAGACGATGGCTTCACAATGAACACCGGGACGCATGGCCTGGATCGCTGAGGAAAACACCGACGGCGCGTTGTTTCTGTGGTCATTCCCCCAGAGCAGTCATGCCCTTGGTCAGCGCAGGCGCTTGCGCCATCAAAAGTGGCCTTGCAGCTGGCAGGGGAGGTGTCTGCAAACAGCCACCGGCCGCCGCAGACGCTAGGCGAAACTTACGACTGCGAACACGACAAGCGCGATCCCGATTGCGCCCGCGGTTGACCACCAGAACCAGATTGGCAAGCGGGGGTCATGTTTGGGCAGGCGAGGTGTCGCGGGAAGAGGCTGGACGGGGCCGGACCGGTTGGTCGACGCCACTGGCGCGCGGGCGCCGCCGGCTTCGGAGTCTGTTCCAAGCGGCGACAGACCAGGGTCAAAAACCGGCGTCGCGCCGTTCGGGCGCTTGCGCCAGTGCTCGTCTTTGTCCTGCAGCAGTCGGGTCATGACTATCAAATCGACGTCTCGGCCATCGGTTCCCAAGAGTGCATGACCGCCATGAGGGCCCCAAAGGCCAAGGTGTTGGGGTGGGACGGACCCTGGCGTTTGTCCGCGCACGCCCGCGTCTCCACGCGTCCGCCGGCCTCCGGCCGGTCTAAAGACTCCGTGACTGAGGCGGTGGGCTGATCTCCCTGATCTTCGCCACTCCGAAACGAGTTCGGTCGGCGTGCGCCTTGATCGGCACGAGGCGGCGCGTCGACGCCGCCCTCAAACCGGCGATCCAGATCCCTCGGCGCCGAGGAGCATCTAGAAACACCGCTCAGTGGCCGGCATCAAACGATCGGGCAATCAGGTTCAAGCGGAAGAGGACCAGGCCGGCGTCGTCACTGACAGTCAGTGTCGCTTCCTGACGCGCCCAGAACTGTTCAGGTCGATCGCGCAGGGTTTCACCCAGAAAGGCCACGGCCTCAATCTGCGCTTCCCTGAACGATCTGATCTCGATCTCGACCGGGGCATTGTCCCCGATGCCGCCTTCCGTCTGAAATGAATATCTCGCCATGCATCCGCAACGAGCGCCTCCGGGCGCGGTTCCTAAGTCGTGTCGAGACAAGAGCCGGACTGTACAATGACTTGTTTTCCAGACCGCACGGATAGACCAGCCTCGCCGTCGCTATTGTTCCCGCTCAGAAAAGGGGGATCGGCAAAGGTCTCTGAGCGCATTGCGGATTCCCACTCCGTCGAGATGAGAATTGACGTGCTCATAGCCCTCAGCCTTCAAGCGCGCCTTGATCTCCTTCACCGTCGCGCACGCGCCGCTTCGGGCCAGGTCGTAGGCCCGCTCCAGTAGAGGCGTTCGGCTCACGACACCGGCTCAACAGGACCGAGATGTAAGGGCATTGACGAGTTCAGAGACGGCGGAGGCGGGCATGGGGGCGTTCTGCTTCTGGGGATCGAGGACGGGTTGGACGGGCGGACCTGGGGCGGTTCATGGCGTCATGGCCTCCACGACCTGCGGAGCCAGTCGGCGCGCCACCTTCGCTATCCCCGGGCCGTTGGGGTGGATCCGGTCCGGTAGGGTAAATCGGAAATCCAGCGCAACGCCTTCGAGCAGGAAGGGATCGAACGGCACACGGCGTTCGCGGGCGACGTCGGCGAAGACCCGATCGAATGCGATTGCGTAAAGGCCCAGCCAAGGCGGCGCGCGCATTCCGCAGATCATGGCCGGTATGGACCGGCCGGCGAGGCGATCCAGGATGGCCTCCAGATTGCGTTGCACGGTCGGGGTTGCGACACCCTGCATCATGTCGTTCGCTCCCAGAGCCACGATGCACAAGCGCGTATCCGACGGAACCGATCGGTCGACCCGCCTCAGGCCATCGGCGGTGGTGTCGCCGGATATCCCCGCGTTGGTGACCTGGACGGACGTGCCAAGGGCGGCGAGCTCGGCCTGAAGGCGAACAGGAAGGGACTCATCGCGTCGCAAGCCGTAGCCTGCGGTGAGAGAGTCGCCCAGCATGGTGATCCTCGTCGCGTTCACGCCGCTCGGTCGCGCTGGTCAAAGACGTTGATCATATCAAACGGGTCTGACGCGAAGCCGAGGACCGGATTGGAAACCACGGCGACAAGGCGCTCGCCCTCGTAGACGACGACGGTCTCGAAGCCCGGCCAACAATGGGCAACGCACCGCGCCTGGACGCGCGCCGAAGCATCGTCGGCAGCGTCAGGACCGCGATTTCTCGCGCCGGCACGCCGGGCGTAATCAGGATGCAGTAGTAGGGACCCAAGCGACAGCCTCCGTGCGGAGCCCCAAACGAGGGCGTGGTTCTCCGGTTCCCGGTCCGCTTCACCCTCATCGAAAGTGGCGGGCCTTGGGCGAACGGAATGGATCTGAGTCCAGCGTGATCTCCCGGGTCTCATGCCACCTTGCGAGGGCGGCCTTTCGGTGGAAGCGGGCGGTGGGAGCGAGACCTGAACGCGGACGCCTGCTCACCGCCGCTGGGGAATTGAGGGCACGGCAGCCCCGACCCGGTCCGCCGCAATCGCAGATGCGGCGACGCCGAAGAGAGTGAAGAAGGGCGTTTTTAAAATAGCGCGTAGATGGAAGCGCGGCGGATAATCCGACGCCATGCATTACTCACACTGGGGCCGGCCAGACCAGGCGTTGGCCACCAGATCGGTCGCCAAGTCCCTGAATGACGACGGGTTTGTAATCGAGGCCCGCATGATGAGCATCCCTCGCTGCATCAGTGTGGGGTACCCGACACATAAGTCCTTGGAGTTACGCGGCTTTGTCGTGAACCGAAAGGAACCAGCCGGGTTCTGGAAGGGCGGCGCCGCAGCCGTGATCCCGACATCGCCGGAGCTCGTCATGGCAAAATCCTCCAAGTCCTCCTCAGCCCGCCCTGCTGCGCCGAAGCCGGGTCCTGCAACGACGACGGCCCGAACGGCGAAAGTCTCAGCCGCGCCCGAAATCACGACAGGCGTGGGTGGAGAGGTGCATCAGACTGCTTCCGGCCACCAGTTGCGGCTGACCACCAACATGGGTCATGTGATCGCTGACGATCAGAACTCGCTGAAAGCGGGACCGCGCGGGCCGACCCTGCTTGAAGACTTCATCCTGCGCGAGAAGATCACGCATTTCGACCACGAGCGGATCCCCGAACGAGTCGTTCACGCCCGTGGGACGGGCGCCCACGGCTTCTTCGAACTGACCGATTCCCTCGCCGATCTGACGACCGCGCGCATCCTGGGCGAGGTGGGGGAAAAGACCGAAGTGTTCGTGCGCTTCTCGACGGTCGCGGGCTCGAAGGGCTCGATGGATCTCGCGCGCGACGTGCGCGGATTCGCCGTCAAGTTCTACACCAGGGACGGCAATTGGGACCTCGTTGGAAACAACATCCCGGTCTTCTTCATTCAGGATCCGATCAAGTTCCCCGACATCATTCACGCCGCCAAGCCCGAGCCGGATCGCGGGTTCCCGCAAGCCCAGACAGCTCACGACACCTTCTGGGATTTCATCGCGATGACGCCGGAATCCATGCACATGATCATGTGGATCATGTCGGACAGGACGCTGCCCCGGTCTTACCGGATGATCGAGGGCTTCGGCGTTCACACCTTCCGACTGGTCGATGCGCAAGGTCGGTCGACCTTCGTGAAGTTTCACTGGCGGCCGAAGCTCGGCGCCCAATCGGTGCTTTGGGACGAGGCGGTCAAGATCAACGGCGCCGATCCCGATTATCACCGCCGTGATCTGTGGAATGCGATCGACAAAGGCGATTTCCCGGAGTGGGAGCTGGGCGTCCAGCTGTTCGACGAGGCTTTCGCCGACAGCTTCGACTTCGACCACCTCGACTCTACCAAGCTGATCCCCGAGGAGCTCGTTCCCTTGCGGATCATCGGCCGGATGGTGCTGGATCGTAATATCGACAACCATTTCGCCGAGACCGAACAGGTCGCGTTCTGCACCGCGAATGTGCCGCCGGGCATCGACTTCAGCGACGACCCCCTGCTGCATGGTCGCAACTTCTCCTACCACGACACCCAACTCATTCGGCTTGGCGGCCCTAACTTCCACCAGATTCCGATCAATCAGCCCAAGGGGTGTCCCTTCGCCAACTTCCAGCGGGATGGCCATATGCAGATGACCGTCCCCAAGGGACGGGTCGCCTATCAGCCCAGCCTCCTGGATCCTCGCAACGCCCGCGAGGATCCTGTCGCCGGTTTCAAATCCTTCCCTGCCCCGGTGGAAGGGACAAAGCTCAGAGCCCGCTCGGAAACCTTTTCGGATCACTACAGCCAGGCTCGCCAGTTCTTCCTGAGCCAGACCGAGCCGGAGCAGAACCACATCATCAACGCCCTGGTGTTTGAGTTGAGCAAGGTCGAGACGGCGGAAATCCGCGAGCGAATGCTGGGTCATCTCTCGAATATCGAGACGTCGATCGCGACCCGGGTAGCGACGGGTCTTGGCTTTGCGGGCGCCATCCCGGTCGTCGACGCCGCTCAGCCGACGCGGCGGGATCTCGAACTCTCGCCGGCGCTCAGCATTCTGGCCAAGACGACGCCATCGCTCCTTGGCCGGATGGTCGGCTGTCTGGTCACGGAGGGATCAGACGCATCTCTTGTCAACGCCGTACGCGACGCGGTGACGGACGCCGGAGCGAAGTTCCTTGTCGTCGCGCCGACCGTCGGCGGCGTGACCTTGTCCGACGGCGCGACCCAGGCTGCAGACTACCAGCTCCAGGGCGGGCCATCGGTGCTCTTCGACGCCGTCGTGGTCGCAGCGTCCGAAGAGGGAGCCGCCCAGTTGCTCAAGGAGGCCTCGGCGATCGACTTCGTCCATAACGCCTTTGTCCATCTGAAGGTCATCGGTCATTCGCGGGCCTCCCAGCCGCTCCTCGATAAGGCGGGCGTGGTTCCCGATGCAGGCGTCGTCGCCCTCGGCAAAGGTGCTGGAGCCACATTCGTCAAGACAGCGGGTGTTGGGCGGCTGTGGGATCGCGAACCGTCGGTTCGCACCGTCTTCTGATTATCCGATTGGATTGAGAGAGAAAGCAGATGTCCATCATCGACAAGGCGCTGGCCGCCATCACCCCGATCCCCGGCGCTCAACACCGGGCAGAGGCGACAGAAAAGGCGCGGGCTGTTGCGGCGCCTCAAGGGTGGCTGGCGGCGGTTCTGGACCACCACGATCAGATCCGCGAGGCGTTCGAGGTGGGTCGCCGAGCCAAGTCGGCGAGTGATCGAACGGCGGCGATGAAGGCGCTTGCGGTGGTTCTCAACGGTCATTCCCTGGCCGAAGAGCTTGTGCTGTACCCGGCGCTCGGACAGGCCGGGGAGAAGGCCCACGCCGCCCACGCCTATCTCGAGCAGACCACAGCCAAGGCCCAGATGGCGGAGTTGGAAAATATCGCTCCGTCAAAACCCGAGTGGCTCGACAAGTGGGAACATATCGAAGGGGCGGTCCTGACGCATATGTTCGAAGAGGAAAGCAGTTGGTTCCTGACGCTGCAAGAGAAGGCCGAACATCCGGAGCGGCTCACGGCGCGATATCGCGAAGAGTTCGATCGGTACACGCGTTGACCACGAATACCGACGGATTCGAGATTGAAGGTACGCTCTACGCCTGCGCCCGGATGCCGTAGGCGAGGGCGGGGCTGACCGGACCGGACGTGGGGACGAGGCCTCCCGCGGTACGACGTCGGCCCTGCCCGGCGCCACGACCTGCATCGATTGCCGCCTCGGGCGGGACCACCGAGCGTGTCCATTCGCCATCAACCGGCGCAGCAGGCACGACTGCCAGCCAGCATAGAGCCTCAAAGCTCAAGAAGGAGATGACCGGTCCACGCGCTGGAAGCGGGTCACGATCCCCAGAGCTTGAGAGCGACGCCGCTGGGCCTCGTAACAGCTGCAAGCGACGCCCCTTAGAGCCGTGCGGTCAAGGATGTGGACCCTGCCGCGACGATAGTCGATCGCACCCGCGCTCCTGAGTTCGGACGCCGCGGCGTTGATGGTCGTGCGTTGGACCCCGAGCAGCGTGGCGATGTCCCCCTGGGTGAGCAGTATCTCAGATTGATCCGTGCGATCCTGGACGAGAAGCAGCCAGCGCGCGAGACGCGGCGCGACCTCGTGAATAGCGTTGCAGGCCGCTGTTTGGGCGGCCTGCGACTGGTAGTCATGGGTCAGTTCGAGCGCGCGCGCGAGCAGGGCCGGGCTGGCCTGAATCTGGCGGCGAAGGACATCGGCAGCCAACTTCCATGCTGTGCCCTCGATCTGGACGACGACCCGCCACGAGCAAGGGGCGCCGGCCAGAAAGGCCGCCAGGCCCGAAACGCCTTCGGAGCCAACCGTCGAGGTTTCAACCGCACGGCCGTCTGCGAACATCATGACGTTCGCCAGATCGGCGGTGCCGGGAAAATAGACTTCGTCGACCGGCCCGTCCTGCTCGGTGAGGACGTCGCCCTTCCTGAGCGTCACGGCCACAAGGTGCGGCAGAAGCGCTGCGAGATCGTCTTCGCCGAGATTGGAAAGGACCTGATTCTGAAACTGGGCGGACATGTGGTTTCCCGATCGCCGACCAGGTTCCATCGTGAACCTTGCCGACCGGCTATTGAGCATAGCGTTTCGCCGTCGCGGTTATCTCATAGAGCGGATTGGCCTGGTCGTCCGCGACAATGACGCTGTATCGCCCACCCTCGCCGAGATGCTCGCGCTGTGACGGCAAAACCTCGGAAAGGATTTCGATCGCCATGTGGCGGGCCGCCGTATCGTTCGCGAGGATGTCGCCTTCGTCGTCCTTGATCCGGTGGCCGTTCGCAGTGCTGAAGAAGTATCGGGGCATAAACCCGAAACCTTGGCCCGACTGGTTCGTTCCCGAACGCCGCGCGTCTGGCTGCGGGCCTCGCCTCGCCGGGCCTTGCAAAGGCGCCACGCCGAAAGGCCGGGCAGGGGCGTCGGGAACGACGGGCGCCGGGCGCTGTTGAACCGGAAGGCCATAGCCGCGACCTTCGAGGAGAAGACGATGATCTATTTCAGCTTTAACGGCCGCGACAACGAAGCGCCCGAGATGGACGTGCTTGACGCTGTTGACCCGGATACGGCTCTGACCGAGGCGCGCGACCGGCTGCACGCTCACCCGCGAGCCCGCCATGCACACGTTTTCAATGGCGACCAGTTCGTTGGAACGGTCGAAGCACCGGTTTTCGGCTTTGCGGGAGTCCCCGCGTCGACACCGATCGGAGCCCCGGCGGAGCCTGGCCTTAGGGCGGGAGGTCCCCGGCCCGGCGACGTTCGGATCTGAGGCGGCACGGTGCGACTTCTACACGGCACACCGATGGAGGCGCGTTCGCGACCAACACTGCCGGGCGGTCCCGGTTGGTGGTACGAACCCAAGTGGGACGGCTTTCGTTGCCTGGCCTTCAAGGCTGGTCCCAAGGTCGAGCTCGTCGCCAAGTCCGGAAAGCTGTTGAACCGCTTTTTCCCCGAGGTGGTCCAGCGACTTGCAGCGCTGTCCGACGATGTATTCGGGATCGACGGAGAGTTGCTGGCGCGGGACGGGGAGACGTTTTCGTTCGAAGTGCTTCAGGCGCGTCTTCATCCCGCAGAAAGCCGCATTCAAAGGCTTGCGCGCGAGACCCCGGCCGTCTTCGCGCTGTTCGATATGGTCGAGGACGTCGACGGCTCGGACCTGCGGCCCTTGTCCTGGTCGGAGCGTCACGCCAGGCTTGAGCGGTTTCTCAAGCGCCATCAGACGCCGGATCTGACCCTCACGCCCGGCACGGACGATCAGACGCGCGCCGAGGGATGGCTGACAGACGGGCGTCTCGAAGGCGTGGTCGCCAAGTCGATCGACGGCGCCTACCTCGAAGGCGAGCGAGCGATGATCAAGGTCAAGCGCGGCCGCACCGCCGACTGCGTCGTCGGCGGTTTTCGCTACGCTTCGTCCGGACCGATCGTCGGCTCTCTTCTTCTGGGCCTGTACGATGATCAGGGTCGGCTGAATCACGTCGGCCATGCCTCAGGCTTTGCGGGGGTCGACAAGGTTGAACTGACCCGGGAGCTCGAAGCACTGCGCGGCGGTGACGGATTCACGGGACGGGTCCCGGGCGGGCCCAGCCGCTGGAGCACTGAACGCTCCACGGTCTGGACGCCCTTGCGTCCGGACTTAGTAGTGGAGGTCGCCTTCGATCAGGTTTCGGACCACCGGTTCCGCCATGGCACGCGTCTGGTGCGTCGACGCCCGGACAAGGCCCCGGAACAATGTCGGATGGAGCAACTCGAGGCGTAACGCCTTGTGCAACCGTTGCCGTTCAACCGCGTTGGCTGCGCAAAGGGAGACTGTCATGATCAACAAATCCATTCTCGTCGCCGGCGCTGCTGTTCTGGCGCTCGCCGCCTGCAACAGGGAAACGGGCGGAGCGCCAGACCAACAGAACCAGGCTGCAAACGCGGTTCAGGACCATGCGGCAGGCGTTGTGGGAACCGTCGCTGCCCCGGCCGGCGCCGCCACGGACGAGGGCTTCGTAACCAACGCAGCGATCGGCGGAATGTACGAGGTTCAGGCCGGGCAGATCGCCGCCCAGCGCTCGACCAACCCGAAAATCAAGGCGCTCGGGGCCAAGATGGTCGCCGACCATGGCAAGGCGGGCGACGAGCTGAAACCGATCGCTGCTGCGGCCAACCTGGCGATCCCGACCGCGCTCGATCAGCGTCATCAGGGCCTGATCGACAACCTGCGCGGCGCGACCGATCAGGATTTCGACCGAGTCTATCTCCAGCAGCAGGAGGCGGCCCACAATGAAACCGCGATGCTGCTTACCGACTATGGCCGCGTCGGCGCGAACGCAGGACTGAAGGGCTGGGCCGCCAAGACCCTGCCCGTCGTCGAAATGCACAAACATATGGTCGATGAACTCGATGAGGCCAACGCCGACGCCGCACACTGAGGCGCTTGACCTCCAGACGGCAGAGCGGGCGGCGCCGATGGCGCCGCCCGTTTTCGTGTCCTGCGTATGAAGCCGCTGTCGACCCCTTGGTCTGGGTCACTGACGATGACGGGGCCTTCGCGGAGATGTCATTCGCGGGAATATCCGTCGCTTGCCAATGATGACCCTTGGAAGCGTCTCGCGTCAGGACCGAAGCGGGCCGTCACCGCGTCGCGCGTTTGACCATTCCGGTGAGGCCGGTGGTCGGAACTAGCTTGTGTCTGAAATCTTGTCCGTAAACGGATTAGATTTGGCCGCGGAGGCGCAGATGATCGACGCGTTGCAAGGTGAGGGCATCGGACCCGCATGTGCGAGAGCCGCTCTCAGCTTTATCATCGCCTGGGCCCTTCTCAAGGCCGGGAAAAAGCGCTTTCTCAAACAGGGAAGCCCGTTCGACGCGCTCTTGGCGATCATGACGGGCGCCGTCCTCGGACGAGGCGTTACGGAGGGCGGGGCCTTTTATCCCGCGCTCGCCGCTGCGGCCGTCATAACTCTGTCGCATTGGGGTTTCGCCAGTCTTGCGTTTCACGTCCCCGGGATGTCGCGCGTGATCGAGGGTCACCCCCGGACCCTGATGCAGAACGGTCGTCCGGACCCGGTACAGATGCGGCGCGCACTGGTGTCGGAGGACGATCTGCGTGAGGAACTGAGGCTTCGGACTGGTTCGGACGATCTCGGTTGGATCGATGCGGCCTGGCAGGAGAGGAGTGGTCGCCTGAGTCTCAGGCTCAAGCCTGGCGCCCCTCCCTGAAACACATGGACGTCGGCTGGGCGACAGAGAAACCGGAGCCGTTGTCACGCATTTCGCCCGACACATCCGACGGAGGGACTGATGCGACGCTATGCCTATGCCTGGATCACCCTGGCTTTCTTCTTCGTCTCGATCGCCCTGCACTGGCTGTTCGGATGGTACGCGTTTGTCGATGAGGCGAGAGATCATGGGGCCACGCCGCAACTGGCCGCCTACCTCGTCCTGATGGGGCGCGACACCTTCGAAAACTGGCAGTCCGAGTTCCTGCAACTGCTGTGGCAGGTCGTGGGCCTTGCCTATTTCCTCTACGTTGGATCGCCGGCTTCCAAGGAGAACGACGACCGCACAGAAGCCAAGATCGACGCTCTGTTGCAACTCATTGGCCAGGAGCGCGGCGAGGCCCTGATCCGGGAAATCGACGCCGCACACGATCGCCGGGGCGGTCACGCGCGGATCCATGTCGATCCGCCCTATGGAGCCTGAGCGGATGACAGAACCCCTCAATCCGCCCGATGAAACCGGACCTCGCAACGGCGATCTCCCGGCCTATGTCGGCAATGGCGTCATCGGTCTGCGCGTGCGCGAGCAGCCCTTGCAGACCGGCATGGCGATCGTCTCAGGCTTCGCTGGCGAACACCCGGAGCGGCGCGTCGAGGCTGCGGCGCCGGCGCCCTATCCTCTCGCGGGCGATCTTGCGCTCAATGGCGTTTGGCTCAACGACCAGCCGTCCGCCGTTTCAAATCTCGTCCAACGCTACGATTTCTCGACGGGAGAGCTGACAAGCGCCTTTCGTTTCGAGGCCGGCGGGGTGTCGGCGGAGGTCGTGGTTCTGACTTTCGCCAGCCGATCCGCGCCTGCGGTGGTGCTGCAGGAAGTGGAAGTGCGCGTCTCGGCCGCCTGCCAGGTCGGGCTGAGGGCCATCGTCGAAACGGCCGGTCTCAGAGGCCGCGTCGCGCGTCGGCGCACCGACACGCCAGGCGAACCCGAGCCGGCCTGCGACGGGTCCCTGTTGTGGGAGGCCGAAGGCGGCCTGAGCCAGTGCGGCTACGCGCTCTCGACGGAGATCGTCGGAGGGGGAAATGCAGAGCGAACTGTTCAGACCTGGGACGCCGCCGGACCATTGCGAACCGACTACAGGCTGCGCGCCCGGGCCGACAGGCCTGTGCGCCTCCGCCAGATGGTCGCGATCCTGCCGTCGATGCTGCACGAACGGCCTGACGAAGAGGCGACCCGGCGGATCGCACGGGCCCGGGCCACCGGGTTCGATGCGCTCAGACGGCGCAACCGGGAGGCCTGGGCGGACATCTGGAAGAGCCGGATCGTTGTTCATGGCGCCAGCGAACGCCATCAGGCGCTCATCGACGCTGCGGTCTTCTATCTCAACTGCTCGGTGCACGAAGCTTCGCCGGCAGCGACGTCCATCTTCGGTCTCGCGACCTGGCACGACTACACCTACTACTATGGGCATGTGATGTGGGACGTGGACGCCTTCTGCGTGCCGCCTTTGCTGTTCATGCAGCCGGACGCCGCCCGGGCCATCCTCGACTTCCGGACGAGAGGCCTGCCAGCGGCGCGCAGCAATGCGAGACTGTCCGGGCGTCAGGGCGCGCAGTTTCCCTGGGAAGCAGCGCCCCTGTCGGGCCAGGAGGCGGCGCCGGGGGCGGGCGAGAGCGCAGCGCATGAGGATCACGGCTCACTGCACACGGCCCGCGCCTTTGCCCTCTATGCCGACGTCACGGGAGACGAGGCCTTCCTGAAAGAGGCCGCCTGGCCTGTGCTGTCGGGCGTGGCGGACTGGATTGTGAGCCGGCTGACCCGCACCTCACGCGGACTGGAACTCCTGCGGGCGACCGGTCCCGCCGAGGTTCCCGAACCCCCGGATAATGACGCCTTCACCCTGATGGCGGCAGGCGAAATCCTTCGTCGGGCAGCGCATGCAGCCCAGCAGATCGGGCGGGAAATCCCCGAGGCCTGGAAAGAGGCCGCGCGGGATCTGTATCTGCCGGTGCGGTCCGACCACGTCATCGCCGCCCACGACGGCTTCCGCGTTTCCGAACCCAAGGGGGCGACGCCGTCCCCGCTTGCGGGCCTGTTTCCCTACGACCATCCTGCGCCGGCGATCGAGCGAAAGGCGACGCTTGAATTCTATCTCGCGCACTGGAAGGCCTACGTCGGCGCGCCGATGTTCCCGGCGCTCTATGTGACCTGGGCGGCGATGGCGGGGGATCGAGACCTGGCGCTCGAACTCTTCGAAGAAGGCTATGCGGCTTATGACAAAGGCCGTTTCCACCAATGCCTCGAATACCGGCCAGACCATCCCGACAGCCAGGTCGCTGCGGGTCCCTTCTTCGCAAACCTGGGCGGAATGCTGCTGGGTCTGACGCTCGGCCTGACGGGTCTGGTCGTTGACGACGGCGATCCCCAGAACTGGCCGCGGCGGCCCATCGTCCTCCCGCAAGGGTGGTCGGCGATCGAGATCGGTCGGGTGTGGGTCCGGGGACGGCCTATGCGTCTGATCGCGCGCCAAGGGGCTGAACGGGCAGAACTCACGCCCGAGTAACGGCTGCGCCTGTGGCAGTTCAGCTGTTCTCGTGCGAGCCTCGCACGGCCTGACCCACGCGGGCCTGGGCGCGAGCCAGGCGTTCGCCCTCCAGGACGTCGGTCCGGTCTTCTGCCTGTGTCGTGTCCGCCTTCGGAACAGGGCGGGGGCTGAGAGGGGGCGTCGGACTCTTGTCGGCCATCACAATCTCCTTTCCTGAAAAAGGCCGATTACGCGATCGAGTTCCGCAGGCCACCCGCAGGAGGCAAGCGTCCTCACGACAGGTGAGGCACAGGCTTCATCAGGCCTGTCGGTTCGATGCGACCCGACAGGGCGCCAGGCGCCGTTCCGCACCGACGACGCCCGGTGTCTGCGCGGGATGACACGAAGTGATGCGCCGAGCGCCTCAACCGCGTCGTCGACAGCTTGTCGGGGCCGGAACTCCACGCCGTGAGGCGCTTTCAGCCGTCGGACGGTCGCTACGACCCGTCTGCTGGCCGGCGATCGGCCGAGGAGATTTGTCATGAGCAAGGAAGGCATTGAAGGCGCCGCCCAGAAACATGTGGGTGAGGCCAAGGAAGGCGTCGGCAAGGCGATCGGCGACAACAAGATGGTCGCCGAAGGCTTGGGTGATCGTGCGGCCGGCGCGGCCAAGGAAACCTTCGGCAAAGCGAAGGACGCAATCCACAAAGCGACCGACTAGATCTCGATAGGGGGCCGCCGACCCGCTTCGGCGGCCTGACCTATAGAATTCGAGCCTTGTCTGCAGCGCATGACCTAGTCCTGAGGCGTCGACAACGCAGGCAGCCCGATCATCGCGGCCAGGACGCGCGCGACCTTTTCAAGGACGTAGGGCTTCTGGATCACTGGACGACCCCGGTGTTCCATTGGAAGCACGGCTTGTTCCCCGTACCCTGTCGCAAACAGGAACGGCACGTTCAACTCCATGAGGCGGTCCGCGACTGGATAACTGTTGCGGTCACCCAGATTGATGTCGAGCATCGCAATCGTGGGCGGGGCGGCCTCAATGCTCTCAAGCGCCGCCTCCAGGGTTGCGGCTGTCGCGACCGTGCTTGCGCCCAGGCGGCTGACGATGTCTTCGGCATCAAGCGCGATGATCAGACTGTCCTCGACGACAAGCACGTGGTGGCCGTCCAACACCGAGGTCGGGATGGCCTGGCTGTGACCGGCCTCAGGGCGCGGATACGTGATCGGTTGGCCGGTAATGGAGCGCGCCTCCGAGACATGGCGGGCCGGGATGCAGAACGTCGCCTGAACCCCCGAAGGGACGTAGTCGACGTGAGCCTTGCCGCCGAGGTCATAAGGGACCGAACGATCGATGATCGTCGTGCCGAAACCCTTGCGGGTCGGCGCTGCGACCGTCGGGCCCCCGGCTTCGCGCCATTCGAGGTTCAGGTCGCCTTTCGCGTTGCGATGCCAGCCAATGGTCACCCGGCCTGCGAGGGTTGAAAGCGCCCCGTATTTCGTCGAGTTGGTGACCAGCTCATGCACCACCAGGGCCATGGTCGAATAGGCCTGCGGGTTCAGAAGAATGGGCTCGCCCTCGGTGACGATGCGGTCTTGCTCGCTCACGAAGGCGGCAGCTTCGGCGTCGATCAGAGCCTGCAGCGGAGCCGGCCCCCAGTGGTCATCGGTGATCTGGTTGTGGGCGCGGGCCAAGGCGTGGATACGGCCGTCCACGACCTTGACGAAGTCCGACATGTCCTCGCCTGCAGCGGGTTGGGACTGGCGGATCAAACCGCGAATGACGCCCAGGATATTGCGGACCCGGTGATTGAGCTCGGCGATCAGGAGTTCCTGGCGCGCGCTGGACTGCTGGCGCTCGGCCGAGGCTTCGTCGGCCAGGCGCAAAACCACTTCAATCAGGGTGGCGCGCAAGGTCTCGGCCACCCGCTTCTCAGAGGCGGTGAACGGCCTGGAATGGCCTTCGACGAGCTCCTTCCATTCGGCGAAGCTCTCGCGCGGCGTCAGGCGGGGCCCGTTGGGTCCATATTCGACCGGCTTGTGAGGATCGCCGGCCCAGCGAACCGAATGGATGAGCTCGCGACGGAACAGCACGACATAGTCCCGCGGGCTTCGCGAGATCGGGATCGCCAGCAGGCCGGCGGCTTGAGACGCGAAGGCCTCGGCGCCCGGCACGATCGATCCGATATGGTCGGTCGCGAAGACCTTCCCGGCTGCCGTCCCGTTCAAAGCCCTCACGATACGGCGAAAATCGTCTAGGGACGGCGTTGTGCCCGAAAAGGCGTGTTTGCCCCCGATCCACACCCCGACACCATCGGCCTGGATAGCGTGGGTGAGGATGTCGCCGAGCCAGTCCGGATCCTTGAGGAGGGTTTCGTCCGACGCCACGGCTCCCAGCAACTGGTCGGAAATATCACGCGCGCGGCGTTCGTACTCGACCGTTTCCTGCCGTTCCCGACTTTCGAGACGCATCGAAAACATCTGCGAGAACAGCTCTGCGACCGAGCGACGTTCGAAGGTGGGACACCGGGGCGAATAGTGGTGACAGGCGAATAGTCCCCAGAGCCGGCCCTCGACAATGATCGAGATCGATAACGAGGCTCCGACGCCCATATTCTTCAGATACTCGATATGGATCGGCGATACCGACCGCAGGACGGACAGCGACAGGTCCAGCGGACGACCATTCTCATCCCGCTGCGGCAGCACCGGGACGGCGGGAGCGTTGACGTCCGTGATGACGCGCAACAGGTTACGTCGGTAAAGCTCGCGGGCCTGGGCTGGAATGTCGCTGGCCGGATAGTGCAGTCCCATGAATCTGCCGATGCCGGCGCGGACCGCTTCGGCGACCACCTCGCCATGCCCGTCGGCGGCGAAGCGGTAGACCATGACGCGATCGAAACCGATCAGGGCTCGGATCTGGCGAGCCCCCTCCTTGTAGAAGGCGTCGAAGTCCCCGGCCTGGTCCAGACGGGTGATCATCGATCGGACCATGCCCGTGGCGTCGCCATGTTCGCCTGACGCCGGCTCGCCCTCAATAACGATCTGACCCGCCGAAATATGGATCGCGACGTCAAAGGTCCCGGATCCGTCGACGAGTTCATAATCAAAGACCCGCTCGACAGCGTCGGCCCCGCGCAGCATGGCGGCGCGATTGCGCAGGTTGTGAACCGCCCTTTTTGAGAAAACGGTGTCGAGCGGCTGTCCGAACAGCGCGTCTGGCGAACGGCCGATGAAGTCGGCCACATTGGCCGAGACGCGGGCGATCAGCCAGTCGGACGTAAGAGCGATCAGGAAACCGATAGGCTGGATCGCGCCGAGAATGTGTATCGGCTCGCGATCGCAGTTGGTGAGGTCGACGGTCTCCGGATTCACGATGACAGGGCTCCGGCTTGATTGTGGAAAGCGTGTTCAAACATCGAGCGGACGACGGTGGCCCAGGTCGCCTGTCGTAGCCGGAAACGGGGCATTGTCTCGAGCGCCGTCAAGACACGAGTAGGCGAGGTCACGGTCGGCGCCGCCAGGGATGACGCAGAAGCACGCAACGCATCATTCTCCGCTGGACGCGGTTCGGCGTACTGGCTCGCGGTCCGGAAAATCAGGACGTCGCGCGATCGTCGGGGGAGTTCGCGTCATTTCAGTTTTCCTAGCGTTGGCATTCAAACATTTCAAATGCCACGCTGTTGACGCCCGCGTACGGCAGACGTCGTCTACCCGACATAGGGGGGCTCGGAGCGATTTGGCGGCGGCCAAACCCGGAACGCTGCGCCACCGACTCTGATAAAGCCACACGCATCGCGTTTTCGCATCGGTACCGGAGCGAGGTCCAGGCGAGCACAGGGACGCGTCTCGCCGCTGGCTGGGTCAGGCGAGATATTGCGTCTGCGTCTGCGCCTGCAAGGTCGTCTGCGTCGGAAGACATCGATGAAACGCGCATCGACGTCCACACGCGACAATCGGCATGGTCGCCTTCCCGACACAGAAACCAACGCGGATCGGAAGGGTTGGTCAAGGGATCAAAGGACGAACGTATGACCCATTCGACCGCTGAAACCGCCACCTCATCCGATCTCGGCGAACTGGCTCTCGCCATCGTATTTGAAGACCTCAGAGCACGGGTGTCGAAAGCCGAGTTGTCGGAGGCGGAAGCGAAGACACTGGTGGAGGAAGCCTTGCAAAGGTTTCCGCCCGAGCGTCATCCCGACCTGCACGCCATCGTCGCCGGATAGGCGCGCGCGAGACATTGGTTATCGCCGCCGCGTGGGTCAGCAAACCGTTCCGGCGCAACGCAATCAGACCAGCACAGAGAGGAGACTCCAATGGATATTCCCGACACGCCTGACAACGGCATCCGCCGGCGAGGCTTCGCTTCGTTGACACCGGAGCGCCGCAAGGAACTAGCCACACTCGGAGGCCGGTCGGTCCCCGAAGAAAAGAGAAGCTTCTCGCAAAACAGCGACCTGGCGCGTGAGCCCGGGCGCAAGGGCGGTACGCAATCGAGCCTTCAGAGGAAAGGAGACGCCTGATGTCGGACAACAAAACCAGCGTCGGCGGGCAGGACCGGGAGCGTATCAGCCTGTCGGAAGACTATGAGGTTCGCGATTGGGCGGCCAGGTTCGGCGTAAGCGAAAAAGCGCTCAGGGATGCCGTCGCTCGCGTGGGCGATCGAATGGAGGATGTTCAACGCGAGTTGGGCGGCCGCCAGTGACCGCCGGCGAAAAGCAGGCCTCCGGTCTCATTGTGGGCGGGCTCGGAGGTCCGGAGGACCAACTGCTGGAAGACGGGCAGGAGGAGGTCTTCGCCCGCGAAGAGATCGAAGCCGGATGCGTTGAGCACCATACAGGCGAGGAAGATTCCGCAACCGCAGACCGTGGGGTAAGGCGCAGTTCCGGTGGATCATGAGAAGCCGCCGGCGATCAAAAACCCGGCGCGTGCCCGCCGCGCCCTGGTGGTCATCGTCGGTGTGATCGCTGGCCTGGCGCTCGTCACCTTTATTCTCGCTTTCGGTCACCAGGAGAAGAAGGCGCCGGCTCCAGCAGGGGCGACGGTGTCTCTCCCCTAGAAGAAGCAGTTCCTGGCCGGTCAAAACCCCAGCCGGCGACCCAGGTTCCTGTTGACGAGGAACTCCGGCGGGCGACAGTCGGCCACGAGGTGCAAGGGTTGCTGTACGCCGGATTTCTCGGCGTACATCACCAACCGGCCCCTTTCACGGACACGCCTGGGCGTCCGCCAAGTGGCGGCGCCAAGTGGCGGCGCCAAGATCGCAAACGTGCGTTCAACCTCCGTCGCAATGCTTCAGCAGGTCCTCATGACATCTCCATGGCCATCGCATCTCTGGGTCGTTCGCCACGGCCAGAGCGCCGGAAACGTGGCTCGGGATCGGGCGCATGCGGCGGGCCTTGGGGAAATCGACCTCGACATACGGGATGTTGATGTGCCGCTCAGTGATCTGGGTCATGAGCAGTCTGAAGCGCTCGGCAAATGGTTTGCAAACCTTCCGGCAGATCAACGCCCGACCGTGGTCCTGACGTCGACCTACCTGCGCGCCCAGCAGACCGCGAAGGCCATCGCCGACGCGGGTGGGCTGGCGCGTTCGGATATCGCTTTTTGCATCGACGAACGGCTGAGAGAGCGGGAGTTCGGAATCCTTGATCGTCTGACCTCGCAAGGTATCGAAGCGCGATATCCTGAACAGGCCGAGGCGAGGCGGCGGCTTGGCAAATTCTACCATCGTCCCCCCGGCGGAGAGAGCTGGTGTGATGTGATACTTCGGCTGCGCGCAGCGCTGGACACCCTCAGTCTGCATCACCGGGATCAGCGCGTGCTGATCGTCGGGCATCAGGTCGTGGTCCTGTGCCTGCGCTACCTGCTGGAGGGCCTGACCGAGACCGAGATTCTCGCGATCGACGCGGAAGGCGACGTGGCAAACTGTGGGGTCACAGCCTATCGTCAGGCCGAAGACGGCAAGCTGGCTCTGGTCAGTTACAACTTCCTGGCGCCGCTCGAGCGGGAGGGGGCGGCGGTCACAACAGCGCCGGATGCAAAGGTGGCGGCCCGGTGAGCAACAAGCTTGATGCTGGCATCCTGGTCGCCCATCCGCTCCCGCGTCTGCCGGTCGGCAGCGACAAGGAGGATCGGGGGGCGGTGCTGATCGTCGGCGGCGAGACCGTGATGGCCGGAGCCGCCATTCTCGCCGGCCTGGCCGCCTTGCGCGTCGGATCGGGAAAACTGCAGATTTGCGCGGACCGTGACGGCGTCGCGGCCATGGCCGTAACGGTTCCCGAGGCGCGCATCGTCCCGCGCCGATCGCGTATGAGATTGGGGCCTCTCGTGAAGGCGGCCGCAGGCAAGGCGTCTGCCCTGGTCATTGGTCCCGGAATGGATGCGATGGCGCATGAGCGACGGTTGGCTCTTGCCCTGCTGGAAGCGACCCCGGAGTGTCCCGCTGTGATCGACGCCGGAGCGCTGCCGGACCAATCCGTCCAAGGCCTCTTCAGCCAGCTTTCGGGCGGCCGCACGATCGTCACGCCTCACGCAGGTGAAATGGCGGCGATGCTCGGACGCGACAAGGAAGCGATCAAGGCCGACCCGCTGAGCGCAGCTCGCGACGCCTCAGCGATACTTCAGGCCGTTGTGGTCCTGAAGGGCGCGACCACCTTTGTGGTTTCGCCTGACGGTGCGGCATGGCGTCACGAGGGAGGCGTTTCTGGCCTAGGCACTTCGGGATCGGGTGACGTCCTTGCGGGAGTGATCGGCGGAATGCTCGCCCGGGGCGCGGCTCCGGTCACGGCCGCGATGTGGGGTGTTGTCTTGCACGCCCAGGCGGGTGCGATGCTCGCTGAGCAGACTCCGTTGGGCTTCCTGGCGCGCGATCTTCTTAACGTTCTGCCGGACGCCCTGGCGCGTCTCGACGCAACGCCGGACGCAGTCCGCTGACCTCCGGCTCCGCTCTCGGCGCGATCCTCGGGTCGCCAGCGCCGGAGGTCGCTGCCAGACTCATCGGCGCCCATCTGGAGGTCAACGGCGTGGGCGGCGTGATTGTCGAGACTGAAGCTTATGACGCACTCGATCCTGCTTCGCACAGCTTCGTGGGCCGCACCCGGCGCAACGCACCGATGTTCGGACCTGTGGGCGGCGCTTACGTTTACCGGATTTATGGCCTGCACTGGTGTTTCAACGTCGTTTGCAATGCGCAAGCCCCCGGGAGCGCTGTCCTCATCAGAGCGCTGGAGCCGGTTCTCGGTATCGACGCCATGATGGAGCGCCGCGGAACAACGGGTTTGCGCGAGCTGTGCGCCGGACCCGGGCGCCTGTGCCAGGCGCTGGGTGTGACCGGCGTGCTGAACGGCATGCCGGTAACGCAGGCGCCCTTCCGGCTGACGTTGGCCCAGGACGTACGCGTCGTCTCGGGACCTCGGATCGGCATACGGCGCGGGGTATCGACGCCATGGCGTTTCGGACTTTCGGGATCCGCCTTCCTGAGCCGGCCTATGCCCTAGGGAGGACGGCCTCCGGGCTTCATGTCGGCCGCCAAACCGGGCTCCCCCTGTTCTCCCGATCGTCACAAGAACAGCGTCGGCGCCGTCTCAGATGGCTCATTCGGAGGTGAGAATGTTCACCACGCTGGGACCTTGGGGTGGTCTGGGCACGCGGATAAGAGCATTTCCGCACACCTATTCTGGACATCGGATGGGGATTCCTCTTTCCCGTTTTAGTCGTTGCTCCACACCAAACCGCATCCGGTCATGGCGATAGTCCGTCCCAGGTGCGACTTGCCACGCTCGCTAGTCGGATCTTCTGGGAGTCGGCTGCTGATCTGGCTCAAAGCAGAGGGCCTCGCGGAGCGAGATATAAACGCGAAAGAAGGGCGTTTAGCGAGCCTCAAATCGCGCTTCCGAGGTGAACATCGCGCCTGATCGCTGGAACGAAAAGGAACGAAAACAAGAACTGCGTGTGCAAATTTTGCACACACGACCGGCTAACTTATTGAAAATACTGAAGGAGTTGTCCGGTCCATCATGGGGGCCACCGAAAGCCGGTGGGCGGGCGCCTGTGTCATCCGGCGCCCTATAGTCGAAACGCGCGCGGAAGGCGACCGGACCCGGTCAGGCCTTCGGCAGGCCGTCCAGCTGGCCGCGCAGCATCTGCAGGATGGCCGAGAAGTCGCGACCGCCGTAGCCCAGGCCGTCGAACATCTGGAACAGGGCCTCCGCCTGCGCCCCCAGCGGTGTCGAGGCGCCGGCCTTGGCCGCCGCGTCCTGCGCCAGTTTCAGATCCTTCAGCATCATCGCCGTGGCGAAGCCGCCGTCATAGTTCCGGTTGGCGGGCGAGGTCGGCACCGGCCCGGGCCACGGATAATAGGTCGTGACGCTCCACGACTGCCCGGAGGACTTCGACGCGATGTCGTAGAATTTCACCGGGTCGAGACCCAGCTTCTCAGCCAGGGCCACGGCCTCGCAGGTCGCGATCATCGTCGCGCCCAGGATCATGTTGTTGCAGATCTTGGCCGCCTGTCCGGCGCCGTGATCGCCGGCGCGCATGGCGGCGCGACTCATGGGCTCCAGCGCCGCCTCGACCCGCGCGAACTGGTCCTCGGGGCATCCGACCATGAAGGCCAGGGTGCCCGCGTCGGCGCCGGTCGTGCCGCCCGACATCGGCGCATCGGCGAAGACATATCCCGCTTCAGTCGCCATCCCCGCCACCTTGCGCGCCGTGTCCACGTCGATGGTCGAGCAATCGATCAGCAAGGCTCCGGTCGGCGCCGCGCCGATGATGGATTCCGAATAGACCTTCAATACCTGCGGCCCGGCCGGCAGGACGGTGATGACCACATCGGCGTCCCGGACCGCTTCGACGACCGACCCGACCGGCGTGCAGCCCGCACCCTTCGCCCGATCCAGCGCCGCCTGCGACAGGTCGAAGGCCGAGACCTCATGGCCGGCCTTGGCCTGGTTCGCGGCCATGCCGCCGCCCATGTTTCCCAGGCCGATGAATGCGATCTTCATGGTCGTTCTTCCCTGTGATTTTCGTTGCTTACTGACGAAGCATTTCGCGTGCGGTGATGACCCGCATGATCTCGTTGGTGCCTTCGAGGATGCGGTGGACGCGCAGGTCCCGCACGATCCGCTCCAGCGGATAGTCCTTCAGATAGCCGTAGCCGCCGTGCAGCTGCAGGGCCTCGTCGGCGATCTGGAAACAGGCGTCGGTGGTCAGGCGCTTGGCCATGGCGCACCACTTCGTCGTTTCCGGATGGTCGTTGTCGATGGCCCAGGCGCCGCGCAGCACCATCAGACGCGCGGCCTCCAGATCGGTGGCCATATCGGCCAGTTTGAACTGGGTGTTCTGGAAGTCGGCCAGGGCGCTGCCGAACTGTTTGCGCGACTTGACGTAGTCGAGCGTGGTTTCCAGGGCGAGCCGCGACCCGCCCAGCGAACAGGCGGCGATGTTCAGCCGTCCGCCGTCCAGCCCCATCATCGCATAGCGGAAGCCGTCGCCCTCCTTGCCCAGCAGGTTGGCCGTCGGGATGCGGCAGTCATCGAACTGGACGATAGCGGTCGGCTGGGCGTTCCAGCCCATCTTCTTTTCCTGCGCCCCGAAACTCAGCCCCGGCGCATCCTTGTCGACGACGAAGGCCGAAATGCCCTTCGGCCCCGGCTCGCCCGTGCGGGCCATGACCACATAGACGTCGCTGCTCCCGGCGCCCGAGATGAAGGCCTTGGAGCCGTTCAGCACCCATTCGTCGCCTTCCAGACGCGCGGTGGTCCGCATCGCCGCCGCGTCCGAGCCCGAGCCCGGCTCGGTCAGGCAGTAGGAGGCGATGGCCTCCATCGTCGTCAGCGACGGCACATAGCGCTGACGCAGGTCGTATGAGCCGAACCGGTCGACCATCCAGGTCGCCATATTGTGGATCGAGATGAAGGCCGCCGTGGCTACGTCGCCGCGCGCCAGCTCCTCGAAGATGATCGCCGCCTCGACCCGGCCCAGCCCCGTCCCGCCGAAATCCTCGGAAGTATAGATGCCGCAGAAGCCCATCTCCGCCGCCTGACGCATGACGTCGACGGGGAAGGTCTTGTGCTCGTCCCACTCGGCCGAGTTCGGCTTGAGCAGGTCCTCGGCGAAGGCGCGGGCCGCGTCCTGAATGGCGCGCTGGTCGTCGTTGAGGGCGAAGTCCATGACGGGCCTCAGCCCATCGTCGGGATGACGAACGAGCTGTCGGCGTGCTCCAGATCACTGTCCGGCCAGCGGGCGGTGATCGTCTTGACCTTGGTCCAGAACTTCACGCCTTCCATGCCGTGCTGGTTGGTGTCGCCAAAGGCCGAACGCTTCCAGCCGCCGAAGGTGTGATAGGCGACCGGCACCGGGATCGGCACATTGATGCCCACCATCCCGACATTGACGCGGGCGGCGAAGTCGCGGGCCGCGCGGCCGTTCTGGGTGAAGATGGCGACGCCGTTGCCGTACTGGTGCTTCGACGGCAGCGACAGGGCCTCCTCGAAGCTGGCGGCGCGGACGATCTGCAGCACCGGACCGAAGATCTCCTCCTTGTAGGATTCCATCTCGGGCGTGACGTTGTCGAACAGCGACGGGCCGACGAAATAGCCCTTCTCGTGCCCTTGCAGGGTGAAGCCTCGGCCGTCGACGATCAGGTCGGCGCCGTCCTTGACGCCCTGGTCGATCCAGCCCTCGACGCGGGCCTTGTGCTGGGCCGTGACGACCGGGCCGTAGTGGGCGCCGGCGTCGGTCGAGATCCCGACGCGCAGTGTCTCGATCTCGGCGACCATCCGGTCACGCAGCTCGTCGGCCGTCTTCTTGCCGACCGGTACCACGACCGGCAGGGCCATGCAGCGTTCGCCGGCCGAACCGAAGGCGGCGCCCGCCAGATCCTTGACCACCTGATCCATGTCGGCGTCGGGCAGAACCACGCCGTGGTTCTTGGCGCCGCCCATGGCCTGGACGCGCTTATGGTTGGCCGCGCCGGTCTGGTAGACATAGTGGGCGATGTCGGACGAGCCGACGAAGCTGACCGCATGGATCAGCGGGTGGGTCAGGATGGCGTCGACGGCCTGTTTGTCGCCGTGCACGACGTTCAGCACCCCGGCGGGAGCGCCCGCCTCCATCATCAGCTCGGCCAGACGCACCGGCACCGACGGATCGCGCTCCGACGGCTTCAGGATGAAGGTGTTGCCCACCGCGATGGCCACGCCGAACATCCACATCGGGATCATGGCCGGGAAGTTGAACGGGGTGATGCCCGCCACCACGCCCAGCGGCTGGCGCATCGAATAGACGTCGATGCCGGGGCCCGCGCCCCAGGTGTATTCGCCCTTCAGCGCATGCGGGATGCCGCAGGCGAACTCGATGACTTCCAGCCCGCGCTGAATGTCGCCCTTGGAGTCGGCGATGACCTTGCCGTGCTCGGACGACAGCATCTCGGCCAACTGGTCCATGTTCGCCTCGACCAGGCGTTTGAACTCGAACATCACCCGGGCGCGGCGCTGCGGATTGGTCGAGGACCAGCCGTCGAAGGCGCCCTGGGCGGCCTGGACCGCGCGGTCCATCTCGGCGTCATTGGCCAGTTGCACCCGGGCCTGAACCTCGCCGGTGTTCGGATTGAACACGTCGGAGAAACGCCCCGAGGCGCCGGTGAAGCTGGTGCCGTTGATGAAGTGGTTGATCTCGCGCATCGGCTGAGTCCTGTTGGTTTCGTCCCTGTAGACGCCGATCTAGCAGGCCGGGCAGGGCGAGGGCATTGCAAAGTTGCCGTCACAGGCTTGCGAAAACGCATTGTCGCGCGGCATCTAAGCTTCTCCTGCGTCAACCCGTATATCCGCTAGCCTTGGCGTAACGAGGAAATGCCGGAGAGGCCAGATGCCCGATTTGAACCGCCGCCTGATGACGTCGAAAGCCGACTTCGGCGCCACCCTGTTGCAGCCCTCGGGGCCGTTCGAGCCGAAGGACGGCGAGGTGGTTCTGGCGCTGGATCGCTTCTCACTGACGACCAACAACATCACCTACGCCGCCTATGGCGACCAGATCGGCTACTGGAACGTCTTCCCGACCGGCCAGGACGGCTATGGGATGATGCCGGTCTGGGGCTTCGCTGATGTGGTCAAATCCCGCGCCGAGGGCATCGAGGTCGGCGCTCGCGTCTTCGGCTATTTCCCCATGGCCGACACGCTTCTGGTGCAGGCGGAGAAGATCACCAGGGGCGGGTTCGCTGACGCCTCGCCCTGGCGCAAGGCCGTGCCGGATATCTACAACCGCTATGTCCTGTGCACCGCCGACGCCAACTATTCGGCGGAGCTTGAGAACCCGGAGGTCCTGTTCCGGCCCCTGTTCATCACCTCCTATACGGCCGTCGACTTCCTGCGCGACCACGACTTCTTCGGCGCGAAACAGGTGGTCGTTTCCAGCGCCTCGTCCAAGACAGCCTATGGCTCAGCCTGGTGCCTCGGCGAGGACGACGTCCGTCTTATCGGCCTGACGGGCGCCCGCAACCGCGCTTTCGTCGAGGGGCTCGGCGCCTATTCATCCGTGTATGGATATGATGAGGTCGAGAGCCTGCCGACCGGCGTGCCGACCCTCTATCTCGACCTTGCCGGCGACCCCGCCCTGCGGCGTCGGGTCCATGCGCATTTCGGCGCCAACCTCAAATATGACTGCCTGGTCGGCTCGACCCAGAGCGACGAATTTACCCAGAACGATCCGGAGCTGGTGGGTCCGAAGCCCGAGTTCTTCTTCGCCGCGACCTGTCTGGACGCCCACCGCGAGCGCGGCACGCTGCGGGCCTTCTATGAAAAGTTCTTCGCCGACCAGCGTGCTTTCTTCGAACGCGTCATCGACCCGGCCTCGCCCTGGATCCGCATCGTCGAGCACAAGGGGCTGGGTGAGGCGGCCAGGGTCGTACGCGCCCTCGCCGACGGCGTCAGCGATGCGGCCGAAGGCGCGGTCGTGCGGATCGTCCGCTAACGGCCTTGCAAAATCGCGGCGTACCATGCGCAATCGCGCAATGTTCGACTGGGACGACGTTCGCATCTTCATCGCCGCCGCCCGCGCCGGCTCCCTCGGGGGAGCCGCGACGCGGCTGGGCATAGACGCCGCCACCGTCGGCCGTCGCGTCGCCCGGCTGGAGAGCGCGCTGAAGTCGACTCTGGTGGTGCGCTCCGCCTCGGGCCTGCAACTGACGGCGGCGGGCGCCCAGTTGCTGCAGGTCGGACTCGAGGCCGAAAGCGCCATGGACGCCGCCGCCCGGGTGGCCCAGCCTGACGTCGTCGCCGGCACGGTCCGCATCAGCGCCTCGGAGGGATTCGGCGGCGCCGTCCTCGCCCCCGCCCTGGCCGGGTTGCACGTCGCCCGGCCGGGCCTGCGCATCGAGCTGGCGGCAAGTTCCGGCTTCCTGTCGCCGTCGCGGCGCGAGGTCGACATGGCCATCACCCTCAGCGCCCCCGACAGCGCCCGGCTGATCGTCGAGCCCCTGACCCCCTATCAACTGGCGCTGTACGCCAGCCCCGCCTATCTCGCCGCCCGCCCGGCGCCGGAAAGCGTCGAGGCGCTCAGCGATCATGACATCGTCGGCTATGTCGACGATCTGATCTATGCGCCCGAACTGCGCTATCTCGACGAGGTCCGGCCCGGCCTGACGCCGCATCTGGCCTCCTCCTCGATCCGGGCCCAGCGCGACATCATCGCCGGCGGCGGCGGGATCGGCGTCCTGCCCTGCTTTCTCGCTGACGGCCTGACCCGCGTCCTGCCCGGCGTCCTGATCGAGCGCCGCTTCTGGCTCAGCACCCACCGCGAGGTTCACGACACGGCCCGCCTGCGCGCGGTCACCGGCTGGGTCCGCGACCTTTGCGCCGGGGCAGGGGAGCGCCTCTCCCCCTACTGACATTCGCGTCCAGTCTGCTATGTCTGACGCATGAGTAGTGTTTCCGCACCCGCCGCTGCTTCCGCCGCCGACGACCTCTGGTCCGCCCCGGGCCGGCCGCGTGATCCCGACGCCAAGCGCGAGGCCATCCTCACAGCCGCCGCCACCGCCTTCGTGCGCGACGGCTATGGCGCGACCTCGATCGACGACGTAGCCGCCCGCCTGGGGGTGTCCAAGCCGACGGTCTACTATTACGCCGGCTCGAAACAGGCCCTGCTCAGCGCCTGTTTCATGATCGCCCTCGACGCCTATTCCGAAGCCGTGGAGGAGGGGGCGGTCTCCGGCCTCGACGGCCGCGAACGTCTGCACCAAGTCGTTCAGAAATATGTGGAAATCACCACGACCGTGTTCGGACGTTGCCTGCACCGCGTGCCCGATGTCGAGCTGACCCCGCCGGTGCGCGAACGTCTGCGCGCGGTCAAGCGCAAGGTGGATGCCCGTATCCGCGACCTGCTGCGCGAGGGCGTCCGCGACGGCTCGCTGCGCACCGCCGACGTGCGCATGTCGACCTTCGCCATCTCCGGCGCGATGAACTCGATCGCCCAGTGGTATTCGCCCGTGGGCAAGCTCGGTCCCGACGAGATCGCCGAACGCCTGTGGGACGCCTTCTCCGAAGGGGTGCGTCCCCGTTGACCCGCCGTCAGCCTTCCGCCATTAAGTCTACTCGCAAGTAGGAAATAGAGATGCAGGCCATCCTCGACCAATTGGAACAGCGCCGCGCGGCGGCCCGCCTCGGCGGCGGCGAGGCCCGGATCGCGGCCCAGCACGCCAAGGGCAAGCTGTCGGCGCGCGAGCGTATCGACGTCCTGCTGGACGAGGGCTCCTTCGAGGAAACCGACATGTTCGTGGAGCACCGCTCGCACGAGTTCGGCATGGAGAAGCAGCGCATCCCCGGCGACGGCGTCGTCACCGGGCGGGGGACCATCGGCGGCCGGCTGGTCTATGTCTTCTCCAAGGATTTCACCGTCTTCGGCGGTTCGCTTTCGGGCGCCCACGCGGCCAAGATCGTCAAGCTGCAGAAGATGGCCCTGACCACCGGCGCCCCGATCATCGGCCTGTTCGACGCCGGCGGCGCCCGCATCCAGGAAGGGGTCGAAAGCCTCGCCGGCTATGCCGATATCTTCCTGCAGAACACCCTGGCCTCGGGCGTTATCCCCCAGATCAGCGTCATCATGGGCCCGTGCGCGGGCGGCGACGTCTATTCCCCCGCCATCACCGACTTCATCTTCATGGTGAAGGACACGTCCTACATGTACGTCACCGGCCCGGACGTCGTGAAGACGGTCACCAACGAGGTCGTCAGCCATGAGGACCTCGGCGGCGCCAGGGTTCATGCGGGCAAGTCCGGCGTCGCCGACGGCGCCTTCGAGAACGATCTGGAGGCCCTGTCGGAGGTCCGTCGCCTGATCGGCTTCCTGCCCCTGTCGAATCGCGAAAAGCCGCCCGTCCGCGACAGCTACGACGACCCGGCCCGCGACGAGGCCTCGCTCGACACCCTGGTCCCGGCCAATCCGAACCAGCCCTATGACATGAAGGAGCTGATCCTGAAGACGGTCGATGAGGCCGACTTCTTCGAGATCGGCGCGGATTTCGCGAAGAACATCATCTGCGGCTTCGGCCGTCTGGACGGCCAGCCTGTCGGCATCGTCGCCAACCAGCCCCAGGTTCTGGCCGGCGTCCTCGACATCGACTCCAGCCGCAAGGCCGCCCGCTTCGTCCGCTTCTGCGACGCCTTCGGCCTGCCGCTGGTCACGCTCGTGGACGTCCCCGGCTTCATGCCCGGCACGAAGCAGGAGTACGGCGCCCTGATCAAACACGGGGCCAAGCTGCTGTTCGCCTATGCCGAGGCGACCGTGCCCAAACTGACCCTGATCACGCGCAAGGCCTATGGCGGCGCCTATGACGTCATGTCGTCCAAGCATCTGCGCGGCGACGTCAACTACGCCTGGCCGACCGCCGAGATCGCGGTCATGGGCGCCAAGGGGGCGGTCGAGATCATCTTCCGCAAGGAGGCCGGCGACCCCGAGGCCCTCGCCGCCCGCGAGGCCGAATACAAGGACCGCTTCGCCAACCCCTTCGTCGCCGCCGGCCTCGGCTATATCGACGACGTCATCATGCCCCACGGCACGCGCCGCCGCCTGATCCGTGCGCTGAAGACCCTCGCGAACAAGGTCCAGGACAATCCCTGGAAGAAGCACGACAACATTCCGCTGTGATGGGCTCGCTCGGCGTCACCGATCCTGCGGGTATCTATTGCGCGCGCAATGAGGACAGCGAGAGGCTGATCCGAATGGACGCAACGCGTCCCGAGGACTGGGCCGATCTGGATATCGACCTCATGATCTGGCGCGCCACGACGACCATCAAGTCGGAAAAGATCGTCCCCCGGATACTGCCCGAGTTCCTGAGACGAGCGACCCGGGAGCCCTATTCCGGCTGGATGACCAGCGGGGACGTGATCCGTCAAAAGCTGGCTGCGTCCCACTTTGCGACCTGGCCCGAAGCTGATCGCGAAGCCGTTCTGGCGCTCTTGCCCGCATATATCGCAACCCCCGACACCGACTCCGAAAGCCTTGCCGAATGGCTTGAAGCTTTCAGCCTGAAGGACGCCTGATGTTCTCCAAAATCCTCATCGCCAACCGGGGCGAGATCGCCGTCCGGATCATCAAGACCTGTCGCCGGATGGGCATAAAGACGGTGCTGGTCCACTCCGACGCCGACACCGGATCGCTGGCTTACGAGATGGCCGATGAGACCGTGCACATCGGTCCGTCGCCCGCCGCCCAGTCCTATCTGCTCCAGGACAAGATCGTCGACGCGGTGCGCCAGACGGGCGCCGAGGCCGTGCATCCGGGCTTCGGCTTCCTGTCGGAAAATCCGGTCTTCGCGCGCCGGCTGGAGGCCGAGGGCATCGCCTTCATCGGCCCCAACCCCCATGCCATCGAGGCCATGGGCGACAAGATCACCTCCAAGAAATTCGCCGCCGAGGCCGGCGTCTCCACCGTGCCCGGCCACATGGGCCTGATCGAGACGACCGAAGAGGCCGTGAAGATCGCGCGCGAAATCGGCTATCCGGTCATGATCAAGGCCTCGGCCGGCGGCGGCGGCAAGGGCATCCGGGTCGCGGAATCCGACGCCGACATGGCCGAGGGCTTCGCCGCGGTGAAGGCCGAGGCCCTGACGGCCTTCGGCGACGACCGGGTCTTCCTCGAGAAATTCATCGTCAATCCGCGCCACATCGAGATCCAGGTGCTGGGCGACAAGCACGGCAATATCGTCTCGCTGTTCGACCGAGAATGCTCGATCCAGCGCCGCAACCAGAAGGTCATCGAGGAGGCGCCGTCGCCCCTCCTGGACGAGGCCACGCGTAAGAAGATGGGCGACCAGGCCGTGGCCCTCGCCCGCGCCGTGAACTACGACTCGGCCGGCACAGTCGAGTTCGTCGCCGGTCAGGACCGCAGCTTCTACTTCCTCGAAATGAACACCCGGCTGCAGGTCGAGCATCCGGTGACGGAGCTGATCACCGGCGTCGATCTGGTCGAACAGATGATCCGTTCGGCGGCCGGCGAGACCATGGCCTTCGGTCAGGACGACCTGAAGATCAACGGCTGGGCCATCGAGAGCCGCATCTACGCCGAGGACCCCTATCGCGGCTTCCTGCCCTCGATCGGCCGTCTGGTCCGCTACGAACAGCCCGAAGAGGGCGATCAGGGGGATTACACGGTCCGCAACGACACCGGCGTCCGCGAGGGCGACGAGATCTCGATGTTCTACGACCCCATGATCGCCAAGCTCTGCACCTGGGGCGAGACGCGGATCGCCGCCGTCGACGGCATGGCCCGGGCGCTGGAGGACACCCATCTGGCAGGCGTCGGCCACAACGTCCCCTTCCTAGCCGCCGTCATGGATCAGGAGCGGTTCCGCTCGGGCGCCCTGTCGACCAGCTACATCAAGGACGAGTTCCCCGAGGGCTTCCACGGCGTCCCCGCCGGGGCCCTGCAGAAGGACGTCATGGTCGCGACCGCCGTGGCCATGAACGAAATCCTGTCGGATCAGGCCGGCGACACCTCGCAACGCACCGACTGGATCGTCCTGATCGACCGCGAACCGATCGGCGTCACCGTCGGCTATGACGACGAGGAGGCCCTGACGCTGGAGCTGGTCGAGGAAGACCGCGTCCTGCAGCTGTCCGACATAGACTGGCGGCCGGGGCTGGCCCAGTTCCGCGGCGTCCTCGACGACGAGGCCTTCACCGCCGAGGTCAAGCGCGTGCCCGGCGGCTTCGAGATCCGCAGCCGGGCGACGAAGGCCCGCGTCCGCGTCCTGTCGCCCCACCACGCCGAACTCTTCGCCCGCCTGCCGGAGAAGGTCGCGGCCGACACCTCCAAACTGATCCAGTCACCCATGCCGGGTCTGGTCGTCTCCATCGCCGTCGAGCCCGGCCAGTCGGTCAAGACCGGCGAGACCGTGGCCATCATCGAGGCCATGAAGATGCAGAACATCATGAAGGCCGAGCGCGACGGCGTCGTCAAATCGGTCGGCGCGAAAGCCGGCGACCCCGTCGCCGCCGACGACGTCCTGGTCGAGTTCGAGTGATGGCTCCTCTCTTTCGTCATCCTTCGGCGAGCGCAGCGAGACCGGAGGACCCAGCGGCGCGCGAGAGCGCGACCCTTTCGCGGAAGGGGCCTTTCGGCATCGCGCCTGAACAGATCGCCTTCGGCGCCGCTGGGTCCCCCGGTCCGCGCGGCTTCGCCGCTGGCCGGAGGATGACGAAAGAAAGGGCAGGGGCTTTCGCATGACCTTCTCGACACCAAGCCCCGAGCAATGGCGCGAGTCCGCCGTCAAGGCGCTGAAGGACCGGCCGATCGAAGGCCTGCTTCATCTGGATACGGATCATCTGGTCGTCCGGCCGCTCTATGCCGACGCGACCGGCATCCAGCCCCTGTTCGCGCCGCGCCCCTCGGACGCCGAAGGCCGGGCCTGGGACCTGCGCACCCAGGTCGAGGGTGACGACCCCGAGGCCGTCAACGCCGCCGTCCTGACCGACCTCGAAGGCGGCGCGGCCAGCGTCATTCTGTCGGGAGCCGTGCTGGCGGATTCCGAACCTCTGGCGGAGGCGCTGGCGAACGTCGCGCTCGAACTGGCCGCCGTCGGTCTCGACGCCGGGCTGGACGGCCCCGAGGCCGCCAATGCCCTCGCCGTCGTCGCCAAGGGTTCGCCGCGTGCGAAGCTGATGTTCCACATGGACCCGCTGTCGGCCTATGCGGCGGCGGGCGGTTCGCCCCTGCCCATCGCCATGCATCTGTCGCAGGCGGCCGCCACCGCCGACCGCCATTCCGGCGCCTATCCCGACGCCAGCTTCTTCCTCGCCAGCGGCCGCGCCGTGCACGAGGCCGGTGGGTCCGCCGGGCAGGAGCTGGGCTTCACCGCCGCCGCCGTCGCCGCCTACGCGAAGGCCGCCGTCGACGCCGGCCTCTCCGCCGAACGGGCGCTGCGGGGCACGGTCCTCGGCGTCTCGGTCGACGCCGAATATTTCGACAGCCTCGCCAAGGTCCGGGCGCTCCGCCTGATCTGGGCCTCCATCACCAAAGCCTTCGGTCTCGACATGCCTGCCGCCATCGAGGCCCGCTCCTCGCGCCGCATGCTGGCCGCGCGAGACCCCTGGCCCAATCTGCTCAGGCTCACCGCCGCCGGGTTCGCCGGGGCCGTCGGCGGGGCCGACGCCGTCGTGCTGGACGGCTTCACCCGCGCCTCGGGCCGTCCCGACGCCTTCGCCCGGCGTCAGGCCCGCAACACCCAGATCGTCCTGATGGAGGAGGCCCATCTCGGCCGGGTCGACGATCCCGCTGCCGGCAGCTGGTTCCTCGACGCCCGCACCCGCGACCTCGCCGAGGCCGGCTGGGCCGAGTTCCAGCGCATCGAACGCGAGGGCGGCGTCGTCGCCTCGCTCAAGGGCGGCGCGATCCAGATGCGCGTCGCCGCCTCCCGCCAGACGCTGAAAACCGCCTTCGACAAGGGCCACAGCCAGATCATCGGCGTCACCAAATTCGTCGACCCCGACGTCCGCCCGGCCCCGGTCGAGCCCTCAGCGCTGGCCCCCGCCGCCGCCATCACCGACAGCTGCGCCCCCCTGCTTCCCCTCCGCTTCGCCGCCGCCTTCGAGGAGGCCGGACAATGAGTTTCCCAGACTTCACAAAGGCCGAACTCGACCTCAGCGCCACCGGCGCCGGCCCCGCGCGCGACGCCTGGCGGACCCCCGAAGGCATCGAGGTCGCCTCCGCCTATGACGCCTCGGCCATCGCCGGCAATGACACCGTGCACGGACTGCCCGGCTTCGCCCCCTTCCTGCGCGGCCCCTATCCGACCATGTACGCGGGCAACCCCTGGACCATCCGCCAGTACGCCGGCTTCTCCACCGCCGAGGCCTCCAACGCCTTCTACCGCCGCAACCTCGCGGCCGGTCAGAAGGGCCTCTCCATCGCCTTCGACCTGGCCACCCACCGGGGCTACGATTCCGACCACCCGCGGGTGAAGGGCGACGTCGGCATGGCCGGGGTGGCCATCGATTCCATCCTCGACATGCGGACCCTGTTCGACGGCATCCCGCTGGACCAGATGTCGGTGTCGATGACCATGAACGGCGCCGTCCTGCCGATCCTGGCCCTCTATGTCGTCGCGGCGGAGGAGCAGGGCGTGCCGCACGCGGCCCTGACCGGGACCATCCAGAACGACATCCTCAAGGAGTTCATGGTCCGCAACACCTACATCTATCCGCCCGAGCCCTCGATGCGGATCATCGCGGACATCTTCGAATGGACGGCGAAAGAGACGCCGAAATTCAACTCCATTTCGATCAGCGGCTATCACATGCAGGAGGCCGGGGCCTCGGCCGATATCGAGCTGGCCTACACCCTGTCCGACGGCATCGAATATCTGCGCGCGGGCAAGGCGGCGGGCATGGCCATCGACCGGTTCGCGCCGCGCCTGAGCTTCTTCTGGGCCATCGGCATGAACTACTTCATGGAGGTGGCCAAGATGCGCGCCGGCCGCCTGCTGTGGGCCGAGGCCGTGCGCAGGGAGGGCGGGGTCGATCCCAAGTCGCTCAGCCTTCGCGCCCACTGCCAGACCTCGGGCTGGAGCCTCGCGGCCCAGGACGTCTTCAACAACGTCTCGCGCACCATGGTCGAGGCCATGGCGGCGGCGGGCGGCCAGACCCAGTCCCTGCACACCAATGCGCTGGACGAGGCGCTTGCTCTGCCTACGGACTTTTCCGCCCGGATCGCCCGCAACACCCAGATCCTGTTGCAGCAGGAGACCGGCCTGACCCGCGTCATCGACCCCTGGGGCGGCAGCTACTATGTCGAGAAACTGACCCAGGAACTGGCCTCCAGGGCCCGCGCCCTGATGGATGAGGTCGAGGCCGCCGGCGGCATGGCCAGGGCCATCGAGGCCGGCATTCCCAAGCTGCGCATCGAGGAATCCGCGGCCAGAACCCAGGCCCGCATCGACACCGGCCAGCAGACGGTCGTCGGGGTGAACCGCTATCTGAACGACGTCGCCGACGACATTCCGATGCTCAAGGTCGACAACGCCGCCGTCCTCGCCGCCCAGATCGAGAAGCTGAAACGCCTGCGCGCCGAACGCGACGAGGCGGCGACGCAGGTCGCGCTCCAGGCCCTGACCGACGGCGCACGCGGCACGGCCAATCTGCTGGAACTCGCCGTCCAGGCCGCCCGCGCCCACGCCACCGTCGGCGAGATTTCCGACGCGCTTGAGGCCGCCTTTGGTCGCCACGTCGCCTCGGTGAAGACCGTCTCCGGCGTCTATGCCAGGGAGGCCGGCAAGGACGCGCGCTTCGCCCGCGCCCGCGACATGGTCGCGACCTTCGTCGAGAACGAGGGCGGCCCGCCGCGCATCCTGATCGCCAAGCTCGGTCAGGACGGTCACGACCGGGGCCAGAAGGTCATCGCCACCGGCTATGGCGACCTCGGTCTCGACGTCACCGCCGGCGCCCTGTTCCAGACCCCGGCCGAAGCCGCGCGCGACGCGGTGGCGGCCAATGTCCACGCGGTCGGCGCCTCCTCTCTGGCCGCCGGTCACCTGACCCTCGTGCCCGAACTCAAGGCCGAGCTGGAGAAGCTGGGGCGGTCCGACATCATGATCGTGGTCGGGGGCGTCATCCCGCCCTCGGACGTCCAGCCCCTGATCGAGATGGGCGCCGCCGCCGTCTATCCGCCCGGCTCGACCGTCGCCGACACCGCCGTCGACCTGATCGAGAAGCTGAACCAGCGCCTCGGCTACGCCCAGCCCACACCCCGGAAGGCCCCCGCATGATCGGCAAGCTGAACCACGTCGGCGTCGCCACGCCCTCCATCGCCGACTCGATCGCCCTCTACCGCGACGTCCTCGGCGCGACGTCGATCGGCGAGCCCTTCGACCTTCCGGCCCAGGGGGTGAAGGTCTGTTTCGTCGACCTGCCCAACGCCCAGATCGAGCTGATCGAGCCCTATGACGACACATCCCCCATCGTCGGCTTTCTCGCCAAGAACCCCAAGGGCGGCCAGCACCACGTCTGTTTCGAGGTCGAGGACATCCACGTCGCCGTCGCGGAATCCCGCGCGAAAGGCCTGACCATCCTCGGCACGGGCGAGCCCCGTATCGGCGCCCACGGAACCCCCGTCGTCTTCCTCCATCCGAAGGAGATGGGCGGCGTCCTGATCGAACTGATGGAGACGCCGAAAGGCGATCACTGACACCCGTCCCCCGACGGCCCTCTCTCCCCCGAAAAAGAGTCTCTCAATGACCTCCGCCTCCCTCGCCCGCGCGAGCGCCCTCGCGCTTGTCGCGACCGCCTTCGCTGCTCCCGCTCTGGCCCAGACCGCACAGGTCGATGACGTGATCGTCACCGCCGAACGCCGCGAGAGCCCGCTGCAGCGTACGCCCCTGTCGGTCTCCGTCGCGGCCCAGCCCCTGCTGTCCGGCGCGGGCGTGGTGGACATCAAGGACCTGGCCATCGTGACCCCGGGCCTGCTGGTCGCCTCGACCTCGAACCAGACCTACACCACCGCCCGCATTCGGGGCGTCGGCACCGTGGGCGACAATCCGGGTCTGGAAAGTTCGGTCGGGGTCGTGGTCGACGGCGTCTTCCGCGCCCGCAACGGCGTGGCCCTCGGCGATCTGGGAGAGGTCGTCCGCACCGAGGTCCTGCGCGGCCCACAATCCACCCTGTTCGGCCAGAACACCTCGGCGGGCGTCATCAATGTCGTCACCGCCGGGCCCAGCTTCGACTTCGGCGCGACGGGCGAGGTCACGGTCGGGGATCACGGAACGCGCGGCGGCTCGGCTTCGGTGACCGGCCCTCTGATCGAGAACCAACTGGCCGGGCGTCTCTACGCTGCCGTCCGCCGCCGCGACGGCCTCTATGACGTGCGCACCGGCAATGGTCCGCGCACGGAAACCGACGACCAGAACGAAGCCTATGAGACCGTCCGCGGCCAGCTGCTCTGGACCCCGTCCGCCAGCGTCAGCAACCGTCTCAGCGCCGACTTCATCCACCGCGACGAACGCTGCTGCATCGGCGTCCAGCAGTCGACCGGGCCTACCGCCGGGATCCTCGCCCTGCTCAGCCCCGACGGCGGCGTCATGAACCCGGCCGACCCTTCGGCACGCATCAGCTACGCCAACCGCGACACCAATACCCGCATCAAGGACGGCGGCGTCTCCCTGCATACGAAGATCGACACCCGCCTCGGCCTCGTTGAACTGACCACCGCGGCCCGCCAGTGGCGCGCCGTCCTCAGCCAGGACTGGGACTTCACCTCCGCCGACATCGCCTACCGTCCCGACGACGGCAGCTGGTCCAATCGCTTCCGAACCTTCAGCGAGGAGGCCCGCCTGACCGGATCGCGCGGCGCCTTCGACTACACCGGCGGGGTCTTCCTCCTGCGCGAGACCCTGCTGCGCAAGGACGCCTTCCTCTACGGCTTGGCCTATGAGGACTACCTCGGCCGCGTCCTGACGCGTTCGACCGCCAATCCGGTCGGCCTCGCCGGCTATGTCTCGACCCTGACCGGCCTGCCGGTGGGCCAGAGCTTCGTGGCGGGGCAGGGGGCGTTGGACACCTACGAACAGACCGCGACGACCGCCGCCCTGTTCGGCCAGACGACCTGGCATGCGACAGACAGGCTCGGCCTGACCCTGGGCCTGCGTTACAGCCATATCGAGAAGGATCTCGACGCCCGCTACACCAATACCGACGGCGGCAAGGCCTGCGCCGCCGCCCTCGCGCGCGGCATCACCAACGCCACCCTCTGCCTGCCCTGGGCCAATCCGGCCTTCAACAATCTCAGCCGCTCCGAAGGCCTGACCGACGACGGCTGGTCGGGTCTGGCCCGGGTCGAATACCAGTTCACCCCGGCGGTACTCGGCTATGTCTCCTATGCGCGGGGCCGCAAGAGCGCCGGCTACAATCTCGACCGCGCCCAGACCAATCTGGTCCCCGACGCCTCCACCGCCTTCGCGCCCGAGGTCGTCGATTCCGTCGAGGTCGGCGCCAAGACGACCCTTCTGGACGGCCGCCTGCTGCTGTCCGGCGACGCCTTCCATCAGGCCTATACGGACTTCCAGCTCAACACCTTCCTCGGCACCACCTTCCTCGTGAAATCCATCCCCGAGGTCACCGCCAAGGGCGCCGAGCTCGAAGGGACCTTCCGTCCGTTCAGCGGCCTCAGCCTCCAGGCCGGCGTCGTCTACGCCCAGACCGAATACGGCGACGCCCCCGTCTCTGGCCTGCCGCTTCTGGCCGGCTCGCGCCTGTCCTTCGCCCCCCTGTGGTCGGGCAATCTGGCGGGGACGTATCGGCGCGACATCGGCAATGGCTTCGCGGTCCGCGCCGCCCTCGCGGCCAAATATTCCTCGGCCTACAACACCGGCTCGGACCTCGCGCCCGAGAAGGTCCAGTCCGCCTTCTGGCTGGCCAACGGTTCGGTCGGTCTGGAGGCTGACGCGGGCTGGTCGATCGAGCTCTGGGGCCGCAACCTGTTCGACGAGCGCTACAATCAGGTGGCCTTCGGCGCGCCCTTCCAGACCGGCACCATCGGCGCCTTCCTCGGCGCCCCGCGCATGGTTGGGGTGACGCTGCGGCTCACGCGCTGAGCCTGACGCCGGAGGCCCGCCGCGTGCGGGTCTCCGGCGCGCCGGTCAGGGTTCGTGCGGATGTCCGTGACAGGGCGGAGCGAAGAGAATCCCCGCCTCTTGTCACGGTTTCAAAGGCGCGATCATGGAAGTCCTCAAGTCGCTGATCCCGATCATTCTGACGCTCAGTCTGGCCGGTCTGGTTCTCACCGTCGGCCTGAAGGCGGCGCCCGGCGATCTGCTCTACGTCCTGCGGCGTCCCGGCCTTCTGGCCCGCAGCGTCGTCGCCGTCATCTTCATCCCCGTCGTGGTGGCGGCGCTGGCGATCTGGCTGCTGCCGATCAATCCCCTGGTGAAGGCGGGCATCATGCTGATGGCCGTGGCTCCGGTTCCGCCCCTGGTCCCGGGGCAGGAACTGGGCGTCGGCGCCAACAAGGCCTTCGCCTACGGCCTCTATGTCGCCATGGCCCTGCTCAGCGTCGTGTCGGTGCCGCTGGCCCTGACCGTCGCCTCCCATCTGTTCGGGCGCGATGACACGGTGACGGTGGCGAAGATGGTCGTGACCCTTCTGACCGGGGTTCTCATCCCGCTCGCCCTGGGCCTGCTGGTGCGCCAGATCGCACCGGGCTTCGCCGCCAAGGCGGGACCGTGGGCCTACAGGCTCAGCATGCTGCTGGTGCTCGTGGCCTTCCTGCCCATCATCATCTCGGTCTGGCCGGCGATCCAGTCGCTGATCGGCGACGGAACCCTGTTGGCCATGGCCGCGGTTGTCGTGGCCTGTCTGGCGGGCGGACACCTGCTGGGCGGGCCTGAACGTATCGACCGGGCGACCCTGGCGGTGGCCAGCGCGGTGCGGCACCCGGGCATCGCCATGTCTCTGGCCGGCGCCAATTTCGTCGACAAGCGCGTCGCCGCGGCCGTGTTGCTGTTCATGCTCGTCGGCCTGGTCGTGGGCATCCCCTACAAGATGTGGATCAAGCGCACGACGCGACCAGAGCCGGCTGCGGCGACCGCTTGAGTGAGCCGGCTGCGGCGACCGCCTGACTGGACCCCGGCCGGCGCGACGCCGGCCGGGTCTCTTCCTCAGAAGGTGATCGAGGTCCCGATCAGCGGCCCGTACTCCGCCACGTCGAACACGAAGCCGTCGTGGTCGTAGTCGATGGCGTAGTAGCGATAGCCCGCCGTCAGGGCGACGCCGTTGGCGAAATGGTAGTTGACCGAGGCCATGGCCTGCCACGTCAGGTCCGACGACACTCCGAACCCGCCGACGTCGCCATAGCCGGTCAGCGACCAGCGCGGGCTCAGCCAGGCGATGGCTTTCACCCCCACGACCGGATCAACCCAGAATTGATCGTCATTGGCCTTCACCGAGGTGTCGTCCGGCCGCATCAGCCGCACGTCGTTGTCGGCCCAATTGAGCCGCGCTCCGCCCAGCACATCGACCGAGGCGGCGTCCCCGTCCACCACGCGATAGGACATCGCCAGGGTGCTCATCAGAGACTTGGAATCCAGTCCGGCGGAATCGAACTGGGTCGTGGGGACCTTGAGGGCTGCGCTGACGCCGGTGTCGACATAGCTGAGGTCGCCGACAAAGGCCCACTGGCCCATCCGCACCTCGAAGGCCGAGGCCAGGCCCAGCTGCAGTTCGTCGAGGATGTCGCTGAAGCTGGAGTCGGTCTCCACCGTGGGCAGGCCCGCGACCGGGGCCACGTCGCCCTTCATTCCGGCGGCCCAGAAATAGGGGGTGATGGTCACTTGGGCGGCGGCGGGCGAGGCCGCGACCGCCAGTATGGCGGCGCAGGCGAGGGGGAACAGCGGCTTCATTTTCATGGCCTTTTCGGAACGGATGAGAGACCGCGCCACTATTCCCAACCGGCCTTGGGCAGCCCATCGGGCGAAACCCCAAGCCGGTCTCGCTGACCGGTCACGCGCTGTCCCGGAACAGGCCCTATTCAGGGGAACAGGCCCTATTCAGGAAACAGGAACGTCGCGGTGGCGCGCAGGCCCCAGTCGGGCGCGTCGGTCTCATTGACCAGATAGATCTTGGCCCCGATGCCCAGCGACACCCGCTGCTCGCCGAACTTGTACAGGTGCGACACCGTCAAGTTGGCCGGCACGCTCCAGGTCTCGTGGGCCCAGTCGTAGGAGGCTTCCAGATTGGCGCCCCAGGTCGTCGCGCTTTTGGTGGTGTAGCTGTAGAAGGGCTGCAGGAAGGTCGAGCTGACGTCGTCGCGGGCGTCCGACCCGGCATAGGACCAGATGTGGTTGGCCAGCAGTCCGTAGGTGGTCTGGCCGGACTGTTTGAGCACCAGCCCGGTCGGTCCCGCGCCCCATTTGTTCGTGCCCAGCTCGTCCGTGCCGACGGGCCACAGGAAGACCGGCCCCACCGCCCAGGTCAGCCCATCCTTCGACTGCGGCGAGAAGAAGAAGCTCTGGGTGACGTCCGACAGCCCATAGGCGTCCTCCACCCCCGGCGCCGGACTGGCCTGATAGACCAGCGGCACGATGGTCCGCACGATCAGGTTCCAGTCGTCGTTCAGCCTGACCGGTATGACTGGCTGGATGTTCAGCGTCTGCCGCGCCCCGTCGTCGGAACCGAAGCAGCAGTCGTAATTATACTGGAACGGCACGCTGATCATGCTGGCCACGGGATTGGACAGCTTCTTCGCCAGATCGGCGTCGCTCTCCTGGGCGAAGGCCAGGGCCGGCGCCGACCAGGCGGCCAGGATCGCGGCCGCCCGTATCGGAATCCCCCGCGTCATCACCCGGCCCTCAGGGCTGGTTGATGACGACATAGGTGACCGTGTCACCCTGGTACTGCGGCTGATAATAGACCCCGCCGCAATAGTAGTAGCTCCCCATATAGGGCGAGCAGGACGGCGGCAGGGAATAGATCATCGACCCCACCACGGCCGAGGTCACCGCCGCCGCCGTGCCGAAGGCCACGCCTCTCGCGACGGGGTGATAGTCGTCATCCCAGTCGTAGCCGTGGTCATGGTGATCGTTGTCGACGTTGATGTTCACGTCGCCGGTGTTGATGCGGTTGTTGTTGCCGCGGTTGCCGCTGTTGTTGCCGCCGCGATTGACGGTGTTGCCGCCCCGGTTTCCGGAGTTGCGGTCGACGCTTCCGCCACGGGTGGGCGCGCTGCGGCCCCCGGCATGGGCGCCGCCCCCGTGGCTGACGCTGGACCGGCCGGAGCCGCGCACCTGGGCCGCAGCCTCGAACGCCGGCGCGGAGGCCAGCAGGGCGGCCGCGGTCGCGACGAGCAGTTTATGGGAAAGGGTCATTGCGCACCTGACTGATCGGCGATGGGAATGGGCTTGTCGCCGCCGGCCGGGGCGAAGGCGAAAGTCGAGTCCATGAACCTGGGGCTGGTGTTCCAGGCCAGGGTGGCCGAGAACTCGGGCCGGGCCGGATCGGTCCGGTCGACGATCACGATCTTGAGCGGCAGGGGTTTGTCGCCGCGCTGGATCCAGACCTGCCATTCGATATCGGGTCCGGCGAAGGCGTACTGGTCGGTCGCCACCCCGTTCACGGTCACCGGGCCCACATATTCGGCGGTGGTATAGTCCGTGGGCAGATTGGCCGGATCGCCCCAGTGGAAGATGTCCTCCAGCGGGACGACGATGCCGTATTTGTCCCAGGCGACGTCCAGCACCTCGGCGATGGTCCCCGGCGCCTCGACGCTCGCGTAGAAGCCGCGCGCCGGCGCATAGACGGTGAAGCGCTTGCCGTCATAGATGAAGCGGCGATGCTTCCTGTCGGTCCTGGTCTCGATGACGAAACCGTCCGGACGACGCACCTTGTAGGTGGTGGTCCCGTCCAGATCGATCCGGCGATCGTCCTCGGTGACCAGGTCGATACTGCTGGTCGAGGTCACCTCGAAGCTCTGCAGCGTGCCCAGATAGGCGCCCATCCGGTGCAGGGCCTCGGCGGGCGCGGGGGCCGTATAGGCCGTCTCCTGAGCGACGGCCGGCTCGGTCATCATGGCGACGACGACGGCGGGCAGGACGGTCATGGCCGCCGCGACGACGAGGCCGGTCAGGGCGGGCGCGGCCCGTGTGGACATCGCCGCGAGAGCGGATTTGTGCATCGTCATGGTCCTACTGCGCTCCGCCCGGCAGGGTCTTGACCATGTCGGCGGCGACGGCGTTCAGCGCGGCCTGGTCGGCGTCCGAGCTGTCGACGCGGCGGTTCGAGGTCGCGCGCCAGGCCAGTTGGCCCGAGGCGCGGTCGACCAGATCCACAATCATCGTCCCTTGCGTATAGTTGATGGTTTCGACGTCCAGCATCGGGGCGCCGTAGAAGCCCCAGCCGCCGACGCAGCCGCGGAAGCCGCAGGCCGCGACGGGCGGCGGGCCCATATTGTTGGACTGGATCTCGGAGCGCGCCTCCAGCCCGACGTAGTAGGACACCAGCAGGGTGGCCTGGCTGGGCGAGCTGACGCGGCGATAGCCCTTGGCGGCCAAGGCGCTGTCAACGGCCGACTGGATGCGCTGGTTGATGATGTCATTGGCGATGCGCGGGTCGGCCGAGCGCTGGGTGGCGCTGGTCACCGGCGCCCAGGCATAGGTCGAGCCGGCGACCACCGAGGTCGAACTGGACTGCAGGATGTCCACCTTGCCGGCGGGCGTCTCGCAGCCGGCCAGGGCCAGGACGGAAAGGGCGACGGCGGCGACCGCGGCGCGGGGCAGGAAAACGGACATGGGACGATCCCTTCGGGGCTGAATGTCGGGATCATGTTCGGACTGCGGGCAGGGCGCGGTAATCGGGTAAAGACCTGAGACATCGGTGATCTCTCCCGGATCAACCCGCTCCCTCTCAGGTCATCGCCCGATAGGATTCACCCATCGGAGCCCTGATACCGGACAGGCCAGGAGGCGTTTCATGCCGTTCCCCTCGTTCCGTTTTCCCTCTGTCGCCGTCGCGGCCCGCCCCTTGCCCGGCTTGCGGAAATGGGCGGTCCTGGCTCTGGGCCTGGGCCTTGCCGGTACAGCTAGGTCGGCCGGGGCGCAGGAGGCTTTCGCGCCACCACCGCCCTCCGACGGTTCGTCATCTCCGCAGGTTTCGGCGGCCGAGACGCCCAAGGAAACGCCGCTTGCCGCCACCACCCGCAAGCCCCACGACTTCAGCTTCGTCGCCCTGCCCATTCCGGTGTCCAATCCCACCATCGGCAGCGGTTTCGCGGTCGGGGCGGGCGCCCTCTACAAGGCGGGCGGCTCGGACAAGCCCTGGGTCACGGGTCTGGCCTTCCTCTACACCAACACCGAAAGCTGGGGTCTGGCCCTGGTTCAGAAGGCCTATATCGACGACGACCGTTTCCGGGTCGTGGGCGCGGTCGGCGGCGGCGAATTCCACATCGACTATTACGGCATCGGCCCGAACGCCGGCGACCGGGATGTTTCGGTGCCGATCACCCAGGACGCCGTCTTCGTCGGCGCCCAGGCCCTGATGCGCGTGCGTCCGCACCTCTATGCGGGTCTGCAGTATCGATACCTCGACATGTCGACGAGCCTGCACATCGACCCGCCGCCGTTCCCCGATCTCAGACCGCCTGATGCGGAGCTGGAATCCGTATCGTCCGCGCTCGGACTGTCCGCCGAATACGACACCCGCGACAGCGAATACCAGACGTCGAGCGGGATCTATGCGACCGGCGTCTGGCTGGTCGCCGACACCGCTATCGGCAGCGATCGCGACTACAGCCGGGGCGAGGCGCGCATCAACGGCTATCACCGCCTGGATCCGAAGTCCGTGCTCGCCTGGCGCGGCTCGGTCTGTATCGCGGGGGACGACGCCCCCTTCTACGACATCTGCAACTACGGCAGTCAGAACGACCTGCGCGGCTATGCCTCGGGCCAGTATCGCGACCGCGCCATGGTCGCGATCCAGACGGAGTACAGGCGTCATCTGTTCGGCCGCTTCGGCGGCGTGGTTTTCGCCGGCGTCGGCGGGATCGGCCCGGACCTCGGATCGGTCACCGACGCCTTCCTGCCCGCCGGCGGGGTGGGTCTGCGTTTCGAGGCATCGAAGAAATACGGCGTCAACGTCGGGGTCGACTATGCCGTGGGCAAGGACTCCTCGGCCTTCTACTTCCGCATCGGCGAGGCCTTCTAGAAGCCGCGCCGCCGGATCCTTTTGACTGGGGCCGCCTCGCTGACGGCGGGGAAGACGGTCGCCCAGTCGCGGCTCATACTGACCCGCTTCAGCCCGAACAGCTCGGCGTGATCCAGGGCTTCGGCCAGGGGGCTGAGCACGAAGTCGCGATCATAGGCGACCTCCCGATCCGCATCGTCGTGATGCAGCAGCAGGGCCAGCCGCTTGCCCGGCCCTGACAGGGTGTAGCGCAACATCGACAGGTCGCCGTCGGAGTTGCCGAACGCCAGGATCGGCCGTCGCCCGATGGTCCGTCCGATGGTCTCGGTCTTGACCTCGCGGTCGTCGAAACTCTCCAGATGCGGCAGTTTGAAAAGATCCAGATGGCCGTTTGTGTCCAGGACCTGGGTCCGCACCGTACTCCCGATCACCCGCTCCGGCGGGATGCCGTAGCTGGTCTCGGCGAAGGCGCGGATGAAGTCGGAACCGCCGCCCGAGACGATCCAGATCTCGAATTCATGGGCCCGCAGATAGTCCAGTAGCTCCAGCTGCGGCTGGTAGACCAGATCCGTATAGGCCCGGTCGAACCGGGGATGGCGCGCCTCCGCCAGCCAGTCCTTCGCCGAGCGGATGAAGTTATCGACGGTCATCCCGGCATGAACGGCGAAGGCGACCTCGAACACCCCGCGCTTGCCCAGGGCCTTGATGGCCGTGAGGTCGTGGCTCAGGAAGGCCTTGTACGGCGCCCGGTCCGCCAGCCCCGGATTGGTCCGCACCAGATGCTTCAGCCGCGCCTGGGCGAAGGCGACCTGGGCCTGGACCGGTTGCTCGCACCACAGGGTGCCGTCGTTGTCGAACACGGCGATGCGTTCGGCCGGAGGCACGAAATGGGGCCCCCTGGTCGTCACCGCCTCGACGAAGCCCAGGATGGCTTTGCGGATCGCGCCGGCGCGCCAGGAGAGAAGGGGTTCGGTCATCAGGGGCGTCGCCTGTCGCTGGTGAGAGGCGCCAGACAGCCACGCCGACCCGCCGCGTGGGATCGGGTGAAACCCATATACGGCTCAGGTTGTTCGGTCAGAGCGAATGAGAAGGGCCGGCGTCGCCCGCCGGCCTTTCCATGTTGCGATGTCGGGGGCTTTCAGGTGCCCGCTGCGGTTTCCGCAATCTTCGCCATGGCGTCGTCGATGGTAAAGCTCCCCGGCTTCTGAACCGGCGGAAAGTCCTTGAACGACTGGACGAATTTTCCGGCGATACCCTGTGCGGCCATGATGAAATAGGCGTGCCGCATATACCACTCCCAATAGCTGTTCGAGGTAATGTCGGCGTATTCGTAGGGGTCGGTGCGCAGGTTGAAGATCTTGGGCGTCCGCAAGCGGGTGAAGGGCTCGGCCCAGACCTGAAGCGTGCCCTGACACCTTTGCTCCATGAACACGACCTTCCAGTTGTCGAACCGGATGCCCAGCACGTCTCCGTCGTCGCTGAAGTAGAAGAAGAAGTTGCGAGGGCTCTTGTCCACCTCGCCGGTCAGGTAGGGCGTAAGGTCGAAGCCGTCGATGTGGTTCTTGAACGTCTTGCCGTTGGCTTCGTAACCGGTCTTCAGCTTGTCGACGACCTCCGGCGCCCCGGCCACCGAAAGGAAGGTCGGAAGCCAGTCGTGGTGGTGAACGATGCCGTTGGCGATCGTGCCCGGCTTGATGTGGCCCGGCCAGCGGATGACCTCGGGAATGCGGAAGGCGCCTTCCCAGTTGGTGGCCTTCTCGCTGCGGAAGGGCGTGGTGCCTCCGTCCGGCCAGGAGTTGCGGTGCGGCCCGTTGTCGGTCGAGTAGATGACGATCGTATCTTCGGCCAGGCCCAGTTCGTCGAGCAGGTCCAGCATCGTGCCGACGTTCTTGTCGTGATCGATCATGGTGTCGTGATACCGCGACTGCCACCGCCCGGCCTGACCCACGCTCTCGGGCTTGGTGTGGGTGTACAGGTGCATGTGGCTGAAGTTCAGCCAGACGAAGAAGGGCGTGTCGCTGTCCTGGGCGCGGCGGATGAAGTCGCTGGCCTTCTCCGCGAACTCGTCGTCGCAGGTTTCCATCCGCTTGGTGTTCAGCGGGCCGGTGTCCTCGATCTTCTGTTTGCCGACCTTGCCCCAGCGCGGCTCGACGGTGGCGTCGTCCGCATCGGTCGCAAACGAATGCAGCACGCCGCGTGGGCTGAACGCCGCTGCGAATTCCGGGAACTCCTCCGGGGACGGATAGTCCGGGTCTTCCGGATCCTCCTGGGCGTTCAGATGGTAGAGGTTGCCGTAGAACTCGTCGAACCCGTGCACCGTCGGCAGCATGTGGTTCAGGTCGCCGAGGTGGTTCTTGCCGAACTGTCCGGTGGCGTAGCCCTGTTCCTTGAGCAGATCGGCGATGGTCACCACCCCGTCCGGCATGCCCACGGGCGCACCGGGGATCCCGACCTTCGACAGGCCTGTGCGATAGACGCTCTGGCCGGTGATGAAGCTCGACCGCCCGGCGGTGCAGGACTGTTCGCTGTAGCTGTCGGTGAACATCATCCCCTCACGGGCGATGCGGTCGATATTGGGCGTCTGATAGCCCATCAGGCCGTGGGAATAGCAGCTCAGGTTCGACTGACCGATGTCGTCGCCCCAGATGACGAGGATGTTGGGTTTTCCATTCGGCATGGCGGTTCTCCAGAGAAGGGACGGGCAGGGGTATCGCGCGGCCCCCGGGGCCGGGATCGGGTGAATCCCTCTGGCGGGCCGGCTGGAGTCCTCAGCGGGCCTCGTCGGGGAAGACCGTGCGCCAGTCGTTCCGGATACTGACCACCGTCCAGCCGGCCGGGCCCGCGGCGTCCAGCGCCTTGTCCAGCTTGCCGATCGCGCTCTGGCGGTCGTAGGCGTATTCCCGCGCCGCATCGTCGTGATGGACCAGCAGGCCGAACCGCGTCCCGGTCGCGCCGGTCGCGTATTGCAGCATCTGCAGATCGCCGTCGGAATTGCCCGCCGCGAAGATGGGCCGGATGCCGATCTGCAGGGCCAGGTTGCGCACCTTGTCCGGCCCGTCGTCGCCCAGCGCCTTGTCCGTCCGCGTCAGGACCCAGCCGCCGTCCGCCTCGACCATCTCGGTGACATTGCCCGAGCCGATCACCTGCCAGGGCCGCACCCCATAGGTCTCCAGGGCGAAGGTCCGCATGAAGTCGCGATCGCCGCCCGAAACGATGAAGACCTGAAACCCGCCGGCCCTGAGGTAGTCCATCAGCTCCAGCATCGGCTGGTAGACGCTGTCCGGATACGCCCGGCCCGACTGCGGATGCCGCGCCTGCGCCAGCCACTGCGCCGCCGCGGCGGAGAAGGCGTCGACCGTCAGGCCGCTGTGCGTCGCCGCGACCAGCTCCATCAGGTCGGTCGCCGACAGGGCCGCGATCCGGGCCCGGTCGCCGCTCAGCACCGCCGCGAAGGCCGGGCGCGCCGCCAGCGCCGGGTCCGCCTTCGCCAGCTCCGCCGCCCGCGCCAGCGAGAAGGCGACCTCTGTATAGACCGGCTGCTCGGTCCACAGGGTGCCGTCGTTGTCGAACACCGCCACCCGCTCGCCCTCGGGCACGAAGGCCGGCCCCGGCGAGGTCACCGCCGTGACGAAGGCGACGATCGCGCTCTTCGCCGCGCCCGCGTTCCACGACGGCAGCGCCGCCCAGGCCGGGCTCGCTGCCAACAGCGCGGCCAGTATGGCGAACGGGGCCAGCAGGCGTCTCGGTCCGGACATTCGGGCAGGCATGGGGCGATCTCCTTTTCCCTCATCCTCGCCACGCCTTCCCCTCGCGTCTGTCCGGCCAAACCCCTCAGGTCCTCGCCCGATGGCGCCCTCGGGGAGAACCGCGTCTTCTGCCGCCATGCCCAGCCGTCTGGTCACCCTCGCCGGCGTCCTGACCCTCGCCCTGACCGGCGGAGGCTGCATCGGGCTGGGCGGGCAGAGGATCGGCATCGACCGCGCCGACTACACCGTCCGGCTGCGTGACAGCGAGAAGGCCGAGCTCCTGTCCAACATCGTCGCCCTGCGCTTCGGCGACGCCCCCAGCTTCCTCAGCGTCGCCTCCGTCATCAGCCAGTACACGCGCGAGACCTCGGGCCGCCTGCACCTCGAACTCTCCGGCCCCGGCGACGACAGCCCGGCCAACACCGACGGCTCGGTCCTGTTTCGCGAGACCCCCACGGTCACCTACACCCCCATGTCCGGCGAGCGGTTCGCGCGCAGCCTGCTGTCGCCCATCCCCCCGGCCTCCCTGCTGGGGATGATCGAGGCGGGCTGGGCGGCGGACGACCTGTTCCACATCGCCGTCCGCTCGATCAACGGCGTCCGCGCCGGCGCCCGCGCGCCCCTGTTCGCCACCCCCGCCGACCCCGACTTCCCCGTCGTCGTCGGCGCCATCCGCCGGCTCCAGGCCTCGGGCGCCCTCTCGATCCGGCTCAAGCAGGAGGCCAACGTCTGGGCCTCCGTCGCCCGCCTGTCCGCCACCCTGACCGACCAGGACCGCGCCGATCTGGAGACCCTCGCCACCACCCTCAACCTCCGCCCCGAGGGCCGCGACATGCGCGTCGTCTTCGCGGTCGAGCCGGTGGCCAGGGACGAGCTGGCCGTGACCACCCGCTCCATGCTGGAGGTGCTGCAGGAGATGGGGCAGGGCGTCGACCTGACCGGCGCCGACGTATTCGATCCCAACGACCTGATCCACGTCCACTCCGGCCCCAAGGCCCCCGACCACGTCCATGTCGCGGTCCAGCAGCGCGGCCGCTGGTTCTGGATCGAACAGGACGACACCGCCTCGATCCGCGCCTTTCTGCTGGCACAGATCCTGATGTCCCTCAATGACGACACCGGCGCCGCCCGCTCGCCCCTCGTCACCATCCCCGCGGGTTGAGCCCCCAAGCCGCCAAGGAGATTGAAGATGGCCACCGCCGCCGACACCACCGCCCCACAGAACACAGGGTCCCGCCTCGTCCGCTGGATCGGCGGCCATGCCGACATCGCCAGCGCCGTGACCCTGTCGATCGCCGGCCTGCTGACCTCCTGGTCCGGCTATCAGGCGGCCCTGTGGGACGGGGACCAGGCCGCCGCCTACAGCCAGGCCGGCGCCATCCGCACCGAGGCCTCGCGCCGCCAGATCCAGGCCGGCCAGCTGGAGGGCGGCGACGCCCTGATGTTCACCCAGTGGCTCGACGCCGAGGCGCGCGGCGACGCCCGTCTGGCCGGCTTCTACGAACAGAGGTTCCGGCCCGAATACCGCGTCGCCCACGCCGCCTGGCGCGCCCGCCAGCCCCTGACCAATCCGACGGCCCCCGCGACCCCCTTCGTCATGCCCGAATACCGTCTGGCCGCCCGCGCCGAGGCCACGGCCCTGGAGGCCAAGGCCACCGCCACCTTCGACCACGGCCAGTACGCCAACCGCGTCGGCGACGGCTTCGTCCGCGCCACCGTCATCTTCGCCAGCGCCCTCTTCTTCGGCGGCATCGGCCAGGCCTTCCGCCGCCCGGCCCTGCACGTCGTCATGCTGGCCATCTCGGTCCTCCAGTGCCTCTGGGGCGTCATCGCCATGATCCAGTTGCCGGTGAATTAGAGCTCAGCCACCCTCTCCCGGCGGGAGAGGGCTTGAGCGCACGGCGGCGCAGCCGTCGTCCTTGCGCGAAAGGGTGAGGGGCTCCCTCTCACCGGTCAGCGCCAGCCCCTCACCCTTTGGCTGCTACGCGCCGCCCTTCGGGTCGGCTTGCGGATCGCCTGCGGCTCCCCGAGCCTCAAGCCCTCTCCCGCCGGGAGAGGGATCAAGATTCACGGCACCCCCGCCGCCTCCCCCTCCGGCAACCCCATCTGATCCCGCCATTCCTTCCGATGCAGCCGCAGCATCGCCTCATCCAGCGCCCACAGCGGCTTCAACCGCCCGTCCTCATCCCAGAATTCCTCCGCCCACGGATGCTCCGCCGCCCGCGCCCGGTCCATCGCCGCGACCTCGGGCCCCAGATGGTCGGCGCGCCAGCGATAGAGGAAGGTCATGTGCCACATCGGCGCCTCCTCCATCGGCCCGCCGTCCATCATCCGGATCAGGTCCCGCGCCAGCTCCCGCGCCGCATCCCGCTCCCTCAGAAACGCCTCCAGCTTCCGCTCGGCGAACCGGTCCCAGCCCTCCGGCGGGATCGGCGACGGATCGCAATCCCCCGCATCCCCGGCCCCCGCCGCCAGCGTTCCGAGGCCCGCCGCCGCCACAGGTTGGCCAGCCCGACGTCATACCGCTCCGCCACCGACGAAGCCGGCTCCCCCGCCTCCCACGCCCGCCTCACCTCGCCCCAGGTCTCCTCCGACCGGATCTTCGGCGCCGCCCACCGGCTCATGGCCGGGGCTCCGGGCGGTCAGCGGCGGCGTCCCTCACGCACGAACAGTCCCTCATCCCTCGGCTCCCCATCGGAAAGCCCAAAGCCTAACCCCGCCCCCGACCGTGCTGAGCGGAGGTGATCGGCTAGCCTATGGCGGGGCCGCAAGCGGTTCAAAACATGGAGGTCGCCGTCCCCGCCCCGCCGCCGACCGTGCGTACTCAGCGCCTGCGACTGAGCTTCACCTCCCCATTCGCGCAGGCGAATGGGGAGGACAGATCGCGCAGCGATCAGGAAGGGGTGGGCGTAATTCCCGCCCCGATTCCATTATGCTCGATTGGCATAATCGAACGGGTCACAACCAGTCTAATGAGCTGTGTTGGCACGCCCTGGTTCAAAGTCTTGCTTGGTGAGTCCTAAATACCGAGCGAGAATTCCGTACCGCTCTCTGATTGAAGAGGCGTCATTCGTACCTTGTTGGCTAAGGCGATCATATTCCAGCATTTCAAACGATGCGCCTTCGTAGTCGTTTTCAGCACGATTTCTATTGTCAACGAGCGCTGTCCTAAAATCCAGCAAAGCACGGCGATTTACCAATCCAAGTTCGTTGAACTGTTCTGCGCCTCGAAAAATCAAGTAATAGATGACAAGATTGCCTTGTGCAGATAGTAGTTCGTCGCGATCCATGAAAACGTTGCTCATGGCCACAACAATTGATTGAACCGAAGTTTCCAGGCTTGCTGTTGTATCAGAAGGGGACTTGTTGTTCTTAACAAGGGCATCAAGGTACACCCTTTTTGTATCAATCAGGCGTCCGTTTTTTTGGATGTTTTCCTCGACCAGCAAAAATCTAGCAGCAGCCTCCTTGTGTTGATATCTCCTGTTAGAAATTCTCAATTTGTGAGTGAAGAATGGCTCTCGGCAAATGCGATTTATTATTTCAACCATTTCACCGCCGATAGCGTTTCGCTTCTCCGCAGCGTTCAGCGGAACCGCTTCGTTGAGCCGAGAAAACATGTCTTCTATCAGGTCGTCTTCATCTCCCTGAGTGCTGACGAGGACGATCGGAAGAACAAAAGAATCAAATTTGATCCTTATTTTCGGGTAGTTGACGGCGATATCGGCGTAGCCGAGATTTTTCAGATCGATAGATATATCTCTTTGATATTCGGTATCGTCTCCTAGGGAGAACCCGCCATCCATGAACTCCCAGATGGTCTCGAGTCGCTGACGACCATCAATGATGGCGTATCTCTTCCCAGTCGCGTGGATCCGGCTGCTATCGTATTGGTGGAAATAAAGCTTCGGTATATCGTAATCGTTGATAATCGAATCAATAAGTAAACGCTTCTTCTCTAAAGTCCACACGCCACCGGCGCGTTGATATGGCGGGTTGGTTTCAATTTCATCTCGGTCAGCGTGAAGCATCATCACGGTGCTGTTCTTTAGGGGAGATGTTTCAACGTAACTCATCACAGTGACTCCCGAATGATGGAGCCGATGCTCGCCATTTCTGGAAACACAGTGAATCGGTTCACGTGGAGCATGGCGAGTTCGGCTATAAGTTCCGGTCTTGCACCAGCCGGAATTTCATATTTCGTGATGTGCGTTCCGTCCCCTAGTTCTTCAAGTGGAACGTTACCATTATGATGGATTGTAAAAGCCCCCATCTGGGCTTGGATCCTAGCATTGTTGCGGGTGGCTAGCGCAGCTACCGGGGATAATACGATCCTATCGTTCTGCCTTAAGCTTTCAAAGGAATATGCCTTTAATTCTGGATCCTCGAAGGCAGGTATATAATTTGGCTCGTGTGGATCGACTATGTTGGCGTTCATGTTAAGTTTTGTAGGTTTTAAGCACCACAACGCTGATCCGACGTCATCGAGTGCAGGGTCGTCGTATAGAGCGAAATATAGGGCGATCAAAGGGCTTTCGGTCCAGTCGAGAAGTCGAGTAGGAACTCCGTAATGCTGCATCAGGAAGAGCCAATCGAAGGATTCCCTTGGCGCCCTTTCCGTTAGCATCGCTGCGCTTTGGCGGAACCGACTGATTAGAGTTCCTTCAGAGACGTCGCTTTTTTGGCGAAGGAACCCTGGCAGGAGTTTCCATTCATGTGATGCCTGGCCTCGAAACCATAGCGCTCCCGGATGATCGGCATGATCCTCCCTCAGTGCCGCCAGCAAATCAGAAATTGAGGCCACTTCGGTCAACTAGCATCCCCCTGCAGTTCTCTTTGCAACTCAGGCTAGCAGTGAACGCCGAATTCGCAAGGTAGAGCTTTGGCTGGAGGTTGCTGTGGCATCTCCAGCGTCTACCGCCCCTTCCTGAACGCCTCCGCCTTCTCGGCCGCCGCCTCCCTGCGCCAGCGCTTCGGCGCCGCCGTATCCACCGCGTCCCCCTCCGCCGTCATGACGTCGTTGGCGAACTCGAGGTCGAGGAGTTTCATCTTCTTGATCTCGTCGCGCAGGCGGGCGGCTTCCTCGAACTCGAGGTTGGAGGCGGCTTCTCGCATCCTCCCCTCCAAATCCTTCAACGCGGCCTGGAAGTTGGTGCCGACGAAGGGGCGGGCGTCTTCCTTGAAGCCCGTGATGGGGACCAGGACGCGGTCCTTCTCATAGGGGCTGTCGAGGATTTCCTTGATGTCGCGCTTGACGCTTTCGGGGGTAATGCCGTGTTCGAGGTTGTAGGCCTCCTGACGCGCGCGGCGCCGGTTGGTCTCGGCCATGGCGCGCTCCATCGAGCCGGTGATGCGGTCGGCGTAGAGGATGACGCGGCCGTCGACGTTGCGGGCGGCGCGGCCGATGGTCTGGATCAATGAGGTCTCGGAGCGCAGGAAGCCCTCCTTGTCGGCGTCGAGGATGGCGACCAGGCCGCACTCGGGTATGTCGAGGCCCTCGCGCAGCAGGTTGATGCCGATCAGGACGTCGAAGGTCCCCAGACGCAGGTCGCGCAGGATCTCGATCCGCTCCAGGGTGTCGACGTCGGAGTGCATGTAGCGCACGCGCACGCCCTGTTCGTGCATGTATTCGGTCAGGTCCTCGGCCATCTTCTTGGTCAGGACGGTGACCAGGGAGCGGTAGCCGTCGCGGGCGACCTGTTTGACCTCGTCGATGACGTCGTCGACCTGGTTACGGGTCGTGCCAGAGACCGGGCGGATCTCGACCGGGGGGTCGATCAGGCCGGTGGGGCGGATGACCTGCTCGACGAAGACGCCGCCCGACTGTTCCATCTCCCACGGGCCGGGGGTGGCCGAGACGTGGACCGTCTGGGGCCGCATCGCTTCCCATTCGTCGAACTTGAGCGGGCGGTTGTCGATGCAGGAGGGCAGGCGGAAGCCGTACTCGGCCAGGGTGGATTTGCGGCGGTAGTCGCCGCGGAACATGCCGTTGATCTGGCCGACGGTGACGTGGCTCTCGTCGACGAACAGCAGGGCGTTGTCGGGGATGTATTCGAAGAAGGTCGGCGGGGGCTCGCCGGGGGCGCGGCCGGTCAGCCAGCGGGAATAGTTCTCGATGCCGGCGCAGGAGCCGGTGGCCTCCATCATCTCCAGATCGAACCGGGTGCGCTGTTCGAGGCGCTGGGCCTCCAGCAGCTTGCCGTTCTCGATCATCCAGTCGAGCGTCTCCTTGAGCTCGGCCTTGATGCCGGCGGCGGCCTGGTTGAGCGTCGGGCGCGGGGTGACGTAGTGGGAGGCGGCGTAGACGGTGATCTCGGTGAGGTCGTTGGTCTTCTTGCCGGTGAGGGGGTCGAACTCCTGGATGCTCTCGATCTCGTCCCCGAACAGGCTGACGCGCCAGGCGCGATCTTCCTGGTGGACGGGGAAGATTTCCACGACATCGCCGCGCTTCCTGAACATGCCGCGCTCGAAATGCACGTCGTTGCGCTTGTACTGCAGCGCGATCAGGTCGGCCCGCAGCTTGCCCTCATCGATCTGGTCCCCGATCTTCAGCGTGAAGGTCATGGCCGTGTAGGTCTCGACCGACCCGATGCCGTAGATGCAGCTGACCGACGCCACCACGATGACGTCATCTCTTTCGAGTATAGACCGGGTTGCGGAATGCCGCATTCTGTCTATCTGTTCGTTTATTGAAGAGTCTTTTTCAATATAGGTGTCTGTTCTGGGAACATATGCTTCTGGTTGATAGTAGTCGTAGTAGCTTACAAAGTATTCAACGGCGTTATCTGGAAAGAATGCTTTGAATTCCGAGTAAAGCTGCGCCGCCAAGGTCTTGTTGGGGGCGAGGATCAGGGCGGGGCGCTGGGTCTGTTCGATGACCTTGGCCATGGTGAAGGTCTTGCCGGAGCCGGTGACGCCGAGGAGCACCTGATCGCGCTCGCCGGTCGAGGCGGTGGCGACGAGTTCTGCGATGGCGGCGGGCTGGTCGCCGGCGGGGGTGTATTTCGTTTCGAGGCGGAAGCGGCCGCCCTTGCGTTTGCCCTCGTGCGAGGGGCGGTGCGGGACCCAGTCGTCGGGCTTGCCGGGAGCTTCCTCGGGCGTCAGGCGCGGGCCGGTGACCGGGGCGAACATCGGCATGTTCTTCATCGCCTTGGGCAGCGGCTCGGCGCCGTCGCGGAGGAAGGCGGCCGGGGCCTCCGCCAGACCCGATCCGGGGACGTGGACAGGCTTTGTGATCCGGGGGGCGGACCCCTTGGGCGTCGAGGAACGGTTCATGAACGCAAGATAGGTCCGGAGGGTGGGAGACGCCAGTCAGAGCGCCCGGGAAGGCGGAGGGTTGCTGACAGCAGGGTGGCAGCAAGGTTCCGCATCGGCGACGCTTCGGGGCGGAGGCGTCATGACCTACCGTTAGGCGGGGCGTCGCGTGGATGATTCGGATGCGGTTTGAAACCAGAACGAAGCTGGTGCTGGCGGCTCTGCTGCTGCTGTCCGGCTGCGGGCGGCTGATCCCCGAGGCGCCGAAGCCGACGCCCTATTATCCGCCGAGCATGAGCCGGCCCGGGCAGACCTCCTATGCCGCGGCGACCGGGGTGATCGGCCAGCCGATCGACGGCGATACCTGGCGGCGGCTGCGCGGCGCGACGAGCTCGCTGGGCCAGTGCGTGGCCGAGCTGGACGCGGCGCGGGTTACGTTCAGCCCGACGCCGGACCGGGTGAACTCCGAGACCTGCGGCCTGACCGACGCGGGCGTACTGGGCCCGGACTTCGGCACGGTGGCGCGGATGCAGCCCTCGGACTTGACCATGACCTGCGCCCTGGCGGCGGCCGTCAGCGTCTGGCGCCGTCAGTCGGTGGAGCCGGCGGCGCGCGAACTGTTCGGCTCCGACGTGGTCCAGATCGATCACATGGGCGTCTATGCCTGCCGTCCCGTGAACAGTCAGGCGGGCAACCGGCCGAGCGCCCATTCGCGCGCGGCGGCACTGGACTTCGCAGGGGTGCGGCTGAGGGACGGGACGCGGATCACGGTCACCAATGACTGGAACGATCCGGGGCCGAAGGGCCAGTTCCTGCACCGCATCCGCGACGACGCCTGCAAGGTGTTCGGGACGACGCTGAGCCCCGACTACAACGCCTTGCACCACGACCACCTCCACCTCGAGGCGGAGGCCAGTCGCTTCTGCAGATAGCGCCTAGCGACGGGTCGAGACGCGGGCGCGGGTTTCCAGCTCGCCGATCCGGCGCAGCAGATAGTCGCGGTCGTCGGCCGAGGGGCTGGTGCGGCTGTAGGCGGCTTCGAGACGCGTCAGGTCGCCGTATTCGACGCGGATGTCGGCCGCCTCGGTGCGGCTGATCGAACCCGAGCGTTCGCCGGCCGAGACGGCGGCGTCGATGTTGGCAAGACGGGTGCGGTTGTCGAGCACGGGCTGATAGCCGCCGTTGCTCGGGCCGTCGCCGAGGCGGGCGTCCAGCGCATCCAGCTTCGCATCCAGGTCGGCCTGTTCCCGGGCGTCGATGCCGTTGCGGGCATAGCCGGCCTCGGTCTGGATCAGGGCCTGATAGTCGGTGCGCAGGCTGGTCGCCTGGGTGCGGGTGATACGGCGCGCGGTGACGGCCGAGTTGATGCGGGTTTCGAAGTCGGCGCGGCCGTCCGCGACGGAGGTGTTCGAACTGTAGCCGCCGCCGGTGTTCGGATAGCCGTTCCCGGTATTGTCGACGACATTCAGACGCTGGGTGAAGGCTTGGTACTGGGCGTTCAGGTCGGCGCGTTCCTGGGTCGTGAAGCGGCCGTCCGAGCCGTAGCGGGTCTCGAGCTGGACCAGGGCGTCATAGTCGGTGCGCAGGCGGTCGGCGCTGCTGCTCGACCGGGTTCCAGCGCGGACGTCGGCGGTCAGCTGGCTCTCGAACTGGGCACGGCCGGTCTCCAGCGGGCGGCGATTGGCCAGCCACTGGGGGTCGAGGTTGGAGTTGATGCCGAACAGGGCCCCGACGACGCTGCCCAGGTTGGGCTGCTGGGTCTGACCATAGGGCGTCTGGGCATGGGCGTTCGTCGTCATTGCCATGGCGGCCGCGGCGATCCCGATGATGGCCGGAGCGATCAGGTCGCGCGGAGTGACGGTGGTCTTGATCGAACGCATGGCAGGTCTCCGATTGGGCCAGCCCCCTGACCCTTGAGCCGGAAGAACGACGGTGGGCCGGATCGGTTGCCGTGCGCATGACGCGTGTCGTGCGGGCGCCAGGCGCAACGCATCTCCAGTCTGCTGTTCAGCAAACAATTCGCGAAGGAAATACCCGGCGCGTGCTCGTATCCTCGGCCCATCAGAAGATGGTCACGGGAGCCTGAAGCCATGCGCAAGACCGTCTCCTGCGCGGTCGCGCTGCTTTCAATCTCCGCCGCCACACCGTCCTTTGCCGAGATCACCCGGGTGCAGATCGAGACCCGCGAGCCGGTCACGAGAAACTTCGGAGCCGTGGGCGCCTATGAGATCGTCCGTGGCCACGTCTTCGGCGAGCTGGACCCGTCGGATCCGAAGAATGTTATCATCACCGACCTAGCGCTGGCGCCGCGCAATGCGCGCGGGCGGGTCGAGTATTCGGCCACCTTCGCGATCACCAAGCCGGTGGACATGAGCAAGGCCAGCGGCTTCCTGATCTACGATGTGCCGAACCGCGGCTTCACACTGCCCCTGACCGGCGATCCGAGGGCCATGTCCATCTGGTGAGCGGCTGGCAGTCCGATCTGGCGCCGTCGCCGGTCCAGCAGACGCTCACGGCCCCGACGGCCCACAACCCCGACGGCTCTTCGATCACCGGCCCGGTGCTGGCGCGCTTCACCGACATGCCGGAGGGGGCGGCCTCCCTGCCTGTCCAGGGCGGCGTCACCGGCATCGTGACTTGCAAGCGGCCTGTGCCGGTCAGTCTGGACACCTCAGCGGCGCGTCTGGTGCGGCGGGCCAACGACGACGATCCCGGCGAGGTCGTGCCGCCGTCCGATTGGGCTTTCGCGGATTGCTCCACCGATCCCTTCCCCGGAAGAGCCGATCCCGCCAGCCTTTGCGTCAAGAGCGGCTTCGATCCGCGATACGCCTATGAGCTGACCTACACCGGCAAGGATCCGCTCGTTCAGGGGATCGGCTTTGCCGCCGTGCGGGATATCAACGCCTTCTTCCGCGACGCCCCCTCGACGGAGGCCGCACCCAATCCAGTGGCGGGTGCGATCAAATGGGAGGTGGGCGTCGGATATTCCCAGTCCGGAAACTTCCTGCGCAGCTTCATCAATCTGGGCTTCAACACCGCCCCTGACGGCGGCCGGGTGTTCGACGGGATCATGCCGATCATCGCCGCGCGGCAGGTGCCGCTGAACCTGCGCTTCGGCGTTCCGGGAGGCACGGCGGAACTCTATGAGCCCGGCAGCGAAGGCGTGGTCTGGTGGGCCGACCACGAGGACCGGTCGCGAGGTCTGCCGCGTGCCGGTCTGCTGACCCGCTGCACGGCGGCGGGCGATTGCCCCAAGGTCTTTGACGTCTTCGGCTCGGCAGAGTTCTGGGGGCTCAGGAAGTCGCCGGATTTGATCGGGCCGGACGCAGCGGGTGATATTCCTGCCCCGGGCAACGTGCGTCGCTACTACTTGCCGGGCGTCACCCACAGCGGCGGAGCCGGCGGCTTCCCGACGGACGTCGCCGCCCTGCCGCCCGTGCCCACCTGCGACCTGCCGGCCAATCCCAATCCGGCCTCCTGGACGATCAGGGCGCTGACCCGGCGGCTGACCGACTGGGTCGCAAGCGGAACGGAGCCGCCCGCCAGCGTGTCGCCGACCCTCGCCAACGGGGATCTCGTGGCGCCGCGGGCCGCTGCGATGGGCTTCCCGTCGATCCCGGGCAAACCGTCGCCGGACGGAAAGTCGAACCCGCTGATGGTCTATGACTTCGGGCCGGACTTCCGGGCCGTCGATCTGTCCGGCGTCGTCGACCGTCAGCCGCCGGCCCTGATGCGGATGGTGGCGGTCCGGGTTCCCCGCGTGGATGCGGACGGCAATGAGACCTCGGGCGTGGCCTCGGTCCAGTCACGCGTGCCATTGGGAACCTACCTCGGCTGGAACGTGCGTTCGAAAGGCTACTACGGTGGTCGGGGCTGCGGCTTCATGGGCGGCTATATCCCCTTCGCGGCGACCCGGGCCGAACGCGAGGCAAGCGGGGATCCCCGTCTGTCGCTGGAGGAGCGCTACGGCAGCACAAGGCGTTCGTCGCCCGCGTTCGCCAGGCCGCCGACCAGATGGTCGCGGAAGGCTTCATGCTCCCGGAGGACGCCGCGGTCGTCGTCAAACAGGCCGAGGACAGCGCAGTCCTTCGCTAGGCGCCGCCCGGAATTGTCAGCAGCCGTCGTCCGCGTCCGAAAACCGCGAGACGGTAATCGGGGGCGGGCCTAAGGTTCTCCGCAGAACACGGAGGCCCCTCATGACCAAATTTCGCGACCTGCACGCCTCGGGTCTGTTGATCCTGCCCAATGCCTGGGATGCGGCCAGCGCGGTGGTGGCGCGGGCGGCGGGGGCGAAGGCGGTGGCGACGACCAGCGCGGGCGTGGCCTGGGCCTTGGGCTGGCCCGACGGGGCGGAAGGGCAGGCTGCGCCGCCCGAGGGCGAGCTGCTCGCCGCGCTGGAACGGATCGTGCGGGTGGCGGGCGTGCCCGTCAGCGCGGACTGCGAGGCGGGTTTCTCTGACGATCCGGCCGAGGCGGCGGGCTTCATTCGCCGGGTGATCGAGACGGGCGCCGCCGGCATCAATATCGAGGACGGCGCCGGGTCGGCGGAGGGGCTGGCCGACAAGATCGCGGCCATCCGGGCGGCGGTGGGGCCGGAGCTTTTCATCAACGCCCGCTGCGACCTGTGGCTGAGAGGGAACGGGCCGGTCGAAGGGCGTCTGGAGGAGGCGGCGCGGCGCACGGCCCTGTATCGCGAAGCCGGGGCCGACGGCCTGTTCATGCCGGGGGTGACGGACGAGCCGACGATCCGCGAACTGGTCGGGTTCGGCCTGCCGCTGAACCTGCTGGCGCGGACGGCCCTGCCGGGGGCGGCGGCGCTGGAGGGGATGGGGGTGCGCAGGCTGAGCGCCGGATCGAATATGTCGGCCGCCGCCTATGGGACGGCCGACCGACTGACGCGGGCGTTTCTGGCCGATGGGCTTTCGGGGCCGCAGGTCGAGGCGGCCATGGACTATGGGGCGCTGAACGCCCTGATGAGCGGCGGATGAGCCTGACCTTCTATCGCGCGATCATCGACAGTCCGATCCAGCCGCTGGCTATCGCCTTCGATGAGGCGGGGGCGCTGCGGGCGCTCAGTTTCGAAGCGAAGGGCGACAGTCTGCGCGCGACGATGGCGCGGGAATATCCGGGCGTGGCCCTGGTCGAGGCGCCGGTTCCGGCGGCGATGGCCGAGGCGTTCGCGGCCTATTTCGCCGGCGACCGGGCGGCGCTGGAGCGCATCCCCTGGTCGCTGGAAGGGGCGGCGGGCGAGGGCGGGTTTCAGGCGCGGGTCTGGGTCGAGCTGACCCGCGTTCCGGCTGGCCAGACGATCAGCTATGCCGAGATGGCGAAGCGGGCCGGCGGCTCTGGCCCCGAGGCCGCGCGCGCCGCCGGAGTGGCGCTGAACCGCAATCCCATCGCCCTGGTGCTCGCGTGCCACCGGGTGGTCGGCGCCGACGGCGCCATGACCGGCTTTGGCGGCGGGCTGGAGCGTAAGACCTGGCTGCTGCGCCACGAGGGCGCGCTGTTGATCTAGAAGTCGTCGCCCTAGAAGCTGCCGCCGACGACCGGAACGGTATAGGCGCGGGCCACCGCGTCGCGGGCGGCGATGACGTCGGGACGGGCCATGGCCTCGGTGCGGACCGCGTCGATCCGGCGGTCGAAGTCGGTCAGCCGGGCCGGTCGCTGCCAGGTGTGCATCTCGGCGACGGCTTCGTCCGCCTGATCCGGATCGGCGAGCTGTTCGAGCATCAGGGCCGCGACGGCGGCGACATCGCCCTTGCAGGCCAGGGCGTCGCGCCAGGCGCCCGGCGCATCCTTCCAGTGCTCCGCCATATAGGCATAGGCCGTGGTCTCGACCGAACGGTTGCCGAGGCCGTGGGCCGCACAGCCGCGCACCTGAACCGCCTGCATGACGCCATAGGGGCTGGCTTGATCCCGGCCGATGGTCTTGACCGCGGCCAGGGCGTCGGCGTCGCGACCGAGGCGAAGATAGAGCCAGCCGAGGTTGATCTGCTGGCTGACATTGTCCTCGTTGTATTCAGTGCGGGTCGCCGCGCTCTGCTGTTGGGCGAGGGCTTCGTCATAGCGACCCAGGTTCATCAGCGCCCGGCCGCGCGTGTCCATGATCCAGGTCCGGGCGTCCGCGATCTCCGGATCGCTCTTGTTGTCGGGGCGGGCCAGGCTCTCGTCGGCCATGGCCAGAACCTCGGCGTCACGCCCCCGACCCAGGAGGGCCCACATATAGACGTGGCGCTTCTCCAGCGCCTTGTCGCCGGTCGCGGCCTCGGCGGCGGCCCGGTCCTTCTCGAAGTCCTGCTCGTAAGCCGCATCGACGTCGAATTCGGTGGCTCCGGCCTGGGCCATAAGGGCGTCGTAGCGCTTCAGGGCGTGCAGCTGGAGTTGGGCGTTCGGGCTGGTCACGAGGGCGACCAGGGGAATCGCTTCCGCCGTGCGATCGCGCTTCATCAGGTCATCGATCAGCTTGGCCCAGACGAAGGAGGCTTCGTCGTTCCGCCAACCGGCCTCATAGAGGGCCAGCCGCAGGTCGAAAGCCGGGTCGGGCGCGACGTCGGACGCACCGGCCATCTGGATCAGGAAGTCCTTCGACAGGTCGGGCAGCTTGGCCGGAAAGCGCTGGATGACGGTGGTCAGGCTCCGGGTGACCGCAGTCCTGTCGTGCAATCGGGCCTCGACCTGGATACGGGTCATCCAGACCTCCACCGGGGTCTCGTTCCAGCTGGTGGCCTGAACCAGCAGCGGCAGGGCCGTCTCGTAGTGCTCGAAGTCGGCATTGAGCAGGCCCAGCAGCAGGATGGCGCCGCGCCGCCGCTGCTGGGGCCAGGCGGCGAAATCCGGATGGGCGTGGATCGCCGTCAGGGTGGCGAAGGCGGCCTCGTAGTCCTCGACCTCAAGCTCGCCGCCGAGCTTGCGGGCGAGATCGTCCAGCGACGCAGTCTGCGCCGCCGCCCCGGCTGAGGCATCGAGCGCTGCGGGGGGCGGCAGAGCCGGCGCGGATTCGACGGGCGCGCCGGCCAGGGTGGCGGCGACGGCGAACAGCGTACTCAACATGGAATGATCTCCCCCCAAGCTCCACCTTAGCGGGAGAAAATCGAACCGGGCAAGCGGCTCCTACCAGTTGGGACTGGCGTGGGCCGGGCCGCGGAAGACGGCGTTGGCGAAGATGACCTTCATCCCGTCCAGATAGCCGCGGGTGGTCGGGTCCTGGGCGAAGCCGATGATCCAGCCCCGGCCCGAAGACGTCGCCATGATGGCGGGCTTGAAGGCCAGCTGGGCGCGGTTCTGGGCCCAGAGCTGGCCGGACATCAGCAGGTCGTCCGCCGAGGCGAAGCGGGCGACATTGGTCCCCTCGCCGACCTTGAGCGGGGTGTAGATGTCGCTGCCGCCGACGAGGACGTTGAGCGAGGGGGCAACGCCGGCCGAGAGCCAGTGGTCGGGATCGACATCGGCGCGGGCGAGAACGCCGGCGACCGAGGCCGGGCCGTGCTGGCTGTCGCCGACCTGTTTCTCATAGTCGGCGAGGCTGGCGATGAGCTGGCCGTCGACGCGGGCCTTGTCGGAGGCGCCGGAGCCGTCGCCGGCCTCGGCGGCGTTCTCGCGGCGCGAGGCCAGCATGTCGGAGGCGGGGTCGGTCAGGAAGCGGGTCGCCGAGCCGAGGCCGATCAGGGTGCCGCCGTTGTCTACCCATTCCTTCAGGTGTTTGGCGCCCGCGTCGCCGAGGACACCCCTGTAACTGCCGCCCTGGGGCAGGACGATCACCTGGAAGGCCGAGAGGTCGGCGTCGGCCAGGTTGTTGGTGCGCACCACCGTGACCGGATAGCCGAACTCGCGCTCCAGCACATAGCGGGTGGCGCCGACGGCCGTCGGGTCGGTGGGATCGCCCCAGGCCAGGGCGATGCGCGGGGCGCGCACGGCGACGGCGTCGCCGGAGCCGAAGCTCGGGCCGTCGGAGTTCCAGCTCTCGGCCGCGCCCACGACCTCGGCGCCGGTCGTGGCGGCCCAGCTGGTCATCTTCGCGGTCAGGTCGGCCGGATTGCCGGCGCGGGGGATGACGAGGGTTCCGGCGGGCCAGCGGCGGCCGGCGTGGGTGAAGGGCTTGTCCATGGTCCGCATGGCGACGCCCTGACGCAAGGCCGAGGCCATCAGCTGGCTCGCGCCGAAGCCGGGGGCGACGAGGAAGCCGTAGGCGGCGTCCACATCGGCGATCCCGCGCGGGATGACCCTGTCGGTGGTGGCGGCGGTAACATTGACGACGGGGGCCGAGGCGCAGCGGTCGGCCGGGGTATTGAACATCAGTGGCAGGGACCAGGCGGTGACGTCATAGATCTCGTCGCCCAGGCCTCGGGCGCGACGGCGCTCCTGTTCGGCCAGGAAGGCGGCGGGGACGGCGACGTCCTTCGCCAGCAGGACCTCGGCCATGCGGCGCTGGGGCTGGCTGAGGTTCACGACATAGGAGCCGGCCGGATAGGACTTGCCGCAGGCCGAGAAGCCGGCCTCGGCCTTGCCGACCTCGACGCCCGAGGCGACCAGCAGGCCCGCCAGACGATCGGCCTCGCCCGGATCCCAGGCCGAGCGCGACAGAACATACGCGCCGCGTCCCGACACGCCGTCGGCGCCGTAGGCGTAGAAATTGTTGAGCAGCCGGTCGTGGTTGGCCGAGGCCGCCTCTATGGTCGAAAGCGAGGCGACGAAGTGGTTCCGGACGGTGTCGCGATAGGTCAGAATCTCGCCCGACGAACGGCGCGCCGCCAGACCCCGGGCCGAGCCCTGCTCATAGGTCATGGAGATGGCGCCGAGGTAGCCCGGCCAGCCGTCGCCATAGCCCGGATAGAATGCGTCGAAGACCTGGCGGTTGAAATAGGGGATGCCGTTCTGGTCGAACCGCCGGGCGGTGTTGCGGCCGATCAGCTCGCGGCTCTCCAGCGTCGCCGGATAGATCCACGGGTTCAGCGGCTGGGCCTCGGGCGGGAAGAAGAAGGTCTCGTCGGTGCCCATCTCATGGGCGTCGACCAGCACCTGCGGCCGCCAGTCGCGCACGGCGGCGGCCTGACCGCGTGTCTCCGGTTGGGTCTGGATGAACCAGTCCCGGTTCAGGTCGAAAAGGTCGTGGTTGAAGCGGCCGCCGGGCCAGAGCTGATCGCGCTCCGCCGAGAGGGGGTCAGGGTTGGGCTCGGTGCCGAAGCCCGAGGCATTGGAGTTCAGGAAGCGTTCGCGCCCGTCGGGGTTCTGGGTCGGGACGAAGACGACGACGGTGTTGGCCAGCCATTGCTGGACGGCCGGATCGCGTGAGGCCAGCAGGTGGCGGGCGGCGGCCATGGCGGCGTCGGCGGGGCTGATCTCGTCGCCGTGCACCGAATACATCAGCCAGACGATCACGGGTTGGTCGGCGATGATGGCGCGGGCGCGCTCGGGCGAGGTGACGCGGGCGTCGGCGAGGGCGCGGGAGTTGGCCTTGATCTGGTCCAGCCGGGCGATGTTGGCGGCCGAACCGACGGCGGCCCAGAACACCGGGCGGCCTTCGTGGGTGGTGGCGTAGTCGCCCATGGCGACGCGGTCGGGGGCGGCGGCGCGCAGGGCCTCGAAATAGCGGCGGACGTCGGCGGCGCGGCTGATCCGGGCGCCGCTGTCATAGCCGAGCGCCTGGGCCACGGACGGGACACTGGCGTCATAATCGGCGCCGGGGATCAGCGGGACCGATGCGGGCGCCGTCGCGGATGCGCTGGTCTGCGACAGGGCAGGGGCGGCGCCCAGAACAGACGTGGCGGCGAGGACGGCGGCGAGGCCGGCCGGAACGAGACGGCGCGAAAAAGACGGCATGTGTGATGGGATCCCCGAAAGCGGAGCCACCCTAGCCACGCCGCAGCGAAAGGGAAGCGGCGCTCTTGACGGTATGTAACCTCTAGGTGATTTATGTAACCCGAAGGTGACATCAGATGCAGGAGCGTATCGATGATGGCGGACAACAGGAAAACGACGGAACGGACCAGCCGAGCGAAGTTCGTGGCGTTGGTCGTGCTGACCGGTGTCGGCGCAGCGATGCTCGGAGGCGGGATCGCCTGGGGCCTCGACAAGACCGGCGATGCGGCGACCGCGGCAGGGGTGATCGCGGGCATGGGCGCGGCCTTCATGGCGGCGGGCGGCATTTGCGCCTGGGTTTACCGCCCGAACGGTCCACGCTGGCGCGTCGATCCGGCCGAGCCCGGTCGGCGGGACCGGCTGCAGGCGCAGCGCGCGCGGCAGTTGGCCATCTTTCCGGCCCTGTCGCTACTGTTCCTGGCCCAAGCCTTCGGGGCGCTGGAGCATGTGGTCGAGGGCCAGCATCGCTGGGTCGACTATGTGAGGCTGGCCGTGCCGGTCCTCTATGCCTGGGTCACGGCCCTGATGGTGATGGGCTGGGACGGCGGCTCGATGAAGAACAGGCGCTTCCTCGAGGATGAACTGACGCAGTCGCTGAGGGCGCGGGCAATGACGCTCGCCTTCTTCGTCCTGATGGCGGGCACTACCCTGTCGCTGGGGCTGGGCCTGTGGCGCGCCGAGATCGGAGTGGCGAGCCTGATCCTGGCCCTGGCGGCGGCGGGCGCTGTAGCGGGGCTGCGCTTCGCCTGGCTGTTCCGCGAGGCGGGTCGCGATGAGTGAGGCCGCGATGGACGAGGTCGAGGTCCTGCTGAGGCGCGAGCGTCGGCGTCAGGGGCGGGAGCGGTTCGGGCTGGTGGTGATGGTCGCCGGCATTCTGGTCGGCGGTCTGACCCTCACGCTTGCCGATGTGGTCGCAATCTCCGAGGGGCAGGCGGGCCTGGGCTTTATGGCCGCGGTCGCCGCCGGCGGGCTTGGGGCGCTGATGATCATGGTGTGGCGGCGGGGGCGGACGGCGCGGCGTCTGGAGAGCATGATCGGTCGGCGGGACCGGCTGCAGCGTGTCCGCAACGATCGCGTTTACGCCACGTCTCTCACGGGCTGGGGCATGGTTGCGGTCAGCCTTTCGGCCTTGTCGAGGATCGTCTACGGCCAGGTGCAGGCTGATGGCGGCGACGTCGGCTTCGTTGCGGGGGCTGCCTTGGCGCCATGGCTGGTGGTGATGGCTGTCGCGGGTTGGGAGGGTCTGGCGCGACCCAACCGTCGCTGGCTCGAGGATGAGGTTACGCGCGACATGCGTCAGAGAGCTCTGTCGCTGGGGTTTATCGTCCTGATGGCGGCCATGTCAGGCCTGTTCATTCTCGGCCTGTGGCATCGGGACTGGGCCGCGATGGCTTTTCCCGCCGTCCTGATGTCGGCCGCATCGGTGGCGGGCCTGCGCTTCGTCTGGCTCGACCAGCAGGCGGAAGGCGGCGACGGTGGGTGACCCGCGTCTAGGCTCCAGACTGAAGGCGATCCGGACCGAGGCGGGGCTGACCCAGGCCGAACTGGCCGACCGGGCCGGGGTGTCGAGGAAGACCATCAATACCGTCGAAAACGGGGTCTTCATCCCCTCGACCTTGCTCGCCCTCAGCCTTGCCCGGGCCTTGGGGACCACGGTCGAAGCCCTGTTCTACCTGGCTGACTAGTCGGGGCGATTTAAATCGTCCTTTTTGTTGGGTGTTGGACATTGATCAACCCAAAGCTGTGCCTCATGCTGGGCTGTGTGGGGTGGGATCATGCCGAACAGAGACCTGTCACTGGGTGAGCATTTCGCCGGCCTGCTGTCCGAACGGGACCCGGACCTGCGCTGGAAGGTGCTGATCAAGGGTTTGGCCGGGATGGGGCTGGATCAGGTCAACTACGCCTTCCTCGACATGGCCGCCTACGACCGGATGGAGGCGCGCGGCGACCCGGCCATGTCGACCATGCGGTCGGACTGGATCGAGTACTACACCGAGCGGATGTACGACATGCGCGATCCGCTGGTCGGCCATATCCGGTCGGCGCGGTACGATCCCGTGGTGTTCGAGACCGCCACCCACTACGGCCCCTCGCAGATCCTGAACGAGGCCGACGAGGCCGGGCTGGCGGGCGGCATACTGATCCCCCTGCCCGGGGCGCCGGGGACGTTCGGGCCGGGCGCCGGGATCGTCATGGGCTCGGGCATGGACCCCGCCGAGTGCCGTCGGTTGCTCGAGGAGCACGGCCCGAGCCTGGTGTCGGTGGCGCATCTGTTTCACGCCGGGGCTGTGGGCGAGATGATGAGGCGGCGCTACGGGGCGGCGAAACTGACCGCGCGCGAACGCGACTGTCTGCAGGCGGTGGCCAGGGGGCGGCGGGTCAGCGCCATCGCTCATGACCTCGTGCTCGCCGAGGTCACGGTCGGTCTGCATCTGAAGAACGCACGCCAGAAACTGGGCGCGCGCAGCCTGCCCGAGGCCGTCGCCCGGGCCCTGCTGTTCCAGCAGATCGAAGTCGCTTGACCGCCGACGGCGCAAGCTTGGCCGTTTCAAATTCGGGACGCCCTATGGTTTTCCGCAGGTAGCGGTTGAGGCCGCGCAGCCCTAGGTTTTCAGGACCCGACGGGATGGCTCCCAGATGTCGATTCGCCGGGTTCCGAGGCCGTCCCGCCTGACCGTAGGGCGGCCACGGAACGGGCGTCCCGCCTTCGCCCCACGGGGTCGGGACGCCCCCTTCATCCCCGTGGCATGATCCAATTTCCCTCCAGCGTTTCAGCGTTCGCTTGACATGGTCGCACAGTATGTCGCATACACTGTGTGTCACACACTATGTGGCGCCAAGGCAGACGCGAATGACCCCCGATCCCGAACTGTTCGAAAGCATGAGGCTGGAGCTGCGGCGTGGGTCGCTGGTCCTGGCCGTGCTCGCCCGGCTGCGGGAGGAGCGCTACGGCTATACCCTGCGTCAGGCCTTGGCCGGGGACGGGCTGGAGATGGAGGAATCGACCCTCTATCCGCTGCTGCGCCGGCTCGAGAGCCAGGGGCTTCTGGTCTCGGAATGGCGTGAGGAGGAGAAGCGCAAGAAGCGCTTCTACCGCCTGTCGCCGATGGGCGAGGCCATGCTTTCGGCCCTGGCTGACGAATGGCGCGGCATCAACGCCTCGCTCGACAAGATTCTCTGACATTCAAGCTGGAGGGATGAATATGACCCTGACGGAACGCTATCTGAAGGCCGTGGCGGCGCAGCTGCCCAAGGCTTCGCGAGAAGACATCGTCGCCGAGCTGCGCGACGTGCTCCAGACCCGGATGGAGGACCGCGAGGAAGAGCTCGGCCGGCCCCTGACCGAGGCTGACGAGGAGGCGGTGCTGCGCGAGTTCGGCCATCCTCTGAGCGTCGCCGCACGCTACGGGTCCGGTCCCCAGCATATCGTCGGACCCGAGCTCTATCCCTGGTGGATGTTCGGGGTGAAGGTCGGGCTGATGGCCCTGGTCTGCATCACCGCCATCGGAGCCATTGTGCGCGTTCTGGTCGGCGACGAGGAGGTGGGCAGGGCGATCGGTCAGGCCTTCCACAGCGTCTTCACCGGCGGGATCACCATCATCGGTCTGGCCACGATCGCGGGCTTCATCATCGAGCGCCAGAAGGAGAAGCCGGCCTTCCTGCGCGACTGGCGGGTCAAGGATCTGGGCCTGTTCGAACTGGCGGGCATGGATGCTGATGCGGTGTCGCGGCATGTGGCCGGGACCGTCGAGACGCCTCGGCAGGGCAGGCGGCGCGGTCAGATGACCCTGTCGCCGGCCGCACGGGCCCTGGGCAGCGCCGCGGCCTGGACCGTGTTGCTGCTCTGGTGGGTCGGCTTCCTGATGGTCTCGCCGGTGCGGCCCGAGGACCTGTTCCCCCAGGGCGTGGCGACCGTCGGCGGCGTCGACTATGCCGACATCTTCCGCCGTATCCTGGCGATGCTCTACTGGCCCGGCGTCGCCTATGCCGCCTGCCGGATCGGCTTTGACCTGATCCGGGCGGCCAACCCCGCTCAGGTGCGGTTCACCGCTCTGGGCGATCTGGGGTTCGGCGCGGCGCAGGCCTGGCTGTTCTACTGGCTGTGGATGGCCTCGCCCCTCGCGCCCGTGATCCACGTCGACAACGCCCAGGCCTTCATCGACCGGATCCGTGCGGCCTTCGAAGGGGGCTGGTGGAGCGTTTCGACCATCCTGATGGCCTGTGTGGTCTTCGGTCTGCTGCAGGCCCTGTTCAAGATGTCCGGCGCCCTTTGGCGGCTGATCACCGGCCAGCTTATGCCCTACGACCGCCGCCGCCGGGACGCGGTCGCCGCCTAGGCTTCCACTCGAATGTCCGAAAACCGCGAGACATGGGGGCCGTGCGCCCCCATGTTGTCATTATGGAAACGCGCCACACAGAACTGGATCAGGACGCCTGCTACCGCGCCGCGGCAACGCGGGACGCGCGGTTCGACGGGCGCTTCTTCGGCGGAGTGACCTCGACGGGGATCTACTGCCGGCCGGTCTGTCCGGCGCGCACGCCGAAGCGTGAGAACATGATCTTCTACCCCACAGCGGCGGCGGCCGAGGAGGCGGGCTTTCGCGCCTGCCTGCGTTGTCGCCCGGAGACGGCGCCCGACATGGGGGCCTGGCGCGGGACCTCGAACACCGTCAGCCGCGCGCTGACCCTGATCGAGGCGGGGGCCCTGGATGAGGGCGATGTCGATACGCTCGCCGGACGGCTGGGCGTCGGCGAGCGGCAACTGCGGCGGCTGTTCCGCCAGCATCTGGGCGCGGCCCCGGTCAGCGTGGCCCAGACCCGGCGAGTGCTGCTGGCCAAGGCCCTGATCCACGAGACCGACCTGACCATGGCCGAGGTAGCGCTTGCGTCCGGCTTCGGCAGCGTGCGGCGCTTCAACGAGACCTTTCAGTCCCTGTACGGGCGCCCGCCCTCGGCCCTGAGGCGACGGAAGGAGCGGCCGGGAGAGGGCGGGGTCCGGCTGACCCTGTCCTGGCGCCCGCCCTATGACTGGGACGCGATGCTGGCGGCGCTGCAGGCGCGCGGCGATACGGTGGAGGATCGGATCTGGTCGCGGCTGCTTGATCCCGACCTCGACGGCGCCGAAGGGCGGGTGTCGGTGACCCCTGAAAAGCCGGGCCGGGTCGAGGTGCGGGTCGAGGCCTCGGACCTGAGGGCCTTGCCGGGTATTCTGGCCCGGGTGCGGCGGGTCTTCGACCTGTCGGCCGATCCGGAGGCGATCGCCCGGGACCTGTCGGCGGATACGGCGTTGCAGCCGCTGGTCGCGGCGCGACCGGGGCTGAGGCTGCCGGGCGACTGGGTGGATGCGGGTGCGGAGCCGCCCAACGACCGGCTTCCGCCCGACTTTTTTGGAAATTTCGACGCGCGGCTGATCGGCCGGGCGGACCAATGGCGGCCCTGGCGTGCCTATGGCGCGCTCCACTTGCAAACGGCGGGGATCGGGGCGGCCGATATCATGGAGAGAGACGATGGCAGGCAAGCGGCCTGAACCCCTGGCGCTGACGCTGGACCGGATCGATACCCCCGTCGGGACGGTCCTGCTGATCGTCGATCCCCAGGGCAGCGTAAGGGCGCTGGATTTCGCCGGCTATGAGGACCGGATGCACCGGCTGCTGCGGCGGCACTACGGCGATGCTCCGTTGACGGACGGTCGTGCGCCGGACGGAGTGCGCGATGCGGTCGCGGCCTATTTCGCTGGAAACCACAAGGCTCTGGACGGGCTGACGGTGAAGACGGCGGGCACCGATTTCCAGCGCTCGGTCTGGGCGGTGCTGCGCGACATTCCGGCCGGCGAGACCCGCACCTACGGCCAGCTGGCGAGGGCGATCGGCAAGCCGAATGCGGTCCGGGCGGCCGGGTTGGCGAATGGACAGAACCCGGTCGCCGTCATCGTGCCCTGCCACCGGGTGATCGGGGCGAACGGGACCCTCACCGGCTATGCCGGCGGGCTGGAGCGCAAGAAGTGGCTGCTCGACCACGAGCGGGCTTTACGCAAACAGCCGTTTTAACCGACCGCCGCTTAAGCTACACAGATGGCATGACTTTTTCCGATCCGACCGCTGAGACGGCTTCCGGCATCGACCGCGATCTCGCGGCGGTGGCGGGCATCGACGCCATCGGAAATATCCTGAACGTCGTCTGCAGCCTGACGGGCATGGGGTTCGCGGCGGTGGCGCGGGTCACGGATACGACCTGGACAGCCTGTGCGGTGCGTGACGAAATCGGGTTCGGCCTGCCGGTCGGCGGAGAACTGCCGCTGAAGACCACGCTGTGCGACGAAATCCGCGACAGCCGGACTCCTATCGTCTTCGATGACGCCGCGCTCGACCCGCTGTACCGGGACCATCACACCCCGGCGACCTATGGGCTGAGGAGCTACATCTCCTATCCGATCGTCCGGGCCAACGGCGAGATGTTCGGCACTTTGTGCGCCATCGATCCGAACCCGCACACTGTCTCGATCCCGGCGGTCACCGAGACGTTCAAACTGTTCGCGGAGCTGATTGCCTTCCATCTCGACGCGGCCGAGCGGGTCGCTGCGTCCGAGGCGGCCCTGATCGACGCGGGCGAAGCTGCGGTGCTGCGCGACCAGTTCATCGCCGTCCTCGGTCATGACCTGCGCAATCCGCTGGCGGCGATCCAGGCCGGGACGACCCTGCTGAAGGCCACGCCTCTGAACGATCGGGCGAAACTGGTCGTCAGCCAGATGGACGCCAGCGCCCTGCGGATGGAGCGGCTGATCTCCGACGTGCTTGACTTCGCGCGCGGGCGGCTGGGCGGCGGCGTGCCGCTGGCGCGCCAGGCCGAGGGGCGGGTGCATGAGGTCATCGAACAGGTAGTGCAGGAATTGCGCGCCGCCTGGCCTGACCGGGCCATCGTGACCGATATCCGGGTCGACCGGCCGGTCGCCTGTGACCCCGACCGGGTGGGCCAGCTGCTCTCCAACCTGCTGGCCAACGCCCTCACGCACGGCGCCGCCGATGGCGAAGTGCAGGTCCATGCCCTGTGCGAGGGCGAGTTCTTCGAACTGTCGGTAACCAATGCCGGCGACCCGATCCCCGAACACGCCCTGCCGCATCTGTTCAAGCCGTTCCATCGGCCGAAGAAGGATGAGCCGCAGGCCGGCCTGGGTCTGGGGCTCTACATCGCCTCGCAGATCGCCAGGGGCCATGCGGGATCGCTCGATGCGGAATCGACGGCGGAACGGACGAGGTTCCGCTTCGTCATGCCGGTTTGGGCGGCGGTCGAGGGCGACCGGCCCTAGCCTCCGGTGGTACGGAACGGATTGCTGAACCGGTCGGGCGTCAGGGCCTCGGCGTGGAAGCGGGCTTCGCGGACCGCGCCGTTGAAGTAGTTGCGCCTGTTGAAGCGGCAGCCGACCGAGGCCTTGCCCGGCCCCTGCGGCTTGAAGGCCAGCGGGCCCTCGGCCTGGACCACGCCGTTGACGAAGCTGCGATAGGTCGTCCCGTCCCAGGTCTGGGCGACGTGGAACCACTGGCCGACGGGGAAGCGTTTGGCGGGGTCGATCAGGGTCAGGTTATAGCCCTCGCCCTTGGTGAAGGCGTCCAGATACCATTCGGTCTCGACCACCCGGATTTCGAACAGGAACCGGGTCCCGATCGGGGCCGAGCCGTCGGCCGGGGTCGGCTCGTCGACGGCCAGGTGGAACCAGCGCTGTTCGAAGGCGCCGCCGTCGGGACGGAACAATGCCTCGAAGGTGAAGTGTTCCGCGCCTGCCAGTGGGTGGTTGTCGATGAACAGGGCGTCGTCGACACCGTCGAACTGCACGGCCTGCCCCCACGGGCTGTCGGTCAGGACGGGCGCGCCCTCCACATGGGTCGCATGGCCGCCGATGTCGGCGAGTCTGTCGAAGGTCCAGACCTGACCCGCCGCGGCCTCACGAGTCCCCGCCGACAGCGGTGTCGCGCAGGCCGATGTGGCGGCGAGCAGGGGCGCGGCGGCGGCCGCGAAAATCAGGTCGCGGCGGGTAGCGTCGCTGCGCATGGGTCACACTCCGTCGAGGAACAGGCGGCTGGCCGGGTTGTCGGTCTCGTCGACGTAGGGATAGCCCAATCCGTCGAGCGCCGCGACCAAGGCCTCGCGTTCGCCCGGCTGGACCGAAACGCCCGCCAGCACCCGACCGACATCGTCGCCGTGGTTGCGGTAGTGGAACAAGGTCAGGGCCCAGGCAGGCTGCAGGCTGTTGAGGAAGCGCAGGAAGGCGCCAGGGCGTTCGGGGAAGTGGAAGCGCAGGATGCGTTCGTCGCCCAGACCTGTGGCGCGACCGCCGACCATGTAGCGGACGTGCAGTTTGGCCGTCTCGTTCTCGCTCATGTCCTCGACCGACCAGCCGTCGGCGCGGAGCTGTGCGATCAGGGCGTCCTTCTCGGCCGCGCCGTCTTTCAGACCCACGCCGACGAAGAAGTGGGCCGCGCCGGTGTTGGACCAGCGGTAGTTGAACTCGGTCACCGAGCGGCCGTCGAGCGAGCCGAGGAAGCGGCGATAGGCGTCGCGGTCGTCGGGCAGGGCGACGGCCAGCAGCGCTTCGGCGCCCTCGCCGATCTCGGCGCGCTCGGCGACGTGGCGCAGCCGGTCGAAATTGAGGTTGGCGCCGGAGTTGATCGCGACCAGCGCTCCTGAACCGGGGTTGGCGGCGGCCCAGACCTTGAGGCCCGCGAGCGCCAGGGCGCCCGCCGGTTCGGCGACGGCGCGGACATCGTCGAAGATGTCCTTCACCGCCGCACAGATGGCGTCGGTGTCCACGAGCACGATGTCGTCCAGCAGGTCCTTGCAGAGTTCGAAGGTCAGGTCGCCGGCGCGGCGCACCGCCACCCCGTCGGCGAACAGCCCGACCTGATCCAGGGTCACGACATGACCCGCGTCGATGGAGGCCTTCATCGTCGGGGCGTCGACGGGCTCGACGCCGATGATCTTCGTTTCCGGCCGCAGGAAGCGGACGATGGCCGCGACCCCCGCCGCCAGACCGCCGCCGCCGATGGGGACGAAGACCGCGTCGATCGTGTCGGGATGCTGGCGCAGGATCTCCAGCCCGACCGTGCCTTGACCGGCGATGACGTCGGGGTCGTCGAAGGGGTGAACGAAGGTGGCGCCGGTTTCGGCCTCGATTTCGCGGGCATGGGCATAGGCGTCGTCGAAGCCGTCACCGTGCAGGACGACCTCGCCGCCGCGCGCGCGCACGGCCGCGACCTTGATGCCCGGGGTGGTCACCGGCATGACGATGGTGGCCTTGGCGCCCCGCGTCGCGGCGGCAAGCGCCACGCCTTGCGCGTGATTGCCGGCCGAGGCGCAGATGACGCCGCGCGACAACTCGGCCTCCGACAGATTGGCGATACGGTTGTAGGCGCCCCGGATCTTGAACGAGAAGACAGGCTGCAGGTCCTCGCGCTTGAGGAAGACCGGGCGGTCAAGGCGGCGCGACAGCCGGGCCATGCCGTCCAGAGCGGTTTCTTCGGCCACGTCATAGACCCGGGCGGTCAGGATGCGGCGGATGGTGTCTTGCACGAACGTCTCGAAAAATCAGCGCGGGGAGAAAGGAAGCTGTCGTCTAGGCCGCCGAGTGCGCGCGGTCGAGCATAAATGCACCGCTTTCGCCGTCGGATGCGAGCGAGGCCTTTGACCCGGAGCGGAGAGTTTTGCTTTTTCAGCGTGCAGGAAAACCCGTCGCGATCCGGCGCATTTACGCTTGCGCCCGACGAAGATCGGCCTACATTGAATGCACATATGTTCAAGTTGAGCATAAGTCGGGGCACCAGATATCGCCCATCAGGAGGACCCGCTATGGCGGATGGAATGTTCGGTCTTTCGGAGCGCACGGCGCGCGAGACCGCCCCGGTCTGGGAGAAGGTCAAGGACCACGTCACCCCGATCGAATGGCCCTCGCAGGCGGAGCTGATCGTCGAGATCAACCGGCTAAAGAAGGAGCGCGACGCCGTCATCCTGGCCCACAACTATATGACGCCCGAGATCTTCCACGGCGTGGGAGACTATGTCGGCGACAGCCTGGGCCTGGCCAAGGAGGCCGCGCGGTCGAACGCCAAGGTGATCGTCCAGGCGGGCGTCCACTTCATGGCCGAGACGTCCAAGATCCTGTCGCCGGACAAGACCGTCCTGATCCCCGACCTGAAGGCCGGCTGTTCGCTGGCCGAGGCGATCACGGGCGCGGACGTGCGGCTGATCAAGCAGCGCTATCCGGGCCTGCCGGTGGTCACCTATGTGAACACGACCGCCGATGTGAAGGCCGAGACCGACATCTGCTGCACCTCGGCCAATGCCGTTCAGGTGGTGGAATGGGCCGCGAAGGAGTGGGGTGTCGACAAGGTCATCCTGATCCCCGACGAGTTCCTGGCGCGCAACGTCGCGGCCCAGACCAACATCGGCATCATCGCCTGGAAGGGCCGCTGCATCGTGCATGAGCGCTTCACCGGCGCCGACATCGCCGAGATGCGGGCCGCCTATCCGGGCGCGGAGATTCTGGCCCACCCGGAATGCCCCGAAGACGTCCTGTCGGCCGCCGACTTCGCCGGTTCGACGGCGGCGATGACCGACTATGTCATGGCGAAAAAACCGAAGCAGGTGGTGCTGATCACCGAATGTTCGATGGCGTCCAACATCAAGGGCGACGTGCCCGAGGTGAACTTCATCGGGCCGTGCAACATGTGCCCCTATATGAAGCGGATCACGCTGGAGAATATCCGCGACTGCCTGCTGAACATGGAATACGAGGTCACCGTCCCCGAGGAGATGATCGCGAAGGCGGCCCTGGCCGTACAGCGGATGATCGACCTGCCGCCGCCCGCCGTCCCGGCCCGCTACGACATGGTCAAGGCCAAGCACCATGTCGCGGTGGAGCTGATCTGATGTCGGGCGAGGCGCGGCAGACGACCGCGATGCAGGTCATTGCCGCCGACATCACGACCCTGCGCGTGGACGCCATCGTCAACGCCGCCAACTCCAGCCTTCAGGGCGGGGGCGGCGTCGACGGCGCCATTCACCGCAAGGCAGGACCCGAACTGGCGGCGGCGGGGCGAAGCCTCGGCGGTTGCGAACCCGGGCAGGCCTGTATCACCGAGGGCTACCGGTTGCCGGCCCGATACGTGATCCACACGGTGGGGCCTGTGTGGCATGGCGGGCAGGCCAGTGAGCCGGCTCTGCTGGCGAGTTGCTATCGCGAAAGCCTCCAACTCGCGCTCGATAACGGCCTGCGCACCGTCGCCTTTCCCGCGATCTCGACCGGGGTCTTCGGCTACCCCCAAGACGAGGCGGCGCGGGTTGCGGCGAAGGCTGTCTTCACCTTCGTCGACCGCCATCCGGATGCCTTCGACGAGATTATTTTCTGCGCCTTCGATGAGACCCGCAGGCAGGTCATCGAAGCCGCGGTCGAGGAGTTTCGGGCATGACCACGCGTCTCACCCACGACGGCCCGCTGATCATCGGCGGCGGCCTCGCCGGCCTCTCGGCCGCTCTGGAGGCGGCGCCGGCGAAGGTGCTGGTCGTCAGTCCCGCGCCCCTGCTGCAGTCGGCGTCGAGCGCCTGGGCGCAGGGCGGGGTCGCGGCGGCCCTGTCGGCGACGGACGCCCCGGCCCTCCACCTCAAGGACACCGAGGCGGCGGGCGCCGGGCTTGTCGATCACCATGCAGCCGAGGTCCTGACCGACGACGGTCGGGCGACGGTGGAGTGGCTGGCGTCGCTGGGCGCGCCCTTCGACCGCGAGGCCGACGGCGGCTTCTCCGTGTCGCGTGAGGCGGCGCATTCGATGGCGCGTGTCGCCCGGGTCGGCGGCGACGGCGCGGGCAGGGCGATCCTGTCGGCGCTGGTGGCGTCGGTGCGTGCGGCGGCGCATGTGACGGTCTGGGAAGACGGACGTCTGCGCGGCCTGCTGCAGGATGCGACCGGCCGGGTGGTCGGCGCCCTGATTGAACGCCATGACACCGACTTGGTGGAAGTGGTGGCGTCCGTCGTGGTGCTGGCGACCGGCGGGGCAGGCGGCCTCTACGGCGCGACCACGACGCCCGCAGCCCTGCTCGGCGAAAGTCTGGCGCTGGCGTACAAGGCCGGCGCCGAGGTGCTGGACCCCGAATTCATGCAGTTCCACCCGACGGCCATCGACGTCGGCCTCGACCCCATGCCCCTGGCCACCGAGGCCCTGCGCGGCGAGGGCGCGCGGCTTATCGACAAGGACGGCGTGTTCATTCTGGGCCCCGCCGATGACGCAGACCTGGCCCCGCGCGACGTGGTGGCGCGGGCGGTGCACCGGGCGCGGGCCGAGGGGCGCGGCGCTTTCCTCGACGCGACCAGGGCCATCGGCGACCATTTTCCGAAAGAGTTTCCGGCGGTCTTCGCCTCCTGCATGGCGGCGGGTGTCGACCCGCGCGTCACCCCCATCCCGGTAGCCCCGGCGGCTCACTACTATATGGGCGGGATCACCGCTGACCCGGACGGTCGCACGACCCTGCCGGGCCTGTTCGCGGTCGGGGAGTGCGCGGCGACGGGGGTGCACGGCGCCAATCGTCTGGCCTCCAACTCCCTGCTGGAAGCGGCTGCCTTCGGGCGTCGCACCGGGCGGTCGGCGGCGACGGAAGCGGCGGCGGGCGGCGAGCCTGTGACGGCCGCGGGGCCGGTCGCCCATATGTCGCCCGAGGCCCTGCTTGAGCTGCGTCAGGGGCTGAGCCGCGATGCGGGCGTGATCCGCGATGCAACGGGCCTGACCCGTCTGCTGGCCCTGATCGGTCGGCTGGAAGACGAACAGGGCGAGGCTCTGCCTCTGGTCACCGCGCGGCTGATCGCCGAGGCGGCCCTGGCGCGGCATGAGAGCCGGGGCGGGCATTTCCGTTCGGACTATCCGCTGACGAAGCACAAGGCCGAACATACCCGCGTAAGACTGACCGCTGCGGGCGTCGTCACCCTCGCTGCGGAATAGGCTCATGCGACAGCTGCCGGACATCATGATCGACGCCGTCGTGCGCGCGACCCTGGCCGAGGATCTGGGCAGGGCGGGCGATGTCACGGCACAGGCCTGTATCCCCGACGGCGCCCGGATGCGGGCCGTGGTGGGGGCCAGAAAGGCGGGGGTTCTGGCGGGCATCGACTGCGTGCGGCTGGCGGTGCTGGCCATGGATCCGAAGGCCTCGGTTGAGGTCCGGGTGCGCGACGGCGAGACCTTCGAGGCGGGCGCCGTCCTGGCTGAGATCGAGGGCGACGCCCGGGCGCTTCTGTCCGCCGAACGGACGGCGCTGAACCTGCTGGGCCGGCTGTGCGGGGTCGCGACCCTGACGCGCGACTATGTCCGGGCGGTCGAGGGGACCGGCGCCCGCGTCGCGGATACGAGGAAGACCACCCCGGGCCTGAGGGCGCTGGAGAAACATGCCGTCGTCTGCGGCGGCGGGATCAATCACCGCTTCGGCCTGGATGACGCCATCCTGATCAAGGACAACCATGTCGCCGTCTGCGGCGGGGTGGAGCCTGCCGTGCGCCGCGCCCGCGAGATGGCCGGTCATCTGATGAAGATCGAGCTGGAGGTCGACGGTCTGGCGCAGCTGGACGAGGCTCTGGCCCTCGTCGATCAGGGTGTCGGGCCGGACGTCGTCATGCTCGACAACTTCAGCCTCGACGATCTGAAAGCGGCCGTCGCGCGGACCGCCGGGCGGGTCGTTCTGGAGGCTTCGGGCGGGGTCAATCTGACGACGGTGCGGGCGATCGCCGAGACCGGCGTCAATGTGATTTCGGTCGGCGCCCTGACCCATTCGGCGGCGGCGCTGGACGTCGGCCTGGACGCGATCTGAGGGTTTCGCCGGACTCCCGAAAAGCGGTGTTCCGGAACAGCCTTGAGTCCCGAGGGTTTAACTCCCTGAGAGATCAAGGAGGTCGTCATGAGCAAACCGCTGAAAATCCCCAAGGAACAACGCAGTTTCGCCGCGGCCGGCAATCTGTCGGTCGAGGATCTGAAGATGTCGCACGACCGGCGCGACCTGTTGACCGGGGCCCAGTCGGGCCAACCCGGTGACGCCGACGTGAATCTCGGCGAACAGGGCCGCTACGGCAATCTCAAGCAGAACCTGACCAACCATTGGAAGGTGCAGGAACGCTAGGCCTCTATCAGGCTTGCGGCGCGGCGACCGAGGCGGAGGCGGCCGAGGTTGCCGGAGTCGCAGGACGTTCGGCCGGCGTGATGCGCGGTGCGGGCGTGGCGGCCGGGGCCGGCGCGGGAGCCGCCGTCGCGGTCGCCGGGGCTGTGGGGCGGCTTTCCGAAGGCTTGGTGGTTTCGCCCGTCAGGGCTTCCTGGGCCAGGACCATCGTATAGGCCACGGCCTGACCAGCCTGGCGCACCGGAACGCTGGGGTCCAGGCTGGCCTGTATCAGCTGCGGGCGATCCTCGGACGGACGGGCGGCATAGGTGAAAGCGTTGCTGGAGCCCGAACGGCCGCCGAAGCGATAGAAGAGGTGGTGTCCCACCTGGCTGACCTGGATCAGGGCGTTGCGCCAGCCCGGGGACACGCCGGTGGTGTGGAAATGGGTGGCGGTGCCGACCTGGCTGAAGACGGCGCCGGACAGGGCCTTTGAAGCGACGTCGCGGGCGCGGTTCCAGGCGATGGAATTCACCCGACCGCGCATCGAGCCGTCACAGGTGAAGCTGAACTGGCAGCCCGAGCGCAGGCCGGCGCCCTGGAAGACCACCCCACAGACGCTCTTGGGGAAGGCGGGGTGGCGGACGCGGTTCAGGACCACCTGGGCCACGGCCTGCATGCCGTCGCGGCCTTCGCCACGGGCCTCGTAATAGGCGGCCTGGGTCAGGCATTCGAGATCGCGCGAGGCGTCCAGGGCATTGCCCATGCGGAACGGGCGGGCGGCGTCGGTGGTCAGGCTGACCCGGCGCAGGGCCTTGTCGGCCGGCTCGCCGCGCAGTTGTTCCAGACGGGCGGTCATCAATTCGGCCTGACGGTCGCGCTGGGCGCCGCCGGCGACCGTATAGGGGTCGTGGCGCCGGGCGATGGTCAGGGCGCTTTCGTCCAGCCCGCCGGCCGCGGCCGCGAGGGCCTCTTCGGTGAAGCCCGCCGAGGTGGCGCCTTCCAGTCGTTCCGCCTGCGCGCGCAGGGTCGTCGCCTTGGCTACGGTTCCGCCCATATAGGCGCAGCCGATCGCGAGTCCCACCAAGCCGCCGAACATCGCAGCCGCCGTGACGGGCCGGATCCTGGCCGCACGATCGACAGGCGTGTTCGCACGCGTCTGCGCGGAATGAAACAAAGGCGTAGTCCTGTTCAGCAGGGCGAGAAACGCAGCCCCCGGGGTCGTCTTCACAGACCGGCGAGGTCCCTCTTCGGGTTTGTCGCAGCCGGCTGTGGTTAATCGTCGATCAGCGAACGGCCGGTCGACGAAGCAGCGCCTTAAGCCATCCGTTTATGGCGTCAATGTGTTTGATTCGCAAGCTGACGCTGCGTCGCAGCAATTTGTGGGGATCAAAAGGCATTCGCGGCAGGGGCGTGTGTCTCTACGATACATCCGCGCCAGTCTGTCCGTTATTTACTGTATTGGCTTTTTACTGATCAACTCAGCGATGATGATCCGTTTGTGACATAAACTCAGGCCGTTGAACTCTGTTGTCTTCGTGAGGTGGGGTTTGAGGTTTTAGACTTCAAGTCCTGAATCGCGGAACCGTGTCCCTTAAAGAGACGTTAAGCGTGACCATTCCGGAGTTTACGCATGATCCGCACCACGCAACGCGCTTTCGCCGCCGCCGTTCTGACCGCCTCGACCCTCGCGCTCGGCGCCTGTGGACACACCATCGAACAAAAAGCCGCGACCGGAGCCGTCGCGGGCGCCGTCGTGGGTGGCCCTGTCGGCGCCGCCGTTGGCGGAGCGGCGGGGACGGCCATCGGGCAGGCGCAGAAGCCGCACTGAACTCGACCCTGATCTCCGCCAGGCGGGTTGGATTTTCCGGCTCGCGTCCCTATATCGACCTGTGGTCGAAGGGGCGCCATCCGCGCTGGATCGGCGCCGTCTTCGTTTTGGCATAACGGCGAACCTTGCTTTTCGGCTCGGTTTCGGCTTTGTCCCACCGCCTCGGCTCGCCTTAGTTCTGGCGGAGCCCCTCCCTAAGAGACGCGACGCTGTCACCCGGCGACGCCGCGTGACCTGAACCCGTCTGAAGGACAACCGACCCTACGCATGCGAGATCTGAAACAAACCGGCTTCAACGACCGTATCTCCGCCCAGCAGGACGCCAAGAAGGCGCTGCTCGCCAAGTTCAAGCCGAAGGCCGCCGCGCCCGACCCCGAGTTCGAAAAGCTGGCCGAAAAGCGCGCCGCCGAGAAAGAGGCCTTGCGTCAGCAGCATGAACTCGCCAAGGCCGAGCTGCGTCGCGAGAAGGCCGAAAAGGAAGCCGCCCGTCTGGCCGAGGAAATGGCCAGCCAGGAGGCTATCGACGCCGAGAAGCGCGCCGCCCGCAAGGAGCGCAAGCAGCTTTCCAAGGAAGAGCAGAAGGCCGCGCGCGACGCCCGTTACGCCGCCCGCAAGGCGCGTCAGCGCTAAGGGCTCTTCATCGAAGACACTGACGCCGGCGAGGGCTTCCTCGCCGGCGTTTTCGTTTGCGCTTCACTACAGGGGCAAGAGGTCGCCAAGGGCCTGGCGCAACTGGTCGCCGGAATAGGGTTTGCGCAGGAAGGGCCAGGGGGCGTCGCTGAGCGCCTCGTCCACATCGTCGCCCGCATAGCCGGACGTCAGCAGGATGGGCATGGCCGGATAGCGGTCGGCGCAGACCCGGGCCAGTTCGATTCCCGTCATCCCGCCCGGCATGACCACATCGGTCAGCATGACGTCGAACGACCGGGCGGCCAGACGCTCCAGGGCCTCGGGTCCGGTCTCTGCCGCCTCGACGTCGAGGCCGAGGCCGGTCAGCAGTTCCATGGCGATGGCCGCGACCCCCGTATCGTCCTCGACCAGCAGCAGGCGGCGGCCCGAGGGGATGGCGTCGATCTCGGTTCGGGCTTCGGGCGCGGCGACCGCCTCGGCGGCGTCCAGCGGCGGCAGATAGAGCCGGATCTCCGTGCCCCGGCCCACGGTCGAGGCGATATGGACGCCGCCGCCGCTCTGGCGCGCGAAGCCATAGACCTGGCTGAGGCCCAGGCCCGTGCCCTTGCCGACCGCCTTGGTGGTGAAGAAGGGTTCGAACACCCGGGTCATGGTGGCCGCGTCCATCCCGGCGCCATTGTCCGAGACGGTGACGCAGACATATTGGCCGGCCGCCAGTTCGGCGACCTCGCCGGCTTCGACCGAACAGCTCATCGTCTGGACGGTGATCCGGCCCTTGCTCCTGGAGCCCACGGCGTCGCGGGCGTTGACCATCAGATTGAGCAGGGCGGCCTCGAACTGGGCCGGGTCGACGCTCACCCGCGCCCCGCCGCGCCTCAGCTTCATCCTGTACTCGACGGCCTCGCCCACGGCGCGGCGCAGCAGGGGCTCGCTCTCCTGGATCAGGGCGTTGAGGTCGACCGGCTCGGGCCTCAGGGCCTGACGGCGCGAGAAGGCCAGCAACTGGTGGGTCAAGCCCTCGCCGCGACGCGCGGCGGCCAGGGCGGCTTCGCCCAGCTTCTTGCGGCGCGCGGCGTTGTCCGGCGACTTCAGGATCATGTCGAGCGCGCCGATGACCACGGTCAGCAGGTTGTTGAAGTCGTGCGCAACTCCGCCGGTCAGGCGGCCGACCGCCTCCATCCGCTGGGCATGCATCAGGTCGGCCTCGGCCTTGGCCTTCTCGGCGAGGGCCTCGCCGACACGCTCTTCCAGCAGTTCGTTGATGCGTTTGAGGTCGTCCTCGGCGCGTTTCGCGTCGGTGATGTCCAGGCTGGCCCCGACATAACCCTGGAAGGCGCCGGTCGCGTCGAAACGCGGAACGCCCTCGGAGCGCAGCCAGCGCTGGCCGAAGGTCGGGTGCTGAACCCGCATGACGGCTTCGAACTTGTCCCTCGCCTTGAAGGCGCGAAGGAAGGTGAGGGAGAAGACCTTTACGTCATCGGGATGGATGAAGCCCATCCAGCGATCGTCGCGGATCTGGTCGGCGTCGACGTTGAAGAAGGTCTTGTAGCGTTTGTTGGTGAAGACGATGCCGGGGCGCTCGTCGGTCATCCAGATCAGGGCCGGGGCGCTGTCCGCGACGGTGCGGAAACGGGCTTCGGACTCGGCCAGGGCGGCCTGGGCCTCGCGCGCGTCGGTGACGTCGAAGGCCACGCCGACGAAGCCCAGCACCTGGCCGCCGGGGCCCAGCCGCGGACGCGAGAAGGACTTGAGCCAGCGGTACTCGCCTGAGTGATGCTTGTAGCGGGCCTCCAGCGAGAAGGGCTGGCCGGTGGCCTCTCCGGCCATCGATTCCCGCACCAGATGATCCTGGTCGTCCGGATGGATGAAGCTGCGCCAGTCGGCGGTGCGGACGCTTTCGTAGTCCCCGCCCATATAGGCGACATAGGCCTGGTTGACGAAGGCGCGCTGGCGGTCCTGTTGGGTCACCCAGATCAGCACCGGGGCGGTGTCGGCGATGGCGCGGAAGCGGGCCTCGCTCTCGACGACCTCGGCCTGGGCGCGGGTGCGCTCGACCTCGACCCAGGCGCGCTCGGCGACCTCCTCGATCAGGCCCAGTTCGTCGGCGGTCCAGACCCGGGGTCGGGCCGAGGCGATATTGAAGAAGGCCCTGAGCCTGCCACCGCGCATCAGGGGCACGGCGACGAAGGCCAGGGCCTGGATGGCGATGTGGGCTGGCAGGTCGGGCGCGGTGCGCGGATCGGCGGCGACATCGTCTACCGCCACCAGCCCGCCGTCCGAAAGTTCGTCCCTGACCGAGGCGCCGAAATCCTCGATCGGCAATTCGCCCTGGTTCGACGCCACGCCCGCCGTCCAGTCCTTCGCCAGTCGCCAGACCCCCGCCTCGGCGTCCAGCTCGCCGAAGCCGACGCGGTTGACGCCCAGCCGCTCACCCAGCGCCCGGTTGACCACCGACATGACGTCATCGGTGTCGGTGAATTCGCGCAGGGTGTCGCTGAGGGTCAGGACGAAGCGCTGGCGTTGGGCCTGACGCGCCATGGCCTCTATGGCCTGGCGGGTCTCGGTGACATCGAACGACATCCCGACATAGCCCTGGAACCGGTCCTGTCCGTCGAAGCGCGGATTGACCGAAACCCGCATCCAGCGCCATTCGCCGTCGTGGCGACGGAAGCGGGCCTCGAAGCCGTAGGGCTGGTGCTGCGGGCGGGCGTCGGCCTGAACCCGGCTGACCTCCGCCGCGTCATCCGGGTGCAGGGAACTGCGCCAGACATGGCCCAGCACCTCTTGCGCCGGTCCGCCGTAGAAGGCGGCGAGGGCGGCGTTGACGAACTCCACCTCGCCCTCGGCATTGGTCAGCCAGACAGGGGAGGGGGCGGTGTCGGCCATCAGGCGGAACCGCTCCTCGCTCTCGCGCAGGGCGGCCTCGGTCTGTTTGGCCTCGGAGATGTCGACGATGACAGCGATGAAGCCCTTGGGCTTCCCGTCCGGCCCCAGCAACCGCTGCAGACTGGTCAGGGCCCAGACGATCGAGCCGTCGTCGCGGAAGTAGCGCTTCTCGATCTGTCCCGCGCCGCCGATCAGGGCCGAGGCCAGCAGGGCCTGGGTCGGGGCGATATCGTCCGGATGGGTGACGTCCCCGGTCCGCGCCCCGATCAACCGGGCTTCGGTGGTGCCCAGGATCTCGGCGAAGCGGCGGTTGGCCGTCTCGACGACCCCGTCCAGGCTGACCCGGGCGATGCCGGCCGAGGCCTGTTCGATGATGGCGGCCAGCTCCAGCTCGGTCTGACCCATGCGGATGTCGGACCGCTTCAGGGCCGCGACCGTGTCGTCCAGCGAATGGACGGTCTTCCTCAGCGAGGCCGCGACCAGGATCGCGAAGACGCCGACGACAAGGAAGTTGGCAGTCGAAGCCTGACCCTGCGGGTCCAGGAGCCGCGTCGCCCCCGAGGCGCCGACCAGCACCCAGCCGCCGATCAGGCTGGCGACCATGGCCGACAGACCCGCACTCCGCCCTGCCGCCAAGGCCGACAGGATGACGGCGGGCAACAGGATCATGAAGCCGGTATTGGCCGGATAGAAGGACTGCAGCGCCCAGCGAAGGGTCAGGAAGACTGCGGAGAAGGCCAGGCCGATCAGGATGTTGACGCCGACAGGCTGCGGGCGTGATCGCGCCAGCCGCGCCAGAAGGGTGTCGGTCGCCAGAATCCGTCTGAGGAACGCTGCTGCGTCCATTCATCCCCCGATCGCGCGCTCCGACCAATCTTGACCAGTTTCGCACGACGTTGCTGCAACGCTGTCGGTCGCTCCGCGTTCCCGGACGTCCGACGCGCCACCTTGCCCCTGTTTCCGGTCGCCTCGTCAAGCTTTGCCGGGGTTGGATTCGGGCCTCGGAATGCCTAACTGCAACTTCTGATATCTGAACCGCCGAACCCCGGAGCTCCCCATGACCGCAGCGATCAACACCGGCCTGAGCAAAGCCGAGCGCACCGACGTCGTCGGTGAACTGACCAAGGTGCTGGCCGACAGCTATTCCCTGTATCTGAAGACCCACGGCTATCACTGGAACGTGCGCGGGGCCGAGTTCTTCTCGATCCACAGCCTGCTGGAACAGCAGTACCGCGAGATGTGGGAAGCTCTGGACACCATCGCCGAGCGTATCCGGGCGCTGGGCGAGTTCGCGCCCCAGGGCTACGCCACCTTCGGCAATCTGACGTCCATCGTCGATGGCGATCCGGAGAAGGATTCCAACGCCATGCTGGCCGAGCTGATCAAGGACCATGGCACGGTCATCGCCACCATGCGCCAGGCCCTCAAGACGGCCGAGGACGACGGAGACGACGTCTCGGTCGACCTGATGACCCAGCGCCTGGCCGCCCACGAAAAGGCCGCCTGGATGCTGCGTTCGACGCTCGGCGCCAAGTAGGAGTCTGAACGAACGGCAATCCGTGGCCTGAAAATCGCCCGGAAGGTCAGGCATTCGCCGCGACCTTCCGGGCGTCTTGCCTTCAGACGCCGCCGACCGAAAGCCTGATGACCGCCATCGACTGGACCAGGGTCAAGACGCAGGGACGCCGCATCGCCGCGGCGGCGCCCGCCCTGCTGGCCGCTCTCGGCGTCGCCATGGCCGCCAGTTCGACGCCGCGGCCGGCCATGGACCGCACCGCCGAGGCCGTGGCCCACGCCACCCGGGGGGACCTGACCGACAAGGGTCTGGCGGCGATGACGGCGGGGATGACGCCGTCGCAACTGGCCCAGGCGATCCGCGCCGATCCGAACGAAAGGCAGGCCGCCCTCTATGGTCTGACCCCGGGCTGGGAGAGTTTGACGCTCGCCGGCAAGCCGACGCTGGAGCTGGGCGCCAACGGCCTGAACGCCCAGAGGATGAACGCCGCCATGCCGGTGACCTCTGGCGCCCTGCGGCCCGCCCTGCCGTTCGTTTTCCGCGCGGCCTCGGAGGCCGACCGCAAGCGCGCCGAACGCTGCCTGACCCAGGGCATCTATTATGAGGCGGCGCTGGAAAGCACCGAGGGTCAGGAGGCCGTGGCCCAGGTCATCCTCAATCGCGTCCGCGATCCCAACTATCCGTCCAGCATCTGCGGCGTGGTGTTCGAGGGCGCCGAGCGCAACACCGGCTGCCAGTTCAGCTTCACCTGCGACGGGGCTCTGTCTCAGGCGCCAGTCGGCTGGGCCTGGGACCGGGCGCGCACCGTGGCCCAGCGCATGCTGGCTGGCCGCGTCGCGACCAAGGTCGGGACCGCGACCCACTACCACGCCGACTATGTCCATCCCTGGTGGTCGCCGACGCTCGCCAAGATCACCCAGATCGGCGCGCATATCTTTTATCGCTGGAAGGGGATCTATGGCGAGACCGCCGCCTTCCACCAGCGCTATGCGACGCGGGAGCCGGTCATCGACGAGGCCCGCTTCGCCCGGCCGCGCCTGATCGTCGCCTCGACCGCGCCTGACGCCCCGGCGGTGGTCATGGGGCCCGACGGCAAGCCCCTGACGACCGGGATGAAGACGGTCCAGATCGACGGCCAGACCCGGGTCGTGGGGGTGGTCAGCCTGGGCGGCCGCCGAACGCCGACGCCCGAGGAGATCGCCGCCATCAACGCCCGGATGAACGCCTTCGAACATCCGCAGGCGACGCCGGCCCCCGCGGCGCGCGTCGTGGTCGCGCCCGGCGCCACGGCAATGGAGGTCGAGGAAGTCGGCCGCCCGGGCAACTGATTGCGCCGTCTGAAGATTCAGCGGAGCTGACGAAGGTCGGGTTGCAACGGTCCATCAGGCTCTGCATTTAGAAGGCTCGGTGGCGCCCGGCGCCGGAGAAGGCGTTCTTGTGTCCGAAAACCTCGTCGAACAGATCGAGCCGTGGAGCGAGCCCGAGCGGATCACCGCCCTGCGAAGCTATGCGATCCTCGACACCGCTCGCGAGGAGTCGTTCGACGATCTCGTGAAGCTGGTCGCCCGGATCTGCGAGGCGCCGATCGCGGTGGTCAATCTGATCGATGAAGGCCGGCAGTGGTTCAAGGCCGAAGTCGGGCTGGGCGTCAGGGAGACGCCGCTCGAGACCTCCTTCTGCGCCCACGCCCTGCTGATGCAGGACGGCATGGTCGTTCCGGATGCGACCCAGGATCCCCGGTTTGCCTGCAATCCTCTGGTCACCGGCGAGGCCCATCTGCGCTTCTACGCCGGGGTGCTGCTCAAGACCGCTGAAGGCCTGCCGCTTGGCACCCTGTGCGTGCTCGACACCGAGCCCCGGCCAGAGGGGCTGACCGAGTTCCAGACTTCGGCCCTGAAGACGCTCGCGGGCCAGGCCATGGCCCAACTGGAGTTGCGCCGGGCGCTTGCCCAGCGCCGCGAGAGCGAAGAGACGGCTCGTCGGGCCATGAACGCCTCGGACTATGTCGGCGCCTTCGACTGGGACATCGTCAACGACCGGGTCGTCGCCGACGAGCGGTTCGCCCGCATGTACGGCGTCGATCCGGCCGTCGCCGCCGCCGGCGCCCCGATCCGGGTCTTCACCGCCGCGATCCACAACGATGACTTCGGCCCGGGCATGGAGGACATGCGGGTCGCCATTCAGGATGGGACGCCCTTCATCAGCGAATACCGTCTGGTGGTCGAGGGGCAGCCGGAACGCTGGGTCGTGGCCCGTGGGCAGGTCTATTATGGCCCCGACGGCGCGCCCGAACGCTTCCCCGGCCTTGCCGTCGACATCACCGAGCGCAAGGCGATGGACGCCAACCTGGCCGAGGCCAGTGCGGCCCTGGCCGAGAGCGAGGCGAAGTTCCGCGCCATCGCCGACTCCATGCCCCAGATGGTCTGGTCGACCCTGCCGGACGGATTCCACGACTACTATAACGCCCGCTGGTACGAGTTCACAGGCGTCGAGGTCGGCTCGACCGACGGCGAGGGCTGGAACGCCATCTTCCATCCGGAAGATCAGCCACGCGCCTGGGAAGTCTGGCGGAATTCGCTGGCGACTGGGGAGCTCTATGAGATCGAATACCGGCTGAGGCGGCATGACGGGGTCTATCGCTGGACCCTTGGACGGGCGACGCCCATTCGCAACGAGGCCGGGGAGATCGTGCGCTGGTTCGGGACCTGCACGGACATCGATGACCTGAAGCGGGTCGAGCGTAACACCGAACTGCTGAGCCAGGAGTTGAGCCACCGCATCAAGAACATTTTCGCGGTCGTCTCGGCCCTGATCGCCCTGTCGGCGCGGGAGTATCCCGAGGCCAAGGCCTTCGCCGCCGCCGTGCGAAACCGCATCGGGGCTTTGGCGCGGGCGCATGAGTTCGTGCGGCCTCACACGGAGGTGTCGCGCCCGACGGTCGGGGGCATGACCCTGCACGCCTTCCTGGAGGCTCTGTTCCGACCCTATGCGGACACCTCCGGCGCGGCGCGGGTGGTGCTGGAGGGCGACGACGCCCTGTTCGACGACCAGGCCGCGACCTCGGTGGCCCTGCTGTTCCACGAACTGGCGACCAACGCCGCCAAATACGGGGCCCTGTCGGAGCCCGGCGGTCAGGTCACGCTCGACACCCGGCTGGCGGGCGACCGCTTCCGCTTGACCTGGACTGAAAGGGGCGGGCCGCCCATCACAGCCGTCCCGACGCGGGTCGGCTTCGGCTCCTCGCTGGCGACCATATCCGTCGAAGGTCAGCTGGCGGGAAAATTGGAACGAATCTGGGCGCGGGAGGGTTTGATCGTCGTAGCGGACCTCCCCGCGACCGCGCTCTCCAGACGCAAGGCCGCCGAAAAGGCGATCTGATGCGGCATGGCGTGAAACCTGCAAGGTCGTTGTGCGTTTTGGCGCAGGGCGTCGATCAAGCAAGCTGAAAGAATGACTTCGCGTATCCTGATCATTGAAGACGAAGCCTTGGTGGCCATGGAGCTGCGCTTCGTCCTGGAGGACCTCGGGCACGAGGTCGTCGGCACTGCCGCCGACGCCCGCGCCGCCCGGAATCTGGTCAGGGAGATGGAGGTCGATCTGGCTCTCGTGGACATCCACCTGTCGGACGGCCCCACCGGCGTCGAGCTGGGCCGCGCCCTGGCGCAGGAAGACGGGGTCACGGTCCTCTATATGACCGCCAATCCCGGTATGGTGCGCGAAGGTGTCGCCGGCACCATCGGCGTCCTGTCCAAGCCGGCTGACGAACGAGCGGTCCAGACCGCCGTCGACTACGCCCTGCGCCGCCGCAAGGGCGAGCCTGTCGATTACGCACCGCCTGAGTTGCAGCTTTTCGCCTGAGAAAAGCCCCTGCGCCGGTTGCGGGTCGCCTGATCGGGCATAAGTCAGACGCTCCCCCGATACGGAGCCTTCCCATGCAAAGACGTCCTCTCGGCAAGAGCGGTCTTGAAACCGCGCCCCTGATCTTCGGCGGCAACGTCTTCGGCTGGACCATCGACAAGGACAGGTCGTTCGTTCTGCTCGACGCCTTCGTCGACGCCGGCTTCAACGCCATCGACACCGCTGACGTCTATTCGCGTTGGGTCCCGGGCAATGCGGGCGGCGAGAGCGAGACCATCATCGGCGAATGGCTCAAGGCGCGCGGCAAGCGCGACGACGTCCTGATCCTGACCAAGGTCGGCTCGTCCATGGGCCAGAACGGCGACGACGCCCGCAACGACCTCTCGGGCAGATGGATCGAAAAGGCAGTGGACGCCAGCCTGAAGCGGCTGAAGACCGACTATATCGACCTCTATCAATCGCACTGGATGGACAAGGTCACCCCGACCGAGGAGACCCTGCGCGCCTACGAGGGTCTGATACAGTCCGGCAAGGTCCGCGCCATCGGCGCTTCGAATCACGACGTGGCGAAGCTGGAGGAGGCGGCCGCCCTGGCCTCGGAGAAGGGGCTGCCGCGCTACGAGACGCTGCAACCGCACTACAATCTCTACAGCCGCTCGACCTTCGAGGGCGAGCTGCAGGACTATGCGGTGGCGGAGAACCTTGGCGTGATCACCTATTTCAGCCTCGAGAGCGGCTTCCTCAGCGGGAAATACAAGACCGCCGACGACCTCAAATCCGCCAGCCGAGGCGGGGCGCTGAAGGACCATTTCAACGAACGCGGCGTGCGCATTCTGGCGGTGCTGGACGGCGTGGCCCAGAGGCTTGAGGTCACGCCGGCGCAGGTGTCGCTGGCGTGGTTGCTGAGCCGTCCGGGCGTGACGGCGCCCATCGTCAGCGCGACCTCTCTGGAGCAGTTGAACGACACCCTGAAGGCCGCGACGCTCGAGGTCCCGCAGGACGCGCTGGAAGAGCTGACGGAGGCGAGCGCCTACGACCTCTAGGCGCCTACCACACCCCGATCTTCTCGGCCTCGTGGTGGCTTATCGGGTTGTGGGCCTTGGCGTGGTCTTCCTCGGCGAGGAAGCGAACGGCGTCGAGCGCGGCCATACAGCCCATGCCCGCAGCGGTCACGGCCTGGCGGTAGATGTCATCGGTGACGTCGCCGGCGGCGTAGACGCCCTCGATATTGGTCGCCGTAGAGCCGGGCTTCACGACCAAATAGCCGCCGGCCTTGGTCTCCAGCTGGCCCTGGAACAGTTCCGACGAGGGGGCGTGACCGATGGCGATGAAGACGCCGTCGGCGTCGACGACCTGGGTCTCGCCCGTCTTGATGTTCAGCAGCCGGGCGCCGGTGACGTTCGACGCCACGCCGTCAGTCTGGCCGAGGATTTCCTCGACCGCATGGTCCCAGATGACCTCGATCTTGGGATTGGCCAGCAGACGGTCCTGCAGGATTTTTTCGGCGCGGAACTCGTTCTTGCGATGGATGACCGTGACCTTGGCCGCGAAATTGGTCAGGAACAGCGCCTCTTCCACAGCCGTGTTGCCGCCGCCGACGACGATCACCTGTTTGCCGCGATAGAAGAAGCCGTCGCAGGTGGCGCAGGCCGAGACGCCGAAGCCCTGGTATTTCTGCTCGCTTTCCAGACCCAGCCATTTGGCCTGGGCGCCGGTCGAGATGATCACCGTCTCGGCCAGCATCTCGGCGCCCGAATCCAGCTTCAGCCGGAAGGGGCGCGACGACAGGTCGGCGCTGACGACGATATCCTCGATGATCTCGGTTCCGACGTGCTCGGCCTGGGCCTTCATCTGCTCCATCAACCAGGGCCCCTGGATGACCTCGGCGAAGCCGGGATAGTTCTCGACATCGGTGGTGATGGTCAGTTGGCCGCCGGGCTGGATGCCGGCGATGATCACCGGATTGAGCAGGGCGCGGGCGGCATAGATGGCGGCGGTCCAGCCGGCGGGGCCGGATCCGATGATGGCGAGGCGGACTTTGCGAGGTTCGGTCATGATGGCCTATGTAAGCGCTGATTCCGTTTCGCGCGATGGCGCGGCGGTCAAATCCACAGGAGCCAGGGCATGCCCAACCGCAGTTTTCTGGGCGTCGGCGTCCTGATCGGCCTCATCGTCGGGGCCATGGTCGGGATGTGGACCGGGCATCTGGCCTTCGGCATCATCGGCGGGGTGCTCGCGGGCGTCGCCCTGGCTCTCGTGATCGACTGGCTGGCGACCCTCAAGCCGGGGCAGGGCCGCGATGGCGGCGGCTCGGGCGACGGCGTCTTTCAGGGCGATTTCTCCAGTTCTCGCCACACCGATCATGGCCATCACGGGCACGGGCACGGTCATCACGGCCACAGTCACGGCGGCCATGACGGCGGTTCGGACGGCGGCGGGGACGGTGGCGGCGGCGGCGATTGACGCCCGATCACGGGTTCGGGCGGATCAGCGGGTCCGCATGGCCTCGAGCACGGCCTTCGCCGCCCGGTCGGTCTCGGCCAGGGGCGGATAGTTCCAGTCCTCCAGCGTGCCGTCGAACGGCCGCGTCGCGCCGTGGGCCTCTAGGTCAGCATGCAGCCGCGCGAACTTGCCTGCGGGCTTCAGCGCGCCCATCGGCAGAATGTGGACCGGTTTGCCCGTCGAGGCGGCCTCGGCGGCCATGTTGGCGCTGTCCTCGGTAACCAGGATGTGGTCGGCGGCGTTCAGGAAGGCGAAGAAGGGGTTCGGCCCCTCGCTATCCCAGATCAGACCAGACAGGGCCGACAGCCGCGCTGTCATCGCCGCCTTCGCCGCCTCGGGCGTGCGGCGCGAGAAGGTCAGCATCAGGGAGCCGTTCGCCGCCGTGATGGCGCCCGCGATCCGGTCGGCCAGATCGGCCGCATGGGCCTCGGTCAGGTCAAACGCCTTGGACTTTCCGCCTATCAGCACCGCGACGCGGGGATGGGGCAGAGGATCTATTTCGGCGGCGAAGGCGGGGGCGGCGTCGGCGATCCGCTGCGGGGTGATCCGGTGGGGCGAACCGACGATCTCGAACACCGTATCGCCCGACAGCCCGTCGTGGGCCGGAGCCACCACCATGTCGAAGCGCGCGGGCGACAGGCGCGGGTCCTGGGTCTGGACCACGAAGGTCTTGCCGCCCGAGCGGCGGCGCACCGCCAGCGACAGGGGGAGGGTGGCGCGGCCCGTGGCGATCCACAGGTCGGGCCAGGCTTCGTGTTCAGCGGGGAAGGGGACGTCGGACGCCGGGTCCAGCATGGCCGGAAGCTTCAACGCCGACGGCAGCCTGTCGAAGGCCGGACGCCAGCGGATGCGTTTGGTGGTGATTTCGGCAGCGGTCAGGCGCTGGATCGCCTCGGCGAGGCCCAGCGCCTGATTCTCGATTCCTGCACGGCCGTCAGAGACGACCCAGATCCGCAAGGGGTGGGTTACTTCCACTCGACCTTGAGGATTTCATAGGCCTTCACGCCCCCGGGCGTGTTGACCTCGACCACGTCGCCGATCTCCTTGGAGATCATGGCGCGGGCGATCGGCGAGGAGATGCTGATCTTGCCCTTCTTCACGTCGGCCTCGTGTTCGCCGACGATCTGGTAGCGGCCTTCTTCCTCGGTGTCCTCGTCGACCACGGTGACCGTGGCTCCGAATTTCACCTGAGAGCCCGAAAGCTTGGTCACGTCGATGACCTGGGCGCGGCTGATCTTGTCCTCGATCTCGGCGATCGAGCCTTCGATCCAGCCCTGGCGCTCCTTGGCGGCGTGATATTCGGCGTTTTCCGACAGGTCGCCGTGTTCACGGGCCTCGGAAATGGCCGCGATGACGCTGGGCCGTTCCACCGACTTCAATTGCTTGAGCTGCTCGTCGAGGGTGCGGTAGCCCTCGGCCGTCATCGGCACTTTTTCCATATGAATCAGGAGTTTCTTTTTCGCCCGGAAATCCGGAGGGAGGACAGTGAGAGAGAATGCGGTGTGGGCTGCAGTCGCTGGGCGCGCGCGACCGGCCAAAGAGATTAGGGCGCCTGACGTCGAAACTCAAGTCGCCGCGGCGACCCTCGTTATGCCGCAGGGGTCAGGCGGTCGGGGTCGCGTTCCGCTCGCTCCGGTGCAGGAGCATGCGCTTGGCGATCGTATAGACCAACCAAGCCAGGGCGCATGCCCCGATCAGGGCGAATACCGAGGAGATGATCGCCGCGCCAGCCGAGATGAAGGCGATGACGAAGGCGATGGCGGCCAAAAGGCCGGTGACGATCTGAACGGTCTGGATCTGCATAGGCCGGTTAACGCCTCCGCGCCGAGGCGGTTGCGGTGCGGTTCCGATCACTTCTCCCGCACGGCCTTGTGACCCCGTTTTCAGGCGTAGGCGTACGGCCCGCCGCGCTCCAGCGCCCGCTGATAGGCCGGGCGGCTGTGGATCCGCTCCAGGAAGGCGCGGCAATGCGGCTTGTCCTGACCAAAGGGCGCGCGCGCCGAACAGGCCTCCAGCGGGAAGCTCATCATGATGTCGGCGGCGGTGAACTGGTCGCCCGCGAACCAGGCGGCCTTGGACAGCTCGCCTTCCCAATAGGCGCTGTGGGCCGCGATCTGCGGGTCGATGAAGCTGGACTGGGCCTTGCCGGAGATGGCGTTCACCAAGGGACGAACGAGACCGGGCGAGCGTTTGGGCAGGGCGCCGAACACCAGTTTGAGCAGCAGGGGCGTCATGGCCGAGCCTTCGGCATAGTGCAGCCAGTAGGTCACGCGCCGCGCCGCCTCGCTGCCGGCCGGCGGGGTCAGGGCGTTGCCGGGATGGGAAGCCAGGATCTGTTCGATGATGGCGCCGGTCTCGGCGGTGACGACGCCGTTCTCCTCGATCACCGGGGACTTGCCGAGCGGGTGGATGGCGCGCAGCTCGGGCGGGGCCAGCATGGTCGCGGCGCTCCGCTCATAGCGCTTGACCTCATAGGGCGCGCCCAGCTCCTCCAGCAGCCACAGGACGCGCTGGGAGCGGGAGTTGTTCAGGTGATGGACGGTGATCATGGCGCGTTTTCCCGGCGGAGTGACCGCTGTTTTCAGCACACTAGGCCGGTTGACGCCGGGGAGGGCAAGGGGCTTGCGCGGTCAGACGCGTCGACCGCTCCAGCGGGTGCGGCTCTGCGGCCGGGCGCCGGCGGGGCCACCCCGCGCACCCCGCGACACCGTCTTGTTCCGGTGCTGCTGGAACAGCTCGAACGCCAGGGTGGCGAGGGCCAGCTTGCCTGCATGACGGCCGGCGAACCGGCGTCCGCCCTTCGACAAAAGCAGGCCGCCAACGACGGTGGCGATACGGGACAGGGCCATGACATTCACTCCGGTTGCCCGGATCAAACGGCCCTGACCGGTATCGGTTCAGGCCCGTATCGCTTCAGAGGCTGTGGCGGAGGGTCACGTCTTCGCCAGCAGGGCCAGGGCCGCGACGGTCATGGCCTCGACGCCGGTGGTGACCGAGGGCTTGGCGTCGATCTTGAACAGGGGCGAGTGGTGGCCGGCGGCGGTCTCGACCTCGGCCGCCGGGGTGCCGCCGACATCGAAATAGACGCCCTTCACCCCGCTCTCGGGGGTGACGAAATAGGCGAAGTCCTCGGCGCCCATGCCGGCGCGGGGTTCGTCGTTCAGGACGTTCGGCCCCATGGCGGCGGCGATGGCGTCGCGGACGCGCTGGGCGGTGGGTCCGTCGTTGATGGTGGCCGGCGTCGTCTCCAGCGTCGAGCGGGTGACGGTGGGCAGCAGGTTCTCGGGCACACCCAGCGCCTCGGCCGTGCCGCGCGACACCCGGTCGATACCGTCCAGCAGCAGGGTGCGGACCTCGGGACTGTCGGCGCGGACCGTCAACTGCATGTCGACCCGGTCGGAGATGATGTTGTTCTTGATGCCGCCGTGGATCGACCCGACCGTGACCACCGCCCCTTCCAGCGGATTGACGGTGCGGCTGCGCAGGCTCTGCAGGTTCATCACGATGGACGAGGCGACCAGGATCGGATCGACGCCCAGGTGCGGATAGGCGCCGTGGGTCCCGACGCCGTGAACCACAATCTCCACCCCGTCAGAGCTGGATGAATGGATGCCCAGCGGCACCGAGACCTGGCCCTCGGCCATCTGGGCGTCGACGTGGAAGGCCAGGGCGTAGTCGGGCTTGGGGAAGCGGGAATACAGGCCGTCATTGACCATGGCCCGGGCCCCGAAGATTCGCTCCTCGGCCGGCTGGGCGATCAGGATCAGGGTGCCGGACCAGTCGTCCTTGCGGTCCATCAACTGGCGCGCCGTGCCGACCAGAGCGGTGATGTGCACATCATGGCCGCAGGCGTGCATGACCGGCTTTTCCTTGCCGTCGGAATCGACCTGACGGGCGGTCGAGGCGTTGGGCAGGCCCGAGGCCTCCTGCAGCGGCAGGCCGTCCATGTCGGCGCGGATCAGAACGGTGGGGCCCTCGCCGTTGCGCAGCACCGCGACCACGCCCGTACCGCCGACGCCGGTGGTGACCTCATAGCCGAGGCCGGTCAGCAGTTCCGCCATCCGGGCCGAGGTGCGGGTCTCCATGCCCGACAGTTCGGGGTTGCGGTGGAAGTCGTCGAAGACGGCGGCCAGCCGGGCGTCATAGTCCGCAAGGATCGACTGCTTGAGCGCGCTGTCCGGCGCGGCCGGAGCCGCCGTCTGGGCGCTCGCCGCGCTTCCGGCGGCCAGGAGCAGGAGGGCCGCGGTCGTCGGGATCAGTGCGCGCATCAGTCGTCCTTGGGTTTGGGAGCGTCGGAGGGAGAAGCAGGCGGGGTCGTCGCGGGGGCCGTCGTCGGTGTCGTCGTCGGGGCGGCGGCGGCCCCGGTCGCGGGCAGGGGGGCGCCGGTCACCGGCGGGGCGCCGCTGATGTAGACGGGCGGGATCCGGGTCACGACCGTGCCGGTCGCCGGCGGAGGGCCCGGATCGCCGGGTTGCGGCAGGCCGGTCACCGGCGGATCGGGCTCGCGCACCGTGCCCGCCGCGCCGGGCACGTCGAGCACGACGCTCAGCGGCGAGACGCCGGTGTCGCCGAAGGCCTCGACGGCGAAGGCGTAGTCCACCCCGGCGTTCAGCGCCCGGATCTCGACCGAGCCGCCGCGCGCCGCCAGGTCGTCGGCCCAGACCTGATAGGTCGAGTGCAGCCTGTCGCGCTTCACGCCCCAGCGGATGTTGTAGCCCAGGATGCGGCCGCCGGTCGGATTGGGGACCGCGTCGAAGGTGACGATGGCGTTCCTCTGATCCTCGCCGCGCTTGACCGTCAGATTGGCCGGAGCGGCCGGAGCCGGGCCGGTCGCCGTGCCGAAGACGCGCAGGTCGGCGATGGCCAGATGGGCGCCCGGCGCCTCGCCATGCTCATAGCGGATATAGCGGGCGCGGACCGGCCGCTCGCCCTGGACATAGGCGTTGGGGCTGTCGCGCTCGGCGTTCATCCGGCTGGCGAAGGTCGACCAGTCCTCGCCGTCGGCCGACCACAGGATGCGGAACCGGGTCCTCAGGCCCGGCAGTTCGGAGAAGATGCCCGCCTTGTAGTCTGCGAAATTGACCTGAACCGCCTGCACCGTCTTCAGCGCGCCGAGGTCGAGAGTCAGGGTCTGGCCGGCATTGGTGTTGGCCGCGACCCAGAAGGTGCGCGGATCCTCGTCCGTGGCGCGGTCGGCGGCGAAGTCGTCCAGCGTCGAGGAGGCGGTCGCCCTGGCGCGATAGGACAGGGGCATCCAGCCGGTGAACAGGCTGTCGGGGTCGGTGACCGGCCCATCCGGCGCCCGCTGGGGGAAGTCGCCGAAGCGGCTGGAGAACCACATCTGGCCGTCCGGATGCATGCCGCCGGGATAGAGGGCGATGCGCCGCTCGAAGCTCCAGTTCAGTCCCACCCAGGACGTACCCGCGTTCCACAGATTGCCGTAGCGGTCCGCGAAGGTCGCGCCCTGGCCCGCGCCACTGACGAAGCCGCCGGGCTTGTAGCTGATCGGGCTCCAGGGCGCGTATTCGAAAGGCCCGAGCGGCGAGGCGCCCGTATAGAGGCCGGTGGCGGAGGCGTTGTACCCCGTCCCCGGCGCGGCGTACTGGAGGTAATATCGCCCGCCGATCATCGTCATCGCGGCGCCTTCCAGGAAGGGGCGGACCGGGGTTCCGTCAGGCAGGCCGCCGGAATGATCCTGGCCGAACCGCTCCCAGCCGTGACGGTCGGGATCGAGGGTGAGGAGGGGGCGCGGGGTGTCGATCCACTCCATCGGCGACACCGGATTGATCTCCGAGCCGAACAGGGGCGCGCTGTCGGACGAGCCCCAGTAGACGTACCATTTGCCGTCGTCGTCGATGAACAGGTCGGGGGCCCAGGGACCGGCGGGAATCTGGCCCGCCGACGGTGTCTGTCCCTTGGCCACGGCGCCCGGGATCGGTGGCATCACCCGGGTCAGATAGTCCCAAACGGCGCGGGTCGGATCGATGCTGACCAGCATCGGCTTCGGCTCGGTCGAGGACTGCATCAGATACAGACCGTCGTCGTCCGAGACGGCGGCGGGCGCGACCCCGGCGCCGAAGGGCCAGCGGTCGGGCGTCACATAGGTCCAGTCGAGCAGATTGCGCGAGGTCCAGTAGCCGTCGCCCCCGGTCTGGAACAGGTAATAGCGGTCGCGGTGCAGGACGATCGTCGGGTCGCCGCCGGTGCGGTAGCTGATGCCTTCGTGCGTCTGCTCGAAACTGTATTTGTAGTCGAGATCGACAGGGTTGGCCCAGGTCCGGCCCGTCGGCGCGGCGTCGGCGGTTCCTGCGGTTTGCGCCATCGCCCCGCGCGCGAGCGCGCTTCCCGAAATCAGGGCGGCGACGGCGGCGATAACGACGGTCGAAAGGCGCATTTCTGAACCCTACCATGAGCTTGGCCGCGCGAAAGACCCCGAACAACCGTCGGCGGGTGGCTTCCCGTCGCGGGAGTGCTAAGCCTGTCGAATGAGCTCATCGCGCCTCCGCACCCTTTTCACCTCCCTCAGCCTCTGGGTGGTCGTCGCCCTCGTGCTCGGACTGGCCGTCGGCGCCCTGTCCCAGGGCTCCGGGGTCGAGCGGATCGTCACCGCCATCGAGCCCCTGGGCGGGGTCTGGCTGAACGCGCTCCGGATCACCGTCATCCCCCTGGTCTTCGCCATGCTGGTGACCGGGATCGTCTCCATCGCAGATGCGGCCTCGACCGGGCGGCTGGCGGCCAAGGCGCTGCTTGTGTTCACGATCATGCTGGTGGGCGCGACCGTCTACGCCATCGTCGCCGGCCTCGGCCTGCTCAACCTGTGGCCCATCGACCCCGAGGCGGGCCGCGCCCTTCTGGCGGGCATTCCCGCCGACACGGCCGCGACCGTCGGCGAGGCGGCGCGCACCGACGGGCTGCAGGCCTTCCTGAACAGCCTGGCTCCCTCCAACCTGATCAAGGCCGCGGCCGAGGACGGGGTCTTGGGCGTCGTGGTCTTCGCCATCGCCTTCGGCTTCGCCGCGACCCGGCTTGAGAGCCGTCTGCGCCAGCCGCTTTCGGCCTTCTTCGAGGCCACGGCCGAGGCCATGGTGGTCATCGTCCACTGGGTGCTGCTGGCCGCGCCCTTCGGGGTCTTCGCACTCGCGCTTGGCGTCGGCCTGCGCGCCGGCGTCGGGGCGGCGGGGGTGCTGGGCCACTACATCGCCATCGTCTGCCTGAGCCAGATCGGGGTGATCATCCTGGTCTATCTGGGCGTCCTCGCCTTCGGGCGGATCGGTCTGCGTCGGTTCGCGGGGGCCGTCGCCCCGGCCCAGGTCGTGGCCTTCTCGACCCAGTCGTCGCTGGCCAGCCTGCCGGTGATGGTCGAGCGGGCCCGCGATACGCTGGGCGTCTCCTCGGCCTCCGCCGGTCTGGTCCTGCCGCTGGCCGTCGCCGTCTTTCGCCTGACCAGCCCGGTCGCCAATCTGGCCGTCTGCCTCTATGTGGCCCAGCTGTACGGGGTGCATCTCAGCCTCGGCGCCCTGGTCGCCGGCGGGCTGACCGCCATCGCCGTCTCGGTCGCCTCCGTCGGCCTGCCCGGTCAGGTCAGCTTCTTCGCCGCCATCGGCCCCATCTGCCTGGCCATGGGCCTGCCCATCGGCGTCCTGCCCCTGCTGCTGGCGGTCGAGGTCGTGCCCGACATCTTCCGCACCATCGGCAACGTCACCGCCGACCTCGGCGCCACCCGCATCGTCGCCGGCCGCGACGAGGCCGACGACCGCGAGGCGGGCGAGGGGATCTGATGTCTCTCCCGGAACCGCGCCTGACCTCGCTCGCCCACGGAGGCGGGTGCGGTTGCAAGATCGCGCCGGGCGTCCTGGCCGAGATGCTGAAATCCATGCCGGTGGCGGCGCCGTTCGCTGACCTGATGGTCGGTACCGAGAGTTCGGACGACGCGGCGGTCTGGCGACTGAACGACCATCAGGCCCTGGTCGCCACTACCGACTTCTTCATGCCTGTTGTCGACGACCCTTTCGACTTCGGCCGGATCGCGGCGACCAACGCCCTGTCGGACGTCTATGCCATGGGCGGGACCCCCATCTTCGCCCTCGCGCTTGTCGGGATGCCGGTCAACGTCCTGTCGGTCGAGACCATCGGCAAGGTTCTGCAGGGCGGGGCGGCGGTCTGCGCGGCGGCGGGCGTGCCGATCGCGGGCGGCCATTCGATCGACAGCGTGGAGCCGATCTATGGCCTGGTCGCCCTGGGGCTGGTCCATCCCGACAGGGTCCTGACAAACCGGGGGGCTCGGCCGGGGGATTATCTGATCCTGACAAAGCCGCTGGGCGTGGGCGTGCTCAGCGCAGCCTACAAGCAGGGGCGGCTGGAGGCAGAGGGCTATGCTGCGATGATCGCCTCGACGACCCGGCTGAATACCGTCGGCGCCCGGTTGGCCGGGATGGACGGCGTTCATGCCATGACGGACGTCACCGGCTTCGGCCTCATGGGCCACGCCCTCGAGATGGCGCGCGGGTCGGGGGCGTCCATCGACCTCTGGCCTGACGCGCCTGCACTCCTGCCGGGTGTGGTCGATCTCATCAGGGCCGGCGTGCGCACCGGGGCGTCGATGCGCAACTGGGCCGCCTACGGCGCGGACGTGGAGTTGCCCGAGGGCTATGAGGACTGGCGTCGCGACCTCATGACGGACCCCCAGACCTCCGGCGGCCTGCTGATCGCCGTCGGGGCCGATGACTTCGAAGCGGTGATCGAATGCGTGCGGGCCGACGGCTTCGATCAGGCTGCGGTGGTCGGCCAGGTGGCGGCGGGCCCCGCCCGTGTGCGCATCCTTTGATCCAGCGCACGGTCGATCTCGGCCCCGCCGACCTGGCGGCCTATTCGGCGATCCTCGACGTCCGCAGCCCGTCGGAGTTCGCGCTCGACCATCTGCCGGGCGCGATCAACCTGCCGGTGCTGGACGACGCCGAGCGCGCCGAGGTTGGGACCGAATATGTACAGGGTTCCAAATTCCTCGCCCGCCGTCGCGGCGCGGCCCTGGTGGCACGCAACATCGCCCGGCATCTGGAAGGCCCGCTGTCGGCTTTCGACGGAAGCTTCCGGCCATTGATCTACTGCTGGCGCGGCGGCCAGAGGTCGGGAGCGATGGCGACCATTCTGGATCAGGTCGGCTGGGGCGTGACCGTGGTATACGGCGGCTACCAGACCTGGCGGCGGCAGGTGGTGCGGGCGCTATATGAGACCTCGCTGCGGTGCCGGCTGACCCTGATTGACGGCCCCACGGGAGCGGGCAAGACCGAGCTGCTGGCCCGGCTGTCGGCCGACGGCGTCCAGACGCTGGATCTGGAATTTCTGGCCGGGCATCGCGGCTCCCTGTTCGGCGCGTTCGGCCCCCAGCCGTCGCAGAAGCTGTTCGAGACCCGATTGTACGCCGCGCTCGCCGATGTGGACCCTGCCCGGCCGGTGGTCGTCGAGGCGGAGAGCAGCCGCATCGGCGCCGTCACCCTGCCGCCCTCGCTGTGGACCGCGATGCAGGCCGCGCCCTCGTTCCTGCTGGACCCGCCTCCGGAGCGCCGTGTCGCGCGAATCCTGACGGACTACGCCGACCTCGCCGCCGATGCCGGGCGGCTGGACGCCATCCTCAGCCGCCTGGCACGCCACCTCTCGAAAGCGACCGTCAGCCGCTGGCGCGACCTCGCCGCCGCCGGCGACCTTGAGACCCTCGTGGGCGAGCTGATCGATCAGCACTACGACCCGGCGTATCGGCGCGCCGTGCGCCCGACGACCGCGGCGGTCGAGGCCGATGTTCTGACGCGGATTCGAAGTCTCTCGGCGGGACTTTGACCGCGTCCCGTCTCAGTCGATCGCCTCGATCCCCTCGGCCTTGAGCCGGGCGATGTGGGCCTTCATGGCGGCGAGCTGTTCCGGCGGATGCGGAGTCCAGTCGGTGATCTCGCCGACGATCCGCAAGGGCTGGCGCGAGCGGTAGGACCGCGTCGGATTGCCGGGGAATTTCTTGTCGGTCAGGTTCGGGTCGTCGGTCCAGTCGCCGGTCGGCTCCACGACATAGATACGCTGACGGCCGTCGCCGGCCGCCAGTTCGGCGCCCCAGATCGCGGCCTCCAGCGTGCCCGAGAAATAAATCCACGATCCGGCCTGACCCGAGCCGTAGTTCGAGCTCCAGCCGACGGCCAGTTCGTCGTCGACGCCGAGATCGGCGCGCGTGCCGTGATAGAAGGGGCCCTTCTCGTCCGGCACGGCGTCGGTCATTGGAACATCTCCCTGATCGGTCGATCAGTAGGCCTGGATCGCCTTCACATCCAGTTCGCCGGCCTTGATGGCCCCGATGGCCTGTGACGCGGCGAGCGCCCCGGCGGCGGTGGTGTAATAGGGGATCTTCATCATCAGGGCGGTGCGGCGCAGGCTGAAGCTGTCCTGCAGGGCCTGTTTGCCGTCGGTGGTGTTGAAGACCAGCTGGACCTCGCCGTTCTTCATCGCATCGACGATGTTCGGGCGGCCTTCCAGCACCTTCTTGACCGGGGTCACGGCCAGGCCCTGCTCGGCGAGCCAGGTCGCCGTGCCGCCCGTCGCGATGATCTTGAACCCTTGCGAGATCAAGGCCGCGACGGCCTCGGTGATGAAGGGCTTGTCGTCGTCCTTGACCGACACGAAGGCGCAGCCCGCCGTCGGCAGGGTGGTGCCGCCGCCGATCTGGGATTTGGCGAAGGCGCGGGCGAAGGCGGGGGCCATGTCGGCCTCGCCTTCGCGTTTCCAGTCCAGACCCATGACCTCGCCGGTCGAACGCATTTCGGGCCCCAGGATGATGTCGACCCCGGCGAAGCGGGCGAACGGGAAGACCGCTTCCTTGACCGCGATATGGTCATAGGGCTTGTCGGTCAGGCCGAAGGACTTGAGCGGGACCCCGGCCATCACCTTGGCGGCGATGGCGGCGACGGGCAGGCCGATGGTCTTGGCCACGAACGGCGCGGTGCGCGAGGCGCGCGGGTTCACTTCCAGCACGAAGATGCGCGGGTTCTCGGAGTGCGGCTCCTCGATCGCGAACTGGACGTTCATCAGGCCGCGCACCTTGAGCGCCCGGGCCATGGCCTCGGTCTGGCGCTTCAGCTCGGCGACGACGGCCGGCGACAGCGACCACGGCGGCATCGAACAGGCGCTGTCGCCCGAGTGGACGCCGGCTTCCTCGATATGCTCCAGAACGCCCGCGACGAAGACGGTCTCGTCGTCGCACAGGGCATCGACGTCCACCTCGGTGGCGCGGTTCAGATAGTGGTCGATCAGGACGGGATCATTGCCCGAGACGCGCATGGCCTCGCCGACGTAGCGGTCCAGACCCTCGCGGTCGTGAACGATCATCATGCCGCGTCCGCCCAGCACATAGGAGGGGCGCAGCACGACCGGATAGCCGACGCGGTCGGCCTCGGCGGCGGCTTCCTCGTGCGAGCGGGCCAGGCCGTTCGGCGGCTGCTTCAGGCCGATGTCGTTCAGCATCTGCTGGAAGCGCTCGCGGTCCTCGGCCAGGTCGATCGAGTCGAGCGTCGTGCCCAGGATCGGCACCCCGTCGGCGTGCAGGGCATGGGCCAGCTTCAGCGGGGTCTGGCCGCCGAACTGGACGACGCAGCCGATCAGCTCGCCCTTCGACCGTTCGACCTCGATCAGCTCCAGCACGTCCTCGGCCGTCAGCGGCTCGAAATACAGGCGGTCGGAGGTGTCGTAGTCGGTGGAGACCGTCTCGGGGTTGCAGTTGACCATGATCGACTCGACGCCGATGTCGGCGAAGGCGAACGCCGCGTGGCAGCAGCAGTAGTCGAACTCGATGCCCTGACCGATCCGGTTCGGACCGCCGCCAAGAATGATCGCCTTGCGCTTGTCCGACGGCTCGGCTTCGCACTCGGGAATCTGGCCCAGGGCGCCGGTCTCATAGGTCGAATACATATAGGCGGTCGCCGAGGCGAATTCGGCGGCGCAGGTGTCGATGCGCTTGAACACCGGGCGGACCGACAGGTCGCGGCGCGCCGTGCGAACGTCGGCTTCGCTCTGGCCGGTCAGCTGGCCGAGGCGGGCGTCGGAGAAGCCCTTGGCCTTCAGCTTGCGGAAGTCGGCGGCGTCGGTCGGCAGGCCCTTGACCCTGACGTGACCCTCCTCGCGCACGATGTCGGCGATCTGGCGCAGGAACCAGGGCTCGTAGGAACAGGCGGCGTGGACCTCCTCGACCGTCAGGCCGTGGCGGAAGGCCTGGGCGATGACGCGAATACGGTCGGGCGTCGGTTGGCCCAGGGCGCGCACGACGGCGGCGCGGATCGAGCCTTCATCGCCCAGGGCGTCGGCGCCCTCGATCTCGATCTCGTCGAAGCCGGACAGGCCGGTCTCGAGGCCGCGCAGCGCCTTTTGCATCGATTCCTGGAAGGTCCGGCCGATGGCCATGACCTCGCCGACCGACTTCATCGAGGTGCCGAGCAGGGGCTCCGAGCCCGGATATTTCTCAAAGGCGAAGCGCGGGATCTTGGTGACGACATAGTCGATCGAGGGCTCGAACGAGGCCGGCGTCACCTGGGTGATGTCGTTCTGCAGCTCGTCCAGGGTGTAGCCCACGGCCAGACGGGCCGCGACCTTGGCGATCGGGAAGCCGGTGGCCTTGGACGCCAGGGCGGAGGACCGCGACACGCGCGGGTTCATCTCGATCACGACCATGCGGCCGTCGGCCGGGTTGATCGCCCACTGGACGTTCGAACCGCCGGTCTCGACCCCGATCTCGCGCAGGACATTGATCGAGCCCGTGCGCATGCGCTGGTACTCTTTGTCGGTCAGGGTCAGGGCGGGGGCGACCGTGATCGAGTCGCCCGTGTGCACGCCCATCGGATCGACGTTCTCGATCGAGCAGATGATGATGCAGTTGTCCGCCGTGTCGCGGACGACCTCCATCTCGTATTCCTTCCAGCCGAGGACGCTCTCCTCGATCAGGACCTCGGTCGTCGGCGACAGGTCGAGGCCGCGCAGGACGATCTCCTCGAACTCCTCGCGGTTGAAGGCGATACCGCCGCCGGTGCCGGCGAGCGTGAACGACGGACGGATGACGGCGGGCAGGCCGACGAACTCCAGACCGTCCAGCGCCTCTTCCATCGTGTGGGCGGCCTTGGAGCGGGGGCTTTCCAGACCCAGCTTGTCCATGGCGTCGCGGAATTTCTGGCGGTCCTCGGCCTTGTCGATGACCTCGGCCTTCGCGCCGATCATCTCGACATTGTATTTCTTGAGCGCGCCCGAGGCGTCCAGCGCCAGGGCGGTGTTCAGCGCCGTCTGGCCGCCCATGGTGGGCAGCAGGGCGTCGGGCCGTTCCTTGGCGATGATCTTCTCGACCATCTCCGGTGTGATCGGCTCGATATAGGTCGCGTCCGCCAGCTCCGGATCGGTCATGATCGTGGCGGGGTTGGAGTTGACCAGGATGACGCGATAGCCCTCTGCCTTCAGCGCCTTGCAGGCCTGGACGCCGGAATAGTCGAACTCGCACGCCTGGCCGATGACGATGGGGCCGGCGCCGATGATCAGGATCGACTGGATGTCTGTACGCTTGGGCATCTGGGCCTCTTGGTCTTGAACTAGTGGGTCACGACCGCGCACTCCCAGCCGTCATAGTCGAGCTGGAAGGCCGCGGCCCAGGATTGCATCATGGCGGAGATGGGGGCGAAGGCCTCCTCGTCCACCGGTATGGTCGTTTCGAGGACAGTCATCTCGTCCTGTCCGCGCGTAATGAAGCCTGCGCGGCGGGCGACCTCGTTCAGGTCGTCGTGGTCGCCTTCGCCGTAGAAGTAGAACAGGGTGTGGCGCGGCGTGACGCCCGTGTCGCCATGCGTGGCGAGAGCGGCGCGGACGGCGGCGTCTTTCTCGTCATGCTCGGACATGGGGCGGTCTCGCGCGAACGACCGGCGTCGCGTGGATTCGCGGCCGGGGGCGTTCAGGTTGTCGGTTAAGCGGCCCGTCTAAAGACGGGGGGGGGGGGCAACCCTCTATTGTCGACGGCGTGGTTTACGTCCGGGCCCCGCGGGAATGTCGGCCGCCGACAGTGCATCACAGGCGCAAAAACACAAAATAAATACAGTGGCTTGGCGAAATGTGAGGCGTCTCGACCTGGCGCCGTCTAAACAACGGTTACACTCTTCGACAAGGATAGCGCGTGACCGCGTTCCAATCCGCCTGTGGCGGCGTCGATTTCGCATAATCTGGCAGTGTCGATTATGGTGGAGAAGCTAAGTCTTTGATCAAGAAGGTGATCGTTGGCAGTGTTTGGCAGTCTGTCAGTGCGTTTACTGACACTCACACCTCACGCCTGAGGTCAGGCCCGCTCTGCAATCCAGGCCGGAAGCGCCGCGATAGTCTCCAGCGCGCCATAGCGGTGATGGCCCTCCGGCGCGTCGGCCAGTTCGTGGGCCCAGGTGACGTGATAGGGGATGTGGACGGCGAAGGCGCCCGCCTCCAGCGCCGGCAGGACGTCGGACTTCATGGAGTTGCCGGCCATGACGGCCTCGGCCGGGCCGGTGCCGTGGCGGGCGAAGACGCGGTCATAGGTGCCGCGATCCTTCTCCGAGACGATTTCCACCGCCGCGAACAGTTCGCCGAGGCCCGAGGCGGCGACCTTGCGCTCCTGATCCATCAGGTCGCCCTTGGTGATCAGGACCAGCCGATACTTCTCCGACAGGGCGGCCAGGGCCTCGGTGACCCCGGGCAGGGTCTCGACCGGGTGGGCCAGCATCTCGCGTCCGGCGGCCAGGATCTCGCGCACCACCTCGGGCGGGGCGCCGCCGTCGCACAGCTCCATCGCCGTCTCGATCATCGACAGGGTGAAACCCTTCACCCCGTAGCCGTAGAGGCGAAGATTGCGGCGCTCGACTTCGGCCAGCCGGGTCTCGATGGTTTCGAGGTCGCCGTGGTCGTCCAGCAGGTCGACGAACCGGGCATGCGTCAGGCGGAAGATGGTCTCGTTGTGCCAGAGGGTGTCATCGGCATCGAGGCCTACGGTCGTGATGGTCATGTGGCGGGTCCTAGGCCCGGGACCCGCCACACTTCAAGAGCTTCAGGGATTTAGCGCGGTCCTGAGGAAGGCCAGCACGCGGGGCCAGCCGTCGGCGCGGGCGGCGACCAGTCCGGGAACCGTGCCGCCGAGGTAGGTGGCGCGCTCCAGCCCGGGCGCGTCGGCCGCCACGGGGATGCCGAAGGCGGCGTGGCCGGCGTCGGGATAGGCGATGCTGACGACCGGCCAAGCGAACTGATGGTCGTTGAGCCGCTCCTCGACCTCGGCGGCCATGCGTGAGGAGGGCCACAGGCTGTCGGCCTGGCCGGAGATCATCATCACCGGGCCGTGGATGTTCTCGACCGGGATGCGCGCCTCGGCCGGCGCGGCGGTCAGGCTGTCGTTGTAGAGGTTGAACACCCCGGTGAAGCCCTTGGAGAGGTCGTAGTGGACATAGGGCAGGGGCTGGCCGTTCGCGGTCCAGGACGAACCGACCGGCCCGCCGGCCATGTCGATCCCGGCCCAGACCACGCTGGACGGCACGCCCACGACGACGGCGCCGATCCGGGGCTCGCGGCTGGCGATCAGCAGGGCCAGTTCGGCGCCCTTGGAGATGCCCATGATGGCGATCGGGCCGCGAATGTCGGTCCGGGCCTTGAGCCAGGCCAGGGCGCGGCCGACCGGCTCGATCGGGACCTGATCCAGCTTCGCCTGCTGACCGGGTTCGCCGAAATAGGAGACGGCGATGGCCGCGAAGCCCTCATCCGCCAGATGCCGCGCCAGACCGCGCGACCCGCTGAGCCCGCCCTCCGACCCGCCCAGAACGATCACCGCGCCGGCAGAGGCCCGCGATGCGGCGACGGGCGCGAAGTATTCGGCGACCAGACCCTCCTCGCGGATGACCTGGGTCGCCAGACGCACCGCGGGGGCGGCGGCCTGCTGCGTGGCGGGAGGCGTCTGGGCCGCGGCCACCGTTCCGGTCGGGACGAAGGCCCCGAACAGGACGGCGGAGGCGCTGACAAAGGACGCGACGGGCAAGGCGTTTGGCATTTCAATCTCCATCTATGAAGAACTTTGAAACACAAAGTATGTAGCGGGTCAAGCCGCCCTCCAAGGTTACGGCGACTTCACTGGCAGTTTGGCCGACCCGTGTTAGCGTCCTGCGAGACGGCGGCTGCCGTCGGATCGAGACCGGAGACCCCGATGAAGGATTTCTTGAAGGCCTACAGCCGCTATGCCCAGTTCGAGGGCCGGTCTGATCGCAAGGAGTTCTGGTACTATGTGATCTTCTATCTGGTGGTCAGCGGCATCCTCGGGGTGGTAGACGAGACCCTGTTTGGCGGGCGAATGATCGACCTGAGTGGCCACTATTGGGGCCACGACGCCTGGACCTGGAGCTGGAACTCGGGTTGGGGTTCGGGTTGGAACTGGAGCCTCCACGACGATGGGCCGCTGACGTCGATCTTCAGCCTGATCTCCCTGATCCCGTCGATCTCGGTCAGCGTCCGGCGGCTGCACGACACCAACCGGTCCGGCTGGTATTTCCTGTTCTGGTTGCTCCCGATCGTCGGCTGGATCTTCCTGCTGATCTGGTATTCCCAGAGGGGCGATCCGGTCTCCAACGCCTATGGCGAGCCGCCGGTCGGCAGCCAGCTGGAGCTCTGACGAACCCTTCGGTCCGGCCTGGCGTTGACCCTGAGGGCGCGTCTCTGTATCGACGCCGCCGTTTGCTCGCCGGGATTCGGTGCTAAGGAACGGTCATGACCACTCAACTCCTTCCCGGCTGCACCGGCGTCCTCGCTCTGGCCGACGGAACCATCCTGCAGGGGATCGGCGTCGGCGCCGTCGGCACGGCCCTGGGCGAAGTCGTCTTCAACACGGCCATGACGGGCTATCAGGAGATCCTGACCGACCCGTCCTACATGAGTCAGATCCTGGCCTTCACCTTCCCCCACATCGGCAACACCGGGGTAAACGTCGAGGACATCGAACAACTGGGCGGCGGCTCGGACACTTCGGCGCGGGGCGCGATCTTCCGCGACCTGCCGACCGATCCGGCCAACTGGCGCAGCGAAGCCAGCTTCGACGCCTGGATGAAGCGCCGCGGGGTCGTCGGTCTGGCCGGGGTCGACACCCGCGCCCTGACCAAGATCATCCGCGACAAGGGCGCGCCCCACGCGGTCATCGCCCATGATCCGGAAGGAAAGTTCGACCTCGAGGCCCTGGTCGCCGAGGCGAAGGCCTGGACCGGCCTGGTCGGTCTCGACCTCGCCAAGCCCGCCTCGACGCTTCAGTCTTTCGAATGGGACGAAGGCCTGTGGGCCTGGCCCGAAGGCCATCCGAAGACCGAGGGCCGCAAGAATGTGGTCGTCATCGACTATGGCGTGAAGCGCAACATCCTGCGGGCCCTGGCCTCGACGGGCGCGAAGATCACCGTGGTGCCGGCCACCACCTCGGCCGAGGACATCCTGGCCCGCAATCCCGACGGCGTGGTCCTGTCCAACGGTCCGGGCGATCCGGCCGCGACCGGCGAATACGCCGTTCCGGAGATCAGGAAGCTGGTCGAGAGCGGCAAGCCGGTCTTCGGCATCTGCCTCGGCCACCAGATGCTGGCCCTCGCGCTCGGCGCCGCGACCGTCAAGATGGAACAGGGCCACCACGGCGCCAACCATCCGGTCAAGGACCTGACCACCGGCAAGGTCGAGATCGTGTCGATGAACCACGGCTTCACCGTCGACCGCGACAGCCTGCCTGACGCGGTCGCCGAGACCCACGTCAGCCTGTTCGACGGCACCAACTGCGGCATCGAGCTCAAGGGGCGTCCGGTGTTCAGCGTCCAGCATCACCCCGAGGCCTCGCCCGGGCCGACCGACAGCCTCTATCTGTTCGACCGGTTTTCCGCCCTGATGGACGCCTGATGGGATTGCCGTCCGCGAGCTCGGCCTATTTGGGCTGGCTCGCGCGCGCGTTGAAGCCTGACGCGGCGCTGCCGCCGGTAAAGGGCGACCTCATCCTGGGCTACGGCACAGGCTATGACGCCGCCGACATCGCTCCCTTCGTCCTGTCGTTGAGGGCCGTGTTCGACGGCGCCGTGGCCCTGGTCGTCGACGACCGGCCGGACCTCAAGGCCTTCCTCGATCAGCACGGCGTCATCGCCGTCCATCGGCAGCATCTTGGCGGCTGGGAGCCCCACGCCGTCATGGCCCGGTTCGCCGCCTTCGACAGGCTGCTGGGCCAGTGGCCCGATGTGACCAGCGTCCTGATCACCGACGTCCGTGACGTGATCTTCCAGGCCGCGCCGTTCGCGCCTGCGCCCGAGCGACTTGAGGCCTATGTCGAATACGAGGACGCGGCCCTTGGCGACCACGCCTTCAACATGAAATACCTGCGCGCCCTGGCCGGCGACGACTTGGCCGAGGCCATCGCCGACAAGCCTTGCGTCTGCGTCGGCACCGTCATGGCCCCGCGCGAGGCCATGATCCGCTTCTGCCGCACGGTGATGATGCTGGCCGCCATCCCCCGTTCCGAGCTGGGCGGCGCCTTCGGGGCCGATCAGGCGGCCTGCAACCTGGCGATCCACATGGGTCTGATCGAGGCCGAGATCCGCCCCAACTACGGACGCGTCGCCACCCTGGGCCTGACGAAGCCGGAGACCCTGGGCTGGTCTGATGGCAGGGTGACCAATCCCGACGGGAGCTTTAGCCCCATCGTGCATCAGCACGACCGGCATCCGACGCTGGCGACCGCCGTCCATGAGCGCTGGGGCGGGGGACTGGAACACCGTGTCCGGGTCCAGAAGAAGACGGCCTCCCAGCGCTGGGACAAGCAGATGCAGTCGATCCGCCGCCGGCTGCCGGAACTGCGCTAGGGAATCGGCGCGAAGCTGCGGTCCTCGCAGCGCAGGGCGCAGGCCTTGCGGATCGCGGCGGGCGCGGCGCTGAACCAGTACTGGGCGTCGTCGTCGCGGTGGGCGTGTTTTCGCTCCAGCCCTCGCAGCCGTCGCAGCGCGGCGTTCTCGAGCAGCCGCGCATGCAGGGCGCGGGGCGAGAGTTCGGCGATGGCGGGCGAGCCGGGAACGGCGACGGTGTCGGGTCCGACAGGCTCCACCGCCGGTCTGGCGATAGAGATGAACATGGGTAGGGTCCTGAACGCATAGTGCTCGGAACGCCGACCGCGTCCTCTGCCCCGGTTGCCCGCCGTTCTTTCTGGAGCGGGTCAGTATGGTTAATCCACAAGCTCTGTGGATTGTTCCGATATGTCCAGAAAAATGTGCGTGAAATCAGGCGCTTATGGTCACGCTTTTAACTATATAGTTAATAAGAGATTAACGGCGACGCTAATCCTGGTCAGCCCAGTCGATCCAGATGGGCGGCCCAGGCGGCGCGGCCGGTCGGCGTCAGAATGATCCGTGTCCGGGGCTTTCTGCCGAGAAATCCACGCCCTAGCTCGATGTAGCCCGCGCCTTCCAGCCGCTGCAGATGGCTGGACAGGGTGTTGTTGGCGAGCTCCAGCGCGGCGGCCAATTCAGTGAAATCCGCGGCGCCGCGGTCGGACAGATAGGCCAGAACGCCGGTGCGAATTCGGTTCGACAGCAGCGGATCGGCCTCGAAAGGGGCGTTCACCGGGCCCTCTGACGCATCAGAATGACGGCAGGCAGGAAGGCGAGCAGCAGCAGACAGGCGGCGGACAAGGGCAGAAGCGGCGGGGAATTGCCGATGATCGCCATGGCGATGGCCGCGCCGAAGCTGCCGACGGCGACGAGCAGCAGCCAGCGCCGGTCGTTCAGTATGGCCGTCACCCACCAGGCGGCGCCCCACAGGGTGAGGAGCACCGGCGGCAGCATATAGGATGCATAGACGGCGTCGGTCGGCAGCTGGTCCTGAGTGAAGATGCGGAAGCCGACGACGGTGGTGACCATGGCGATGAAGGCCGCGCTCCAGGTCGCCGTCGCCGCGCGGCTCAGCCGGACGCGACGGGGACCGAACGTCCGCCACACCGTCCAGATCAGGGCGCCGAGGAACAGGAGGTGGGCGGCGAAGATGCTCAGGTTCAGGGTCTGAACCAGCGGACCTGCCTGTGTCCCGGGGCCGGGAAAACCTTCGATGGCGATGCCGAGCAGGATAGCCACAATCGCGAACCCATACGCGCCGCCGAACACCGCCATCAACAGCAGGAAGGGCGCGGGCTCGCCGCGGCCCGCGCCGGCGAGACGCCTGAGATAGGCGAGATCGCTCTCATCGGAGGGGGATGAGGCGGTCGGGGTGACGGCGTCGGACATCGTGGCGCTCCGGTTTCGATGTGACTACTTTCAATTATAAAGTTATCGAGTCAATGGGGCGTCGTCACCGGCCTCGCTTGTCGCGCCGCCGGGCGTTATGGTCGGGGGTGCGCTTCGACGAACGCTTTCTTGAAGAACTGAAGGCCCGCCTTCGCCCGTCCGACGTGATCGGCCGGTCGGTGAAGCTCAAGCGTCAGGGACGTGAATGGGTGGGCCTGAGCCCCTTCTCGAAGGAGAAGTCGCCGTCCTTCTTCGTCAACGACGACAAGGGCTTCTTCCACGACTTCTCCTCGGGCAAGCACGGCGACGTCATCTCCTTCCTGCAGGAGGTCGAGCGGCTGTCGTTCCCGGAAGCCGTTGAGCGTCTGGCCGCCGAGGCCGGGATGCAGATGCCGGCCGAGGATCCCCAGGCCGCCGAGCGCGAGCAGAAGCGGCAGGGCCTGGCGGACTGGATGGACCTGTCGCAGAAATGGTTCGCCGCCAATCTGCGTCGGTCGGCGGGCAAGGCGGCGCGGGAATACCTCGAACGCCGCGGCCTACCTGAGGACCAGTGGGAGCGCTTCGGCCTGGGCTATGCCCCCAACGACCGCGAGGGGTTGAAGAACGCCCTGATCCAGCGCGGCGCCAAACCCGGCGAGCTGGTCGAGGCGGGGATGCTGATCTCTCCGGAAGGGGGTGGGGCGCCTTATGACCGGTTCCGCGACCGGCTGATGTTCCCGATCCTCGACGCGCGCGGCCGGATCGTCAGCTTCGGCGGCCGGGCCATGAACCCCGACGACCGGGCCAAATATCTGAACGGGCCGGAGAGCCCGCTCTTCCACAAGGGCGCCACCCTCTATGGCCTGCCCGAGGCGCGGCGCATCCTCGGGGCGGAATCCAAATCGACCCAGGCGATCATTGTGGTCGAAGGCTACATGGACGTCATCGCCTGCCAGCGCGCCGGCCTGCCGGCCGTGGCGCCGATGGGCACTGCCCTGACCGAGGAGCAGATGGAGCGGCTGTGGCGGGTCTCGTCCGAGCCGGTGCTCTGTTTCGACGGCGACGGCGCGGGCCAGCGCGCAGCCTATCGCGCCATCGAACGCGCCCTGCCGCTGCTCAAGCCCGGCCGGTCGTTCCGCTTCGCCCTGCTGGAAGGCGGTCAGGACCCCGACGACATCCTGCGCGACAAGGGCGCGCCGGCCCTGCGTCAGGCCATGGGCGAGACCAGGCCCTTTGCCGAGGTCCTGTTCAAGCGTGAGGTCGAGGTCGAGCCGCTCGACAGTCCTGAGCGCAAGGCCGGCCTCAAGGGACGCTTGCGTCAGGCTGCGGCGGCGATCCAGGACAAGGATCTTGCCGAGCAATATCGCCGCGAGATGTTCGAGCGGTTCGACGCCCTCTTCCCCTCGGGCCGCAACGCGCCGCAGCAACAGCGCCCGCAGCAAGGTGGAGCCGGGGGAGGGCGCTGGCGCGGCCCGCCGCCCAAGCTCGGCCAGACCGCCGAGGGCGCCGAGGCGATGCAGTCGCTGAGCCGTTCCATCGAGCCTGTCGCCGCCGCCCTCGCCCACGGCGCCATCGACGACCCGGAGCGGATGGACGACCATCTGGAAGCCATCGCCAGCCATGGCTTCGGGGATCACGCTCTGGATGGGCTGGCTCAGGAACTCGTCCGCCTTCGGTTCAGTCACGCGGGTGGGGGTCAAACCCTTGACAGTGCGGCCTTGCGACGCCATCTGGCCGCTTCGGGACACGATGCTTTAGTGCGCGAGGTCGAGAAGGCGGCGGCAAAGTCCGGCGCGCCTTTCCTGGCCGCAAATGCGCCCCTCGCCGAAGCAAGGGTCCGGTGGTCGCAAGCGTTCGACGCTCTGACCCGCGTGGCGGGGCTGGAGAAGGCGCTGGCGTCAGCGAAGTCGAATGCCGAACAGGCCTTCGACGCCTCCGCCTTCAGTCGTCTGAAGGCGGAACGCGACGCGTTGCGGCGAGCCATCAAGACCGGGACGATTTGGGAAGACGAGGCCTCTTCGTAACAAACGAAGGCCGTGTGCGTTCTCTTTCAGAACGGGTGTTGCATTTTTGCCGAGGGGTCTGGCGGCCTCCGAACCGGCTGGAGACAGAGACTTAATGACCGATACGCAGGAACCTGCTGAGACCTCGTCCGACGGTCCGCTGCTCGACCTTACCGACGCTGGGGTCAAGAAATTTATCAAGCAGGCCAAGGCCCGCGGCTATGTCACGATGGAGGAGCTGAACAAGGTCCTGCCGTCGGAGGAAGTCACGCCCGACGCCATCGAAGACACCCTGGCGATGCTCTCGGAAATGGGCGTCAACGTCGTCGAGGCCGAGGAAGACGCCGCGGAATCGGCGGGCGGCGAGGTCGCCGAGCGCGCCGAGACCCAGATTTCCGACGAAAACGCCAAGCCGACCTATGACCGCACCGACGATCCGGTGCGCATGTACTTGAGGGAGATGGGAAGCGTCGAGCTTCTCTCCCGCGAAGGCGAAATCGCCATCGCCAAGCGCATCGAGGCGGGCCGCGACGCCATGATCTCGGGCCTGTGCGAAAGCGCCCTGACGTTCGAGGCCATCATGGTCTGGCGCGACGAACTGGCCAACAACCGCATCCTGCTGCGCGAGGTCATCGACCTGGACGCTACCTATGGCGTGATCAATCCCTCGTCCCTGCCGCACAACCAGCCTCAGGCCCCGATCCCCGGCCAGCCCGTGCCCGCTGCCGCCGAATCCGAAGAGGGCGGCGCCGAGAAGGAAGGCGGCGAGGAAGACGAGGACGAGGATTTCGACGATGGCGGCGGCATGTCCATCTCGGCGCTCGAAGCGGAGCTGCGCGACGGCGTCATGGAGACGCTGGACGCCATCGCCTCGGATTTCGACGCCTTCCGCAAGCTGCAGGAGCGGCTGGTCGAGACGCGGCTCAAAGGCGAGGACCTGAACGCCAAGGACCGCAAGGCCTATGAGACCCTGTCGGTCGGCATCTCGGACCGGCTGAAAACGGTCAAGCTGAACAACAACCGCATCGAGGCCCTGGTCGAGCAGCTGTACGCGATCAACAAGCGGCTGATCGGTCTGGAAGGCCGCCTGCTGCGTCTGGCCGACAGCTACGGCATCTCGCGTCCCGAGTTCCTCAAGTCCTACTTCGGCAAGGAGCTGGACCCGAACTGGACCGAGGCGGTCAAGGAAATGGGCGTCCGCTGGACCAAATTCTCGGACAACGAAGCCGCCCAGATCCACAAGATCCGCATGGATGTCGCCGCCGTGGCGGTCGAGGCCGGCCTGCCGATCGACGACTATCGTCGCATCGTCCAGACGGTCCAGAAGGGCGAACGCGAAGCCCGTCAGGCCAAGAAGGAAATGGTCGAGGCCAACCTGCGCCTCGTCATCTCCATCGCCAAAAAGTATACGAACCGCGGCCTGCAGTTCCTTGATCTCATTCAGGAAGGCAACATCGGCCTGATGAAGGCGGTCGACAAGTTCGAGTACCGCCGCGGCTACAAATTCTCGACCTACGCCACTTGGTGGATCCGTCAGGCGATCACGCGCTCGATCGCCGACCAGGCGCGGACCATCCGCATCCCGGTGCACATGATCGAGACGATCAACAAGATCGTCCGCACCAGCCGCCAGATGCTGCACGAGATCGGCCGCGAGCCGACCCCGGAAGAGCTGGCCGAAAAGCTGGCCATGCCGCTGGAGAAGGTCCGCAAGGTCCTGAAGATCGCCAAGGAGCCGATCAGCCTCGAAACCCCGATCGGCGACGAGGAGGACTCGCACCTGGGCGACTTCATCGAGGACAAGAACGCCATCCTGCCCATCGACGCGGCCATCCAGAGCAATCTTCGCGAAACAACGACGCGCGTGCTCGCGTCGTTGACCCCGCGCGAGGAACGCGTCCTGCGCATGCGCTTCGGCATCGGCATGAATACCGACCACACCCTCGAAGAGGTCGGCCAGCAGTTCTCGGTCACCCGCGAACGCATCCGCCAGATCGAGGCCAAGGCGCTGAGGAAGCTCAAGCACCCCAGCCGGTCGCGCAAGCTGCGGAGCTTCCTGGACAGCTGATCGCGGGACTGGTGATCAGTGAGTGGTGATTAGTGATTGGGGCCGTCCGAAAGGGCGGCCCTTTTCATTTGGATCGCTCCCTCTCCCGGCGGGAGAGGGAGGCCGCGCATGGCGGCGCAGCCGTCGTTCTGGCGCGGGCGGGTGAGGGGTTGGCGTCTGCCGGTGAGCGCCAGCCCCTCACCCTTTTGCGCGAAGTCCGATCGCTCCGCTCTCGGGCGCTCAAGCCCTCTCCCGCCGGGAGAGGGAAGCCCAGCAGGGATCGTCAAATCGACCAATCCCCTTCGCCAGAAACGTCAACTCCACCAGCCTCTGCGACCGATACCGACGTTACGCCGTCTCAGGGTCGCGCCATGACCCAGAGACGTGAAATCAAACAGAGGTCCCCGAAGGTCTGGGCGGCGGCCAAGGCCGCCTATCTGGCCGGGGAGACGGCGGCTTCGGTCGCGCGGCGGTTCGACGTCGGCTACGGCAATCTGCGCTATCGCGCCCACGCCGAGGGCTGGACGCGCAAGGCCGCGATGGCGGCGACGGCCGAGGCGGACGCCGAAGAGGCGATGCGTGTCGAGGGGCGCGTCGGGGAGAGGGCCGACCCCGCCCCGCCGCCGGCGCCGGTCGCGGCCGCGCCGCTCCCGGCCGATCCCTTCGCCGACTTCGACCTGCGCTGCCCCGTTCCGGAAAAGGCGACGCCGGGCGAGGCGCTGGAGGCGGCGGTGCGCCGGGCCGGGCGCAGGCTGGCGCAGGGGCAGGCGCGCGAAGCGCTCGACCTGCTCAAGGCCGCCGAGGCCCTGGCCTCGCTGACCGGTTCACGCCTGCCGACAATGGAGGAACTGGAGGCGGCGGACCGCGAGACCGGCAAGATCGGCGAGGCCGTCATCGCGGCCATCGAACAGCTGGCCGCCATCCTGGCCGAAAGCCTGCTGACGCCCCACGCCGTCCCGCTGCCGGGCTTCGAGCATTTCCACCTCGACTGGCGCGCCCGCTGGGCCACGGCGGACTCCCACACCATCGACGTCGACCGCGAACGCATCTGGGCCACCGGCCGCGAGGACCTGATCGCCCTCTATGACGAGGACGGAAACCTGCGTCCCCGCCCGCTTCCGGACGCCGAAACCTGACCGAAGCCCTGACCCTGTTCCGCCTCCGGGGCCTGATTCGCGAACACGGCAGCTTCCGCGAAGGGGTGGAGAAGACCATCGCGGCGCTCCGGAGCGGGGAGGGCCAGTGATCCGCTTCGGGCGCGGCGGCGTCAGCCAGAGTCGGGCTGCCTGTTACTGGACGGCTGATGACGGTCTGAAAACCTTCCCCGTTTCGGCCGACGGCCGGGCTCCGCGTCATTCCACCTCACACTCATCGAACGTCGGAACTTGACAGTTCGGCGGTCGGCCGCTGGATTGGCTGAGAGGGAAAAACGCTGGGGAATCATGGCTGTGTTGCGTTCGGCGGTGTTCGCCGTCTTGTGTGTTTTGGCCTGCCCTTCCGGCGCCGCCGCCTTAAATGCCGACCCGATCGCGCTGTCTGTCGGCGAAACCGCTCGGGGACAGCTGTCGGCGTCCTCGCCCCTGCTGGCCGATCAGGCGCGGCATGTCTGCTACGCCATCGACCCGCCCGCCGGAGCGCCGGTCACCGTCACCATGCGTTCGCGCACCTTGGACAGCCGCCTTTGGCTGGTTCGCGGCGCCCAGTGCCCCACCGGGCGCATGCTGGATGAGAACGATACCTTCGAGGCCGGTTCCCGTGACGCCCGTCTGACCTTCACCCCGGCCGGCGGCCGTTACCTGATCGTGGCGCGCGCGGCCGATCCAGCGGCCCAGGGCGACTTCGTCCTGACGAGCCAGACCGCCCGGTCCTCGACCCCTTCTCCGACGACGGGGGGCGTGGTCGCCCGACCGCAGACCGCGCCCGGTTCACCGGCCCCCGCCGAGACCGATCGCGAGGCGCTGATGCTGGCCCAGACGCAGGTCTATCAGGAGCAGCAGGCGGCCGAGCAGCGCCGTCTCAATGCGGAAGCGGCTCAGCGGCGGCGCGAAGCCGCCGAAGCCCAGGAACGTCGTGAGGCCGAGGCGCGGTCGCGGCGCGAAGCGTTTACGGGCTTTCTCGGGGTTCTGGCGCAAGGGGCCGTCGCCGTTGCGGATGGCTATAATCAGGGTCTGACGGAAGATCGCTACGCCGCGGATTCCGCCGCGATGATGGAGAACATCCGCAGCAACGTCGAAAGCCAGCAGGCCCGACAGGACGAGGAGCGTCGCCGCGCCGAGGCCAGCCGACGCACCCGGCAGGAGTGGGCGGACAATCAGGCGCGGGCCGACGCCCAGGGCGCCGCCGAAACCCGGGCCTTCCAGGCGGCGGAGGCGGAGCGCGTCGAGACCGAGCACCGGCAGTTGCGCGAGGCCGAGGCCCGCCGGGTCGCCGAACAGCAGCGCCGCGACGCTGAGCGTCAGGCCGAACAGCGCCGCCAGGAGGAGCAACGCCGGGTCGCGGCCGAACAGGCCGCCGCGCGGGAGGCGGAGCGCAACCGCCTGATCGATTTCCCGGAGGTGGTGGTCCTGTGCGCCCTTGAAGGCGGACAGGCCCGGTTCGGCAACTATACCTGCTACGGCGGCCTGCAGACGGTGACCGCCAAGCTGGATACGCCCGGCGCCGCCGTCCCCCTCGGTCAGGCCTGTGGTGGAGCGCCTCCGGCGGAGCTGGGGACGGCCGGCATGTATCGCGCCTTCGGATGCGGCTTCGGCATGGTCAACGGCGGCACCGGCGCCTACAGGGACCCCGCCAGCCGGCTCGGCGTCACTTTCGTCCCGGGGCGCACCATCTTCAGATGCTCCGCTCGCCAGGCGGCCAATTCGTGTCGCGCGCAATGAGGCATCCGATGATCCGCTGGCTGGCCTTGCCTGTCGCCCTGTGTCTGATGGCCGCGGTCCAGGAGACAGAGAGCGCCCGCCCACTCGCGCTCAATGAGGTGCTCGTCGGCGATCTGACAGACCAAAGCCAGTACAGGGCCGGCCTGATCGGTACGGGCGCCTACTATGAATGCTTCCGCATCCCTGTGACGCCCCGCCAATGGTACCGGGCAAATGTGGAGGCGGATTTTCGAGCTTTCGTGAGCACCTCAAGACGAGGCTGTTTCGACAATGCCCTGGGCACAACGCTTCAGATTTCGGACCGGCAGAATGTCGATATTTCCTTCTCGCCTTCGATGGCGGAGGTCTTCCTGACGGTCTACGCCTCCAGCAAGGGGCCCGGCCGCTTCGTGGTCTCCGTCGTCGAACTGACGGAACCTCGTCCACGCCCGGGCGCGCGCACATCCTCGGCGCCCTATGCCTCGATCGGCGCCTCGTCCTGGGGCGAAGGCGGTGTGATCCGCGGTGTGGCTGGAGGCGCGGGCGGAGCCCTGACCGGTACGGCGTCAACGGTCGCCGAGCTGAAAGCGCCCCGCGAACCGGGCGAGATCTTCGCCGACTGCGACACCGCCTGCCCTTCCATGGTCGTCGTCCCGGCCGGAACCTTCATGATGGGCTCCCCGCCGACGGAGGCGAACCGGGAGGCCAGTGAAGGCCCTCGCCATGTCGTCACGATCCAGCAGCCGTTCGCGGTGGGCCGATACGAGGTCACCTTCGAGGAGTACGACGCCTGTGTCGCCGCGCGCGGCTGCGACCGCAAGGAAGACAATGGTTGGGGGCGCGGCCGTCGGCCTGCGGTGAACATCACCTACCGGGACGCCCAGCGGTACGTCGCCTGGCTCTCACAAACCACCGGCGAACGGTATTTCATCCCCAGCGAGGCCGAGTGGGAATATGTCGCCCGGGCTGGAACCAGCACGCCCTGGAATACCGGTACGGCCGTCATCGCCGACGACGCCAATATTCTGAACCAGTTCGGCAAGACGGTGGTGGTCGGCGGCTACGCGCCCAACGCCTTCGGTCTCTACGACACCATCGGCAATGTCGCGGAGTGGACCCAGGACTGCATCGACACCGGCTATATCGGCGCGCCCAACGACGGGTCTGCGGCGACCAGCGGCGACTGCGAGACCCGAAGCGTGATCCGTGGGGCGGATCTAGCGTCGCCTTCCAACACCGCTCGCTCTGCCGCCCGGACGCCCGCCCGTCGCGCCGGACCGGCCCCCAACACCGGCCTGCGTATCGCCCGAGCCTTGTAGGACTCTCAAATGATGACCCGTCTCCTGTTCACGGCTGTTCTGTGTGCGCTTTCCGTAGCGGCTCCCGCCGGCGCTCAAACGGCGATCGCGGTGGGTGAAACCGTGGAGCGGACGCCTACCGAAGCCGACCAGTGCTACCGCCTCGAAACCGAGCCGGGTGGGCGGTATCAAATCAGACTCCAGGCGCGGACAGCGGCTTACCTCAGCATCGGACGGGGCGTGGACTGCGCCTCGGCGACATGGGATCGCCACACCCGTGGCTCCAACACCTGGTACGGCAACTTCGCCCAGAACTGGAAGGCGGACAGCGCCCTTCTGACGGATCGATACACGACTGATTTCCGCTTCGCGGCCGGCGGCGGCGTCTATCTGCTGAAGATCGAAGCCGGCGTAGGGAATCCCTTCACCGTCGCCGTTGAGCGAGAGGCCGGTGTCGCCCGGTCCGGCCTGTTGCCGGCGGGGGGCGTGGCGATCCGTTTGATCGCAGGCTCGGCCTCCACCACGGATGCGAGCGGGGAAACGCGGAGAGCCGGCGAGACCTGGAAGGACTGCCCCAACTGTCCGTCGATGGTCGCGGTCCCGGCGGGCAGCTTCATGATGGGGTCGCCGGCGACCGAACCGGGTCGCCTGGGCTCCGAAGGCCCGCGCCATGTGGTGACGATCGGCCAACCCTTCGCGATGGGGCGCTATGAGGTCACCTTCGAGGAGTACGACGCCTGCGTCGGCGACGGCGCCTGTCCGGCAGTGAATGACGGCGGTTGGTGGCGCGGCCGCAGACCGGCCGTGAATCTCGCGGTCGGCCATGCGCAGGCCTATGTGTCCTGGCTCTCCCGGACGTCCGGCCAGTCCTATTTCATCCCCAGCGAGGCCGAGTGGGAATACGTCGCCCGCGCCGGGACCAGCACGCCGTGGAATACCGGGGCCGCGGTCATCGCCGATGACGCCAACATCCTGAACCAGTTCGGCAAGACGGTGGTGGTCGGCGGCTATGCCCCCAACGCCTTCGGCCTCTACGACACCATAGGCAATGTCGCGGAATGGACCCAGGACTGTATGGACACCGGCTATGTCGGCGCGCCCACGGACGGGTCGGCGGCGACCAGCGGCGACTGCGACGGACAGACCGCCGTGCGCGGCGGACATTTCGCCTCGGCGCCGACCGCAGTCCGCTCCGCTTCGCGTCAACCGACGCCTCGTGCACAGTCTTCGAACGAGACCGGCCTGCGCGTGGCGCGAGCGCTTTAGAGGGTTTGCAGGCCCAAGGCGCGCCGTCGGTGGGCAGTGTTCTCAAAGGAAAGCCGGCGGCCCCTCCCGGAGCCGCCGCCTCTGTCCTGATCAGAAGTCCATCCGCGCTGACAGCGAAATCGTCCGGCCGTTCGCCGCCCGGCCCAGACCCACGCCATTCGCGGGCACCGAAGGCGTCGTGATCTCGATCCAGGCGACCTCGTCGAAGAGGTTGTTGGCGTTGAGCATGAGCTGGACGCGTTCGACGGGGCGGTACTGGAGGAAGGCGTTGACCAGCAGATAGCCGGGGACGGTCATGATGTCGTTGTCGGTGGCGTAGCTGCTGGTGGCGCCGATGAGGTTGGCGCCGACGGTGACCCAGCGGTTCTGGTACTGGGGCGTGGCCTGGTAGAGGAAGTCGGGCTGACGGCGCGGGACCATGCCGTTGACGGTGGGGTTCAGCTTGTCGTCGACGATCTCGGCCTGGGTCCAGGTGACGCCGGCGGTGAGGCTGAACGGGCCGTGCTGATAGCCGCCCTCGGCCTCGACGCCATAGGCGGTGTAGTTGCGGTCGGTGGTGATGGCGCCGGCCTGGACGTTGGTGTCCTCGGTGTCAGCCGAGAAGCCGGTGACGTTCAGGGTCAGGTTGGCGCGGCGGTATTTGAAGCCGCCCTCCAGCTGTTCGACGATGTCATAGCCGTCGGCCTCGTCGGGCATGGAGCCGTCGACGGTGCTGACCTTGGAGGAATAGAGCACCTTGTCAGCGGCGGCGCGGGCGCCGCGGCTGTAGCGGGCGAAGACGGCGAAGGGCTCGGCGACGCGGAAATTCACGCCGGTCGAATAGCTGAGATAGCCGTAGTCGTAGTCGACCGGGGCGGGGGTCCCCAGCGGGGTGAAGGCGGTCCGGGACTCGGCGACCGAGATGACGCCGTCGCCGTTAAAGTCATAGCCCATGATGCCGACGCGGCCGCCGCCGAGGTCGGCACCGTAGAGCTGGCCGCTGACGTCGCCCTGGTCCCAGCGCAGGCTGCCGCCGACCGAGAAGCGGCCGACGCGGTAGTTGAGCGAGCCGTAGGGGGCGACGATGTTGTACTCGACGTCGTATTTGCGGCGGTAGAAGGCGGTGGCGCCCGAGCGGTTGAAGCCTAGATAGCCGCCCTGGGTCTGGGGGATGCCGCCGGCGTTGGTCCAGTCGATCAGGGCCGAGGTCCCGTCGGCGCCGACGACCTGGATATGGTTGCCGTAGAGCCAGTCGCTGCCGAGGTTCTGGATCGAGTTGTAGAGGCCGGCGGTGACGGTCAGCTCGTTGCCGCCGACGTCGAAGGCGCGGCTGGCGCGGATGTCGTTGATGAAGTTGTCGAGCTTCGTCGCGTCGATGCGGTTCAGCGAGGAGGCGACGACCAGGCCGTTGCCGTTGATGGTGCCGAGGTTGGTGATCACCTGACCGGCGTTGGGGCCGGTGGCGTAGCGGAAGGTCCCGGTCCCGGCGCCCAGGGAGGCGGGCAGGGCGGCGCCGGAATAGACGGCCGAAATCAGGTTGCGCGTGGTGCCGCCCGAGATCTGCGAGTATCGGGCGCGCTGGGTGATGGTCCAGTCGGCGACGGTGAACTGGCTCTCGACGCCGATCGACTTGACCTCGGCGTTCATGCCCGTGCTCATCGGGATGACGGTCGCGTTGTTGGAGCCGTCCAGGGTGATGACGCCGGGGAGGTAGCCCGAGAGCATGGAGTCATGGCGGACGTCGTAGCCGGGATAGCTCTCGAAGTTCGGATCGTCGTTTGTACCGGTGATGCGGACCGGGCCGGACAGGTACTGGGGCGACTTGTCGTCGAGGTATTTGCCCGAGAGGCGGACATAGCCGCCGGTGAAGGTCTTGGTCAGGTTGAACTTGAGCTGGCCGCCTTCGAAGGCGTCATAGCCGACGTCGCGCGGGCCCTCGCCGGAGCGGTAGAAGCCGCCGATGTGGAAGCGCAGGGTGTCGCTGAGCGGGGCGCCGTAGTCGAAGTCGACGCGGTTGGTGTCGTAGTCGAGGCCGGTGGTCACCTGAATGGCGCCGCCCTTCACATCGCCGGTGCGCGACAGAAGGTTGATCACCCCGCCGGGCGAGTTGGACGCGAAGGTCGAGGAGGATCCGCCGCGGATGGCTTCAATGGCCGCCAGGTTGAAGTCGGCGCGAATAAAGATGTCGGAGGCGACGTTGAAGAAGTCGCCGAACTCGAGGACGGGCAGGCCGTCCTCCTGGATCTGCATGTATTTGGAGCCGCTGGACGCCAGGGGCAGGCCGCGGATGGTGTAGGCCGAGTTGCCGTCGCCGGTGGAGGACTCGGTGCGGATGCCCGGGATGTTGCGGATGATGTCGGCCAGGGACCGGGCGCCGAGTAGCTGAATCTCGTTCTGCCTCAAGGCGCTGGTCGAGGTGGCGCTGTCCAGACGGTCGCGACCGCGGGCGACGCCGGTCGAGAAGACGGCCTCGGCCGGTGCGGCGGCGGGCGGCCGGGCGGCGGGGGCCTGGGTCTGGATGGCTTCGCCCGTATCGGGCCGGTTTTCGAGTTCGCCGGCCATGGCCGGGCTGAAAGCGGATGCCAGAACAACTGGCGCAAACGCCAGCAACAGTGATTTCGTCTTCATGATTATCCCCCGGATCAAGAACCGTTCCACATCGCCATGGAACAAGAAGGATAATCAGCGATTAACCGAACATAGTTTCGCCGTTGAGTTCGATTTTAACTAAGTATTACTACGTAAACTTACAACTTCCGAATATATTACCGCCGATAAGTTTTAACGGACTGTATGGCTGATCCTGAGCTGACAGGCAGTGTTCTAGGCTCCGTCGCGTTGCGGCCGTATTTGATGCGGTGCGGACACGCGGCGTAGCAGGGGCGCGGGAGGCAGGCGACCCGTGGCTTTCGATGCCGTCAGGGCGCCTTGGGCGCCCGTGGGGTCAGGCGAAGATGTCGAGGATGGCGCCGACCATGTCGTCGGCGGTGCGTCGGACGGCGGCGTTGGCGCGAAGCGCGGTGCGGGCTTCGATGCGTTCGAGGGTTTCCTCGGCCAGGTTCTCGAGCGGATTGGCGGCGGTGCGCGCCGCGCTGCCCTCGAAGCGGACGAGGGCGGTGGACATTCCGGCGCTGGCGATCGAGGCGGCGTTCATGAAGCGAGACTATTGCGAATAGGCCTAATCGCGCGTGAGCGAAGGTGGTGAACGGGGCTCAGGTCTTCACCCTAAGGGTTTTGGGGTAACGGCGTGCGGCTTGTGCGGCCGGTCGGGGCGGTGCAGGGTTAATACGCCGGGGGGCGTCCACGAGGGTGGAGGAGAGGGCGGCCATGTTCAGTGGAGCGCATCTGAAGCGGCGGCTGGGCCAGTACGGCGCTGCCTGGGCGATCGGATTTCTGGTTTCGGGTGCGGGCATTCTGATCGGATGCCTGTTCATGGACATGATGGCGGCGGCCGACCTGGTGCTGCCGTTCGTGCTGGGCGGGAGCGGGCTGGCGCTGGGCTTTGGGGGCGTGATGACCCTGCTGTCAAACCAGACTCTCGGGACCAAGCTGGCCGTCGTGCTGCTCGCGCTCGCTCTGGTCCTGCCCCTGTTGTGGGCGCCGGTGTCGGCGGCGGTCGTGATCGCCTTCTTCGCCGACCGGTCGATCGAATATTCCGAGGTCTATGCCGCGTTCCAGATCGGGATCAGCCGGGCGCTGTTCCCGATCAGCGAATGGGTGCTGGGTGGGGCGGTGTTCCAGAGCGTCTGGCAGGCCTTCCAGATCGTGGCCTCGGTGGTCGGCTTCTTCTCGGCGCTCGCCAACATCTGGCCGATCATCCGGCGGGTGCTCGGGCCTGAGCCCGGGCGGGAAGCGGCCTGATTTGCATCGAAGCCGAGAGGAGCGCAGGTTTCCCAAATGAGCATCCAGCCTGCACCGGGCGAGCGCTACGCCTCGTTCGAAGCCTTCTATCCGTACTATATCCACGAGCACTCCAACCAGACGTGCCGGCGGATCCATGTGGTCGGGACGGGGCTGGTCATCCTGACCTGGGTGCTGGGGCTGACGGTCAGCCTGTGGTGGTTCACGGCCAGTCCGGTGGTGGGCTACGGCTTCGCCTGGGTCGGACATTTCTTCTTCGAGAAGAACCGGCCCGCGACCTTCCAGTATCCGCTGTGGAGCCTGATGGGCGACTTCCGCCTGTTCTTCGAGACGGTCAGCGGCAAGCGGAAATTCTGAAACCGTAAGTGTTCCCAATGGCGTTTACGCAAGCTGTCTGACAGGTCCATATCCGGGGCTCCCCCACTCAAGGAGCGTATCGAATGGAACAGGAACTCAAGGGTCAGGTCATCATCGTGACCGGCGGCGCCAGCGGCATCGGGCGCGAAGCCTGTCTCGCCCTGGCCGGCAAGGGCGCCGATCTGGTCGTCGCGGACTTCAACGAGGAGGGCGCGAAGGCCGTCGCCGAGGAGGTCCGGGCGCTGGGCGTAAAGGCCGAGGCCTTCAAGGTGGATGTGTCGAAGGCCGAGCAGGTCGAGGCGCTCGTCGACTTCGCCGTGACCACCTTCGGCACGCTGAGCGGCATGTTCAATAACGCCGGCGTCAGCAAGGTGCAGTCGCTTCTGGAGATGGAGCCGGCGTCGTACCTGAAGGTCATCGAGGTCGATCAGCACAGTGTCTATTACGGCCTCCACTACGGGGCCAGGGCGATGGTGAAGCTGGGCGTGAAGGGGGTGTTCGTGAACACTGCCTCGATCTACGGCTCGGTCGCGGCCAGGGGCAGTTTCAACTACAACGCCGCCAAGTCGGCCGTGATCGCCATGACCCGGTCGGGGGCGCTGGAGCTGGCGGAATTCGGCATCCGGGTCGCGGCGGTGGCGCCGGGCTTCATCGAGACGCCGATGATGGGCCAACTGGACGAAACGGCCCGCGCCGCCCTGGCCAGCCAGCATGTGACGCACCGGTTGATCCAGCCGGAGAAGGTGGCCAGCGTGGTGGCCTTCCTGTTCACCGACGCGGCCTCGGCCATCAACGGCTCGACGGTCGCCGTCGACGACGGCTTCCTGGCGTTCAAGGTCTAGGGGGCAAGAAACAGAAAAGGCGGCCGGTTGGCGCCGGCCGCCCTTTTCCGTGTCGCCTTGAGGGCGGTCTTAGTTCGACGCCATCTGCAGCGGAGCGGCGGGGGCGACGGTCGCGGGCGGGCAGCCGTCGAAGGTTCCGGCGCGGACGATGGTCAGGGTGCGCTGGTTGAGGCGGCGGGCCGGGGCCATCGAGGCGCGGCCGTTGCCGGTGTAGAGGTCGACGCGCTGGCCCTTGATCGAACCGCCGGTGTCGGAGGCGTACCAGTAGCCGTCGTGGATGGTGCCGTCGGCCAGGCGCAGGCCGACCGTCTCGCGGATGAAGACCTTTGTCCGGCGAGGAATGACGCGGGGGTCGGTGGCGAGGGTGCGCATGGCGACCGGACGGCAGCCCAGGCTGTCGTTGCCCGTCGCTCCACCGCCACCGGCGTGATAGAGGCTGGCGTGAGCGTTCCAGTCGGCGTCTTCCGCCATCAGCTCGGCCTGTTCGGGCGTCAGATTGGCGATGGCCACCGCATCCGAGTTCGTGTCGCCGTTGGAACCGATCGTCGTATCCGGGGTTTCCGAAGCAGTCCGCTCGTGAGCGACGACCGCGTCGTAAGCGACGGGCTCGCCCATGGCCGAAGAGGCGAGGGCGGCAAGAGAGACGATGGCGGCGACGGCGAAACGCACGGGCAAGGCTCATGGCGGCGCCGACCGGGAACCATGGCGGCCCGTGCTGTCTCGTTTGAACCTGTGACCACAATGTGGCGAAGACTGTGGCGGAACCCGTTCGTCCACATCTCTGACGGATAAGCGTGGCTTATCCAGAGTGATTCCGATTCCCGGTTTGGCAGAGGCTGAGATTGCGATATCAGTATATCGCGTTTCTTAATCCTTGGACTGCGGGCGATGCTTACTCTCTATGGCGATATTCGTTCAGGCAACTGCTTGAAGGTCAAGTGGTTGCTGGACTGGCTCGGGCGTGATTATCGCTGGATCGAAGTCGATATCCTGACGGGCGGTAGCCGGACACCGGAATTCACCGCGATGAACACCGCCGGCCAAGTCCCGACACTCGTATTCGCCGACGGCCGGCCCCTGGCCCAGTCGAACGCGATCCTCCTGACACTGGCCGAAAGTACGAGCCTCATTCCTGTGGATGACTACGACCGGGCGGTGATGTTGGAGTGGCTGTTCTGGGAGCAGTACAGCCACGAACCCTATGTCGCCGTGGCCCGGTTCCAGAGGGCGTACCTCGGGAAAACGGCCGAAGAGATCGAGGCCCGGCTGATGGAACGAGGCCATGGCGCCCTGGCGCGGATGGAGGCGCGGCTGTCGGAACCGGGGCGGGAGTGGCTGGCCGGGACGCGGGTCTCGCTCGCTGATCTGGCCTTGGTCGCCTACACGCGCGTTGCCCATGAGGGCGGGTTCGATCTGTCGGGCTATCCGGCGTTGAGGGGTTGGATCGGACGGGTGGAGGCGGCGTTCGGGATCGTGTGATCCCGCACTCCGTCATCCTCGGGACGAGCCCGAGGATGACGGGTTTAAAAGGTTCGCGTGAGCACGGACGGCGTCCCTCTAGCTTTCGCCCCAATCCTCGTGTCTATGCGCCCGCCCGATGCGGAACAGGCGCGCCCGCGCGTCGTTGAGCAGCGGCCAGTATCACCCCCTCACGAGTCCTCCCCATGAAGCTGCGTGTCCGCGCCGAGCTGGTCTATCGTTTCGAGCCGCCGACGGACGCGATCTATCAGATCGAGGTCGCGCACTGGCCGGGGCAGGAAATCCTCGAAGAGAGCCTGACGACCAACCCGCCGGTGGTCTTCCACGAGGACAAGGACGCCGTCTTCGGCGCACGGACGCTTCGGGCGCACCTCGAGGGCGAGGTGGCGCTGGTCTATGAGGCGGTGGTCGAGAACGGGGTGCTGAAGGGCCTTCCCGAGGGCGTGCGCCAGCACGACTGGAACGATCTGCCGGCCGAGACCCTGCCTTATCTGCTGCCCAGCCGTTACTGTCCCTCGGACCAGTTCGGGCGGTTCGTGCAGCGCCAGTTCGGCGAGACCTCGGGCGGGGAGCGGGTGCTGGCCATCCTCGGCTGGATCCGGGAAAACATCGACTATGAGCACGGCGTCTCGGACTCAGAGACGACGGCGGCGCGGACCTTCATCGACCGGGCCGGGGTGTGCCGCGACTTCACCCATCTGGGCATGACCCTGTGCCGGGCCTCGGGGATACCGGCGCGGGCGGTCAGCGCCTATGCCCACCAGCTGACACCGCCGGATTTCCACGCCATCTTCGAGGTCTATCTGGACGCCGGCTGGTGGCTGGTCGATCCGACCGGCCTTGCGCCGATCGAAGGGCTGGTCCGCATCGCCTGCGGCCGCGACGCCGCCGACATCGCCTTCCTGAGCACCCAGGGGAACTGCCAGATGGTGCGGCAGTCGATTACGGCGGAGGCGGTTTAGCCCCCCTCCGGATCTTGCCCTATGCGTTTGGCGGCGTGAGCGGTTAGAAGGCGCCGATGTTGCGCCTGTCCGAACTCAAACTGCCCCTCGACCATACGCCGGAGGCCTTGCCTGCCGCGATCGCCGCGCGTCTGGGCGTGGCGCCGCACGATCTGGTCTCCTGGTCGGTGTGGAAGCGGGCGCATGACGCGCGCAAGAAATCGGCGATCCTCAAGGTCTATATCCTCGACGTCGAGGTCAGGGACGAGGCGGCGGTGCTGGCCCGGTTCCGGGACGATCCGCATGTGAAGCCGACGCCGGACGTGGCCTATCGACCGGTGGCTGTGGCGCCGAAGGGCGAAACGCGGCGGCCCGTGGTGATCGGGGCGGGGCCGTGCGGCCTGTTCGCGGGACTGATCCTGGCCGAGATGGGCTTCAGGCCGATCATCCTCGACCGTGGCAAGGTGGTGCGGGAACGAACGAAGGACACCTGGGAGCTGTGGCGGAAGAGCAAGTTGCATCCCGAGTCGAACGTGCAGTTCGGCGAGGGCGGGGCGGGCACCTTCTCGGACGGCAAGCTGTACAGCCAGATCAAGGATCCGCGCTTCCTGGCGCGCAAGGTGCTGCACGAGTTCGTCGCGGCCGGGGCGCCGGAGGAGATCCTGACCGAGGCCCACCCGCACATCGGCACCTTCCGTCTGGTGACCATGGTCGAGGCCATGCGCGAGAAGATCGAGGCGCTGGGCGGCGAGTACCGGTTCGAGCATCGGGTCGTCGACATCGAACTGGACAAGGGTGCCCTGCGGGGCGTTCATCTGCATACCGGCGAGTTCCTTGAGGCCGACCATGTGGTCTTCGCCATCGGTCATTCGTCGCGCGACACCTTCGAGACGCTCTATGAGCGGGGCGTCCATATCGAGGCCAAGCCGTTCTCGATCGGCTTCCGCATCGAGCATCCGCAGTCGTGGATTGACAAGGCCCTGTTCGGACCCTGCGCCGGACACCCCGATCTTGGCGCGGCGGCCTATACGCTGTCGCACCACTGTTCGAACGGCCGGACGGTCTACAGCTTCTGCATGTGCCCGGGCGGGACGGTGGTGGCGGCGACCAGCGAGCCGGGCCGCGTCGTGACCAACGGCATGAGCCAGTATTCGCGCAATGAGCGGAACGCCAACTCCGGCTTCGTGGTCGGCATCTCGCCCGAGGACTATGGAAGCGATCATCCGCTGGCGGGGATCGAGCTTCAGCGGGATCTGGAGACGCGGGCCTATGCGGCGGGCGGCGGCGACTATTTCGCGCCGGGCCAGCTGGTCGGCGACTTCCTCGCGGGGCGGGCCTCGACAGAGTTGGGCGAGGTGGTCCCGAGCTACAAACCGGGCGTGACCCCGACCGATCTGGCGCCCCTGATGCCGGACTATGTGATCGCGGCGATGCGCGAGGCCCTGCCGGTCTTCGGGCGCAAAATCCCCCGCTATGACGACGCCCAGGCCGTGCTGACGGGCGTCGAGACGCGCAGCTCCTCGCCGATCCGCATGACGCGCGGCGCCGACTTCCAGAGCCTGAACGTGCGCGGCCTGTTCCCGGCGGGCGAAGGCGCCGGCTATGCGGGCGGCATCCTCTCGGCGGCGGTGGACGGCATCAAGGTGGCGGAGGCCGTGGCGCGGTCGATGGTGGGGGAGGCGGCGGTATCGACCAGGCCGACCATGGCTTGAGATCGAAGGCCTATTCCGGCGGCGGCGCCTGGATGTGCGCAGGGGCGTCTCGCACCATGATGGCGATCTGAGTTACCCCGATCAGAAAAAAGGCTGCGAAACCGAGGGCTGCCGCAGGCAAATGATGCCACAGGTTTGATGCCGCCAAAGTCGCGAGCAACGCGATGAGCCCCACGTAAAACAGCAGACGGTCGCCGACTGGAAGGCCGAGCCCGAAGAGGCGAGCGCTCCACCCCAGCTCCCGGGCGCGCAGGAGCCGGTCAGCATTCAGCGCTGACAACGATCGATGAAAGCCGGGGTCAAGGGTCGCACAAAGAAACAGGGTCGCCGCACAACAGGCGACCACCGCCGCAGCGGCGACCGTCACCCGGTCCGGCGCCGACGCTGCCGCATTGGCGACCGCAAGGCCAGCGGACGCCAACCCGATCGCCGCAATCGGGAGCCGCATTGCCGTCGCCAGACGGGTCGCAAGCCGCGCCTTGAGCGCCGCCTGCCCCTGTTCTGGAAGGGATGTTTCCAACGGAGCCGCCCTAGTGCCTCGGCCTTGCGGGCCCGTTGTCCTCGCGCTGGCGGGCCTGGTAGGCGTCGATGAAGTCGAGCTGGCGCAGAAGCTTGTTTTGGGGGTCCAGAATGATGTGGGCGCCCTCGGGGGCGGGGAAGTCGCCCTTGCCGTCGCGCATCGGCAGGGTGCGGAGCTGGCCGTCGACCTCGACCTCGACCGGCATGGGGAAGGCGTTGGCGGTGTCGGTCCAGCTCAGGGTGACGCGGTCGCCGTCGCGGGTCATCTCCAGCTTCGGCAGGGCGGCCTGATAGACATAGGTGGCGAAGAACCAGCCGAGGTCGCGCCGGCTCTCTTCATTGACGATGCGGATGAAGTCGGGCGTCGAGGCGTAGAGGGGCTCGAAATTGCCCGGGCGCGGATCGGGGCGGCCATAGACGAGCCGGGTCAGGGAGCGCTTGAAGGCCTGGTCGCCGATCAGCATGCGCAGCGAATGGGCGACGAGGGCGCCCTTGTTGTAGAGGTCCAGCCCCGGGCCGGTGGCGTCGGTATAGACGGTCGCGGAATCCTGCGGCTTGCCGGACACCAAGGGGAAGGTGTTGCGCAGCGCCAGCCGCATGGTGGCCAGCTCGGCCTCCATATAGCGGTCGCCGTTCAGCCAGCGGGCGTAGAGGGGCTGCATGTAAGACCCCAGCCCCTCGTGCAGCCACATGTCGTCCCAGGTGACATTGGTCATCTGGTTGCCGAACCACTCGTGGGCCAGCTCGTGCTGGAGCAGCCAGTCATAGCCCTTGCCGTCCAGCTTGTAGGCGTTGCCGTAGGCGTTGATGGTCTGGTGCTCCATGCCCAGATGCGGGGTCTCGACCACGCCCATCTTCTCGCCGCCGAAGGGGAAGGGGCCGACCTCGGATTCATAGAAGTCGAGCATCTTCGGGAACTCGGCGAACAGGGCCTCGGCGCGGTCCTGTCGGTCGGACGCGAGGCGCCAGAAGTGCAGGGGCACGATGTTGCCGAAGCGGCTGTGATAGTCGGCCGTCATCTCGACATAGGGACCAATGTTCAGGGCGATGGCGTAGGTGTCCGGATGGGCCGCGGTCCAGTTCCAGGTGGTGGTTCCGTCACCGTTGTCGGTCTTGCCAAGGAAGCGTCCATTGGACGGCGCCGACAGGTCGGACGGGATGGTGATGTGCAGGTCGGCACGGGCGGGCTCGCCCTCCGGATGGTCGATACACGGCCAGAACAGGTCGCAGCCCTCGCCCTGAACGGCGGTGGCGATCCACGGCTTGCGGTCGGTGGTCTGGGCCCAGACGAAGCCGCCGTCCCAGGGGGCGTTTTTGGCCTGATGCGGAGAGCCCTGATAGGCGATGCGGACAACCGCCTTGTCTCCTGCGACCAGCGGTTCGCGCAGGTTGATCGTCATCCGGCCATCGGGATTGGTCCATTCGCCCGGAACGACAAGCTCGCCATTCACATTGACGAAAATCACCTGAAAGACCGTATCGAACTCCAGCACCAGACGGCTCAATGGGGCGGTCGCTGTGAACTCCAGGGTCGCGTCGCCGGCCAGATCACGATTTTCGGGGTTCACCTTGAAGGCCAGGTCCGCCTTGTCGAAGCGCATGGCCAGCTGTTCGGGCGTGCGCGGCGTGCCGGTGGTCAGGGTGAAGGCGGTGCTTGCGGAGGCCGGGTTGGCCGTCTGGGCCGGGGCGTTCGTGGCGGCGGCCAGCGCGGTCAGGGAGAGGGCGGCGGCGAGGGCGAACCGGGACGCGGTCATGGAAGCTCCGAACAATGCGGCGCGACCCTAGCCCGCGCCGGGCGACGCTGTCGAACGCCCTCGGCTGTCAGAAGAGTTCGGGACGGCGCAGGCGCAGGGCCGAGAGGAGGGCCAGGGTCTTGAGGTCCTGCAGGGCGTCTTCATCCTGGAGCCGGGCCAGGTCGGAGAGCGGGATTTCGACGGCCTCGATCTCTTCGTTCTCGTCGGCGAGGCCGCCTCCCGAGGCGGTGCGGTCCGAAGTCGAGAAGGCCCCGAGGTAGAGGGTCATCCGCTCCGTCGAGACGCCGGGCGAGGACCAGGCCGCGCCGATCCGGTCGAGGGCGCCGAGGGTGATCCCGACCTCTTCCATCGCCTCGCGCCGAGCCGCCGTCTCCTCGCTCTCGCCGGCGTCGATCATGCCGGCGATGACCTCCAGCAGATGACCGTCGGCGGCGCCGTCGACCAGAGGGCCGCCGCGCATCTGGCGCACCAGCAGGGCGGTGCGGCGTTCGGGATCATAGGTGAGGACGGCGACGACCTGGCCGTGGGCCTCGATCTCACGCTGGACCACCACGCCCGAGTCGAGTTCGATTTCGGCCTGGTAGAGGATGGAGCGACCCCGATAGAGGGGCGTCTTCGAGATCAGTCGGCCCATGAGAAGGTCCCTCTGTCGACGCGTCGGTCCGACCCGGGAGGGGAGAGGTGGCGACCCCGGAGGGACTCGAACCCCCGACCTCTGCTTTAGGAAAGCCTTGCTCTATCCGGCTGAGCTACGGAGCCACGCACGGGGAGGACCTAGCGGTTCGCAGCGGGCGGGAAAAGCCCTGAGTGGGGCCGAATGCGCCGCAACGCTCGGGCGGCGCAGTCACGCAGGGAAGAGCGCGGATTTCGATTTGTGGTTAATCGGCTTTAAGATACAATATCTTGTAGGGAACAAACCCCGAATCAGGCCGTGTCAGTGATTCGGTCCTGATTCGTTTCGTGCCTGTTCCGCCCCCTGAAGCGTCGCCGTTAATCCGATCGTCGGCCCGAGTCGTGCGGTCGCCGATCCGGCTTTGACATCTCCTCCGTTTCGATATGAAACTGTCTCCTGAACGGAGATCGCGAAATGGCGACCGCAGGAAACGCAAGAGGGGCCTGTCTGATCGTCGGCGCCGGAGACGGGGTCGGGGCGGCGGTTGCACGGGCGTTCGCGCGCGACGGTCTGGCGGTCTGTGTGACGCGTCGTCCCCGGCATCTGAACCAGCTGGAAGCCCTCGCCGCCTCGATCCGGGATGCGGGCGGCGAGGCCCACGCCTATGGAGTCGATGCGCGCGACGAGGCCGAGATGATCGCCCTGTTCGATCGGATCGAGGCCGAGGTGGGGCCGCTGGAGGTCGTGGTGTTCAACATCGGGGCCAATGTCCGCTTCGGCGTGCGCGAGACCACGGCACAGGTCTATTCCAAGGTCTGGGAGATGGCGGCCCTGGCCGGCTTCTTCGCCGGGCGGGAGGCGGCGCGGGTGATGACGTCGCGCGGCCAGGGGACGATTCTGTTCACAGGGGCCACGGCCTCGACCCGCGGCGGGGTGGGGTTCTCAGCCTTCGCGGGGGCCAAGGCGGCGCTGAGGCAGCTGGCCCAGTCGATGGCCCGCGAGCTCGGACCGCAGGGAATCCATGTGGCCCACGTCGTCGTTGACGGGATGATCGACGGGACCTTCGCCCGCTCCATCGCCACCGATATCGAAGCGCGGCTGGATGCCGACGAAATCCTCAAGCCCGACGAGATCGCCAAGAACTACGTTTGGCTGCACCGTCAGCAACGCAGCGCCTGGACGTTCGAAATGGACCTGCGCCCCTGGAAGGAGACCTGGTGATGCCCGCTTCAAAGACGATCGACTTCATCTTCGATTTCGCCAGTCTGAACGCCTATCTGGCCTGGCGCGCCCTGCCGGAGCTGGTCGGGCGGACGGGAGCGACGGTCAACGTCATTCCCTGTCTGCTGGGCGGGATCTTCAAGGCGACCGGCAATCAGGCGCCCTTCTCGGCCTTCGCCGGGATCAGGGGGAAGCTGGATTACGAGATGCTGGAGATCCGCCGCTTCGTGAAGGCGCACGGGATCACGGCCTTCCAGATGAACCCCCACTTCCCGGTCAACAGCCTGCTGGCCATGCGCGGCCTGTGCGCCTGTGCGCCCGGCGAGGAATTCGACCGCTATCTGGATGCGGTGCTGGCCGGGTTCTGGGAGCGTGGTCTGCAGATGGGGGATGCGGCGGTGCTGGCGGGCGTGCTGGACGAGGCGGGTCTGGAGGCCGAGCGGCTGCTGAGCCTGGCCCAGACCGACGCCGTCAAGGCGAAGCTGGCGGACAACACGGCGGCGGCGGTCGAGCGCGGGGCCTTCGGGGCGCCGACCTTCTGGGTCGGGGACGAGATGTTCTTCGGCAAGGAGCGGCTGGGCCAGATCGAGGACCTGCTGTTCGCCTAGTGGGGCGCCGTGGTCGTCGTGACGATAACAGGGGCCGGTGCGCTCACCGGTGTGATCACGGGTGCGACAACCGGTGCGATTACGGGGGTGGGCGTCGTTGCTGGGGCCGTGGCGGGGCGGTCGCGACGGCGGGCTGGGCTGAGGTCTGGGCCGGCCGGGCCTGACCTGCGGGCCCCGAAGTCGCCTGGACAGCGGTCTCGCCACAGCCGCGTCCCGCAAAGAGGCCGTTCAGATAGTTCCAGCGGTCGCGTTTGGCGTCGGCCTCTGCTTCCTTCTTGTCCCTCCTGGAACTGGTCAGGGCGTCGGCGCCCGCAAGGGCCACACCGGCGCCGGGCACGAGCATGGACGCTCCCGCGCGGGCCACGCCGGTCACGCGGCCCAGCAGGCCGGGGCCTTCCTCGCCCATGGAGGCGCTGATCGTCGCGGCCTCGTCGGCCATCTGGGGACAGGTCAGGGCGTCATCGCCTGCGCGGACAACCGTGCCGGGGGCGTCGGCAGCCTGGGTCTGCGCGAAGGCTGGTTGGCCCAGGGTCAAAAGCGCGGTTGCGGCAAGCGCTGCGGTCACGGGGGTATGCATAGCAAAAGCCTCCACTCCACCCCCGTGGCTGCCGTAACGAACGACGACGCGTGATCGTTGCGCCTCGCATCGGCTCGGCGCCGCTTGAGCAACCGAAACAGAATCGCCACCTTATGTCGGTCATGAGTGATCGACCCACGGGCCTGGGTCCCTCCCGCGTCGTCGCGGTGCTGGGGCCGACCAATACCGGCAAGACCCACCTCGCGGTCGAACGGATGCTGGGTCACGCCTCGGGCATGATCGGCCTGCCCCTGAGGCTGCTGGCGCGCGAGATCTATGAGCGGATCGTCAAGCTGCGCGGCGCCTCGGCCGTGGCCCTGATCACCGGCGAGGAAAAGATCATCCCGACGCGGCCCCACTACTGGGTCTGCACGGTCGAGGCCATGCCGCTGGAGCGGGAGGTCGAGTTCCTGGCGGTCGATGAAATCCAGCTGGTCGCCGATCCCGAGCGCGGCCACGTCTTCACCAACCGGATGCTGCATGCGCGGGGCAGGTTCGAGACCATGTTCCTGGGGGCGGGGACGATGGCGCCCCTGATGCGGCGGCTGATCCCCGATCTGGAAATCGTGACCCGCGAGCGGCTGTCGCACCTGACCTATGCGGGATCCAAGAAGCTGACCCGGCTGCCGAGGCGGTCGGCCATCGTCGCGTTCAGCACCGATCAGGTCTACGCCATCGCCGAACTGATCCGGCGTCAGCGCGGCGGGGCGGCGGTGGTGATGGGCAGTCTTAGCCCCCGCACGCGCAACGCCCAGGTGGCCCTGTTCCAGTCCGGGGAGGTCGACTTTCTGGTCGCCACCGACGCCATCGGCATGGGGCTGAACATGGACGTCGACCATGTCGCCTTCGCGGGGCTTCGCAAATTCGACGGGCGGCGGACACGCTGGCTGCACGCCCATGAGATCGCCCAGATCGCCGGCCGGGCCGGGCGGCATGTGCGCGACGGCACCTTTGGGGTGACGGGCGAGTGCGAGGAGCTGGACGAGGACCTGGTCGAACAGGTGGTGTCGCACCAGTTCGATCCGGTGCAGGCGGCGGAATGGCGCAACGCCCGGCTGGACTTCGACACCCTGCCGGACCTGCTGCGGTCGCTGACGAAGACGCCGGAGCGGGCGGGGCTGAAGCTGACGGCCCAGGCCCTGGACGAGACCCTGCTGCGCCGGGCCATGCAGGACGAGGAGATTGCGCGCATCAGCCGGTCGCGCGGGACGATCATGCGACTGTGGGAATGCTGCCAGCTGCCGGACTTCCAGAAGACGACGCTGGACGAGCACATGCGGCTGTCGAGGGACATCTTTCAGGCCCTGACCGGCAAGCGAGGGCGGCTGACCGACGACTGGATGGCGCCACGCTTCGCCGAGCTGGACCGCGACGACGGCCAGATCGACCAGCTGTCGGCGCGGCTCTCCGGCGTGCGGACGCTGAGCTATATCGCGGCGCGACCCGACTGGCTGGATCAGGCCAAGGGGTGGCGCGAGAAGACGCGGGCGCTGGAGGACCGGCTGTCCGACGTGTTGCATGAGCGTCTGACGGCGCGGTTCGTGGACCGCAAGACCACGGCCCTGATGCGGTCGCTGAACGATCGGGCCGGGACCCTGGCCGAGGTGGCGGACGACGGCGTGGTGACCGTGGACGGTGAGGCGGTCGGCCATCTGGAAGGGGTGAGTTTCGCGGGCCAGACCGGCGGGTCGCTGCTGGCGGACCGGACGCTGAAGGCCGCGGCTCTGCGCGCCGTGGCGCCGGAGATCGCGCGGCGGCTGGGGCGGTTGGCGGCCGATCCGGACGAGGCCTTTGCGTTGACGCCGGAGGGCGAGGTGCTGTGGCAGGGTGCGCTGGCGGCGAAGATCGTCAACGCCGAGCCGTTTTCGCCGCGCGTGCGCCTGATCGGCGACCTGGGGCCGCAGGCGGCGCGGGATCGGGCCCAGCGGCGGATCGAGGCCTGGCTGGCGACGGAGGCGGGCCGGGCTCTGCGCGATCTGAAGCGGCTGAAACAGGCGGTCGAGAGCGGCGGGCTGAAGGGGCTGCCGCGCGGCATCGCCTTCCGCCTGCTGGAGGCCGGCGGGGTCCTCGACCGGCGCGACGTCGAGCGCGATCTGGCGGCCCTGAGCCAAGTCGAGCGGCGCACCATCAAGACCTTCGCCATCCGGGTCGGGACGCATTCTGTGTGGCTGCCGGGGGTGCTGAAGGCGCGCGGGCGGGTGGTGGCCCAAGCGTTCGCAGCGGGCGAGCCGTTCAGGGCCGGCGGGGAGGGATTGGCATTGTTGCCGATCCCGGGGCCGTCAGTGCGGGCGCTCTCTGCGGTTGGGCGGCGGGCGGTGGGGCGCTGGTCGGTTCCGGTCGAACTGCTGGAGCGGCTGGCCGAGGCCAAGCTGGCGGCGGGCCAGGGGAATATCCCCGACGCCGCCCTGACCCAACTGGGCCTGAAGGCCGGAGAGGCCGGGGCGTTGCTGGCGGCGCTCAAGACCACCCGCGCCCAGCAGCCGGACCGGCTAGGCAGGCCGGTGGTGATCAAGGATTCGCCCTTCGCCAAATTGGCTGAATTGACGGCAGCGCCCCAGCCCGCGCGGCGCAAGCGGCCGAGACGGAAGAAGGCGGCGAGCTGAGGGTCAGGCGGGCGCCGCGACCGGGCGGCTACGCAGGATCCGGGACAGGCCCCAGCCCAGCGCGGCTCCGAGGAGGCTGGCCCACATCTCCCGACCGACGAAAATCAGCGGGAACAGGATGTTTGGCAGGGCGGGATGATTTCCCGCGCTCGACCAGGGTTGGCTCAGGGTGTCGGGAAGGGTCAGGATCAGCCACAGAGGCACGGCGCCGAACCCCCAGACCATTGGCAGGGCCAGACCCGTCAGCGCCGCCCGGCGAGGCCAGACGAAGGCGAGGCCGAAGCAGACACCGCCCCTGAGCAGGTTCTCCGCCGCCGCCATCGCCGGCATCCAGGATATCCCTTTTGGAGACAGCCATTCGACAAGGAAGAAGAATATCTGGGCGCTGACCCACCAACCCACGACAACGGTGGCGGTCACGGTCAGGGCGAACCCCGCCTCGGCTCGCATCCGCCAGCCGAAGGCGGTCGCGACGCAGCCGGCGGCCCAGCCGAGCGCGCCCGATGCGTCGGGGAGTGCGTCGAATTCCTTGCGCATCGCCAGAGACCACTCCGCCCGCGAGGCCGGGGTCAGGGCGGCGGCGAGGGCCATCAGGGAGTGAGCGATCGGAGCCGTGGCGGTCATGCGAGCGATTCCTTGAAAGAGGCGGGACGGGAGGCGGTGGCGGCGCGCAGGGCGGCCTTGCCGGCGGCGGTGACGCGATAGGCGTGACGGGGCGGACGGCCCGGCTGTCCGGGCTCCAGCCACTGGCTTTCCAGCAGGCCGCGCTCGGCCAGGCGGATCAGGATCGGATAGAGGCTGCCCGACTTCAGCCCGGTCGCGGCGGCGATCTCGAGCCCGTACAGCCAGGACTGCGGGTTCAGGGCGAGCGCCGTCAGGACGGTCACGGTCTGTGCGGAAAGGCGTCGGCCGGTGAGGGGCATGGCCATAATTCTACATATGTAGAGTTATCCGTCAAGCCGTGGCGAACGGCGGTTTTCAAGCCGCTGCGTCTTGCGCTTCGGGCGGGAAGGCTCAGGTTCGGACGGTGTCAGGAAAGGATGATCGCCCCGCATGAACGAGAGCTCGGTCCGCGTCGATGTCTGGCTGTGGCGGGCGCGGTTCGCGAAGTCGCGGTCGATCGCGGCGGATATGGTCGAACGGGGCGCGGTGCGGCTGACCCATCAGGGGCGGCAGACGCGGCTCGACAAGCCCAGCCGGCTGGTCCACCCGGGCGACGAGATCACCTTCGCCGTCGACGGGCGAGTGAGGGCGGTGCGGGTGGAAGCGCTGGGCGAGCGGCGCGGACCCCCGGCGGAGGCCCGCGCCCTCTATGTCAGTCTGGATCCAGAGAGCGGATCGACAGGGCCCGCCTCAAGCAGCGAGCCACCGAGTGGCGAGCGTTAGGCGCCTCAGGATTGTTTGACGAACTCGCCCTCGATGTGGAGCGTGACGTCGTCGCCCAGGACCGGGGCGTATTTGTCGATGCCGAAGTCCGAGCGGCGGATGGTGGTCTCGCCGTCGAAGCCAACGCGATAGGCGCCGTCCATGAAGGGGCCGGCCTGATTGAAGCGAACGGCCAGGGTCACCGGACGGGTCACGCCGTGCAGGGTCAGGTCGCCGACGACGGCGGCCTTCGAGGAGTCCTCACGGTCGACGGTCACCGAGGTGGCCTTGAAGGTGGCGGTCGGGAACTCGGCGGTGTTGAAGAAGTCCGGTGTCTGCAGGTGGGCCTTCAGGGCGTCGTTGTTGGGGGCGACGTCGGCCAGGGGCACGGTCGCCGTCAGGGTCGTGGCCGACGGATTGGCCGGGTCGAGCGTCAGGTCGGCCGAGACGTTGTCGAACTGGCCGTAGTAGGTCGAGAAGCCCATGTGCTTGAGCGACCAGGTGATCTTGCCGTGCGCCGGATCCAGCTTGTAGGTCCCGGCCTCGACCTCGGCGGGGTTCTGGGTGATCGCGGCCTGAGCCACGGCGCTTTGGGCAATGACGCCGCCGGCGATGAGAGTGAGGCCAAGGGCGGCCGCGGCGCTGGCGCGGACAAGAAGACGACGATTCAACATGATGGGCTCCGGAAGGGGTGTCAGGCCGATCTAACTGCAATCGACACTGATGCAATAGCGGTTCTTCCCGGTGCCACAAGAAAGCCATGCTGTCCGGCGTCGATAGAACCGCTGAGTTGACACCCCCGGTCGGCGGGGCCATGTCCCCGAACCGCCTTCTCTCAACTGCCTGACGTGATCCCCGCCCGCCATGACCTACATCGTCACCGACGCCTGCGTGAAATGTAAGTTCATGGACTGCGTCGAGGTCTGCCCCGTCGACTGCTTCTATGAGGGTGAGAACTTTCTGGTCATCGCGCCGGACGAATGCATCGACTGCGGCGTCTGCGAACCGGAATGCCCGATCGACGCGATCAAGCCCGACACCGAGGACGAGCCCGACGGCAAGTGGCTGCAGATCAACGCCTCCTACGCCAAGGTCTGGCCGAACATCACGGTGAAGGGCACGCCCCCGGCCGACCGCGAGGAGTGGGAGCGGGTCGAGAACAAGTTCGAGAACCATTTCAGTCCGAACCCCGGCAAGGGGTCCTGATCGAACCTTCGATCTATCGCCGCTATGCGGTCACAATGGGCCTCTTCGTACCATAGGCCGAGGGGACGTTTTGAAATTGCCTCGTTTTGTGATATGTTCCTTCACATTGGATCGGGCGGTCTGCAGTTTCACTGCGCCGCCCGAGTTTGCGACAGAATCCCGCCCATGAAGGCGGGGTCGGCCAGAGGTTTGGTGATCCGTTTCTGCATTTGACGCCTGAACAGTCCCCCCGACGGCCCTCGCCGGCGGTGGGAAACCTGTTTTCGCGGTGCGCTTTCGCTTCGCCGATCCCTGTGTCCGGGAAAGGAATGACATGACGAACAAGAGCGGTCTGGAATTCAAGGTTGGCGACGCAGTCGTCTATCCGGCCCACGGTGTCGGCAAGGTCATCGCGATCGAGACCCAGGAAGTCGCCGGCATGTCGCTGGAAGTCTATGTCGTGACCTTCGACCACGAGAAGATGACCCTGCGCGTCCCGACCAAGAAGGCCAAGACCGCCGGCCTGCGTTCGCTGGCCGCCGACGACGTCGTCACCAAGGCCCTCACCACCCTGAAGGGCCGCGCCCGCATCAAGCGCACCATGTGGTCGCGTCGCGCCCAGGAATACGAGGCCAAGATCAACTCCGGCGACCTGATCTCGATCGCCGAAGTGGTCCGTGACCTGCACCGCGCCGACTCGCAGCCGGAGCAGTCGTATTCCGAGCGTCAGCTGTATGAATCGGCTCTGGACCGGATGGCCCGTGAAGTCGCCGCTGCCAACCGCATCGACAAGGACGCCGCCGTCGAGCTGCTGTCCAAGTCGCTGAGCGCCAAGAAGGCCGTCGCCGCCGCCGCCGTTGAGGCCGACGAGGAAGCCGAAGCCGCCTGATCCGTTCGCGGAACCAGAGACTGAAAAGCCCGGGAGCGATCCCGGGCTTTTTGCTGTCTGGCCTCTGCGTGCTCGCTAGAATGCGGGGATGTCGGCAGAGCCCCGGATCATCAGCCGCCCTTCGCTGCCGGAGGGGGTGTCGCCGCCCGCGGAGGGGACCGGTTGGCCGCCGCCGATCCAGAGCGTCAGCGGTCCGGCGGGGACGGAGCGGCGGCCCTGGGCGTCGACGACGCTCATCGCCAGGGCGCTGAGATCGAAGTCGAGGCGGCGAGTCTCGCCCGCCTTCAGCTCGACGCGCTGGAAGCCGACGAGGCTGCGCACCGGAGCGTCCGGCCCCGGACGCGATGCATAGAGCTGAACCACCTCGGCGCCGTCGCGCGAACCGCTGTTGGTCACCTCGACCGAGACCTTCGCTCCTTCGCCCGCCGCGACGTCCCGCCGGTCGAAGGTCAGGGGCGAATAGTCGAACCGGGTGTAGCTGAGGCCATGGCCGAACGGGTACAGGGGCGCGCCCTGGAAGCGGCGATAGGTCCGGCCGTCCATGCCGTAGTCGGTGAAGGGCGGCAGGTCGTCGGCGGACTTGTAGAAGGTCACCGGGAGACGGCCCGAGGGGCTGAAGTCCCCCGCGATCAGCTCGGCGACCGCCTGACCGCCCTGACCGCCCGGATACCAGGCCTCGATGATGGCCGGCAGGTGGGCGTCGGCCCAGTTCACGCTCATCGCCGAACCGTTGGCCAGAACCAGAATGACAGGCTTGCCGGTGGCGTGCAGGCGTTCGAGCAGCTGCTGCTGGGGCGCGGGCAGGTCCAGGCTGGTGCGGTCGCCGCCGGCGAAGCCGGGGGCCTGGACGACCATCTCCTCGCCCTCGAACTTCGAGGTCAGGCCGCCGACGAAGACGATCAGATCGGCGTCCGCAGCGGAACGCATGGCCGGTTCGGCGCCGGAGCCGGGCCTGCTCCACTGCAGCTTCTGGCTGGCGCGCGAACCCTTCTGGATCGCCTCGACGCGGATGGCGTGGGGGCGGTCGGCGGTCAGGTCGATGGCGGTGTCGGAGGTGGGCCAGGCGGCGTCCCAGACGTCGGCGACCAGCACATCGTCCACAAAGACCCGGTAGCCGTTGGCGCCGGTGTAGCGGAACCGGTACTGGCCGGGCTCGGCGACCTTGAGGAAGCCGGTCCAGCGGATGGAAGTCTCGCGTTCCTGACGCACCGGGCTGCCCCAGGCGAATTTGGCGTTCAGGTCCGTGCGGCTGGCCACGGGGGCGCCGGCCAGGTCCGGGCCCGCGAACTCTTCGGCCTTCAGTCCGGGCGCGGCGCAGGCGGCGTCCTGGCAGAAGGCGAGGTCGGGAATGTCCTCCAGCGGCGGGGCGACCCAGCCGGTCCCTTCCACGAAGCTGATCTCCGCATCGGGGTAACGGGCCTTCAGACCGTCAAGGACGGTGACCGGGTGCGAGGGCGTGCCGTTGTAGTTGCCGACCAGGGCCTCGACGGTATTTGCGTTGGGGCCGATCACGGCGATGCGGCGCGGCGCGGCCTTGAGCGGCAGCAGGCCGTCGTTCTTGAGCAGGACCAGCGATTCCCGCGCCGTCTGCAGCGCCAGGTCGCGATGGGCCGGGGTGTCGTAGTCGGTGGCGGTGATCGCGGCCCAGGGGCCCGTGCCGACCGGATCCAGGGTCCCCAGCCGCATGCGGGCGACGAACAGGCGATGCACGGCGGCGTCGAGCACGCTTTCCGGCAGCAGCCCCTGCTCGACGGCCTTGACCGTGTTCTCGGGCTTGAAGGTCCCATTGGCCATGAAGTCGCAGATCAGGTCGGTGCCGGACTTCAGGGCCAGGGCCACGGCCTCTTCGGGGGTCGGTACGGTCGCGTGCGAGGTCGGCAGATAGAAGTCGGCGATGGCGGCGCAGTCGGACACGACATGGCCGTCGAACTTCCAGTCGTCGCGCAGGCGGCGCTGCAGATAGTCGGTGTTGGCGCAGGCGGGCGCGCCGTCGATGGCGTTATAGGCGCACATCAGCGCCTGGGCGTGGGCCTCGGTGACCGCCGCGTGGAAGGCCGGCAGATAGGTCTCGGTCACGTCGCGCGGCGAGGGATGGATGTCGTCGCGGTGGCGTCCGGCCTCGGGGCCGCTGTGGACGGCGAAATGTTTGACCGCGGCGATGGCCTGGGGGTGCAGCGGGTCGTCGCCCTGAAGGCCTTCGATAAAGGCGACGCCGAAGCGTGAAGTCAGGAACGGGTCCTCGCCCCAGGTCTCCTGACCCCGGCCCCAGCGCGGGTCGCGGAAGATGTTGACGTTGGGCGACCAGACGGTGAGGCCGCGATACTGGCGCGTTGAGCCGTCGGGGGCCCTGTCCTCGAGGTTCTTGGCCCGGAACTCGACGCCGATGACGTTAGCGACCTGATGGATCAGGTCGGTGTCCCAGGTCGCGGCCATGCCGATGGCCTGGGGGAAGACGGTGGCCTCGCCGGCGCGCGCGACGCCGTGCAGGCCCTCGCTCCACCAGTTGTAGCCGGGGACGCCCAGCCGGGGGATGGCCGGTGCGCCGTGCTGGATCTGGGTCGCCTTCTCGGCCAGCGTCATGCGGGACACGAGGTCGGTCGCCCGGGCCTCGGCCGAGGCCGTCGGGTCGAGATAGATCGCCGAAGCGGAAGGCGGCGCGGACTGTTGGGCCAGAGCCGCTACCGGCGACAGCAGGATCGCGACGGTCGCGACGACGGACAACACCTTGTGCATGGAGGCCTCCCGGCGAAACGCCGCTCCGGTTACGCGTTTTCGCCCTTATGGCCTCATTTGTATTATTATATAGCTTTGGCTGTCCAGCGTGGCTGGAGGTCGCGGCCTTAGTGTTTCGCGCCGGGCTTGAGCCGCATGGCCTGATGCAGGACGAAGGCGATGACGCCGCCGACCACCACGCCGATGACGGCGGAGATTACTGCGGTGGTCAGCCATCCGGCGAGGCCGCCGACGGGGCCGAGCGCCGAGGCGATCGTGTGGGACAGGTGTTCGACCGGCACGGCAGGCCAGTGGAGACCGAGGGTATGAGAGCCGTGCAGCAGGATGCCGCCGCCGACCCAGAGCATGGCGAAGGTGCCGATGGTCGACAGGGCGCTCATCACCACAGGCATGGCCTTGACCATGCCGCGACCGAGGGCCCGGACGCCCTTGCTGTCGCGTTGGGCCAGGTGCAGGCCGACGTCGTCCATCTTCACGATCAGGCCGACGACGCCATAGACGACTACGGTCATGATCAGGCCGACGATGATCAGGACGCCCGCCTGGGTCAGGAGGGGTTCCGAGGAGACGTCGGACAGGGCGATGGTCATGATCTCGGCCGAGAGGATCAGGTCGGTCCGCACCGCGCCGGAGACGGTCGCCTTTTCCAGAGCGGCGGGATCGTCGGTGACCGGGCCGTCGTCGTCATGGCCGCCCGCGCCGAACATCTCCATCAGCTTCTCGGCGCCCTCGAAACAGAGGTAGGCGCCGCCGCACATCAATACGGGGGTGATGGCCCAGGGGGCGAAGGCGGTCAGCAGGAGGGCGACCGGCAGGATGACCAGAAGCTTGTTGCGGATCGAGCCCACGGCGATCTTGCCGATGATCGGCAGTTCGCGCGCCGGCGACAGGCCGACGACATAGCGCGGGGTGACGGCCGTATCATCGATGACCACGCCCGCCGCCTTGGTCGAGGCCTTGCCGGCGGCGGCGCCCATGTCGTCGACCGAGGCCGCGGCCAGCTTGGCGATGCCCGCCACGTCGTCGAGCAGGGCGATGAGTCCGGAGGGCATGGGCGTCTTCAGGTCCGAGGAGGGGAGACCTCCGGGCCTAGAGCAGGTTCACCGCCTTGTCGATGCGTCCGGGGACTGGTCGCCGATCAGAAATATTCGGCGTTGGCCGGGCACTGGGCGGCGACGCGGCGGGCGGTGATGCTGGCGGGGATATAGGGGGTGCCGCGCAGCAGCTGGGCGCCGCCGTTGAACTGGAAGCTCTCGGGGCGATAGGTCCCGCGCAGACGCACGTTGAAGCGGCGGCCCTTCCTGTCGGTGCAAACGCCCTCGAAATGCGCATTGCCGCCGCCGACTTCGCGCACCGGATAGGTGCAGGAATAGCGCCGGGTCGAGATGCCGCCGAAGAAGCGCGAGATGTCCTGCGGCCGCACGCATTTGGTCTCGGTGTTGCGGTCGCCGACGGCGCTGGTGGTGTATTCCCAATAGCCGGGCAGGACCGGTTGCGCCGGAGCAGGGGTCTGGGCGTGCAGGTCGCGGCTCGGCGAGGCCAGCAGAATCGCACCCGCAAGGGCGGGGGCGGCGACGGCGGCGATACGGATCGCCATGGAGGCTTTAGGCGTCTTCATCTCTAAAAGGTCCCGGTCAGCGGCTTTCGCTGTTATGCCTTCACTATATGGCGGCTTTTGAACGGCGGCTGAACAGGCGGTTTCGGTCAGGCGCAGACTCGGTTTCCGGGTCGAAAGCCTTGACGTCGCGCACGCCGTTCCTCTATACGGCGCCCTCTCGCGAAGGGGACCCCTCCTTGCGCGTCCTCATTTCATGCGTCCGGCGGCGTTTGCCGGGCGATCACCTCAAGGATCAGACGATGTCGCGTCGTTGCGAACTCACCGGTATCGGCCCGATGGTCGGCCACAGCGTGAGCCACTCGAATGTGAAGACCAAGCGCCGCTTCCTGCCGTCGCTGAAGAAGGTCAAGCTGGCTTCGGAAGCCCTGGGCCAGACCTTCACCCTGCGGATCTCGAACGCCGCCCTGCGCACCCTGGACTACAAGGGCGGCCTGGACGCCTATATCGTCAAGGCCGGCGACGAGCAGCTGTCGATCGCGGCCCAACGCATCAAGCGTCAGGTCAAGTCCAAGCTGGCCGAGCAAGCCGCCGCCGCCTGATTTCGGCGACTGCCTGAAAGATCAAAGGGCCGGTGCGAAAGCATCGGCCCTTTTGCTTTGGGCCGGTGATTAGTGATTAGTGATTAGTGATTGGTCGGCAATCGGTCGTGGCGCTTCGGGTCGCGACAGGAAAACCGCGGCCACAAATCACTACTCACAAATTACCAATCACCCTGACCTACCGCCAGGGCGAGCCTTCGCCGTGTTTGCCGATGCTCTTCCATTCGGGCGGGGCGGCCTTGTGGACGTATTGTTCCGAGACCAGCCAGCCCTTGAAGGGGCGCAGGGTCCCCAGGCACATCAGGGCAAGCACGGGGAAGGTCACCGCGAAATGCACCCAGATCGGCGGGTGGACGGTGAACTCGAAGGCCATGAAGGCCATCATCCCGACCACGCCGACGCCCGACATGACGAAGAAGGCCGGGCCGTCCGCCGGGTCGGCGAAGCCATAGTCAAGGCCGCACACCGGGCAGCTGTCGCGAATCGTCAGATAGCCCTTGAGCAACGGACCCTTGCCGCAACGCGGGCAACGGCAGCGAATGCCGGTGCTCAGGGTGTTGAGAGGCGGGTATTCGACGGAGGTCTCGAAAGGGTCTGACATGGCGTTTTCCTTCAGCCGGATGTCGCCCTGACCAACCCCGCGCGCAAGGCGGCGTTCCGTCCATGGACGATTTGTCCAATCTGCGTTCGCCGGTAATCAGGGCGTCGGGCGCGTCGCGTTCCAGACGAAGACGAAATTGCGATGCTCGGCCCAGGTCTGCCCTTCGACGTGGTCGCCCGCCAGACAGGCCGCAGTGTGATAGGGGCCGACGCCGTCGGTCGTGCGGAAGGACACGCACAGCCGCCCGTGCTGGGCTTTCCAGCGACCCGCCTCGATGGTGCTTTCGTAGAAGTCCCCGCTGACCGTGCCGTCGGCGGCGAGGGTCAGGTGCATGGGCTTCGTATAGGGCTGGGCGGGGTCGGTGCTGAGATCGACCGTCCAGGCGCCATCGAGGGGCTGGGCGGCGGGATTCGCGGTCGTCTGCGGGCCCGAGAGCGCCGCCATCAACATCAGTATCAGCATGGGAATCTCCGTCCGGTCGCGAGGCTGCGCCCGCACGTCGACAGTGGCAAGTCAGTCACGCCTCATTAACCGCGTTGAAAGGCCCCGCGCGCGAGTGTGCGCGTCAATGGTTGGGCCGTCCTCGAGAAAATCGATCGCGAGGACCTCCGTGGCGCTGAGCGCCGTGGGGGCGGTCGTGCTCGCCCCGATCCTGACCTCCGCCGCGCCGGCGATCGCCCAGGAAGCCTCCAGCGCGCTCGAGCCCCTGACCATCCGCCTGGGCACCACGCGCCACGGCGAGACCCAGAACTTCACCCGTGTCGAATTCGCCGGGGTCATCGGCGCGCGTTCGCGCGTCCGTCGCGAGGGCCAGGCGGTTGTCGTCCGCATCGGCACCACCGCCGCCCCGGACGTAAGCCTGCTGAAGAACAGCCTGCCGTCGGGCGTGACCAAGGTCGAGACCCGGGCGGTCCAGGGCGGATCCGAGGTGCTCCTGACCCTGGCCCAAGGCGCCGACGCGCGCTCGGGCGTCGCCGACGGCGCGGTCTGGCTGAACCTCTATGCCCCGGGCGCCCAGCCCCAGGCCGGCCTGACCGCCTCCAGCGCCGTTCCGGCCAACGGGGTCGTGCCGGTGACCACCACGGCGGAGGCCGACCGGGTGGTGATGCGTTTCCAGTGGGCCGCGCCAGTCGGGGCCGCCGTCTTCCGCCGCGACGACGCGGTCTGGATCGTCTTCGACACAGCCGCCAAGATGGGCTTGCCCAAGGGCGCCAAGATGGGGCCGGCCGGCGAGGCGCGCTGGGCGCAGGGGCCGGGCTATACCGCCATCCGCATCGCCGCCCCGGAGGGACTGCCGGTCTCGGCGACCGGGCAGGGCGCGACCTGGACCGTCACCATCGGCGGCGTGCCGACCAGCCCGGCCCAGGCCGTCGAGGTCGACCGCGACGACACCGCCCAGACCGCCCTGGTCGCACGCATGGCCGGGGCGACCAAGGCCGTCTGGCTGACCGACCCGATGGTCGGTGACCGGTTCGCCGCCGTCACCGCTCTGGCCCCCGGCAAGGGCTTCGGCAGCCGCCGCCAGACCGTGGACGTCACCCTCCTGCCCACCGCTCAGGGGATGGCGGTCGAGACGCCGACCGACGACCTGACGATCGTCGCCGCCGGCGATCTGGTGACCGTGTCGCGACCGCAGGGTCTGACGATGTCGGCGCCGTCCGAGGCTGTTCTGGACGCCGCGCCCGACGCGCCCCACCTGCCGCGCAAGGCCGCCTATCCGGCGCTGATCCTGGCCGACTGGGCCGATGTTGGCGAAGAGGGCTTCGCCGCCCGTTATCGCGAGCTTCAGAACGGGGCCGAACAGGAGACCGCCCAGGCCTCCGATGATCCGCGCACCCCGATCGAAGCGCGGATGGGCTTCGCCCGCTTCCTGATCGCTTCGGGCCTGGGGTACGAGGCCATCGGCGTGCTCAACGCCATGATCGCCAAGACACCGAGCCTGCAGGGCGAGCCCGAGGTGCGCGGCTTGCGCGGCGCGGCGCGGGCCTCGATCGGCCGTTTCGAGGAGGCCGAGGCCGATTTCGCCTCGGGCGCCCTGGCCGGCGATCCCTCGACCAGGGTCTGGCAAGGCTATGTCGCGACACAACGCGGCGACTGGACGGGCGCGCGGCTGGCCTTCACTGCGGGCGCCTCGGTCATCGATCAGTTCCCCAACGACTGGAAGGCCCGGTTCGGCGCGGCCCACGCCTTGGCGGCGCTGGAACTCGGTGACCTGCCGGCGGCCCGGTCCCTGCTGGCCTTCAGCTTCAGCCAGCGCGCCCCGGCGGCCGACCAACTGACCGCGCGGCTGGTGCAGGCCCGACTGTTCGATCTGGATGGCCAGAGCGACCGGGCGCTTGCGGTCTATACCGCCGTGGCCCGCGCGCCGCTGGACGGCATCGCCACTCCGGCCAAGCTGGGCGTGGTCAAGCTCTCGCTCGCCAAGGGGATCATCACCCCCGACGCCGCCGCGACCCAGCTGGAAGCGCTGAAATGGCGCTGGCGCGGCGATGCGACCGAGCTGGCCGTCGTCCGCACCCTGGGCAGCCTCTATCTGCAGCAAGGCCGCTACCGCGAGGCGCTGGAGGTGCTGCGCAGCGGCAACAAGCGGATGATCGACCTTCCGGGTGCGCGCGAAATCCAGGACGACCTGTCCTCGACCTTCCGGGCTCTGTTCCTGCAGGGCGCCGCCGACGGGCTGCAGCCGGTGCAGGCCCTGGCCCTCTTCTATGACTTCCGTGACCTGACCCCGATCGGCGCGGACGGCGACGAGATGGTGCGGCGTCTGGCGCGTCGCCTGATCGACGTCGATCTGCTGGACCAGGCCGCCGAACTGCTCAAACACCAGGTCGACGAGCGTCTGGACGGGGTGGCCAAGGCCCAGGTCGCGACGGACCTCGCCACCGTCTATCTGATGGATCGCCAGCCGGAGAAGGCGCTGCAGGCCCTGTGGAGTTCGCGCACGACCCTGCTGCCGACGGCCATGGCCGCGGAGCGTCGGGCGCTGGAGGCCCGCGCCCTGATGGACCTGGGCCGCTACGACCATGCGCTGGAGCTGCTGGAAGGCGATGCGACGCCCGAAGGTCTGGATGTGCGCGCGGAAATCTACTGGAAGCAGCAGAACTGGGCCGGAGCCGCCAAGGTCTATGACCAGCGGCTGGGCGAGCGCTTCAAGGATACGGCGACGCCGCTGAACGCCGCCGACGAGAGCCGGGTGATCCGGGCCGGGGTCGGCTATTCGCTTGGGCACGACCTGCCGGCCCTGTCGAAACTGTCGCGCGCCTATCTGCCGTTCGCGGCCCGGGCCCGATCGGCGGCCTCGATGCGCATCGCCCTGTCGGGCTTCGACGGCATGGAGGGGGCGGTCCAAACCAGCGATTTCGGCCAGCTGACCGCCGGCGCCGATACCTTCGCCGGATGGGTCCAGGCGATGAAGGCGGACTTCAGAAAGCAGACGGGCGGAAACGGCTGACCGCTCCCGCCCGCTGTCCTCCCACGAAGTGGGGAGGATAACTTACTTGTTGACCGCGTCCTTCAGGGGCTTGGAGACCCGGAAGCGGACGGCCTTGGAGGCGGCGATCTTGATGGTCGCGCCCGTGGCCGGGTTGCGGCCTTCGCGCTCGGCGCGAGCGGCGGTGTCGAAGACGCCCAGGTTCGAGATGCGGACGTCGCCACCGGCGGTCAGCGACGAATGGATGTTCTTGACGATCGCTTCCAGCACGCGGCCGGCGTCGGCCTGCGAAACACCGGCGTCCTTGGCGACAGCGGCGATCAGTTCAGCTTGAGTGGTCATGTGGTCGTTTCCATAAACTCGCCCGATTCCGGACGATGACCGGGGGATCAACACGCTTTTGGGGCGGCTTGGCAAGCGGCGTTGACGCGCAAACGCCCTGAGGGCGGGGGTTTACCCCCCGACGGTATGTCGCGTGAAGCTCTCGACGAGGCTTCCGGCGACCAGTCTCCAGCCGTCCACGAGCACGAAAAAGATGAGCTTGAACGGCAGGGAAATCACGACCGGAGGGAGCATCATCATACCCATGGACATGAGCACGCTGGAGACCACCAGATCGATCACAAGGAACGGAACGAAAAGGAGAAATCCGATTTCAAAGGCCTTCTTCAGCTCGCTGATCATGAAGGCTGGAGTGACCACGCGCAGGGGCAGGTCAGCCATCTCCGTATTGGGCTCCACCTTGCTCAGTCGGGTGAACAGGGACAGGTCCCCGCGGTCGACCTGGGCGAGCATGAAGTTTTTCACAGGTTCCGACGCCGCATCAAACGCTTGAGGCAGTTCCATCTGCTGATCGAGCAGGGGGCGGATGCCCGAATCATAGGCGTCCTGCCAGGTCGGAGCCATCACGATGGCGCTCAGGAACAGGGCCAGGGACACCAGAACGGCGTTCGGCGGGGACTGCTGCATGCCCAGCGCGGTTCGCAGCAGGGACAGAACCACGATGATCCGCACGAAGCTGGTGGTCATGATCACGATGGACGGCGCCAGGGACAGGACGGTCATCAGACCGACCAGCTGCACCACCCGTTCGGTCAGGCCGGCGCCGGTGCCGAGGTCGACATTGATCGAGGAGCCGGTGCTCGCGGCCGCCGCCGCATCTTGGGCGAAGGCGGCCAGAGGCCAGATCAGGCAGAGCAGGGTGGTGATCAGCGACAGCAGGGCCGCCCGCTTGAGCTCGGCGCGGGTCGGGATGGTGAAGATGGACGAGGCGAGCTTCACTTCAGACCGCCCTTGTTCAGGGCGGAGAGGTTCAGGCGCGCGAAAGGGCGGGGCGTCTCGACGGGCGCCGGTTCCGGCGCGGGCGCGGCCGGCGTGGGCCGTTCGGCAGGCTGGCGCGGTTCGATCAGTTCGCGGCCCTCGCCGAGCAGGATCAGCCGCTCCTCGTCGTCGACGCGAACCAGGACCAACCGGCGGGCCGGGTCCAGGACCAGGGTCTCCATGACCTGCAGGCGACGCTCGCCCCGCTCGGCGCCCAGTTTGGCCAGAAGCTGCGGGGCGTAGCGGCGGGCGGCCCAGGCGCAGAGCCCGATCAGGCCCAGCACAAAGGCCAGGCCGAAGATGGCGCGGGCGAAATCAAGGACGTTCATGCGGGCGACGGTTCCGGGGCCGCTGGAACGCGCGGCCGGTCGGACAGGACTCTTTAACCATCGTGGTTAACGACCCGTTGAAATAACGCCCTGTTAACCATGCAGGCGGCATTTTCTGCCTATCCGATCAGGAGACCCGCCCGATGGGCATCGCCGACGTTCCACTGCTGGGCCAGATCAAGGGCCGCCTGAACTGGCTCGACGAGCGCCAGCGGGTGGTCTCGCAGAACATCGCCAACTCCTCGACGCCCGGCTTCGTCGCCCGCGACCTGCAGCAGCCGGCCAACGCCGACTTCGCCGCGGCCATGCGTCAGGGCGGCGGGCTGCAGATGGCGCGCACCAACTCGGCCCATATCGCCCCAGCCCAGGCCAATGTGGCGCGCTTCTCGTCCCAGGCCTCGCCCGACTCGGAGACGACGCTGGACGGTAATTCGGTGGTTCTGGAAGAGCAGATGCTCAAGATGTCCGAGAGCCGCATGGCCTATGACGCCGCGATCGGCCTCTATCAGAAATCCATGTCCATGCTGCGGATGGCCGCCAAGAAGCCCGGCGGCTGAGCCGGGATCAGGAATAGACCATGCCCGATCCGGTTCCGCCCCGTAACACCGCCATGGCCGTGGCCTCGAGCGCCTTGCGCGCCCAGCAGTCGCGCATGCGGATCATCGCCGAGAACATCGCCAACGCCCAGTCGACGTCCGAGACGCCCGGCGGCACGCCCTATCGCCGCCAGATCCCGGTCTTCGAGGCGCGGAACGTCGATGGCGCGACCGGCGTGGCCCTCGCCGAGGTCAAACCGGACCAGAGCGATTTCAAGATGGACTACGACCCGTCCCACCCGGCGGCCAACGCCGACGGCTATGTGATGCGGCCCAATGTCGACACCCTGGTGGAGGCCATGGATATGCGCGAGGCGCAGCGCGCCTACGAAGCCAATCTGAACGTCATCGAGACGGCGCGGTCGATGGAAAGCCGCACCCTCGACATCCTGAAGCGCTGAGGAGCTAGCCCATGAACCCGATGGCGGCGATGAAGGCCTATGCGGCGGTGCAGGGCGGCGGAATGCCTACGGGCGGAGCGGCCCCGGCGGCGGCGCCCGGCTTCGGCGAGATGTTGCAGAACGTCATGGGCGACATGACCAAACAGACCCGGGCCGCCGAGACCCAGATGACCGGCGCCATCCAGGGCCAGAGCAATATGATCGACGTGGTCACCTCGGTGTCCAGCGCCGAAGCCTCGCTGGAAACCGTCATCGCCGTGCGCGACCAGGTGATTCAGGCCTATCAGGAAATAATGCGCATGCCGATCTGACGGCCTATATAGGCCGCCATGTCCATGATTCATCTCAAGCGCTGGAACCTCTCCATCGGGGCCGGCCAACCGCTCGTCGTCATCGCCGGCGTCAATGTGCTCGAAAACCTCGACATGGCCCTGGCCGTCGGGCGTGAGCTCAAGGCCAACTGCGAGGACCTGGGGCTGCCCTATGTCTTCAAGGCCAGCTTCGACAAGGCCAACCGGTCGTCGATCACCTCCTATCGCGGTCCCGGGATCGTCGAGGGGCTGAAGCAGCTCGAGATCATCAAGGCCGAGCTGAACGTGCCGGTCTGCACCGACATCCACGAGATCGACCAGGCCGAACGCGTCGCCGCCGTCGCCGAACTGGTCCAGATCCCCGCCTTCCTGTGCCGCCAGACCGATCTGGTCGTCGCGGCCGCCCGCGCCACCGCCGCCGCCGGCGGCTGGATGCACGTCAAGAAGGGTCAGTTCCTGGCCCCCTGGGACAGCGCCAACATCATCAAGAAGGCCCGCGAGGCGGCGCCAGAGCTCGACATCGTCATGTGCGAGCGCGGCGTGTCCTTCGGCTATAACAACCTGGTCGTCGACATGCTGGGCATCGGCCAGATGCAGAAGCTGGGCGTGCCGGTGACTATCGACGCCACCCACGCCGTCCAGCTGCCGGGCGCCGATCCGCGCACCAGCGGCGGTTCGACCGGCGGTCGCCGCGAGGGCGTGTCGATCATCGCCAAGGCGGCCGTCGCCGCCGGCGCCGACGGCGTCTTCCTGGAGTTCCACCCGGACCCGGACAAGGCCCTGTGCGACGGTCCGAGCTGCCTGCCCCTGACGGCCTCCCACGGCCTGCTCAAGACGCTCAAGACGATCCACGAGGCCGTTCAGGCCTGAGCCTGATCCGGCTTACCGCGATTTAATCGGCCGCCGCGCATCCGCCGGCGGCCGATTTTGTCTCTACTCCCCGACACGAAGGAGAGAGAGATGCCGGTCCATCGCACCGCCTGCCATGCCCTGTTCCTGGCCGCGACCGTCGCCGCCTGTTTGACGGCCATGACCCGCGCCGAGGCCCAGGAGCGAGCGCCGGGCCCGGTGACGATGGTGCGGGCCGGAAACCTGTTCGATTCTGAAGCTGGGCGGATGGTGGGCCCACGCGACCTGCTGATCCAGAATGGCCGGGTCCGGCAGGTCGAGGCCGACCTGGTCGCGCCCGAGGGGGCGACCGTGCTCGATCTGAGGCGGTGCTCGGTGCTGCCCGGCCTTATCGACGCTCATACCCATCTGCTGCTGGAACAGCGCGCGCGCGAGAGCCTGTCCGAGACCGCCGCGCGGGATCAGGGCGTCGACGGCGATGCAGCCCGGGTTCTGCACGCCGCGCCACGCGCACGATCCTATCTCGAGTCGGGGATCACCACGGTCAGGGACCTCGGCAACTCGGGCCAGTATCTCGACCTCATCCTGCAGCGGGCCATCGATCAGGGCGATATCCCGGGACCGCGTCTCTACGGCTCCGGGCCGGGTCTGGCGCCCGAGGGTGGCCAGCTGGAGCCCCAGCCGGCGGATCCGCATCGCCTGATCGCCGGCGAGTACCGCATCATCAAGGGCCCGGACGACGCCCGCTCGGCCGTGCGCCAGGCGGTCGCCGCCGGCGCCCGGGTGATCAAGATGTATCCCGAGGCCACGCCCCAGCGGACCAGGCTGTCTGTCGCCGAGATGGCCGCAGTCGTCTCCGAGGCCAAGCGCCACGGCGTTCCGGTCGCGGCCCACGCCACCTCGGACGCCTCTATCCGGGAAGCGGTGGAGGCGGGGGTCGCCTCGATCGAACACGCCTATGAGATTTCCGACGAAACCCTTCGGCTGATGGCGGCGCGCGGCGTCTGGCTGGTCCCGACCGATCCGTCCGACGAAATGGCCATCGCCTTCACCCGCGACTGGCCGGTCCAGCCGCCCGAGGCCGAAGTCCGCGCCCATCTGGCCCCCGCCCGCGATCGGCTGCGCCGCGCCCGGGCGGCGGGCGTGCGGATCGCCATGGGCTCGGACTTCTACGTCCCCTGGCCCACGGGTCGCGGGGAAGCGGCGCGAGGGACCCTGGACGGCTATGTCGAGGCGGGCATGACCTCGACCGAGGCCTTGCGGTCGGCGACCTGGGGCGCCGCGATGCTGATCGGCGATGCGGGGCTCGGCGTGCTGCGGCCGGGGGCTTATGCCGATCTGATCGCCATGCCCGGCGATCCCGCGGCGGGGCTGTCGGCCCTGCATGACCTGAGGCTGGTGATGAAGGGCGGCACGGTCGCGCGGTCCGACGGCGGCGCCTGCGCGGGAACCTGACTGGCGTCCATACGCTGCCCTTCCAGCCAAGGGAGATCGCCATGCTCAAGGACAAGGCTTCGTCGGCCATCGTCGCCGTGAGGGATCTGGGTCGGGCTCGCGCCTTCTATGAAGGGACGCTGGGTCTGGAGGTCGCCCGGGAGGAGGGCGATCAGGTCATCATGTTCCGGACCGGGGCGACCCGGTTGGGCGTCTATGTCTCGGACTTCGCGGGCACCAACCAGGCCAATGCCGTGGTCTGGGGCGTCGGCGACGACGTCGAGGCCATCGTCGCCGATCTGGCCGAAAAGGGCGTGGTGTTCGAACACTATGACATGCCGGATGTGACCTATGCCGACGGCATCCACCGCACGGGCGACTTCCGCATGGTCTGGTTCAAGGATCCGGACGGCAACATCCTGCACATCAACAGCGGCGCCTAAGGCCAGTTGCGCCGGGCGCCGAACGGCCTAGGCTGAAGCCCGCGTCCGACCTCTCCCGGGCGCTGTTCTGTCGAGCTGGCCGTGACCCGACAAATCCTGATCGCCGAAGACGACGCGGGCGTTCGCGAGTTTCTCGCCATCGCCCTGACCGGAGCCGGTTTCGAGACCGTCGAGGCCAAGGACGGGGCGGCGGTGCTGACGCGGCTGGCCTATGCGCCGCCGGCCATGGTGCTGATGGATCTACATATGCCGGTGATGGACGGGCTGGAGGCCTTGCGGCGGCTCCGGTCGGTCGAGAGTTGGGCCGAGGCGCCGGTACTGTTCCTGACCGCTTCCGGCCAGTCCCAGAACATGGTCACCGCGAGACGGCTGGGCGCGCGCGGCTATCTGGTCAAGCCGATCCGGCCTGGCGATCTGCTGGCCAGGGTTCAGGCGGTCCTGAGCGACCCGGGCCTGCTGTGGCTCGACGACATGACCCAGGTCCGCTCGGCGCCCTAGCCCCGGATCAGGCCGCGCGCTTCATCGCGGCGCCATACAGGGCGCGACTGACCGTACGGAAGAAGTCGGCCGGAACCAGAGGCTTTGGCACCACCCCGGCGAAGCCGGCGGCCATCAGCAGGGACGTATCCCCGTCGCCGTCGGCCGTATAGGCCAGGATCGGAGTGTCATTGGCCAAGGCGATGTTGGCGCGTACGGCCTTCAGGGCCTCGCGCCCGTCCATGCGCGGCATCCTCAGGTCCATCAACACCAGATCAAACGTCTCGGCGGAAAGGCGGTCGACTGCGGCGGCGCCGTCCTCGACCTCGATCACCTCGGCGCCGAGGCCCGACAGGAACAGGCGAGCCAGTTCGCGGTTGGCCGGATGGTCGTCGGCGATCAGCACGCGGGAGCCGGTCAGGGCCGACAGCTGGATGATCTCGGCGGGCGAGGCGACCTCAAGGGCGGCGTTGGCGGCCTGGGCGTCGATCTCGAACCAGAAGCGGCTGCCGCGGCCCTCGACGCTGTCAGCGCCGACTGTCCCGCCCATGGCCTCGCAAAGGCCCTTGCAGATGGCCAGACCGAGGCCTGTCCCGCCTGCGCCGCGGGTGGACGAACCGTCGATCTGGGAGAAACGCTGGAACAGCAGGCCCAGCTTGTGGGCGGGAATGCCCGCGCCGGTGTCGGCGACCGAGACGCCCAGCCGCTGGGTGCGCGGGTCCCAGGCGGCGACCACCGTGACCCCGCCGGTCGCGGTGAACTTCACCGCATTGCCGATCAGATTGAGCAGGACCTGACGCACCCGGTCAGGGTCGATCATCAGGGCGGGGACGAGGGCCGAGGAGACAGAGCCCATGCGGAAGTCGAGCGTCAGGTCCTTGGCGCCCGCCTGGGGCGAGAACAGTTCCAGCGTCGAGCGGCACAGGTCTTCCAGATCGGTCGGTTCGGGGCGGATGGCGACCTGGCCGGCTTCCAGCTTGGAGAAGTCGAGGATGTCGTTGACCGTGCACAGCAGGGCGCGGCCGGCGTTGTCGATGCGGCGGACATAGTCGCGCATGACCGGCGACAGGTCGGGCTGTTCCGCGGCCAGGTCGGTGAAGCCGACGATGCTGGTCAGGGGCGTGCGCAGCTCATGGCTCATATTGGCCAGGAACTCGGATTTGACGGCGGCGGCCTGTTCGGCGGCGACGATGGCGGCGCGCTGTTCGGTCACATCCTGGAAGACGCCGAACAGGCTGATTGGGCGGCCCTCGCGATCAAACTGGCAGTCGCCCTTGGCCATGACGCGGCGCTTCTGGCCGTCCGGCCGGTTGAGGCCGAGTTCCAGGTGGAAGGGGCCCTTGCCCAAGGTCGTGGCCTCGATGGCGGCGGTCAGAATGGTCTGGTCCTCCGCATCATAGAGATGGATCGACCGGCCGAGCACCGGCTTGAAGGTCGCGCGGTCCATGCCGCAGATGGTGAAGACTTCGTCCGACCACAGCAGGGCGCCGGTCTTCAGATCGCATTTCCAGTGGCCCACGCCGCTCATGGCCTCGGCCATGTCCAGCACCTGTTCGCGCTCCCTCAGGCCACGCTCGGCGCGCAGCCGCTCCAGCTCGGCGACGGCCAGGTCGGCCAGGTCGCGCAGCTCCGCCAGGGCCTCGTCAGAGGGGCGGGGGCGGGCCACGGTGTCGATGACGCACAGGGCGCCGAGGTTGAAGCCGTCCGAGGTCGTCAGGGCGGCGCCGGCGTAGAAGCGGATGCCGGGCTCGCCGGTGACGAGGGGGTTGTCGCGGAAGCGGGGATCGGTCGCGGCGTTCTCGACGACCATGACGGCGCGGGGCGGGCGCTGGATGGTCACCGCGCAGAAGGCGTCCTCACGCGAGGTCGAACAGAGGTCCAGGCCGGTGCGGGCCGCCAGCCACTGGGTGTCCTCGTCGATCAGGGTGACCGCCGTGATCGGGCAGGAAAACAGCTTCGCCGCCAGCCGGGCGGCGGCGTCGAGCACCGGATTGGCGGGGGCTCCAACGATGTTGAAGCTGTGCAGATGAGCTAGACGTTCGGCTTCGCTGGACATTGAACGCTCGGGGGGACGGGGAACTGTCTCCAACCTGACGCAGAATGCTTACCGGACCGGATAGGTTTGGCCTTGCCGGGACTGTAAATCCTATAACTTTAGGGGGTTCTGAGGGCTTGGGCGGGCTCCGGAACAACCGCCGCGCGCCCGGTGCGGCGGCGCTTCAACCATCCCTTGATGCGCGTCTGCAGGGGCTGGTCGATGACGCTGTGGAAGGCGAACGCCACCGCAAAGGCGGCCGCGACGCCGCAGACGTAGAGCACCCATTGCACCGCGACCGGCAGGGCGAGCCGGGTGATCAGGACATTGGCCAGGCCGAACCAGGCGATGCGCGTCACCTCATTGGTGATGAACATCGAGAAGGACATGACCGACAGCTTCTCGACCAATTTCGACGGCCGGGTCACGGGCACGGCGCCGGCCGCCAGAATGATCAGGGAGATCAGGACCAGGGCGACCAGGGCGTGTTTGTCGAACAGCTCCAGCACGAAGAAGGCGGCGGCCGAGACAACGCCGACCACCGCAGCCAATTTCGGGGCGATCCAGACCCGCTCGGTGAACTGGGCCAGCCCCATGCCGAGGATGAACAGGGGCAGGGCGCGCCAGAAGCCGTACATCATGGGCATCTGGTAGACGGGATAGCCGAACAGGGCCCAGGCCGCCTGATTGGCCCCCAGATAGAGCAGGACCACGCCCGCCAGCGCCGTCCACGGGCCCAGACGCTTCATCCCTTTCAGGATCCACGGGAAGGCCAGATAGCAGCCGATCAGGGCCGAGACCGACCAGCTGGGTGCGTTCCAGCCAAGACCGCCATGGACGCCGAAGGCCTGGGTCAGGGTCAGCTGGGCCGGAAGCTGGTCCCAGCGGAACCATTCCGGATTGCGCGGCGGCTCGCCCAGGGCGGTGGAGACCACGACCAGGGTCACCAGGGCCAGGCCCATGATCAGATGGGCCGGGACGACGCGCAGATAACGCTTCAGGAAGAAGTCGCCGGGCGACATCTTCCCGCCGTTCACCGCCGCCCCATAGACCCGCATCAGCACATAGCCGGAATCGATCAGGAAGAAGTTGGTCAGCAGGAAGCCGCCGCGTTCGAAAATCGGGTTGATGAGCTGCGACAGAGGCACGGGGCCGGCGGCCTGGAAGTGGTGCAGGATGATCAGGCTGGCCACAATGAAACGCAGGGCGTCCAGCCAGCCGCCACGGGAGATCGGCGGTGTCTCGTTTCGGGTCGAAATCGCGGTCCAGGCCATCACTCGGGCTCCTTCGAGCCTGTTGGAGCAAGGGCTGGACCATCGGCTACAGCAACGGTTGCGAACCCGCGAAATTCAACCGTGCAGGGGAGCTCTCGGCCGCATCCACTGCGACAGGATCCATTTCTCGCCTGCGGTCGGGGGCAGACCGGCGTGGCGGGTCAGGGGATCAGCGGCGCCGTTGGGCGTGACATTGGCCCAGAGGATGGCGTCGCCCTTCCTGCCCCGGAAGCGCTGGTCGCCGGTTTCGAAGGCGGTCTCGCCGCCTTCAAAGTCGTCGTTGAGCCAGATCAGACAGGTGGCGATCCTCTGGCCGGAGCGGGCCAGGTCGTCGCGGTGGCCGGGGACGGCGGGGTCGAGGAAATCGACGTGCCAGTCGAACTTCTGTCCGGGCGTGTAGCGCAGCACCTGACAGGGCTCGAGGCCCGGAACCGGCAGGCCCGCCAGCCGCGCGATCCGCTCGCGCACCAGCACCAGCGCCACGTCGGTGGCCGCCAGGTCGAAGGCGAAGGCGGTGTTGGTCCGAACCGGATCGGGCCGACCGGCGCCCGAGACGGGATCATAAATCTCCGCCCGCGTCAGATGCGGCTCGGCGCGGCCCCGGAGCCAGTCGCAGATCGCCGGAGAGACGAAGCCGTCGGCCAGCAACACATGGGGCTGTTCGGAAACGCGGCGCGGCGCGGGCGGGCGGAACCAGGCCTCGAGCCCGCCGGATTCGGCGTCGAGCAGGGCCAGGCTGTCGACCGCGGTCGCATGGCCGAGGTCGGCGGCGCGGCGCAGACGCTCCAGCGCCAGCGGCGGATCGTGCGGCGTTCCCAGCCCGATGGCCGAGAGCACGGCGAGCCGATGCAGGGCCTCGCCTTCATCCGCGAGGCGCTCCAGCCCGGCCGGATCCCAGCCGATGTCGGCCATCAGCACCGGATCATCGCGTCAGGCGCAGGAATTCCTCGCGGGTGCGAGGGTCGTCCTTGACCACGCCCAGCAGGGCGCTGGTGGTCAGTTTGGCGCCGGGAACGTTGACGCCGCGCAGGGTCATGCAGCTGTGCTCGGCCTCGATGACCACGCCGACGCCCTGGGGCCGAAGCACCTCCTCGATGGCGGTGGCGATCTCGGCGGTCATCTTCTCCTGGATCTGCAGACGCTTGGCATAGCCGCGCACGACCCGCGCCAGCTTGGAGATGCCCACGACCCGGTCGGTCGGCAGATAGCCCACATGCGCCACGCCGACGACGGGCAGCATGTGGTGTTCGCAGAAGCTGACGAAGCGGATGTCCTTGAGCACGACCAGCTGGCTGTAGCCGCCAACCTCCTCGAACGTCCGCTCCAGATAGGCGCGCGGGTCGCTCTCATAGCCCTGGAACAGCTCCTTGTAGCTGCGGGCCACGCGGGCCGGAGTGTCCAGCAGGCCCTCGCGGTCGGGATCGTCGCCGGCCCATTTGATCAGGGTGCGAACGGCGGCTTCGGCTTCTTCGGGCGAGACGGAGTGATCGTGGGGCGCATCGGTCATCGAGCGGATATAGCGGTCGAAAGTCTGAAGGGGGAGGGGGACTTTGCTAACCCGCCGTTAACCATGGTCCCGGCATTTTCTGCCGACCGGCCTCAAGCAGGCCGAAGGCCGATAGGCCAGAGTAAGACTTCCCTGGAGTGGCTTTCAATGAACGGCGCTGAAGTTCTGGACGTGGGCCGCGACGCCCTGTGGCTGACGATCCAGCTGTGCGCGCCCGTGCTCGCCGTCGGCCTGATCGTCGGCGTGGGGATCGGCCTGTTCCAGGCCCTGACCCAGATCCAGGAACAGACCCTCGTTTACGCGCCCAAGATCATCGCCATCTTCGTTTCCCTGCTGCTGTTTCTGCCGCTGATGGGCGCCCTGCTGGGCGGCTTCATGCGCACCATCGCCGCCCGCATCGCCGGGATGTAGCGAGGACGTGGAGCCCTACGCCACCGCCGATCAGGTCTGGGCCGGCGGGCTGATCTTCGCCCGCATCGGCTCCCTGCTGCTGACCATGCCCGGCATCGGGGAAACCTATGTGCCGCCGCGCATCCGGTTGGCCCTGGCCCTGCTGGTCTCGCTGGTGCTCTGGCCGATCGTGGCGGGCGCCCTGCCGGCTCTGCCGGCGACCGTCGGCGGGGTGGTCGGCTGGGTGCTGCGCGAGGTCGTGACCGGCCTGATGATCGGGACCATGCTGCGCATCTTCACCTCGTCGCTGTCGACCGCGGGCGAGATCATCTCCCTGCAGACCACCCTCAGCTTCGCCCAGACCGCCAACCCCCTCTCGGGCCAGCAGAACACCACCGTCGCCTCCTTCCTGATGCTGTTCGGCACAGTGCTGGTCTTCGCCACCAACACCCATCATCTGTTCATCGCCGGCATCGTCGGCTCCTATGAGCTGATCGCCCCGGCCAAGCCGCTGATCGTCGCCGACTTCGCCCAGATGGCAGTGCGCACCGTCGGCGACAGCTTCATGCTGGGGGTCCAGCTGGCGGCGCCGGTGATCGTCTTCGCCCTCATCTTCAACCTGGCGTCGGGTCTCGTCGCGCGGGTCATGCCCGCCTTCCAGGTCTATTTCGCCGCGGCGCCGCTGAGCGTCATCCTGGGTCTGTCCATCTTCGCCCTGTCCCTGGGCGTTCTGGGCACTGTTTTCATCGACCGCTTCCGCGCCCTGGCGTCGGTATTCGCGGCTGGAGCGGGAGGAGCGGCCGGTGGCTGAAGACTCCGATCCCGACTCCAAAACAGAAGACGCCACCCCCCGAAAACTCGAGGAGGCGCGACGCAAGGGTGACGTCGCCAAATCTCCCGACGTCGCCCAGACCCTGAGCCTGATGGGCGCCTCCGCCGTGGTGATCTTCGGCGGCGGCTATTTCGCCAGCCAGATGGCCGATTCCTTCATGCCCTTCATCGCCTCGCCCCACGCCATGCTGGGCGTCCTCGAATCCGGTTCGGGCGCCCAGATCGGGATCACGGCGATGTGGTCTGTCGCGCCCTTCCTCGGGGCGGTGATGCTGGCCACCATCCTGGGCGGGGTCGGCGGCAACGTCGGTCAGATGGGCGGCCTGATCTTCAGTCCCGACAAGCTGGCGCCCAAATGGGACAAGGTCAGTCCGATGGCCGGGTTCAAGCGGCTGTTCGGCCCGGACAACTTCATGCATTTCGGCCAGACCCTGGCCAAGCTGATCGCTGTCGGCGTGATCTGCTGGATGGTGCTCAAGCCGCATATGCGCGAGTTCGAGAACCTGGCGGCGATGAGCCCCCTGGCCATCCTGCCCCTGACCCGCGATCTGGCGGTGGCGCTTCTGGCCTCGGCCCTGGTCTTCATGGGGGCGGCGGCCGGCGCGGACTTCATCTGGCAGAAGCTGCGCTTCGCCAAAAAGATGCGGATGACCAAGGAAGAGCTGAAGGAAGACTACAAGCAGACCGAGGGCGACCCGCACGTCAAGGCCAAGCTCAAGCAGATCCGCATGCAGAAGAGCCGCCAGCGGATGATGGCCAATGTGCCCAAGGCGACCGTCATCGTGACCAACCCGACCCACTATTCCGTGGCCCTGCGCTATGAGCCCGATCAGGGCGACGCGGCGCCCGTCTGCGTGGCCAAGGGCGTCGACGCCCTGGCGCTTCGCATCCGGGAGGTGGCGAAGGAGCACAAGGTGCCGATCGTCGAAAACGTGCCTCTGGCGCGCGCCCTCTACGCCGCCGTCGACGTCGACGAGACCATCCCGCGCGAGCATTTCGAGGCCGCCGCCAAGGTCATCGGCTTCGTCATGCAGAAGCGGAAGAAGCGCTGAGCGCGTTTGCGCGTATGCTCAGGACTCTGATTCGTCGCGGGGTCGCATGACCGCAGTCACACCGGGTTTGCCAAAGTTCCAGAAAACGGGCCTCAGGAAGGGCCGCGGGGTCGATCTGTTGATGATCGTCATGGCGGTCGGTTTCGCCATGGCCATCGCCGCCCTGGCCTGGCCGGCGTTCCGGGCGGGGCCGACCACGACGCCCAGCATGATCCTGCTGCTGACGGTGTCAGCGGTGGCCCTGATCGGCCTGTTCGCCTTCGGCCGCGTCGACGCCAAACGCCCGGCCGGCGACGTGGCAGTCGAGATGCTGGACGCCATGGCCGAGCCCGCCGCCCTCGTCTGGGCCGGCGGTCAGGTGCTGGCCTACAACGGCGCCTGGGCCTCCCATAACGGCGCGACCGTGGCCCTCCCCAAGGGCAAGTCGGCACAGGCGCTCTATATGGCCTTCGCCCAGGCCCGGAAGGGCGAGCAGGGCCGCGCCATCGTCCGGCTGGGCGAGCGCGAGATCGAGGTTCTGATCGGCCTGGCCGGCGAAGGCCGCTTCCTGGTGCGCGAGGCGCCCGAGGCCGCCCTGACCCACACCGCGACCGCGCCGCGCCCCTATGTCGCCGCCAAGGGCGAGGGCCGGGCCATGGCCGCCGGCGCCCCGTTCGGCTCGGCTGTGATCGCGGGCGAGGACATCTTCGCCGGCCGGGCGGAGGAGCCCAATCCGGCCCTGTCGGTCCTGACCGGCCCCAATGCCGCCGGCGACGCCGCCTTCGGCCATCTGTTCGAGCCCGGCGGGGTGGGCGAGGCCCGCAAGCGACTGGCAGACGGTTCGACCGGCCCGATCGAACTGGTCGCCCGCGCCTTCCCCGACAAGGTCCTGCACCTCTATGTCGCGCCCGAGGGCGACAAGCGACGCATCTGGCTGTTCGACGTCTCGACCCAGAAGTCGATGGAGCTGCAGCTGTCGCAGGCCCAGAAGATGCAGGCCGTGGGCCAGCTGGCGGGCGGCGTGGCGCACGACTTCAACAACCTGCTGACCGCCATCCAGCTGCAGCTGAGCGGCCTGCTGGAGCGCCACCCCGTCGGCGACCCCTCCTATGAAGGCCTGAACGAGATTCGCCAGACGGCGATCCGTGCCGCCGATCTGGTGCGCAAGCTGCTGGCCTTCTCGCGCAAGTCGACGGTGCGACGCGAGCGGCTGGACCTCGGCGAGCTGGTCTCGGAGTTCACCGTCCTGCTGCGCCGTCTGCTGCGCGAGGACGTGCGGCTGGAAACCGACTACGGCCGCGACCTGCCGGTGGTTCTGGCCGACAAGTCCCAGCTGGAAACGGCGGTCATGAACCTGGCCGTCAACGCCCGCGACGCCATGCGCGGCGTGGTCGCGCCCGGCGCCGGCGTCGTCACCATCCGCACCCAGCGTCTGACGGTCGAGGAGGCGCGGGCGCTGGGCTGGCGCGACGCCCCCGCCAATGAACAGGCGGGCGGCGAAATCGCCCTGATCGAGGTGTCGGACACCGGCCCCGGCGTGCCGCCCGAGCTGCTGGACAAGATTTTCGAGCCCTTCTTCACGACCAAGGCGGTCAACGAAGGTACGGGCATGGGTCTGGCGACGGTCTATGGCATCGTCCAGCAGGCCGGCGGCCATATCGGCGTGGCCAATATCGAAGGGGCGGGCGCCGCCTTCCGCATCTTCCTGCCCGCCGCCACGCCCGAGGAACTGGTCGAGGCCGCGCCTGTGGTGGTCAAGGTCAAGGCCGCGCCGCGCGACCTGTCGGGCGCCGGCCGCATCCTGTTCGTCGAGGACGAGGCCGCCGTGCGCGGCATCGCCGCTCGCCTGCTGCGTCAGCGCGGCTATGAGGTCATCGAGGCTGCCGACGGCGAGGAGGCCCTGGGCCTGGCCGAGGAATGGGCGGGTCAGATCGACATGATGATCTCCGACGTCATCATGCCCGGCCTCGACGGTCCCAGCCTGCTCAAGAAGGCGCGTCCCTATCTGGGCGACGCGCCGGTGATGTTCATCTCCGGCTATGCCGAAAGCGATTTCTCGGACCTGCTGCAGGACGAGAAGGGCGTGTCCTTCCTGCCCAAGCCGCTCGACATCAAGACCCTGGCGGAACGGGTGAAGCAGGAGCTCCACGCGGGCTGAGGCGGACGAGCGAAGGCGCCGCGACGCTTGCGCGCTTGCCGCGCCGGCCGACTTGCTGACCAATGGGCACTCTCTTCAAGGAGCCTTCCCATGATCGATCGTCGCCGCCTGATGCTGTCCGCCGCCGGCGTCGGTCTCGCCGCCACCCTGCCGGCCGCGGCCTTTGCTCAGACGCCGTCCGAAGCGGACGCCCGTCTCGACGCCCTGCTGAGCGGATGGTTCTATGACGATCTCGAACGCCGCCCGACCCAGGCCACCAGCCTGGGCCTCGACAAGGGCGAGCGCGCCCATCTTGCGGGCGAGCTCGGCGACCTGAGCCTGGAGGCCGCTCGAAGCGACAGGGACCGCGCGGCGGTGCGCTGGGCCCAACTCAAGGACTGGCCGACCGACGGCTTGTCCGACGCGTCGAAGGTCTCGTTGGCCGTGGCGCGATTCCAGGCCGAGAGCGCCGCCATCGAGGCGTCCCTGCCGGTCCTCGGCTCTCCCTATGTCGTCGCCCAGAACACCGGGAGCTACTTCCAGGTCCCCGACTTCATGGCCAACCAGCACCGGCTGGAAACCCCGGCTGACGCGGAGGCTTTCCTCTCCCGGCTGAAGGCTTTCGCGGTCAATGTCGATCAGGAGAATGCCCGCATCCGGGCCGATGCGGGCGAGGGCGTCATGTTGCCCGCGGTGATCATGGACAAGACCCTGACCCAACTCAGGGCCCTGCGCGACATGCCCGCCGCCGACATGGCCATGATACAGACCCTGACCCGCAAGACCGGCGAAAAGGACATCACCGGCGACTGGTTCAATCGGGCCGCCGTGATCGTCGACGAGCAGGTCAAGCCGGCCCTGGGTCGCCAGATCGAGCTGTTCGAAAGCCAGCGCCCGTCGGCGTCGGAGGATGTCGGGGTCTGGCGTTTCCCGAATGGCGAAGCGCTCTACAATCTCGGCCTGCGCCGTTCGACCACCACGACCTACACCGGGGCGGAAATCCACGAGATCGGCCTGAAGCAGGTCGCCTCGATCCAGGCCGAAATCGCCGCCATTCTTCAGACCCTCGGCATGACCGAAGGCACGGTCGGCGAGCGGGTCAACGCCCTGGGGAAGGACCCTCAGCACCTGTTCCCGAACACCGAGGAGGGAAAGGTCGCGCTGATCGCGGCTCTGAACGAGATGGTCGCGGCCGTCACGCCACGTTTGCCCGACGTCTTCTCGACCTTGCCGAAGGCGCCGGTCGAAATCCGCCGCGTCCCGCCGTCGATCGAGATCGGTGCGCCCGGAGGCTACTATCAGGCGGCATCGCTCGATGGGTCCCGACCGGGCGCTTACTACATCAACCTGCGTGACACGGCGAACCGGCCGAAGTGGTCGCTGCCGACCCTGACCTATCACGAGGCCGTGCCGGGGCATCACTTCCAGATTTCGGTCGCGCGCGAGGCCGGGTCGCTGCCGATCTATCGCCGCACAGGCGGCTTCTCGGCCTATTCCGAGGGTTGGGCCCTGTACTCCGAACGTGTCGCCGCCGACGATCTGAACATGTACGAGGGCGATCCCCTGGGCCGGATCGGATATCTTCAGGCCTATCTGTTCCGCGCGGTCCGGCTGGTGGTCGACACCGGCCTCCACGACAAGCGCTGGAGCCGTCAGCGCGCCATCGACTATATGATCGCCGAGGCCGCCACTCCCGCCAACGCCGCCCAGTCCGAGGTCGATCGCTACGTCGTCTGGCCGGGTCAGGCCTGCTCCTACAAGCTGGGGCAGACCGTTATCGAGGACATCCGACGCAAGGTGGAAGCGCGAGGCGGCTTCGACATCAAGGCCTTCCACGACAAGGTGCTGCTGAACGGCGCCGTGCCGTTATCCGTGCTGGAAGCGCAGTTCGCCTGATCGGGACCATGCGGGGGCTTTCCCCGAATTCACTTGCGGTTGTGACGGCGTCGCCGTTCATTGACGCACCCCTTTTCCGGAGCTTCCGATGATCGACCGTCGCCGCCTGCTGGTATCCGCCGTTGCCGGGGCCACCCTGACGGGCCTGTTCGTTCCCGTCATGGCGCGGGCCGTGACCTCGGACCCGGCCGAAGCCGCCAAGCTGAACGCCATCTTCGACGCCATGTTCAAGGAGGTGGTCGCCACCTCGCCGACGGCTGCGACCTACCTCGGGCTCGACAAGGGCGACAACGCCGCCGCCAAGTCGAAGCTCGACCTGCCGACCGCCGAATACCTTGCCGCGAACGAGGCCATGCGCCGCAAATATGTGGCCCAACTCAAGGCCATAGACGCCGGCAAGCTGACCGGCATGGACGCGGTCAATCTGGCGACCGTCCTCTATGATTCCGAGACCAGCCTGATCGGCTATGACCGCTATCGCTTCGGCAACCAGGGCTCGGCCAACCCCTATCTGATCAGCCAGCTGGGCGGCGCCTATCGCGACATCCCCGACTTCCTCGACACCATGCACTCGATCGAGACCGAGGCGGACGCCGAGGCCTATCTGGCGCGTCTGGAGCAGTTCGCGACCCTGCTGACCCTCGAGACCGGGCTGGTCACGGCCGACTTCGGCAAGGGAATCGTCCCGCCCGACTTCGTCATCGAACGCACCCTGACCCAGATGAACGCCTCGATCGCGGCGGCTCCGGCCGAAAACGGTCTGGTGACCTCGCTGGTTCGCCGCGCGGGCGCCAAGTCCATCGCGGGCGACTGGGCCGGCCGCGCGACGCCGATCGTCGCCGACAAGATCTATCCGGCCCTGAAGGCCCAGATCGCCCTGTTCGAAAGCGCGAAGGCCGGCGCCACCCACGACGCCGGCTGCTGGCGTCTGCCCGGCGCCGAGGGCTATTATGATTTCGGTATCCGCAGCTACACCACCACCACCCTGACCGGGGACGAGGTGCATCAGCTGGGCTTGACCCAGGTCGCCGAGATCAGCACCCGCGCCGACGCCATCCTCAAGGCCGAAGGCATGACCGAGGGCACGGTCGGGGTGCGGCTGGGTGAAATGGCCAAGGATCCGCGCTTCATCTATCCGAACACCGATGCGGGCAAACAGACCCTGCTGGACGATCTGAACGCCCAGGTGCGGGCCATGCAGGCGCGCCTGCCCGACTATTTCGGCATCCTGCCCAAGGCCTCGGTGGAGATCCGCCGCGTGCCCCCGGCGATCGAGGCCGGCGCCCCGGGCGGCTATTATCAGGGGCCGTCGCTGGATGGCTCGCGCCCCGGCGCCTACTACATCAACCTACGCGACACGGCGGAATGGCCCAAATGGACCCTGCCGACCCTGACCTATCACGAGGCGATTCCGGGCCACCATCTGCAGATCGCGATCTCGACCGAGGCGCAGGGCATCCCGACCATCCGCAAGCTGATCGGCTTCTCGGCCTATTCGGAGGGCTGGGCCCTCTACAGCGAGCAGCTGGCGGACGAAATGGGCGTCTATGACGCCGACGCCTGGGGGCGTCTCGGCTATCTGCAGTCCCTGCTGTTCCGCGCGGTGCGTCTGGTCGTCGATTCCGGCCTGCACCACAAGAAGTGGAGCCGCGAACAGGCGATCCGCTACATGGTCGACACCTTGGGCGATCAGGAGAGCAGCGTCACCACCGAGGTCGAACGCTACTGCGTCTGGCCGGGTCAGGCTTCCAGCTACAAGGTCGGCCATACGGAGTGGGTGCGTCTGCGCGAGGACGCCAAGGCGCAACTGGGCGCGAAATTCGACCTCAAGGGCTTCCACGACGTCGCCCTGTCGTCGGGCGGCATGCCGCTGGACGTGCTCAAGATTGTCGTCGGCGAATGGGTCGCCGCCCGGAAGGCCGCCTAGCCGGGTCGCACAGCCGCAAGGGCGGCGGTGATCGACGGGTCGTCCGCCGCCGCCTTAAGCAGCCATTCGCGGAAGCGAACGATCTTGGGCGAGCGTCGGCGGTCGGCGGGCCAGCAGATCCAGTAGCCCGGGCTCAGCTCCACGAGCTGGGGGAAGGGCTGGATCAGCATCCCGGCGGCGATCTCGCGCGCATAGAGGATGGGGGAGGCGAGGGCCACGCCCTGACCGCCCAGCGCCGCATTGACCTCCAGCGCCTGGAAGTCGGCGCGCAGTCGCACGGCCGGGTGGGCCACCCCTTCGACCCCGGCCTCGACGAACCAGGCGCCCCATTCCTTCTCTTCGCCGATGCGCGGGGCGGCGATTAGGTCAGCGGGCGCCGCGAGATTAAGCGCCTTCGCCAGGGCGGGCGTGCACAGCGGGGTGAAGACGCTGGGCATCAGAAGCGCGGCTTCCAGTCCCGGCCAGGTCCCGGTCCCCGAGCGGATGGCGATGTCGACGTTCTCGCGCGTCAGGTCCATCAGCGTCGATGAGGTGTCCACCCGCACCGCCAGGCCCGGGTTGGCGATCTGGAACTCGCCCAGACGCTGGGCCAGCCACTGGCTGGCGAGGGTGGCCAGGGTGGTGATCGACAGCACCCCCTGATCGGCGTCGGTCAGGTCGTTCAGGGCGCGGCGCAACAGCAGCATGGCCTCGGTCGCGGCGCGTGACAGCCGCTCGCCCGGTTCAGTTGGAGCGACCTCGCGAGGCAGGCGGCGGAACAGGCTCATGCCCAGCCGGCTTTCCAGCGCCTTGATCTGCCAGCTGACCGCCGCCTGGGTCATGCCCAGCTCCTCGGCGGCGCGCGTGAAGCTTTTCAGCCGCGCGGCGGCCTCGAATACGCGGATGGAGGCGAGGGGAATTCCGGCGAGGGGATCAGACATAAGCCTGCCTTGTTGTGGCATTTCATCATCTGGTTTGCGGCGCCTCTCCGTCAAGCCCAGATTGCGGTTCTCGATAAACCGCAGCGCAGGAGGCTGTTATGGAAGAGATGTACCGCACGCATAAGGAGCCTGTATGGGGATGGGTTTCCGTCCTCGGCGACCTGATCGCCAGCGCACGACAGGACCGTGCCGTGGCGAGGCCCCGTGCATCGCGTCCGGTCCGGGCCTTTCCCGTCCGCTGATCAAACGGGAAAATCGCAGCGGCCGTCTTGCGAAGGGTCCCGGCTTGGGGGCCAATGCGCCTCCCTGAACGGAGACGCCCCATGATCGACCGCCGCCGCCTGCTCCAGACCGCCGTCGCCGCCGGGGCCTTCGCGCCCTTGGTCGGATCGCTTGGGGCATGCGCCGCAGAGGGCTCGCCGTCCCCAGCCGCCGACGCCTTGGTGGCGGAGATCGGCGAGACCTCGGTGGACGTCAATCCGGCCCTCGCCTCGAACCTGGGTCTCGACACCGGCGCCCGCGCCGCGCTCAAGGGCCAGTTCTCGCCCAAGGGCGTCGAGGGCCGCACCGCCGCCATCGCCCGCAATGACGGCTGGGTAGCCAAAATCCGCGCCATCGACGCCTCGAAGCTGACCGGCCAGAGCGCCGCCAGCTTCGGCGTCGTGAAGTTTCAGGCCGAGACCCTCGATACGGCAAAGGGCTTCGGCTACGGCGATTTCGGCTTCGTCGACGCCTCGGCCTATCCGATCCAGCCCTATACGATCAGCCAGCTGACCGGGACCTATCAGTTCGCGCCGGACTTCCTCGACACCCAGCATTCGATCGAGACGACGGCCGACGCCGAGGCCTATCTGTCGCGACTGTCGGCCATGGCCACGACCATGGATCAGGAAACGGCCTCCAGCCGCGCCGACGCCGCCAAGGGGGTGATCCCGCCCGACTTCATCATCCGCAAGGCCCTGGTCCAGATGACGGCTCTGCGTTCGGCCAGGCCCGAGGAGGCGGGTCTGACGACCAGCCTGTCGCGCCGGGCGAAGGAAAAGGGTCTGGCCGGCGACTGGGACGCCCGCGCCGCCGCTCTGGTGGAGCAGCAGGTCTATCCGGCGCTCGACCGCCAGATCGCCCTGATGAACGAACTGCTGCCCAAGGCGAAGTCGGACGCCGGCATCTGGGGTCTGCCCGACGGCCCGGCCTATTACGCCGCCGCCCTGAAGCTGATGACCACCACGGACCTGACCCCCGACGCCATCCACGAGATGGGGCTGGAGCAGTCCAAGGATATCCTGTCGCGCATGGACGCCATCCTGAAGGCGCAGGGTCTGACCGAGGGCACGGTCGGCCAGCGCATGGCCGCGCTCGGCAAGGACCCGAAGCACCTCTATCCGAACACCGACGCCGGCAAGGCCCAGGTCCTGACTGACCTGAACGCCCAGATCGTCGCCATGAAGGCGCGGCTGCCGGAGTATTTCGGACGCCTGCCCAAGGCCGATGTCGAGGTGCGGCGCGTGCCCGTGGCCATCGAGGCGGGCGCGCCCGGCGGCTATGCGGTGTCGCCGTCGCTGGATGGGTCGCGCCCCGGCGCCTACTACATCAACCTGCGCGACACAGCGGAATGGCCGAAATACACCCTGCCGACCCTGACCTATCACGAGGCCATTCCGGGCCACCATCTGCAGGGCACGCTGGCGGTCGAGAATACCGCCCTGCCGCTAATCTCCAAGGCCCTGTTCTTCTCGGCCCACGGCGAGGGCTGGGCCCTGTATTCGGAACAGCTGGCCGACGAGATGGGGGTCTATGCCAACGACCCGTTCGGCGAGCTGGGCTATCTGCAGAGCCTGCTCTTCCGCGCCTCGCGTCTGGTCGCCGACACCGGCCTGCACCACAAGAAGTGGAGCCGCGAACAGGCCATCCGCTACATGGTCGACACCGGCGGGGACGAGGAAAGCGCCATCGCGTCGGAGGTCGAGCGCTACTGCGTCTGGCCGGGTCAGGCCTGCAGCTACAAGATCGGCCATACCGAATGGGTGCGGCTGCGCGAGGACGCCAAGACGACCTTGGGCGACAAGTTCGACATCAAGGGCTTCCACGACACGGCCCTGGGTGTCGGCGGCGTGCCGATCGCCGTGCTTCAGACGGTGGTCGCCGACTGGGTGAAGTCGAAACAGGCCTGATCTCTAAACGGTTAGTCCGTCGGCCTCGCGAAGAGCGTTGTGGATGGCGGTGGCGGCAACGGCCGCTTCCGCCGTGGCCACCGCGATCTGATTGAGGCCGCGCACCACGTCGCCGGCGGCGTAGAGGCCCGGGACGGTCGTGAGCTGATGGCTGTCGACGACGAGGCGGCCGTCGTCGCCGGTCAGAGCCTCAACGCCTTCGGCCAGCGAGGCGTTCGCCGAGGTCCCAAGCGCCGAATAGACGAGGTCGAAGGCGGTGCGCTTTCCGCCGAAGCTGAAGGCCGTCACCCGGTCGTCCTCGAGATGCACGGCTTCGATGGGCGTCTCGACGAGGGCGATTCCGAGCCGATCCAGGGCGGCGCGCTCGGTCAGGGCCTCGGCCGCGTCGATGTGGATCAGGGTGACGCGATCCGTATAGGTGCGGATGAAGGCGGCTTCGCGCACGCCCATGTCGCTGTCGCCGATGACCGCCACCGCCTTGCCGGTCGCCTCATAGCCGTCGCAGATCGGGCAAATGCGGACCAGCGACCGACGTACCGCATCCTCGACGCCCGGCAGGTTCGGATGGTGATCAACGACGCCGGTGGCCAGAAGCACGGCCCGGACGGGGATGACGCGTCCGTTCAGCCGCGCGAGGAAGCCGCCCTCGACCGCCGTCAGGGCTTCCACTGCTCCGGGCTCGACGACCGCGCCGTATTCCTCGGCCTGTTCGCGCATCCGGCTCAGGATGGCGGCCCCGGTGATCCCGGCCGGGAAACCCGGCATATTATGGCTGACCGGGATCCAGCAGGCGCGCGGCTGGCCCGCGTCCGCGACCAACACCCGGCGCAGGAACCGCCCCAGATAGGTCGCCGCGGTCAGGCCCGCCGGACCGGCGCCGATGACCAGAACTTCGGGGCCATCCTTCGGGAAAGGGGCGGGCGCTGTCATCGGCTTCGGTAGGTCGTCGGCCAGAAGTCGGAGACCATGCCCCAGCAGTCCGACATCACCTGTTCGCGGTTCAGGACGAAGGCCTGGCCCGTCCACGTCCAGGTCTGCGCCACGCCGCAGTCGCCCAAGCCCCGCGCCTTGGCGAAGGCCGTCAAGGTGCGGGTCGCGGGGTCATAGGCCGGATTGACCAGCCAGCCGTTGTCGCCGTCCGCGCCGGTCGGCGTCGTCGGGCCGTCGCTGCCCGGGAAGTTGACGACCCGCGGGTTCGTTCCGCCGGGACCGGTCAGATAGTAGGCGTAGCTGACGTTATAGGCACCGCTGTCGCAGGGGATGCCCCACAGTTCGGTGGTGGCGTTCAGCCGCGAGGCGGTGACCGCCTTCTGTAGATATGCGTTGAAGTCCGTGTCGGCGCGGCACTGTTTGACGGCCGGCAAGGCCTCAAGGGCGGCAGACGGCACGGCGTGGTGCGTGTCGTCGTCGGTGTTCATCGGATCAAGCGGCGCGTCGAAGCCGGTCTGGCTTACGGCGGGCGCGGGGACGATGTGGGGAACCTCCGGCGCTGCCGGCACGGTCGAGGCCGGCTTCGTTCCCTTGCGGATCAGGGCGGTGGTGGTGTCCAGTCTTCCTTGCCGCTCGTCGAACCAGAGCAGGGACGCCGAGACGCCCGCGACGGGAATCTCGACCGTCTGTCCGTCCGACGACAGGCTGGCCGCGTGTCCCGCCGCCAGTTGGGCGATGACGACATGGGCGTCCCCACCCGAGAGTCTGGCGCTGGAGGTGTCCTCCGGCCCAACAGAGGTCGGGTAGCTTTTGCCGTCGATGACCACACTGATCGGGGTCTTCAGTTCATCACCCCCGTCGGGCCACATGCCGACGCGAACGGTGGGGCTAGCCGCCGGCCCCGCGTCCATCTGGATGAGAATCCATCCGGTCGATCCGCCGCTATAGGCCGCGCACAGATTGCCGTTGTCGCAGACAGCGTACCAGTCGCGGAAGGTCTTGCTCTCGGACGTCAACGCGGGACCCGCCGCAGCGGCCTCGCCTTTGGCGGTCTTGCCGGGCGCGGCCGAAGAATTCTCTCCGCTACAGGCGGCGAGGGCGAACGCAGCAGCGACCCCCATCGACAGTTTCCGCATTGGTCTTCCCCCCAATAACGCGGCCGGTCAGGCCTTGCGCAGTTCCGACGGTTTGTGTGCGGCGAGGGCGCCGGTCTTGCCGCTCTCGACCAGATACTCGGGGTTCTCCTTCGAGGCCGCAACCTTATGCGCTTTGATCGCCGTCGGCTTGGTCAGTTTGCGGACGACCTTGCCGGTGGTCGTGCCCTGGCTGTGGTCCCATTTGACCGTGTCGCCGGCCTTGAAGCTCTTTTCGGTCATGGCGGGTCCTCCTCGGCTCGGGCCTCATGCTCAGCGAGCACCATTCGCATCAGTTCCACGTCCACCAGCGGCGGCGCCTCCAGAAACGTCAGGATCCATTGTTCGGTCAGTCTTTCGGCTTCCTGGCTCACTCTGCCCCTCGATGAGTCATGACGCCCTTCCGCCAGAGGTAAGCCGTCCGAACGACCCCGGTTCAGCTCTGCCGTGGGCGACTTTTTCGGGGCAGGGTTAACCGGTGGCAAGCGCCCCTTTGCGTGCCCCCTTTGCGCCATGGGCCTGAGGTGGCTATACCGCCGCCAACCTGTTCTCCTTCCCAAACGTCAGAGGCGCTCCGCATGGCCAAGATCAAGGTCGCAAACCCCATCGTCGATATCGACGGCGACGAAATGACCCGCATCATCTGGCAATGGATCAAGGACAAGCTGGTCTTCCCGTTCGTCGACGTCGACCTGGACTACTACGACCTGGGCATGGAGAACCGCGACGCCACCGACGACCAGGTGACGATCGACGCGGCCCACGCCATCCAGAAGCACGGCGTCGGCGTGAAGTGCGCCACCATCACCCCCGATGAAGCCCGGGTGAAGGAATTCGGCCTGAAGAAGATGTGGAAATCGCCGAACGGCACCATCCGCAACATCCTGGGCGGCGTCGTCTTCCGCGAGCCGATCATCTGCTCGAACGTGCCGCGTCTGGTCCCGGGCTGGACCCAGCCGATCGTCGTCGGCCGTCACGCCTTCGGCGACCAGTACAAGGCCACCGACTTCCTGATGCCCGGCAAGGGCGTCCTGACCATGAAGTTCGTCGGTGAAGACGGCACGGTCATCGAGCACGAAGTGTTCAAGGCCCCGGGCGCCGGCGTCGCCATGGGCATGTACAACCTCGACGACTCGATCCGCGACTTCGCCCACGCCTCGTTCGGCTATGGCCTGAAGCGCAACTACCCGGTCTATCTGTCGACCAAGAACACGATCCTGAAAGCCTATGACGGCCGCTTCAAGGACATCTTCCAGGAAGTCTTCGACGCCGAATACGCCGACAAGTTCAAGGCCGCCGGCCTGACCTACGAACACCGTCTGATCGACGACATGGTCGCGGCCGCGATCAAGTGGTCGGGCGGCTTCGTCTGGGCGTGCAAGAACTACGACGGCGACGTGCAGTCGGACGTCGTCGCCCAAGGCTTCGGCTCGTTGGGCCTGATGACCTCGGTCCTGATGACGCCGGACGGCAAGGTGCTGGAAACGGAAGCCGCCCACGGCACCGTGACCCGCCACTACCGCCAGCACCAGAAGGGCGAAGCCACCTCGACCAACTCGATCGCCTCGATCTTCGCCTGGACGCAGGGCTTCAAGCACCGCGCCAAACTGGACGGCAACGCCGAGCTGGATCAGTTCGCCTCGACCCTGGAAAAGGTCGTCGTCGACACCGTCGAAGCCGGCTTCATGACCAAGGACCTGGCGCTGCTGGTCGGCGATCAACAGGGCTGGCTGACCACCGAGGGCTTCCTCGACAAGGTCGCCGAGAACCTCAAGGCCGAGCTTCCGAACATCGGCTAAGCCAGGCCCACGGGCGCTCAAGCAACGAGCCGCCGCGCGGCGAGTGTTAGCGCCCAACAAGAATGATGCGCCCGCAACGGCTTGGCCGTTGCGGGCGTTGTCTTGAGCGCATAGCGTCACGGTTCAAGCCGTCGGGGGACATGTGAGGGACAGGCCGTGACCGAGGAATCGACGAACGACGCCGACTATCAGCCGGTCTGGGCGCGCTCCCAGGCCCGCAAGGCCGCGTCGCGTCGCGATCCTTCGTTCAAACGGCTGATTCTGAACCTGATCGTCGTCGGTGTGGTCGCTGCGGTCGCCGCCTTCTTCATCGCCCCCGCCGTCGCCTTCTTCGGCATCCGCGCCGCCGCCCAGGCCGGGGACGTGCAGGGGCTGTCCAAACTGATCGACTATGACGCCGTGCGCGCCTCGCTGAGGCCCCAGGTCTCGGGCCGCGTCGAGCCTTTGACGCCGCCGCCGTCGATCCTGCAGGATCCGTTCGGCGCCATTCGCCGCCAGTTCGAACAGGCCGTGCCCCAGGTCGTCCCGAGCGCACCGCCGGTCGACGCCTGGCTGGCCCCGCAGCCGTTGATCGCCCTGACCTCGGGCGCCGGCCGCGACGCCCTGACGGTGGCGGAGAATCCGGCCGGCAAGACCGCCCAGGGCTGGCCCCGTCCGGTCTACTGGAGCGTCAATCGCGCCCGGCTGAGCATCGCGGATGACGCCCATGCCCCGACGATCTTCACCTTCGAGCGGCGAGGGCCGTTCGAGTGGAAACTGGTGCATATTGGTCTGCCTCCGGAAGGTTCCGTAGCGCTTTGATCCTTCCTCGAAACCGTCAAGCCTGCGCCGCGTTGCGGTTCGAGGAGACCGCATGAACCGCAAGACCCAACTCGCCGTCCTCGGCGGCGTCCTGTTCCTTTTCTTCGCGGCGTATTTCGCCTCGCCGCTGCTGGCGGTGCGCGGGCTGATCTCGGCCGCCAAGGCGGGCGATGAGGCGAAGCTGGAGCAGTTCGTCGACTTCCCGGCCTTCCGCACCAGCCTGAAGGAAGAACTGAACGCCAAGCTGGTGGAGGAGATGCGCGCCGACCTCGGCGACCGCGCCGGCGGCCTCGGCGGTCTGGGCATGATCCTGGCCCCGACGCTGATCAGCGGCGCCGTCGACGCCTTCGTGACGCCTCCCGCCGTCGCCGCCATGGTGCGTTCGGGCGAGGTCCCGAACGCGAAGAGTGTGGCCCGCAACCGCGCCCGCATCCCGGACGAGCCCTCGAGCAAGGTGCATCAGGGCTACAGCTATCGCGGCCTCAACACCTTCGCGATCCGTCTGACGCGCGAGGACCATCCGGACGACTACGTCGACCTGCTGCTGGAACGCCGCAGCGTCTTCTTCTGGAAGCTGGCCGCCATCGACCTGCCGCGGAAGCGCTGAGTCTTATTTCGCTTTCTGGGCCGCGATCCAGGCGTCCATGCGCTGGTCCAGCAGGTCGAGCGGCAGGGGGCCATCGACCAGCAGGGCGTCGTGGAAGTCGCGGACGTTGAACTTGGGGTCTAGCTCGGTCTCGGCGCGGGTGCGGATTGCGCGCAGGCGGATCTCGCCGATCTTGTAGGCCAGGGCCTGTCCCGGCCAGCCGATGTAGCGCTGCAACTCGGTCTCGATATTGTGCGGCGACAGGGCGGAGTTGTCGGTGAAGCACTGACGCGCCTGTTCGATGGTCCAGCCCATCCAGTGCATGCCGGTGTCGGCGACCAGACGGCAGGCGCGCCACATCTCGTAGGAGAGGCGGCCGAAGCGCTCTTCCGGCGTGCGGTAGAAGCCCATCTCCTCGCCGAGGAACTCTGAATACAGGCCCCAGCCTTCGGTGAAGGCGGTGACGTCGACGTTGCGGCGGAAATAGGGGCCCTGGGCCGCCTCCTGCTGCAGGGCGATCTGGATGTGGTGGCCGGGCACCGCCTCATGCAGGGTCAGGGCAGGCAGCTCATAGAGCGGCCGCTGGTCCAGCTTGCCGGTGTTGACGATGTATCCGCCGGGCACGCCCTCGGCGAGCGAGCCGCCGTTGTAGCGGCCGGTGGTGTAGGTGTCCTCGATGTCCAGCGGCACGGGCCGGACGTTGTAGGTCAGGCGCGGCAAGGTGCGGAACAGGGCGGGCAGGCCGCCGTCGGCCCGCTTGGCCATCTCCGACGCCTTCTCGATCATGTCCTCGCGCGAGGTCGCATAGAAGCGCGGATCGGTGCGCAGGTGCTGCAGGAAGCCGGCGAAGTCGCCGGTCCAGCCGGCCGCCTTCATCTCGACATCCATGCGGGCGCGGATGCGGGTCACCTCGTCCAGACCGATCTGGTGGATCTGCTCCGGCGTCAGGTCGGTGGTCGTGTAGGATCGGGCCTGGAAGGCGTAGTAGTCCTTGCCGCCGGGGCGCGAGCCGATGCCGACCTCGGCCGAGGCGGCGGGCAGGTAATCGTCCTGGACGAAGGCCAGCCACTGGCGGCGGCGGTGGTTGATCTGGTCGGCGACGATGGCCGCCGCCCGCGTCTTCAGCGCCGCCTGATCGGCTGCAGAGATGGAGGCAGGCAGGGCGGCGAAGGGCTTCAGAAGCGGATCGGTCTCGGGCGTGAAGGCGACCTCGTTCCGCAGGGAGACGAGGTAGCTCTCGGTCACGGATTTCGGCTGGGTGAAGCCGGTGGTCAGGCCGCGCCGGGCGTTCTCCAGACTGTCGTCATAGAGTTTGGGAAGGCCCTCCAGCCGGGCGATCCAGGCGTCGGCGTCGGCGCGATTGGTGATCCGGGTCGAGGAGGCGACATAGGCCAAGTTCTGGCCGATCCCGCCCTCGGAGGTGAAAGCCAGGCGGCCGCTGTCGAAGCGGATCGATTCGATCGCGCGCTTGAGCACCCAGATCAGGAAGTCACGGTTCAGCCGGTCGTCGGATGACAGGCCTTCGATCGGGATGGCCTGGGCGCGGGCGAGGAAGGCCTCCAGCGGCGTCTGCTGGGCGACCTCGGCGGCGCGGGTGACGTCCGGCAGTTTCGACTTGGCCGCCTGATCCCCTTCGAACCCGGCCGAGACCGGGTCATTGGCCTTGAGGAAGGCCTCGTAGTCGGTGAGCAGGGTCGCGAGCGCCGGGTTGGGGGCGGGGGCCGTCGCGGGCGCCGGAGCCACCTGTGCGAAGGCCGCGCCTGCGGTGGTCGAGAGCAGCAGTGCGGCGATGCCGATGGCGACGCAAGAGTTCATGTGAGGGCCCCTTCCAGACGGCGCGCATGGGGCCGGATGGAAGGGGCGGCGTCAATGGGCGAGAGTGGCCTAGCTGTGAATGCTCTCGCCGTGTTCGGAATAGTCGAGACCCTCGACCTCGCCCTCCCTGGTGACGCGCAGGCCGACCGTGAATTTGCAGATCATCAGGACGACGAAGGTGCCGACCGCGCTCCAGGCGATGGCTCCGCCCAGACCGATGGCCTGCTTCACGATCGAGGCGCCTTCCGACAGCGGGTTGACGGCCGTCGAGGCGAAGACCCCGGTCAGAAGGGCGCCGACGATGCCGCCGATGCCGTGGATGCCCCAGGCGTCGAGGCTGTCGTCATATTTGAGCGCATGCTTGAGCCAGACGGCGCCGGCGTAGCAGGCCGGGCCCGCGATGACGCCGATGAAGAAGGCGCCCTTGGGATCGACGAAGCCGGCGGCCGGGGTGATGGCGACCAGACCGGCGACGATGCCGGACAGCAGGCCCAGCAGGGTCGGCTTCTTCTTTTCGATCCATTCGATGGCCAGCCAGCCGAGCGAGGCGGCGGCGGCGGCGAGGATGGTGTTGAAACAGGCCGTGCCCGCCAGCGCATCGGCGGCGCCCGCCGACCCGGCGTTGAAGCCCAGCCAGCCGACCAGCAGCAGGCCCGTGCCGATGGCCGTATAGGCGAGGTTGGCCGGGGCCATGTTGTCGCGCCCGAAGCCGTGACGCGGTCCCAGCACCAGACAGCAGACGAGGCCCGCGATCCCGGCGTTGACGTGGACGACCGCGCCGCCGGCGAAGTCGAGCACGCCCAGCGAGCCCAGATAGCCGCCGCCCCAGACCTGATGGCAGATCGGCGCATAGACGATCAGGTGCCACAGGCCGAAGAAGAGCAGGGAGGCCGAGAACTTCATCCGCTCGGCGAAGGCGCCCGCGATCAGGGCCGGGGTGATGATGGCGAAGGTCATCTGGAAGCTGACGAAGAGCAGTTCCGGAATGCCGGGCAGGAGGCTGTGCGCGGTGGTCGAGGTGACGCCGTTCAGGAACGCCGCCTCAAGCCCGCCGATATAGCCGTTGACCGCGTCAGGCCCCTTGCCGAAGGCGAGGCTGTAGCCGGCGATGAACCAGAGCACCGAGACGAGGGCGAAGGCCGCCGTCGACTGGGCGATGACCGAGATGATGTTCTTCTTCCTGACCATGCCGCCGTAGAACAGCGCGAGGCCCGGCAGGGTCATCATCAGGACCAGCGCCGTCGAGGTCAGCAGCCAGGCGCTGGCGCCCGAGTTCAGGTCGAGCACGGCCTGATGGCCGAGCAGGGCGGGCGCCGCCGAGGCGGGTAGGGCCGTGAGGGCGAGAAGCGCCGCCCCCATCAATGGAATTGAGGCGAGGCGGCGGATCAGGGTCATCGGCGGGGAGGCCTATCGACTAGAGAAAACAGGGGAGGAACCCGGATCATGCGGGCACCGCCTCCGGATGGTCAAGCTTGGCCTCCGCCTCGGCGACCGGGATCGGCACGATGCGGACGAACCGCGTCACACTTTCGGCCCAGTTCGCGATCAGGCGCTTGGCCAGGGGCGAACCCGTGGCCCTGGCATGGGCGCGCACGAGGGCTTCCAGACGATCGGCGGCGGCGGGTGTGAGCGCCGCGACCGAGGCCAGGTCGCCGTTCAGGGCCAGATCGACTTGGGCCCGGTCCTGGAGCACGAACAGCTCGCCGCCGGACATGCCGGCCGCCAGGTTCCAGCCCACAGGACCGAGGACGACGACGCGGCCGCCGGTCATATATTCGCAGCCGTGGGCGCCAAGGCCCTCGACCACGGCTTCGGCGCCGGAGTTGCGGACCGCGAACCGCTCGCCCGCCGAACCGGCGACGAACAGCCGGCCCGAGGTCGCGCCGTACAGGGTGGTGTTTCCCACCGCCGGCTGGTGCTCGCGCCATTCGATCGGCTTGACCACGATGTCGGCGCCGGACAGCCCCTTGCCGACATAGTCATTGGCCTCGCCGGTCAGCTCCAGCTTCAGACCCTTGGCGCAGAAGGCGCCGAAGGACTGGCCGGCGGATCCCTGCAGCTTCAGGGTCAGGACGCCGGTCGGGCCGGTCGGGCCCCAGCGGCGCACGATGGCCGAGGACACGCCCGCGCCGATGGTGCGCATGACGTTGGAGATCGGATAGCTGAGCTCGGACGTCTGGCCCCGGTCGAGGAAGGCCCAGGCGTCGTTGAGGACCCGGGCGTCGAGCGTCGATGGGACCTCGGCGCGACCCTTCTCGGCCCACAGCTTCTTCTCGGGGGCCTCGACACGGACCAGCAGGGGGTTGAGGTCGAGGTCGTCCAGATGGGCGCCGCCGCGACGCACCTGACGCAGCAGGTCGGTGCGGCCGACGATCTCGTCCAGCGTCCGCGCGCCCAGCATGGCCAGGTATTCGCGGACTTCCTCGGCGATGAAGCTGAACAAGTTGACGACCTTGTCGGCCGTGCCCGTGAACTTTTCGCGCAGGCGCGGGTCTTGGGAGCAGACGCCGACCGGGCAGGTGTTGGAATGGCACTGACGCACCATCAGACAGCCCATGGCGATCAGGGAGGCAGTGCCGATGTTGAACTCCTCGGCGCCGAGGATGGCGGCGATGACGATGTCGCGGCCGGTGCGCATGCCGCCGTCGGCGCGGACCACGACGTGGCTGCGCAGATTGTTGAGGCTGAGCACCTGATGGGTCTCGGCCAGGCCGATCTCCCACGGCAGGCCGGCGTGCTTGATCGACGACTGGGGCGAGGCCCCGGTGCCGCCGTTATGGCCCGCGATCAGGATGGCGTCGGCCTTGGCCTTGGCCACCCCGGACGCAATGGCGCCGATGCCCGAGGCCGAGACCAGCTTGACCGTCACCCGGGCGTCCGGGTTGATCGACTTCAGATCGTAGATGAGCTGGGCCAGATCCTCGATCGAATAGATGTCGTGGTGCGGCGGCGGCGAGATCAGGGTCGCGCCGGGCGTCGAGTGACGCATGCGGGCGATGAATTCCGTGACCTTGAAGCCGGGCAGCTGACCGCCCTCGCCGGGCTTGGCGCCCTGGGCGATCTTGATCTCGATCTCGCGGCACTGGTTCAGATATTCGGCGGTGACGCCGAACCGGCCCGAGGCGATCTGCTTGACCGCCGAGTTCATGTTGTCGCCGTCGGCGCGCGTCGCATAGCGCTCCGGATCCTCGCCGCCCTCGCCGGAGACGGAGCGGGCGCCGATGCGGTTCATGGCGACGTTGAGGACGCCGTGGGCTTCGGGGCTGAGGGCGCCCAGCGACATGCCGGGCGTCAGGAAGCGCTTGCGGATCTCCGAGACGCTTTCGACCTCATAGACGGGCACGGGCGACAGGCCTTCGCGCCATTCCAGCAGGTCGCGTGGGGCGTTGTCGGGCTGGGCGCGGATGGCGTCGGTGTACTGCTTGAAGCGCTTGTAGTCGCCGCGGTTGCAGGCGTCCTGCAGCAGGTGGATCGTCTTCGCGTCGTGGGCGTGGCTCTCCTGACCGGCGCGGATACGGAAGAAGCCGCCGATGGCCGGGGAGGGGATGGCCTCGGTCCAGGCCTGGGCGTGGCGGCGCAGGGCCTGCTGCTCCAGACCGGACAGGCCGATGCCCGAGATGCGCGACGGGGCGCCGGGGAAGAACTCGGCCGTCAGGGCGCGCGACAGGCCCAGGACCTCGAACTCGCAGCCGCCGCGATAGGCGGAGATGACCGAGATGCCCTTGCGGGCCAAGGTCTTCATCAGGCCGGCCTCGAGACCGGCCTTGTAGTTCAGGCAGGCGTCGCGCAGCGACAGGCCGGGGTACTGGCCCCGGTCCAGACGGTCCTGGAACATCTCCTGGGCCAGCCAGGGGTTCACGGCGGTGGCGCCGACGCCGACGAGGACGGCGACGCCATGCGGCTCCAGCGCCTCCGACGAGCGGACCACGATGGAGACGAAGCTGCGCAGCCCCTTGTCGGTCAGGCGCAGGTGAACCGCCGCCGTCGCCAGGATCATCGGGATGGTGATCCGCTCTTCCGAGGCGCGTTCGTCGGTCAGGACCACGAGGGCCGAACCCGAGCGCACGGCGGCCTCGGCTTCGGTCTGAATGCGGTCGATCGCAGCGCGCATGCCGGCGCCCGGCCTGTCACCCTCGGCGGGCAGGGGATAGGAGCAGTCGATGGTCACGGTCGTGCCCGCGCCGACGACGCCCAGCATCCGCTCATACATGCCGGTGGTCAGGATCGGGCTGTTCAGGACGAAGACGTTCGTCTGGGCCTCTTCCTCGGCGAGGATGTTGCCGAGGTTCTTGAACCGGGTCTTCAGGCTCATGGCCCCGGCTTCGCGCAGGGGGTCGATGGGCGGGTTGGTGACCTGGGAGAAGTTCTGGCGGAAGTAGTGGGCCAGCGGCCGCGGCAGGTCGGACAGCACCGCCGGCGGGGTGTCATCGCCCATGGAGCCGACCGCTTCCTTGCCGTCGCGGATCAGCGGGTCCAGCAGCATGTCGAGGTCTTCGCGGCTGTAGCCGGCGGCGATCTGGCGGCGCGTCAGGGCCTCGCCCGTGGCGGCGCGGGGCTCGGGTCCGGGGCCGATGACCGGCTCCAGATCGATCATATTGTCCAGCCACTCCTGATAGGGATGGGCGGCGGCCAGGGCGTCGATGGCCTGGGACTCGTCGAGGATGGTCCCGGTCTTCAGGTCGGCGACGATCATCCGGCCGGGGCCGATGGGCAGGCGATAGGCGATACGCGCCTCGGGCAGGCCGGCCAGACCGGCTTCCGATCCGGCCAGCAGCAGGCCGTCGTGGGTGACCATGGCGCGCAGGGGACGCAGGCCGTTGCGGTCCTTGCCGCAGACGACGTAGCGGCCGTCGGTGGCGCAGATCGCCGCGGGGCCGTCCCACGGCTCCATGACCGCGTTGCAGTAGGCGTAGAGCGCGCGGTGGTCGGCCTTCATCAGCCCTTCGTCACGGGCCCAGGCTTCGGGGATCAGCAGGGCCTTGGCCATCGGCGCGGGACGTCCGGCGCGGACCAGAACCTCGAAGACATTGTCCAGGGCGGCCGAGTCGGAGCCGCCCGCCTGAACGACCGGCTTCACGTCCTCGTCGTGGTCGCCGAAGGCCTGGGCCGTCATGCGGATCTCGTGCGACCGCATCCAGTTCAGATTGCCCTTCAGCGTGTTGATCTCGCCGTTGTGGGCCAGCATCCGGAACGGCTGGGCCAGCCGCCACTCGGGGAAGGTGTTGGTCGAATATCGCTGGTGGAAGATGGCGTAGGCCGACTGGAAGGTCGGATCCAGCAGGTCGGGATAGAGCTGGTCCAGCAGCTCGGCGCGCACCATCCCCTTGTAGATCAGCGACCGGGCCGACAGGGAGCAGACGTAGAAGCCGGGCACGGCCTCTGCGGCGACCGCGTTCTCGATCCGGCGGCGGCAGAGATACAGCTCGCGCTCCAGATCCTCGCCGGCCTCGGGGTCGGCGAGGTGGGCGGGGGTGGCCAGCATGATCTGTTCGATCTCGGGCCGGGTCGCCCCGGCCTTGGAGCCGACGACCGACAGGTCGATCGGGGTCTGGCGCCAGCCGTAGATGTAGAAGCCGGCGCGCAGGACTTCGCTTTCGACGATGGCGCGGGCGCGGTCCTGGGCGCCAAGGTCGGTGCGCGGCAGGAAGATCTGGCCAATGGCGATCGGGCCAGGACGCAGGGTCTGGCCGATGACGCGCACCTGTTCGGTGAAGAAGGCCTGGGGCGCCTCGACCATCAGGCCGGCGCCGTCCCCGGACAGGCCGTCGGGATCGACGGCGCCGCGGTGGGCGACATTCTTCAGCGACCGGATCGCGTATTCCACGACTTCACGGCGCGGCTTGCCGTCGATCGCGGCCACGAGGCCGACGCCGCAGGCGTCTTTTTCCGACGTGGGCTGGTAAGCGTGGGCGTCGATCAGCCGCTGCCGATCGGTCTCATATTGGTTGAGCCAGGTCATGCGGCCTGCTCCTCGGTCTGGGTACGCAGATAACGGTCGATTTCGGCGGCGGCGTCCTGGCCGTCGCGCACGGCCCACACCACCAGCGAGGCGCCGCGGACGGCGTCGCCGGCGGCATAGACGCCGGGCAGGGAGGTGGCGAAGCCCGAGCGGGCGACAGCCACGGTGTTCCACTGGGTGAGCGACAGCTCATTGTGGTGGGCGGCGAATTCCTCGGGCTCGAAGCCCAGGGCCTCGATGACCAGATCGGCCTGCAGGTCGAAGTCGCCGCCGGGAACGGGGACGATCTCGCGGCGCTTGCCGAACTCGGGTTCCGACAGGGCCATGCGGGCGGCGCGGACGGACGAGACCGTGCCGTCGCGCGACATCAGGGCCTTGGGCGCGCCCAGCCATTCGAAGACGACGCCTTCTTCCTCGGCGTTCTGAACCTCGCGGGCCGAGCCGGGCATGTTGTCGCGGTCGCGGCGGTACAGGCAGACGACGGATTCGGCGCCCTGGCGGATGGCGGTGCGGACGCAGTCCATCGCGGTGTCGCCGCCGCCGATGACCACGACCTTGCGGCCCTTGGCGTTGTGCCAGGTGTCGTTGTCGACCTCGCCCAGATCGCGACGGTTCTGGTGGATCAGGAAATCGAGGGCCGGGACGGTGTCGCCGGGGCCGCCGCCGGGAACCGACAGGGCGCGCGCCTGATAGACGCCCATGGCCAGCAGGACCGCGTCATGCTTCTCGCGCAGCTCATCAAGCGTGACGTCGACGCCGAGGTTGCAGTTCTGGACGAACTCCACGCCGCCCTCGATCAGGCGATCGGTGCGGCGCTGGACGACGCGCTTCTCCAGCTTGAAGCCGGGGATACCGTAGATCAGCAGGCCGCCCGGGCGGTCGTGGCGGTCGTAGACGGTGACGGCGTAGCCCGCGCTGCGCAGACGGTCGGCGGCGGCCAGACCGGCCGGGCCGGCTCCGACGATGCCGACGGACTGGCCGCGCTCGTGCGCCGGGCGGATGGGTTCGACCCAGCCGTTGTCGAAGGCGGTGTCGCCGATGAAGGCCTCGACCGAGCCGATGGTCACGGCTTCCCAGCCGGACTGGTTCAGGGTGCAGGAGCCCTCGCACAGACGGTCCTGCGGACAGATGCGACCGCAGATCTCGGGCATGGTCGAGGTCGCCGAGGCGACGCGCCAGGCTTCACGCATCTCGTCTTCCGCCGACAGGCCGAGCCAGTCGGGGATGTTGTTCTGCAGGGGGCAGGCGTTCTGGCAGAAGGGCACGCCGCAGTCGGTGCAACGCCCGGCCTGGACCTCGATATTCTCGGTCGTCGGTTTGACGATGATCTCGCCAAAATCCTGCACGCGGACTGAGGCGGTCGTCTTGGGAAGACGACGCGGTTGCACGACGAAGCCCTTCGGCCCGGATGTTCCTTTGTTCTGCATACGCGCATAAAGCCAAAAACATGCTTTTCGGCAAATGATTTTCGTGAGAGCTGGGTTTTTGGACGATGTTCGGCATGATCATGCCGATGATGTGCAAAGCGATGGATGAACCGACCCTCCATGGCCGCGCTTGTTTGAGAACGGTTCGCGATAACTCGTCCGAACATGACCAAAAGTTCAGGAAACGTTGCTTTCCCGGTGAGCGGGTGCGGTCTAGGCAGGTGTAACGGCCCAGCTGGGCCCCTCGCATTCGGAGGAATAGATGCGTTCGACCGCCTGCCGCCTGGCCCTGATGGGAGGCGTCGCCGCCTCCGTCGCCTTCGCTTCCGCCGCCCTTGCTTCCGCCGCCTGGGCCGCGCCTGAACCCGCCGCTCCGGCCTCTGCGGCCACGCAGCGCGGCGAGCGTCTTGCGCCCCTGCCGCCGATCGAAATTCCGTTCACGAAATTCGTCCTGAACAACGGCCTGACCCTGATCGTGCACGAGGACCACAAGGCCCCGATCGTGGCGGTCAACATCTGGTACCACGTGGGTTCCAAGAACGAGCCGGCGGCGCGTTCGGGCTTCGCCCACCTGTTCGAACACCTCATGTTCAACGGCTCGGAGAACTTCAACAACGACTTCTTCAAGGCGACCGAACTGCTGGGCGCCACCGACCAGAACGGCACCACCAACACCGACCGCACCAACTATTTCCAGAACGTCCCGACGTCGGCCCTGGATTCGATCCTGTGGCTGGAGAGCGACCGGATGGGCCATCTCGTCGGCGCCATCGACCAGGCGCGTCTGGATGAGCAGCGCGGCGTCGTCCAGAACGAGAAGCGCCAGGGCGAGAACCAACCCTACGGCCGCGTCTGGGATGCGATCACCAACGCCACCTATCCGGCCGACCACCCCTATGGCCACACCGTCATCGGCTCGATGGACGATCTGAACGCGGCCGATCTCGACACGGTCAAGGCCTGGTTCCGCGACTATTACGGCGCCTCGAACGCGACCATCGTCCTGGCCGGCGACATCACTCCGGAAGAGGCCAAGGCCAAGGTCGAGCAGTATTTCGGCGACATCCCGCCCGGACCGCCCGTCACCCATCCGAACCGCATGATAGCGCCGATGGTCGGCCATCAGTCCGAGACCATGTTCGACCGCGTCGGCCAGCCGCGCCTCTACAAGGTCTGGAACACGCCGGAAGCGGGCTCGGCCGACAGCGACTATCTGGGCCTGCTGGGCCAGGTCCTGTCCTCGGGCCGCAACTCGCGCCTCTACAAGCGTCTGGTGTTTGACGATCAGGTCGCGGTGGGCGTCAACGCCGGCCAGAATGAGAGCGAGATCGGCAGCCAGTTCCTGGTCATCGTCACCGCCAAGCCGGGTCAGGACCTGGCCCGGATCGAGGCCATCGTCGATGAGGAGATGGCCAAGCTGCTGCGCGACGGTCCGACCGCCGAGGAGCTGGAGCGCGCCCGTACGGTTCAGGGCGCGGGTCTGGTGCGCGGCGCCGAGCGGATCGGCGGCTTCGGCGGCAAGTCCGACCTGCTGGCCGAGAGCCAGGTCTTCCACGGCGACCCGAACGCCTGGAAGGACAGCTATGAGCGCGTCCTGGCTGCGACCCCGGGCAACCTGACCGCCGCAGGCCGCCAGTGGCTGACCGACGGCAGCTATTCGCTGAACGTCCTGCCGATGCCCGACTATGCCGCCGCCGCGACCGGCGTCGACCGGACCCAGGGCGTGCCCGCCACGGGCGCCGTCCCGGCCGCCATCTTCCCCGAGGTGCAGCACGCCACTCTGTCGAACGGGCTGAAGGTGGTCCTGGCGCCGCGCGACGGCGTGCCGACCGTGTCGATGAACCTGATCGTCAATGCGGGTTCCGCGACCGACGCCGCCGACAAGGCCGGCATCGCGTCGCTGGCCCCTTCGGTGATGACCAACGGCACCGACACCCTGGATGCGCTGCAGATTTCGGACCGCACCCAGCTGCTGGGCGCCACCCTCGGCGCCGGTTCGGCCGCGGACTATTCCAGCGTCTCCATGACCGCCCTGTCCACCCGGATGGAGCCGTCGCTGGCGCTGTATGCCGATGTGATCCAGCACCCGGCCTTCCGCGCGGCCGACTTCACCCGCGCCCAGGCCCAGCAGGTCGCCGGCATCCAGCAGGCCAACCGCAACCCCGGCGCCATCGCCAGCCGCGTCCTGGCCGCCAACGTGTATGGCCCTAACAGCCAGTACGGCCGTCCGACGACCGGGACCGAGGACACGGTCAAGGCCCTGACCCCGGCCGACGCCGAGGCCTATCACGCGACCTGGTTCCGTCCTGACAACGCCACCCTGGTCGTGGTCGGGGACACCACCCTGGCCGAGTTGCAGCCGCAGCTGGAAGCCGCCTTCGCCGGCTGGAAGGCGCCCGCGACCCCGCTGCCGGCCAAGCCCGCGACCTCGGTCATGGCCGCCTCGGCCCAGCCGCGCGTGCTGCTGGTCAACCGTCCGGGTCCGCAGGCGATCATCACCGCCGGCCGTCTGACGGCGCCGTTCGACGCCGCCTCCGAGCCGCGTCAGGACGCCTTCAACACCGCCCTCGGCGGCGCCTTCACCAGCCGGATCAACATGAACCTGCGGGAAGACAAGCACTGGTCCTACGGCGCCTCCTCGGGCGTCCGCACGGCCATCGGCCCGCGCATGTTCGCCGCCACCGCCGCGGTCCAGTCGGACAAGGTCGCCGAGAGCACGGCCGAGGTTCGCAATGAGTTGACCGGCGTGGTCGGTTCCCGTCCGGTCACGGAGGCTGAACTGACGGCGGTCAAGGCCAACCTGATCCAGGGCATGGCCGGCGGTTGGGAAACCAATGCCGCTGTCATGGGCGAACTGACCCGTATGGTCGTCTACGGCGTGCCGGAAGACTACTATGCCGCCTACGCCCGCGAGGTGAACTCCACCACGCCGGCCATGGCCGCGACGGCGGCGCAGACGGTGGTCGGCTCGGGTCCCACGACCTGGGTCATCGTCGGTGACGTTGCCGCGATGAAGGCCAAGATCGAGGCCCTGAACCTGGGTCCGGTCACGGTTGTGGACGTCAACGGCAACCCTGTCCCGTAAGGGGCAGGCAGACGCCTGAAATGACGAAGGGGCCGGTGATCGCTCACCGGCCCCTTTGCTTTGCCCGGTTGTGAGCCCGGGACTTAGCTTTCCGCCTGCCAACCGCCCGCCAGGGCCTTGAACAGGGCGATCTGGTAGGTGGTGACGAGGGCGTCGGACTGGGCCAGGGCCGCCTCGGCGCCCGCCAGGGTCCGTTCGGCGACCAGCACCGTCAGGAAGCTGTCAGCGCCCGCGTCGAAGCGGGTGCGCGAAAGGCGCGCGGCGGTGGCGGCCTGATCCCGCGCCTCGGTCAGGGCCGTGCGGCGGTCCAGTTCGTTGGCGTAGTTGGACAGGGCCGTCTCCGTCTCCTGCAGGGCCGTCAGCACGGTCTGGTCGAAGGTCGCGAGGGCCGCGTCGCTCAGGGCGCCCGTCTGGGCGATCCGGGCGCGGGCCACGGCGATGTTCGGGAAGGACCAGCTGATCAGCGGACCGAAGGAGAACCGATAGTTCTCGTCCTTGCCCAGATCGCCCGAGTCCAGCGCCGTCGACCCGAACGATCCGCCCAGGCTGATGGTCGGATAGAGCGAGGCCGTGGCCACGTTCACCCGCGCGGCGGCGGCGGCCAGGTTGCGTTCGGCCTGACGCACGTCGGGACGACGGGCCAGAAGCGCCGCGCCGTCGCCGACCGGGATCGGCTGGGTCAGCTGGGGCGGACGGGCGCAGGTCTTCGCCGCTTCCGAGGCCTCGGCCGGGGTGCGACCGGTCAGGGTCGAGAGGCGGAACAGGGCCTCGTCGCGCGCGGCCAGCAGCGAGGGCACCGCCGCCCGGGTCTGGGCCAGGGTCGCCCGGGCCTGGGCGACGTCGAGACCGGTGCCGGCCCCGCCGTCCAGCAGGCGCTGGGTCAGATCGACGGTGTTCTGCTGCAGGTCCAGGTTCCGTTGGGCGACGGCGATCTGGGCGTTGGCGGAACAGGCGTCGGCATAGGCGCGGGCCGTTTCGGCGGCGACGCTGACGCGGACCACGTCGACCGCCGCCGCCTGGGCGTCGGCGTCGGCGCGGGCGGCGCGGATCGAGGAGCCCACGCGACCGAACAGGTCGATTTCGTAGGAGGCGCTGATCCCGGCGTCATAGGTGTCGACCTCGGGCGGCTGGGTCCCGGTGGTCGAGGTCGCGGCCGAACCCTGGCTGCGCGTCGCGGTGGCGCTCAGGCTGGTGGTCGGCAGGAGGCCGGCGCGGGCTTCCGAGAGCGAGGCCCGGACGGCGCGCAGATTGGCCTCGGCCGCTTCCAGCTGGTTGTTCTCGGCGAAGGCCTGGGTGATCAGGCCGTCCAGCGTCGGGTCGTTATAGAGCCGCCACCAGTCGCTGCGCGCCTCGGCGGTCGAGACCGCCGTCGAGGATGAGCCTGTGAAGGCGCCCGACGCCTGGGGGGGAAGGTCGGCGTCGGGCGCCTTCGGCCCAACCGCGCAGGCTGCCAGTACAAGGGCGGCCGGGGCGACGGTCAGGAACCGTTGAACGTAGGAACGAGCAGTCATCAGAGGTCTCCGGCCGGGCCCGTGGCGGGCAGCGGCTGGTTGGGGTCTTGCGGCGGCGTACCCGTGGTGGGGGCCGGCGGCGTCTTGGACGGCTCATGCGGAATGCGGGCCGCGATGGCGCGGGTGAGCACATAGAAGACCGGCGTGAACAGCAGGCCGAAGATGGTCACACCCAGCATCCCGAAGAAGACCGCCGCGCCCAGGGCCTGGCGCATTTCGGCGCCCGGACCTTCGGCCAGCACCAGCGGCAGAACGCCGAGGATGAAGGCGAAGGAGGTCATCAGGATCGGGCGAAGACGGGTCTTGGCGGCGGAGACGGCGGCGTCCCAGCGGTTGAGACCTTCTTCTTCCGCCTGTTTGGCGAACTCGACGATCAGGATGGCGTTCTTCGCCGCCAGCGCCACCAGCACCACCAGTCCGACCTGGACCAGGATGTTGTTGTCGAGACCCAGGGCGTTGACCCCGAGCAGGGCGGCCAGCACGCACATCGGCACGATCAGGATGACCGCCAGCGGCAGGGTGAAGGCCTCGTAGTTGGCGGCCAGCACCAGGAAGACCAGCAGGACGGACATCGCGAAGATCAGACCGGCGCCGCCCGAAGCGGATTTCTCCTGGAAGGCCAGTTCGGTCCATTCGTAGGAGAAGCCGGGCGGAAGGGTCGCGGCGGCCAGTTGCTCCATGTCGGCGATGGCCTGACCGGACGAGATGCCCGGCGCGCCCTGGCCCTGCAGCTCGGCCGCCGGGAACAGGTTGAAGCGCACGATCCGCGAGGGACCGGAGTCCTGGCGCAGATTGGCCAGCGAGCCGATCGGCACCATGGCGCCCGAGGTCGACTTGACCTTCAGGTTGGCGATGTCGGCCAGATCGTCGCGATAGGCCGGCTCCGCCTGGGCGGTCACGCGATAGGTGCGGCCGGCCATGTTGAAGTCGTTGATGTAGGACGAGCCCAGATAGATGCCCAGGGTGTTGAACACCGCGGACGGCTGGACGCCCAGCATCAGGGCCCGGTCACGATCGACGTCGGCGGCGATGCGCGGCGAGGCGGTGTTGTAGGTCGAGAAGACCTGTTGCAGCGCTTCGGGCTTCTGGGCCGCGGCGCCCATCATGGCGAAGGTGGCGCCTTCCAGCGCGCGGTAGCCCGCGCCGGAACGGTCCTGGACCATCATCTTGAAGCCGTTGCCGGTGCCCAGCCCCTGAACCGAGGGCGGGGCGATGACGAAGATATTGGCTTCCTCGATGCCGCCGGTGGCCTGGGTGATGGCCCCGGCGAGGGCGGCCGCCTTGGTCTCCTTGGACTTGCGGTCCTCGGACGGATCCAGGCGGACGAAGATGGTCGCGGCGTTGGAGCCGAAGGCGAAGCTGGAGCCGTCGAGGCCGGCGAAGGCGACGGTTCCGTTGACGCCTTCCTTGGACTGGATGATGTCCTTGGCGCGCAGCATGACCTGCTGGGTGCGGTCCAGCGACGAACCCGCCGGCAGCTGGATGACGCCGATCAGGAAGCCCTGGTCCTGCTCGGGAATGAAGCCCGAGGGGGTGTCGACCAGACGCCATGCGGTCAGGGCCAGCAAACCCGCATAGACCACCAGGACGATGGCCACGAGACGGACCAGTTTGGCGGTGACCCGGCCGTACTGGTTCGACAGCCAGTCGAAGCCTTCGTTGAACTTGCGTCCGCCGAGGCCGACGTACCAGACGACGGAACCCCAGACGCCCGGCTTGCGATGGCCATGGCCTTCGGCATGTGGCTTGAGCAGCAGGGCGGCCAGCGCCGGCGACAGGGTCAGGGACACCAGCAGGGAGGTCACCGAGGCCGCGGCGATGGTCACCGCGAACTGGCGATAGAAGATCCCCGGAATGCCCGGCACGAACATGGTCGGGATGAACACCGAGACCAGCACCAGGCCGATGGCGATCAGGGCGCCCGAGACTTCCTCCATCGAGCGATAGGCGGCGTCGCGCGGACTGAGCCCCTCGCCGATCAATCGCTCGACGTTCTCGACCACGACGATGGCGTCATCGACGACGATGCCGACGGCGAGGATCAGGGCGAGCAGGGACAGGGAGTTAAGTGAATAGCCGAGGGCCAGCTGGACTGCGAAGGTGGCGACCAGGGCGACCGGGATGGCGATGATCGGGATGATGGCTGCGCGCCAGGTCTGCAGGAAGACCATGACCACGATGACGACCAGGATAATCGCTTCCACCAGGGTGTGCTGCACCGACTCGACCGAGGCGGCGACGAACTCCGTCGGGTTGTAGGCGACCTTAACCTCGGCGCCTTGCGGCAGGTCCTTGCGGATGGCCTCGAGCTCGGCCTGGACGCGTTCGGCGGTGCCCAGGGCGTTGGCGCCCGGCTGCTGGACGATGGCGACGCCGACGCCGCGCTTGCCGTCGAAGAAGCCGCGGATGCCGTAGTCCTGGGCGCCCAGCTCGACGCGAGCGATGTCGGACAGACGGGTCACGGCGCCGTTGGCGTCGGTCTTCAGGACGACCTGGCCGAACTCTTCGGGCGTGTTCAGACGACCCTGAACCTGGATCGGCTGCTGGAAGGCGGCGGCGTTGGTGGCGAAGGGCGGGGCGCCGATCGAACCGGCCGCGGCCTGGACGTTCTGGGCCTGCAGGGCGGCGATGACTTCCGAGGCGGACAGGTTCCGGGCCGCTGCCTTGGCCGGGTCGATCCAGACGCGCATCGAATAGTTGCCGCCGCCGAAGACGGTGACCCCGCCGACGCCCTCGATCCGCAGCAGTCGGTCGCGGATGGTGGAGTTGGCGTAGTTGCCCAGATAGTCGTTGGACAGGCTGCCGTCAGGCGAGGTGACCGAGGCGATCAGCAGGAAGCCCTGCGACGCCTTGGCGACCACGACGCCGGTCTGGCGCACCTGATCGGGGAGGCGCGGTTCAGCCAGGGCGACGCGGTTCTGGACAAGCACCTGGGCCTTGTCGAGGTCGGTGCCCGGCTTGAAGGTGACGGTGATCGCCACCGCCCCGTCCGAGGTCGAGGAGGAGGTGACGTAGAGCATGTCCTCGACGCCGTTGATTTCCTGCTCGATGGGCGCGGCGACGGTCTCGGCCAGGGTCTCGGCCGAGGCCCCGGCGAAGGCGGCGTTGACGGTGATCGTGGGCGGCGCGATTTCCGGATACTGCGACAGCGGCAGCAGCGGATAGGCGGCGAGGCCCACGATGGTGATGACCACCGACAGCACGGCCGCGAAGATCGGCCGGTCGATGAAGAAGCGGGAGATGTTCATGTGTGGATCAGTCGCCGATCGCCACGGAGCCCGACAGGGCGCTGGCTGAGGTCGCCGTGGCGGCCGGGGGGGCATAGGTGACGGGAGCCGCGTTCGCGGTCGGCGTATGGGTGATGCGGCCGGGGTTGGCCTTCACCTTCTGACCGGGCTGCTGAACGCGCGAACCGCCGTTGATGATGACGCGGTCCTGGGCGGTGATGCCCGAACGGATCACGCGCAGGCCGTCGATCAGCGGGCCGAGGACGACCGGACGCGGCGTGACCGTGCCGTCAGCCGCGACCACCGCGACGGTGCGCTGGTCGGCGCCGGCGGAGACCGCCGAATCCGGAACCAGCAGGGCGTCATAGGCGCCGGCGCCGGCGACGCGGATCTGGCCGAACATGCCGGGCTTCAGGAAGCCGTCGCCGTTGTTGACGATGGCCCGCAGACGGATGGTGCCGGACGACGGATCGATCGAGTTGTCGGTGAAGTCCAGGGTGCCGGCGTGACCGAATTCGGCCTCGTCCTGCAGGCGGATGCGGACCGGAGCGCCCTTACCGGCGCGAACCTGGCGCTGATACTTGAGCAGGGTCGCTTCCGAGCCGTCGAAGACGAACCAGATCGGCGAGGAGGAGACGATGGTGGTCAGGACGTCGGCGGCCGACGATCCGCCCGCGACCAGGTTGCCCGGGTCGGTGCGGCGGTTGGACACACGGCCCGAGACCGGGGCGGTGACGCGGGTGAACTCGACCTGCAACTGGGCGGTGCGGACATTGGCCTGGGCGGCGGCGACATTGGCCTCTGCGGTGCGCAGGGCGCCGGTGTTGGCGTCGACCTCGGCCTGGGACACGGCCTGCGAGGCCAGCAGCCCCTGCGAGCGCGTCAGATTGGTGCGGGCCAAGGCGACCTGGGCGTTGGCTTGGGCGACGGCGGCCTGGGCGGCGGCGAGGGCGGCCTGGGCCGGGCGCGGATCAAGCGTGAACAGCAGCTGGCCGCGCTGGACATAGTCGCCGTCCTTGAAGTGGACCGACTGGATATAGCCGCCGACGCGGGCGCGGACGTCGACCTGCTGGGTCGCCTCGAAGCGGCCCGTGAAGTCGTCCCAGTCGACGACCCGTTCCTGCAGGGGGTTGGCCACGGTGACCGGGGCGGGGGGCGGCGGGCCGGCGGCCTCGCTCTTGGAACAGCCATAAAGCGCGGCCGCAATCATTGCGGACACGGCGACGATCTTCAGCCTGCGCATGCGCGGCCCTCCAGCAAGCAATTTGAGTCCAGACGGACAAACGGGCAAATGGGGGAACGCGCCCGCAGGTCAACACCTGATGACATGTTTATTGTGCGACTGCGAAAAGCTTGTCAACAGGCGATGACATAGCCATACTCCCTTTGGGGCTTTTGAGGACATCAACTTGAGTTTCGAGCTTTGCAGTAGGCCCCGGAATGCAGCGGCGACCCGGGAGGCCATTCTGGCGGCGGCGAACGCGCGTTTTCTGGCGGAAAGCTATGACCAAGTCGGGATGCGCGACATCGCCCGCGACGTCGGCGTCGATCCGGCCCTGATCTCCCGCTACTTCGGTTCCAAGGAAGACCTGTTCAACTCCGTCCTCGAGGGCTGCGGCGACGGCTCGGACCTGACCGCCGGTGACCGGGCGACCTTCGGCGAACGCGTGGCGCACGACCTGGTCTATGGACCCAAGAAGGAGTTCAAGCTGCGCTGGCTGCTGCTGATGCTGCGCTCAATCACCTCGCCCAAGGCCGCCGAGATCATCCAGCGCGGATCGAAGGCCAAATTCTACCAGCCCTTCACCGACTGGGTCGGGGGCGAAGACGCCGAGATCAAGGCCAGGATGACCGCCGGCTTCATCATGGGCCTGACCGTCAGCCGCGACATCACCGGCGGCTTCGACATGACTGAAGAGCAGTGCGAGCGGTTCAAGGCGCGGATCGCCACGACGCTGCAGAGCTTTATCGACAGCTGACACCGTTGTCGGTCGGGCCGCGAGGATGACTGAAGCCGAGAAAATCGTGACGGCGGGCATCGCTGTCGCCATGTCTGCGAGCGCCCTTGGGCTGGTGTTCGTCCTGCCGCGTTTCCTCAAGGTTCCGGCGCCTTCGCCGTGGATCGGCGGCGCCGTCTTCGTTGTGGCCCTGGCCGTCGCCGGGCCGTGGATGGTGCGGACGCAAGGGGTCGCTCCTCTGCCGTTCGCGATCGCGGGCGTGATCGCCACGGCTCTGGCCTGCAAGGCGGCCGGCATCGTCCATATGAGCGGACCCGAGGCGGTCGCCGAACACCTGCGCGACCCGCAAGCGAGTCGACGCGCCCTGCGGCTTGAGCTTCTGGTCGGGGCGATTTTCGCCCTGATCGGCCTGGGACTGGCCTTCGGCCTGCAGCGCTGACAGCGCGGCGGCCGGTCGGTTTTGTCCGGCGGCGAGGCGTATGGCCGGTTGTTTCGAGCAAGGCCTGCCATACAGGGGTAGATTTTACCGTCGAGCGAGGCGTGGGGCCGGAATTTGGAAATTTATTCCAACAGCGGGTTGTGCCCGACCGGTTAATCTGGCTTTATGGGCGGGTAAGCAGGAGAGCGGCCGTGCGCCAATCCATTCGCCATGACCAGAAGACGCAGGGGGCTCAGGCCATCGCTGCGGCGCGCGCAAGCGTCGGTCCCGCGATGCTGACCACCCTCATTCTCAGCGTACTCCTCGGCCTTCTCCTTACCGGAGCGGGATGGATGCAGCTGACCTGAGCACACGCAAAATCAGGATCACACGCAGACACCCGCTCCCGAAAGGAAGCGGGTTTTTTCATACCCTAAACGACCCCGACGCTCTCTCCGCCGCCCCGACCGAACGACCAGCAGAAACGACCGCCTCCGTGACCACGCAAGATCCCACCCCCGAACCCAAAGCCGGCAACCGTCGCAGCGCGGTCGTGACCCAGGGTCCAAACCGGGCCGCGGCGCGGTCCTATCTGCGCGCGGCGGGGATGCGGGACGCCGACTTCGACAAGCCGATGATCGCCATCGTCAACACCTGGTCGACCATCACCCCGTGCAACATGCATCTGAACCGGCTGGCCAATGACGTCCGCGCCGGGATCATCGCGGCGGGCGGCTGGCCGGTCGACTTCAACACGGTGATGGTCACCGACGGCATCTCCATGGGCACGCCCGGGATGAAGGCCTCGCTGATCTCCCGCGAGGTCGTCGCCGACTCGATCGAACTGGCCGTCGAGGGCCATCAGCTGGACGGCGTCGTCTGCATCGTCGGCTGCGACAAGACCATCCCGGCGGCGGCCATGGCTCTGGCACGGATGGATATTCCGGGTCTGGTCTACTACGGCGGCACCATCATGCCGGGCGTGATCGGGTCGAAGGAGGTCTCGGTCCAGGAGGTCTTCGAGGCCATCGGCGCCCACGGCGCGGGCACGATCGACGACGAGCAGCTGAAGATGGTCGAGAGCGCCGTCTGCCCCGGCGCCGGCGCCTGCGGCGGCCAGTTCACCGCCAACACCATGGCCATGGCCCTGGCCGTCATGGGCATCTCGCCCATGGGCGCCAATGACGTTCCCGCCGTCGATCCGGCCAAGGCCGCGGAGGGCGAGCGCTGCGGCCGTCTGATCGTCGAGCGCGTCTTCGCCGGCGACAGCGCCCGGAAGTACATCACCCGCGCCAGCCTGAAGAACGCCGCCGTCGCCGTTTCGGCTTCGGGCGGATCGACCAATGCCGTCATGCACCTGACCGCCATCGCCATCGAGGCGGGCGTCGACTTCGGCGTCGAGGACTGCCACCAGGCCTGCGTCGAGGCCCCGGTCATCTGCGACCTGAAGCCCGGCGGCAGATTCCTGGCCTCGCACCTGTACGCCGCCGGCGGCACCCGTCTGGTCACCCAGCGGCTGGCCGAGGCCGGCAAGATCATCAACACCCCGACCGTCTCCGGCCGCAGCCTGTTCGCCGAGGCCGCCGAGGCCGAAGAGACCCCCGGTCAGGTGGTGGTCGCCACGATCGACCAGCCCATCATGGAGCGTGGCTCCTATGCGGTCATCTACGGCGACGTCGCCCCGGAAGGCGCGATCATCAAGCTGACCGGCCACAAGGTCGACCGCTTCGAAGGCCCGGCCTGCGTCTTCGACTCTGAGGAAGACGCCTTCCACGCCGTCCAGGACGGATCGGTGGGCGAGGGCGACGTCATCATCATCCGCTACGAAGGACCCAAGGGCGGCCCCGGCATGCGCGAGATGCTGCAGGTCACGGCGGCCCTGAAGGGCAGGGGCATCTCGGATGTCGCCCTGCTGACCGACGGCCGCTTCTCGGGCGCCAGCTACGGCTTCGTCGCCGGCCACGTCTCGCCGGAAGCGGCGGTCGGCGGGCCGATCGGCCTGATCCGCGACGGCGACCGCATCACCATCGACGTCACCAACCGCCGCATCGACGTCGCCGCCGACCTGGCCGCGCGCCGCAAGGATTTCGTCCTGCCGCCGATGGCTCCGGCCCACGGCGTCTTCGCCAAATACCGCGCCTCGGTGGCTTCGGCCTCGCAGGGCGCCGTCACCATTCCCAACCCTCCGCAGGCGCAAACGCCAGCGTCCATCACCGCCAAAGAAACCGAGAAGGCCTGAGCCATGGAAATCTACACCAACGACGACATCCGTCCCGGCGTCATCGCCGGTCAGCGCATCGCCGTCATCGGCTATGGCTCGCAGGGCCGGGCCCACGCCCAGAACCTGAAGGATAGCGGCCACGACGTCATCGTCGGCGTCCGTGAAGGCGGCAAGGGCTGGAAGAACGCCCAGTCGGACGGCCTGGCGACGGCCGAGCCCTCGGAAGCGGTCAAGGACGCCGACATCATCGCCATCCTGACGCCCGACATGGCCCAGGCCGAGATCTACAAGACCGTCATCGAGCCCTACGCCAAGGCCGGCTCGGCCCTGCTCTTCGCCCACGGCTTCTCGATCCTGTACGGCCGCGTCACGCCGCGCGAGGACATGGACGTCATCCTGGTGGCGCCCAAGGGTCCCGGCGATCTGGTCCGCCGCGAGTACGCGCGCGGCCGCGGCGTCCCCGCCTTGTTCGCCATCGAGAAGGACGTCACCGGCAAGGCCCGCGACCGCGCCATGGGCTATGCCAAGGGCATCGGCGGCGCGACCGGCGGCCTGCTGGAAACCAGCTTCAAAGAAGAGACCGAGACCGACCTGTTCGGCGAACAGGCCGTCCTGTGTGGCGGCGCCAAGGAACTGGTGATGGGCGGCTTCTCGACCCTGGTCGAGGCCGGCTACCAGCCCGAGATCGCCTATTTCGAATGCCTGCATGAGCTGAAGCTGATCGTCGACCTGTTCTACGAGGGCGGCATCACCAAGATGAACGAGTTCATCTCCGAGACCGCCAAATGGGGCTCGGTCGTCTCCGGCCCGCGCGTCATCAACGGCGAGACCCGCGAGCGCATGAAGGAGATCCTGACCGAGATCCAGAACGGGACCTTCGCCCGTGAATGGATCGCCGAGAACGAAGCCGGCAAGGGCGCCTACGACGCCCTGGTCAAGGCCGACTCCGAGCATCCGATCGAGGTCGTCGGCGCGGGCCTGCGCGAGCGTATGGCCTGGCTGCACGCCCCCAAATCCGAAGCCGCCTGAGCGCCTGAGTAAATAGAGCCAGACCGATGAGCGCCGCCGCGACAGCCATCAAACCCTCGACCGAGACCGAGCCCCAATCGGGCGCGCGTCTGGTGGTCTCCACGCTCGAGAAGCTGGGGGTCGAGGTGCTGTTCGGCTATCCCGGCGGCGCCATCATGCCCATCTACGACGCCATCGCGGGGTCGAAGCTGCGCCACTATCTGTGCCGCCACGAACAGGGCGCGGCCTTCGCGGCGGACAGCTACGCCCGGGTCTCGGGCAAGGTCGGGGTCTGTATGGCGACGTCGGGACCGGGCGCGACCAATCTGGTCACCGGCATCGCCAACGCCATGCTGGATTCGATCCCGATGGTCTGCATCACCGGCAATGTCGCCCAGGGCGTCATGGGCATGGACGCCTTCCAGGAAGTCGACATCCTGGGCGTCACCCTGCCGATCGTGAAACACTCCTATCTGGTCCGCAGCGCCGCCGACATTCCGGCGGTGATCGAGGAGGCCTTCCACATCGCCCGCTCGGGTCGCCCCGGTCCGGTCCTGATCGACCTGCCCAAGGACGTCCAGTTCGAGATGACCGACGCTCCGCGCGGCATCCATCTGTCGAACGAGATCGACGTCGCCGAGGCCTCGATCATCGCCGAGGCCGAGGCCGCCATCCGCGCCGCGAAGAAGCCGATCCTGTACATCGGCGGCGGGGCCAAGATTTCGGGCGCCGTCGAGGCGGTCCGCGACTTCGCCCGCATGACCGGCATCCCGCAGGTCTCGACCCTCAACGCCCTGGGCACCATCCCGACGGGTCAGGACAACTTCCTGGGCATGCTGGGCATGCACGGCACCCGCGCGGCCAATGAGGCGGTTCAGGACTCGGATCTGCTGATCGTCGTCGGCGCCCGGTTCGACGATCGCGCCACCGGCAAGCTGACCGAGTTCGCGCCCCACGCCGGGGTCGTCCATTTCGACATCGACCCTTCGGAGATCGGCAAGCTACGCAAGGTCGCGGTCGGCGTCACCGGTGACCTGAAGCCCAATCTGGAAGCCCTGAACGCCCGTCTGTCCCGTGGCGCGGCGATCGACGTCTCCGGCTGGGCCGACCAGTGGCGCATCCGCTCGGCCGAGACCGCCTTCGACTATAATGCGCCGGGGGAGGGGGTCTTCGCGCCCCAGCTGCTGAACGAGCTGTCGCAGAAGGCCGGGCCGAACTTCATCGCCGCCTGCGACGTCGGCCAGCACCAGATGTGGGTCGCCCAGTACTGCGAGTTCTCGCGGCCTCAGGCCCATATCACCTCGGGCGGTCTGGGCTCGATGGGCTTTGGCCTGCCCGCCGGGATCGGGGCCAAGCTGGCCGAGCCGGACGCCTGCGTCGTCACCATCACCGGCGACGGCGGGGTCATGATGAACATCCAGGAGCTGGCGACCGTCAACCGCTTCAAGATCCCGCTGAAGATCATCCTGCTGGACAACTCGCGCCTGGGCATGGTGCGCCAGTGGCAGGAGTTCTTCTTCGAGCGGAACTTCTCCGAGGTCGATCTGTCGGACAATCCGGACTTCGTGAAGGTCGCCGAGGCCTTCGGCATTCCGGCCTTCCGCATCGACCGCCGCGATCAGGTCTCGGCCGGCATCGACCGGCTGCTGGCTGCAGAAGGGCCGATCCTGGCCCACGTCATTATCGATCCCGCCGACAATGTCTGGCCACTGGTTCCCCCGGGCAAGAACAACGGCGAAATGCTGGAGGGCTCACGATGAGCGACACCATCCATATCCTGATCGACCGCGCCGACGGCGCCCTGCAGCGGCTCATCGGTCTGGTGGAGCGGCGCGGCTTCCACATCGACGCCATGGATATGGCGAGCGAAGGCTCCGCCCTGCGCATTGCCCTGACCGTGCGCGGCCGCGACGCGGGTCGTTCGATCACCAATCTGGGCCAGCAGATCGACCGTCTGGTCGGGGCGCGCCGCGTCTCGAACGACGCAGCCTTTCGCTTCGAGGCCGCCTGACCGATGAGCGTACCGCGTACATTGTATGAGAAGGTCTGGGACCGGCACCTTGTCGTGGCGGAAACCGAGGCCACGCCCGGCGTTCTGTATATCGACCTGCATCTGGTCCACGAGGTCACCAGCCCCCAGGCCTTCTCGGAAATCGAGAGCCGGGGGCTGAAGGTCCGCCGGCCGGACCGCACCTTCGCGACTCTGGATCACTCCACCCCGACCCTGCCGGCCGTTAACGGCCAGCGCCCCTATGTCACCGACGAGGCGCGCGATCAGGTGGCGCGGCTGGAGAAGAACTGCGCCGCCCACGGCGTCGAACTGGCCGGCTGGGATTCGGACGCGCGCGGCGTGGTCCATGTCATGGGGCCGGAGCTGGGCCTGACCCAGCCTGGCATGACTGTCGTCTGCGGCGACAGCCATACCGCGACCCACGGCGCCTTCGGGGCCCTGGCCTTCGGCATCGGCACCTCCGAGGTCGGCCATGTGCTGGCGACCCAGTGCCTGCTGCAGCGGACCTCGAAGACCTTGCGCGTCACCGTCGAAGGGACCTTGCAGCCCGGCGTCTCGGGGAAAGATGTTGCCCTGGCCGTGATCGCGGCTTTGGGCTTCGGCGGCGGCACCGGCTACGTCATCGAATATGCGGGCGAGGCGGTGCGGTCGCTGGACATGGAAGGGCGCATGACCCTGTGCAACATGTCCATCGAGGCCGGCGCGCGTGCCGGCATGATCGCCCCGGACCAGAAGACGATCGACTGGCTGCGCGGCCGCCGCAAGGTTCCGCAAGGCACCGCCTATGAGGCCGCCGCCGCCGAATGGCTGAAGCTGGCCTCGGACCCCGGTGCGGTGTTCGACAAGGAGGTGGTGCTGGACGGCGCGGCCATCCGTCCGATGGCGACCTGGGGCACGACGCCCGACGCGGGCGCGCCGATCGGATCGAAGGTGCCCGAGCCCCAGTCCGATTCAGACCGCAAGGCCATCGCCTATATGGGCTTCGAAGCCGGGCAGACGACGACCACCCAGGCTGTCGATGTTGTCTTCGTCGGCTCCTGCACCAACGGCCGTCTGCCCGACCTGCGCGCCGCCGCCGAGGTGCTGAGGGGCCGCAAGGTCAAGGACGGCGTCCGCATGCTGGTGGTTCCGGGCTCGGAGGCCGTGCGCCGCGACGCCGAGGCCGAGGGGCTGGATCAGGTCTTCATCGCCGCCGGGGCCGAATGGCGCCTGCCGGGCTGTTCGATGTGCATCGCCATGAACGGCGACACGGTCGGGCCGGGCCAGCTGGCCGTCTCGACCTCCAACCGCAATTTCGAAGGCCGCCAGGGCAAGGGCGCCCGCACTATCCTGGCCAGCCCGGCGACCGCCGCCGCCTCGGCCATCGCCGGCGTCCTGACCGATCCGCGCGTCTATCTGGAGGCTGCGGTCGATGCCTGAACCTATCCGGGTCTTTACCTCGCGCAGTCTGGTCCTGACCCAGGCCAATATCGACACCGACCAGATCATCCCGGCCCGCTTCCTGACCACGACGGAGACGACGGGTCTGGGGGCCAAGGCCTTCTACGACTGGCGCTACGAAGCCGACGGCTCGGCCCGGCCAGAGGCCGTGCTCAACCGCATCGATCCGGCAGAGCACCGCATCCTGGTCGCGGGCGACAATTTCGGCTGCGGGTCGTCGCGCGAACATGCGCCCTGGGCCCTGTACGACTACGGCTTCCGGGCGGTGATCTCGACCAACATCGCCGACATCTTCACCTCCAACGCCCTGAAGAACGGTCTCTTGCCCATCGTCGTCGATCAGGCGACCTGGGACGATCTGGTGGCCCATCCGGAACAGCCGGTGACCATCGATCTGGAGACCAATGAGGTGCGGCGCGGCAACCACGCCCCCGTGACCTTCGCCGTCGAGGCCTTCGCTCGCCAGTGCCTGCTGGACGGCGTCGACACCCTCGGCTGGCTGCAGAACAAGCTGCCTGATATCGAAGCCTTCGAAGGCGTCCATGACGCCCAAGCCCAAACGGAAACCGTCTGATGCCCACGCCCAAGATCTGGAAGATCGCCCTGCTGCCCGGCGACGGCGTCGGCCCTGAGGTCATCGCCGCGACCAAGTCGGTGCTGCAGGTCATCGGCGACTTCTACGACCACGACTTCCAATTCTCCGAGCACCTGATCGGCGGGGCCGGGATCGACGCAGTCGAGAACCCCCTTCCGCAGGAGACCATCGACGCCTGCCTGGCCTCGAACGGGGTGCTGCTGGGCGCGGTCGGCGGGCCCAAGTGGGACGGCCAGAAGCTGCGGCCCGAACAGGGGCTCCTGGGCCTGCGCAAGGCCATGGGTCTGTACGCCAATCTGCGCCCGCTGCAGGTCTCGCCGGTGATGGCCCATCGGTCCCCGCTCAAGAAGGAGATCGTCGAGGGCGTCGACCTGATCGTCTTCCGCGAGCTGACCGGCGGCGTCTATTTCGGCGACAAGGGGCGCAACGACGACGGCTCCGCCTATGACGTCTGTTCCTATTCGATCGAGGAGATCGAACGGGTGTCGCGCGCAGCCTTCAAGATCGCCATCCAGCGGCGCGGCAAGGTGACCTCGGTCGACAAGGCCAATGTCATGGAGACCAGCCGCCTGTGGCGCGAGGTCGTGACCCGCATCCACGCCGAGGAGTTCCCCCAGGTCGAGCTGAAGCACGCCCTGGTCGATTCGATGGCCATGCATCTGATCCAGCGGCCGCGCGACTATGACGTCATCCTGACCGAGAACATGTTCGGCGACATCCTGTCGGACGAGATCTCGGTGCTGGGCGGCTCCATCGGCCTGTTGCCTTCGGCCTCGCTGGGATCGGGCGGGCCGGGCCTGTTCGAGCCGATTCACGGCTCGGCGCCGGACATCGCGGGTCAGGATCTGGCCAACCCGGTCGGGACGATTCTCTCGGCCGCCATGCTGCTGCGTCACGGTCTGGGACTGGAGGACGAGGCCGCTTCGATCGAGGCCGCGGTGGCCGCCGTTCTGGCCGCCGGAGCCACCACGGCCGACCTGGGTGGCGAATTGGGCACACGTGCGGCCGGCGAGGCGATCATCGACGCCATCCGCGCCATCCACTGGGCGGCCGCGCATCGTGTGCAGATGCACTGGGGTTAAGCTTTTCGTTAGCATTTGCGAAAGGGGTGTGAATTTCCAGAGTTCGCCCCCTTTCCGGCATTATCCTTCAATAGCCTCGTGCTGAAATAATACGCCTGCACGAAAATTGCGCCGAGCACGGCAAACCCTCTTGCATATGGCCGTTTTGCGATGGTTACCTCGCAGTTGCGAGATTGCAGAGGGGCTACAACGCAAATGTCACAGGTACTGAATCGACTTCCGGGCATCCTTGCCCTGCTGATATTGACCGCCGTGCTGTTCTACGCGGGCGGCGCCTTCGCCCAGGACGCCACGGCTGCGCCGGCGCCTGCCGTGCTGGCCCATCAGGCCGTGCTTGAACTGAACGGCGCGGACACTGCCTGGATGGCCACCTCTGCGGCCCTGGTTCTGCTGATGACCCTGCCGGGTCTGGCCCTGTTCTACGGCGGCATGGTGCGCCGCAAGAACGTCATCGCCACCATCACCCAGTCGGTCGGCGTCTTCGCCGTCGTGACCATGGTCTGGTTCATCGCGGGCTACTCCCTGGCCTTCGGCAAGAACCCGGACCCGACCCTGAACAACTATATCGGCAGCCTCGACAGCCTGTTCCTGAACGGCGTGACGCTCGAGACCGCCCACAGCCTGCTGCCGGGCATCCCCGAGTTCGTCTTCCTGACGTTCCAGATGACCTTCGCCATCATCACCCCGGCCCTGATCACCGGCGCCTTCGCCGAGCGCTTCAAGTACTCGGCCCTGCTGCTGTTCACGGCCCTCTGGTCGCTGCTCATCTACTCCCCGATCTGTCACTGGGTCTGGGGCGGCGGCTTCCTCGGTTCGGCCGGCGTGCTGGACTTCGCCGGCGGCGCGGTCGTTCACGTCAACTCCGGTGTCGCCGGTCTGGTCTGCGCCCTCTTCCTGGGCCGCCGCAAGGGCTATGGCACCGAGCCGATCAACCCGCACAACCCCGTCCTGACCATGATCGGCGCCTCGCTGCTGCTCGTGGGCTGGATCGGCTTCAACGCCGGTTCCGCCGGCGCCGCCAACGGCCTGATGGGCGTGGCCCTGTTCAACACCATCGCCGCCGCCGCCGCCGCCGCCCTGACCTGGAAGGTCATCGAGGTCATGCACAAGCGCAAGCCGTCGCTGATCGGCATGCTGTCCGGCATCGTCGCCGGTCTGGTCGCCATCACCCCGGCCGCCGGCTTCGTCGATCCCAAGGGCGCGGTCATCATCGGCCTGATCGCCGGACCGGTCTGCTACATCTCCTCGGTCTGGATCAAGAAGCTGCTGCGCTATGACGACAGCCTGGACGCCTTCGGCATCCACGGCGCGGGCGGTCTGGCCGGCGCCCTGCTGACCGGCGTGTTCGCCTCGACCGCGATCAACAGCCTGTCGGAAGGCGCCAACATCGGCGCCCAGGCCCTCGGCCTGGCCTGGACCATCGCCTACTCGGCCATCGGCACCCTGGTCATCCTGATCATCTGCAAGTTCACCACCGGCCTGCGGGTCTCGGATGCTGAAGAAGCCGAAGGTCTGGACACCGTGCTGCACGGCGAATCGCTGGAGCATACCTGAGCCAAGGCGCGGGACGCGGCTGGAACCGCGTCCCGCCCAAGGCCCTGACCACGGGCCTGACGAGACGACCCTAAGACCGCAAGCGATCGGACTTCCGGAGCTCTCACATCCGCCGATCGTCTCTCAAACTCACTGGAAGGGGATACCCATGAAACTGTTCACCGCCTCCGCCCTCGCCGGGGCCGCCGCCCTGGCCCTGATGGCCTCCGCCGGCGCCGCCTCGGCCCAGGACGCGACGGTCACCGTCAACGCGGCCGTCACCAGCGACTACGTCTTCCGCGGCTTCAGCCAGACCGACGAAAGCCCCGCCGTCCAGGCCGGCGTCGACGTCACCGTCGGCAGCTTCTACGCCGGCGCCTGGGCCTCGAACGTCGACTTCGGCGACAACACCGAAGCCGAGATCGACGTCTACGGCGGCTTCCGCGGCGAGACGGCCGGCTACGCCTGGGACGTCGGCGTGGTCACCTACCTCTACGCCCCCGGCGCCAACCAGGACTACGACTACGTCGAACTGAAGCTCGCCGGTTCGCGCGCCTTCGGTCCGGTCACGGCCGGCGCCGCCGTCTACTTCTCGCCCGACTTCTTCGGCGCGGACAAGAACGCCACCTACGCCGAGCTGAACGCCGCCTACGCCACGTCGATCACCGGCCTGTCGGTCTCGGGCGCGATCGGCGAGCAGTGGCTGGACGTTTCGGACGACTACGCCACCTGGAACCTGGGCGCGACCTACGCCTTCGCCGGCACCCCGCTGGCGCTGGACGTCCGCTACTCGGACACCGACGTCGACAACCCGGCCATCCCGGCCAGCGACGGTCGCATCTTCGCCACCCTGAAGGCCACATTCTAGGTCCAGAACGGTGTTATAAGGCCCTGTTCGCGGTGTGAGACGCGAACAGGCTGCACCCCGATCCGACACGTCGGCCCCGGGGATCGCATCGGAAAGTGGCCTCGCGGCGCGCCCGCGGGGCCACTTTTGGTTACGGTGAGGCTGAAACGGCTGGACCGCACGGCCCTGTCCGTGGAACCAAGGGTTATCAAGAGCCTCCACGACGCACACGCGACGGAGGGGCCGCCCGGGAACCGCAACAGGACCTCATGAGCCAGTCAGACACAACTTCACCGACGGGCGGCGCCGCGCCCAGGGGCTCAGGCCTCGCCTTCGCCTATGTGACCACCCTCTTCTTCGCCTGGGGCTTCGCAACCTCCCTGGTCGATCCGCTGATCGCGGCGGTGAGGGGCGTGTTCGAGCTGAGCTTCACCGAGGCCCTGCTGACCCAGTTCGCCTGGTTCACGGCCTATGGCGTCTTCTCCCTGCCGGCGGCGGCCGTCCTGTCCAAGCTGGGCTATGCCCGCTCCATCGTCAGCGCCCTCGGCGTCATGGTCCTGGGCGCCCTGATCGTGCCCCTGTCGACCCTAATGAACTTCTATCCGGGCGTGCTGATCGCCCTGTTCGTGATCGGCGGCGGGGTGACCCTGCTGCAGGTCGCGGCCAACCCGCTGGCGGCCTCGCTGGGATCGGCGGGCAAGTCGCACTTCCGCCTGGTCTTCTCCCAGGCCTTCAACTCGCTGGGCACCGTCGTCGGCCCGCTGCTGGGCGCGACGGTCATGCTGTCGGGCGGCATCTTCGTCGCGGGGGGCGTGACCGAACTGGCCTCGTTCGAGGGCATCGTCCTGCTGGGCCTGGGCCTCGTGCTCGGCGCCGTGGCGGGCGGGCTGATCGGCGGGCTGAAGCGGTCGTTCAAGAGCTGGCTGATCATCGGGGCGGCCTTGGGTCTGGCTATCGGCTGGCTGGTCTTCCTGCAGCACTACATCGGTCAGGTCGAGGCGACCGGCGCCGCCGCTGCCGCTGACCTCACCGTGACCCCGGCCGCCGCTCCGGCCGCCGCCACCCTGGATCCGGCCCTGCGCGCCGTGACCCTGCGCAACATCGACCAGGTCTTCTTCATCCTTGCCGTCCTGTTCGCCGCCCTGGGCGCCTTCATCTGGCTGATCCGCTCGCGTCTGAACCAGCCGGGTCAGGAGTCGGGTCACGTCGAGTCGCCGTTCAAGGCCCTGTCATCGCCCTGGGCCATCGGCGGCGCCGCCGCCATCTTCCTCTATGTCGGCTCCGAGGTGTCCATCGGCAGCCTGATGACCAACCTGCTGCATTCGGAAGGCACGCTCGGTCTGCGGATCGAGGACGCCGGCCGTCTGGTCGCCCTCTACTGGGCCGGCGCCCTGATGGGCCGGTTCGCGGGCAGCGCCCTTCTGACCCGCGCCCCCGCGGCCCTGCTGCTGACCGTCTGCACGGTGGCGGCGGCGGTGCTCAGCTTCGTCGTCTTCCAGAGCACCGGCGCGGCCGCGGCCTTCGCCGCCCTGTCGATCGGCCTGTTCAACTCCATCATGTTCCCGGCCATCTTCACCCTGACCCTGGAACGCTCGACGGCCCCGGCCTCGGCGACCTCGGGTCTGCTGGTCTTCGGCATCATCGGCGGGGCGCTGCTGCCCCTGCTGGCCGGCCAGATCGCCGACATGAGCAATCTGAACCACGCCTTCATCGTGCCCCTGATCGGCTATGTGCTGCTGACGGTCTTCGCCGTCGCCGCCATGCGGACCAGGCCGGTCACCGCCGCGGGGGTGAGCGCCGCCAGCCACTAGGGTTGGGCCACTGATCTGAACCGCCGCTGCACTCGAAAAAAAGCGAGTGCAAAAAGTGCAAGGCTTGAAGCCGGGTGAGAGAGGCAGCTGTCAGGGCGCTGATCTTGCCCGGCTTTTGCTTTGGGCGTTTGCGGGGGTGGCTTTGCACTCGGGTGCATGGGCGGGTGTGGGGTGTGGGGTGTGAGGATGTCAAAGACCGGGGAGGCGGCAGTATACCTCAGCTGGCCGAGGCACCGGGCCGAAGGCCGGGCTTTTCGGCTAAGGGGTTGAGCGGGAATGGGATCGCGGTCGTGAGGATGCGAGGTTGGGGCGCCTCACCGCGCTCCGTCATCCTCGGGCTTGTCCCGAGGACCGATGGCTCCACATCCGGGAAAGCGACGCGGAACACCGACGGCCAAACGCCAGCGGACAGCCTTCGCTGCCTGAACGCTGGGTCCTCGGGACAAGCCCGAGGATGACGGGGTAAATTGAAAAGGGCGGACCGTGTGGCCCGCCCTTCGTGTCTTCTAACCGGTGCGCGAGGATTACCCGCCGAAACTCCGGCCGCCGCCGCCGAAGCCGCCGCGGGAGACGACGGTGGTGCGGCTCTGGACGCGGGAGGGGGCCTGGCGAGCGACATCGACGTCGTTGCGGTTGGCGACGGTGCGGCCGGTGCGGTAGTCGCGGCTGAGATAGCCGCCGCCGTAGCCGTTGGAATAGCCGCCGTCACGGTCGCGATACAGGGGGCCGCCGCCGCGATAGCCGCCGCCGTTCATCAGCTGGCCGATGATGAAGCCGGTCGCCAGCGGGCCGAAGAAGGAGCCGCCGCCGTGGTTGATCGGGCGGCACTGTTCCGGTCCCCACTGGCCCTCGCATTCGGCCTGGGTGGCGTAGCGGGGCCCGGTCTCCCTGGCCTGGTCGTCGGCGGCCTTGTAGGCTGTGTCGCACTCGGCGTCGGAGACGTCGTTGGCGGCCTTGCAGTCGGCCAGGGAGGTATAGGCCGGGGCCGGGTCGGGCTCGGGCGCCGCCAGCTGGGGCTGGCCGCAGGCGGCGAGCGAGAAGCTGGCCGTGGCCATCAGGCTGGTGACGTGCAGGCTGCGCGAGCGCATCAGCCGGCGCATCGAGCCGGAGCCGGCCTCGGGGCGGTCTTCAATCGGCTTGGGGGTGGTCTGGTCGGTCATGGATCTTACGCCGTCATACAGGCCGCGTTGAGCAGCCCGATGCAGATGGAGATGGAGGCCAGATAGACGGCGGCTGACGTCTCGCCCGCCTCGATGCGCTCGGCCATCTTGCGATAGACGAGGCGGCTGACAATGACGAAGGCCAGGATCTGGATGATGGCGGCCAGCAGGGCCCAGGCGGCGAATTCGCGCAGGGTCACCGTGTGCGACAGGGCCGAGGCCAGGGGCAGGACATAGCCGATCAGGGCGCCGCCCAGGGAGATGGCGGCGGCGGTGTTGCCTTCGCGGATCAGGGTCTGCTCGTGATAGGGGGTGACCCACTGATAGATCAGCTTGAAGGCCACGGTGAAGACGCCCGCCGCGGCAAAGGCGATCAGGAAGGCGATGGCCCCCTGCATGAAGGCGTAGCGGTCGAAGTCGAACATTCTTGTCTCCCCTTGTGGTCAGCGCGATCAGGCGCGGAACTCGGCCATCTCCAGAGGGATGCCGATCATGATTTCGTGGCTGAGGTCGCCGCGTTCGCCGCGCGCGTTCTCGGGCTGCATCTCAAGCGCCAGCATCAGTTCGCGGCCGTCGGGCAGGTCGCGGGCGTAGAGCATGCAGGTCTGGAAGATCTTCGAATAGGGCGCGCGGGCGGCGCGGTCGTCCCAGACCGTCTCCCAGATCGTCACCGGCGGCTGGCGGCCGTCTGACTCTTCGAACCAGAAGCGCGGGTAGTCGGGCAGGCTTTCGGCCGCGCCGTGGAAGACAGGCTCGGACAGCCGGTCCTTCCAGATGCGCCGCTCGCGCTCACCCGCCGGGTATGCCGAGGTCCAGGGCATGAAGAGGGTGAAGTCGTAGCTTTCCATCCCCGCCGCATCGTCGCTCATGGCCTGAAGCATCAGATGGTCCTCGGTATAGAACCGATGGACGAACTGGCCGCTGTCGAGGGTGACGGTCCCCTGGGCGGTGATGTCGAGGACGTCGCGGTCGAGGATGAATTTGGTCTGGTCGCCCAGCCGGCGCCAGGCCAGCGGGTCCAGGGCCACGGTGCGGCCGATGGTGATGTTTCGCACCACGGCCAGGGCGGGCGCCGCCGGTGCATCCTGTCCGCCGAAGAGACGCTTGAACATGGTCTGTCCTTAGCCTCGTTCCGCGCGGGCGGCGAGGGCGTGTCCTGCACGATCCGGTGTGTCACGTGTCTGAAGCGCGGCCATGCGACAAAAAATCACTCCGGTCAGGCCTCTTGTCAAGCGTACATGTTACGCGTTACATGTAACGTCATGACGGACGAGGACGACAGCCTGTCGCCGAGCGCAGCCACGGATCGCATCCGGGCCTGGCGCAAGGCGCGCCGTGAGGCGGGGATGGTCAAACTCGAGTTCTGGGTCCCCCAGGCGGCGCGCGACGATGTGAGGGCGGCGGTGCGCGCAATCGTCACGGATTCGGCGCGTGCCCCAGCCCTTGCCCCACGCCCGCGATCCTCTCAATTCCAAGCCTTCATTCCTGGAGCCGACCATCAAATGGACGCCGTGATCGAAACCCCCTGGACCGTGCCGGCCATCAAGACCGCACTGGACGCCTCGACCCTGATCCGCGAGGGCGAAATGACCCTGCGGGTGCTGGAAGGCGCCGAGCCGGTGCTGCTGGTGACCATGCATGAATACGGCGACCTGCCGATCTATCTGTCGGTCGGCGGCGCGCAGATCGTGGTCTCGGTGCTGCTGTGGCCCGTGTCCGAACAGGCCGATCCGGCCCGGTTCAACGAATTCCTGCTCAAGGCCCAGCGGGTCGTACCCCTGTCCAACTTCGCCATCACCTCGGTGGGCGGCGAAGATGTCTATGAGTTGATGGGCGAACTGTCGTGCAAGACGACGCTTCAGACCATATTGATCGAACTGCGCACCCTGGCCGAGAACGCGATCGACGCCACGGCCCTGCGTGAAACCTTCGACGCCTGATCGGGACCTTCGGAAACACATAGATGTCCATGCTCTCCAAACTCTCCGCCCTGTTCCGCGGCACCGCCCATGAGGCCGGCCAATCGGTGGTCGACGCCAATGCGTTGAAGATTCTTGATCAGGAAATCCGCGACGCCGACAATGCGCAGGGCAAGGCCCGCGACGACCTGGCCGGTCTGGTGGCGCGCCGCCGCATGGCCGAGAACGAGCTGCAGAGCTTCGGCGAGCAGATTTCGAAATACGAAAGCTCGGCCCGCGCCGCGCTCGGTCAGGGCAAGACCGATCTGGCGCGTGAAGTCGCCGGCCGCATCGCCGAGCTGGAGACCGAGATCGGCACGCGCGGTCCGCAGATCGAGAATATGAAACAGGCCGAGGCCAGGCTGCGCACGGCCATCGCCACGACCGACCAGAAGATCGAGACGCTCCGGCGCGAGATCGACATCGTCAAGGTCAATGAAAGCGTTCAGCGCGCCCAGACTTCGGTCGCCCTGCAGTCGGCGGGCGCCCATTCGCGCATCGGCTCGGCCGCCGACAGCCTGCAGCGCATCAAGCAGCGCCAGGCGGTCAACGAGGAGAAGCTGCGCGCCGGCCAGGAGCTGGAAGACAAGCGCACCGGCGCCGACCTCGACGCAAAGCTGCGCGACGCCGGCATCCTGCCGGGGCACGCCTCGGCCGACGACGTGCTGGCGCGGCTGACGCAGCAGGACATCAAGGTGGTGACGCCGCAGATCGGAACGAGCGTGCCGGTCGAGAAGGACAAGGCTTAAATCGTCTCCTCCCCGTTCGCCGCTGGGCGAATGGGGAGGTGGCGCGGCGCCTCTTGGCGACGTGACGGAGGGGGCGAGGAGGCCTTTCCGATGAACCGCTTATCTCAAACGCCGACTGTGGTTCGCCAGCCCTCACCTGAATCATCGCGTCGCCCCCTCCGTCTCGGCGGCTGATCGCTGCCGATCCACCTCCCCATTCGCCCAGCGGCGAACGGGGAGGAGAAGGAAAACCATGCAACGCATCAAACTCTCTCCCCGCGCGGACTGGCAGGCCAGGGCCGAGGCGGTGGGGTTCACCTGGAACCACGTCGACGGCCAGCAGTACTGGGACGAGGGCGCGGCCTATGAGTTCTCGCTCGCCGAGATCGAGGAGGGCATCGAGGCGCCGACGGAAGAGCTGCATTCGATGTGTCTCGACCTCGTCGATGAGGCGGTGCAGTCCGAGCGGCTGATGACCCTGCTCGAGATCCCCGAGGCCATGCGCGACTATGTCGCCGACAGCTGGAAGCGGAACGAGCCATCGCTCTATGGCCGGTTCGACTTCGCCTATGACGGCACGGGCCCGGCCAAGCTCTATGAGTACAACGCCGACACGCCGACCTCGATCTTCGAGACCGGCGCCTTCCAGTGGCTGTGGCTGGAGGATCAGATCGCGGCGGGCGTCTTCCCCGAGGATACCGACCAGTTCAACAGCCTGCAGGAGAAGCTGGTCGAGCGGTTCCGCGCCATCTTCCCCGACGGCGGGTTTGTCCACTTCAGCTCCGACCCCGACTATGTCGAGGACCGGCAGACGGTGCTGTATCTCGAGGACCTCGCCAAACAGGCGGGGCTGGATCCGCAGTTCGTCGCCATCGGCGACATCGGGCTGAACGAAGCCGGGCGGTTCGTCGACCACGAGAACTACGAGATCGGGGCGATGTTCAAACTCTATCCGTGGGAGGAGATGCTGCGCGACGACTATGCCGAGCCCTTGCCCAATGCGGAGATCACCGTGCTGGAGCCGGCGTGGAAATCCCTGCTCTCCAACAAGGGCATATTGCCGCTGCTGTGGGAGCGGCACGCGGGGCATCCGAACCTGCTGGAAGCCTGGTTCGAGAGCGATCCGGCCCATACGCGGCTGGGCTCGTCCTATGTCAGGAAGCCCCTGTTCTCGCGCGAAGGGGCCAATGTCGAACTGGTCAAGGACGGGCGGAAGTCGGCCGTGCTTGACGGCGGATATGGCGACGGGGCCTGGATCCGGCAGGCGCTGCACGCCCCGCCGAAATACGACAACCGCTATGTGATCATCGGCTCCTGGGTCGTCGGGAACGAAGCGGCGGGGATCGGCCTGAGAGAGGATCGCGGCCGGATCACGCGCAACGGCTCGCGCTTCGTGCCGCACGTCATCCGGGGGTGAACGCTCTCAATTCGGCGCCAATTTGCCGGGGGGCGAAACGATCGGTGACCTGACAGACGGGTCCGGGATGGTTAGGAAGCCCTGCTCCTGACGAAAAGGTCCGCCATGTCGATGATCACGACTGCCACCCCGACGCGAACGGGAGTAGCTTCCTCCGCCCAGATGTCTCGCCGATCCGCCATGTCCAATCTCGCCATCCTCGCGGCCCTCGGCGCCGGCCTGTTCTCCGCCCGCAAGGCGGACGCGCAAACCGCTGCGCGGTCGGTGGAGGAACACGCCGACATGATCGAGGGCCTGATTGCCCAAATGACGATCGAGGAGAAGGCCGGGCAGCTGAACCTGCTGGCCGACCCGTTCCGGTTCCGGCCGCAGAACGTCAATCCGCTGGACGGGCAGGGCGATCCGGCCAAGGTCAATGACGCCATCCGCGCGGGCCACTGCGGCGCCCTGTTCAACGGCGTGGGCGCGGAGGCGGGCCGCCGCATCCAGCGCATCGCGATGGAAGAGACGCGGCTGAAAATCCCGCTGCTGTTCGCCGCCGACATCATCCACGGCCTCTATACGGTCTTCCCGGTGCCGCTGGCCGAGGCCTCGGCCTTCGACGCCGACCTGGCCGAGCGCACGGCGCGGGCCATGGCGCTGGAAGGCGCCGTCTCGGCCATCCACCAGACCTATGCGCCGATGGTCGACGTCGCGCGCGACCAGCGCTGGGGCCGGGTCGTCGAGGGCGCCGGCGAGGACGTCCACCTGAACGAGGTCCTGGCCACGGCCCGGGTGCGCGGCATCCAGGGGACCAGGGGGCTGGCCGACCGCGACGCCCTGCTGGCCACGCCCAAGCATTTCGTGGCCTATTCCGCTGCCCTCGGCGGGATGGAGTACAACACCACGGACATGTCGGAAGCGACGCTGCGCGGCGTCTTCCTGCCGCCGTTCAAGGCCGCGCTGGGCGCCGGCGCCCTGTCGGTGATGAGCGCCTTCAACGACCTGAACGGGGTGCCGACCTCTGGCAACCACCGGATGCTGACCGACGTCCTGCGCGGCGAATGGGACTTCGAAGGCTTCGTGGTCTCGGACTACACCTCCGAACAGGAGCTGATCGCCCACGGCTTCGCCGAGGACGGCCGCGACGCCGCCCGCATCGCCCTGCTGGCCGGCGTGGACATGAGCATGGTCTCGGGCCTGTACATGGCCCACATCCCCGACCTCGTGGCCAAGGGCGACGTGCCGATGAGCCGCGTGGATGAGGCCGTGCGCCGCGTCCTGCGCACCAAGGCGGCGCTGGGCCTGTTCGACGATCCCTATCGCGGCATGGACGCCCGGCGCGAAAAGGCCGTCTGCGGCTCGCGCGAACACTATGCGCTGGCGCGTGAGGCGGGCCGCGAGTCGATCGTCCTGCTCAAGAACGAAGGCGGGGTCCTGCCGCTGAAGGCCGAGGGGCAGAAGATCGCCTTGATCGGTCCCTTCGCCTCGGATCTCGACGTCTTCGGTCCCTGGACCATCTGGGGCGACGAAAGCCACCGCATCTCGATCGAGGCCGGCCTGCGCGCGGCGATGAAGACGCCGTCGGACCTGACGGTCATCAAGGGCTGCGACATCGAGACGGCGCTGGAGGGCGGCATCGCCGATGCGGTCCTGGCCGCCGGTCAGGCCGATGTGGTGGTGCTGGCTCTGGGCGAAGGCTCGCGCTTCACCGGCGAGGCCCAGTCGCGCACCGAGATCACCCTTCCCGAGATCCAGCGCAACCTCGCCGCCGCCGTGGCCGCCACGGGCAAGCCTGTCGTGGTCCTGATCCGCAACGGCCGTGCGCTGGAGCTGTCGGGCGCCGTCAAGGACGCGCAGGGCATTGTGGTGACCTGGTTCCTGGGTTCGGAGATGGGCCACAGCGTCGCCGACGTCCTGTTCGGCGATCACTCGCCCTCGGGCCGCCTGCCGGTCAGCTTCCCGCACAAGTCCGGCCAGCAGCCCTTCTCCTACGACCACAAGCGGACCGGCCGCCCGGCCAATCCGAACCTGGCGTCGGAGGAGTACACCGCCCGCTATCGCGAGACGACGAACACGGCGCTCTATCCGTTCGGCCATGGCCTGACCTACGGCAAGGTCAGCTATGCGACGCCGGTTGTGGCCAGCCCGACGATGAGCTGGGACGGGACGCTGGAGGTCTCGGTCGACGTCACAAACGCCGGCGAGGTCGCGGTGGTCGAGACGGTCCAGCTCTATATCGGCGACAAGGTCGCCAGCCTGACCCAGCCGGGCCAGCGTCTGCGCGATTTCAGGAAGGTGGCCCTGGCCGCCGGCGAGACGGAGACGGTCCGCTTCACCCTGAACCGCGAACAGCTGGAGTTCATCGGGGCGGAAGGCGCTCCGACGGTGGAGCCCGGCGCGTTCGACCTGTGGCTGGCGCCGTCGGCCCAGGTCGGGACGCCGGTCAGGTTTACGCTGGTTCGGTAGTTGATCCTCCCCCGTCGGGGGAGGTGGCGCGGCGCTCTTCGCGCCGTGACGGAGGGGGCTGATCCCGAAAGCGGCGTGTGGGCGAGCCCCCTCCACCGCTGCGCGGTCCCCCTCCCCCGATGGGGGAGGATTTGTTGACCTTGCCCCGTCGCCCCCGTCTAATCCGCTCATGACGACAATCAGGGAATCCGAGGCCGTGACGGTTGAGGGCTGGCGCTTCTGGATCGACCGGGGCGGCACCTTCACCGATATCGTGGCGCGGGCGCCGGGCGGCGAACTGAAGACCGCCAAGCTGCTCAGCGAGAACCCCGAACACTATGCCGATGCGGCGGTGGAGGGGATCCGGCGGTTTCTAGGGGCGGGGGCGGGGCCAATCGCGGCAGGCCCCATTCCTTCTGGCATGATCGAGGCGGTGCGGATGGGGACGACGGTCGCCACCAACGCCCTGCTGGAACGCAAGGGCCAGCCGACGCTGCTGGCCATCACCCAGGGCTTCGGCGACGCCCTGAGGATCGGGTGGCAGAGCCGGCCCGAGCTGTTCGCGCGCCACATCGTGCTCAATCCGCCGCTGTATGAGGATGTGGTGGAGATCGCCGAGAGGGTCGGGGTCGACGGCGATGTCCTGACCCCGCTCGACGAGGCGAAGGCGCGGGCGGATTTCGCGGCGGCGCGGGCGAGGGGGCTGACGGCCGCAGCCATCGTCCTGGTGCACGGCTGGCGCTGGACGGCGCACGAAGAGCGGCTGGCGGCGATCGCGCGCGAGGTCGGGTTCGAACAGGTCTCGGTCAGCCATGACGTCGGCGCCCTGATCAAGCTGATCGGGCGCGGCGATACGACGGTGGCCGACGCCTATCTGTCGCCGGTGCTCAGGGCCTATGTCGACCGGGTCGGCGCCGATCTGGGCGAGGCCACGCCTCTGCTGTTCATGCAATCGAACGGGGGCTGACGGGCGCGCGCAATTTCCGGGGCAAGGACGCCATCCTGTCGGGACCGGCGGGCGGGGTGGTCGGGATGGCCACGACCGCGCGCGAGGCGGGGTTCGACCATGTCGTCGGCTTCGACATGGGCGGCACCTCGACCGACGTTTCCCACTATGCCGGGGACTATGAGCGGACCTCGGACAGCGTGGTCGCGGGGTGAGGCTGCGCGCGCCGATGCTATCGATCGAGACAGTGGCGGCGGGCGGGGGCTCGATCTGCCGCTTCGACGGATCGCGGCTGAGGGTCGGGCCGGAGAGCGCGGGCGCGGTTCCGGACCGGCCGCCTATCGCCGGGGCGGGCCGCTGACGGTGACCGACTGCAATGTCCTGCTGGGCAAGCTCAGGCCAGAGTTATTCCCCGCCGTGTTCGGACCGGGCGCGGACCAGCCGCTGGACGCCGATGTGGTGCGGTCGAAGTTCGAGGCGCTGGCGACGGAGGTCAAGGCCGCGACCGGACGGGCGACCACGCCGGAGGCCCTGGCGGAAGGTTTCATCGCCATCGCAGTTCAGGCCATGGGGCAGGCGATCAAGACCATCTCCATTCAGCGCGGCCATGATGTGACCCGCCATGTGCTCAACTGTTTCGGCGGGGCGGGCGGGCAGCACGCCTGTCTGGTCGCCGATGCGCTGGGAATGACGACAGTGCTGCTGCATCCGTTCGCGGGGGTGCTGTCGGCCTATGGGATGGGGCTGGCCGATGTGCGGGCCATCCGTCAGGAGACGGTCGGGGCGCTGCTGACGCCGGAGCGGGATGCGGAACTGGCGGGGCGGGTCGAGGCGCTGGGCTTTGCTGCCGAGGCCGGGCTGGCGGGGCAGGGGTCGAGCGGGGACGTGGTTTCTCGGCTGGCGCGGGCCGAGGTGAAATACGCCGGGACCGATACGCCACTGACCGTACCGTTCGGTTCGGCGGTCGAGATGCAGGCGGCGTTTCAGGATCAGCACCGGCGGCGGTTTGGCTTCGTCGCCGAGCGGAATCTGATCGTCGAGACCCTGCAGGTGGAGGCGGTGTCCGCCCCCTCCGCCGGGTCGGAGGCGCCGGTCGCGACGATGGTGGAAGAGGGGGCGGTTGAACCCTTGAGGTCGCTTCCGTCTGGATGGCCGGGGCGATGCGGGAGGCGGCGATTTATCGGCGCGAGGAGCTGGCGGCGGGCGTCGCCGTGGACGGGCCGGCGATCGTTCTGGAGAACACGGGGACGACGGTGGTCGAGCCGGGCTGGCGCGCCAGTGTCGATGCGCGCGCCAATCTGATCCTGACGCGGGTCGAAGCGTTGGCGAAGCGGACGGTGGCGGGGACCGAGGCTGATCCGATCCTGCTGGAGCTGTTCAACAGCCGCTTCATGGCCGTGGCGGAACAGATGGGCGAGGCCCTGAGGGCGACGGCCTATTCGGTCAACATCAAGGAGCGGCTGGACTTCTCCTGCGCGGTCTTCGACCGGACGGGCGCCCTGATCGCCAATGCGCCGCACATCCCCGTGCATCTGGGCTCGATGGGCGAAAGCATCGCGGCGGTGGTGCGGTCGCGCGGCGACGCAAGGGATGGGCGCGGCCTGAAGCACGGCGACGTCTATATGCTGAACGCCCCCTACAACGGCGGGACCCATTTGCCGGACATCACGGTCATCCTGCCGGTGTTTCGGAAGAGGATACGGCGCCGGCCTTCTTCGTCGCCGCCAGAGGCCACCATTCGGACGTGGGCGGGATCACGCCGGGCTCGATGCCGCCGAACAGCCGGTCGGTGGAGGAGGAGGGGGTGCTGATCGACGACTTCCTGCTGATCGATCAGGGCGAGCTGCGGGAGGCGGAGACGCGCGCCCTGTTCGGCTCGGGCGCCTGGCCGTCGCGCAATGTCGAGATGAACCTGGCGGACCTGAAGAGCCAGGTCGCGGCCTGCGCGCGCGGCGCCGAGGAGTTGGAGCGGATGGTCGCCGAGTTCGGGCGCGAGACCGTCGACGCCTATATGGGCCACGTCCAGGACAATGCCGAGGAGGCGGTGCGCCGGGTGCTGGCCGACTTCGGCGGCGGCGAGTTCGCGCTGGAGATGGATGACGGGGCGATCATCCGGGTGCGGATTTCGGTCAATGCGGAGACGCGCTCGGCCCGGGTCGATTTCACCGGCACCAGCGACCAGAGGCTACCATTCAACGCCCCGCGCTCCATCACCCGGGCGGCGGTGATGTACGTCTTCCGGACGCTGGTGGACGACGCCATCCCCTGAACGAAGGCTGTCTGAAGCCGATCAGCCTGATCGTGCCGGAGGGGTCGATGCTGTCGCCCGTCTGGCCGGCGGCGGTGGTGGCGGGGAATGTCGAGACCAGTCAGGCGGTGGTCGATGCGCTTTACGGCGCGCTCGGCGTGCTGGCGGCCAGTCAGGGGACGATGAACAACTTCACCTTCGGCGATGCGACGCGGCAGTACTATGAGACCATCGCCGGGGCTCGGGCGCCGGGCCCGGCTTCGACGGGGCGTCGGCGGTCCAGACCCATATGACCAACAGCCGGCTCACCGATCCGGAGGTGCTGGAGACGCGGTTTCCGGTGCTGCTGGAGGGCTTTTCGATCCGGCAGGGCTCGGGCGGGGGCGGGGCCTCGACGGGCGGGAACGGGGCGGTGCGGCGCGTGCGGTTCCTGGAGCCGATGACGGCGGGCATCCTGTCGAACCGCAGGCGCGTGCCGCCTTTCGGGGCCGTGGGCGGCGATCCGGGTCAGGTCGGGATCAACCGGGTGGAGCGGGCGCACGGCACGGTCGAGGCTCTGGGCGCGACGGCGGAGGTCGAGATGACGCCGGGCGATGTCTTCGTGATCGAGACGCCGGGGGGGGGGTTTCGGGGTGGCTTCTCCCTCGACAGAAGAGGGGCTAGCGTAGCCTTATGCTCGTCCTTCTCGAATTCTGGTCGTGGTCGCGGGGTTCGCGGCGAGGCTCAATCCGTTGCTGACCATCGTGGTCGCGGCGCTGGTGACGGGGGTGCTGGCGGCGGTGGTCGCGGGCGCCGACGCGGCCGGGCTTTGGCGGGCGGGCGTCGATACGCTGGCCCTGTTCGGCAAGGCGTTTAACGACAACCGTTACTTCCACATCACCTGGCTGGTCCTGCCGGTGATCGGACTGCTGGAACGCGAAGGGCTGCAGGAGCGGGCGCGGATGCTGATCGGCAAGGTCAGGGCCGCGACGGCCGGGCGGCTGCTGCTGGTCTATCTGGTGCTGCGTCAGGCGACCTCGGCGCTGGGTCTCACCTCGCTGGGCGGGCACCCGCAGATGGTGCGGCCGCTGGTCGCGCCGATGGCGGAAGGGGCGGCGGAGAAGGATCAGGGCGAGATCTCGGATGAGACGCGCTTCCGCATTCGCGGCATGGCGGCGGCGACGGACAATATCGGGCTGTTCTTCGGCGAGGACATCTTTATCGCCATCGGCTCCATCGTCCTGATCGTCGGCTTCCTCGAACAGGCCGGGATCAAGGTCGAGGCCCTGCATGTGTCGCTGTGGGCGATCCCGACGGCCATCGCGGCCTTCATCGTGCACGGGGTGCGGCTGTGGTTCTTCGATCGGACCCTGAGGTCGGCGGCCGTAAAGGGCGGTGAGGCATGATCACCCTCGACCACGCCTATGTCCTCGTCGGGCTGATGATCCTGGCCTTCGCCGTACTGACGGCGCTGGACCGCAGCCATCCGACGCGCGTCCGCAATACCCTGTTCTGGGGTCTGGTCGCCGTGTCGATGTTGTTCGGGGCGAAGCTGGGCGGGCTCGGCAACGGGGTGCTGGTGCTGGCGCTGGTGGCCATCGGCGCGACCGGGAAGATGGGCGTCGCGAAGCCCGCCACGACCGGGCCGGAGGAGCGGGTCGAACGCGCGGAGCGGCGCGGCAACGCCCTGTTCCTGCCGGCCCTGATCATTCCGGTGGTGGCGGTCGGCGGGACGCTGGCGGCCAAATACACCGACGCCGGCAAGTGGCTGATCGGCCCGACCCAGACGACCCTGATCGCGCTCGGGCTCGGTTGCCTGATCGCCTTCTTCGCCGCCGTCGCCTGGCTGAGGCCGCCGGTTTCGGCGCCCGCTCAGGAAGGGCGCCGGCTGATGGATTCCATCGGCTGGGCGGCGCTGCTGCCGCAGATGCTGGCCTCGCTGGGGGCGGTGTTTCTCGCCTCGGACGTCGGGGGCGTGGTGGGGCAGGCGGTGACGAGCGTCATCCCCCTGACGACGCCGCTGCTGGCGGTGATCGCCTATTGCGTCGGCATGGCCCTGTTCACCATCGTCATGGGCAATGCGTTCGCGGCCTTCCCGGTGATGACGGCGGCGATCGGCCTGCCGTTGGTGGTGCATCAGTTCGGCGGCGATCCGGCCATCGTCTGCGCCATCGGCATGCTGGCCGGCTTCTGCGGGACGCTGCTGACGCCGATGGCGGCGAACTTCAATGTGGTGCCCGCCAATCTGCTGGACCTGCCCGACCGCAACGCCGCCTTCAACGGGGTGATCCGGGCGCAGGCGCCGACGGCGGCGGTGATGCTGCTGGTCAATATCGTCCTGATGTACGCCCTGGCTTTCCGGTTCTGAGATGACGCGACTGACGACCGAGACCGCGAGCCTCTATGCCCGGACCGCGCTGGGCCATGTGACGCGCGAATATCCGAACAAGCTGGATCATGTGATCGTCGGACCCGAGGCGGTGAAGGGGCCGCGCGCCCTGCATCCGATCTTCTTCGGCAGTTTCGACTGGCATTCCTGCGTGCACGGCTGGTGGACCCTGTTCACGGTCCTGCGCCTGCATCCGGAGATCGAAGAGGCGGGGGCGATCCGGGCGCTGGCGGATGAGCTGTTCACCGAGGCCAATGTCGCGGCCGAGACCGCCTATCTGGCCGAACCGTCCAGCCGCGGGTTCGAACGGCCCTATGGCTGGGCCTGGCTGTTGATGCTGGCGGGGGAGTTGACGAGGCACGACAGCGAGGACGGGCGGCGGTGGTCGGAGACGCTGAATCCGCTGGCAGACGCCTTCGCCGACCGGTTCAAGAGCTTCCTGCCCTTGGCCACCTATCCGGTGCGTGTCGGGACCCACTACAACACCGCCTTCGCGCTGGTGCTGACGCTGGACTATGCGGCCGCGGTCGGCGACGCCGAACTGGCCGAGGTGTGCGAAGCCAAGGCGCGCGACTGGCATCTGGGCGATGCGGGCTGTCAGGCCTGGGAGCCGTCGCAGGACGAGTTCCTGTCGCCGGCCCTGATGGAGGCCGAGCTGATGCGGCGGGTGCTTTCGCCGGCGGAGTTCAGCACATGGTTCGACGCCTTCCTGCCCGATCTGGCCGCGCAAAGGCCTGCGACCCTGTTCGCCCCGGCCAGCGTGAGCGACCGGTCGGACGGCAAGATCGCCCATCTGGACGGGCTGAACCTGAGCCGGGCCTGGTGCTGGCGAGGCATCGCCTCGCCCCTGACGGACGGGCGGAAGGCGATCGCGCTCAAGGCCGCCGACGACCATCTGGCCGTCGCTCTGCCGCAGGTGACCGGCGACTATATGGGCGAGCACTGGCTGGCCAGTTTCGCCCTGCTGGCGTTACTGGCTGCAGAGTAACCCCGCCCCCCTCACGTGCCGGGGTTGATCACCACCTTGATGCAGCCGTCCTTCTTCTCCTGGAAGGTATTGTAGGCGTCGGGACCGTCTTCCAGCCTGATCTTATGGGTGATCAGGAAGCTGGGATCGATCTCGCCCTCGGCGATTTTCGCCATCAGGGGCTCGAGGTATTTCTGCACATGGGTCTGACCGGTCTTCATGGTCAGGCCCTTGGCGATCAGGGCGCCCATCATGGTCGGGACGGCATTGATGAAGACGCCGGGCTGGGAAACGATGCCGCCGGGACGGCAGGCGATAATCGCCTCGTTCAGCGCGTAGGGACGTTCCATCTTGCCGGCGACGGTCTCCTGAACCTTTTCGATCAGGCTGCCGGCGCCGTGGCTTTCCAGACCGACAGCCTCGATGACCGCGTCAGGGCCGAGGCCTCGCGTCAGCGCCTTTATCTTTTCCTGAACATCACCTTCGCTGAAGTCGATCGTCTCGGCCCCGGCGGCGCGGGCGAGGGCTAACCGCTCGGGCACCTGATCGATGGCGATCACCCGTTCTGCGCCCATCATGAAGGCGGAGCGAATGGCGAACTGACCGACCGGGCCACAACCGAACACGGCGATGGTCTGACCCGGCTGGATGTCGCAATGCTCGGCGGCCATCCAGCCTGTCGGAAAGATGTCGGACAGGAACAGGACCTGATCGTCGGTCAGGCCTTCGGGCACCTTGATCGGGCCGACGTCGGCGTAGGGGACGCGCAGGTATTCGGCCTGACCGCCGGGAAAGCCGCCGTAGGTGTGGGTGTATCCGAACAGGCCGGCGGTCGGATAGCCGATCATCTTGGCCTGTTCGGCGCCGGCGGGATTGGAGACTTCGCAGCAGGAGAACAGACCCCATTTGCACATCCGGCACTCGCCACATGAGATGGTGAAAGGCACCACGACCCGGTCACCGACCTTGAGTTTCGTGTTGTCCTTGCCGACCGCGACGACCTCGCCCATCGTCTCATGGCCCATGACGTCGCCAGACTTCATGCCCGGCACGAAGCCGCCGTAAAGGTGCAGGTCCGAGCCGCAGATGGCGCAGGAGGTCACGCGGATGATGGCGTCGCGGCCATCCTGAATCTCCGGATCAGGTACGGTTTCGCACCGGATGTCGCCCTTGCCGTGCCAGCACAACGCCTTCATCTCGCTCTCCATTTTCGGTGTGGAAAGAGGAAGCGATGGGGGGCACCTTCGTTCCTGTGTCCGACACGGGACATGTCGGCGCCGTCCGCGGCGCGTCCACGGGCCGTCTCCGCCACATGAACAATCGGTAAGGTCGGGGGCCTCGCCAAGGCGCGTCGCATGCCGCTAGATGCCGCCCTGTTCGGAGAGGGGCTTACGACATGAAGCGGATGTGGTTGACGACGGCTGCCGTCGCGGTTCTGGCGATGCAGGGGCCGATCAGCGCCCTGGCCCAGACGCAGACCCCTCCGCCCACGCCGACCCCGACGCCCGCTCCGGCGCCCCAGGACGCGCCGCCCGCGCCGACGCCGGAGAAGCCCGCGCCCGAGCCGGTGCTGGAGACCGCGACACCGGCAGCGACCGCGACGCCGGCGCCCGCCGCCGCGGCCGAGAAGCCCAAGTGGGATGTCAACAGTCCGCCCGGGCCGTCGCACGAGGTGAACATCAATGTCACCTCGGGCACCTGGATGTCGCTGGACGTCAGCCCCGACAGCAAGACGATCGTCTTCGACATGCTGGGCGATATCTACACCATGCCCATCGGCGGCGGTGAGGCGAAGGCCATCGCCTCCGGCGTCGCCTGGGAGATGCAGCCGAAATTCTCGCCCGACGGGACCCGGATCGCCTTCACCTCCGACCGGGGCGGCGGCGACAACATCTGGACCATGGCCGTCGACGGCTCGGACCTGCAGCAGGTGTCGAAGGAGAGCTTCCGCCTGGTGTCGCAGCCGGAATGGACCCCGGACGGCCAGTTCATCGTCGGCCGCAAGCACTTCACCTCCAGCCGTTCGCTCGGCGCCGGCGAGATGTGGATGTGGCACCGCTCGGGCGGCGGCGGCGTTCAGCTGACCACGCGCCGGACCCAGCAGAAGGACACGGGCGAGCCCGCCTTCTCGCCGGACGGCCGCTATCTCTACTTCTCGGATGACACCACCCCGGGCGGTCAGTTCGAATATTCCAAGGACGTGAACACCCAGATCTATGCCATCCAGCGGCTGGACCGTGAGACGGGCGAGACCGAGGAGTTCTTGTCCGGCCCCGGCGGTTCGATCCGCCCGACGCCTTCGCCGGACGGCAAGTCGATCGCCTTCATCCGCCGCGTCCGCTACCAGTCGACCCTCTATGTAATGGACATCGAGAGCGGCCGCGAGACGCCGATCTACGGCCATCTGGACCGCGACCTGCAGGAGACCTGGGCGATCCACGGCGTCTACCCGGCGATGAGCTGGACGCCGGACGGCAAGGCGATCGTCTTCTGGGCCGGCGGGACCTTCCACAAGATCGACGTGGCCTCGCAATCCGTGACGGACATCCCGTTCCACGTCTCCGACACCCGCCGCGTCGAGCCCGCCGTGCGCACCACGGTCGAGGTCGCGCCCGACACCTTCCAGACGAAGATGATCCGCTGGGCCCACGCCTCGCCGGACGGGACCAGGGTGGTGTTCGAGTCGCTCGGCAACATCTGGATCCGCGACCTGCCGACGGGGACGGCGCGGCGTCTGACGTCGCAGAGCGACCATTTCGAGCTCTATCCGTCCTGGTCCCGCGACGGCCGGTCGATCGTCTATACGACCTGGTCGGACAAGGATCTGGGCACGGTGCGGGTCATCCCGGCCTCGGGCGGGACGGGCCACGTCGTGACCCAACATCCCGGTCATTACATCGAGCCGAGCTTCTCGCCGGACGGCAAGACCATCGCCTATCGCAAGGTCAGCGACGGCTATCTGACCACCGGCCTGTGGGGGCGTGATCCGGGCATCTATCGCGTGCCGACGGCGGGCGGCGAGTCCACCCTGGTCACCGAGGACGGCACGACGCCGCAGTGGGGCGCGTCCAACGACCGCATCTTCTTCCTGGGCCGTCAGGACGGAAACTCGGCGCTCAAGTCGGTGGATCTGGGCGGGCATGAACCGCGCACCCATCTGAGCTCGCAATGGGCCTCGGACTTCGAAATCTCGCCGGACGAGCACTGGGTCGCCTGGACCGAGCGGTTCAACGCCTATGTCGCGCCCTTCGTCGCCACCGGCCGTCCGGTCGAGATGGGCGCCAAGGGCGAGGCCCTGCCGCAGACCCGCGTGACCCGCGACGCCGGCAACTGGCTGACCTGGTCGGGCGATTCGTCGCGGCTGAGCTGGGCCATCGGGCCGGAGTTCTTCACCCGCACCCTGCAGGACAGCTTCAAGTTCGAGGAAGGGGCGCCGGCCGAACTGCCCAAGCCCGCCGTACACGGCATCAACCTTGGCTTCACCGCCACGGCCGACAAGCCGACGGGCCGTCTGGTCCTGACCGGCGCGCGCATCATCACCATGAACGGGGATCAGGTGATCGAGGACGGCGTCATCGTCGTCAACGAGAACCGGATCGAGGCCATCGGCCCGCGCGGCTCGGTGACCGTGCCCGCCGGCGCGACCGTCATGGACATGACCGGCAAGACCATCACCCCCGGTCTGATCGACGCCCACTGGCACGGCTCGATGGCGGCCGACGGCATCATCCCGCAGCAGAGCCGGATCGATTATGCGTCCCTGGCCTTCGGGGTGACCACGATCCACGATCCGTCCAACGATTCCAGCGAGATCTTCGCCCACTCCGAAATGGCCCGCGCCGGCCGGGTGGTTGGGCCGCGCATCTATTCGACGGGCACGATCCTCTATGGCGCCCAGACGCCGTTCACGGCCCAGATCGACAGTCTGGACGACGCCCTGTCGGCGCTGCGCCGGACCCAGGCCTTGGGGGCAATCAGCGTCAAGAGCTACAACCAGCCGCGCCGGGATCAGCGTCAGCAGATCATCGAGGCCGCGCGCGAGCTGAACATGAACGTCGTCCCCGAGGGCGGCTCGCTGTACCAGCACAATATGTCGATGATCGTCGACGGCCATACGACGATCGAGCACTCGATCCCGCTGGCCCATCTGTATGACGACGTGCGCCAGCTGTGGAGGCAGACGGACGTCGCCTACACCCCGACCCTGATCGTGGCCTATGGCGGCGCCTTCGGTGAAAATTACTGGTACCAGGAAAGCCCTGTCTGGAACGATCCGCTGCTGCAGCAGTACGTCCCGCGCCGGGTGCTGGACGCCCGCGCCCGGCGGCCCACGACCCAGCCGATGGAGGAGTGGAACCACATCGCCATCTCGCAGCAGGCCAAGGCCCTGTCGGACCTGGGCGTCAACGTCGAGACCGGGGCCCATGGGCAGCGCGAGGCCCTGGGCGAACACTGGGAAATCTGGATGATGGCGCAAGGGGGAATGACGCCGATGGAAGCCCTGCGCACCGGCACCCTGAACGGCGCGAAGGCCCTGGGCATGGACAAGGACATCGGGTCGCTGGAGGTCGGGAAACTGGCCGACATGGTGGTGATGAACACCAACCCGCTGGAGAACATCAGGAACACCCGCGACATCGCCTACACCGTCGCCAACGGCCGGGTCTACGACAGCCATATGGACGAGGTGGGCCGCAGGAACCGGCCGCGTCAGCCCTTCTGGTTCGCGTCTTCGGACGGGGAGGCGGGACCTGCGGGCGTCGCGGTTACGACCGGCCACGGCCATGGCTCGGGCGAGGACGACGGGTCGGACGCGGACTAAAGGTCCAGATGCAGGAACTGGTTGAAGGCGCTGCGTTCGTAGTCGGAGAAGGCCTCGCCGTCGATGAAGCCGCGTCGGCGGTAGAGGGCGAGCGCCGGGTCGAAGGCCTCGCCTGAGCCGGTTTCGAGCGAGAGGCGGGCATAGCCGCGCGCTTGCGCCTCGCCGATGATGTGTTCCAGCAGGGCGGCGGCGACACGACTGCGCAGGTGGTCGGGATGGGTGCGCATCGACTTCAGCTCGCCGGTGCCGTCGGGCAGGGCCTTGAGGGCGCCGATGCCGGCGATGCTGCCCTCGCGCCAGACGGTCCAGACGGTGACGTCGGGCCGCTGCAGCCCGGTCAGGTCGAGCGCTCGCACATGGTCCGGCGGCGAGTTGGCGTGCATCCCCGCCAGGTGCAGGGCCAGAAGGGCGCGGGTCTGGTCGCCGGAGAGGTCGTCGATGCGGATCTGCAAGGCGGACCCTATTTCCGGCATTCCATCAGCGGCTGGATCTTCGTCCCGAAGTCCTCGATGCCCTGTTCGAAGTCGTCGAAGGTGAGGAGGACGCCGCCGGTGCCGGGGACTTCCGACATCTCGTCCAGCATCTTCGCGACGGTCGCATAGGAGCCGACCAGGGTTCCCATGTTGATGTTCACAGCACCCTCGGGGGCGGCGAGCTGGATGACGTTGGTGGTGGCGTTAACCTTGTCGGCGGCGCCCTGGTCCTTGAGCCAGCTGATCGCGTCGACGTCGACGCCGTCGTTGTAGGACTTCCACTTCGCCTGGGCTTCCTCGTCGGTGTCGGCGGCGATGATCATGACGAGGACGAACATCTTCACGTCGCGGCCCGTCTTCGCGGTCGCCTCGGCCAGACGCTCATTGTTGAAGGCGAAGGCCTTGGGCGTGTTGACGCCCTTGCCCAAGCAGAAGGCGTAGTCGGCCCATTTGGCCGAGAAGGCGAGGCCCTCGTCCGAAGAGCCGGCGCAGATGATCTTCATGTCCCCGGTCGGCCGGGGCCGGACCAGGCAGTCGTCCATGGTGTAGTAGTCGCCCTTGAGGTCCGACCGGCCCGTCTCCCACAACTCCCTCAGAATCTGGGCGTACTCGTCCAGCATCTTGTAGCGGTTGCGGAAATGGTCCTCGCCGGGCCACAGGCCCATCTGGGAATATTCCGGCTTCTGCCAGCCGGTGATCAGGTTCAGGCCGAAGCGGCCGTGGCTGATCGAGTCGATCGTGTTGCACATTCGCGCGGCGAAGGCAGGCGGGATGATCAGGGTCGGGCAGGTGGCGTAGATCTTGATCTTCTCGGTCACCGCCGCGAGGCCCGACATCAGGGTGAAGCTCTCCAGCCCGTATTCCCAGAACTCGGTCTTGCCGCCGAATCCGCGCAGCTTGATCATCGACAGGAGGAAGTCGAGGCCGTGCTTCTCGGCCGCCTGGGCGATGCGCTTGTTCAGGTCGAACGACGGCATGTACTGCGGCGCGTTCTCCGAAATCAGCCAGCCGTTGTTGTTGATCGGGATGAAGACGCCGACTTCCATGGATGCAGTCCTTCAGACGTCGCCGGAGAGCCAGGCGATCAGTTGGGTATTGAAGACATCGGGAAGCGTCGCCGTAAAGGCGTGACCGCCCCAAGGAACCACTTCCAGCGTCGCGTTGGGCAGGCCGGCGGCGAGGCGCAGGGCCAGACGCGGCGGGACCAGCATGTCGTCGGCCGAAGCGCTGACCAGAACGGGGTGCGCGATCTGGCCCAGCCGGTCGCCGATGTCGAAGGCCAGAAGGGCGTTGATGCGGGCCAGCATGACGTCGGTGCGCGGGAAGTGGGCGACGTGATGCGGCTCCTGCTCTTTCAGCAGGGCGTCGTTCTCGCTGATCCAGTCGGGCGGATAGAGGAACAGGCTCTGGGCCTCGACATAGGCCTGGGGCCCGAAGGCCTCCAGTAACCGGGTGCGGGCGGAGAAGCAGCGGGCGACGTGGGGATCGGGCCGCGACCAGCCGTTGACGACGACGAGCCTGTCCAGCCGGTCGGGGTGGTCGAGGGCCAGCTGCAGACCGGCGTTGCCGCCCGCCGCATGGCCGACCAGATGGGCCCTGTCCGTGCCGGTCGCGTCGAGGACGGCGACGATGTCCTGAGCCATCGCGGCGACCGAGTGGTCGGGTTTGAGGCTGCGGTCGCTGCGGCCCGTGCCGCGGTGGTCGTAGAGGATGACGCGGAAGCCCGCGGTCAGGGCCTGCATCTGCGGCGCCCAGAAGGCGGCCGAACCGCCGAGGCCGGCGGACAGGATGACGCTGGCGGCAGCGTCAGGGCCGTCGTGGACTTCCCAGTAGAGGCCGTCGGCGGTTCCGCTCTGCAACCGCCTCAGGCCTTCTTGCCGATGTGGGCGATGGTGGCGATCTCGACGAGGAAGTCGGGCCGGACGAGGCCGCACTGGATGCAGAACCGCGCCGGTTTGTCGCCCGGGAAATACTCGGCATAGACCTTGTTGAGCGCGGCGTAGTCGGCCCAGTCCTTGAGGAAGATGTGGTTCATGGTCACGTCGTCCATGGTCCCGCCGGCGGTCTCGATCACCGACTTGATGGTCTCCAGCACGATGCGCGTCTGGCCCTCGGCGTCGCCGACGCAGGCGACGTTATTGTCCTTGTCGAAGGCCAGGGTCCCCGAGACATAGACCACGCCGTCGGCGAAGGTCCCGGGCGAGAAGGGGGCGATCGGGGTGACGGTTCCGGGCGGGGTGATGACGGTCTTGGGCATTCAGGCCTCCTGTTCAGTGGTGGGCGCGATCTGGCCGACGACGCCCTTGAAGTCGGCGACGCTGGAGACCCAGCCGAAGAATTTCTCGATGTTGTAGAGCGCCGCCTGCTGGACGAATTCCGGCCCGGCCTGATGGGTCGCGTCTTCCAGAACCACGCCGAAATATTCGAGGAAGAAGCCGTCGCGCAGGGTGCTCTCGACGCAGACATTGGTGGCGATGCCGACGAAGACGAGGTTCCTGATGCCGCGCGAGCGCAGGAAGCTGTCGAGCTGGGAGTTGAAGAAGCCGGAGTAGCGGGTCTTGTGCAGGCAGATGTCGCCCGGCTGCGGCTTCAACTCGTCGACCAGCTCATAGTCCCAGGTGCCGCGCGCCAGCAGCTGGCCGTGCAGTTCGGGGCGGGCGCGCATGGTCTTCAGCGCATTGGATTTGTGCCAGTTGGGGCTGCCCGGGCCGCCGGCCTCGACATAGTCGGGGTCCCAGCCGTTCTGGAAATAGATGACGGGGACGCCGGCGCCGCGCGCCACCTCCAGCACCCCCTTGATGTTGGCGATGACCTTGGCCGCGCCCGAGATGTCGAAGCCCGCGAGATCCAGATAGCCGCCCGGCGAGGCATAGGCGTTCTGCATGTCGATGACGATGACGGCGGTCGAGGCCGGATCGATTTCCAGCGGCTCGGGCCGGGCTGGCAGGGTGACTTTGGCGGCCATGGAGGGAGGGCGTCCGCGTTACGGGAAACCGCTACCCTCTCGCGCTCCGGGCGCGGCGCCAAGGGGGCATGTGAGGTCAGGCCGGAAGCGGGTCCTCGATCAGCAGCCGGGCGGCGATGGCGGCGTCGAAATGCCGGTCCATGGCGGCGCGGGCTGCGGCGGGATCGCCGTTGGTGATGGCCTCGGCGATCTCGAGGTGACGATCGAGGATGTCGCGGTGACGGCCGGCGTCGTCGGCCAGTCCCCAGGCGGCCGAGACCGAGGACTGGAGCAGGGGTTCCAGCGAGGCGATGATCTGGGCCATCAAGAGGTTGCGGCCCGCCTCGGCGATGGCCTTGTGCATGCGGATGTCGAGCGCCATCAGCTCGGGCGAGTTGTGTCCGGCCCGGGTCATGGCCTCGGCGAGCTCGCGGATGTGGGCGGCCTCGGCGTCGGTGCGGCGCTCGGCGGCCAGGGCCACGGTCTCGGTCTCCAGACAGCGGCGCGTCTCCCAGACCTGACGCACGGAGATCTGTTCGGTGCGGACGGCGTGATCCAGCGAGATCGACAGGACCGAGCCGTTGAGGGCGCTGACGCGGGGGCGGCGGCCGTTGGCGGTCTCGACGATGTTGAGGGCGGCCAGGGCGCCGAAGGCTTCGCGCACCACCGGACGGCTGACGCCGAGCACCTCGACGAAGCGGGTCTCGGACGGCAGATCGTCGCCGACGCGCAGACGCTCACGCGCGATATGCTCGACGACGCGGCGCATCACGAACTGGACGCGGGTTTCCCCGGGGGGAGCATTGATGGGCATCGGGAGCCGGTTCTGGGTGGCGCGCGGAGAGCGGCGGTAAGGAAAATGGCGGGATTTCCGCAGTCTAGCACGATGGAACTCGAAATGGTCCAGCTTGGCGGCGCGACACATTCAACCTTGGTGACACAGCCGGGGGTGACGCGGGCGGCGGCGTACGGTCTAGAAGGACCGACGCATGCCGGAGGCGCCGTATGGCCGAAAACACCGAGACCCCAGCGACCGCCCCCCTGATCGCCGGGGTGGAGCTGGGCGGGACCAAGATCGTCTGCCTGCTGGCTTCGGGACCCGACGACATCCGCGACGAGGTCCGCCTGCCCACCACGACACCGGAAGAGGCGCTGGGCGAGGTCCGGGCGGTTCTGGAGCGCTGGAAGGCGGAGCATGATTTCAAGGCGCTCGGTATCGGCAGCTTCGGGCCGCTGGAACTGGACGACCGGGCAGCGAACTGGGGCTCCATCGTCTTCACGCCCAAGCCGGGCTGGAGCGACGCCGACCTGACGATGCTGGGCAAGGACCTGGGCGTGCCGATGGCCATCGACACCGACGTCAATGGCGCGGCCTTCGCCGAGGGCGTCTGGGGCGCCGCGCAGGGGCTGAAGTCGTTTTCCTACATCACCGTCGGGACCGGGATCGGGGTCGGGGTGGTGATCAACGGCCAGTCGGTCAGCGGTCTGGGCCACACCGAGGCCGGGCATCTGCGCGTCGGGCGGATCGCGGGCGACACATGGCCAGGCAGCTGCCCCTATCACAGCGACTGCGTCGAGGGGCTGGCGGCGGGGCCGGCCCTGCTGGCGCGTACGGGCAAGCCCGGCGAGACCCTTTCGGCGGACGACCCGGCCTGGGAAATGGTGGTCCACGCGCTCGGCGGCCTGCTGCACAATCTGGTGCTGACGATCGCGCCCGAGCGAATCCTGATCGGCGGCGGCGTCTTCGGCAACAACGATCATCTTTTCGCGCGCCTGCGCTCGGCCCTGATCGAGAGCCTGGCGGGCTATGCGACCGCCGGGCGGATCGCGGCGATGATCGACGACTATGTAGTCCCGCCGGGGCTGGGCGGAATGGCGGGGCCGCTGGGGGCCATCGTGCTGGGCCGCAACGCGCTGAAATCCTGAATAGCGAAACGGCCGCCCGGGAGGTCCCGGACGGCCGCTCTGCCGTTTCTGATTTCCTGCTGACCTAGGTCGGCAGGGCGTAGGCGATCACCTCGTCGGAGATGGGGGTCTCCATGAAGTGGTGGCCTCCGGGCGCGATGACCAGATACTGGCGGCCGCCGATCTCATAGGTCATCGGGGTGGCCTGACCACCGCCGGGCAGGACGTCGGACCAGACCGTCTTGCCGGTGTTGATGTCGATGGCCCGGATCAGGCCGTCGGTAGCCGCGGCGACGAAGATCAGATTCCCCGCCGTGACCACCGCGCCGCCGTTGTTGGGCGTCCCGATATTGATCGGCAGACCCGAAGGGATGCCGAACGGACCGTTGTTCCGGGCCGTGCCCAGCGGGCGATCCCAGATCTGACGGCCGGTCTTCAGGTCGATGGCGCGGATGCCGCCATAGGGAGGCTCCTTGCACAGCAGGCCGGTGAAGGGCAGGCGCCAGCCGGCGTTGACCGAGATGGCGTAGGGCACGCCCGCCTGGGGATCGCCCGCGCCCTCAGCCCCGCCCTTGCGGGCGTTGGGCTGGCCGCGCGGGACCCAGCCGCGCTTGTCGGCCTCGGCCCGGGGGACCAGCGTGTTGTAGTTGGGCATGTCGTTATAGTTCGCGACGATCACGCCCCGGTTCGGGTCGATGGCGATGCCGCCCCAGTCCGAACCGCCGTTGTAGCCGGGGTATTCGATATAGTGCTGACCGACGGTCGGCGGGGTGTAGAAGCCCGCATAGCTGGCCTGACGGAACTGGATCCGGCAGACCATCTGGTCGATCGGCGACATGCCCCACATCGACTTCTCGGTCAGGTCGTTCTGGCGGCGCAGGGTGTGGAACAGGCTGTGCGGCTGGGTCTTCGTCCGCATGGCCGGCTCCTGACCGCCTTGCGGGACGGGCAGTTCGGCGACCTGGGTCAGGGGCTGGCCGGTCTCGCGGTTCAGGACATAGATGTCGCCCTGTTTGGACGGCAGAACGACCGCCGGGAGGGCGCCCGCGCCCGTCGGGAAGTCGACCAGGGTGGCCTGCGAGCCCAGGTCATAGTCCCAGACGTCGTGGTGCACGGTCTGGAAATGCCAGCGCGGCTTGCCGGTGGTAACGTCCAGCGCGACCAGCGAGGTCGCATAGTCGAGCTGCGGGCCGGTGCGGTCCGAGGACCAGTAGTCGGCGGCAGTCGAGCCCAGCGGCAGATAGACCAGGCCCAGACGTTCGTCGCCCGAGGCGGTGGTCCACATGTTCGGCGTGCCGAGGGTGTAGATCTGGCCGGCCGGCGGGGTGGTGTTGATGTCGGGCCGCATCATGTCCCATGCCCAGCGCAGCTGGCCGGTGACGGCGTCGAAGCCCTTGATGACACCTGAGGGCGCCTGACGATACTGGCCGTCGAGGATCTGGTGGCCGGTGACCACGACACCGCGCACGATGGTCGGGGCCGAGGTGATGGAGACCATGCCGGGGATCAGGGTTCCCATGTTGGCGGCGGTGTCGACCTGGCCGTTCTGGCCGAAGCCCTGGCAGCGTTGGCCGGTGCGGGAATCGACCGCGATCAGGCGGGCGTCCAGCGTGCCCCAGATGATCCGGGTGGCGCAGGGCGTCTGCGGCGCGACCGAGGGCACGACGAAGTAACTCACGCCCCGGCAGGCGGCGGTGTAGGGAATGTTGTCGTCCGAAACCTGTGGGTCATGCCGCCAGATCGTCTTGCCTGTGGCGGCGTCGACGGCCAGGACGATACCCTTGCCCGAACAGATGTAGAGGGCGTTGCCGACCTTCAGCGGGGTGTTCTCGGACGCGTATTTGTTCTGCGCCCCGGGACGATCGCCGGGCAGGTCGCCGGTGTGGATGTTCCACGCCCGTTGCAGCTTGCCGACGTTGCCGGTGTTGATCTGGGTCAGGGGCGAATAGCGCTGGGCGTGATAGGTGCCGCCATAGGCGGGCCAGTCGGCGCCGACCGGGATGGCGTCCGGATCGCTGCTGGTCGAGGGCTGGGCAGCGGGCAGGGGCATGTCGACCTTGGGCGCATTGGCCTGGGCCACGCCGAAGCCGGCGAGCAGGGCCACGACGACGAAGCCGACGCCGCCGCCGATGGCCCATTTGCGACCGTCACGACCGGGCCTGAGCACTGGCAGGGAGGCGATCACCAAGGCCAGAAGCACGGCCGGGGCGATGACCCGGGGCACCAGACCCCAGCCGTCGAGCCCGACTTCCCACAACGCCCACATCACTGTCAGGACGAAGACACCAAAGTAGATGTAGGCGCCGGTCAGCTTGAGCCGGAACAGCATCACGCCCGAGGCGATCAGGCCTAGACCGGCCAGCAGATAGTAGAAGGAGCCGCCCAGCGTCAGCAACCAGGCTCCGCCGATGGTCAGGGTCGCGCCGATCATGACGAAGATGACCGAGAGGATGCGGACGAGTATGGCTCCCACCCCCCCTCCGCCGGATGCTGCGAGGGACGGTCTAGCCATGTCGGGTTCCTTCTCGAGGGTGCGTCAATTTGTCATGACAAACACGCCTGTCAGTCAGGTCGTTCCCTCACGAACCGTAACAGCCACGGTTTTTTATGTGTCGCACTGTGTCGGTCATCGACGTTGGGCATCGGGGATTTGCGAAGCCGGGCGCTAAGCCTTGCTCAAGGTTCTTGTGCGATGAGTGAGGATCACCCGGATTTCGTATGTTCCGTTTTGTAAAGCTCATCATCGCGGCGTGCTTCGCGATCACCCTTGGCGCGGAGGCCGCGTCAGCGCAGGCCTCGACGCCTCCGCGCAGCCCTACAGCCCTGATCGACGCGGTAGAGAACCGCGCCGGCGCGACCGACTTCCGCGCACTGGACCGTTTCGGCGAGGCGGCTGCGGCCCGCGGCGACCGCGAAGGTCTCAACCGGCTCTACCATGTGGCCTGGATCTATCTGAACCAGGGTGAGTTCGAGCATGCGGGACGCTGGAACGACCGGCTGGAGGCGGCCGCGCGGCGCCAGAACGACAGCCGCTATGTGATGATCGCCTATCTGAACAATCTCGCGATCCGCTACGACAACGGCGAAGTCGGCGCCGCCGACCAGATGCGGTATCTGGCGGACACCCAGGCCGACTGGATCACCCGCGTCCACGCCACCCGGCTGTACGCCCTGTCCCTGATGGACAACGACCGCATCGGCGACGGGCTGAAGATGCTGGCGGAGATCGACGGGACGATCCCGGAACACGATCCCTATGCCAACACCGCCCACGCGGGGGTCTGGGAGGTCGCGGGCATCGGCCTGATGAAGCTGAATGACTTCGAGGGCAGCGCCACCGCCTTCGGCAAGTTCGAGATCGATTTCGCCAACCCTGCCTATCCGCGTCCGGACTTCGACAGCCTGTACAACCTCGCCAGGCTGGCGGTTCAGGTCGGGGACCAGCCCCTGGCCGATCGTCTGGCCGCCGCCCACCATCGCCTGGCCGCACGCACCGGCCTGCAAAGCCTGCTGGTCTATGACGCCAGCCTGTGCGCGGCCGTTGCCCAGGCCCGCAGCGCGCCGCGCGACGTGCTGAAATGCATCGCCCCCTACGGACGCAAGCTAGGCCCCGCCGCCTTCCTGGCCGGCCGGTTGTTGCCGATGCGCGCAATCGCCAACGCCCAGCTGGGCCATGTCGCCGAGGCCCGGGCCGATCTGGCTGAAATCCGCCGCCGCGAGGCCCTCGGCGCCTTTCGTGAGGACGGGGCGTCGGAAATTCCTCGCGTCGAGGCCGAGCTGCTGTTCGCCGAGGGCCGTCCGGAAGAGGCGTACCGGAAGCTGCGCGCCTACGACCGCGCCGCCGAGATTCAGGCCAACCGCCGCTTCAGCGCGGGCATCCGCCAGGTTACCGGCGACATGCAGGACAAGCTGGACCGTCGCCGCGAGCAGCTGGAGACCGAACGCGCCAACACCGGGCTGCAGAAGGATGTGATCCGCTCGCAGAACTGGATCGTCGGCATCGCCGTCGTCTTCTTCCTGTCGGCCGTCGCCGCGGCCCTGTGGCAGTTCCGTCTGTCGAAACACCTGCGCGTCGCGCGCAAGCGGGCCGAGGCGGCCAATCTGTCCAAGTCCGAATTCCTGGCCAATATGAGCCATGAGATCCGTACGCCGCTGAACGGCATCGTGGCCATGGCCGACACCCTGGCGCGGGCCGGGATGAAGCCGCGCGAGCATGAGATGGTCGAGGTCATCCGCGCCTCGGGCGTGACCCTTGAGCGGTTGCTGTCCGACATCCTCGACAGCGCCCGGATCGAGTCCGGCAACGTCACCATCGAGACGGCCCCCTTCCATCTCGGCGACGCCGCCCGGGGCGTGGGCATGCTGTGGACCCAGACGGCCAAGGAGAAGGGCGTGGCGCTGGACGTCGCGATCGACCCCGCCCTGGAGCATGTGGTCAGCGGCGACCCGGTGCGGTTCCGCCAGATCCTGACCAATCTGATTTCCAACGCGCTCAAATTCACCGATCAGGGTGCGGTGCGCGTCACCGGCGAAATGACCGCGGACGGTCTGGCGCGCTTTACAGTCAGCGACACGGGCGTGGGTTTCGATGACGCCGAGAAGGAACGCATCTTCGGCCGCTTCCAGCAGGCCGACGGCTCGATCACCCGGCGCTTCGGCGGCACGGGTCTGGGGCTGGCGATTTCGAAGGACCTGTCCGAACTGATGGGCGGGACCCTGGACTGCCGCAGCCGTCCGGGCGAGGGCGCGACCTTCTGGTTCGACCTGCCGCTGCCTGCCTGCGAGGCCCCGGCGCCGATCGTGGCCGCCAATACGCCGGCGGCGAACGGCGACTGGAAGGACGGGGATTGGGAAGACGGCGACACCGGGTCGCTGCGCATCCTGCTGGCCGACGACCATCCGGCCAACCGCAAGGTGGTTGAGATCATGCTGGCCGAAAGCGCGGTCGAGCTGGTCCCGGTCGAGAACGGCCAGGAGGCGCTGGACGCCTATGCCGCCAGTTTCGGCGACGAACCCCGCTTCGACCTGATCCTGATGGATATGCAGATGCCGGTGATGGATGGCCTGACCGCCACCGCCGCGATCCGGGCGCTGGAGGCCGACAAGGTCGCCGCGCGCATTCCGATCATCATGCTGACCGCCAACGCTCTGGCCGAACATGTCGCGGCGGGCAAAGCCGCCGGCGCCGACGGCCACCTGGCCAAGCCCATCACCCTGACCACCCTGTTCGCCGCCATCGAGACGACGCTGGCGGGCGTTCAGGACGAGGCGCTGGAGGCGGCCTAGCCTCTTTTCGCCGCTCATCCCGGCGAATGCCGGGATCCAGATTCACATGCAGTGTCTGACGTAGCGCACGGCTCGCATCCTCGCGGCAGACGCGGCGTCTGCATCTGGATCCCGACATTCGCCGGGACGAGCGGTGGGAGGGTGAGAGCATAACCCCTCACCCTCCGCTTCGCGGCGGGTCCCTCCCTCTCCCTCCGGGAGAGGGGTCTTGGCGGCTAACGCCGTCCGGGGTGGGCTTCGCTGCCGACGGCGGGGAGGACGGCGCCCTTGCGGACGGCCTTCAGGCGGCGTTTCGCGGCGGCGACCAGGTCGGCGTAGATCAGGTCCAGCAGGCTCCACGGCTCGACACAGTAGCGGCGGAACAGCCGCTTCGGATCGGCGGCGAGACGATAGAGCCATTCGACGCCGGCCTTGCCCATCCAGCGCGGGGCGGACTTCTGGACGCCCGCCTCATAGTCGAAGGCGGCGCCGACCGAGAAGATGGCGCAGTCGGGCAGGGCTTCGAAATTCCGGGTGATCCAGATTTCCTGACGCGGCATGCCCATTCCGACGAACAGGATATGGGGCTGGAAAGCCTTGATCTGTTTCAGGACGTCGGCGTTGTCGGCCGAGCCGGGCGTGGCGTCGAAATAGCCGTTGCGGGTCTCGATGACGGCGCGGGGATAGCGGGCGTTCAGCCGCGCCTTCGCGATGTCGCAGACCTCCTGGGTCGCGCCGACATACATGATGCGCCAGCCGTTGCGGTTGACCAGGCTCCAGAAATGGTCGCGCCAGTCCAGATAGGTGCAGCGGTGGAAAGGCCGGCTGTTTATGCCCAGCAGCTTGGCGAAATGCACCAGGGGCGTGGAGTCCAGCTCGACCAGCTCGGCGCGCTCGTAGAAGGCGCGCATCTCGGGATGCTTCCGCAGCAGGTAGAGGCTGTTCAGATTGTGGTTGGCTATGATCGCCTTGCGGCGTTCCTGGATCCAGCGCTGCATGTGGAAGAGCACTTCTTCCGGCTTAACCAGATCGACGGTCTGGCCCATCAGGCGCACCCGCTCCTGCGGCCGGCGCGACTTGCGAAACCCGGTGCGGGTCTGGTCGCGGCGGTCCGGGGCGACGCTCGAAAACCGGAATTGGGTGCTGTCGGCCATTGCACGACCGTAGCGGGGATGTCTCAAGGGCCGGTGAGCAGACAGCGTTAACGGTTCGTGCCCTTTCCCCCGACGCCGGGATCGCCTCTTATGCATGACGAGCCGGAGACCGCTGTGAAGCCTATCGCCATTCTGGAAACCGGCAAGCCGCCGACCGACCTGCAGGACGCCTTTGACGACTATCCCGCCCGCTTCCGCGCCTTGCTGGGCGAGGGGGTGGCGACGGTGCGGTTCGACGTCCAGGCCGGGCGGTTGCCCGACGATCCGACCGAGTTTCAGGGGGCCATCGTCACGGGCTCGGCCGCCGGGGTCTATGACGACCTGCCGTGGATCGCGCCGCTGCTGGACTGGCTGAGGGCGGCGCGGGGCAAGACCCGGCTGGTCGGCATCTGTTTCGGCCATCAGGCCCTAGCCCAGGCCTTCGGCGGCCATGTCGCCAAGTCGGACAAGGGCTGGGGCGTCGGCCTGCATCGCTATGAGGTGGTCGCCGACGAGCCGTGGATGTTCCCGCGCGCGGCCAGCATCGCCATCCCGGTCTCGCACCAGGACCAGGTCGAGATCCTGCCGCCCGACGCCCGGGTGATCGCGTCCAGCGCCTTCACCCCCTATGCGGGCCTGGCCTGGGACGATCCGACGGGCGGGAAGAACGGCGTGGTCTCCTTCCAGTGCCATCCGGAGTTCCAGCCCGAATACGGCGTCGCCCTGATCGAGGCGCGGCGAGGGACGCGGGTGCCGCACGACGTGGCCGACGAGGCCGTCGCCAGCCTGTCGCGGGCCAATGACAGAGCGGTGCTGACAGCCTGGATCCGCGCCTTCCTGATGCTGACCCCGCCCCCGACCGAGGAGGCCGGCAGTGGCATCTAACCTGCAGCACAACGGGTGAGAGCCCTCAGGATGAGACATATGCGCGCCTCTATCGTTCTTGCCGTTTCCGCCGCCACGCTCGCGCTCGGCGCCTGCGGGACCACCAGCGCCCCGACCGGGCCCGCCATCGTCGGCACGCCGGCCTCGGCCGACGACTGTGCGGTGATGTCCACGACGCTGGAGGTGTTCTCGCGTCCGCTCGACGGGACAGGGCTGAAGGTGCTGGACGTTGCGGTTCCCGAAAGTCCGCCCTTCATGCCGCAGCGGCCGGAGCAGCGCGGACCGACGCCGATCTCCCTGCGCGGCTGTTCGTTCATCGAGGTCCAGCTGGTGTCGCGCGGCCCCGCGGTGGTTCTGGGCCGGCCGGAAATCCACGACGACCGCGTCATTGTCTCCTATCAGGAGCCAGGGGCGTCGCCGGTTCATGCGGTGCTGCAGCGCAAGCCCGACGGCCATTGGCAGCACATCGGCGCCCTGCTGACCCGTCCTCAATAAAGGGTGGCGACCCAACGTCGTCGACAGTTTGCGGTATCGACGAGGCCGGGCCGCCGGTCGCCGGGGGGACCAGCGACCGTTTACTAAGGTCACAGCGCGGGGCCGGCAGGAAGCGCGGAACGCTCGTGCGCCACTCTGTCGCGGCGTCCCAAACCCGGCGTCAGGGCCAGGCGACGGCCGGGGGCATGGAGCTGAGGATCGACTCGACGTTGCCGCCGGTCTTGAGCCCGAACATCGTGCCCCGGTCGTAGAGCAGGTTGAACTCGACATAGCGGCCGCGACGGACCAGCTGTTCCTGCCGTTCTTCGGGCGTCCAGGGCTCGGCCATGCGGCGCGTGACGAGGGCCGAATAGACGTCGAGGAAGGCCGTGCCGACGTCGCGGGTGAAGGCGAAGTCGGCGGCGTGGTCGCCGGTGTCGTGATGGTCAAAGAAGATGCCGCCGATCCCGCGCGGCTCATTGCGGTGCGGCAGCCAGAAATACTCGTCGCACCAGGCCTTGAAATGGGGATGGTAGGCCGGGTCGTGGGCGTCGCAGGCGGCCTTCATGGCGGCGTGGAAGGCCTGGGCGTCGGGCGCGTCCTGGGACCGATCGACGTCCAGCACGGGGGTCAGGTCTGCGCCGCCGCCGAACCAGCTCCTCGTCGTGGCGATGAAGCGGGTGTTCATATGCACCGCCGGGACGCGCGGGCTCCACGGATGGGCGATCAGGCTGATGCCGGTGGCGAAGAAGCGGGGGTCCTCTTCCGCGCCTGGAACCGTCTTGGCATAGTCGGCGGGGAAGGTCCCGTGGACGGTCGAGCAATGGACCCCGACCTTCTCGAACAGCCGGCCGTGCATCATGCCCATGACCCCGCCGCCGCCCGGACTGCCGTCGGCGTTCGACGCGCGCGTCCAGGGGGTGCGGACGAAGCGGCCCGGCTCGCCAGGGAAGAGGTCGGCAGGCGCCGCGTCCTCCAGCGCCTCCAGACCCGCGTGGATCCGGTCGCGCAGGGCCTCGAACCAGGCGCGGGTCTCGGCCTTCTTCAGGGCCAGGGGATCGGACACAGCTTCGCTCATCCGCGGCTTGAACCACGGATGGGGCAGGGCGTCACCGGTCCAATCTGTCCAAGGGCTCGAGAGCCCTCAGATCAGGCGGCGCGCTTGATGTTGTTGGCGTCGTCCAGCAGCACGACGGTGGGCGACCACTGGCGGGCTTCTTCCTGGGGCATCTGGCCGTAGGTGACCACGATGACCTTGTCGTTCTTCTGCACCAGACGGGCGGCGGCGCCGTTGACGCCGATCACCTTGGAGCCGCGCGGAGCCTCGATGGCGTAGGTCGTGAAGCGGGCGCCGTTGGTGATGTTCAGGACATCGACCTGCTCGTGCGGGAAGATCCCGGCGGCATCCAGCAGATCGCCGTCGATGGCGATCGAGCCTTCGTAGTCGAGGTCGGCCTGGGTCACCGTCGCGCGGTGCAGCTTGGCCTTCATCAGGGTGACCAGCATGGGAGGTGCTGTCCGGTCATGACGCGGGGCGATAGGCCCCCGCTCGCAGGCGGCTCATATAGGGATTTCACCCGAGGGCATCAATCGCCTTGCTGCGTCGCAGCGAAATCGTGATTTCACCTCGCCTGGCGCGATACGTTCATTTGACGGTGACCTGCGGGTCTCTATGGTCGGCGAAGCGCCGCCATTGGCCCTGCGACGGATCGCCGCCTGACCATGAAACAGTTCTTCCTGACGATGGGCGGCGTGTTCGCCGGCCTGCTGCTGTTCTTCGTGATTTTGCCCTTCATCTTCCTCACGATGATCATCGGCGCCGCGTCCAGTTCGTCCAAGCAGGCGACGGTGGCCAATACGGTGCTGGAACTGGATCTGCGAGGCGGGATCAGCGATCAGGCCTCGTCCAATCCGTTTGCGGCGTTCAGCGGCTCAGGCCTGTCGGTGATGAAGGTGGTCGACACCCTGGCCCAGGCCGAGAAGGACGACCACGTCAAAGTCCTGCTGCTGCGCCTGCCTGAAGGCGGCGTCACCCCGGCCTCGGCCGACGAGATCCGTCAGGCGATCCGCCGCTTCCGCGCCTCGGGCAAGCCGGTCATCGCCCATTCGCAGGGCTTCCAGCCGGTCGGCACCGTCATCGACAGCTATATGATCGGCGCCTCGGCGTCCGAGCTGTGGATGCAGAACACCGCCAATTTCCAGGTTACCGGCTTTGCATCGAACGAGGTCTTCCTGGGCCGGGCGTTCGAGAAATACGGCGTGCGCGCCGATTTCGAGCAGCGCTACGAGTACAAGAACGCCGTCAACGAATACACCCAGTCCGACTTCACCGGGCCGCACCGCGAGGCGATGACGGCCTGGATGACCTCCATCTACACCAGCGCCCTGGCCAATGCCGCGTCAGACCGCAAGCAGACGCCCGCTGCGCTCAAGGCCACCATCGAGGCCGGGCCCTATTCGGCCCAGCAGGCGCTTTCGCTGAAGCTGATCGACAAGATCGGCCAGGCCGAGGAGGCCGAGGCCGAGGCCAGGCGCCGCGCCGGCTCCAACGCCGAGATCGTCGAGTTCGGCGACTATGCCTCTTCGCAGGGATCGCGTGACGGTTCGGGCGCCAGCGCCATCGCCATCGTCGGCGCCGAGGGCGACATCGTCACCGGCCGGGGCGGCGGTGGCGGCTTCGGCGGCGGATCCTCGATCCACTCCGATGACACGGCCAAGGCCATCTATGACGCCATTGAGGACAAGGACGTGAAGGCCATCGTCTTCCGCGTCTCCTCGCCCGGCGGTTCGCCCGAGGCCTCCGAACAAATCCTGGCTGCCGTGCGGACGGCCCGGGCCGCCGGCAAGCCGGTGGTGGTGTCGATGGGCTCCTATGCGGCGTCCGGCGGCTACTGGATCAGCTCCGAAGCGGACTGGATCGTGGCCCAGCCCTCGACCCTGACCGGCTCCATCGGGGTGTACGGCGGCAAGTTCGTCCTTGCCCCGGCCTTGGCCCGGTTCGGCGTCGACATGCGCGGCATCTCGGTCGGCGGCGACTATTCCGACGCCTTCTCTCCGACGGAGCCGTTCACGACCAGCCAGCGCGCCGCCTTCTCGGCCTCGATGGACAAGACCTATGACGAGTTCGTCCAGCGCGTCTCCACCGGCCGCCGCCTGCCGGTCGACCGGGTCCGCGAGATCGCGCGCGGCCGCGTGTGGACCGGCGCCCAGGCCAAGGATCTGGGCCTGGTCGATCAGCTGGGCGGCGTGACCGAAGCCATCGGCAAGGCCCGCGAGCTGGCCAGGATCCCGGCGTCGCAGTCGGTTCGCTTCAAACGCTATCCCAAGGCGGAATCGCCGTGGGAAGCCCTGTCATCGGTCTTCGGAGTCTCCAGCGAGGCCGCCCATGCCCTGATCGCCATCGGCGGGGTGATGTCCGATCCCCAGGCAGAGGCGGCGATGCGCGCCATCGAGGCCGACCGGATGCGCAGCCGCGGCGCCGTTGTCATGGCCGATACGCCGCTCCAATAGACTCCTGCCCCGTAGGGCAGGATTTTGGGCTTCACACCCGCCTGTGAAGCCCTTGGTCATTGACGGTTCACCTCTATGGACCGACATTGGGGGTCAGGCGTTCCACGGAACGCCTTGAAAGGGATTCGAATGACCCAGGACCGCTTCACCCCGCTTGGCTTCAACGCTCGTCGCCAGACGAGCGGCTGGCTCGCGCCGGTGATGTGGCTCGCCGGGCTGGTCGCGACCATTGTGGCCTTGGCCGTCGGCGCCGTTCTGGCCGTCTTCACCGCCGCCGCCGTGGCCGTCATCGCCGTGGTCGCCAGCGTCCTGGTCTTCTTCGCCGGCCTGGCCATGAGCGCGCGCCGCAAGATGACCGTGCGCGCCCGTCGCGGCGATGACGTGATCGAGGCCCGCAAGGTCGGGGACACCTGGGTCACCTACGGCTGGGAACGGCCCGGCCACTAAAAGCCTCTCAATGCCTCTGATATTCGAAGACGCGCCGTCGCCCAATTTCAATGCGCGACGCGGGCCGCCGGACATGCTGGTCCTGCACTATACCGGCATGCCGACCGGCGAGGCCGCCCTGGCGCGGCTGTGTGATCCGGCCGCCGAGGTTTCGGCCCACTATCTGGTTGAGGAGGACGGGCGGATCTTCTCGCTGGTCCCGGAAGAGCGCCGGGCCTGGCACGCGGGACGCGGCGCCTGGCAGGGCGAGACCGACGTCAACGCCGCCTCCATCGGCATCGAGATCGTCAATCCGGGCCATGAGTTCGGCTATCGCGCCTTTCCGGACGCCCAGATCGAGGCGGTGATCGCCCTGACCGCCGACATCCGGTCGCGCTGGAGCATTCCCGACGCCCGCATCATCGCCCACTCCGACCTGGCGCCCGAGCGCAAGGAAGATCCCGGCGAGCTCTTCCCGTGGAAGCGGCTGGCCCAGGCCGGGCACGGCCTGTGGTTCGAACCGGCGCATGAGCGGATCGCCGCGCTCGGCGGTTTCCTGCAGGTCGGGGACGAGGGGATCGGGGTCGTGGTGCTGCGGGCCGGGCTGCACCGTCTGGGTTACGCCCTTCAGCCGGGCTCGACCTATGACGCCGAAACCGCGACCACGGTGAAAGCCTTCCAGCGCCACTGGCGTCAGGATCGCGTCGACGGCGTCGCCGACGGCGAGACCCGCGCCACCCTGATGGGGGTGCTGCAACTGGCCACCGCCGAGAGCGTGACGGGCGTTCTGAACTAGGGGCTGGTCGTGGTGGCGGTGGTCATCGTCGTGGACGAGTGGCTGTAGCTCATCACACGATCGCCCACGAACCGGACCAGCAGTTCGCGTGAAGCGGTGGTGTTTCCGGACGCGGCGTCGCTGCGGTCATAGGCCCAGACAGTATAGCCCTCCGCGTCGGTGAACCGGCGCGTCGGCGGCCCGAAACCCGACTCCACCTGTGACCGGCTCATCCCGACCTGAAGCGCGGTCTCGCCGCTGTCCCACGGAATCTGCGTCGCGCAGGCCGAGAGGGCCAGGCCGGCGGCGAGGAGAAGGGCGCGGGCGGAGAATCTCATCGGCGGTCCTGTCGGGTTGAGTCTGGCGACGCGTGTGACCATGGCGCGAACCGGCCATTCGATGCGACTGAAATTTGACGCCGCCCCTGCGAACGGTCACTAACGCCGCCGTCAGACGGCCGGGCGGTCGCGGCGAGGCTTGCCTCGTCGAGGAAAGTCCGGGCTCCACGGTGAAAAGGCGGCGGGTAACGCCCGCCCGGGGCGACCCGAGGGATAGCGCCACAGAAAGCAAACCGCCTGCGTCGCGACGCAGGGAAGGGTGAAAGGGTGGGGTAAGAGCCCACCGCGGGACTGGCAACAGGACCGGCATGGCAAGCCCCGCCTGGAGCAAGACCGAATAGGGATGTCGCGCGAGCTTGCTCGCAGGGTCACCGCCCGAGGCATCCGGGTAGGTCGCGAGAACCGTCCAGCAATGGGCGGTCCAGAGGAATGATCGTCACTCGTTTTCGGACGAGACAGAACCCGGCTTACAGGCCGTCTGACTTTTTCTTTGGCCTATCGCCCTTCGGGCGACTTGAGGCCGGAGGAGCGTTAACCTTCGCTGTTCGCTGACAGCCGGTCCGCCGACGATCCACACCTAACTTTGGGATGACCAGCGCGAGTATTCCTCTCGACGCCGTCGCGCGCCAAGGTTGTTCGGGTTCCGTCGGGGAACTCCGGCGCAGAGGTTGATTTCACTCGTTAATCCGCTGGCGAGACATTCGGCTCAACCTGATCGTCGAACCGCCGTTGCTGAAAGTGTTCTATGTATGTTCTTACGTATCATTACGCGACATCGTGAACACAGTCGGAACATGGTTAAAAAGTGCCTTCCAATCCCATTGAGGCCCATCTGATCCCATGTTATCCCAGTTTCGTGAGCCGGGGGTGATCAGCGTCTGGCTCCAGACGTTTTGGCAGTTCAGGGGCGGACCGAGAGGTCCGATGGGACAAGGGCGTGTTTCTCGGCACCTTTGAGAAACAGTTGGACGGCAAACGTCGTCTCCTGATCCCCCAGGAGTTCCGCACCTCCGAAAACGGCGCCGAGCACGGCGTCTTCTGCTTCCTCTCCATGAAGGACGACTGTCTGGAAGCCGGCGGCGATCCGCTGATGGCCGACTATGTCGATCGCATCGAAGCCCTGCCGTTCGGCAGCGAGGACCGCACGGCGCTGGAAGAGGCCTTCTATGCGGGGCAGCGCCCGCTCTCCTACGACGGCGGCGGCCGGATCACCCTGCCGGAAAGCCTGTGCGAAGAGGCCGGGCTGACCGACGAGGTCGTCATCCTCGGTATGGGCCGCCGCTTCCGCATCTGGGACAAGGCGAAGTGGGAAGCCCGCAAGCCGGGCAGCCGCAAGCGCGCCGGCGTCGTCATGTCGGGGGAGGGCGCATGACCGCTTCCCCCCACGCTCCCGTCCTGATCGCCGAGGTGATCGAGGCCCTGTCGCCGAAACCCGGCGAGACCATGATCGACGCCACCTTCGGCGCCGGCGGCTATACTCGCGCCATCCTGTCGACCGGGGCCGAGGTCATCGCCCTGGATCGTGACCCGACGGTCCAGCCGCACGCCGATGCGGTCGCGAAGGACTTTCCCGGGAAGTTCACCCTGGTCCGCACCCCCTTCTCGGGTCTGACCGAAGCCTTCGAGGGCAGCGGCAAGGCGCGCCTCGACGGCGCCGTCTTCGACATTGGTGTCTCCTCGATGCAGCTGGACCAGGCCGAGCGCGGCTTCTCCTTCATGCGCGACGGTCCGCTGGACATGCGGATGTCGGATCAGGGTCTGACGGCCGCCGACATCGTCAACACCTATGAGCACGGGCCGCTGGCTCATCTGATCAAGCTGTATGGCGAGGAGCGCCAGTCGGGGCGGATCGCCACGGCCATCCTGCGTCGCCGCCAGAGCCAGGCCTTCACCCGCACCCTCGACCTGGCCGAAGTCGTCGAAAAGGCGCTGGGCGGCCGGCGTGGCGCTCCGACCCATCCCGCGACCCGGACGTTTCAGGCTCTGCGCATCGCGGTCAATGACGAGCTGGGCGAGCTGGAGGCCGGCCTGGCCGCCGCCGAGGCCAGCCTGTCACCCGGCGGCCGTCTGGCGGTCGTGACCTTCCACTCGCTGGAAGACCGGATCGTGAAGGCCTTCTTCACCGAGCGCAGCGGCAATGCGCCCGGTGGCTCGCGCCACGCGCCGGTCGCCGTCGAGACCCGCAAGCCCAGCTTCACCCTGTTGTTCAAGGGCGCGCGCGAAGCGGGCGAGGACGAGCTGGCGGCCAATCCGCGCGCGCGTTCGGCCCGGCTGCGCGCCGGGGTCCGCACCGACGCCCCCGTCTGGAGGGCCGCCGCATGAACCCCTCCCTGATGCTGAAGCGGCTGTTCGACTGGAAGGTGCGCGGCATCCGCTGGGTCGAGATCATCGGCGTGGTGATGGTCGCCGCCATGATCTTCTCGGTCTATATCGCCAAGGCCGCCGCCGCGCGTGAAAGCAGCCGCATCGACGAGCTGAACCGCGACATCGCCGAGAACCGCCAGCGCGTCCGCCTGCTGCGCGCCGAGATTTCGCGTCTGGAACAGCCGAGCCGGTTGGAGGCCCTGTCGCGCGAAGCTGGTTTGGCCCCGGTCGATGTTCGTCGTCAGGCCACAGAGAACGAGCTTCCCGACCTGAAGCCGACCCATGCGCCCGCTCCGGTTCAGGCCCCGGTCGCCGCGCCCGCTGCGGCCGCCCCCGCTCCCGCAACGACGACGGGAGAGCCGCAGTGAGCGTTCACGATCACCGCACCGATTTCCATCGTCCCGCACCCGGCCCGCGTCCTGCGCTGGGCTCGACCGTGGGGCAAAGCCTGTCACCGTGGCTGCGCCTGGTCGCGTCGGGCATCTGGTGGATCGAGCATGCGTTCGAGCGCGCCCGCGCCGACGGCCGCCCCGAGGAAGACACCCGGGTCCGCATCTTCCTGATCACCTGTGTCTTCTCGCTGGTCTTCGCCGGCCTGGCCATCGGCGCGGCCCACGCCGCCCTGTTCGCCAAGCGCGGCGGCCTGGGGTCGATCGACAATCCCAACGCCCTGACCCGCGCCGATCTGGTGGATCGCAACGGCGCCCTGCTGGCGTCGAACATCACCCACTACGGCCTCTATATCGATCCGGCCGAGGTCTGGGACCGTCAGCTGGCCTATGAGCAGATTCACCGCGCCATGCCGGCCATCCCGGCGTCAAGGCTGCGCAAGGTGCTGTTCGGCGAGCGTCGCCTGATCGTCCAGACCGGCCTGACCCCGCGCGAACGGGCGACCATCCATGCCCTGGCCCTGGGCGGGGTGTCGTTCGAACCGGAGGATCGCCGCGTCTATCCGCTCAACAACTCCGCCACCTATGTCGTCGGCTCGGCGGACACCGGCGGGCAGGGCACGGCCGGCGCCGAACTGGCCTTCAACGACGAGATCCGCGCCGCCGGCGCGCGCGGCGACGAGTTCCCGCTGTCGATCGACCTGCGCGTCCAGGGCGTGCTGGAGAACGAACTGGCCGCCGCCGCCATCGCCAACGGCTCAAAGGGCGCGGTCGGGATCGTCACCGACACCCGCACCGGCGAAGTCCTCGGTATGGCCAGCTGGCCGCTGGGCACGATGAACCGCGCCGTGGGCTCGGTCTATGAGATGGGGTCGGTGTTCAAGACCTTCACCATCGCCGCCGCCGTCGACGCCGGCCGGGCCGACATGAACTCCATGATCGACGCCTCCAGCGCCTATATGATCGGCACGCGGCGCATCACCGACTTCCACGCCACCAACCGGGTCCTGAGCCTCGAGGAAGTCTATCTGCACTCGTCCAACATCGGCTCCTCGCGCCTCGCCGTCGGCATGGGCGGGACGATGATGAGGGACTACATGACGCGCTTCGGCTTCCTGGAGCCGGCGCCGATCGAGCTGCGGGAATCGGCCCGTCCCATCCGGCCGCGCGACTGGTCGGATTCGACCCTGGCCTCGATGTCCTTCGGCTATGGCATCTCCATCACCCCCGCGCAGATGTCGGCGGCCATGGGCGCCCTGGCCAACGGCGGCCGCTATCTGCCGCTGAGCCTGCGCAAGGGCGGGGCGCCGAACCGGGGCGAAGGCCGCCGGGTGGTGTCGGAACAGACCTCCTTGACCATGCTGGAGCTGATGCGCCGCAACGTCGTCGCCGGCTCGGGCAACTTCGCCGAGGCCCCGGGCCTGCGCGTCGGGGGCAAGACCGGCTCGGCCAACAAGCTGGTCAACGGTCGTTATGACCCCAGCCACGCCGTCGGCACCTTCGCCGCGATTTTCCCGTCGGACGGCCCGGTCGGCACCCACCGCTATTCGATCCTTGTCCTGATGGACGAGCCACAGACCTATCCCAAGACGGGCGGCTTCGTCGCGGCGCCGGCCGTGGGCCGTATCGCCGACCGCATCGCCGGCTTCCTCGGCGTCCAGCGTCGCGCGGACCCCTATCGCACCGCGCTGGGCGACAAGATCCCGCGCTTCCAGGACGTGGAAGGGGACGGCCGATGAGCGCCATTCACCTGTCCGACCTGCTGCGCCGCGACGTGGCTTCGGACCCGGTCATCACCGGTGTAACCGCCGACAGCCGCAAGGTCGCTCCGGGCGCCCTGTTCGTGGCCCTGCCGGGCAGCGCCGCCGACGGCCGCGCCTTCATCCCGCAGGCCTTGGCGCAGGGCGCGGCGGCGATCCTGGCCCCGGTCGACACCCCGGTGGATACGGCGCCGCTGCTGGTCACGTCGGGCGATGTGCGCCGGGCCTACGCCCTGGCCGCGCGCAGCTTCTACGGCGCCCAGCCCGCGACCTGCGTCGCCATCACCGGCACCAACGGCAAGACCTCGGTCGCCGCCTTCTGCCGCCAGATCTGGGCTGGCCTCGGCCTCAAGTCGGCCAGCATGGGCACGCTCGGCGTCGTCGGTCAGAAGGGCGACAAGACCTACGCCTTGACCGGTCCCGGCCTGACTAGCCCCGACGCCGCCGACGCCGCGCGTCTGCTGGCCGAGCTGGCCGCGAAACAGGTGACCCATCTGGCGCTGGAAGCCTCGTCGCACGGTATCGACCAGCGCCGTCTGGACGGGGTCACGATCAAGGCGGCGGGTTTCACCAACCTGACCCAGGACCACCTCGACTATCACGGCACGATGGAAGAGTACCGCGCCGCCAAGCTTCGACTGTTCGAGACCCTGCTGCCGCGCGGCCGGACGGCGGTGCTTAACGCGGATTCCGACGCCTATTCCAGCTTCGCCTCGGCCAGCATCATGTCTGGCCTGGGCATCATGGGCGTGGGCGAGCGCGGCCGCGACCTGGCCCTGATCGGCCGCAAGGCGACGCCGGAAGGCCAGCGCCTGCAGATCGACGTGCGCGGCGTGGTCCATGACATCCTCCTGCCGCTGGCGGGGGCCTTCCAGGCTTCGAACGCCCTGGTCGCGGCGGGCCTGTGCATCGCTGCCGGCGAAAGCGCCGACCGGGTGCTGGGCGCCCTGGAAGGGATCACGGGCGCGCAAGGCCGTCTGCAGCGGGTGCGCGGTCCGGAGGGCCTCGAGGCCCGCGGCGAGGTCTATGTCGACTACGCCCACACGCCCGACGGTCTGGAGACGGTGCTGACGGCCCTGCGTCCTCATGCGACGGGCAGGCTGATCGTGGTCTTCGGCGCGGGCGGCGACCGGGATCGCGGCAAGCGGCCCCTGATGGGCGAGATCGCGGGTCGTCTGGCCGACGTCGCCATCGTCACCGACGACAATCCCCGCTCCGAAAAGCCCGCCCTGATCCGCGCGGAAGTGAAGAAGGGCTGTCCTGAGGCGCTCGAGATCGGCGACCGCCGCGAAGCCATTCGTCACGCCGTATCGCTGATGGGCGAAGGAGATGTGGTGGTCATCGCCGGAAAAGGGCATGAACAGGGTCAGATCGTCGCCGGGGTGACCCATCCCTTCGACGACGTCACCGAAGCGACCGAGGCCCTCAGAGCATGATCTCGAAATGTGAAAGCGGATCTCGGTCGAGATCATGCTCAGAAATGAAGATCGAGCCTGATTCACGGCATCGGTCGAATCGCGAAGCGATCCGCCCTCAACCGATCAGGCTCGTCGCCTATGCCTGACACCCATCCGCCGCTGTGGACGGCGCCCGAGATCGCCGCAGCCACGGGTGGACGGATCGAGGGCGGCGATTTCAACGTCTCCGGACTGACCTACGACAGCCGCGAGATCGGTTCGGGCGAGCTGTTCCTGGCGCTGAAGGGCGAGCGTGACGGCCATGACTTCGCCGCCGCCGCCTTCGCACGCGGCGCGTCGGGCGCGCTGGTCGAACATCCGGTCGAAGGCGGTCCCTGCATCGTCGTACCTGACACCCTGAAGGCCTTGGGACAGCTGGGCGCCGCCTCGCGCGATCGGGCGCCCCAGGTGCGGCGCGGCGCGGTCACCGGCAGTGTGGGCAAGACCAGCGTGACCCAGGCGATCAAGGCGGGTCTCGATCTGGCCGGCCCGGCCCACGCCTCGATCAAGAGCTACAACAACCATATCGGCGTGCCCCTGACCCTGGCCCGGATGCCGGCGACGGTCGAACGGGCGGTGTTCGAGATCGGCATGAACACGCCCGGCGAGATCGGGCCGCTGTCGAAGATGGTCCAGCCGCACGCGGCCTGCGTGACCACTGTCGGCCCGGTCCATATCGAGGGCTTCTCCGACGGCGAGACCGGGGTGGCGCGCGAGAAGTCGGCCATCTTCCAGGGGCTCGGCCCCGGCGGGGTGGCGGTCATCAACGGCGACAACGTCTGGGTCGACCTGCTGCGCGAGGCCGCCTTGCGTCAGGGCGCGCGCATCGCCCAGTTCGGGTCGGGCCCGGGTCAGGACGCGCGGCTGATCGACTTCGTCCCCGGCCCGGACGGCGCGCGGGTGACCGCCGAGATCTGGGGCCGCACCCACGCCTTCTCGCTGAAGCAGACCGGCTTCCACTGGGGGCTGAACAGCCTGGCGGTGATCCTGATGCTGGACGCCCTGGACGTGCCGGTCGAGACGGCCTTCGCGGCCCTGGCCGAGTTCCAGCCACTGGCGGGGCGCGGCGAGACGCGGACCGTTCGCACGGCCGGCGGCGCCTTCACCCTGATCGACGAGAGCTACAACGCCAATCCGCTGTCGATGCGGGCCGGCTTCATGAGCCTGGGCGCCAAGCCGGTCACGGGAAGCGGCCGCCGCGTCGTGGTCCTGACCGACATGCTGGAGCTGGGTGACCAGTCGACGGCCCTGCACGCCGGTCTGGCAGAGACCATCGAGGTCGCGAAGCTGGATCTGGTCCATGCGGCCGGTCCCCAGATGCGCCATCTGTACGACGCCCTGCCGGCCCCGCGCCGGGGCCTGTGGGCCGCGACGGCGGCCGAACTGGCGGCCCAGGCGGCCGATCTCGTGGGCCCCGGCGACATCGTCATGGTCAAGGGATCCAACGGTTCGAAGGCCTCGCTGGTCGCAAAGGCCCTGGCCGCGCTCGACAACCCCGGGATCGGCGCATAAGGCCTGAAAACACGGGCGCGCCGAACGCGCGTCCGGACAAAGGGACCCCCGATAAGGGACAAGGAAAGCCCCTCACCGATGTTCTACCTGCTGTACCTGCACTACGCCGATGTGGCGAAGGACTACCCGCTTCTCCACCTGATCCAGTATCAGACGGTGCGCGTCGCCCTGGCGATGGCCACGGCGATGATCGTGGCGGTGGCGATGGGCAGCCGGTTCATCAACTGGATCCGCACGAAACAGGGCCGGGGCCAGCCGATCCGCGACGACGGTCCGGTCTCGCACCTGTCCAAGGTCGGCACTCCGACCATGGGCGGGCTGATGATCCTGGCGGGCATCGGCGTCGCCGTCCTGCTGTGGGGCGACCTTACCAACCCCTATATCTGGATCGTCAGCTTCGTGACGGCGGCCTTCGGGGTGCTGGGCTTCATCGACGACTACGCCAAGGTCACAAAACAGACCTCGGCCGGCCTGACCTCGAAACAGAAGCTGCTGGCCCAGCTGGTGGTGTCGGTCATCGCCGGGATCGCCACGGTCGCCTGGATGACCCAGTCGCCGACCTCGCCCAACCTCGAGACCTCGGTTGCCTTCCCGTTCTTCAAGAACGTGCTGCTCAATATCGGCTGGTTCTATGTGGCCTTCGCCGCCTTCACCATCATCGGCTTCTCCAACGCCGTGAACCTGACCGACGGTCTGGACGGGCTGGCCATCGTGCCGGTGATGATGGCCTCGGCGGCCTTCGGCCTGATCGCCTATCTCGTGGGCAACTTCATCTTCGCCGAATATCTGGGCGTCCACCACGTGCCGGGCTCGGGCGAGCTGGCCATCTTCTGCGCCGCCATCATCGGCGGCGGTACGGGCTTCCTCTGGTACAACGCCCCGCCAGCGAAGATCTTCATGGGCGACACCGGTTCGCTGGCCCTGGGCGGCGCGCTCGGCTCGATCGCCGTGGCGACCAAGCATGAGCTGGTGCTGGGTATCGTCGGCGGCCTGTTCGTGCTGGAGGCCGCCTCGGTGATGATTCAGGTCGGCTATTACAAGGTCACAAAGAAGCGCATCTTCCTGATGGCGCCGATCCACCACCATTTCGAAAAGCTGGGCTGGCCGGAATCGACCGTGGTGATCCGCTTCTGGATCGTCGCCGCCATGCTGGCCCTGGCGGGTCTCGCCACCCTCAAGCTGCGCTGATCCCATGATCGCGGTTCCCGGGTTCGAGAACCGTCGCGTCGCCGTCTTCGGCCTCGGCCGGTCGGGGATCACGGCGGCAAGGGCGCTCCATGCGGGCGGGGCGATCCCGATCCTGTGGGACGACGGCGTCTCGGGCCGGATGCAGGCCGAGGCAGAAGGCTTCACGGTCGAGGATCTGACCACCGCCGACTGGAGCCGGTTCGCCGCCCTGATCCTGTCGCCGGGCGCGCCCCTGACCCATCCCAAGCCGCACTGGACGGTGGAGAAGGCGAAGGCCGCCTGGGTTCCGGTCATGGGCGACATCGAATTGTTCGCCCGGGCGCTGGCGACGACGCCCGACGCCGTGCGGCCCAAGGTGGTCGCCATCACCGGCACCAACGGCAAGTCCACGACCACCGCCCTGACCGGCTGGGTGCTCAAACAGGCGGGGCTCAAGGTCGCGGTCGGCGGCAATATCGGCATCGGCGTCCTGGCCCTGCCAGCCCCCGCCGAGGTCGAGGTCTATGTGATCGAGGTCTCCAGCTACCAGCTGGACCTGACGACCAGCTTCTCGCCCGATGTGGCGATCCTGACGAACGTCACGCCGGATCATCTGGACCGGCACGGCGGAATGGAGGGCTATGTCGGGGCCAAGCGTCGGCTGTTCCAGACCCAGACGCCCGACAAGCTGGCCCTCGTCGGGGTCGACGATGACTGGGGCTGGGAGGTGGTCGGCGATCTCAACTCTCGCCGCTTGCGCGTCAGCACCATCACGACGCGCACTCCGGGGGAGCGGCGCGAAAGCGTCGCCATCGGTGATCTGGCGGCCGAGCGTCCCGATCAGGTTCCGGCCTTCGACGAGGGGCGGTTCATCATCGTGGACGCCACCGACGGCCATCTGACGGTCGACGGGGTCTTCGTCACCGAACTGGCCGCCGCCCGGTCCCTTCCGGGCCGCCACAACGCCCAGAACGCGGCCTTCGCCTATGCCGCCGCCCGCGCCGTGGGGGTGTCGAACGACGCCGCCGTCGCCGGACTAATGAGCTTCCCGGGTCTGGCCCACCGGATGGAGACGGTCGGTCAAATATCTGATCAAACCGGTCAATCCGGCACGATCAAATTCGTCAACGACTCCAAGGCGACCAATGCCGACGCCGCGCGGCAGGCCCTGACGTCATATCCCGCCGTCTTCTGGATCGCCGGGGGCAAGGCCAAGGACGGGGGCATCGACGACCTGAGCGACCTCTTCGGCGTCATCACCAAGGCCTATCTGATCGGGGAGGCGGCCGACGCCTTCGCGAAGACACTGGGCGACGTCCCCCATGTGATTTCGAAGACACTCGACGTCGCGGTCGCACAGGCGGCCGAGGATGCGAAGGCGGCTGGGGGCGACCAGATCGTGCTCCTGTCCCCGGCCTGCGCCTCCTTCGATCAATATCCGGACTTCGAGGCGCGCGGAGAGGCGTTCCGGGCGGCGGCTCTTAACCTTGGAGCTACCCCTCTCGTTCATGGTTAGCGAACCATGACCAGCACCGCCTATACCCCGCCGTTCTCGCGCAACGACCCCAGTCCGCTGGCGCAGTGGTTCTGGACCGTCGACCGCGCACTGCTGAGCGCGGCCCTGGTGCTGATGTCGCTGGGCGTGGCGCTGAGCTTCGCCTCCTCGCCCGCGGCCATCCTGGCCGATGAATCGATCACCGATCCCTTCCACTATTCCTGGCGGATGATCGTCTGGGCCTCGGCTGGGGGCGGGATCATGCTGACGGTGTCGCTGTTCTCGCCGCGCGGCGTCCGGCGTCTGGCCGTGCTGGGCCTGCTCGGCGCCATCGTCGTCATGGCCGCCCTGCCGTTCATCGGCGACGAGGTGAAGGGCGCCGCTCGCTGGGTCAACCTGGGGCCGTTCAGCCTGCAGCCGTCCGAGTTCGTCAAACCCTGTCTGATCATCTTCGCGGCCTGGATGTTCGCCGAGGGCCAGAAGGGGCAGGGGGTACCGGGCGTCTCGATCGCCTTCGGCTTCTGGGCCCTGGTCGTCGGCCTGCTGCTGATCCAGCCGGACATCGGCCAGACGCTGCTGATCACGACCACCTTCATGTGCGTCTTCTTCATGGCCGGGGTGCCGCTGAAGTGGATGGCGGTGCTGGCCGCCGCCGCCGCGGGGGGGGTGGTCTCGCTCTACTTCATGTTCGGCCATATGCGCGACCGCCTGAGTCGCTTCACCAATCCCGAGACCACCGACACCCACCAGATCGACCGCGCCTCTGACGCCATCCGCGCCGGCGGCCTGTTCGGACGCGGCGTCGGCGAAGGCGTCATGAAGCGCCACGTCCCCGACCTGCACACCGACTTCATCTATTCGGTCGCGGCGGAGGAATTCGGCCTGGTGCTCAGCCTGACGATCATCAGCCTCTACGCCTTCATCGTCATCCGCGGCATGCGCCGGGCGATGAAGCTGAACGACCCGTTCGAGCAGACGGCCGCGGCGGGCCTGTTCATCCTGATCGGGCTGCAGGCCTGCATCAACTGCGCGGTGAACCTGAACCTGATCCCGACCAAGGGCATGACCCTGCCCTTCATCAGCTATGGCGGCTCGTCGATGCTGGCCATGGGACTGACGATGGGGCTGGCTCTGGCCTTGACCCGCCGCCGTCCCGGCGCCTACGAGCCGGGGGCCAGCCTGTCGCGTCCGCGTCGGCGTATCCTGCCCTGAAGCGAGTGAAGAGTGCTAGTGAGCAAGGGGTAAGCCGCAACGGCGTCGCTTGATGCTGCTCTGCTCACTCCTCGCTCACTAACACTTGTCACTCCAGCGCTCCGGACCAAGGCCGAACCATGAGCTCCAAAGTCTGTGTCGTCGCCGCCGGGGGCACCGGCGGCCATATGTTTCCGGCCGAGGCCCTTTCGCGCGAGCTGACGGCGCGCGGGTGGCGGGTGGTCCTGGCGACCGACCAGCGCGGCGAGAAATACGCGGCCAACTTCCCGGCCGAGGAAAAGCTCTATCTCGACACGGCCACCGGGTCGGGGCCTGTCGCCCTGTTGAAGGCCGGTCTGGCGATCACCCGGGGCGTGCTGCAGGCGCGCTCGGCCTTCAGCCGTCTCGACGCCGGCGTGGTGGTCGGCTTCGGCGGCTATCCGTCGGCCCCGGCCCTGGTGGCCGCCCTGACGCAAGGGCGCCCGACCTTGATTCACGAACAGAACGCCGTGCTGGGCCGCACCAACCGCCTGCTGGCCGGGCGTGTGAGGGTGGTCGCCTCCTCCTTCCCGACGCTGAAGCACGCGCCCGAGGGACTGAAGGCCGAGGTGGTCGGCAGCCCGGTGCGCGCCGAAATCCGCGCCCTGTTCGACCGCTCCTATGTCGCTCCGGAGCCCGACGGCCCGATCCATGTACTGGTCACCGGCGGGAGCCAGGGCGCGCGCATCCTGTCTGAGACCACGCCCCGCTCGCTGGCGGCCCTGCCCGAGGCCATCCGCAAGCGTCTGAAGGTTCAGCAGCAGTCGCGGCCCGAGACCCTGGAAGCCGCGCGCCAGATCTATCTGGAGGCCGGGATCGACGCCGTCGTCGCTCCCTTCTTCCGCGACATGGCTGCGCGCCTGTCCGAGGCTCATCTGGTCATTGGCCGGGCCGGCGCCTCGACCTGCGCCGAGCTGGCGGTTGCGGCCCTGCCGTCGGTCCTGATACCGCTGAAGATCGCCACCGACGACCACCAGACCCTGAATGCGAAAGCCCTCACCGACGTCGAGGCCGCCGAGATGATCGCCGAGGACGACGTCACCGTCGACCGGCTGACCGATGCGCTCCTGCCGCTGCTGTCCGAACCGGCGAAGCTGGCGGTGATGAGCGCGGCGGCGAAGTCTGTGGCCATCCCCGACGCGGCCCAGAGGCTGGCCGATCTGGTCGAGGCGACGGCGATCTAAGGCACAGGCCTTCGCAACTGCGAAACAGGGCGGCGGCTGGCGCGTTAAAGCCCGATGCCTCCCGAAATCCACAACATCACCCGCGAGATCGCCGCCCTGTGGCGACAGTTCAACTGGCTGCCCGAATGGGCGGTCATCGCCATTGTCCTGACGGTCTTCGTCGGCGGCGGCTGGATCGTGCACAAGCTGGTCTTCGCCGTCCTGAGGCAAGGGGTGAAGAACCGCGACGTCTTCTGGCGTGGGGTGGTCGAGCGCGGCCGGGCCAAGCTGCGGGTGATGATGATCATCGTCGCCCTGGGCATCGGGGTGACCGTCTCGCCGATGGATCCCGGGCCGTCGATGCAGGTGCGGTCAGCCCTGCTGTTCGCCTTCATCCTGACGCTGGGCTGGCTGGCCTCGGGCGTCCTCGACATGTGGACCGCCATGCATCTGAGGCGGTTCAACATCACCGCCGAGGACAATCTGGTCGCCCGCAAACACTATACCCAGACACGCATCCTGCAGCGGGTGGCCAAGGTGCTGCTGATCGTCGTCACGGTCGGCCTGGCCCTGATGACCATCGCCGGCTTCCGGCAATGGGGCGTCAGTCTGCTGGCCTCGGCGGGCGTTGTGGGCATCATCGCCGGTCTGGCCCTGCAGCCCGTCCTGACCAATCTGCTGGCCGGCATCCAGATCGCCCTGACCCAGCCCATCCGCATCGACGACGCCGTCATCGTCGAGAACGAGTGGGGCAATGTCGAGGAGATCACCGCCACCTATGTCGTCGTCAAGCTATGGGATTGGCGGCGGATGGTGCTGCCGCTGAGCTGGTTCATTACCAACCCTTTCCAGAACTGGACGCGGGAGAACGCCCGGCTGATCGGCACGGCCATGTTCTATGTCGACTACGAGGCGCCCATCGACCGGCTGCGCGAGGCATTCGAGGGCATTGTGAAGTCCTCAAAGCTCTGGGACGGCGATGTTCAGGTCATGCAGGTCACCGACATCACCGAACGGGTCATGCAGGTCCGCTGCCTGGCCAGCGCGCGCTCGGCCCCCGTCGCCTTCGACCTGCGCTGCGAGATCCGCGAGAAGCTGATGGCCTTCATGCGTGACCAGTGCCCTGAGGCCCTGCCGCGGGATCGCCTCGACTGGGACAGGGGGCAGGCTATTCCGCCAGAGCGGCTCGTCCACGCCGAACCGCGTCCTCAAGCGTCGTAACCTCGGCGGGGCGATCCGCTTCACCACAGGCTGAGGCCAGCAGCTCGGCCGCATCCCCGCCCGGAGCGGCGTCGTAAGCAGGCTGGTTGTCGGGGTTGGGCGGGCCCTCTTCGCCGCCCTCGCGCACGCCGGCGAAATCCAGACGGTCGGCGGTCAGGGCCTTGCAGTCGAAGCGCCAGCGGGACCAGCCGCCCCAGTAGGCGTTGGCGCCCGCCGTAAAGCCGGGCTCGACCACCTGAAATGATCGCATCGTCGCCGTGTCGCCGTCCCGTTCGATCGTTGACAGGTCGGCGAAGACGGCGAACCGGCCCGAGCCGGTCAGGACGAAGCGATGAGGTTCAGGCGCGACCTGGGCCGCCAGCGCGAGCGCCAAGACAAGAAACGACATCGACAACCCCAAATCCGTCATCCTCGGGCTCGTCCGAGGATCCATGTGTCAGGCGCACGGTTGGCGGGGATTTGACGCGGCGGTCAACCAAGCTCGTCCGAATTCGCACCCACCATGGGTCCTCGGGACGAGCCCGAGGATAACGGTGGAGGGTGCGATCAGTTCGGGCGGAACAGGCCGGCGGGGCTGGCCGAGAAGATCTCGACGCCGTCTTCGGTCACGCCCACCGTGTGTTCGCACTGGGCCGACAGGGACTTGTCGCGGGTCACGGCGGTCCAGCCGTCGGACAGGACCTTCACATGCGGCTTGCCCAGATTGACCATGGGCTCGACGGTGAAGCACATGCCGGGCTTGAGCACCGCGCCCTCGCCCTTGCGGCCGTAGTGCAGGACGTTGGGGCTGTCGTGGAAGACGCGGCCGATGCCGTGGCCGCAGAAGTCGCGCACCACGCTCATCCGGGCGGCCTCGACATGGCGCTGGATGACATAGCCGATGTCGCCGAAGGTGTTGCCGGGCTTCACCTGCTCCAGACCCAGCATCAGGGCTTCATAAGTGACGTCGATCAGCTTCTTCGAGCGCGGATTGATGTTGCCGACCGCATACATGCGGCTGGAATCGCCGTGCCAGCCGTCGACGATGACGGTGTGGTCGATGTTGACGATGTCGCCGTCCTTGAGCACCCGGTCGCCCGGAATGCCGTGGCAGACGACATGGTTGATCGAGGTGCAGACCGTCTTGGTATAGCCCTTGTAGCCCAGACAGGCGGGCAGACCGCCACGGTCCAGGGTGTATTCGCGGATCAGGTCGTCGAGCTCGCCCGTGGTCACGCCAGGAACGACATAGGGGGCGATCATGTCCAGGGCCTCGGCGACCAGCCGGCCGGCGATGCGCATCCCTTCGAAGTCGTCCTGATCATAGATCCGGATCGCGCTCGACCGGGTGAAGGTCTCGTTGTCCAGTTCGGGGGTCTCGTACATCGGGGGCTCGGAAGGCGGTCGGGGTCAGGAGGCAGATGGTCCTTCTACCACAGAACCTCAACCCTGTCCGGAGTGTGGCGTGTCGCAGTTGGGACGGGTTTCAGTCCGTCGCTGTGATCCAACGGGCGATGAGCATCTTGAGCATGTCGGCTCTGGCCTCGATCTCGGCCGGGTCGCGAAGGCGGACGACGCCGCGGTCCGGCGCGGGCCAGGCGGCGACCTTGTCCGGATCGTCGAAGCGGAAGCCGCTGGCGTCCTCGGATTTGGTGCCCCGGTGCAGGACGATGCGGAAACCGCCTCGCGGCTCGATCCCGAGTGTCACCCGGTCCCGGCCCCTGTGGGCGAAGCTGGGCGCGTTCCATTTGATCTCTTCGGTCAGCCCCGGGGCGGCTTCGGCGACGATCCGGCGCAGGGCGTCGAGGGCCTCGCGAACCGGGACGTCAAGCGCAGCGCGATAGTCCTCAACAGTCTGTGTCTTCGGCATGGGGCTCTCAGCTCAACAGATTGAGGCCGCCCCGCAGGGCGTCGCCGCCGCCGTTCAGGGTCGCCTCGATGGCGGCGTGCTCGCGGGCCCAGATCGGGGTAGCGGCGGCCAGGAGCGCGAGCCCCTGTTCGGTCAGGGCGATGCGCCGTCCGCGCCGATCCTCGGGATCGAGCTCGATCTGCACCAGCCCCTGCCGCTCCAGCGGCTTCAGGTTGGCGGTCACCGTCGACCGGTCCATGGCCAGCAGGCTGGCGACGGCGCCGATGGTCGGGGGCTCTGGCCGGTTCAGGCCGTTCAGCAGGGAGAACTGGCCCGAGGTGATCCCCACCGGCCGCATCGCCTCGTCGAATCGCCGCGACAACCGCCGCGCCGCCCTCTGGGCGTGCAGGCACAGGCAGTGGTCACGGATATGAAGCGTCGTCGCGAACGGATGAGGAGTCGACATATGAGCGATTATGTTGATATCAACGTAAAAGATCAATCGGAGCTTCGCCATGATCCAGATCACCGCCTTCAAATGGGTCCCGCCCTTCGCGCAAGGGTCCGTGCGCGACATCCGGGTGCGCTGGGCCCTGGAAGAGGCCGGCATCCCCTATGGCGAACATCTGATCGGCTTCGAGGATCAGGGCACGCCCGAATACCGCGCGATGCAGCCTTTCGGTCAGGTGCCGGCCTATCGGGAGGGCGACCTGCAGATCTTCGAAAGCTGCGCCATCGTCCTGCATGTCGCGAGGAAGTCCGACGTCCTGATGCCCGCCGACGAGGCCGGGAAGGATCGGGTCACCTGCTGGCTGTTCGCCGCCTCCAACTCGATCGAGCCCTGGGTCGGCCAACTGGCGACCATCGACCTGTTCGCCGCCGACACGGCCTGGGGTCAGGAACGTCGGCCCGAGATCGAGGAGTTCGTGCGCCGCCGCCTGGGCGAGCTGCAGACCGCGCTGGGCGACAAGAGCTGGTTCGCCGACGACCGCTTCTCGGCCGCCGACATCGTCATGACCCATGTGCTGCGCGACCTGCGGCACACCGACATCCTGACCGACTTCCCCAAGCTGGACGCCTATGTGAAGCGGGCCGAGGCGAGGCCCGCCTTCCAGCGCGCCTTGGCCGACCAGCTGGCGCCCTTCCGCGAGACCGAAAAGGCGATGACGAACGCCTAGTCGCGATCCGGCGCGCCTAGCGGGAAATAATGGCGGAATCGGCGGGCCTCATCGACCGCACGGGCGAAGGAGGGGCGCTGCAGCAGTCGGGCGCGATAGGCCAGCAGGTGGACGTACTGCTCCGGGATCCGGTGCGTCCAGTCGGCGTAAAACAGGGAGGGCGCCGCGGCGCAGTCGGCCAGGGTGAAGGTCTCGCCCACCGCCCAGGTCCGGTCCTTCATCAGGTCGTCCAGCCAGGCGTAGCTGGTCTCCAGCATCTTGCGGGCCTGGTCGGCGCCATAGGGGTCACGCGCCTCGGCCGGGCGCAGGCTTTCGAAGACGATGTCGCCCTGGGGCGTCATGACATAGTTGTCGAAGAACCGGTCCAGCATCCGGACCTCCAGCGCCAGATCCGCATCCTCGGGGATCAGCCTGACCGGCCCCGGATAGTGGACGGCGAGATATTCGATGACGACCGAGGTCTCCAGCACCACCCGCTCCCCGTCACGCAGGATCGGGAAGCGTTTGATCGGCCAGAGGGCGGCGAATTCCTCGCCGACGCCGGGGTCCTCCAGCATCCGGTAGGTGAAGGGGATGTCGTTCTCATAGAAGGCGATCAGGGCCTTCTGGCAGTAGGAGGAGAAGGGGTGGGCGAACAGTTCAAGGGTCATAAGAAGGCCTTGGGTTCGCGACCCTCGAGCACGGCCGCCAGATTGTCGATGTGCCAGGCGGTGCCGTGCTCGCGGCTGGCCACCGCTTCGGCGCCGCCGACCAGATAGGAGCCCTGTTCGGTGTGGATCAGCCGGGTCTGGCCGCCCTCGGGCCGCAGCTCCAGCGTCTGCAGCGAGACCGACAGCTTATCGCCGTTGTGGAACATGTCGTAGACGAGGATGATCCGCTCATCCTCGACGATGTCGTGGAAGACGGCCTGGAAGTCGCTGACCATGCCGCTGGGCCAGCGGGCGTGGAACCGCTCACGGCCACCGACGCGGAAGTCGAAGTCGCGGTTCAGGGTCTCGATCTCCGCCGGCGCACGGAACCAGGCGCTGCGGGCCTCCAGGGTGCGATAGGCGTCGAAGACCCGGCCCGGCGAGGCGTTCAGCACCCGCTCGATGACGAAGGTGGCGTTGTGGACGGTCATGGTTCCTCCCCTGATCCGGTGGTTGGGGCGGTCTGGGCCAGATACGCCTCCAGTTGATCGTATTGCCGCTCCCAGAAGCGCTTGCGCTCGGCGATCCAGCGTTCGACCCGAGTCATGGCCGCGATCTCCAGACTGCAGGTCCGAACCCGGCCCTTCTTCTCGCTCTTCACCAGTCCGGCCTCCTCGAGAACCTTCAGGTGTTGGACCACGGCCGACAGGGTCATGGGCAGGGGTTCGGCCAGTTGGCTGACCGAGGCGGGGCCGAGACTCAGCCGTTCGACCATGGCTCGCCGTCCGGGATCGGACAGGGCCTGGAAGGCGAGATCGAGCGGTTCGGGTTGATACTGTAGCATTCACTTAAGTATCTGGGCGGCGCGGACCGGAGTCAAGCCGGGCGGGTCGGCCGCCCTCTATTCGGCGTAGATCATCTTCTTCGTCATGCCGCCGTCGACGCTCAGGACCTGGCCGGTCACGAACCCGGCGTCGGCGAGGTAGAGGACCACGCCCGCGATGTCGTCGGGACGGCCGACGCGGCCGACCGGGTGCTGGGCCTTGTCGGCCGCGCTCAGGCCCTTGCCGTCGGAAATCCAGCCGGGGGCCACGGCGTTGACGCGGATCTTCGGCCCCAGGCTGATGGCCATGGCGTGGGTCAGGGCGACCATGGCTCCCTTGGACGCCGCATAGGCCTCGGTGTCCGGCTCGGACATGAAGGCGCGGGTCGAGACCATATGGACGATGCTGCCGCCTTGGTTCAGCAGCGGGATCGCCGCCCGGCTCATCAGGAAGGCGCCGGTCAGATGGCTGTCGGTCACCTTGCGCCAGTCGGCCAGCGACAGCTCCGCCAGCGGCCCCCGGTTCGGCGAGGCGATGCCCGCATTATTGACCAGCAGGTCCAGCGTCTCCCAGCCCAGTTCGGCGAAGGCCGCGTTCACCGAGGCCTCGTCACCGACGTCGCAGATCACCGACCGCGCGCCCTCATGGCCCGGCTTGAGGTCGAACGACGCGACCTCCCAACCGGCGTCGATGAGGACGGCGCACAGGCCGGTTCCTACAAGTCCGGCGCCGCCGGTGACGATGGCTTTTCTCATGGGAGCCTCAAGCGGTGAGGGGCACGGCGGGTTCCGTCAGGTTAGGCCACCAGCTTCTCGGCCTGGTGCAGGTCGACGCTGACCAGCTGGGAAACGCCCCGCTCCGGCATGGTGACGCCGTAGAGGCGGTCCATGCGGCTCATGGTCACCGGGTTGTGGGTGATGACGATGAAGCGGGTGTCGGTGCGGCTGCGCATCTCGTGCAGCATGCGGCAGAAGCGGTCGACGTTGGCGTCGTCCAGCGGGGCGTCGACCTCGTCGAGCACGCAGACGGGCGCGGGGTTGGCCAGGAAGACGGCGAAGATCAGGGCTGCGGCGGTCAGGGCCTGTTCGCCGCCGGACATCAGGGACATGACCGACAGCCGCTTGCCGGGCGGGCAGGCGTAGATCTCCAGACCGGCCTCCAGAGGGTCGTCCGACTCGACCAGTTTCAGCTCGGCCTGACCGCCGCCGAACAGGGCCTCGAACAGGCTCTTGAAGTTGTCGTTGATGACGTCGAAGGCGGCGATCAGCCGCTCGCGGCCCTCGGCGTTCAGCTCGTCGATGCCGTCGCGCAGCCTGGCGATGGCGCCGGTCAGGTCCGAGCGCTCGATGCGCATGGTATTCAGGCGCTCGCCGTATTCCTCGGCCTCGTCCTCGGCGCGCAGGTTCACGGGCCCCAGCTGCTCGCGCTCGCGCTCAAGACCGTAGAGCAAGCTCTCGGCCCCTGCGGCGTCCGGCGGGCGGGCGATGGCGTCGTCGATCAGCTTCTGGCCCAGAGCCTCGGGCTCCATCTGGGCCGTCTCGCGCACCGTATTGGCGGCGTCCAGCAGACGGTCGGCGGCGGCCTCGGCACGGGCCGACAGACCGGCGCGGGCCTCGCGGGCGGAGGAGGCGGCGGCGTCGGCGGCGCGGCTGACCCGGTCGGCGTCCCCCGCCTCGCCCTCGGCGACGGCCAGCGCATCCGACGACGCCTGGCGGCGGGTCTCGGCGGCGGTCAGGGCGTCCAGCAGGGTGTTGCGCTGGGCGGCCAAAGCCTCGGGCGCGGCCGAGGCCTGTTTCAAGAGGGCGGCAGACTTCTCGGCGTCGGACGCCAGGGTCTTGATGCGCGCGGCGGCGTCCTTCGACCGGGTCGCCCAGCCGTCGCGTTCGCGGGTCAGATTGGCCAGACGCGCTTCGCGGCCCGAGCGCTCGCGGGCCTCGGCGTCGCGGTCGGCGCGGGCCTGGGCTGAGGCGGCGCGGGCGGCGTCGGCGGCAAGGCGGGCGGCGGCCAGTTCGTCCCTCAACCCGGCCAGGGTTTCTGACGGGGCGTCCACCGACATGGCCTCGGTCAGGGCGGCCTCGGCGGCCTCAACCTCGGTGGTCTGGCGGGCGAGTGTTTCGTCAAGCGCCTGGGCGCGGGCCTCGCGGCGGGCCTGATCGCGGCTCAGGCTCTCGACTTTGTCGCGGGCGCTGGTCACGGCCTTGTCGGCGGTGAAGGGGGCGAGGCGGGCGGTCTTCACCGCCTCTTCGGCGGAGCGGAAGGCTTCGGTGCAGGCTTTCAGCTGGCTTTGTGCGGTCTCCAGCGCCGGCTTGCCCTCGTCGATGGCGGCTTCCAGCTCGGCCAGACGGCCGCGCTGGGCCAGACGGACGGCGGCCGGACGCGGCGCCTCGGCGCGCGAAACGAAGCCGTCCCAGCGATAGAGATCGCCTTCCTTCGTCACCAGACGCGCGCCCGGCGGCAGGCCTTGCGCCAGCTTCGCTACGTCTCCCTTGTCCGCTACCCCGCACAGGGCCAGACGCGCGGCCAGCTGGTCGGGCGCCTTCACATAGTTTGACAGGGGCGAAACGCCCGTGGGCCATGCCGGCGTCGGGGGGGGTGCGCCTGCCCAATAGGCCGCAGCCTTCGGGTCCAGCGCCGCATCCAGATCGTCGCCCAGCGCGGCGGCGAGCGCGGCCTCATAGCCCTTGTCGGCCGAGACCTTGTCCAGCGCCGGGGCGTGTTCGCGTTTGCTGGTGACCAACAGGGAGGCGAGACCCCGGGCCTCGGTCTGCAGCCGACCGAGTTTGTCCTCGGCGGCGCGGGCCTCGGTGCGGGCCTCCTGTTCGGCGCGGGCCAGATCGCCGCGCTTCGCCTCGGCGGCCTCGACGGCGGCGCGGGCGGCGGTCAGGGCGGCGGTCGCCTCGTCCAGCGCCGTGCGGGCGGTCGCCAGTTCCGGCGTCTCCAGCGGGCCCAGCGCCTCGCGTTCGCGCTTCGCCTGATCCAGACCCGAGCGGGCGCGGGCGACGCGGGCCTCGGCGTCGCGCTTGCGGGCGGTCTCGGCATTGGCGCGGGCCTCGACGGCGGCCAGTGTCCCGGCCAGACGTTCGACCTCGGCGTCGGCGGCGCGACGACCGTCCTCGGCGGCGGCCAGGGCGGCTTCCAGCTCGGGCCCGCGCGCCGGGGCGGCGGCGACCTCGGCGGTCAGGGTTTCGAGGTCGCCGGTCAGGCGGGCAAGTTCGGCGGCCGCGTCCTCCGACATCTTCTCCTCGCGCTCGGCGTCGGCGGCGATGCGCGCCCCCTCGGCCTTCAGCCGGTCGACCTCGGCCCGGGCCTGTTGTTCGGCCATGTCCAGCCGGTCGCGCTCCAGCGAGGCGCGGTGCAGCAGGGCGGCGGCGACGGCGTCTTCCTCCCGCGCGGGCTTCAGGCCTTCCTGGGCCTTGAGGGCTGAGGTCTGGGCGGCGGCGGCGGCGGCGGTCGCCTCGGCCACGGCCCGGTCGGCCTCGCGCAGCTCGCCGGCGGCGGCCTCGGCCGCGACCCGGGCGTCGTTCCAGCGCACGAACAGCAGGGCCGACTGCAGGGCGCGGATCTCGGCCGAGATCTTCTTGTACTTCTCCGCCTGCCGCGCCTCGCGCTTCAGCCGGGTCAGGGCCGTCTCCAGCTCCTTGCCGATGTCGTCGAGGCGTTCGAGGTTCGACTCCGCCGCCTTCAGCCGCAGCTCGGCCTCGTGCCGGCGGGTATGCAGGCCGGCCACCCCGCCCGCTTCTTCGAGGATGCGGCGCCGGTTCTGGGGCTTGGCGGCGATCAGCTCCGAAATCTGTCCCTGACGGACCAAGGCGGGAGAGTTGGCGCCGGTCGAGGCGTCGGCGAACAGCAGCTGGACGTCACGCGCCCGGACCTCCTTGCCGTTGATCCGGTAGGTCGAGCCCTGGCCCCGGTCGATGCGGCGCGACACCTCCAGCACCGGACTGTCGGTGAAGGGCTGCGGCGCTCGACGCTGGGCGTTGTCGATGGTCAGCTGGACTTCGGCGTGGTTGCGCGGCGGCCGGTTCGACGCGCCGGCGAAGATGACGTCGTCCATGCCCTGGCCACGCATGGCCTTGGCCGAGTTGGCGCCCATGACCCAGCGCATGGATTCAAGAACGTTGGACTTGCCGCAGCCGTTGGGGCCGACGATGCCGGTCAGGCCGGGCTCGATCTGGACCTCCGACGCGTCGACGAAGGACTTGAAGCCGACGAGGCGGAGGCGCTGGAATTGCATCGCGTCCCCGGCGCCTTTCCGTCAGCGTCCGGAGGCGGCGTCGATGGCGGCGCCCAGGGTCTCGAGCGAGCCGTCGGCGACGACCTTGCCGTCGACGAAGAAGGTCGGGGTCTTGGTCACCCCCGCCGCGATGCCTCCGGTCATGGCCGCGCGGATGGCGGCCAAGGTCGCCGGGTCCTGGACGCAGGCGTTGATGTCCTCGCGCGAGCGGCCGCTGACGGCGATGGCGCGGTCGTACCATTCGCTGACGGGCCCGAAGTTCCGGGCCGTCGATTGCCAGCGGTAGAAGGTGTGCAGGACCTCGAAATACTGTTCGGGCGCCGAGCAGCGGGCGATGGCGGCGGCCTGGGTCGCTTCTGTCACCGGTTCGGTCAGCATGTCGCGGAAGACGAAGCGGACCTGGCCCGTGTCGACATAGCGCTCCTTGAACGCATACCAGGTGGCCATCTGCCATTCGGCGCAATGGGGGCAGGCGAGCGAGCCGTACTCCACCACCGTCACCGGGGCGCGCGGATCGCCGATGGTCCGGTCCGCTGAACCCACGCGCGGCAGATTGCCCGCAGTCGCGGCCGAAGCCAGCAGCGGGGTCGCCAGCATCAGGCCCAGGATCAGTCGGCGGAGCATCGACATGACTTCAGTGTCCGGGCCGGTTGGCGGCGTCGACGGCGGCCGCGAGGCTGTCCAGCGACGGATCGGCGATCCGGCGTCCGTTGACGAAGAAGGTCGGCGTGCCATCGACCCCGGCCGCGCTGGCGCCCGCGATCTCGGCGTCGATCCGGGCGGCCGTGGCGGGATCCTGGAAGCAGGCCTTCATCTCGTCCTCGGTGCGACCGCTCAGGGCGACCGCGTCGCGGAGCCAGGTCCGGCTTCCGGCATAGAAGGCGGGCTGGCCGTCGAACAGGGAGTCCGCCACGGTGAAGAACCGCTCGGGCCGCGAGCAGCGGGCGATGCCGGCGGCGGTCATGGCGAAGTCTTCGGGCGAGGTCGGCAGGTTGCGATAGACCAGCTTCACCTTGCCGGTGTCGATGTAGCGCGCCTTGAAGGCCGGATAGACCTCCTTGTGCCAGGCCGCACAGTGCGGACAGACGAAGGAGGCGTATTCGACCACCGTCACCGGAGCGTCGGCACGGCCCAGGACGCGGTCCTCGGCGGTCACGGGCGGCAGATCGCCTGCCAGGGCGGGGGTGGCGACGGCGGCCACGCCGGCGCCCAGCGGCGCCGCCGCCAGGGCCAGGATCAGGAAGAGACGGCGGAACGCGCGCATGGGCCTACTTCGCCAGCTCGGCGTCGATGGCCTTGGCGAGGTCGACCAGATGGGTGCCCTCGTCGCTGCCGGGGGTGATCACGTCCTTGCCGTTGACCTTGAAGGTCGGGGTGCCCTGGACGCCGTCCGCGGTCGCGGCCTGGATACGCTTCTCCAGAGCGGCGATGTTGTCCGGGTTGGTGATGCAGGCCGTGTACTGCTCTTGGCTGAAGCCGAAGGCCTGGGCGGTCTTTACCAGCGAGGCGTTGGGCGACAGGGCGCCGGAACGCCATTCGTCCTGGCTGGCCAGCAGTTCGTGCATGACGTCGAAATACTTGTCCGGACCGGCGCAGCGGGCCAGCAGGATACCGGCGGTGGCCACGTCCTGCGGCGGGGTCGGCAGCTCGCGGAAGATGTAGCGGACCTTGTTCGTATCGACATACCGGGCCTTGAAGCCCGGCCAGGTGTTCTTCTGCCACAGGGCGCAGTGGGGGCAGGTCGGCGAGGCGTATTCGATCACCGTGACCTTGGCGCCTTCGGCGGCGCCCAGGGCCATGTCGCCCTCGGCGGGCTTACCCGCGCCGCCGCAGGCCGCGAGGGCCAGGGCCAGAAGGGCGACGACCGATCCGGTCAGTTTCTTGGCGAGAGTCATGGGTGCGATTTCCGGATCAGTTCTGGATCACTTGGCGAGGGCGGCGTCGATCTTGGCGGACAGGCTGGCCAAGCTGGGATCCGCGACCTTCTCGCCGTTGACGAAGAAGCTGGGCGTGCCGTCCACCCCGGCGTCGATCCCCGCCTTGACCCGCTTGTCCAGGGCCTCGGCGGCCTTGGTGTCGGTGACGCAGGCCTCGAACTGGGCCTCGCTGAGACCGGCGCCCTGGGCGATGCGCAGCAGGGTGGTGCGCGGCGGCGTGCCGCCGAAGATCTCGGCCTGGCTGGCCATGATCTCGTGGATCACGTCGAAATATTTGTCGTCCCCGGCGCAGCGCGCGACCAGGAAGCCGGCAGCGGCGACCGGCAGCGGCGCGGTCGGGAATTCGCGGAAGACGTAGCGGACCTTGTTGGTGTCGACGTACTTGGCCTTGAACTGGGGCCAGACCTCTTCCTGCCAGGCCGCGCAGTGGCTGCAGGTGACCGAGGCGTATTCCACGACGGTGACCTTGGCGCCCTTGGGCGCGCCCAGGCCCATGTCGCCCTCGGCGTCCTGGAAGCCGCCGCCGCTGCACGCGGACAGGGTGGCCATGGCGGCCAGGGCCGCGCCGGTGATCGCAGCGCGGCGGCTCATCGATCCGAATTTGAAGGGCTTGCTGGCGCGCATGGGCTCTTTCTACAGGCAATAGCGAACGATGATCACGCGATTCCCCGGGAAGGCGCGCATCGACACCTTTCGAGAACAGGTGCGGCGAAGTTTTGTCAACGGCGAGGGGGTCTTGAGCGCTGCTTCGCCTCATCGGACAGCACGGCGCGGCCCAGTCCGGCGAGGGCGGCCTTGAGGGCGTCGGGGGCCTTGGACACCGACTGGGTCAGTTCCGCCTCGGTCCCGGCGTCCAGCGGATCGAAGCGGCGGCGCGCGCCCTTGGTCGAGGCGGCGGGCGTGGCCAGAGGTTTCACCGGCCCCTGGGCGATCCTCAGCTTGTCCACCGAACCCGGACCGAGGAACAGGTTCACCCGCGACAGGATTTCGGCCGACTGATGCTGGACCAGAAGGGCGGCGGGTCCGGCGACGCGCAGCTCCAGCGTGCCACCGACGCCGCCCCTGCCGCGCGTCAGCTTCTGCGGACGGGTGACGCGGGCCAGCTGGTCGCCGACGATCTCTCGCCAGCGCGGCTCCAGCGCCCCTGCGCCGCGTCCGAATTTCTCGTCCAGTTGTTTGATGAAGCCGGTCAGGGCGCGGCCGGCCGGCGGGGCAGGGCGGGGCGCCGGACGCGTGCGCGTCCGGGCGAGAATCTCGCGCGCTTCGCTTTCCGTGGGCAGGTCCCGGGCCATGGCCCTATATAGCGCGGCTTATGGACGACGTCGCCCTCCACAAATCCGACACCAAATCCGCCGTCAGGGCCGCCCTGCTGGCCTGGTACGACGAACGCGCGCGGACCTTGCCCTGGCGCAGCCCCCCGGGCGCCGCCGAACGCACCGACCCCTATCGTGTCTGGCTGTCGGAGGTGATGCTGCAGCAGACCACCGTCCCCCATGCGACCCCCTATTTCCAGAGCTTCACGCAGCGCTGGCCGACGGTGAACGATCTGGCCGCCGTCGCCGACGCCGATCTGATGGCCGCCTGGGCGGGGCTGGGCTACTACGCCCGCGCCCGTAATCTGCTGGCCTGCGCCCGGGCCGTGGCGAGCCAGCACGGCGGGGTGTTTCCGGATACGGAGGCGGGGCTGCTGACCCTGCCCGGGGTCGGCGCCTATACCGCCGCCGCCGTCGCCGCCATCGCCTTCGACCGCGAGGCCAATGTCGTCGACGGCAATGTCGAACGGGTCGTGGCCCGACTGTTCGCGGTCGAGACGCCGGTCCCCGCCGCCCGGCCCGAACTGCGCGTGCTGGCCGGATCGCTGGTCGAGGCTCACCGCCCCGGCGACTGGGCCCAGGCCCTTATGGACCTCGGCGCCACCGTCTGCCGCCCCAAGTCGCCCTCCTGCCTGATCTGCCCGATCAGTGCGTGGTGCGCAGGTTATCGGACGGGCGAACCCGAACGCTATCCGGTCAAGACGAAGAAGGCCGAGAGGCCACACCGGCTTGGCTTTGCGTATGTTCTGCGTGACGGCGCCGGCCGCGTCGCCCTGGTCCAGCGCCCGGACAAGGGACTGCTCGGCGGCATGCTCGGCCTGCCGACCAGCGACTGGGGCGCGGCGCCGTCTGAGACGCCGCCGGTCAAGGCCGACTGGATCGACGCCGGTGCGATCGAACACGTTTTCACCCACTTCAGCCTGACCCTGGCGGTGCGAGTGGCGGAAGGTCAGGGCGACTTCGTCTGGACGTCCGAGGAAGCGGCGCTCAAGGCCCTGCCGACCGTGTTTCGGAAGGCGCTGGAGCGGGGACTGGCGAGCGCCGGCTAGCGCGAGGTCAAAATCCGGATGTCGCCCTGCTTGCCCCTGGGCATCAGGACAGTGCCCTCGCCGATGCGTTCGAAGATCAGATCGACCTTCGACGTCCCGACCCGCAGCTCCGACACCGTCAGCCGGTCGACCCCGGTCGGCAGGGTCGGATTGGCGACGGTGACCACGCCATCGAGGGCATTGACGTCCACGCCCAGCGACGCCTGCAGCATCAGGAAGGCCGAGCCCGCCGCCCAGGCCTGGGGCAGACAGGCGACCGGATAGGCGATCGGACCCTCGCCCGGCTCGCGGTCGAAGCCGCAGAACAGCTCGGGCAGCCGCATCTGGAAGTGGCTGGCGGCGGTGTAGATCTCGCCGAGGATGGTCGAGACGGCGTCCCGCTCGCCGTAGCGCGCCATTCCCGCCACCCCGATGGAGGTGTCGTGCGGCCAGACCGAGCCGTTGTGATAGCTCATCGGATTGAATCGGGCCTGACCCTTGGCCAGGGTCCTCAGGCCCCATCCGCTGCGGAACTCGCTGGACAGCATCCGGCGCGTGACCCGCTCGGCCCGCGCCTTCGAGGGCAGGCCGCTGAACAACAGGTGGCCGGCGTTGGAGCCGATGGATCGACACTGCTCGCCGTCGCCGTCCAGGGCGATGGCGTAGAAGCCCTCGTCCTCCATCCAGAACCGGTCCTCGACCAGGAAGCGGACCTCGTGGGCGTGGTCCTCCCAGGCTTGGGCCCGGGCGTCGCCGAGGCGGGCGCCGAGGTCGGCCATGGCCAGCCAGGCGGCATAGGCATAGCCCTGCACCTCCAGCAGCGCGATCGGTCCCTTGGGGAACCGCCCGTCGCGGTGGAAGATGGAGTCCTCACTGTCCTTCCAGCCCTGGTTGGACAGGCCGGTGTCGGCGCCGCGCGCATAGTCGATCAGGCCGTCGCCGTTCGAGTCGCCATAGTCGCGCATCCATTCCGAGGCGGCGACCAGATTGGGCCAGAGCTTGCGGATCAGGTCGAGGTCGCCGGTCCGCCGCGCATAGGCGCCGGCCAGGGCGATGAACAGGCAGGTGGTGTCGACCCCGCCGTAGTAGAGGCCGAACGGCACCTCGTGCAGGGCGCTCATCTCGCCGCCCCGCGTCTCATGCATGATCTTGCCGGGCGCCGAGTCGTGGAAGGCAGAGACCTCGGTCGCCTGACGCGCCGCCAGATAGGTCAGGACACCGCGCGCCAGCGAAGGGTCCAGCCACAGCATCTGCCAGGCGCTGAGAATGCCGTCGCGGCCGAAGGGGGTCGAGAACCAGGGCGTCCCGGCATAGGGGTAGGGACCTGTCGGAAGGTCGGTGGTCAGCAACGCCATGTCGGCGCGCGACTGGTCGAGCCAGGCGTTGAACATCGGGCTGCGCGGCCCGCGCAAGGAGGCGCCGCGCCGGCGCCGGCGCCGCATCGACAGCCGGGCCGCCAAGGCGCTTTCGCGCCAGCGCAGCGGATCGGGGGTGGTGCAGGCCTCGCCGCCGCACTCGATATAGAGGTCCAGCCGCTTGCCCATCGGCAGGCTGAACATGAATTCGGCGCGGGTCCCCGACAGCCGGGCCGGCGGTTCGGAGAAGGACAGGCAGCTGGTCCGCTCGACGTTGTCCAGCCCCGTGTATCGGAAGGTGACGCGCCGACCGTCGTGGGTCGGCGTATGCACTGTGCCGCGCTTTTCGCGCAGGGTGCCGCGCACCTGGAAGATGTCGGCGAAGTCGGCGGCGAAGTCGAAGGCCAGCGGCAGCAGCACGTCCTCGACCCCGTGGTTGACCATCCGCACCCGCTCGAACATCCGCCGGTTCCACAGGAACCGACGGCGCTCGATATGCATCACCCCCGCCGGCGCCGAGCGCCCGCCCATCGGCGGCAGGGGCCGGTTGGTCGAATGGGCGGTGAAGAAGACGTTGTCGCGCGACACCCCCGACGACAGCCGCGACGGCCGCGCCATCCCTGCCGTCATCTGGAAGCGGGACAGCAGCCGGGTGTCGCTGTCGAACAGGCCGTCGGCCCCGCCCTTGAGGTCACCCCAGCCGTCGGCGACAAGGAAGGTGTCGCCGTCCTTGAGCGCCTGAAGGGTGTCGAGACCGCCGGTCTCGCCGGTCTCGGCGGCCGTGGTCTGGACCGAGTAGCTGTCGTCCATGGAAACTCCGCGCGCGGCTTAGGGTCGCCTGAATCATTCCACCCGAATGCGGCTCTAGACTGTCCGCTTCATGACCTAATGGCTGAGACGGTCGACGGTTCAGCTTGGGCCGCGCCGAAGGGAATGAATTTCCTGCGACTATCCGGCGGCGGCGAAGCTGCGCGGTTCGTCCAACGGACGCAGCGGCGTCACGACATCATCCAGCGGCGCCTCGGCGAAGGGCCGTTTGGCCAGCAGGTCGCCGTAGACGTCGAGATATCGCCGGGCCATGGCGGTCGCCGAAAAGCGCAGTTCGAACCGGGCGCGCACAGCCTCGCGGTCCAGCAGCCCGACCCGTCCGGCGGCGGCGATGGCCTGCTCCATCGTGTCGACCAGATAGCCGGTGGCGCCGTCCTCGATGATCTCGGTGGTCGAGCCGCATTTGAAGGCGACGACCGGGGTTCCGCAGGCCATGGCCTCGATCATCACTAGGCCGAACGGCTCGGGCCAGTCGATCGGGAAGAGCAGGGCCTCGGCCCCGCCCAGGAAGTCCGACTTCTGGTGGTCGCCGATCTCGCCGATGAACTCGATCAGCGGATTGCCGTCGATCAGCGGTTTGATCTTCTCCTCGTAATAGACACGGTCGGCGGCATCGACCTTGGCGGCGATCTTCAAGCGTTTGCCCAGCTTGGTCGCGATCTCGATGGCCCGGTCGGGACGCTTCTCCGGCGAGATGCGGCCGAGGAAGGCCAGATAGCCTTCGGATTTGGGCGAGAAGCGATACTGCTCGGCGGGCATGCCGTGGTGCACAGTCGCCTTCCAGTTGGCGAACTTGAGCGGGCGGCGCTGGTCGTCGGAGATGGAGATCAGGCCGAAGTCGGTGAACCGCTCATAGACCTCGGTCAGGTCCTTCATGTCCAGCCGGCCATGCAGCGTCGTCAGGGTCTTGTCGGCATACTTCCGGAACATGGGGAAGTGGATCATGTCGGTGTGGAAGTGGATGACGTCGAACTCGTCGACCCGATCCATGACCTCGGCCAGCATGGTCAGATGGGCGGCCAGGTCGGACTTGAGCGGCGCGGGGTCAAGACGGATCGCCTGATCCCGCACCGGGATCAGCCGGGCCTTGGTCACGGCGTCGGCGCTGGCAAACAGCGTGACTTCATGGCCCAGATCGACGAGGGCGTCGGTCAGATGCGCGACCACCCGTTCGGTCCCTCCGTACAGCTTCGGCGGAACGGCCTCGTACAGTGGGGTGACCTGGGCGATCTTCATGATTTGCTTGCTCCGACCCGCTCAGCCGGGCCGTAGACATCAATGTTCTCGCAACTGCGAAGTTCCGTCGCGGAACATGCAATTTTATTCAGTGATTGTCAGGGTTTACAGCCTTGAAGCGTGTCCGGTTCCTGACAGTTCGTCCAAAATTCAGGACTCCCAGCGCTTTTTCGGCGAGCGGTACAGGGAAAGGGTGATCAGGGTCGCCAGAACTGCCGGCACGATGGCCCAGATCAGGCCGGCCAGTGCGAGGGCCGTCGCCCCGCCCCAGCCCGCCTGCACGAACATCTCGGCGATATTGACCAGCCAGGAGCCGCCGCGCTGGCGCTGGTTGAACGCCTTGCGGGCAGCCGGCTTCTGGCGCCAGATCTGGATCAGGCCGGAACAGGCGGCGGCGCAGACGCAGCCGATCAGAACGATCGCGGCCTGAACCGGGGCGAGGAAGGCGAAGCCGCCGACGGCAAGGCCGGTCAGGATGAAGGTCGGGATCAGGGCGGCGATCAGCTTGGCCCGGTCGGCCAGGCCACGGTCGACCGGCGCCGAGCGCAGCAGGTCGGGGCTATCCTCCGCCGAGATGGCGATCCAGGCGAAGCTGCCGGCCAGCTGTCCCGCCATGAAGACGATGGCCGCGCCGCCGAAGGTCGGACCCGTTCCGGAATCGGCGCTCCTGAACAGGACGATACCCAACGGGATCAGATAAACGATGCGCAGCAGGATCTGGCTGATCAACTGCGGGTCGCGGGCCAGGAGCCGCAACTCCTTCCTGACCATGACGCGGGTCAGGCCGTTGGCGAAGGCGCCGTCGGCGCCCCGGGTGCGGGCCGGGGTCGATTTCTCGCCGACTGCGGCGGCCGCGTCCTTCGCGAAGCGCGGACCCAGCAGCCGGATCACGGCGCCCAGCAGGACCACGCCCACGCCCCCGATGACGAGCAGGGGCAGGGGGCTGGCGGTCACGGCGCGCACCGGCCAGGCCAGCAGACCGTTCGGCGCCAGCAGGGGGCTGGCCGTCAGGCTGAGTGCGAAATCGGAGACGCCCGAGGAACCATGACCCTCCTCATGCCGGGTGAAGTTGTAGAGCTGGCTCAGCACGAACATCAGGCCGCCGACCAGAGCGGCGAGGACCTGTGCCACGACCCGGGTCTTGCGCGGGCCGATCAGGGCGAACAGCCCCATGGTCAGGAGGATGCCCAGCGCCGTCGCGACCATGGCCAGGGAGATCAGGATCACGAACAGCGACAGCCATTCCGGCCGGCCCAGCACCGAGGCCGTGATCACGAACGGCGTCACCAGGGCGATGTAGAGAATGCTGGCCACGACCGTGATCGACAGGGCCCGGACGGTCAGGACCACGCGCGGCTTCAGCGGCGAGGACAGCAGGAGGTCGAGGTCGCCCCGCTCATACAGGGCCTGAACCGCCAGATTGATCGCCTGGGACAGCATCAGGGTGAACAGGACCACGCAGGCCGCATCGACGATCAGGGCCGACAGCGGGGTGATCGGCACGGGCCAGCGCGAGGCGAGGAAGCCCAGCGACAGGCCGCCGAACACGACGCCGGCGACGGCGACGATGGAGATGAGGATCAGGGCGACCTTGGAGCCGCCGCCACGCTTGCCGGCCATGCCGCGCAGGCCCAGTCGGACCTCGGCGGCCAGAAGCCAGGCGGCCGATCCCGACGGCAGCATCCGGACGAGGGCGCCGATCACGGGACGTCGGCGCCCACGAGGTCGAGAAAGACGTCTTCCAGCGTCGCTCCGCCATGTCCCGAGCGCGTGCGCAGTTCGTCCAGCGTGCCCTCGGCCAGCAGCTTGCCGTGCTGGATGATGCCGATCCGGTCGGACATCCGCTCGGCGACGTCGAGGATGTGGGTGGTCAGGATGACGGTGGCGCCGGCCTTCACCCGCTGCTGCAGCAGGTCCTTGACCTGACGCGCCATGGCGGCGTCGAGGCCGGTGAGCGGCTCGTCGAGCATCAGCAGCTTCGGTTCGTGGATCAGGGCGCCGGCCAGGGCCGCCTTCTGTTTCATGCCGCGCGAAAAGCCTTCGCAGCGTTCGCCGCGATGGGGCCATAGGGCGAGGAACTCTAGCAGCTCCTGGGCCCGTTTGCGCGCCGTCTTCGCGTCCACGCCCCACAGACCGGCGACGAACTCCAGATACTCCATCGGGGTAAGCTTGTCGTAGAGCATCGGCTCGTCAGGCAGCCAGGCGATCAGTCGCTTGGCCGCGACGGGATCTGCGATGGCGTCGGTCCCGAACACGCGGATCGACCCGGTATCGGCCTTGGTGAGCCCGGCGACCATGCGCAGGGTCGTGGTCTTGCCCGCCCCGTTCGGCCCCAGCAGGGCGTAGAGTTCGCCCGCCTTCACCGTCAGGTCGAGATTGTCCACCGCCGGGCGGCTGAACGTCTTTCGCAGGCCCCGGATCTCGAGCGCGCTGTCGGTCATAGGCTGTCCCCCGTCATGCCCCGACCCTGCCGCCCGCCGAACGCGAGGTCAAATGGCGCGCGTGTGATTGCTGTGGTCAGGCGACGGCCGGCCGGCCCGCCAGGGCCTGTCGCAATTCGGCGGCGAGGATGTCGGCCCTCTGGCTCTCGCGCGCCTTTTCGGCCTTGAGCGCCTCGACAGCCAGGGCGTGGAGGTCCAGGCCGATACGTAGCGCCGCCTCGGCCAGAAGGGCTTTTTCATCCGGCCGCCAGACCGCCTCGTCCGGCTTGGCGGACAAGAGGAAGGCCCCCGTCAGTTCGTTGCGATAGAGCGTCGGCAGGGCCAGGGCCGCGCCCTCCGGCAGGGCCGGATCATCCTGCAGGGCCTCGCGTCCGGCGCGCAACCTGACCATCACCTGGGCGTCGACCGCCAGTCGTTCCGGCAGGTCCGGCGATCCTCCGGCGATGAGGGCCATGCCGTCCGCATCGACCTCATAGAAGGCCACGGCCGCGCCCTGGCCGAAGCGGGAGAACTCGGCGACAGCGGCGTCCCGGAGGGCCTCGGGCCGGGTCACGAACGCCGCCTCCCTGAGGAAGCGCTTCAGCCGGGCGTCATTGTCGCGCCAGGTGCGGAAGAACAGGTGCTCGATGGCCTTCTCGACCCAGTCCCGGACGTGGTGGAAGGTCAGGAAGATGACGAAGGCGATGCCCGCGCTGATCAGGATATTGGCCTCGCGCGTCTCGGCCGGAATGATCTCCTCCAGCCCCCATTCGCAGAACCAGAAGCCGAACAGCAGGACGGTCGACAGGACGCCGTAGACCAGCGTCCGGTTCACCGCGAAGCCGAGGTCGATCACCCGATGCCTGAGGATGGCGTAGCCGAACAGGGCGGTCCCGGCGAGGAAGGCGACATACCAGCTGATCAGCAGCGGCGAGAGCGACAGATAGTCGTTGCCGGTCAGCAGGATGCCCATGTCGAAAACCCCGGCCAGGAAGGTGCAGCCGATGGCGACGAGCATGATGCCGTACCGCGACCTGTGCTCGGGCGCGCTTTCCCGCCAGGCCATGGCGAGGACGGCGGCGGCGAGCACATAGCCGATGAAGACAGGAAGGGCGTAGGCCAGGAAGACGTTCTCGCCGAACAGGCCGGTCCGTCCCGTCATCTCCGCGTGAAGCTGCCAGGCCAGGGTCGTGCCCTGAACCGCGACCAACCCCCAGAAGCCCAGGCGGATACCGAGAGTGTCACGGCCGGACACCTCCTTGCGCAGGGCCCGGGCCCCGGCGAGGAACAACAGCGGCGAGCCGTAGTAGATGACGTTGAGCACGACGTAGAAGGGTACGAACCACAACCCTGTCGACTGCCACATGCGCGGCCATTGGCCGGTGATGGCGAAGGAGGCGTAGGCAAGGCCGATCAGGACCAGGGCGCGCCGTCCCTGGCTGCGCGCGATGACCAGTCCCCCCATCAGCCCTGCCAGCATCAGGGTGAGGCTGGAGACGATGTATTGGGGGAAAAAGAACGCGGTGGCCTTGTCCGCCGTCAGGATCAGCGGGCGCTCGCCGGAAGCCGTCTGCTGGATATAGGGGCGCGTCTCTCCGACCCAGAGACCGCGCCATTGGTCGATCGGGTTTTCGGGCCGAAGCCGGTCGCCGGGCTGCAATCCCGCCCGCTCCGCCGGGCTGCCGGGCGCGATCCTTATGATCGGGCAGAATTCAGTGGAGGCGCAGGACTGTTCCCAGGATATGCCTGTGCGGCCGAGGCCCGTCGGCAAGCCCGCTGAGCGCCACAGCTGATGGCCGCCCTGGATCACGCACAGGGCCGTGAAGATCAGGGCCAGCCAGATCCAGATCGGGCGGAGAGGGCGTTCAACTGCGGCGGGGAGGGCGGGCGGCGCGTCAACGGTGTCGGTCGGCATGGCGGGCTCGGCGAAGGGAAGCCGGCACCGTGGAGCCATGGCGACGCTTCCGCAAGTGTCAGGCGGCCCCGACGGCGAGGGCCTTCTGCATCTGCTGTTCCAGGAGGTCGGCGCGGCGACGCTGTTCCACCGCCTCGATCTCCAGCCGTTCGACCTCCAGCAGATGCAGGTCCAGGCCGATGCGGTGTGCGGCCTCGGCGAGAAGGACGCGCTCGTCGGGACGGAACACCTCTCCCGACGGCTTGGGACCCAGGGCGAACAGTCCGATCACCTCGGACCGCTGCACGATCGGCAGGATCAGGGCCGCGCCCAGCCCCTCGGCCAGGGCGCCGTCAAGGGGCTCGCGGTCGGCGCGCAGCCGCACCAGGGCCGGGGCGTCCGCGTTCAGGCTCGGCGGCAGTCCCGTCACCGCCCCCGCGCTCAAGGTGGCGGCGGCAGGTTCGACGCGATAGAGGGCCGCCTCGGTCCCGCCCGCGAACCGCCGGAACTCGGTGACGGCGGCTTCCTTCAGGGCTTCGGCGCGGTTGATGAAGGCGGCGTCCTTGAGGAAGCGCTTCAGCCGGGCCTCATTGTCCCGCCAGGCACGAAAGAACAGGTGCTCGATCGCCTTCTCGACCCAGTCGCGGATGTGGTGGAAGGCCAGGAAGATGGCGAAGGCTATGCCGGCGCTGATCAGGATGTTGGCCTCGCGCGTCTCGGCCGGAATGATATCCTCCAGCCCCCATTCGCAGAACCAGAAGCCGAACAGCAGGACCGTCGACAGCACCCCGTAGACCAGGGTCCGGTTCACCGCGAAGCCCAGATCGACGATCTTGTGGCGGAGGGAGGCGTAGAGGAAGGCGGCGATGCCTCCGAGCGCACAAAGGTGGCTGGCGACGGCCACCGGATTGCGCAGACTGAAATCGTTGCCCGTCAGGTTGATGTAGAAGCCGAGGCCGCTCCCGCTCAGGAACAGCAGGCACAGGGCGACGAACAGGAAGCCGAAACGTGTCCGTTCCGCCCCGACGGCCTCCCGCCATCCGAGCAGGAGGACGGCGAACGCCAGAGCAAAACCCAGCCATTGCAGGACAATGCCCGCGAGGAAGCCGTCTCCGATAACCGGCAGGGTGGTAAAGGTCAGGCTGGCGGCCTGCGTCGCCACGGTCAACAGGGTCTGTGCGACCGCATAGATCGCCGGGCTTACGCGCCAGAACAGGCTGACCGGCCGCCCCAGGGCTTCGCGGCGCATCAGGACGGCGAAGACCAGCAACAGGACGGGCCCGGCGCCCATGATCAGCTGATAGAGGCTTGAAAGGGCGACCTGGACCGCCGGGTGATTTTCCCAGAGAAAGGTATAGGTGCCGACCTGGCTCATACAGGCGAGGGCACAACCCAGAACAAGTCCGGACAGTCGCGGACTTCTAGGGCGATGGTCGCCCCGGCCAGCGCCACCAGGATGGCGGTGAGGCCGTAGAGCACGGCTTCAACGCGCAAGGTCGGCGCCTTGGCGGGGGCGATGGTCAGGATCAGATGTCTTTGTCCTGTCGAGGTTTGGACGGTCATTCCCACGCGTTCACCGACGGGCAGGTGAAGGCGATAGGCGTTCAGGGCGCGGTCAAAGCGAACACGGTCGCCTTCACGAATACCGGCTTGCTCGGCCCCGCTGTCTGGAAAGACCCCAAAGACTTTCAGGAAGCCGCCGTCGAGCTGCGGGCTCAGACGCAGGCCCGTATGATTGAATCCCTTATCGATTGGCAAACCGGTCAAGGCATAGAGGCAGGCATGGACGCTAACGATCAGGGCGATCCCGATCGTCAGCGCCTTCAGCGCCTGGACCCAGGCCTGTTTGATCAAGATCGGATGCGCGGCTTCCGACATCGCTCCCTCCCAGCACGACGTTAGGTGAGGAAGGTCTTAGAGCGGAACCGTACCGTTCGCCAATGGTCAAGCTTTCGGCGCCTCGCCGTTCGTCCTACAGCGTCGCGCGGATTTCCGAGCGCAGGGCGTCGATGGACTTGAAGCCCTGGTCGGTCTTGAAGCGCCAGTAGGTCCAGCCGTTGCAGGCCGGGGCGTTCTCGAGGATAGCGCCCAGCTTATGGATCGAGCCGGTGAACTCGCCCGACACCAGCGAGCCGTCGGCGCGCACGCGGGCCTCGCGGTCGCCCTTGGGCGAATAGAGGCGATCGCCGGGGGCCAGCAGGCCGGCTTCCACGAGGGCGCCGAAGGGCACCTTCACCTCGGCCCGCTTGGAACCCATGACCTTCAGGTCCTCGGCCGCGGCGGGGATGACGGTGGCGATGCGGGTCTCGGCGACCTTGGCGTAGGTCTCGTCGCGCTCGATGCCGATGAAATGGCGGCCCAGACGCTTGGCGGCGGCGCCCGTGGTGCCCGTGCCGAAGAAGGGATCCAGGATCACGTCGCCGGGCCTGGTCGCGGCAAGGATAACCCGGTGCAGCAGGGCCTCGGGCTTCTGGGTCGGGTGCGCCTTCTTGCCGTCCTCGCCCTTGATCCGTTCCTCGCCGGTGCATAGCGGGAAGGTCCAGTCCGAGCGCATCTGGGTGTCTTCGTTGAAGGCCTTCAGGGCGTCGTAGTTGAAGGTGTAGCGCTTCTGGTCGCGGCTCTTGGCGGCCCAGATCAGGGTCTCGTGGGCGTTGGTGAACCGGGTGCCCTTGAAGTTCGGCATCGGGTTGGACTTGCGCCAGATGATGTCGTTCAGGACCCAGTAGCCCATGTCCTGGATGGCGACGCCCAGGCGGAAGATGTTGTGGTAGCTGCCGATGACCCAGATCGAGCCCTCGTCCTTCAGGACCCGGCGGCATTCCTTCAGCCAGTCGCGGCAGAAGGCGTCATAGGTGGCGAAGCTGTCGAACTTGTCCCAGTCGTCGTCGACCGCATCGACCTTGGAATTGTCGGGGCGCAGCAGGTCGCCGCCCAGCTGCAGATTATAGGGCGGGTCGGCGAAGACCATGTCGACCGACTTCGACGGCAGGCCGCGCAGAACCTCGAGGCAGTCGCCGAGGTGGATAATGTCGGTCTTCAGATCGGTCACGCGCACAGCTCCGGGGAGTGGAGCCGGTATGGTGAATCCTTACGGTTAAGGCCGGGTAACCGGGAACCACAACTCGGTGTCGCCCATGCCCGTTTTGGCGTCGAAGCCGGGGCCGTAGCGTTCGAAATTCGGCGTGCCCGCGTCCTTCCACTCGCCGTTGGAGGCCAGCCAGGCGAAGCCGGCGGTGATGGTGTCGCGGATGGTCCAGATCGGCGCCGCGTGGACGAAGACGGCGTAGTGGGCTTCCGGGACCGTCATCCGGCCGAGGTCGTCGGGCAGGCCGTCGAAGGTCTCGACCTCGGCGGCGCACATATATTCGAAGCGCTGGCCCTCCATATCGGCCTGGCAGGTGGCGCCGTAGGTCCGGCCGCCGACCTGGCGGGGTAGGGGCAGGCGGGTGACGAACGCCTTCCAGTCGAGCGGAATCTGCGTTGGCCCCTCGGAGAAGGCGTACCAGCGACGCAGGCCCGCCAGAAGCATGGGGCGGCCGGTCTCGAAGCGGGAAGGGGTCATGACGCCAACCTAGGCCTCGACCTGCGACACTGGGAAGACATCGACTCCTCCGGCGACGCTGAATAGGGTCCCGGCATCGTATCCCCCGGAGCCGCCATGCGCCTGACCCTGTCCCTTGCCGCCCTGATGTCCGGCGTCGCCCTTTCCACGATGTCTTTGGCGACCATGGCCGTGGCGCAATCGTCCGAACCCGCCTTCGACGCCGCCAAACTGTCGGAGCACATCCGCATCCTGGCCGACGACAGCTTCGAGGGCCGGGGCATCGCCACCGAAGCCGAGCCCAAGGTCGTCAAATATCTGAGCGAGCAATACGCCGCCGCCGGCTTCGAGCCGGGCGGAGACCTGCAGGCCGACGGCTCGCGCCTGTGGACCCAGGCGGTGACCCTGAACCGCTTCGAGGTCGAGGACTTCAAGGCCCAGCTCAAGGTCGGCGACTGGACCCTGCCGCTGGCCCAGGGCGAACAGATCGTCGCCTCGACGCGTCTGCCCAACGCCTCGGGCCACGTCATGCTGATGAACGCCCCGCTGGTCTTCGTCGGCTATGGCATCCACGCACCCGAGCGGAACTGGGACGACTTCAAGGGCATGGACCTGAAGGGCAAGATCCTGGTCGTCCTGGTCAACGACGCCGACTTCGAGGACCCGACGCTCGACACCTTCGGCGGCAAGGCCATGACCTACTACGGCCGCTGGACGTACAAATACGAAGAGGCCGCGCGTCAGGGGGCGGCGGGCGTGCTGATCGTCCATGAGACCGCGCCGGCCTCCTATGGCTGGGGCACCGTGCGCAACTCCTGGACCGCGCCGCAGTTCGACATCGAGCGCACCGACCCGTCGAAAGACCGCGTCGCCATGGAGGCCTGGATCCAGCGCGATGTCGCCGTCCAGATGTTCCAGCACGCCGGTCTCGACTTCGAGGCCCTGAAGCTTCAGGCGCGCAGTCGTGACTTCCGTCCGGTCGAACTGACCGGCGCCGGTCTGAACGCCATGTTCGACCTGAAGACCGACCGGATCGAGAGCCATAATGTGGTCGCCCGCCTGCCCGGCACGACCCATCCCGACGAGACCATCCTCTACACCGCCCACTGGGACCACATCGGGGTCGGCACGCCCGACGCCAACGGCGACGCCATCTTCAACGGGGCGGTGGACAACGCCTCGGGCACCGCGGGCCTGCTGGAGATCGCCCGCGTCTTCGGCGCCGCGCCGCGCGCCCAGCGTTCGATCGTGGCGATCAGCTTCACCGGCGAGGAAAGCGGTCTGCTGGGCTCGACCTACTACGCCGCTAACCCGCTCTATCCGCTGGCGAAAACCGTCGGCGGCTTCAACATGGACTCGGCCAATGTCTATGGCCGGACCACGGCGATGAGCATCATCGGCTTCGGCCAGTCGGACCTGGACGAGCGGGTCACGGCGGAGGTCGAGGCGCAAGGGCGGGTCATCGAGCCCGACGGCAACACCCAGGCCGGCTACTACTTCCGCTCCGACCACTTCCCGTTGGCGAAGGAGGGCGTGCCCATGGCCTATGCCGAAAGCGGCGGGAGCTTCCGTGACGCTCCGATCGAGGCCCGCATCGCCGCGCGGGATGAATACACCGCCAAACGCTACCACCAGGCCGACGACGAATGGTCCGCCGACTGGGACTATCGCGGCCAGATGGAAGACCTGACGGTCTATTACGACATCGGTCGCGCCCTGGCCGACAGCCGCGACTGGCCGCAATGGAAGTCGGGTTCGGAGTTCGGTCCGGCCCGCGCCGTCAGCGCCGCCGAACGGGAATAGTTTCCATTACAAAAATGTAAGGGGCGGTCCGGAGCGACCGCCCTAAGGTGCGCGCGCATTTTCCACGGAGTTTCCTTGATGCTGGCCCGACTGACTTGCGGCGTCGCCGCCTCGGCGATGTTGCTTCTGGCTCTGCCGGCCGTGGCCCAGGACTTCTCGGCCCAGCGCCTGTCCGACCACATCAAGTATCTGTCCGACGACAGCCTGGAAGGCCGCTTCCCGGGCAAGGTCGGCGAACAGATGACCCTGGCCTACCTTCAGGCCCAGTATGAGGCCATGGGCCTTCAGCCCGGCGGCCCGGACGGTCAATGGCTGCAGCCGGTCGACCTGCTGCGCCTGACCCCGGCCCGTCCCGCGACGGTCAGCTGGACCGGCGCAGACGGCGTCGTCCATCCGGTCGAGGCCGGGCTGATGGTCCGCGCCGGCGCCGCCGACGGCCATGTGAAGCTGGACAATCTGCCGATCGTCTTCGCCGGCTACGGCGTCGTGGCGCCCGAGCGGAACTGGGACGACTACGGAACCATGGACCTGACCGGCAAGGTCGTGATCGTCCTGAACGGCCAGCCCGAGACCTTCGGCGCCGACCCGAATTTCTACGGCTCCTCGACCCACAAGGTGAACGAGGCGATCAAGCGCGGCGCCGCCGGCGTCATCACCCTGTACGAAATGCAGGGCGGACGCGGCATGCGGGGCGGCACGCGGCCGCGCATGACCATCACGGGCGCCCATGAAACGGCCTTCAGCGGCGTCATGACCCTGGACGCCGCCACGGCCCTGGCCACCGCCTCGGGCGAGGACATCCAGGCGGTCCTGACCGCCGCCAAGGCCGGCGGCGCCTTCAAGGCCCAGGACATCGGCCTGAAGCTGAACGTCGACACCGACGAGGTGGCCGAGGTCATCCACTCGCACAATCTGCTGGCCAAGATCCCCGGCACGACCCGTCCTGACGAATACCTCGTCTATTCGGCCCACTGGGACCATGTCGGCGTGGCCGCCGATCCGGACGCCAATGGCGATCGCATCTTCAACGGCGCCTGGGACAACGCTTCGGGCACCTCGGGCGTGCTTGAGATGGCCCGCGCCTTCAAGGCCGGCCCGCCGCCGGAACGCACCGTGGTCTTCCTGCACGTCACGGCCGAGGAGCAGGGCCTGCTGGGTTCGGAATGGTACGCCGCCCACCCGGTCTATCCGCTGGAGAAGACCGCCGCCGACATCAATATCGACATGCTGCCTTTCACCCCGGCCACCAAGACCATCGCTATCTTCGGCATCGGCAAGTCGGAACTGGAAGACGATCTCGAGCGTCTGGCCCAGCGTGATGGCCGCCATGTCGTCGGCGACGGCGAACCGGAGCAGGGCTACTACTACCGCAGCGACCACTTCAACTTCGCGGCGGGCGGGGTTCCGGCCCTGATGCCCTGGACCGGCGTCGACTTCGTCGAAGGCGGCGAGGCTGTCGGGCGGCCCTACTATCAGGCCCAGATGGCGAAATACTACCACAAGCTCGATGACGAATGGCGGGCCGACTACGACTTCACCGCCGCCCTGCAGAACCTCAAGCTGCTTTATCAGCTGGGTCAGGAAGTCGCCGACAGCACCAGCTGGCCGCAGTGGAAGCCGACCTCGGAGTTCGCCGCCATCCGCCGCGAGAGCGACGCCGCTCGGCGGTAATTCGTGACCCGCGTCCTCGTCATCGGGGCGGGCGGCGTGTTCGGCTCGCGGCTGGCGAGGGGGCTGGTGCGCGACGGGTTCGAGGTCGTGGTCGCGGGGCGAAGCCTTGCGCGTGCAGAGGCGACGAAGGCCGAGGTCGGGGCGGCCTCGGCGGTCGCCCTGGACACTCGCAGCCTGACGCCTGCCGACCTGATGGCAACCGGGGCCTCCATCGTCGTCGATGCGGCGGGGCCGTTCCAGGGCGCGGAGCCGCGTGTGGCCAAGGCGGCCATCGCCGCAGGGCTCCACTACGTCGATCTGGCCGATGGGCGGGACTTCGTCGCCGGGTTCGGCGCGCTGGATGAGGCGGCCAAGGCGGCCGGGGTCACAGCCCTGACCGGCGCCAGTTCCACGCCCGCCCTGTCCAATGCCGCGCTCGACGCCCTGACCGAAGGCTGGACGCGGATCGACTCCGTCGAGGCCGCCATTTCGCCGGGCGCGCGGGCGCCGCGCGGCCGGTCGGTGACCGAGGCCATCCTGTCCTGGCTCGGACGACCCGTGCGGGTGTTCGAGGGCGGAGACTGGACCGAACGCGCGGGGTGGGGCGTGGTCGTGACGCGCGACTTCGGCCCGGCGGGGCGGCGGCGCCTGTCGCTGTGCGAGACGCCCGATCTCGACGTGCTGGCGGAGCGGTTTCGTCCAACCGACCGCGCTCTGTTCATGGCCGGGCTGGTCCCCGGCTTCGCCCATTGGGGCGGATGGCTGTTGGCGAAGTTGGTCAATTTGACCGGCGCCGACCCCCGATCCTTGACCGGTTTGGTCATCTTCCTCTCACGCCTCGCCGCCCCATTCGGAAGCGACATCGGCGCCATGCGGGTCGAGGCCACGGGGCGCGACGGAGGGGGCCGGGCGGTGCGCGCCGTCTGGCTGCTGATCGCGCCGCCCGGCGTCGGGCCGGTGACGCCCGGCATCCCCGCCGTCACGGCGGTAAAGGCCCTCGCGATGGGGCGGATGCAGCCGGGCGCCCGGGTCTGCGTCGGCGAACTGTCGCTCTCGGAACTGGAGGCGGAACTGGCCCGGCATGGGATCACGACCACGACGACGGTGGAGCCGTCCTCCCTGTTCGCCCGCGCCATCGGTCCGGCCTTCGATACCTTGCCGACGCCGATCCGGGCCCTGCATGAGACGACCGGCGCATCGTTGTGGCGCGGTCAGGCCTCTGTCGATGGGGCGGCCAATCCGGTCGCCGGTCTGGTCGCGCGGGTGTTCGGCTTCCCGCGAGCAGGGCAGGGCGTGCCGGTCGAGGTCCGGATCGACGCTGACCGCGACCGTTCGATCTGGCGGCGTGAGATCGGCGGCAGCCGGTTTCGGAGCCGGCTCTCGTTGCCGGGGTCCGGCGGGCGGGTGGTGGAAAGCTTCGGCCCCTGCGCCTTCGATCTGATCCTGACGCCCGAGGACGGCCGGTTGGTCTATCGGGTCCAGGGCTGGCGGCTTCTGGGTCTGTCGATGCCGAGGGCCTGGGCGCCGACCACCGTGACCCACGAAAAAGAAGACGCCGAAGGCCGGTTCGCCTTCGACGTCGAGATTGGCCTGCCGGTAGCGGGCCGAATGGTCCGCTACCGGGGCTGGCTGGAAGCGGTCTAGCGAGCCGTGGCGGTCGCGATGATGGTCTTGGCCTGGTCGATGGCCGCCGCCGTGGTGACTTCGCCGGACTGGACCTTTTCGGCCAGGTCCATCAGCGGGGTCCCGGTGACGGCGCCGGTCTCGGCGACTTCCTGGACGCGGACGCCGCCGTGGGCCGCGATGGCCGCGTCCCACAGGTCGCGCACCGCCGCCCAGTAATCCTTGGTCGCGGCCCAATAGTCATCGCCGGCCTTGGGATCATAGCCGTCCCACTTGCGGTAGGTGTTGATCACATCCTCCTGGACGACGGCGACGGGGTCGCCGTCGTCACCCTGGCCGGCCTGCATCTTCATATTGTCCTGGATATGCACCCAGCCGACCGGGGTCAGGGCGTGGCGGTTTACGCCCAGATAGCGATCGTAGACCGGGTGACGCACGGCGTCGCGGCGGGCCAGGGGACGCCAGGTCGGGCCGCTGGTCCAGACGGCCATGCCGTTGTCGTAGCTCCACTTTCCGACGCCGCCGTAGCGCGGGGAATCGTCCGTCTGCCACACCGTCTGGGACCAGGCGCCGGCGCGCTCGGCCTCGGGCACGTTCGACAGCGTCCACTCGCCCGGGCCGGCATAGGTCAGGACGGTGGCGGGCTGGTAGGTCCAGTCCTCGCGCCAGTGTTTGACGACGATCGACTGGCCCTCGTGCTCCATCACCAGGATGTGCTGCAGGCTGATCTTGTCGCCGTGGTCGTAGACGACCCGAACGATTTCGTTGCCGGCCGAGTCGTGGGACTCGACCGGGGTGTAGCCCGCCAGGAAGCTGACGTTCTCACGGAAGTCGAAGCGGACGCGGAACTGGCCCGCCTCCGCCAGGATCGACTGCCGATCCCGCTCGAACGCGCTGGTGGGCGCGGTCGCGGCGGGGCCGGCCGTCTGGGCGACTGCCGCGACGGGCGCAGCGGTGGCGAGCAGGGCCGCGGCGATCATCAGGGCGCGCATCGGAACCTCTTCAATCTTGATAGTCATTCGCATCATCTCCCGTCGCGCTTACAGACGCAAGGACAGGGAGATGCCGATGTTGCGGCCGGGCTGGGTGTAGGCATTGGCGGACAGGGGATCCATGATGCCGACGGCGGTGGTGGCGGGATCCTGAACCCGGGCGACGCCGCGCACATCGCTCCACCAGCTGTAGGTGGTGTCGAACACGTTGAAGACGCCGACGCGGGCCGTGACCTGATCTGTGACGTTCCAGTGGGCGGTGAGGTCGACAATGGCGAACTCCTCATTGACCAGGCAGCCGACGCCGGTGGCGCCGTAGCAGGTCAGGCCGTTCGTATCCGCATGGTCCTTGCCGGCCGACCAGGTCAGCAGGCCTTCCACGCCCCAGACGCCTGTCGGGGCGTTATAGCCCAGCCCCCAGACAAGCTTGATCGGGTCGATGGTCGGCAGGGCGGTCTTCACCCCGGCGTTGGTCTGGTCGCCGTCCGCCCAGGCGCCGGCGAAGCGGGCGTAAAGGCCGTTGTCCCAGTCCACATTGGCGCGCGCCTCGAGGCCGTGAACCTCGACGCTCGCGTAGTTGACGAACTGGAACACCGCCGGATTGGTCGGGGTGAAGTTGCCCGACACCTGCTGCTGGCTGATGAAGTCGTCATAGTCGGACTGGAAGGCGACCAGCTGGGTGGCGAGACGACCGCCGAACGCGTTGATGTCGCGCAGGCGCACGCCCAGTTCCACGCTCTGGCTCGTCTCGGGACGCAGGTTCGGGTTGGGGATCGAGGTGTAGCCCGAGGAGACGTTGGTGAAGCCGTTGTTCACCTGGCTCGGGGTCGGAGCCTTGAAGCCTTCCGCGAAGTTGGCGAACACCTGGAACTGCGAGGTCGCCTGCCAGACGACGCCGATCTTCGGCGAAAGGTGATCGCCGTCCTGGTCGGCGCGTGTTCCGACGTACAGGGGGTCGTTGTCGGTGGACAGCTCATAGGCGTCGTACCGCAGGGCCGGGATGATGCGCAGGGCGCCGCCCGCCAGTACGATCTCATCCTGCACAAAGGCGCCGGCCAGGGTGTAGTCGGTCTTGGGGAAGGGGCTCGTCGGGAAGGTCTCGCCGGCCGGCGGCACCGTGCCGTCACGAATGCCTTCCTGGGTCGTTTGCGACCAGTCGCCGCCGAAGGTGACGCGGTTCTCGAAGCCGCCCGCGGCGAAGGTCTTACGGGCCCAGGCCGAGGCGCCGAACACCTTGTTGTTGAACTGGTTGTCGCGGATCCGGTCGGTCAGGACGCGGTCTTCATAGGTGTACTGGCGGGTCGTGGCGTCCTGGCCGTAGACCGAGACCTGACCCTGATCCAGACCGAGGCTGTCCGAGAAGCGCCAGTCCAGACCGACGCGCTGACGTTCTGTCTTGTCGTTGGCGGTCAGGCCGAGAACGGCCGTGGCGGCTGTCGGGGCGGTGGCGGCGACGGTGCGGGCCGTGCGGCCGCTGAGGACATTGTAGTCCGACTCGGACTGGAAGCCGTCGTAGGTCAGGCGCAGGCTCTGGTTCGGGGCGAAGTCCCAGACCAGCTTGGCCAGCAGGGCGTCGGACTGATTGTCCTGCGGGTTGGCCAAGGTGCGGTTGGCGTAGGTGACGCCGCCCGTCGAGGTGATTTCCTCGCCGGTCGTGTCGCCGTTGGTCTCCGTCTCGGAGGAATCGCGACGGGTATAGGCCAGCATCCCCGAGACCGCGCCCGCGCGACCGGCGACGGCCAGGGACTCGGTCATGCCTTCGTCGGCGGAGTTGTAACCGACGCGGGCGAGGGCGCCGAAATTCCGCCCCCCGGTCAGAAAGTCTTCCGGATCCTTGGTGGTGAAGCTCACAGCCCCGGCGACGCCGTCCGAGCCATAGAGGGCCGAGGCCGGACCGCGCAGGATCTCGACCGACTTCATCAGGTCCAGATCGGAATAGCCGCCGCGGCCGACGCTCTGGGCGCCGAAGACGAAGCCGTCGGGCTGGCGCACGCCGTCCACGATCATCAGGACGCGGTCGCCGCCGAGGCCGCGGATGGTGAAGCCCTCGTTGCCAGCGCGGCCGGAGGTGCCTTGCGCGGCGCCGAAGCGGGCCGGCTGGCTGATGACGCTGACGCCCGGCTCGTACTTCACCAGATCCTTGATGTCGGTGAACAGCAGACGCTCGATCTCGGCGGCGCTGTAGACGCTGACGGTGGCGGGAACCTCGTCGACCGGGGTCGCGGTGCGGGTGGCGATAACCGTGACCGGCGCGACCTGGGTGGCCTGATCCTCGGGCGCGGGGCCTCCGGTTCCGGCCTGGGCCGAACCGGCGACGAGGGCGGCGAGCCCCGCTGTGATCATGAGGAGGTTGCGCATGTTTATGGTCCCGCTTGAGAGAGGGATCGCATTTACTGCGAACGATTATCAGAATCAACCGCAACAAATGCAAGGTCTTTGCCGGGGCCGTGAACGGCTACGCTCCGGACGCGTTGGGCTGCGATGAAACATGCGGTTCTTTGTTTGATGCTGGCAGGTCTGGCAGGTCTGGCGGGCTGCGACCGGTCACGCGTCAATCCGCCGACGGAACCGGCCAAGGCGATCACCTCGCCGATCGTGGATGCGACGGCGGAGGCGCCGTCGGATTCGATGGCGCCCCTGATGCCGGGCACGGGGCCGACCAGCTTCATCGGCCGCTGGAGCGCCGATCCGGCCCTGTGCGCAGCGCCGCAGGGGAACAGGCGTCCGCTCGAGATCACCACGATGCGGTTCGAGGGGCCCGAGGGCGGCTGCGACATCGCCCGTATCGATCAGGTCACGGGGGGTTATCAGGCGACCCTGTCCTGTCCCGCGCCGAACGGTGCGCACGTCGAGCGGGTGCAAATGTCCGTGGTCGGCCAGACGCTGGACGTGGCCTACGTCGACCGACGGGGTCCGGACGGGACGCCCCGGTCTGTCAAACTGCTGAAATGCACGACCCTGACCGATACGGCGTCGAAGGCGCCGTCCCTGCCTGTGCCGTAACGCTCGAAAGGGTCAGCTGAACAGGAAGTTCATCACGTCGCCGTCCTTGACGACATAGGACTTGCCTTCGGCGCGCAGCTTGCCGGCCTCGCGCGCCTTGGCCTCGCCGCGCAGGGCGACGAAATCCTCATAGGCGATGGTTTCGGCGCGGATGAAGCCCTTCTCGAAATCCGTATGGATGACGCCGGCGGCCTGGGGCGCGGTGTCGCCGATATGGATGGTCCAGGCGCGCGCCTCCTTGGGGCCCACGGTAAAGTAGGACTGCAGGCCCAGCAGGGCGTAGGCCTCGCGGATCAGGCGGTTCAGGCCCGGCTCGGACAGGCCCAGGCCTTCCAGGAACTCGGCCTGTTCCTCGGCATCCAGCACGGCCAGCTCGGCGTCGATCCTGGCCGAGATGACCACCGACTTGGCATTGTCCTCGGCGGCGCGTTTGGCGACCAGATCCGACAGTTCATTGCCCTTGTCGGCCGAGCCCTCGTCGACATTGGCGACATAGAGGGCGGGCAGGGACGTCAGCAGCTGCAGCATGTCCCAGGCCTTGCGGTCCTCCTTGGACACGTCGGGCAGGGCGGTGCGGGCGGGCTTGCCGGCGTTCAGCTTCGACAGGGCCAGATCGACCAGCTTGAGGCTGAGCTGGCTGTCCTTGTCGCCGCCCTTGGCGCGCTTCTCCATCTGGACGCGACGGCGTTCGAGACTTTCGAGATCCGCCAGCATCAGTTCGGTTTCGATGATCTCCAGGTCCGAGATCGGGTCGATGCGGTTCTCGACGTGGGTGATGTCGTCATCGACGAAGCAGCGGGCGACGAAGGCCACGGCGTCGCAGTCGCGGATATTGGCCAGGAACTGGTTGCCCAGACCTTCGCCCTTGGACGCGCCGCGCACCAGGCCGGCGATGTCGACGAAGGTGATGCGCGACGGAATGATCTCTTTCGAGCCCGCGATCTCGGCCAGGGCGTCCAGACGCGGTTCCGGCACGGCGACGTCGCCGGTGTTCGGCTCGATGGTGCAGAACGGATAGTTGGCCGCCTGGGCCGCCGCCGTCTTGGTCAGGGCGTTGAAGAGGGTGGACTTGCCGACGTTGGGCAGGCCGACGATCGCGACTTTCAGAGCCATTGGAATCCTGGTGAGGTTGGGCCTCGAATAAGGCGCGAGCCTTTAGACGGTTCGAGACCGTTTGTCAGGCTCGGCCTGCAACGAAGCCTATTTAGGCAGACGCACCGGGGCCTGGACCGTCATGGCCGGGGTGTCGGAGAAGGTCAGGGTCAGGGGCACGGCCGAGCCCTCGACCAGGGGGCCGGTCAGTCCCATCAGCATCAGATGCTTGCCGCCGGGCTTCAGCTCGACCTTCTCGCCGCCCTTGAGCGGCAGGCCGCCGGCCATCTCCGACATGTTCATCATGCCGTTGGCCATGCTCATGTCGTGGACCATGGCGTTGGCCGCCAGCGGCGTGGCGACCCCCGTCATGGTGTTCTCGTGCGACGATTTGATCGTCAGATAGCAGGCGCCGGCCTGGGCGCCGTTGGGCGTGGGCCGGCACCAGGGATCGGTGATCTCGACCGTGGCCTTGACGCCGTCCGTCTCGATCGAGGCGGTGGTCGAGTTCTTCTTGCCCGGATGGCAGGCGCCCAAGGCGAGCATCGGCGCCAGAAGAGCAAGGGCGATCACGGTCGGTTTCATCGTCATGGGCATCTCAATAGGCCAGTCGGCGCGCCGCGCAAACCGCCCGATCCACAAGAAGCGCCACTATAAGGCTGAGACCCGTGAGCGGGTAGAGAATAGCCAACGGCAGGACGATGCCGAGGACAGCGGCGCGGACGCGAGGGTTGGGTGGAACTTCCGGTGTGCCGATCCGGCCTTTTGACAGTTTCGGCGGGCGGCGCTTCCACCACATGACGATCCCGCTGATCGACAGAACCCAGATGGCGATGCAGCCGCCCAGCATCAGATAGCGGTTCATCCAGCCGTATTGCGTACCCTGATGGACGGCGATGCCCCATTCGAAGGCCTTTGCGCCCACGCCGAACTGACCCCAGCGCAGGTCGGCCCCAACGGCGCCGGTGGCGCCGTCAATATAGACAATACGGGTGTCCTCGACGTGCTGGATCACGCGTGACGCGGTCCAGCTGAGCGACGGGTCCGCCGGGATGGAGACGGTGTAGGGGCGGGGCAGTCCGCGACCATCGGCCGCTGTGACGACGGTCGAAAGACGGGGGGCGGGACGCGCCGTGGCGTGATCGCCCGGCATGACCATCCCCTCCATTGTCCATCCGACACCGACAGGCGCGTTCTGGTGGTCGGCGTGGGCGAAGGCGCCCGCGGGCGGTTTGGGCCGGCCTAGGCCGTTGTCCTTGACGAAGGCCATGTACTGGTCACCCCAGAAGGCCGACCACGGCATGCCGGTTACCACGAGAAAAGCGATCACCGCCCCTGCATACAGGCCGGTGACGGCGTGCAGGTCCCGCCAGAACGGACGGCGTCCGGGGCTGCTTGCTCTGACCGCCACAACACCCACGTCCCGTCCGCGAGGCCACCAGAGGAAGACGCCGGTGCAGACCAGAATGAGCGCCCAGCCCGCGACGATCTCGACCAGATAGTTGGCCCATGGACCGATGAGGGTCAGGCTGTGCAGTTGCTTGACCGTCTCCATCACCCCGCCGAACGGGGTGACGCCGATGAGCCGGGCGTCATGAGGATCGACAAAGGCCGTACGCTTGCCGCCGTCGGGCAGATTGACGGTCAGGCGCACCGCTTCATCGGATGGGGCCGGGACGACGAGGTTGGCGACCTTCCCGCCTGTCCCCGTCTCAGCAGAAACCACCCAGCGATCGGGCGCTGTCGTAGACGGACTGGCCTCGACATGAGCCATGCGGCCATAGACCAGGCCGTCGATCTCGGTCTTGAACAGATAAAGCCCGCCGGTGAGGGCCATAAGCATCAGGACCGGCAGCACCAGAATTCCGGCGTAGAAATGCCAGCGCCAGACCGCGCGATACGGACCAGACAGGCCGGGGGATGTTTCGGGAATCGTCATCAGTCGCATCCTCCGGATCAGAACGAGCGACTGACGCCGACGAAGACCGAACGGCCCTCGCCGGGGAAGAAAACGGCGGTCGAAACCGTCGGCAACCGGGCGTTGGTGACCGCGCTGAAGTTCGAGATATAGCGCTCGTCGGTCAGGTTGCGGACGTCGAGGAACAGTCGGACGCCTGTTGTGGACGTCCACCCGGCATTCAGCGACGCCACGGCGTAGGACGGCGCCTTCAGCGTGTTCTGATAGTCGACCCAGCTGTCGGCCATCGACCACTCGAGCGACGGGGCGACGAACCAGCCCTGTGGGGCGTCATAGCGCAGTTCGGCCCGGTAAAGATGCGGCGGCACGACCGGCAGGTCCCGGTCGCCATAGTCCGCGTCGCCGTCGAAATGGAAGTCGGAAAAGGCATAGGTTTGGCGCAGCCTCCAACGGGGCGCGAACCGCCAGTCGAGCCCGGCCTCGATACCCTGATGCGTGGTCGGACCGGCGTTGAAGGTCGCCGGCAGGCCCCGGGCCGGATCGGCGACGAAGTTCAGCAGTTCGTGCTCCAGCCTGGCCCGGTAGACCGAGACGTCCCAGGTGAAGGCGCCGTGCTTGCCCCGAACCCCGGCCTCGTATGTCACGGCTTCCTGCGGAACCAGCGGTTTGAAACCCGCCGCGTCGGGCGACAGGGCCGAGAAGTTCGGCGGCTCCACCGATCGGGTGACGTTGGCATAGGCCTGGGCGCCGCTTTCGGATTGCCACAGCAGACCGAGACGCGGGGCGAACCAGTCGTACGTCTTGCCCGTGGTCAGGTTGAAGGTCGTCGAGACGCCGGGGATGACAAAGCTCTGATAGTCGCGTTCGGCCCGGCCGTATGAGCCGCCGGCGACCAGGGCCAGCCGGTCGGTGACGAACAGCCGCCCCTCGGCGAAGACATCGAGGCCCGTGGCGTTCTGACGGCTTTGCGCCGTATGGGCGCCGTGCGATCCAGCGAGGTTGATCCACTGATTGGCGTCCAGATCGCCCGAACGGTACGAGACGCCGTAGAAGGCGTCCGCCGTTTTACCGAACGCCTGTCCGGTCCAGTCCAGACGGCCGAAGACGCCGTAGTTGCGGCTCTGTTGGTCGACGACCTGGAAGATGGGGTGGTCGAGGTCCTTCCAGGTCCCGTAGATCCCGCCTTCGAAGACCGTCTCCTCATTCAGCCGCCAGCGGGTCTGCAGGGTCGAGCGCATCGAGGCCATGTCGCGCTGATAGGCCATGGCCTTGTTCGTGGCGTTGGCGGCGGGCGGCCTGGTCAGGGCGTCGGACAGGCTGACCGAGCCCGGGATCTCCTGATGGACATAGCCGCCGGAGACATAGAGCCGGACTTCGCGGTCCTCGCCGAAGCGGCGGCCGATGTTGAGGGAGCCGTACTGCTGCTGGCCGTTCGACTGGTCACGCCAGCCGTCGGCTTTCTGACCGGTCGCGGCGACGAAGACGTCCCAGTCGCCATAGGTTCGCGCGACCTCGGCATGGGCGCGCAGCGTGCCGAATGAGCCGCCATCGATGCGGAAGGCGTCTTCCGCCCCTGCCGTCCGGCCGGTTGGCGTCACCAGATTGATCGCTCCGCCCAGCAGGGCGCCGCCGAAGCGCAGGGCGTTTCCGCCCTTGTAGACCTCGGTGTAGCGGGCGATCGACGGGTCGATCAGCTGGAAGTCGCCGAAGCCGTCGGCCTCGTTGAACGGAATCCCGTCCTGGGCCAGCAGGGTCCCGCGGTTATGGCTGGAGTTGCCGATGCCCGAGCCGCGGATCGACAAGCGAATGTCGCCGCCCCACTTCTTCTCCGCATAGACGCCCGGCACGTCGCGCAGGACGTCGGCCAGGTTGGGCGCATAGCGGTCGCGATAGGATTCGGCCGAGACCACGGCGACCGCGCCGGGTGTCCGCGACAGCCGCGCGCGGGTCTCGGCGACCACGGGCGGGTCTTCGGGATTGCGGGCGGCGGTGACGATGATCTCGTCGAGGCGAGTGGCCTGATCGGCGCTTTGGGCGTGGGCCGGGGGGGGGATGAGCGCGGCAAGCAGCAGCGCGCAGGGCGCCGCGGAGGTCTTGAGAAGCATGAAGGTTCGAGGTCCTGAACAGGAATGGGCAGGCGCGAGGGCTCGCGCGGAGGGCGTCAGTCGAGGTTCAGGCGAGGGGCGGTGCGGTGGACGGCGGGCGAGGCGGGCCGCGGGCCGGGGGCGTCAAGCGCGGCGCCTCGGCGATGAAGACCGAGGCCGGCCGGGTCGTGGGCGCGGCGGCGACCGTGACCAGCGGCGGCTCGGGCAAGGCGATCGACAGGGCGAGAAGACAGGCGGCGCACTTGACCCCCATCATCCCCTTGCCGGGCAGAGGATGTCCGGTTTCATCGACCGCGACCGTCTGGAGGCCGTCGGCCGAACAGTAAACCGGATGGCCGGGCGTCGAGGCCGCAAGGGCCGCGAACGGCATCAGGCTGCCGAACGTGATCGCGAACGTCGCGGCCAAGAAGGCCAGCGAGCGCCGGATGGACCAGTTGTCGGCCTGGGAGCGGTTCACGGTCCCCGCCTAGCCGATCCGCCGCACTCTGCAAAGGCGGCGAGGGGCCGCGCCGGAACAGGGCCGGGTCGCCTCGACAGTCGAGCAGGGCCGTGGGAGGGTCTGAAATCAGTCTGGAGTCGTAAACATGCCCGACCGCCGCAACCTGTGCCTGTCCGCCGCCGGCCTCGGCGCCCTGATCGCGACGCTGGGCGGTCCGGTCCTTGCCCAGACCGCCGCGGTCCAGGACGGCTCCGGCGGGCCGGATCACGTCTCCCTGACCATCTATAATCAGGACATCGCCCTAGTGGAGGACACCCGCTCGCTGACCCTGCCCGCCGGCCGGTCGCGGCGCGAGTTTCCGGGCGTCTCCGCCAGTATCAAGCCCGAGACCGTGGGCCTGACCGGCCAGGGCCTGTCGGTGGTGGAGCAGAATTTCGATTATGACCTTCTGACCCCGGACAAGCTGATGCAGTCGGCGGTGGGGCAGGAGATCGGCATCGTCCGCACCAACCCCGGCTCGGGCGCCGAACAGACCCAGCGCGCCCGCGTCCTGGCCGCCAACCAGGGCGTGGTCCTGGCTGTCGACGGCCATGTCGTGGTCCTGCGCGACGACGGCGTGCCCACCCGGGTGGTGTTCGACCGTGTGCCCGAGAACCTGCGTCCCCGCCCGACGTTGAGCGTGACGCTGGAGGCCGACCGGGCCGGACGCCGCGACGTCGGCCTGACCTATCTGACCACCGGCCTGCAATGGAAGGCCGACTATGTCGCCCGCTTCGACGAGGCCGCCGGCAAGCTGGATCTGACCGGCTGGATCACCCTGACCAATCGCTCGGGCGTGACCTTCTCCAACGCCGACACCCGGGTGGTGGCGGGCGACGTCGCCCTGATCAACGACACGGGCAATGGTCGCAGCTACCGCCCGCCCCAGCAGCGCACGACCACCGTGCGCGGCAACGGGACCGAGCAGGGCCAGGCGCAGGGTCTGGCCGACGTCTATATCTATCCGCTGCCCGAGCCGGTGACCGTGGCCAACAACCAGACGAAGCAGGTCGGGCTGATCGACGTCTCGGGCGTGCCGGCCGCCAAACGCTATCTCTATGAGGCGGACAGCTTCACCACTGAGACCGAGCCGCAGGCGGCCGATGTCGCGGTGATCTTCTCCAACAGCCGGGCCTCGGGCGTTGGGACACAGCTGCCGGCGGGGGTGGCCCGGGTCTATGTCAACGACGCCTCGGGCGAGCCGCGCTTTATCGGCGAGGATCAGGTGGCCCACACCCCCGCCGGATCGGACATCGTGATCACCACGGGTCAGGCCTTCGACGTCACGGTCCAGCCGCGCGTCGTCTCCTCCATCAGCGCACCCAAGCCAGCCTACTACCGCTGGCGGACGCGGTTCGAGATGGAATACATGGTCCGCAACGCCCGGCCCGAGGCGACGACGGTCGAGGTCCGCCAGCATGGTCTGGGCCGCAACACTGAACTGGACGACCAGTCGATCCCGGGCGAGCTTCAGGACTCCAATACCATCGTCTGGCGTGTGCCGGTCCCGGCCAATGGCGAGACGGTCCTCAAGGCCGTCGTGACCACCGGCGGCTGATCCGCCGTGCGTCGATCCGTTCTTTTCGCGCTGCTGGGTCTGGCCGTGGCCAATCCTGCCTTGGCCCAGGTCGAGACCGTCTCGGCCGGGGCGGAGAAGACGGCCGTGGTCATCTATCGCGACCGGGTCGTGAACACGAGCCGACTGCTGGAGGAGTCGCAACAGTCGTGGAACGAGCTTGATCGGCAGGGTCTGGCCCTGATCGTCGAGACCCGGACCATCGACCTCCCCGCCGGCGAGACGGTGATCCGGCTGAAGGGCGTCGCCACGGGCATCATCCCCCAGACCGCGACCCTCGACGGGCTCCCTGCCACGGTGTTGGAGCGCAACACCGACTTCGATCTGCTGAGCCCCGGCGCTCTCCTGCAGAAGTCCGTGGGGGAAACGGTCAGGCTGGTGCGGACCAATCCCGAGACCGGGGCGGAGGTTCAGAAGACGGCCATCGTCCGCTCGGGCCCGAACGGCGCGGTGCTGGAGATCGACGGCCGGCTGGAGGCCCTGCAATGTTCGGGCGGCCCAGAGCGCATCGTCTTCGACCGTGTGCCCGAGGGGCTCAGCGACCAGCCCATTCTGTCGGTGCGGACGCGGGCGCCGACGGCGGGCCGCTATACTGTCACCCTGGCCTATCTGGCGACCGGGCTTCAGTGGTCGGCGGACTATGTGGCGCGGATCAATCCGGACGGCCGGACCCTGAACCTCGACGGCTGGATCACCCTAGCCAATTTCGGCGGCACCAGTTTCGCCAACGCTCCGGTCCAGGTGGTGGCGGGCAACCTCAACCGCGACGACGACTCGGTTCCGGTGGAGCCGGAGGTCATACGGAAGACGCCCGGCTGCTGGCCTATGGATACGACGACAGGCGGGGCGGACGTCGATGAGGTCATCGTCACTGGATCGCGGCTCAGGGGCGGCTTTGCCATGGCGGCCCCGATGGCTGTCGACAATCTCGCGGACACCTCGGTCGATGAGGTCGTCGTCACAGGCTCGCGCATCGTGCGGATGGACACGTTGGGCGACTACAAGATCTACACCCTGCCGGAGCCCACCGACGTCCGGGCGCGCCAGACCAAACAGCTTCGCTTAATCCAGCGCGAAGGTGTGGCGTTCGAACGGATTTATCAGGGCCGGCTCAGCGCCTGGGACGACGAGGAGGAACAGGTGCAGCCGCTTACGCTCCTGGTCCGGATGCGCAACCAGACAGACCGGGGGCTAGGCCTGCCCCTGCCGGGCGGCGGCGTCAGCCTGATCCAGACCCAGGCCGGGCAATCCCTGTTCACGGGGCAGGCCCGATTCGAGGACCGCGCCGTGGGCCTGCCGGTCGAGCTGGGCTTTGGCGAGGCCATGGATCTGACTCTCGCCAACAGTATGGACAGGCGGGACTACTCCGCGAGGGACGGTCATACCCGCTATGTCATCCGGGGCGTCTCGATCCTGACCAACGACAAGCCTGAACCCGTCGAGGTCGAGATCGTGCCCCAACAGTACAGCTACGACAGCTTCCGTATCCTGTCGTCGAACGTCCGCAGCGTGATTGGCGACGGCGGCTATCCGGTCTGGCGCGTGCGGGTTCCGGCCCGAGGCGAGGCGCGGCTGACCTACGCCTATGAGTTTGTCGACTAGCCCTGGTCGCCTCGCGCCTGCTGGCGGGGGCTGAATTTGGGCGCGGGGGCCAAGCGCATGACCTCGCCCTGGTAGCGGTCGTCTTCGCCGGCGACCGCGAAGGGCAGGGCGTCGGCGCAGGCCTGGAGCATGGCGTCCAGCCAGGGCTGTTCGGCCTTGTGGAAGTCGCCCAGGACGTGGGGCATGACCAGATGCGCCTCGCCGGGATGGCCGATGCCCATCCGGGCTCGGCGGAAGTCGGCGCCCAGATGGCTGATCAGGGATCGGATTCCGTTCTGGCCGGCCGCCCCGCCGCCCTTCTTCATCCGGAACCGGCCCGGGGCCATGTCGATCTCGTCGTGGAAGACGATGATGTCGGCGGGCGGGACCTTGTAGAAGCGCGCGGCTTCGCCGACGGCCCGGCCGCTCTCGTTCATATAGGTCTGGGGCTTCATCAGCAGGATTTTGGTCCCGTCGACCTCGCCCTCGGACACCACCGACTGGAACTTCGCCCGCTCGGGACCGAAGCGCCAGCGGCGCGCGATCTCGTCGGCGGCCATGAAGCCGATGTTGTGGCGGTTGTTCTGGTATTTGGGGCCCGGATTGCCGAGGCCGGCGATGATCAGCATGCGGTCAGGTCCGGATATGGAAACGGCCCACTCCCGCGAAGGAATGGGCCGTCCCGAAGTTCAGGTCTCGTGAGAGGCTTAGCCTTCCGAGGTTTCGCCTTCGGCGTCGTCAGCCTGTTCCGAGGCGGGGACTTCGTCGGCGGCGGCGGCAGCGGCCGCAGCGGCGTCTTCTTCCTCGTCATGGGCGGCCGAGATGGCGGCCGACGAGGTCTTGATCGAGGCGATCATGAAGTCGCGGTCCGAGATGGCCGGAACGACGCCCTTGGGCAGTTTGATGTCCGAGATGCGGATGCTGTCGCCCAGCTTGTGGCCGGCCAGATCGACGATCAGGTCTTCCGGGATGTGGTTGGCCTGCACCATGATCTCGACCGAGTGACGCACGATTTCCAGCGAGCCGCCCTGACGGAAGGCGATGCACTTGTCTTCGTTGATGAAGTGCACCGGCACTTCGATCTTGATGACTTGCTTTTCGTCGACGCGCATCAGGTCGAAGTGCAGCGGACGGTCCGACACCGGGTCGAACTGGACGTCCTTGGCGATGACCGGCTGGGTCTCGTTGCCGTACTTCAGCGTGACCAGGTGGCCCAGCAGCTTGCCGGTGTACAGGTTCTTGCGGAAGTCCTTCTCGTTCACCGAGATGGCGACGGGGGCCTTGCCGCCGCCGTACAGGGTGCCGGGAACGGCGCCCGAACGACGAACAGCGCGCGCGCCGCCGGTGCCGGTGTTTTCGCGGACGTCCACGTTCAGAATGATCTCGGCCATCTGGCTCGCCTCAACAACAAAAACGCCTGCGCCAACCTGTGGCCCGCGCGGCGGGGTCATCAACCCTCGAATTCAAGAGCGCGGGTCATTACACGCATCGGACCACAGGCGCAACCGCCTGAGGTCGACTCCGTAAAGACTCTTGAGCGTCAGTGTCCGGCGGACGCCGGAGACTGGTTCAGGCTGGCGGTCGTTCCGGGCTGCGGCAGGCTGACGGTGGGCGCCGGCTGACCGGTGGTGTCGGTCGGGTCGGTGACCGTGATGATCGCCGTGCGGGTTGACGTCGAGGCGCAGGTGGCCAGGTCGCGCACGATGTGGCGGCCGACGCAGAACATGTCCTCATAGCTGGGGCGCGAGGCCGCCAGACACTGATAGAGGTTCAGCTTGGACATGTTCAGGCAGAATTCGCTGCCGGTCTCGATCGCCAGGGCGTCGGTGTTGGCCTTGGCCTCGTCGCCGGCGGCGCCCAGGGCGGCCAGGGCGGCGATGGCCAGGGCGTTGGCCACGGCCGGGGTATAGGGCGCGCGAATCGGCGCCGAGGCGACGTTCAGGCCCTGGCCCGAGTTGCCGGCGGCGAACAGACGGGCCGATTCCTCGGCCGACGGCAGCATCCGGCCTTCGGAAATGGTCTTGGCCTGTTGCAGCCGCACTTCGCGGTTGGGAATCGGAGTGATCGCCCAGCGACGGCGCGGATCCTGACGTTCCTGGATCGTATAAGCGTCGCCCTCCACCGCGTCGGCGATGGTGGTCAGGGCCGAGATGTCCTGGCCCAGGGTCGAGATGATCAGGCCGGCGGCATAGTCCGCGCCCGGCAGGGTGGCCGCATAGGCAGGGTCGTTGATGATGGCGGCGACAACCTGGCGGCGCTGGGCCGGATCGACGGCGTACTGGCGCACGCCGGCCACGAACTCGGGCGACTGCAGGGCCAGGATCGAGGCGTAGGCGATCATGCCGCGCGACAGCTGGGCCGGATCATAGGCGGCGCCCTTGCGCATGGCCTGCTGGATCGATTCCGCGTCGGGGAAGCCGGCCTGGATGGTGCCGACGTCGCGGATGAAGTTCACATAGATCGAGGCGGCGTCGGCGACGCTGGCGTTCAGGGTCACGGGCGGCGGCGGCAGCACGACCGGCGCCGGGGGCGCCTCGACGACGGCGGGTTCCGGGGTCGAGCAGCTGGCCAGCAGGCCCGCGACGGCTGCGGCGGCCAGGACGGCGGCGCCGCGACGAAGGTGGACCAGAGACATCGAGGCTTTCCCCACAAGAACGCGGGCGTCGTCGCCGACGCCCCTTACTCAGGAGGCCTTATAACGCCTTCGAAACGGTTTTCCGACCGTTAATCGAACAGCTTGGAAACCGATTCCTCGTTCGCGATCCGGCGGATAGCTTCACCGATGAGAGGAGCGACCGGAACCGTACGGATCTTGGCGCAGGTCAGGACCTCGTGCGGCTGTTCGATCGAGTCCGTGATCACCAGCTCCTTCAGCGGGCCGTCGGTGACGCGCTTGACCGCCGGGCCCGACAGGACGCCGTGGCTGATATAAGCCGAGACCTCGGTCGCGCCGGCCTCTATCAGGGCCTTGGCCGCGTTCACCAGGGTGCCGCCCGAATCGACGATGTCGTCGAACAGGATGCACTGGCGGCCCGAGACGTCGCCGATGATGTTCATCACTTCGCTCTCGCCCGCCTTGGGGCGGCGCTTGTCGACGATGGCCAGGTCGACGTTCAGTCGCTCGGCCAGGCTGCGTGCCCGGACCACGCCGCCGACGTCGGGCGAAACGATCATCAGGTTTCCGCGCGGATAGTTTTCCTTGATGTCCTGGGCCAGGACCGGGGTGGCGACCAGGTTGTCCGTCGGGATATCGAAGAAGCCCTGGATCTGGCCGGCGTGCAGATCCATCGTCAGAACCCGGTCGGCGCCCGCGCGCGTGATCATATTGGCGACCAGCTTGGCCGAGATGGGCGTGCGGCCGCCGGTCTTCCGATCCTGCCGGGCATAGCCGAAATAGGGCATGACGGCCGTGATCCGCTTCGCCGAGGCCCGCACAAGGGCGTCGATGCAGATCAGCAGCTCCATCAGGTTGTCGTTGGCCGGATAGGAGGTCGATTGGATGACGAAGACGTCCTCGCCGCGCACGTTTTCCTCGATGACCACGAAGACCTCGTTGTCGGCGAATCGCTTCACCTGGGACTTGGTCAAGGGCATGTCGAGGTGGTCGGCGATGGCCTGGGCGAGTTGCCGGTTAGAGTTGCCTGCGAGCAGCTTCATCGCCGGTCATCCTTTCGCCGTCATCGGACCGCCAATGACGCCTGTTCAATTCTCGCGCTCCTTTACCAGCGCGCCGGACGGGAGCAAGCCGAATACGGTCGATTTCAGCCTTAATGGCCGATTTGGAGCGCATTGGCTTGGGACCGGCGGCTGGTATAGAGGTCGCGGTTATCACCGGGGCGGTGCATGCTCCCTACAGGTCCGGCGTGTCATGAGGTCTTCTTTGTCTGCTAATTCGGCGCTGTCCTCCTCGGGTTCCGCCCGGTCGTCGCGTGCGCGCCTGTCGCGCGCCGGAACGATCCTGCTGGCCGCGGCCCTGACCGTCACCGTCGCCGCCTGCCAGGGCAAGCAACGCCCCAAGCTGGCCTATGAGGAGCGTCCGGTCGAACTGCTCTACAACACCGGCTACGACCGGCTGCAGAGCCACCGCTGGGCCGACGCCGTCGACTATTTCCAGGAGGTGGAGCGCCAGCACCCCTATTCGGAATGGTCGCGCCGCGCGATCCTGATGCAGATCTACGCCTATTATCAAAACGGCGACTACGCCGACTCGATCGCGGCGTCGGACCGGTTCATCCAGCTCTTCCCCGGCAGCCCCTCGGCCGCCTACGCCTTCTATATGAAGGCCACCTGCAACTTCGAGCAGATCGTCGATGTGGGTCGCGACCAGGCCTATGCCCAGGCGGCACTCGACGGGCTGAAGGACGTTCAGCGCCGCTACCCGCGCTCGGCCTACGCCACCGACGCCATGGTCAAGATCGACATGGTCAACGACCAGCTGGCCGGCAAGGAAATGAACATCGGCCGCTATTACCAGCGCGCCAACCAGCCTCTGGCGGCCATCGGGCGTTACAAGGCTGTCATCGACAACGACGCCTATCAGCGCACCTCGCACACGCCGGAGGCCCTCTATCGTCTGGTCGAGGTCTATCTGACCCTGGGCCTCAAGGAAGAAGCGACCCGCAACGGCGCGGTCCTGGGCTATAACTACCCGGGCAGCCCCTGGTACGCCGAGGCCTATGCCCTGCTGAGTGAACAGGGCCAGAAGCCCGAGACGGCCCCCACGGGCCAACGCGAAGGCTGGCTGCACCGCCTGATTCCGGGCTGATCAAAGGCTGATCCGGTGGCGGACTCGGTTCCGTATTGGTTCTACACGGCTATAGAGGGGGCTTGATGTCGAATCGGGCCCCTTCATGCTGACCGCGCCATGCTGACCGCTTTGGCTATCCGGGACATCGTCCTCGTCGATGCGCTCGACCTGGACGTGGAGACCGGCCTGACCGTGCTGACCGGCGAGACCGGGGCGGGCAAGTCGATCATCCTTGACGCCCTGGGTCTGGCGCTCGGCGGGCGCGGCGAGGCGGGGCTGGTTCGCACCGGCGCCAAACAGGCCAGCGCCACGGCCGTCTTCACCGCCCCCGACGACGCCGACCTGATCGCCCTCATCGCCGAGCGCGGCTTCGAGGTGGCGGCGGGCGAGGATCTGATCCTGCGCCGGGTCCTGTCCGCCGACGGCCGGAGCCGGGCCTATATCAACGACCAGCCCGCCGGGGTCGCGGCCCTGCGCGAAATCGGATCGCGGCTGGTCGAGGTGCATGGCCAGCACGAGACCGTCGGCCTGCTGGATTGGCGCACCCACCGCGCCCTGCTGGACGGCTATGGCGGCCTGTCGCCCCAGCTGACTGCGGTCGCCGCCGCCGCCGAGACCCTGAAGGCCGCCGAGGCGCGCCTGTCCGAGCTTAAGGCCGCCGCCGCCGACGCCGCGGCCCGGGCCGAGGAGATCGCGCTCAACCTCGCCGACCTCGATGCGCTGGACCCGCGCGAGGACGAGGAGACTGAACTGGCCGGAGAGCGCGCCATCCTCGGCGCCGCCGAAAAGGCCATGGCCGATCTGGCCGACGCCCGGACCCAGCTGGGCGGCGACAAGCTGAGCCAGAAGCTGTCGGCGGCCCTGCGCGCCGTCGAACACGCCCGCCAGCGCGCGGTGCAGGCCATTGGAATGCAGGATGGGGCCGAAGCGGACCATCCGGTCATCGCCCGCCTGGCTGCCGCCGCCGAGGCCATCGACCGCACCATTGTCGAGGCAGTGGAGGCCATCGCCGAGGTCGACGCCGCCGCGGCCGCCTTCGACTTCGAGCCCGGCCGGCTGGACAAGGCCGAAGAACGCCTGTTCGCACTGCGCGCCGCCGCCCGAAAGCTGAACACCACCGTCCCGGCCCTGCCGAGGCTGCGGATCTCCCTGCGCGAACAGCTGCGGCTGATCGAGGACGGCGCCGACGCCCTGACCGCCGCCCGGCGCGAGGCGACAGCGGCGCGCGAGGCCTATGACCTGGCCGCGACCTTCCTGACCTCGGCGCGCGAGGCGGCGGCCGACCGGCTGACCTCGGGCGTCATGGCCGAGCTGACCCCGCTCAAGCTGGAACGGGCCCGTTTCCGCGTCGCCTTCGAGCCGGTGGGGGAGGGCAGGCGCGGCCCCCTGGGCGTCGAGACCATCCGCTTCGAGATCGCCACCAACGCCGGCGACGGCTTCGGCCCGCTGGACGCCATCGCTTCGGGAGGCGAGCTGGCCCGCTTCGCCCTGGCCATGAAGGCGGCGCTCGCGGGGCGTGAGGACCAGCGCCAGCCGGTCATGATCTTCGACGAGGTCGATCAGGGGGTCGGCGGCGCCGTCGCCGAGGCCGTTGGCCAGCGCCTCAAGCGCCTGTCGACCGGCGCCCAGGTTCTGGTCGTGACCCACAGTCCCCAGGTCGCCGCCCGCGGCCATGCCCACTGGAAGGTGATGAAGTCCGACCAGGACGGCGTCACCACCACCACTGTCGTCGCCCTCGACGACGCCCGCCGTCAGGAAGAGATCGCCCGGATGCTGTCCGGCGCCGTCATCACCGACGAGGCCCGCGCCGCGGCAAAGGCCCTGATCGGCTGAGCCGATCCGCCTCAGGCGGCCGGAAAGCCCCGGTACTCCGGCGTCATCAGCTCCGCGTGCAGCGAGGCGCCGCGCCGTGTGGCGCGCCTCGCGTCGGCCTGACGGCGCGGGGAGGCTGCCGGAGAGTTCGCCGGTCTCGACACAACCGACGCCCTCATCAGCGCGTATTTACTTTCGGCCATAGTCGCGAAGCTTGTCATTGTTTCAACGCTGAAATGGCGTGAGGCGGACTCTGCCGCGCACGCGACCATCGCACGCGAAATTCAACCTCTCGTGTGATTAAACGCAAAGGTTGTCTGCGTCGTCACAAGGTCGCCACAACTTGGTCTGTCCCATGACAAAATATAACCTTTTTCATACGAATTTCGGGATTTTGACTATTGACACATTAAAATCACGGTTTCCCGAATAACGGCGATACAACCGCAATTACATATATGGCAAAGCTTGACGTGTCAGCTCGGTGAAATGTTTGTGTCCCCATCGCGGCGTCTCTGCGTCAGGGATGCGAACGAGCTTCACAGCTCCATTTGAGAAACGGTTGTTATGCGTAAGCACTTGCTGGCCTCCACAATCTTCACGACGGCCATCGCCCTTGGGGCTCCCGCCCTGGCACAGACTGCTCCGGCCCCGGTCGCCGGCGCCCAGGACGACACGACCACGGTCGAGGAAGTCGTCGTCACCGGCTCGCGCATCCGCCGTGACGCCGTCAACGCCCCGACCCCGCTGATCCAGATCTCGCAGGACCAGCTGCTGACCACCGGTCAGTCGACGGTGATCGACTACCTGGCCACCATCCCGGCCTTGTCGAACTCGGTCGTGCCTTCGGACACCACGGGCTCGAACCTGGGTGACGGCGGTCTGTCGCTGCCGAACCTGCGCTCGCTGGGTTCGAACCGCACCCTGACCCTGGTCGACGGCCGTCGCCACGTCGGTTCGTCGGGCGGTTCGCTGTCGGTGGACATCGACACCATCCCGCGCCTGCTGATCCAGAACGTCGAAATCGTCACGGGCGGCGCCTCGTCGGTCTATGGCGCCGACGCCGTCTCCGGCGTTCTGAACTTCATCCTGAAGAAGGACTTCGAAGGTCTCGAGGTCGACGCCAGCTACGGCCAGATCAACGAGGACGGTCAGGCCAACCGCCGTATCTCGGCCCTGATCGGCAAGAATTTCTTCGATGATCGCCTGAACGTCTACGCCCACGGCGAATACGAGAAGATCGACGAGGTCACCTCGCTCGACATCGACTGGCTGCGTCGCGCTCCGGTCCGCATCGGCGTCGACGCCGATCCGACCAGCCGCCCTGATGACGGCATCCTGGACGCCCGCCTGTACACCGGCGTCAGCCGCATCGACCGTCCGCGCTGGGGTCAGACCACCCTGGCCAACGTCCAGCAGCCCAGCGACCTGACCAACCCGAACGTCGCCTATGAGAACTGCTTCCCGGGCGGCAACTCGGCCGGCAACTTCAGCTACTCCTCCAACTGCTTCGGCGTGACCCCCGGCAAGACCTTCTGGTACGACGGCACGACCGCCCGCGCGGCCAATTTCGGCCAGCGTGTCGGCAACACCGGCGCCAACCGCCCCTACAACATCGGCGGCGACGGCGAGAACCCGGCCGAATTCTCGACCGGTTCGCGCGTGCCCCGTTCGGAATCGCAGCGCTACCAGGTCGGCGCCAACTTCAAGATCACCGACAACATCACCGCCTACGGTGAGGCCAAATACGTCACCGAAGACACCTTCGACGTCGGTCAGCCCACCTTCTTCGATATCGATCTGGTCAACTCCTACGGCTCGCGCGAATCCAACCCGATCTATGCGGTGAACAATTTCGACCTGCGCTGGTCGGACAACGCCTTCCTGCCGCAGAACGTCAAGGACGCGATCCGCACCAACCTGGTGACGCCGTACTCGACCCCGACCGCGACGACGCCGGGCACGGCGGGTACTCCGTTCCTGGTTCAGAACGCGCGCCACAGCATGTTCGGCCCGGACCGCACCCAGGACAACACCCGTGACCTGCAGCGCTATGTCGCCGGCGTGAGCGGCGACCTGGGCGACTTCGGCTTCGTCAAGAACCTCGATTTCGACATCGGCTATACCTACGGCAAGGTCGAGGTTGAGAACTTCGAACGCGGCGTCGACAGCCAACGCTTCGCTCTGGCCATCGACTCGGTCGTCGACACCGCCGGCGTCATGGGCACCCCCGGCGCCATCGTCTGCCGCGCCCAGATTATCGCCAGGCAGGGTGGCGTGGTCACCGACTACAACCCGGGCACCGACAACTACCTCGGCGACCTGCGTGACACCGCCTACGGTCAGGCCGCGATCAACTCCTGCCAACCGCTGAACGTCTTCGGCAAGGGCAACCAGAGCCAGGCCGCGCTCGACTACGTCGATGCGACCATCCACGTCACCGAGCGCAACGAACAGCAGCAGGGGATCGCCTCGATCTCCGGCAACCTGTGGGACTTCTGGGGCGCCGGCGCCATCGGCGTCGCCCTGGGCGGCGAATACCGCAAGGAAACCACCGAGGCGACGGGTCGCGACCGCGACACCGCCGGCCGGATGCTGTTCCTCAACACCGGCCCGGACTTCCCCGAAGCCAGCTATGACAGCAAGGAGTTCTTCGCCGAACTCTCGGTGCCGCTGTTCCGCGACACCTTCCTGGGCGAATACGCCGAGCTGAGCGGCTCCTACCGCTACGCCGACTATTCGACCGTCGGCAACACCGACGTCTACGGCGTGAACCTGGTCTATCGTCCGATCCAGGACATCACCTTCAAGACCAGCTACAACACCTCGATCCGCGTGCCGGATCTGGGCGAGAATTTCGCGCCGAACAGCCAGACCTTCGCCAACGGCATCGTCGACCCCTGCACCACGCTCAACATCGCAGCGGTCAACGACGCGGAAACCCGGACCAACCGGATCAACAACTGTACGGCTCTCGCAGCCGCCCAGGGGCTGACCTTCGACTTCGCCGGCCTCACGCCCCAGAACACCGACGACTTCCGTCCGAACTACACCTCGGGCATCGCGGGTCTCGCCGGCGGCAACCCGAACCTGAAGCCGGAAGAATCGGACTCCTTCACCTTCTCGGTGGCTCTGCGTCCGCGCTTCATCCCGAACTTCAGCCTGGTGCTCGACTACTACGAGATCAACATCGACGACGTGATCGCGGCGGTCTCGGCCGATACGGCGGCGGCCAACTGCGTCAATGGCGCGACGCTGAACTCCGACGCCTGTTCGACGATCTTCCGTACGGGCGGCGTGAGCCCGTTCGCCGTCGGCAGCTTCATCGAGCGTTCGTTCAACTACGCCGCCCTGAAGACCCGCGGTCTGGACTTCAACGCCCGCTACCGCATCGACACCGAGGAAATGTTCGGCCGCAACTTCGGTCAGTTCGACTACTCGCTGGGCGGCTCCTGGCTGATCACCCAGCAGCAGTACCTGAACGAGTCGGATCCGTCGGACTATGACGAACTGGCCAGCACGCTCTTCTACCCGCGTGTTCGCATGACCTCGTCGCTGACCTGGACCCCGAACGAGACCTGGAGCGTCAACTGGACGGCGGATTGGCAGACGTCCCAGAACATCGTCTTCGCCCGCGACTACATCTCCAACATGGACTCGCGTCAGCCGAACGAACTGAGCACCGGCAACTTCGTCCGTAACGACTTCACCTTCCGCTACAACGTCAATGACGACTTGGCGCTGCGGGCGGGCGTGGTCAACGCCTTCGACGCCGAACAAGCGCCGTACCTGGGCACGACGCTCTACTCGAACTTCGACCCCTACGGCCGCCGCTTCTTCATCGGCCTGAACTACAAGGCCTGGTAAGCCCGACCTCTGAAGAGCCGACGGGAGGTGTTCCAGCGCCTCCCGTCATCGACTTCCGGCGCACGGAGAGGTGCGGCGGGACCGGGACCCCGTTCAGCCGATCGTTCTTCTCTTTCGGGAGATGCACGCCAGGAAGGGCGACAGGGGAACAACCCGCGAAAAGAAGGCCCGACGGACATTGCCCCATGTCCGCCGGGCTTTTTCATATGTGCAGGGTTCAGGCGTCGTCCGGCGTTGAGGCGGTGGGGGACGCGGATGGGGGAAGGGCGACGAAACGCTCCCGGCTCTCGTCCCGGGCGGCGTGGCGGTCTGCGAGGTAGCGGTCCAGCCTGCGGTTCTCGGCGGGGGCGCTCCGCACAAGGCCGACGCCGAGCCCGATCAGGATCGTCCCGAAGAGCGCCCAGAGGGCGATCGTGCCGAAAAAGGCCGTGGGGTCGTTCGCCGCGGTGATGTCCGCGTGTCGGGACAGGATGACGCCGCTGCGCAGGGCGGCGATGGCGCACCCGCCGAGGACCAGGCCGCCCAGGACGAAGGCGGGTCCGACAAGGGAAGGGCGGTGGGCGACAGGTTTCATCGGCGGGACCTTTCGATCCCATCCTCGCCGACCGGCTTTTCGCGTCAATGAACCGGCGTGGTTAAGGCGTCCTCAGACGCCCAGGATCCAGCCTTCTTCCTGCTCGACCTGCGCGATCAGTTCGGGTGAGGCGTCCTTCGGCGGACCGAAGGCCCGGGCCAGCTCGCCCTTGTCGTCCAGCTCGGCGAAGGCCATGGCCGTGGTGCGCACCTGGGCCTGGTCCTTGAACTCGCCCTCGGCGGCGGTGGTGGGCCACATCGACGGCCAGACCTCGGCGACCAGCACCGACAGGGGCTCGACGTCGGCGGCGTCTAGCGCCCGCCAGCCGGTGCCGAAGGGCCAGACGGCGGCCGAGGCGCCCAGGCTTTCCAGCAGGCGGCGCACGGCCGGGATGCCGACCAGGGTCTGGCCGCCGACGGCGCCGGCGCCGTGCATCTGCCAGTTCGACTTGGGCTGCAGCCGGCCCTTGCGCACGGCGTTCTCCGTCGCGCGATATTCGGGGATGTCGGCGCCGGCGCCTGCGGGCGGCTTGGTCGTGGTCAGCCAGCGCTGCGCCTGGTTGGCGGGCGAGCCCCAGAACGGCCAGGCTTCATCCGTCATGAGGCGGTTCATCTTGGCCGCGACCTGATAGCGGTTGTTGGTGTTGTCCGGTTTGTCGACGATGTTGGCCGCGATGAATTTCCACATGGCCGACCAGATCGGCTCGCCCGTCAGCTTCAGGCGCGCGGCCGTGCCCGTGGGGTAACCCAGCGAGAAGTCGAAGCCGACCAGGACCCGGTCGCCGCGCTTCCTGTGATCGGCCAGGATCGAGGCCAGCAGGGCCTCGCCCTCGGCGCGCGTCGCGACATTGTGGGTCTCGGTGTACAGGCGGAAGCGCACGTCGCGCTTGGCCACCCCGATCCATACGGAGTTCTCGCCGAGCTTCTTGCCCTCGGCGGCGGTCCAGTCAGCGATCACATAGGCGTCGAAAAGGCGGGCCACGGGGGCTCCTCAGAATTACTCAGGCACGAAAGGAATGGGGGGTTCTAGCCTTCCCCGGCTTGCGCCGAAAGGGCGATCAGGCCTTCAACAGCGCTTCCAGGTGGGACAACCAGCGACGGCCCAGTCGCAGGGCCTCGGCCGGAGAGCCCGTCTGGGCCGGGGCGACGGCGTTCCACAGCGCCAGTTCGAACTCGGGATAGCGGGCGTCCGCGAACATCAGCCGCAGGGTCACCTGTTCGGCGTCAGGGGCCATGACGTCCAGCGACTTGCGCGGTTCGCCGCGGCGAATGCGGGCCAGGACATGGCCGTCGACGATGACCTCGCCGCCCTCGACCTCCTCGAAGCCATAGACCAGACCGTGGGCGCCCCGGTCCCAGAGGACGGCGATCTGGCCGCCGTCGAAGTCCAGGCCGGCGGCCCGGCCCTCGGTCGGCGACAGGGCCTCGGCCTCGGGCTGAACGCCCAGCGACTTGAGCAGGGCGCGGCGCATGCGGCGCTCGGGCTCCATCCACCAGTTCAGCGTCAGGGCGACGGTGGTCAGGGCCGCGGCGGCGAGGCCGACCAGCAGGATGACCCGCAGCGCCTCGCCCATCAGGCGGCCCGGAGCGACGCGCTCGGCGCCGCGACCTCTTCCATATCAAGCTCGATGACCACGGGGACATGGTCCGAGGGCTTGTCCATGTCGCGGGCGTCGCGGTGGGTCTCCACGCCCCGGAACCGGTCGGCGGCCTGGGGCGAGAGCAGGTGGAAGTCGATGCGGATGCCGTTGTTCCTCTGCCAGGCGCCGGCCTGATAGTCCCAGAAGGTGTAGGTCCCGGGCGGTTGCTCGCCCAGCTCGCCGGCCTCGGACAGACCCAGCCATTTCAGCGCCTTGAAGGCCGCGCGGCTCTCGGGCTGGAACAGGGCGTCGCCGACCCAGTCGGCCGGGTTCTTCGCATCCACGGCTTCCGGGATGACGTTGTAGTCGCCGCACAGGACGAAGGGCTCTTCCAGCGCCAGCAGGTCGCGGGCGTGGGCGTTCAGCCGGTCGAACCAGGCCAGCTTGTAGGGAAACTTGCCAGTGCCCACGGGATTGCCGTTCGGCAGATAGATGGCGCCGACCCGCACCGGGACGGGGGCCTCGATCAGGGCCTCGATATAGCGCGCCTGATCGTCGTCGGCGCCGTCGGGGCCCGCGCCCTCTGCCCCGGGCAGGCCGCGCCGGATGTCGCTGAGGGGGAATTTCGAGAGGATGGCCACACCGTTGTAGGTCTTCTGGCCGTGGGTCTCGACATTGTAGCCCAGCCGCTCGAACGCCTCGCGCGGGAACTTCTCGTCGATCGTCTTGATCTCCTGGAAGCAGACGACGTCGGGCGCGGCGGCCTCGAGCCAGGCGAGCACCGTCGGCAGACGGGCGTTTACCGAGTTCACATTCCAGGTGGCGATACGCATGGCCGGAAGGCTAGGGCGAGCCGCCCCCTCCGGCAAGTCGCCAGGCGGGACGGCTCGCCCTGGATGGTCTTCTATTGGCGATCGGCCGCCGCCGTCGCCGCCAGCTTGCAGCCGCCGCCGATGGTCGCGGCCTCGGCGCAGGGATAGACCTGCTGCACCGCCATGGCGTTATCCAGGCGGGCCACGAAGCCGTCGCCGGCGCCGCAGCGGGTTTCATAGAAGGAGCCCGCGCCGTTGGCGCCCATGTAGCGGACGTCGGTGACGTCGCAGGCGGAAGCGGGGGTGCCCACCAGCCAGGTTTTGGCCGAGGCGGCCAATTCGGCCGTGGTCGTGAAGCGGCAGGCGGTGCCGGTCGCCGCGACCTTGATGCAAGGGGTGGTGATCCAGCCCGAGGCGGCCTTCTCGATCCAGTAGCCCTCGGCGCCCGGGCAGCCGATTTCATAGACCGCATTGCCCGCGACCGAGGTGCCGACCATGGCCGCCTGATCGACGGCGCAGTGAACGCCGGCCTGCTGGCCATAGACGGCGACCATGCGGGTGATGTTGCTGTTGCCCGCCAGTTTGCAGACGAGTGCGGCCGGGGCGGCGGGATCCTGGGCCCGGGCCATTTCGGCGCGGCCGGCGAGGGTGACGCAGTCGGTCACGGCGGGCGGCGACGAGGCGGCGACCACATAGCCCATGCCCGAGCCGCAGGAGACTTCATAGACGCCCTGCTGAGCGGCGTTGTAGCCGAGCAGCGAGGCGTCGACGACGCGGCACTCGACATTGGCGGTGTTCATCTCGGACTGGCTGGTGGCCAGCACCTGCGCCATCGTGGGCTGCTGGGTGTAAACGCCGTTGCGGTTGCGCTGACGGTCAAGTCTGCTGGGCAGGACCTGGGTGACGGTGCTCGAGCGCGGATCGACCAGCGCGGCCGACATGCTGCGCGCGCCCGAATACAGGCCCCCATTGCCGACTTGCGTACTGCCCGGGTTCTGCGCCAGGGCGGTAGAGCCGGCCGCCAGCACGATGAGGCTGCACACGGCGGACACGACAGTTTTGAACATCTGAACCTCCAGCTTCCCGGAAGTCAGACTGAACGCTGTTCCGCTGGAGCGCAAGCCGGAGCGGGGGCAGGCGGGGAGGGCGCGGCGATTTGTCGGCCCTCCCGCCGGACGCCTTTACGGGCGGGGATCGACCGCCGCGGTCAGCTTGCAGCCGCCGCCGATGCTCGCGGCCTCGGCGCAGGGATAGACCTGTTGCACCGCCATACTGTTGTCCAGGCGAGCGACGAAGCCCCCGCCCGCGCCGCATCTGGTTTCGTAGAAGGCCCCGGCGGCATTGGCGCCCATATACCGGACGTCGGTCACGTCGCAGGCGGAGGCCGGGGTGTTGACCAGCCAGGCCCGGGCCGACACGGCGGATTCCTCGCCGGTGGTGAAGCGGCAGGACGTGCCCGTCGCAGCGACCTTGATGCAGGGGGTGGTTGTCCACCCCGCGGTGGTCTTCTCGATCCAGTAGCCCTCGGCGCCCGGGCAGCCGATTTCATAGACCGCATTGCCTGCGACCGAGGTGCCGACCATGGCTGCCTGATCGACGGCGCAGGTCACCCCGGCCTGCTGGCCGTAGGTGGCGACCATATGGGCGATGTTGCTGTTGCCGACCAGTTTGCAGACGAGTGCGGCCGGGGCGGCGGGATCCTGGGCCCGGATGCTCTCGGCGCGACTGGCCAGGGTCACGCAGTCGGTGACCGTGGGCGGGGAGGCCGCCGCGACCACATAGCCCATGCCAGAGCCGCAGGAGACCTCATAGACCCCCTGCTGGTCGGCGTTATAGCCCAGGAGGGCGGCGTCGACTACGCGGCACTCGACGTTGGCGGTGTTTATCTGGGATTGGCTGGTGGACAGGATCTGGTTGGGCGTGGGCTGCTGGGTATAGACGCCGTTGCGGTTGCGCTGTCGGTCCAGTCGGCTGGGCAGGACCTGGGTGACGGGGCTCGAGCGCGGATCGACCAGCGCGGCCGACATACTGCGCACGCCGCGCGCGAGGTCGCCGTTGCTCGCCGGTCCGACGCCCCTTTCGGATTGCGCCGATGCGGCGGGCGCGACCGCCAGAACGAGGGCGGCGCTCATGATGCCGCCCAAGGCGGACAGGACGGTCTTGAACATCTGAATCTCCGGCATTTTCGCTGTATCAGAAGGGATCGCTATTCCGTCGAGGCGCGCACCGTCAGGGTGCAGCCACCGCCGATGGTGGCCGCCTGGGGAGGGACAGAACGATTCTGAACATAGAGGCCTCCCCCGTGATCGCGAGGCCTCAGGTTGATCGCTGTTATGCGATTATGCAAGCTTGGCGAGATTTTCGGACCTGCATACGAAAAGAGGACCGCGACGGGGCGCGGTCCTCATTCCGTCAGGCTTGGCCGTCCGGCTTCGCGTCAGGCTTGGCCGATAGGCCGGTTGGGCGGCCTATTGCTGTGTCGCCGGAGCCGGGGCGGCCACGGGAGCGGCGTCGGGGACGACGGTCAGCTTGCAGCCGCCGCCGATGCGCTGGGCTTCGGCGCAGGGATAGACCTGCTGCACGGCCATGGCGGTGTCGAACCGGGCGATCAGGCCGTCGCCCTGGGCGCATTTGGCTTCATAGAAGGCGCCGTTGGGGTTGGAGCCGATGTAGCGGACTTCCGTCGGGGCGCAGGCCGCGGCTTGCGAACCCTCGAACCACTTGGTGACCGTGGCGACCTGTTCGGCCGGGACGGTGTATTTGCAGGCGGCGTTGCGGCTGACCAGCTTCAGGCATTCGGTGGTGACCCAGCCCGTGGGGGTCTTTTCGAGCCAGTAGCCGTCGGCGCCGGCGCAGCCGACTTCATAGATGACGTTGTCCGCAGCCGATTTGCCGACCGAGGAGCCCTGGTCGACCGTGCAGTGGACGCCGGCTTCGACGGCATAGGCGGCGACGACGCGCAGGACGTCCTTGTTGGGCTCCATCGCGCACTGCAGGCCGACGTCGGCTGCGGCGTCGCGCGAGCGGGTGATGTCGGCCTGGCCGGACAGGATCACGCAATCGACGGCCGAAGGAGGGGCCGAGCCGATCAGGATGAAGCCGGGGCCGGTCGTGCAGGTGACCTCATAGACCGACTGCTTTTCAGCGTTCTCGCCGCGCAGGCTGGCGTCGGCGACCGCGCAGCCGCTGTTGGTCGAGGCGGCCAGGACGGTGGCCGCAGCCTTGACCTGTTCCGGAGTCTGGGTCGGGGCGGGGCGGCCGCGCTGGTTGCGGGTCTGCGGCCGCTCGCTGCGGTCGCCGCCGATGCGACCGGGCAGGACGCGTTCGCCGCGCACGGTGGTCTCGGCGCCGTTGGTGGTGGCGCCCGGCGTCGTGGTCTGGGCCATCGCGGGGGCCACGCCGCCGGCAGCGAGCAAGAGGGCGGAGCCCAGGGCGACAAACAGGTTTCGATTGAACACGACAGGCTCCGGAAGGGACAATTCGGGCCTGCATTGGCCCGCCCGTGTGGCGCGGTCAAGGCGCGGTTTGCGTCAGGTCGAAACGGCCGCCGAAGCTTGGCCGCACGGCGTTCGCGCAGGCCGGGAATCCTGGGCCCGGACACGCTGTGGAAGCCTTCGCGGCTCCTCTCGCGGCTTCCGTCTCTGGACGGGCGTTGGAGGATGGGTTTATGTGCCAGCGTTTCGATTGGAGACTGACTTGGCCGATGGCGTGACCTCGACGGATGTGGCGTCCGGACCCCGCACCGAGCGGGGCCTGACCTATCCGCTCGGCGCGCCGCCCGCGCCGGGTCAGGCGGTCGAGGCCGCGCCCGGGGTCCTGTGGCTGCGCCTGCCCCTGCCGATGTCGCTGGACCATATCAATGTCTACGCCCTCGCCGATGGGGATGGCTGGACCCTGGTCGACACCGGTCTCTACACCAAGGCCTCGATCGCGGGCTGGGAGGCGGCTTTCGCCGGGCCTTTGGGGGGCAAGCCGGTCAAGCGGGTGATCTGCACCCATATGCACCCCGACCACCTGGGTCTCGCCGGCTGGCTGTGCGAGCGGTTCGGGGTTCCGCTTCTCATGTCGCGGCTGGAATATGTCACCGCCCGGATGCTGGTCGCCGACACCGGCCCGGCGCCGCCCGAGGGCGAGACCTTCTTCCGCGCGGCCGGCTGGGACGATGACCGGATCGACGGCTGGCGGCGCGAGTTCGGCCGCTTCGGCAAGGGCGTCTATCCCATGCCGCAGAGCTATCAGCGGCTGAGCGAAGGCGACGACATCGAGATCGGCGGCGACGTCTGGACCGTCGTGGTCGGCAACGGCCATTGCCCTGAGCATGTTTGCCTTTGGCGCAAGTCGGACGATGTCTTCCTGTCGGGCGACCAGATACTGCCGCGCATTTCGTCCAACGTTTCGGTCTGGCCGACCGAGCCTCTCCAGAATCCGCTGGGCGACTGGATGACCTCGCTGACCAAGCTCCGCGCCCTGCTGCCCGTGGGCCTGTTTGTCCTGCCGTCGCACGGCGAGCCCTTTACCGGCGTCCATACGCGGCTCGACGCCCTGACCAAGGGCCATCACACCGGGCTGACCCGGCTGGAGCGGGCGCTGCGCGAACCGCGCCGGGCCATTGACGTCTTCTCCAGCCTGTTCGCCCGCCCGATCGGCGACGCCGTCTTCGGCATGGCCACCGGCGAGAGCGTGGCTCACCTCAACTATCTGGAAGCCCAGGGCCGCGCCCGCCGCGACCGGGGCGCCGATGGCGTCGACTGGTGGACGGCGACCCGCACTGACACTGAAATCGGGAACGATCCCGAAGAGGAAACGACCGCATGAGCGACCCCATCCGCACCGAACTCAACGACGGCGTCCTGACCGTCACCCTGGCGCGGGCCGAGAAGAAGAACGCCATCACCCAGGCCATGTACGCGGCCCTGGCCGAGGCGACGGAGCGGGCCCAGACCGACGCCGCCGTGCGGGTTCTGGTGTTCAAGGCCGAGGGGGACAGCTTCTCCGCCGGCAACGACATCGCCGACTTCATCGCTATCGGGACCAGCGGCGGCGGCCAGATGCTGGACGCGCCCGTCTTCCGCTTCCTCAAGAGCCTGGCCGAGCTGGACAAGCCGGCGGTGGCGGCGGTGCGCGGCCGCGCGGTCGGAATCGGGGTGACCCTGCTGCTGCATTGCGATCTGGTGGTGGTCGCCGAAGACGCCCTGCTGTCGACGCCCTTCGTCAACCTGGCCCTGGCGCCCGAGGCGGCGTCCTCCATGCTGCTGCCGATGGTCATGGGTCATCAGCGCGCCTTCGAGATGTTCGCGCTCGGCGAACCCATCGACGGCAAGACGGCCTTCGCCTGGGGCCTGGCCAACCGTTGCGTCCCGGCCGCCGAGGTGGACGCCGTCGCCGACGGTCTGGTCGCAAAACTGGCGGCCCGTGCGCCCAATTCCATCCGCAAGACCAAGCGGTTGATGCGTGACGCGGAGCAGATCTGGGCCCTGATGCAGCGCGAGGGCGAGGCCTTCGGATCGCAGCTGTCCAGCCCCGAGGCGATGGAGGCCTTCATGGCCTTCAGCCAGAAACGTGCGCCGGATTTCTCGAAAGCCGGTTGAACCCGTCACACTAAAAGCCTAGGTGCGCGCGCCATGACCGCCGCCGCCCTTCGCAACACCTCTCTGGCCATCACGCCGGAACTTCCGTCCGACCGCGCCGCGGTCGAGGCCCTGGTTCTGGCCGCCTTCGGCCCGGGCCGCTACGCCAAGACAGCCGAGCGCATCCGCGAACACGCCCGCATGACCCTGGGTCTGGTGGCGCGCGATGACGATCGGATCGTCGGCTCGGTCCATCTGTGGGCGGTCAAGGTGGGCGAGGTCCCGGCGGTCTTCCTGGGGCCGATCACCGTCGATGCGACCTGCCGCAAGGGCGGGCTGGGCGGCGATCTGGTCGCGGCCTGTATCGAAGCGGCGCGTCAGGACGGCGTCGGCGGCGTGCTTCTGGTCGGCGATCCGCCCTATTTCGAGCGCTTCGGCTTCCTGCCCGCCCCGGAGGCCGTTCTGCCCGGGCCGGTGGATCGGCGACGGGTCATGTGGCTGCCGATCACGGCGTCCGTTCCCGCAGGGTCGGTGACGCCGGTGGCCTGATCGGGTTTGCGATGCGGCTTCCGCGCGCTTAAGTCGGGGCATGACGGATCAACCCTCGGGACTCGCAGGCATCGCCGCCGCCGCCAAACAGGCGCCGGGCCGGGGCCTGCCGCCGGTGCATCTCTGGCATCCCGAGCACTGCGGCGACATCGACATCCTGATCCGCGCCGACGGGACCTGGATGCATGAGGGTTCGCCCATCGGCCGCAAGGAGCTGGTGCGGCTGTTCTCGACCGTCCTGCGCCTCGATCCGGACGGCTATCATCTGGTCACGCCTGTCGAGAAGATGAAGATCCGCGTCGAGGACCTGCCGTTCCGCGCCGTGACCATGGAGCAGGGCGAGGAAGGCCTGACCTTCACCACCGACGTCGGTGACGAGGTTCTGGCCGACGCCGAACACCCCATCGTGGTCGAGACCGATCCGGTGACCGGCGAGCCGGCCCCGCGCATCCGGGTTCGCGCGGACCTCGAGGCCCGCATCGCCCGCACTGTCTTCTACGATCTGGTCGAGATGGCCGAGGTCGTCGATGGCCGGCTGACCGTCAGCTCGGCGGGCCAGCGCTTCCCCCTGGGGCCGGTCGGGGCGGGGGTCGAATGAGCCTCGGTTCGCTGAAGGCGCGTCTGATCGAGCGCCTGCATTCGCCCGAGAGCTGGCGGCCGGACGCCGACGCCGAACGCTCGGACTTCGATCTCAATCCGGGCCTGACCCCGGACGGGAAGCCGCTGAAGCCGGCGGCGGTGCTGGTGCCGGTCATTGCCCATGCCGACGGGGCGACCGTCCTCCTGACCCGCCGCGCCGACACCCTGACCAGCCATTCGGGCCAGATCGCCTTCCCGGGCGGCCGTCATGAGGCCGGGGAGACCGCCGTCCAGACCGCCCTGCGCGAGGCCAATGAGGAGGTCGGGCTGGACCCCGCCGCCGTCGAGGTGCTGGGCATCATGCCCGCCTACCGCACCGGCACGGGCTTCCTGATCACCCCGGTGATCGGCTGGATCGCCGCCGCGCCCGAACTGACCGCCCAGGACGGGGAGGTCGCCGACATCTTCGAGGTGCCCTGGGACTTCCTGATGAACGTCGCCAATCACCAGCGCGGCCATATGGACCCGCCAGAGGGCCCGCGCCGCTGGTTCTGGGCCATGCCGTTCGAGAACCGCTACATCTGGGGCGTCACCGCCGGGATGATCCGCGCCCTGCACGACCGCCTCTATGAGGACGTCCCCGACCCGGAGGCCGCCGCTGCCGAGGACGCCGCATGAGCGCATCCGTCGCCGATCAGGACTGGCTGACCGCTCCGGCGACGCGGGCGGTGCTCGATGCGCTGGAGGCCGCGGGTGGACCCGACTGCGTCCGCTTCGTCGGCGGCTGCGTCCGCAATGCCCTGATGGGCCAGACGGTCGACGACCTCGACCTGGCCACCCGCCTGCTGCCCGAGGCCACGATGGCGGCGCTGCAGAAGGCCGGGCTCAAGGTCGTGCCGACCGGCATCGCCCACGGCACGGTCACGGCGGTGTCGAAAGGGCGACCCTATGAGATCACCACCCTGCGTCGCGACGTCTCGACCGATGGCCGCAACGCCACGGTGGCCTTCACCGATGACTGGGCCGAAGACGCCGCCCGCCGCGACTTCCGCCTGAACGCCCTCTACGCCGACGCGCAAGGCCGGGTCTTCGATCCGACCGGCCAGGGGGTCGAGGATGCGCGCGAGGGACGCATCGTCTTCGTCGGCGAGCCGGAGACCCGCATCCGCGAGGACTATCTGCGGATCCTGCGCTTCTTCCGCTTCTTCGCCTGGTATGGTCGGGGCGAGCCCGACACCGCAGGGCTCGCGGCCTGCGCTGACCTGTCCGAGGGCATGGTGCGCCTCTCGGCCGAACGCGTGTCGAAGGAACTGCTCAAACTGCTGGCCGCGCCCGATCCGCGTCCGGCGGTCCGCGCCATGTCCGAGACCGGGGTGCTGGCCCGCCTCCTGCCCGAGGCGGATCAGCCGGCCGCCTTCGAGGTCATGGTCGGCCTCACAGGCGACCCGGTTCTGAGGCTCTCGGCCCTGCTGTCGTCAGACCAACCGAAGGTCGAGGCGGCGGCGAAACGCCTGCGCCTGCCCAATGCGATGCGCGACCGGCTGCTGGCGGCGGCGGGGGGAGAGGTCGATCCGGCCACGGACGCCCGCACGGCCCGGGCCCTGATCTATCGCCTGGGCAAGCCGACCTTCGCCGACCGGGTGCTGAGGGCCGAAGCGATGTCGAATCGCCCCGGCGCGAGCGCGGCCCTGCTCGAACTCGCCGACCGTTGGCCGGTGCCGCGCTTGCCGGTCGGCGGGCGTCAGGTCGCGGCGGCGGGTCTGGCGGCCGGGCCGCTGACGGGTCAGGTGTTGGCCGCCTTCGAGGACGGCTGGATCGCCGACGACTTCCCGACCGAAGGCCACGCCGATCGGCTCAGGATGTTGGTCGAGGCTCTGCCAGGGTAAGGTGCGTCACGACCGGCCGGTGATCCGAGCCGTTGCGCTGGCCGATCTGGCGGCTGACCACGGCCAGATCGGGCGTCCGCCAGACCTGGTCGATCGTCATTCCCAGGACCGCCGGCAGCTGCGCCGGCCAGGTGCCGGGCCAGCCGGGATTGGCCTTCAGCCCGGTCTCGCTCTTGATCTGACGACCGATCCGCCCGCTGGAAATGCTGTTGAAGTCGCCGGCGACGATCGTCGTCCCGCTCAGGCCCGACATCAGGTCGGTCAGGTCCGTCGCCTGTCGGATCTGCTCCCACTGGATCTGGAAAGGCCAGGGTCGGGTCAGGTGGGCGCCGACGACGTTGAGCCGCCCCAGCGGACTGTCGACGACCGTCACCATATAGTTCTGGCTGAAATCCCAGGGTCGGCTCGACGTCAGGGGATAGCGCGAGGCGATCACCGTCGCGTCCTTGCCCTTGTGCACGCCGTTGGCCGAGATCTGGCGGTGGGGATACCCGGCCAGAACCGTATCGAGCCGGGCCGCCACCGGGGCTGACGTCTCGATCAGGACGATGATGTCGGGATCGGCCGCTGTGATGGAGGCGCGGATCCTCCCGGTGTCGGTGTTCCGGTAGTGGAGATTAGCGGAATAGAGGGTGACGACCGGGGCGCCGGGGCGGGCCTTGCCGGCATCCGGCATTGCCTGTGGCCAGAGCGCCGCCGCCAGGATCGCCGAGACCGTGAGGGCGGCGATGGCGGCGCCCCGGAGCCGTAGCGCCAGAAGGACAAGGGTGAACAGCGCCGTCGCCGCCAGGGCGGGGGCCGTGAACTGGGCCAGGATGTCCGGCCAGCGGTGATCCAGACCGCTCAACGCGGCCACGCCGATGGTCAGCGGCGCCGCCAGGACGCCGATCGCGAGAAGGGTTGCGATCCGCTTCAAAACCATCCGCCCGTCCGGGCCGCGCATCGTCCAGCTGATGGGCTGATGCTCGGGTCCGCGATCAGACAGCAGCTTGGGCATGCAGCCTTGCCTTTTTATGGTGAACGCTGTTCGTGATGGTGCGTTGGGTATCCGCTGCGGAGGGGAAGATGGCCAGGCGGACGATCAAGGATATCGAGAAAATCTGGTCCAATGTCGAGGGCGTCAAAAAGCTCTCCGACCGGGTTGTGGGCATTGGTCCGTTCGGCATTGGCCTCGACGGCCTGCTGGCCTGGATCCCCGTGGTCAACCAGGTCTACACTGTCGGCGCCGGGGGATGGCTGATCCTTCAGGCTGTGCGCGCCAGCGCCTCGGTCTCCACGCTGGCCCAAATGGTCGCCTATATCGGTCTGGATACGGCCACCGACGCGGTGCCGATCGCGGGCTATGCAGTCGACACCCTCTTCCCTGGGCACCTTCTGGCGGCCAAGGCCCTGCAGAAGGACATCGCCTCGACCCACTGGGTCGAGGGCTCGGAGCGGGAGGCCAAGGCCTCGGGCGAGCATGAGCGGCATCTCGAGACGGTGCGCGGCGACCGGAAGCTCAAACGCATCGTCTATCTGCACGACTGAACGAATTTTCCGCCCGGATCCGCATCCGCGCCTGACCGAGCGACGTAGCTCACGCGATCGGGCGTGCGGGACGGTTCACCCCTCCCGAGCGGTCCTGACAGCCGCGTCCCGGTCAGCGGGGAGACCACAAAAGCCCTTCCACGGTCTCCCCGCACCCCCTTTTCGGGCGGCGGTAGGGGGCGCCGATCCGGCAAGCCCCCGTATTGCCGGACCGAAAGTTCCGCGATTTCCGACCGTTGAACGGAAACCATCCGCCTGAGCCCGCCCGGGTCGCCGGCGGGCGGACACTGATCTCTTCAATCGATGGAGATCGGAAATGAGTGACGACGCCAGCGCCCGTCTGGGCCTGTCCTATCTGGCCCCGGGCCAGCTTCAGAAACATGTGACCCTGAACGAGGCCCTGACCCGGCTGGACGCCCTGGTCCAGATGCGGGCGGCCAGCCGATCGACGGCGGCCCAGCCGACCTCGCCCGACGACGGAGCCCTCTACATCCTGCCGGCCTCTCCCACTGGAGCGGTCTGGGCCAGCCGGGCTGCCGGCGACCTGATGCGCTTTGAGGCGGGCGGCTGGACCCTGGTTGCGGTCCCGGACGGCGCCCTGGTCTGGATCGCCGACGAGGACGTCTTCGTCGTGCGCGACGGCGCGACCTGGGTCTCCCTGGGTCAGAGGCTGGGCGCCGTCCAGGCCCTGACGCGGCTCGGGCTGAACACCAACGCGGATTCCACCAACCCCTTCGCGGCGCGGATCAACAAGGCGCTGTGGACCGCGATTAACGCCGCCGACGGCGGCGACGGCGATCTGCGCATGACCTTCAACAAGGAGGCGGCGGCGGACGTCCTGTCCCTGCTGTTGCAGAGCAATTGGGGCGGGCGGGCCGAACTGGGGCTGATCGGCGATGACGACCTGACGCTGAAGGTCAGCGCCGACGGCTCGACCTGGCGCACGGCCCTGACGGTGGATCGCAGCACGGGGGCGGCCATCTTCCCGACCGGCTGCGGCCGGGTGGAGACGACCGTCCTGGCCAGCGGCGCGACCTGGACCGTCCCGGCCTGGGCGCGTCGGATCGAGGCGGTGGTGGTTGGCGGCGGAGGTGGCGGCGGCTCGGGCTGTGCGGGGGCCTCGGGCGCGTCCCGCTTCGGCGGCGGGGGCGGCGGGGCGGGCGGCGCCTGTATGGCGGCCTGGTCCGTGGCGGATCTGGCCTCGACCCTGACGGTCACCGTCGGCGCGGCGGGATCGGCAGGGGGCTCGGTCGCCTCCGGGACGGGCAATACGGGCGGGGGCGGCGGGACCAGCACCATCGCCAGGGGGCGTGACCCTGATCAGCGCGCCCGGCGGTTCGGGTGGGCAGGGCGGCAGCGCCTCGTCCGGGGCCGGCGGGGGGCGGGGGGCGGGCTTCCCGGCCTCGAACGGCGGGGGCTCGGCCTCCGTCACGGCGACCTCCGGCGCGGGGGCGTCGCTCACCCGCCCGGATGGATCCGGCGGCGGCGGGGCGGGCGGCGGCCTGGATTCGGCCAATACGGCGCGGGCCGGGGGCGCGGTCGGAGCGGGCGGCAGTCTGGCCTCCCCGGCCAACGGCGGCGCGGGCGGCAGTGGGGCGGCGGGTTCGGCAGGAACGGCGGCCTCGACCCCCGCGCGGTCGTGGGGCGCGGGCGGCGGTGGCGGCGGTGGGGCCTCGACGTCTGGGGGCTATGCGGGCGCTGCCGGGGCGGCGGGCGCCGGTGGTGGTGGGGGCGGTGCGGGGGTCACGGCCTCCGGCGCCGGTGGGGCAGGGGGCTCGGGCCTCGTCCGGCTGACGGCGATCGGATGACACAGAGCCCGCCCGATATCCCGCCCGAGATCGACCTTCTCGATCCCGAGACCTTCGAGGCGCCACGCCGCCTCAGCCCTTTCGACCGCGACGCCTGCCTCGGTGTCGATTTTCGGCGCCAGGGCGCCCTGACCGAACCCGACAAGGATGATGACCGATGACCGAACCCGAAACGCCCAAAGCCTCGCAACCCGGCCAGCAACCGCCTCCGCTGGCCGAAGGCCGCTGGCTGTGGCGGCGCGTCTATGTCTTCGGCGTCAGTCTGGGGCTGTGGGGTCTGCTGGCTGGCATCATCCGCACCGCGCCTCCTCAGGCGCTGCCGCATCTGTCGGACGGTCTGATGGGGCTGCTGGCCCTGCTGCTCATCCTCTACCTCGTCGCCCCGACCGCCGAGCAGTTGCTTGAGCTCATCGCGGACATGCAGCCGAGGCTGGGACGAGACAGATAGGAGCTGTTCGTCCGTGACCGGACGAGGCGAAGTGGCGGTGTTTGGCGGTGTGGCGGTGTTTTGGGCCGCCAAACCCGGCAGCTCCTGCCGGGCGCCCGGCAGTTCTTGCCGCCACCCTCGCCTTTACCCGGCAGGGCTTGCCGGGCTCGAAGCTTGGTTAAGCGAAAGTACCGTAATAAAAACAACGAAACCGGGGTCTGGCACGGCTTCCAGGCCGAACGACGGTGTCTGGCGCGGCCCTTGCTCAGGGTCTCTCCGAGCAAAATGCTCCCGACGGCTAAAATGGCGGTCGGACACCTTGAAACAAGGACTATGGTCATGGCTGTGAACAGCGTGAACACGAACTCGGGCGCCCTCGTCGCCCTGCAAAACCTGAATGCCACGAACAACGAACTGGGCGTCGTCCAGTCGCGTATCAACACCGGCAAGAAGGTCAACTCCGCGAAAGACAACGGCGCTATCTGGGCTATTGCCCAAGGTCAGCGTTCGGAAATCTCGGCTCTGGGCGCCGTCAAGGACTCCCTGTCCCGTGGTTCGTCCGCCGTGGACGTCTCCATCGCTGCCGGCGAGTCGGTCTCCGACCTGCTGAGCCAGCTGAAGGAAAAGGCCCTGTCGGCGACTGACAAGTCGCTGTCGACGGCCTCGCGCAGCGCCCTGAACGAAGACTTCAAGGCGATCCGCGACCAGATCACCACCGTGGTCAACAACGCCAAGTTCAACGGCATCAACCTGCTGGATAACTCCACGGGCACCGCGGGCTACAAGGCGCTCTCGAACACCACCGGTTCGACCATCAAGGTCGCTGGTGAAAACCTCTCGCTGGGCGGCGCCAACGTCACCGTCGCGGCGACCACCACCATCGGCACCTCGACCACGGCCACCTCGGCCCTGGCCCTGGTCAACGCCTCCATCGACAAGGTCTCGGCTTCCCTGGCTCGCCTGGGCACCGGCGCCAAGTCGCTGGAAACCCATGCTACGTTCGTCGGCAAGCTGTCGGACGCCATGGAAGCCGGCGTTGGCAACCTGGTCGACGCCGACCTCGCCAAGGAAAGCGCTCGTCTGCAGTCGCTGCAAACCAAGCAACAGCTGGGTGTGCAGGCTCTGTCGATCGCCAACCAGTCGACGTCGGTCCTGCTGGGCCTGTTCCGCTAATACTCTCGGAAGGGCGGGGCTTCGGCCCCGCCCGACCTTGACCCTTCATCCTCATCAGGGAGCCGAAACAGATCTCGGCGCAGGGAGTCATGGAAACCAATGCAAAGCTGAGTCTTGTAATCCCCGCCCCCGCCGTCACGCCCGCCGCGACGACCGGAGACGAAAGCCCCGTCACCAAGTCCTCCAGCGAGGTCGAACAAGCCGCCCAGTACCGGCTGGTGATCGAGGAAGGCCCGACCATCGGGTCATTCATCTACAAGACCATGGACAGCGCCACCGGCGAGATCGTCCGCCAGTTTCCCCGGGAACAGGTGATCCGCATGGCTGAAGCCAAGAAGTACGACGCGGGATCGGTGTTCGACACCACCGCCTGACAACCGGAAGAGACACCAGGTGTCTGGAACGCGACATCCTTTTCGCCACGCAGGGAGCCCCTGACGTGGTTAAAATGCGTGGTTATCGCGCGTTAACCATCCGCTCACTTGTTAACCATAAGCTGCCTGGAAATCTCCGGGGCTATCAAAACGATGAGCAACAGCGTTCTCACCAACTCCGCAGCCGCGATTGCGCTGCAGAACCTGACCACGACGAACAACAAGCTGACGGACGTTCAGGGCCGGATCAGCACCGGGCTGAAGGTCCAGGGGGCCAAGGACAACGCCGCGGTCTGGGCCATCGCCCAGAGTCAGCGCGCCGATGTGGGAGCCCTCGGGGCCGTGAAGTCCAGCCTGGACCGCGCCACCTCGATCGCCGACGTCGCCCGCTCTGCCGGCGAATCGATCTCGGACCTGCTCAACCAGCTCAAGGAAAAGGTCACCGCCGCCAAGGACCCGTCGCTGAAGACCCAGTCGCGGCAACTGCTCAACTCCGACTTCAAGGCCCTGCTGGGCGCGATCAAGTCGGCGGTCGACAACGCCACCTTCGACGGCGGCAACGTCCTGAACGGCTCGCTGCCCACCGGACTGAAGTTCCTCGCCAACGCCGACGCCAGCGCCTTCGTGACCCTGTCGACGCAGAATTTGAGCCTGTCCGGGTCGATCCTGAGCCTGGGCATGGCCGACAGCCTGCTCACCCTCACCGGCGCGACCACGGCCCTGAACAAGCTCGACAATTCGATCACGGCCGTGAACGCCGCGCTGGGCGCCCTGGGGGCTCAGGCCAAGCAGATCGAGGCCCACAACACCTTCGTGTCCAAACTGACGGATACGCTGGAATCGGGCATCGGCAATCTGGTGGACGCCGACCTCGCCAAGGAAAGTGCGCGCCTTCAGGCCCTGCAGGTTCAGCAGCAGCTGGGCGCGCAATCGCTCTCTATCGCGAACCAGTCGCCGCAGGTCATCCTCAAGCTGTTCCAGTAACCCCGGTTCAGCGCTTGGGCTGAGGGGCTCCGATCATCACCGGGGCCGGGCGGCGACGCGGCGCATGGGCGCGATCTCCGAAGCCGTAAAGCGCCAGAAAAGACTGAACCACCGACGGAAAACTCATCGCGACGCTCCAGAATGCCGAGGGCGTTCCGGGTTCGGCGGCAAGCGCTCGTCGAACCCTGCTCTCCTGAGACGCGATTAACGCACGATTCCCTGCCCGGTTCCGCCTCCGTGTTAACGGTCCGTTGCCTCTCGTCTGGGATACTGCCAAGGCGGAGGTTCGTGTGACATCGGTCAACAACGGCTATCTTCTGGGTCTGTTCGGCGGGAGCTATGACGCTTCGAGCGCCACCGCCCTGACGACCGCGATCACGAAAAAGGCCCAGCCGACCGCGCCCTGGTCCACCGGCGCCAAGGCGTCCGACCCTTCAGCTCTCGTCCGTTCCGCCCTCGCGGGCCGCAACATCATCAACGAGAACGCCGCCCAGCTGGACGTCAAGGGCGCCTCGGCCGACTACAAGAAGCTGTTCGCCATGTACTCGGGTCTGGAGACCCTGAGCGCCCTGGCCAACCGCGCCTCAACCAGCGGCCTGACCTCGACCGAGACGGCCCTGCTGCAAAAGCGCTTCGCCTCGGGCCTGGCCGAGCTGAGCAAATATATGACCACGGCCGATCTGGACGGGGTTCGCATCGTCCAGGGCACCGCCGCCACCACGTCAAAGACCACGGCCGCCGTGCCGCGCGACAGCGCCGTCTCAATCACGGGCCCCATCCACGAAGGCTCGCTGGACACGCCGGTCGCCGCCTTCGAGGGCGACACGAAATTCAACATCACCATCAAGGTGCCCGTCGGGCTGTCCTCGACCACGACCTCGGTCCCGATCGACCTGTCCACAATGGGCTCTACGCCCCGGACGATGGACAACGTCCTGAGCTACATCAACAAAAAGCTCGAAGACGGCGGCTTCCAGACCCGCATCGGCCGTCAGCAGATCAAGGAAGATCCCAAGACGGTCCAGGTCAACGGCAAGGCTGTGACCCTGCCGGCCGGCCCGGACAAATGGGCGCTGGCGATCCGCGGAACCTCGACCGAGACGGTCGGCTTCACCGCGGCCGAGACCTCCGACGCCGTCTATGTGGTCCAGCAGGCGGGCAATGCCGCGGTGACCACCACGACCACGGTCAACGGCGTCAGCACAACCAAGACCACATCCGCCTCGACCCTGACCAACCAGATCCTGAAGTTCCAGGTCGACGGCGGCGATGCGCCCGAACCGACCTCGGGCAATGTCGGCGAGACCCAATGGGTCGAGGGCCGCCTGTCGCAGGAAACCCTTCCCGAAGGCGTCCAAACCGTGCGGGCCAGTGCGGTCGGCCCGGACGGCTCGCTGTGGATCGTCGCCGATGTCACCGCGGGGCCGGACACCCAGCCGATCAAGGGCGTCCAGGACGTCGCCCTGATGAAGTACGACTCGGCCGGCCGGCTGGTAGCGACGCGGGCGCTTGGCGCCGCCTCGACCGCCAGTGGCTACGCCCTCGCCATCGACGCCAACGGTAATGTCGCGGTCGCGGGCTCGGTCACCGGCGCGCTCAACACCTCCACGACCGATGCGGGCAAGACCGGCGACGTCGCCGGCGTCGCCGACAGCTTCGTGACCGTCTTTAACAAGGACGGCGAGGAAGTCTGGACCCAGCGGCGTGGCGCGCGGGCGGCGGACGAGGCGACCTCGGTCAGCTTCGGCGCCGACGGCGTCGTCTATGTCGCCGGGCGATCCCAGTCGGCGATGACGGGCGCGGCCAGCGTCGGCGGCTGGGACGGCTATGTCCAGGCCTTCAAGGCCGCCGAGCCCTATCCGACCGCCGGCATCGTCTCCAAGTCGATCGGCGTCACCCAGTTCGGCACCGGCGGCGACGACAGCGTCGCGGCGACCACGGTCGACGGCAACAACCTCTATACGGCGGGGATCGAGGACGGCCATGCGGTGGTGCGTCAGTTCACCCTCGGCGCCGACGGCGTGCCGACCTTGGCGGCGACGCGCGACCTGGGCCTGATCAGCGGCGACATCGCCGGCATCGCCGTCGCCGACGGCAAGGTCATCCTGACCGGGACCAGCCGCGACAGCGGCCTGGCGGTGGGCACGGCGACCAACGCCAATTCCGGCGGCAAGGACGTCTTCGTCGCCGCCCTGTCGACCAATCTGACGCCTTCCGCCAGCGACCGGCTGAGCTGGTACGGGACGGCGGGCGAGGACACTGCGGCCGACGTCAAGGTCCACGACGGCAAGGTCTGGATCACGGGCATCACTGGCAAGAGCGAGAGCGCCACGGCCACCGACCCGACCAAAGGCTATCTGGCCCGGCTGGATCCCCTGACCGGGATGGTCGAGTACGAGCAGAGCTGGACCGGCGTCGGCGACCAGGCCAAGCCCGCCACCCTCGCCATCGCTTCCAACGGCGCCAGCGTGCTGGACCGGCTGGGCCTGCCCCAGGGCGAGATCGACCAGAGCGATTCCAAATATCTGACCGCGGCGACCTCGCTGCGGGTCGGCGACCGCTTCTACATCAGCCCGCCCGACGGAGGCCGCGCCGTGCCCGTGACCATCGAGGCCAAGGACACCCTGGCCACCCTGGCGCGCAAGATCTCGGTCGCCTCGGGCGGCAAGCTCAAGGTCACCGTCGCCTCTGAAGGGGGCACGGTCACCGGCAAGGACGGCGAGACGACCACAACGACCGGCGGCTTCCAGCGCCTCTCGATCACGGCCAAGGACGGGGTCAAGGGCGCGGTCATCACCTCTGGCGAGACGGGCCGCGACGCCCTGGCCGGCCTGGGTCTTTCGGCCGGCTATATCGGCCTGGCGACCGTCGACAAGTCGATCTCGACCTATGGGATGGGTTTGCCGTCCAACCTGACGCTCAACGACGCCGCCTCGATCAAGACTTCTGGCGAGAAGCTGCAGGCGGCGCTCAAGGCCGTGCGGGACGCCTATCGCGCCCTGGCCCCGGTCGACCCGGCCACGACGGCGGCCAGTGGCGCCGTTCCCGCCTATCTGACCAACCAGATCTCCAACTATCAGGCGGCCCTGTCGCGCCTGACCGGCGGTTCCTGATCGGCGTATCTCTCTTCGGCGTCGCAGCCTGACGGTTGGCGGTTGACCTCAAGGGTGATGGCGGGGTTATTGAGGCACCGGTCCCCCGCGAGTGCTCCATGGCGTTTCCCAACGACAATCGAACCATCATCGCGATCGGCGCCGGCCTGGTCGTCATCGCCGCGGTGGTGGCGGGGCTGGTCTTCGCCGGCGGGGGCGACAAGACGCCTGAGGCGCCGCCCGCCTCTCGCGGCGGTCTGAACATCGATCTGGCCGAGGCCCCGGTGCTTGAGACGACGCGCGAACTGCGTTGCTTCGTCAACGGCCAGTTCGTCGGCATGGCCACCCTGGCGGACTGCGCGCGGCGCAACGGCCTGGCCACCGACGCCCTGGACGTGGGTCTGGACGAGACCGGCGCCCTTGCCGCCGCCCCGACCGCCGCCTTTGCTCCGCCGCCTGCCGCCCCCGCCGCCGAGCCGGTGGTTGAGGCCCCGGCCGCCGCCACCCCGACCGACGCTCATCCCGCGCCCGCCCAGACCGCCATCGTCAACGGCAGCCCCTGCCTGCGCTACACCGGCAATGAATGGCGGACCGTCTCGACCGGGACGACGCTCGGTCAGTGCGTCCAAGCCCTTTATGCCGGTCAGTGCGTGGGCCGTCCGGGCGACGCCCAGTACGGCCGTTGGGGCGACCAGACCCTGCGTCTGGTGCCCCGTCGCGTGGAACAGTCGAGCGACAACAGCCGTTTCCGCGTCCTCGCCGAACAAGACCGCAGCTGCCAATTTCCGGGACTGAACTGATGCGCATCTCCCTCGTCGCCGCGATCTCCGGGGTTCTGGCCGCAGGGGCGCTGGCCGGCTGCTCGACCCAGACCAAGGCCCCGTTCGATCAGGGCGTCTGCTACAGCGTCGCCCTGCCGGACGCGGGCGAGAAGGCCGAACCGCGCTTCAATGTTCTGGCCCGGGATCAGGCCCGCATCGAGGACTGCGCGGCCCGGCTGGAAGACATGCGACTGCGTTTTCTGAGCATGGGCGGATCGAACAACGACATCGTCGGCGCCTATCAGGGCCAGTTCATCTTCCTGGATCGCGCGGGCGTCTGGTTCGGCAAGACCCTGGAAGGCCAGCGGTTCTTCGCCTTGGCCCGGACCGGCGACGGCCGTCTGGCCACTCCGGGCACGATCGAGCGCGCTCCGGCCCAATAGGCGAGCGGCCTTTGGCTCCCGGTCCCACAGGGTTGGCGAGAACAAAGCTGGAACATCCACAAGCTTTCGTTTAGGATGTCTTAACTGGGGGTGGCTTGGCGGCCTTTGCGCGCTAGGCCGGTCCTCCGACGACTGATCGTCGGACACGGCATTCAAGCAAGCCGCGACCCACGGACGGGCGCGGGGCAGACAACGAGAGAGCATCATGGCGGGCAGCGTCAACAAGGTCATTCTGGTCGGCAACCTGGGGCGCGACCCCGAAATCCGGTCGATGCCGAACGGCGACCGCATCGCCAACTTCTCCCTGGCCACCTCGGAAACCTGGCGCGACAAGTCCTCGGGCGAGCGCAAGGAGAAGACCGAGTGGCACCGCGTCTCGGTCTTCAACGACAACATCGTCAAGGTCGTTGAAAACTATGTGAAAAAAGGTTCGACAGTCTATGTCGAGGGCTCGCTGCAGACCCGCAAGTGGACCGACAAGGACGGCATCGAGAAATACACGACCGAGGTCATCATCGGCCGCTTCAACGGCCAGCTGACCATGCTGGGCGGTCGTGACGGTGGCGGCGCCTCGCAGGGCGGCGGCGGTCGCGGCAACGACGACGACTATTCGTCCGGCTTCTCCACCGGCGGCGCCAACAAGCCCTCCGGCCCGCGCGAAAGCTACGACCTGAACGACGACATCCCGTTCTAAGGTCTGCCGGTCACAATCTGACCCTGCAACGTCGGCTCATGCATTTTGAGCCGACGTTTTGCGTTTGGCGTGCGATAGGCGAGCGGTGACCACGCCCGACAAACCGCACAGCCCGCTGACCCTGCTCGAGATCGGAGCGATCGTCGCGATCATCGTGATCTGGGGCGTGAACAACGCCGGGGCCAAGGTGGCCACCGAACAGATGTCGCCCCTGCTGGTCGGGGCGATCCGGTTCGGCATCGCCAGCCTCTGTCTCGCCGGCTTCATCCGGCCGCCGTTTCCGGACTGGAAAAGTCTGCTGATCATCGTCCTGGTGGGCGGGTCGCTGCAGTACGGCCTCGTCTACACCGCCTACTGGCTGGCCCGGGACGTCAGCCCGGTGACCGTCGCCAACCAGCTGTGGATTCCGTTCACGGCCCTGTTCGCCTTCCTGCTGCTGAAGGAACGGCTCAGCCGGGCGGCGATGGTGGGAATGGTCGTGGCCTTCGTCGGCGTCGGCTGGATGACGCTGGACGCCCATGCGCTCCAGGACTGGCGCGCCATCCTGGTCGGGATCGCAGCTGCGGCCGCCTGGGCCCTGACCACGGTGGTCGCGCGTCGGACGACCTCGGTCCCGCCGTTGAAGATGCAGGCCATGCTGGCGGTCGGCACCCTGCCGGTCATGGCTTTCGGCTCGGCCGTCTTCGAACACCATCAGATCGAGGCCGTGAAGGCCGCGACCCCGATCGTCTGGATCTCGCTGCTATGGGCCGGGGTCGTGTCCTCCGTCGTGGCGACGACCCTGTTGTTCTGGCTGGTGCAAAAGCGGGAGGCCGGGCGGGTGACGCCCTATCTGCTGGCGACGCCGGTGGTCTCGATCCTGATCGGCTGGGGTCTGATGGGCGACGTTCTGACGCCCCAGATCCTGATCGGCTCGGCCATCGCCATGGCCGGGGTCGCGGTGGTGGCCCTGGCCGAGCGGGGCTTGCGCGCCGGCGCGGCCAAGGCCTGATACAGGAGGTCAGTGAGCGGTGACGACCACCGGCTCGAACACGCCGCAGGCGATGCGGCCGCCCGCGCCGCCGATCGGCTGGCTGACATAGTCGTCGGCGTTGGCGTGGACCACGAACGACAGGCCGTTGGCGTCCACATAGTCGCTCTCGTGCGCGTCCAGACCCTCCCAGGCGAGATAGACGTCGGCGTTGGCCGAACCGTCGGCGGCGGCGAAGACGTTCTGCAGATCGCCCAAATCCGGGCCGCCGTCCTTGTTGAGCAGGCCGTGCGGCCGGGCGCCCTCGGCGTGGTTCACATGGCCGCCGGCCGAGGTGAAGCCGGGCGCCTCGCAGCTGCCGACGGCGTGCAGGTGGACGGCGTGCCAGCCGGCGGGCCAGCCCTTGCCGACGACGCGGAAGATCATCCCCTTGGGACCCTCATAGCCGGTCACCGTGCCGGCCTCGGCGCCGTCCGCCGTCTTCAGCGCGGCGATGACCACGGCCTGCGGCGGGGCCGCCGGGGAGGGCGTCGGAGCAGGCGCCGCGGTCTGGGCGAGAGCCGCTCCGGAGGCGAGAAGGGTGCCGGCGGCGAAGGCGGCGGCGAGGGGGAGGGCGCGCATGGATTCTTCCTTTCACGGACGACGTCGAAACCGGCGTAAACTTTGCCTCCGGACGCCACGGATGCTAGAAAACCGGACAGCGGATCACGTTCCGATTCCGGCCATTTAAAGCCTAAACTCCTTGACCGACGACAGCTACGAAAACGCCGCACCTCCTGCAGGACCGAGCGGCGGTTCCGACATTTCGACCATCACGATCGAGGACGAGCTGAAACGCTCCTACCTCGATTACGCCATGAGTGTGATCGTCTCGCGCGCCCTGCCGGACGCGCGTGACGGCCTGAAGCCGGTGCACCGTCGCATCCTCTATTCGATGCACGACCTGAACATGACGCCCGAGCGGTCGTACTCGAAGTGCGCGCGCGTCGTCGGTGACGTGCTTGGTCGCTTCCACCCGCACGGCGACGCCTCGGTCTATATGGCCCTGGTCCGCATGGCCCAGCCGTTCTCGATGGGTCTGATGCTGGTCGACGGCCAGGGCAATTTCGGCTCGGTCGACGGCGATATGCCAGCCTCGATGCGATACACGGAAGCGCGCATGGCGCCAGCGGCCGTGGCCCTGCTGGCCGATATCGACAAGGACACGGTCGATTTCCAGCCGAACTACGACGAGAAGGAGCTGGAGCCGGTCGTCCTGCCGTCTCGGATCCCGAACCTGCTGGTCAACGGCGCGGGCGGCATCGCCGTCGGCATGGCGACGAACATCCCGCCGCACAATCTCGGTGAAATCGTCGATGCGGCCGTGGCCCTGCTGGACGATCCGAACATCTCCGACGACGCCATCCTGGACATCGTCCCCGGTCCCGACTTCCCGACGGGCGGCGAGATCATGGGCCGCACCGCGCCGCGCAACGCCCTGCGCGACGGCCGCGGCTCGGTCATCGTGCGCGGCAAGGCCTCGATCGAGACCATCCGCAAGGACCGCGAGGCGATCGTCGTCACCGAACTGCCCTATCAGGTCAACAAACAGACCCTGATCGAGCGAATCGCCGAAATGGTCCGCGAGAAGCGGATCGAAGGCATCTCCGACGTCCGCGACGAATCCGACCGTCAGGGCATGCGGATGGTGATCGAGCTGAAGCGCGACGCTTCGGGCGACGTGATCCTGAACCAGCTGTGGCGCTACACCGCCATGCAGTCGTCGTTCGGCGTCAACATGCTGGCCCTGAACCACGGCCGGCCCGAGCAGATGGGGCTGCGCCAACTGCTGGAGGCCTTCCTCGAGTTCCGCGAGGAAGTCGTGGTCCGCCGGATCAAGTTCGAACTGGCCAAGGCCCGCGACCGGGGCCACGTCCTGGTGGGTCTGGCCGTCGCCGTGGCCAATATCGACGAGGTCATCCACATCATCCGCTCGTCGGCCGATCCGGCGGAAGCGCGTCAGCGCCTGCAGGCCAAGTCCTGGCCGGTCGGCGACATGCTGGCCCTGGTCGAACTGATCGCCGATCCGCGCTCGATGTTGATCGACGGCGACAAGCTGAACCTGACCGATGAACAGGCTCGCGCCATCCTGGCCCTGACCCTGTCGCGTCTGACCGGCCTGGGCCGTGACGACATCTTCGGCGAGGCCCGCGGCCTGGCCGACACCATCCAGGGCCACCTGACCATCCTGTCGGACCGCGCCAACATCATCGCCATCATCCGCGAGGACCTGCTGGCGGTGAAGGACGAGTTCGCCGTGCCGCGCCGCACCTTGATCGGGGAGGGCGACGCCGAGATGGAGGACGAGGACCTGATCCCGCGCGAGGACATGGTCGTCACGGTCACCCACGGCGGCTACGTCAAGCGCGTGGCCCTGAACGCCTATCGAACCCAGCATCGCGGCGGCAAGGGCAAGTCGGGCATGACGATGAAGGACGAGGACGCCATCACCGGCGTCTTCTCCGCCTCGACCCATACGCCGGTGCTGTTCTTCGCCACCAACGGCAAGGCCTACAAGCTCAAGGTCTGGCGCCTGCCGCTGGGCGGGCCGACCTCGCGCGGCAAGGCCTTCGTCAACCTGCTGCCCATCGAGCCGGGCGACAGCATCATGAACGTCCTGCCGTTGCCCGAGGACGAGGCGTCCTGGGGTGACTACGACATCATGTTCGCCACCAAGTCGGGCGACGTGCGCCGCAACAAGCTGTCGGATTTCGCCACAGTCAATCGCGCCGGCAAGCTGGCCATGAAGCTCGAAGACGACGACCACATGGTCGGGGTCGCCCTGTGCACGGCAGAGGACGACGTCCTGCTGACCACCGCCTTGGGCCGCGCTATCCGCTTCAAGGCCGACGATGTTCGCGTCTTCAAGGGTCGCGACTCGACCGGGGTCCGCGGCGTCCGGCTTCAGGACGGCGACGAGGTCATCTCCATGGCCGTGCTGGGCCGCGTCGATGCGACGCCGGAAGAGCGCGCCGCCTACGTCAAGCACGCCAACGCCATGCGCAAGGCTCTGGCGGGCGCTGATGGCGACGAGGATGTCTCGACGCCCGAGGCCGATGACGAGGTGGTCGGCGACGCCGCCCTGACCGTCGAACGCATCGCCGAACTGGGCGCGGCGGAGCAGTTCATCCTGACCGTCACCGACAGCGGCTTCGGCAAGCGGTCCTCGGCCTATGAGTATCGCCGCACGGGTCGCGGCGGGCAGGGGCTGACGGCCCACGGCCTGGGTGGTCGCGCCGGCACCCGTCTGGCCGCCGCCTTCCCGGTGGAAGAGACCGACGAACTGCTGATGGTCACCTCCAGCGGCCAGATGATCCGGACCCGGGTCGGACAGGTCCGCGTGGTCGGCCGCTCCAGCCAGGGCGTCACCATCTTCAAGACCGGCGACGGCGAGCGGGTGGTCTCGGTCGAGCGTCTGGCGGAAACGCCGGGCGGCGATGATGAGGTCGGTGGCGACGAAGGCGTCGAAGGGACCGGGGACGGCGGCGAAAGCTGATCGCATGACCGGGTTCCCGCCGATCCTCATCGACGGCGAACCCGCCTCGACCGACGACCTGACCTATCTGGCCCTGGTCAACTATGGCGCCTACACCTCGTTCAGCGTCGAAGACGGCGCGGCGCGGGGGCTGGGGCGGCATCTGGCGCGGCTAGAGGCCTCGGCGGTCGAGCTGTTCGGAAAAAGCCCCGGGGAGGACCGGCTTCGCGACCTGATGCGGGGGGCGGTCGAGGGGCGGGACGCCTGCTGGCTGCGGGTCAGCCTGTTCTCGCCCGAACTCTGGGCCCGGACGCCGTCCTGGCGCGGCGTCCCCAAGGTCATGACCATGGCGGCCGATCCGCCGCCGCCGCTGGCCGCCTCGCTCAGAGTCGCCACGCGGGTCTATGCGCGCGACGCCCCCCATCTGAAGCACACGGCCCTGTTCGGCCTGATCCAGTCACGGAGACAGGCGCAGGATGCCGGCTTCGACGACGCCATCTTCGTCGACGAGGCAGGACTGATTTCCGAAGGCAGCCTCTGGAACATCGGCTTCGTGAAAGGCGACCGCGTCACCTGGCCGGCGGCGCCCATGCTGGCGGGGGTGACCCAGGTCTTGATCGAGGAGGAGCTGGCGAGCGTTGGCCTGACGTCGGAGACGCGGCCTCTGCATCTATCCGATCTGCCCGATTTCGATCAGGCCTTCATCTGCAACAGCGCCACGCCCGCCTGTGCGGTGACGGCCATCGGCGATCACGCCTTCTCAGGCGATCCGGTTCTGATCCAACGTCTCGAAGCGGCGTGGGCGTCGAACACGCCCGAGGCCATCTAGGGCCTACGGCCCGACGTCGTTGGCGACGGCGGCGCCGTCATCCACGGGCACCGGCAGGTTGACGGCGATGCCCAAGGCCTCGGCCAGCTTCTGGTCGCGCTTGTAGACGTCCTCACGGAAGGCCACGCGCTGCTGACCGTCGACGAAGGCGGTCCAGTAGAGAAGGCGCACGGTGATTTCGCGGCCGGTCTGGATGCGCTGGGTCTCACGCGTCTGCTGGGCCGTATCGAACTCGGCCAGACGCAGCGGATCGGGCGACAGCAGCAGGCGCGCGAACTCGACCGCGCCCTGAACCCGGACGCAGCCGTGCGAGCGCTGGCGGGTGGCCAGATCGAAGGCGCCCTTGGCCGGGGTGTCGTGCAGGAAGATGGCGTAGCTGTCGCGCAGCTCGAACTTCACATAGCCGAGCGCGGCCTGCGGTCCGGCGCGCTGGATCACCTGGCCGTTGGAAATATACATGTCCCGGGCGGCCAGATAGGCCGGGCCCTGGGGCAGGATCTCGCGGCGCGCGATGCCGGCCGGGACGTACCAGGGCGGGTTGGCCACGACCGAGGCGAAGGGCTTCTCGAGGCTGGGGGTCTGGTTCTCGGCCGAGCCGACGACGACGCGGTTGGAGTGAACCGGACGGCCCTCCTTCCAGTAGACCATGATGGCGGCGGCGGTGTTGACCTCGATCCGCTCGGGATTGAGCTCGCGTTTCAGCCAGCGGCGGCGTTCCAGGTTCAGGGCGATCTGGCGGGCGCGGTCGTCGGACGAGGCGCCGAGCGAGCGCTGGGTGCCGGTGCCGATCCGGGCGTCGGGCAGCAGACCGTGACGCTGCTGGAAGCCGCGCACCGCCGTCTGCAGTTCGTCGCCATAGGTGAGGCCCTGGGCCTTGAGGCGCGCGCCGTCAGCGGCGCTGAGGTCTCCCTCGGCCACCAGACGTTCGATCAGGACCGGAATGCGCACGTCGCTCATTCCCGGCTCGATGCCAGCGCCCTGGTTGAAGGTCGGCCAGCCGCCGGCGCGGCTCAGGCGGCGATAGCGCAGATAGCCGTTCGACAGATTGGTATAGCCGATGTCGGTGGGCGGCAGGCCGTCGAACCACTGGGCCAGCTGGTTCTGCGCCAGGGCGGCGTTCAGACCGGTCGGGATGTCGACGCGGTTCTTGCCCATCTCCCACAGGTCTTCCACGTCCTCGGGCCGGACGCGGCCCTCGGCCAGGACACGGGCGTAGAGGATGGCGGCGGCGGTGGTGCGCACGTCGCTGGAGGCCGGATCGGCGGCCAGACCCACGAAGTCGAAGAAGTCTGTCGCGGCCAGGCCGTGGTTTTCGGACTTGCGGGCGACGGCGTTGAGCGCCTGCATCTGGGCCGGGGTCCAGACGGCCTTCCAGCCGTTGGCCGTGTAGAAGGCGCTGACGTCATCCTTCACATTGGCGGGCAGGCGGGCGATCTGGGGCGCGAAGACAGCCTGGCCGCCGGGCGCCGCAGCGGGCTGGGCGGGGCGGGAACGGCGGAACTGGGCGGCTTGGGCCGAACCCGCAGCCGAAACCATCGCCGCTGTCGCGATGCCGAAACCCAATTCCCGTCGATTCATCTCAGTCCGCTCTAATCGGTCCGCCGCCCCAGGGACTGCCCCCGGGACGCCGAACGCCCTGATGTTACCGAGGTTCAACGCAAACAAAAAGCGCCGGTCGCAGGACCGGCGCCTTTCGTGATCCCAAAAGCGCAGTGCCAGAAAATGGCGCGACGCGGGGAACCGGCTTACTTCTTGATGAAGCCGCCGAACTTGTTGTTGAAGCGCGAAACGCGACCACCGCGGTCCAGCATCTGCTGGTTGCCGCCGGTCCAGGCCGGGTGGGTCGAGGGGTCGATATCCAGGTTCAGCACTTCGCCTTCCTTGCCGTAGGTCGAACGCGTTTGATACGTGTCGCCGTTCGTCAGGGTGACGGTGATGAAGTGGTAGTCGGGGTGCGTATTCGCTTTCATGGTCGTCCGGCCTCTGGCGCGATGACGATGCCGACCGTCGGTGCGCATAAATGAGAAAACCCGCCAGCAGGGGCGGGAATGAGCGGCGGCGTTTACACCGCAGGGCGTTCCGGGGCAAGAGGCGGCCATGACCGACGTTTCGCCGACCGCTACGCCCGCCGACGTTCAGGGACGCCCCGGGGCCGGCGCCCTGTTGGTCGAACAGCTGGGCGAGGCGGGCTCGCGACGCCAGAAGCGCAAGGACATCCGCCCCCTGGGCCGGCTGCTGCCCTATCTGGGCAAGCACAAGCTGGACGCCCTGTTCGCCCTGTTCTGGCTTCTGGCCTCGACCGGCGCATCGCTGGCCCTGACCGCCACGGCGCGCGGGGCGATCGATCAGGGATTCGCCGGCGGCGGATCGCACATCAATCGCTGGTTCCTGCTGCTCGGCGTGAACGCCCTGATCCTCGGGGGCGCGACCGCCGTCCGCTATTTCTATGTGACCAAGACCGGCGAGCGGATGATTGCCGACATGCGCACCGCCCTGTTCGGCCGCATCCTGACGCTGGATCCCTCCTTCTATGCGAAGATGCGGACCGGCGAGGTGCTTAGCCGCCTGACCACTGACATCGCCCTGGTCGAGACGCTTCTGACCACATCGGTCTCCTTCGCGCTCAGGAACTTCCTGACCCTGGTCGGCGGCATCGGCATGCTGTTCGTGGTCAGCCCCAAGCTGACGGGGTTGGTCTTGCTGATCGCCCCGGTCCTGCTGGGGCCGGTCTTCCTGTTCGGGCGCACGGTGCGCAAGCTGACCGTGGCGTCTCAGGACCGGTTCGCCAATGCGGTGGGCTTCGCGGGCGAGAGCGTCGACGCCATCGAGACGGTCCAGGCCTTTGGTCGCGTCGGTTCGGCCATCGCCCGCTTCGGCGCGGCGGTGGAGGCGGCCTTCGCCGTGTCCCTGACCCGGATGAAGGCCCGGGCCCTGATGACCGCCCTGGTCATCGTGGTCATGTTCGGTGGCGTCACCCTGGTGCTCTGGCTGGGGGCGCAGGACGTGGTCCGGGGCGCGATGTCGCCGGGCGCCCTGCTGCAATTCGTTCTGCTGTCGGTCTTCGTCGCCGGGGCCGTCGGCGCACTGGGTGAAAGCTGGGGCGATGTCCAGAAGGCCGCGGGGGCCATGGAGCGGATCGACGAGCTGATGCGCGCAACGCCCGACATCGCCGCGCCCGAAAAGCCTGTCGCCCTGCCGAGCCCGCCGCGCGGCGAAGTGTCGATGTCGGCCGTCGCCTTCGCCTATCCGGGCCGTCCGGATCTCCCGGCATTGAAAGGCTTCTCCCTCACCGTCCGGCCCGGCGAGACCGTGGCCCTGGTCGGGCCGTCGGGCGCGGGCAAGTCGACCGTCTTCCGCCTGCTGCTGCGCTTCTATGATCCGCAGGCCGGCGTCGTTTCGGTGGACGGCGTCGATGTGCGAGCGGCCGATCCGACGGCGGTCCGCAACCGCTTCGCCTGGGTGTCGCAGGAGGCGCCGCTGTTCTCGGGCTCGGCGCTGGAGAACATCCAGTTCGGCCGCGAGGACGCCACGGAGGAGGACGCGCGCGCCGTCGCGACCGAGGCCCAGGCCCTGACCTTCATCGACGCTCTGCCCGAAGGTTTCGCCACACCACTGGGCGAGCGCGGCAAGAGCCTGTCGGGCGGCCAGCGCCAGCGCCTGGCCATCGCCCGCGCCCTGGTCCGCGACGCTCCGATCCTGCTGCTGGACGAGGCGACCAGCGCGCTCGACGCCGAGAACGAGCGTCTGGTGCAGGTGGCGCTGGATCAGGCGATGGAGAGCCGTACCACCCTGGTCATCGCACACCGCCTGGCCACCGTCCTTCGCGCCGACCGCATCGTGGTCATGGAGGACGGCCGCGTCGCGGAAGAGGGGACCCACGCCGAGCTGGTGGCCAAGGGCGGCCTCTACGCCCGGCTGGCGAAGCTCCAGTTCCGCGCGGAATAGTCCTGCCGGATTGAAATCATCCGCATTCGGAGCGACTGTCAGCCCGGGAGAGGGAAGACAGTATGCTTTTGACGACCGCGTTCAGCCTGATGCTTTTGCTTCAGGCGCATCCGACGCCGACCGAGGCCGATCTGGAGCCCGCCTTCGGCAACACCCTTCTGTCCACCTATCCGGACGGGCGCACCGCGCGGATGTGGCTGCAGCGCGGCGGGCGGTTCGAAGGGCGGGGCCGGCGTGGCGGCCTCAGCAGCGGGACCTGGCGGGTGCGCGACGGCCAGGTCTGTTTCAGCCAGCGTCGGCCCGTGCCCCTGCCGGGATCCTTCTGCACCCCGATCGTCCCAGGCGGCATCGGCAGCCACTGGACCGCCAAGGCCGTGACCGGTGAAACCATCCGTGTCGATCTGATCGCCGGACGATAGGCTTCGCGCCTTCACCCGAGGGGCCGAGCGGGCTAGAAGCCCGGCATGACCCAGCCCCACGCTCTCTCCGGCCTCGGCGCCGTCGCCGCCGACTATGACGTCCTGCTGTGCGACATCTGGGGGGTGATCCACAACGGCCGCGAGAGCTGGCCCGAGGCCTGCGAGGCCTTGGCCCGGTTCAACCGCGAGGGCGGGACGGTGGTGCTGATCTCCAACTCGCCACGCCCGACGCCGGGCGTTGTGGTCCAGCTGGACCAGCTGAACGTTCCGCGCGAGAGCTGGAAGGCCATCGTCACCTCGGGCGACGCCACCCGGTTCGAACTCGGCAAGCGCGCGCCCGGCCCGGCCTGGATCATCGGCCCCGACCGCGACGCCCCCCTCTATGAAGGCCTTGGGCTGGAGCTGGCCGCAAGCGCCGAGGACGCCGCCTTCGTCTCCGTCACCGGCCCGACCGATGACGAGGTCGAGACTCCCGAGGACTATCGCGAGCGCTTCGCCCCGGCCGCCGCCCGCGATCTGGAGATGATCTGCGCCAACCCGGACCGGGTCGTGCAGCGCGGCGACCGCATCATCTACTGCGGCGGGTCTCTGGCCGATCTCTACGAATCCATGGGCGGCCGGGTGACCATGGCGGGCAAGCCCTATGGTCCGATCTACGCCCTGGCCCTGACCGAGGCGGAGCAGCTCCTGGGCCGTCCGGTCGATCGTTCGCGCGTCCTGTGCATCGGCGACGGCGTCGTCACCGACGTCATGGGCGCCAACCAGCAGGGCCTCGACTGCCTGTTCATCGCGCAGGGCATCCACGGCGATGCGGCGCGGGGCGATGACGGCAAGCTGGACCCGGCCAAGGCCGCCGACCTGCTCAAGGCCGAGACCACCTACGCCCGTTATGCCGCCCTCGACCTGATCTGGTAGGTTCGGCCTCGCCAAATCGGCGCACCGGCGCTAACACCGTCCGATGGTTGAACTGGTTCAGAAGCATCCGTCGGGGGGCTATATCCTCGACGAACTCCGCGTGGGGATGATGGCCGAGAAGGCTGTCGAGGTCACCGAAGCCCGTATCGCGCAATTCGCCGAGGCTTCGGACGACTTCAATCCCGTGCATATGGACGAGGCCTTTGCGTCGAAGACCGCCTATCGCGGGCGGATCGCGCACGGTCTGCTGTCGGCGTCTTTCGGTTCGGCGGTGGTCGGCACCATCCTTCCGGGCGCGGGCGCCATCTACCTGACCCAGACCTTGGCCTTCCACAAGCCGGTGCGCATCGGCGATGTGGTCATCGCCCGCATCACCGTCTCGGCCGTGGACGAGGTCTCGGCCCGCGTCACCCTGCGCTGCGAAGGCTATGTCGGCGACGAGCCGATCATGGACGGGGAGGCCACCGTCCGGGTCCCGCGCCGGCGTCGTCCCGCCAAGGGCTGATGACCATCGAGGTTTTCCGCGGCTGGCGCGACCTGCCGGAAACGGCGAAGGGCGCGGCCGTCGCTGTCGGCGCCTTTGACGGCGTGCATCGCGGCCATCAGGCGGTGATCGCCGCGGCGCGCCAGGCCGCTGACGCCATCGGCGCCCCCTTGGCCGTCGTCAGTTTCGATCCCCATCCGCGCCGCTGGTTCCAGCCCGAGGCCGCGCCCTTCCGTCTGATGAGCCCCGGCCAGATGGCGCGGGCGCTGGAGCCCCTGGGCGTCGACCGTCTCTATCTGCTGCCGTTCGACGCAGAGATGGCGGCCATGACCGACGTCGAGTTCGCGCGCCGGGTGCTGGCCGACGGCCTGGGCATCCGCCATGCGGCGGTCGGCTTCGATTTCACCTTCGGGCGCGGCCGCTCGGGCTCTCCCGAGGCGCTGCGGACCTATGGCGAGACCCTGGGCTTCACCGTCTCCACGACCCAGCGCATCGACGATCCGCACGGGCTGAAGCTGTCGTCCAGCGCAGTGCGCGAGGCGCTCAAGGCCGGCGACATGGCCCGCGCCGCCGCCATTCTGGGCCGCCCCTTCGCCATCGAGGGCGAGGTCATCCACGGCGACAAGCGCGGCCGGACCATCGGCGTGCCCACGGCCAATGTCGCGCTCGGCGACTATATGCGCCCGGCCTACGGGGTCTATGCGACCCGCACCCGACTGCCGGATGGCCGCGTCATCGACGGCGTCGCCAACCTCGGCGTCCGCCCGATGTTCGAAATCGAGACTCCCTTGCTGGAGGTCTGGCTGTTCGATTTCGCCGAGGACCTCTACGGCCAGACCGTCGAGACCAAGCTGGTTGCCTTCCTGCGCGGCGAGCTCAACTTCGACAGCCTTGACGCCCTCAAGGTCCAGATCGACGCGGACGCCGAGGCGGCGAAGGCGATCTTGAAGCGCTGAGCCTCAGCCCCCCGCCGCCTCGATCACCTTGATCGTCGCGTCTTTCACGGACTTGCCGTCGGCGTCGACGACGTCGTCGACCTTCCAGTTAATGCCTTCGCGGACCAGTTTCAGCGTCTGGTGCGTGGTCTGGCCGGCGTTGGTGAAGGCCACGGCGGCGGTGGCGTCGTTCGCCCCCGTCTTTGTGACGGCGAGGCTGTCGAGGGTGAAGGCGCCCTGGTCCTGACAGCCGCACAGGATGTCGTAGTTGACGGTCGGGACCTCGCCCTTGGCCACCCGGACGTCGGCGCCGAGGGTGGCGTTCAGCATGCGCGAATAGATCGGGTCCTGACCGGCGGCGGGCGGCGGCTCCTTCGGTCCGCCCGCGACATAGACGGCGTAGATGGCGCGCACGAAGGGCTCGGGGCCTTCACCGGCGGCCTGGTAGATGGCGGGGCGGCCGGGCGTCATGCTGGCCGAGGCGGGAGCGGCGGGCGCCTCTGGCTTATTCTCCGGTTCGGAGCAGCCGGCCAGCAGGGCCATGGCGGCGGCGGGAAGCAGGAGAAGAGCGCGCATGAGATCCTCCGAAGCGACGACGGCGCCACCCACGGCGCTCTTGAACCGCACGCTACGCTTTTCCCCTGCGCTGTCACCTGTTACACCGCCCGGCATGGACGTCCGCCTGATCATTTTGGCCCGGATTAGCCGCCCGGCGTAGCGCCGATGGGGTTCCCCCACGCTTACGCCGGGTTTGAAGCTTTTCGCCTACGTCCCCTTGCCTGATCCGAGACGCCGAATGTCCGATACCCCCGCCGAATCCGCCCGCGACTACCGCGAAACCGTCTTCCTGCCGGAGACGCCGTTCCCCATGCGGGGCGGCCTGCCGCAGAAGGAGCCGGTGATCCTTGAACAGTGGGGCGACCTCTACGGAACCCTGCGCGCCGAGCGTCAGAAGCAGAAGGCTCCGCTGTACGTCCTGCACGACGGCCCGCCCTATGCGAACGGCGACATCCACATCGGTCACGCCCTGAACAAGACGCTGAAGGACTTCGTGGTCCGGTCGCGCTTCCTGCTGGGCTATGACGTCGACTATGTCCCCGGCTGGGACTGCCACGGCCTGCCGATCGAATGGAAGATCGAGGAGGAGTTCCGCTCCAAGGGTCGCCGCAAGGACGAGGTCTCCAAGGAGGAGTTCCGCCGCGCCTGCCGCGCCTATGCCGGCAAATACATCGACCTGCAGAAAGAACAGTTCAAGCGCCTCGGCATCACTGGCGACTTCGCCAACCGCTACGCCACCATGGACTTCACCTCCGAGGCGGCCATCGTCGCGGAGTTCCACAAGTTCAAGAACTCGGGCCAGCTCTATCGCGGCTCCAAGCCGGTGATGTGGTCGCCGGTCGAGCGCACCGCCCTGGCCGACGCCGAGATCGAGTATCACGACCACGTCTCCCCGACGATCTGGGTCAAGTTCCCGGTCATCGCGGCCTCCGATGATCATTCCGACGACCTGCTGAGCTTCCGCAACGCCACGCCCGCGATCGTCATCTGGACGACCACCCCCTGGACCATCCCGGCCAACCGCGCGATCAGCTACGGTCCCGAGATCGCCTATGGCCTGTACGAGGTCACGGCCATGGAGACCGGGCTGGAGTTCGAGCCCTGGGCCAAACCGGGCGATCGCCTGATCGTCGCCGACAAGCTGGCCGAGGACGTGTTCAAGGCCGCGAAGATCGCCTCCTGGACCCGCGTCGACGACCTCAATCCCTCGGGTCTGGAATGCGCCCACCCGCTGGCGGCGCTCGATCCGGGCTATGGCTTCTCCGTGCCCCTGCTCAGCGGCGACCACGTCACCGACGACGCCGGTACGGGCTTCGTCCACACCGCGCCCGGCCACGGCGCTGACGACTTCGAGGTCTGGAAGGCCCACGGTCATCACGAGGTGCCGGACACGGTCGATCCCGACGGCGCCTACTATCCGGGCGTGCACCTGTTCGCGGGGCTGAAGGTGCTTGAGACCGAGGGCAAGAAGACCGGCAAATTCGGTCCCGCCAACGGCGCGGTGATGGAGAAGCTGATCGAGGCCGGGACCCTGCTGGCCCGCGGCCGGCTGGAGCACTCCTATCCGCACTCCTGGCGCTCCAAGGCGCCGGTCATCTTCCGCAACACGCCGCAGTGGTTCATCCGCATGGATGAGCCGCTGAAGTCCGGCGACACCCTGCGTGAGACGGCGCTGAAGTCGATCGACGCCACCGCCTTCCACCCGGCGGGCGGCAAGAACCGCATCCGTTCGATGGTCGAGGGCCGTCCCGATTGGCTGGTCAGCCGCCAGCGCGCCTGGGGCACGCCTCTGGCCATGTTCATCGACAAGCAGACTGGCCAGCCGCTGCATGATCCGGAAGTCGACGCCCGCATCGTCAAGGCCGTCGCCGACGGCGGCGCCGACGTCTGGTTCACCGCGCCCGACAGCGACTTCCTCGGCGCCCACGACCCGGCCCGGTTCGAGAAGGTCGAGGACATCCTCGACGTCTGGTTCGATTCCGGTTCGACCCACGCCTTCACCATCGACCCGCGAACGGCCGAGAGCGGCTATACGGGCGACCGTCCGTCGCACTGGCCGGCCGACCTCTATCTGGAAGGCTCGGACCAGCACCGCGGCTGGTTCCAGTCGTCGCTGCTGGAAGGCTCGGGCACGCGCGGCCGGGCGCCCTTCGAGGCGGTCCTGACCCACGGCTTCACCCTCGACGAGAAGGGGGAGAAGATGTCCAAGTCCAAGGGCAACACTACCGATCCCCTGACCATCATCAAGGAGTCAGGCGCCGACATTCTGCGCCTCTGGGTCGCTTTGGTGGACTATTCGGACGACCAGCGGATCGGCAAGCAGATCCTGCAGACCACGGTCGACGCCTATCGCAAGCTGCGCAACACAGTCCGCTATCTGCTGGGCGCCCTGGCCGACTTCGACGAGGCCGAGCGCCTGCCGCTGGACCAGATGCCGCCGCTGGAGAAGTTCATCCTGCATCGTCTGCACGAGCTGGATGGCCAGGTCCGCAAGGCCTATGGCGAATACCGCTTCCAGGATGTGGTGCGGCCGGTGCTGGAGTTTTGCTCCAACGACCTGTCGGCGCTGTATTTCGACGTCCGCAAGGACAGCCTGTACTGCGACCGGCCCGACGCCATCCGTCGCCGTGCGGCTCGCACGGTGATGGACGAGGTCTTCGCCCGCCTGACCGCTTGGCTGGCCCCGCTGACGCCCTTCACCATGGAAGAGGCCTGGCAGACGCGCTTCCCGAACTCCCAGACCAACTGCGCCCGGGTCATCCCCGAGACGCCGGACAGCTGGAAGAACGAGGCGGAAGCGGCGCGCTGGGCCAAGGTCCAGACAGTTCTGGAAACGGTCAACGAACAGCTCGAGGCCGCGCGTCGCGACAAGGTCATCGGCGGGGCGCTGGACGCCTGGCCGGTGGTCACCGGCCCGGCTGGAGCCTTCGCGCCCTTCGAAGGTCTGGACGCCGCTGAGGTGTTCCGCACCTCTGGCGCCGAACTGGTGGTCGGCGGCGAGGCGGTGACGGCGGAGGTCAGGCTGGCCGACTATCCGAAATGCGCCCGTTCCTGGCGGCGCGTGCCGGACGTCGGGTCGGACGCCGCCTATCCCGAGCTCAGCGCCCGGGACGCTGATGCGGTCCGCTACTGGGACGAGCGGCACGTCGGCTGAGCCGCACACATCGCTGAACGAAAAGCCGGCCCGGAGCGCATGCTCCGGGCCGGCTGTCGTTTTAGGCCAGTCGGTGGATCAGGCGGCTTCGCCGAACTGGTTCATCGTGTTGTGGACGCCACCGGCCTTCAGGGCGGCCTCGCCGGCGAAGTATTCCTTGTGGTCGTCGCCGATGTCCGAGCCGGACATGTTCTGGTGCTTCACGCAGGCGATGCCCTGGCGGATCTCCTTGCGCTGGACGCCCGCGACATAGCCCAGCATTCCGGCGTCACCGAAGTATTCCTTGGCCAGGTTGTCCGTGGACAGGGCGGCCGTGTGATAAGTCGGCAGGGTGATCAGGTGGTGGAAGATGCCCGCCCGCTTGGCGCCGTCGGCCTGGAAGGTGCGGATGCGTTCGTCGGCCTCGGCCGCCAGCGGGGTCTCGTCATAGGCCGCGCTCATCAGCTTGGCGCGGTCATAGCCCGAGACGTCCTTGCCCTCGGCCTGCATGGTGTCGAAGACCTGCTGGCGGAAGTTGAGCGTCCAGTTGAACGAGGGCGAGTTGTTGTAGACCAGCTTGGCGTTGGGGATGACCTCGCGAACGCGGTCCATCATGCCGGCGATCTGTTCCACGTGGGGCTTCTCGGTCTCGATCCACAGCAGGTCGGCGCCGTTCTGGAGGCTGGTGATGCTGTCTAGGACGCAGCGGTCCTCGCCCGTGCCGGCGCGGAACTGGAACAGGTTGGAGGGCAGGCGTTTGGGCCGCAGCAGCTTGCCGTCGCGGTTCAGGATGACGTCGCCGTTCTTCAGGTCCGAGGGCGCGATCTCCTCGCAGTCCAGGAAGCTGTTGTACTGGTCGCCCAGGTCGCCGGGTTCGTTGGAGACGGCGATCTGCTTGGTCAGGCCGGCGCCGAGGCTGTCGGTGCGGGTCACGATGACGCCGTCCTCGACGCCCAGCTCCAGGAAGGCGTAGCGGCAGGCGCGGACCTTGGCCAGGAAGTCCTCGTGCGGGACCGTGACCTTGCCGTCCTGGTGACCGCACTGCTTCTCGTCAGAGACCTGGTTCTCGATCTGCAGGGCGCAGGCGCCCGCCTCGATCATCTTCTTCGCCAGCAGATAGGTCGCCTCGGCATTGCCGAAGCCGGCGTCGATGTCGGCGATGATCGGCACGACGTGGGTCTGGTGGCCTTCGATGGCGTCCAGCGCCTTACGCTCCGCGGCGGCGTCGCCGGCCTCGCGGGCGGCGTCCAGATCGCGGAACAGCATGCCCAGCTCGCGGGCGTCGGCCTGACGCAGGAAGGTGTACAGCTCCTCGATCAGGGCCGGGACCGAGGTCTTCTCATGCATCGACTGGTCGGGCAGGGGGCCGAACTCCGAGCGCAGGGCGGCGATCATCCAGCCGGACAGGTACAGGTACTTCCGGTCGGTCGTGCCGAAATGCTTCTTGATGGAGATCATCTTCTGCTGGCCGATGAAGCCGTGCCAGCAGCCCAGGGACTGGGTGTACTTGGACGGGTCGGCGTCATAGGCCGCCATGTCCTTGCGCATGATGGCGGCGGTGTAGCGGGCGATGTCGAGGCCGGTGCGGAACTGGTTCTGCAGCCGCATCCGGGCGACGGCCTCGGCCGAGATGCCCGACCAGGGGGCGGCCTTGGCCTCGATCAGCGAAGCGACCTGGGTGATTTGATCCTGATAGGACATGGAGTGTTCCTCGACGCACGGAGATGACGTTGAGGGCATCCGTAAGCGTGAGGTTCAGGCTAGGGCAGGGGCTTTGCGGTGTAGCTGTCAAACTTTACAAGGTTTTGCTGTAATGATGTAATGTATCGACCAGTGCTGATTTCAGGCCGTTTGCCATGCCCGCTCAACGCCGCCTCTATGTCGGGCCCAGCCTCAGGCGGCTGAGACGCGACCTCGGCCTGACCCAGGCGGACATGGCCTCCGATCTGGAGGTCTCGGCCTCCTATGTGGCCCTGCTGGAGCGTAATCACCGGCCGCTCAGCGCCGAGATGCTGCTCAGGCTGGCCCAGACCTACAAGCTGGACATGGCGACCCTTGCCGGGGACGCGTCGACCGACATCGCGGCGCGGCTGCAGTCGGCGCTAAAGGACCCGATGTTCGCCGACATCGACCTGCCGCCGCTTGAGAACGCCGACCTGGTCACCAACTTCCCAGGCGTCACCGAGGCCCTGTTGAGGCTCTACACCGCCTATCAAGAAGAGCATCTGGCCTTGGCGGACCGGAGCGTGGAGGCGGTCGATCCCGACGGGGCCGACAGCGCCGATCCGGTGGCCGAGTCGCGGCGGTTCCTGGCGGCGCGGCGCAACAGCTTTCCGGTGCTGGACGAGGCCGCCGAGCGACTGGCGGCGGCGGTCGCGGAGGCGGGCGGGCTCGAGGGCTATCTGAGCGAGACCCACGGCCTGCGGACACGCCGCATGCCGCCCGACGTCATGGTCGGGTCGATCCGGCGCTATGACCTGCACCGGCGCGAGGTGTTGGTGGACGACACCCTGGACGCCGCGAGCCGGTCGTTCCAGCTGGCCCTGCAGATCGCCTGGCTGGACCTGAGGGCCGACATCGAAGCCGTCGCAGCGGGCGGGGTGTTCGCGACCGAGGGTGGGGAGCGGCTGACCAAGCGGGCCCTGGCCTCCTATGCCGCGGCGGCCATGGTCATGCCTTACACGGCCTTTGCCCGGGCGGCGGAGACCCGGCGCTATGACGTCGAGGCCTTGGCCCGGCAGTTCGGGACCAGCTTCGAGCAGACGGCCCACCGGCTGACGACGCTGCAGAAGCCGGGGCAGGAGCGGGTGCCCTTCTTCTTCATCCGGGTCGATCCGGCGGGCAATGTCTCCAAGCGGCTGGACGGGGCCGGCTTCTCGTTCGCGCGGCATGGCGGGGGCTGTCCTCTGTGGTCGGTGCATCTGGCCTTCAGGACGCCGCGCGAGATCGTCACCCAGTGGCTGGAGCTGCCGGATGGCCAGCGCTTCTTTTCCATCGCCCGGACGGTGACGGCGGGGGGCGGCGCCTTCGGGGCCCAGAGGGTCGAGCGGGCGATTGCGTTGGGGTGCGCGGCCGAGCACGCCCACCGGCTGATCTACACCCACGGGGCGCCCGAACCCGACCCGACGCCGATCGGGGTCACCTGCCGGCTGTGCCAGAGGATGGAGTGCACCGCCCGGTCAGCGCCGCCCATCGGTCGCCAGATCCTGCCCGACGACATCCGCCGGACCAGCACCCCCTTCGGTTTCTCGGACGGGTGAGGTAGGTCCGGGCCATGTCGAAGACCTCATCATGACCGGCTTGCCGCTCCTTCCGGACCGAACTTGCGGCGGCTGCGTGGAGTGCTGCCGCTACATTCCGCTCGACCTGCCCGAGCTGGCCAAGCCGACCGGTGAACTGTGCGCCTACTGCATCGACGGGGCGGGATGTGGCGTGCATGCGATCCGGCCCCAGACCTGCCGGACCTGGTTCTGCGTCTGGCGGGTGGTGGAGCTGTCCGACGACTGGCGGCCCGACCGTAGCGGGGTGATCGTCCGGCCCGACGGCCTGCAGGACGGTGAGATCACCCTCTACGTCATTGAGCGGACCGACTTCCTCGAGTCCGACGACTTCTTCGACACCGTGGTCCACTGGCTGGACAACGACATCCGGCTGGCGCTGAGCATCCCGGGGCCGGTGGGGACCTATCCCGTGCGGGCGGTGGTCACCGACTATTTGAAGCAGGCGATCACGGCGGGGGACCGCGACCTGTTCGACCGGCTGGTGGCGTACTCGCTGGACAGTCTGGCGAACCACGCGTGGCAGCCGGACGGGGTCGTCGCCCGCTATGCCGTCGGGGAGACGCCGTCTTGATCCGGCCGCGTCGAATGGCGGACCGGTCGGGGCCGCGCGCGCCGCGGTCGCTGTCGAACGATCCGGGCGCCAACCGCATCCGGTGGATGGGGGCCATCGTCCTGGCGGCCCTGGCCTACTGGACCTACAGCCATCAGAAGCCGGGCTTCGCCAGACGGGCCGAGGTCGCGGTGAAGGCGACGGGCGCGACCGAAATCCATTTCGACCGGGCGCGGGAGCGAAACGGCAAGACGGTCATCTGCGGCACTGCGGACGGCAAGCTGTTCCTCTATCGCGAGCCGCAGGGGCTTTCGAAGGACGACGGGTCGCTGGCCTTCATTACCCTGGTCCGCGACGCCTGCGCCTGAGGGCTTTGGCGGTCAGAAAAACACCGCCACACCGCCAAACACCGCCAACGACTTCGAATGAAATCAGAGGGTTTGGAAATTTCGACTGCTCCGACACCGCCAGATTATGCGAAATCCCGTGTCTCCGGGCGCTGCGCAGACATGAACATTTCAAAGACCGTCGCCGCGACATGGGAGGCCAATCGTCGGACGCAAGATCGACGCAGGAATAAATTCCTCTAATTCAGTCTCAGCGGCAGGCCGGCGACGATCAGCACCGTCTCCTCGGCGACCTTGGCCAGTCGCTGGTGCAGCCGTCCGGCGTGGTCGCGGAAGGCGCGGGCGAGGGCGTTGTCGGGCACGATGCCCCAGCCCACCTCGTTGGAGACCAGCAGCAGATCGGCGGGGCAGGCGACGACCGCCGCGACCAGGGCGTCGAACGCAACCTCGATATTCGCCTCGGCCAGCATCAGGTTGCTGAGCCACAGGGTCAGGCAGTCGACGACGCAGACATCGTCGGGCGTCAGGGCGGCGAGGGCTACGGGCAGGTCCAGCGGCGCCTCCGCCGTGCTCCAGCGCTCGTCACGGTCGGCCTGATGCCGGGCGATGCGGTCGGTCATCTCGGCGTCGAAGGCCTGGGCGGTGGCGATCATCAGAAGCCGCCGATGCATGGGGGCGGCGATCGATTCCGTCCGGCTCTGGGCATGGGCCGTCTTGCCGGAGCGGGCGCCGCCGAGAACGAGCGTGGTCGGCATCAAGACACTCCATTGCCTGCCGCTACGCTTTGGCCTAAGTCGGCCCCGCGACAGGTTCCCCGGAAACGGGGATGAAAAGGGAACTCGGGTGCAAATCCCGGACTGCCCACGCAACTGTAAGCGGCGAGCCCGCGCACCATTAGCCACTGGACCCCGAAGGCGAAAGCCGGACGGCCTGGGAAGGCGGTGCGCACCGGCATTGACCCGTGAGCCAGGAGACCTGCCCGTCGTGGTCGTCCTTCGCGCGGACGTGGTGTGCCGAGCGGAACGGGATCTACCCGAATGACGACGTCTGTTGGGCCGCGTGCGCGCGCGGTCGTGACCGGGCGCGTCCGCATCCGATCACGGCCTCGTTCGGCCGGCTCGTTGTCGAGCAAGGGATTGGACCCGCTATGAGACCTGAACTGTACCGGGGCGCCGCCACGGCCGCGCTGCTTCTGACCGCCGGCGCCGCCGCCGCGCAAACCACGTCGCCGACGACCGACGATTCGACCCTGCTGAGCGACGTCATCGTCACCGCCAACCGGTCGGCCCAGGCGGCCGACCGCGTCGGCCAGTCGGTGACCGTCCTGACCACGCAGCAGATCGAGGCCAGCCAGACGGTCGAGGTCGTCGACCTGCTGGTCCGCACGCCCGGCGTCAGCCTGTCGCGCAACGGCGGCATCGGGACCACGACCGCGCTGCGCATCCGTGGCGCCGAGGCCGACCAGACCGTCTATGTCATCGACGGGGTGAAGCTGAACGACCCGTCGTCGACCGGCAGCGGCTACAATCCCGGCAACCTGCTGACCGGCGACATCGCCCGGATCGAAATCCTGCGCGGCGCCCAGTCGACCCTGTGGGGCTCGCAGGCCATCGGCGGGGTGGTCAATCTGATCACGGCCGAACCGACCCGTCCGTTCCAGGCTGCGCTGGACGCCGAGGTCGGGTCGCGCGGCACGTCGTATCTGCGGGGCGGCCTCGCCGGCGTCGGCGAGCGCATCAACTGGCGTCTGGCGGCCTCGCACTACCAGACCGACGGCTTCTCGACCTTCGCTCGGGGGACAGAGAAGGACGGCTATGAGAACACCGGCCTGAGCGGTCGGGTGAATATCAAGCTGACCGAGGACGTCTCGATCGACCTGCGCTCGGTCTGGTCCAGCGGCCGCACCGACATCGACGGCTTCCCGGCGCCGACCTACTCTTTCGGCGACACGCGCGAATACGGCACGACCAAGGATTTGGTCGCCTATGCCGGGCTCAATTTCGACCTGTTCGAAGACCGGCTGAAGAACCGGGTGGCCTATGCCTACACCCAGACCGACCGCCAGAACTTCAATCCCGCCCAGGCCGTGACCAACCTGACCTTCGACGCGCGCGGCGAAAACAGGCGGTTCGAATACCAGGGCGTGTTCGACATCGTTCAGGGCTGGGTCGCCACCTTCGGCGCCGAGCATGAGGACAGTGAGTTCCGCACGGCTTCCCCGTCGGAGTTCACGCCCAGTCCGACGCCGACGGCCAATTCGGTCGGTCTCGACGGCTATTATCTGCAGGTCCAGGGCGAGGTCGTCGACGGCCTGACCCTGACCGGCGGCGTGCGTCGCGACGAGCACGACACCTTCGGCGGCAAGACCCTGGGTCAGGCGGCGGTGGCCTGGTCGCTGAACGACGGCGGCACGGTGCTGCGCGCCAGCTTCGGTCAGGGCTTCAAGGCGCCGAGCCTGTATCAACTGTACAGCGAGTACGGGAACACGACGCTGCAGCCGGAAGAGGCGGACGGCTGGGACGCCGGCGTCGAGCAGCATTTCCTCGACAAGAAGTTGATGGTGTCTGCGACGTACTTCAGCCGCGATACGACCAACCAGATCGACTACGTCTCCTGCTCCAGCACGGTGACCCAGGCGGCGGCGCCTCTGTGCTTCGTCAACAACGTCCGCCGCTTCGGCTACTACAGCAACACGGCCAAGACCCAGGCCAACGGGGTCGAACTGGCCGCCGCGGCCTGGGTCGGGCCGGTCGAGGTGCAGGCCAACTACACCTTCACCGACGCCACCAACGAGACGGCCGGCGCCAACCTCGGCAAGCATCTGGCGCGCCGTCCGGAAGAGACCGCCAATCTGTCGGCGACCTATGTCTGGCCGTTCCGCCTGACGACGACGGTGGCGGTCCAGTATGCGGGCGAGAGCTTCAACAACGCGTCCAATTCGGTGCGTCTGGAACCCTACACCTTGGTCGATCTGCGCGCGTCGTATCCGATCAACGACACGGTCGAGATCTATGGCCGCGTCGAGAACGTCGGGGACGAGCAGTACCAGACGACCACCGACTATGGCTCCGCCGGGCGCGGGACCTTCGTCGGCGTGCGGGCCCGGTTCTAGGGGTTTGGCCGCCCTCTTTCATGGCGGGCGACTGGCGGCGGCGCGGGCGGAACATCCGTCCGCGCCGGAGCCCTGGCTCGATGTCTCGACCGGGATCAATCCGGATGGATGGCGGGGCGTGCGCGCCCCGACCACCGCCCTGACGGTCCTGCCCGATCCGGCGGAGACGGCGGCGCTGGAAGCGGCGGCGGCCCTGGCCTTCGGCTGCGAGCCCGATCAGGTCGCGGCCGTGCCGGGGGCGGAGGCGGGCTTGCGGCTTCTGCCCGGCCTGCTCGACGTGGCCCGGGTCGCGATCGCCGGGCCGACCTACGGCAGCCATGCCGACGCCTGGCGACAGGCGCGGGTGACGACGACGGAGATCGAGCGCTCGACGCTGTTCCAGCAGCCGACCGACGCCCTTGTGGTGGTCAATCCGAACAATCCGGACGGGGCGATGACGCCGGGCGTTGAGCTGGTCGCAGCGGCCGGCCGGCGCTGGCTGGTAATCGACGAATCCTTCGTCGACACAGAGCCGACGATGAGCGCCATTCCGCATCTGAACGAGCGGACGGTGGTGCTGCGCTCGTTCGGCAAATTCTACTGCCTGCCGGGATTGCGGCTGGGCTTTGTGGTGGGCAGTCCCGAACTGGCGCGGCGCGTACGGGCGCGGACCGGCGACTGGCCGGTGAGCGGCGACGCCATTGCCATGGGATGCGCCGCCTATGCCGATACGGCGTGGGCGTTGAAGACGCGCGCGTCCCTCGTTTGGGATATGGAACGATTGGACGGCTTGTTGACCGCGACAAGCTTCACGATTGTCGGCGGAACGCCTCTGTTCCGGCTGGCGCGATACGGGGATGCGAAGGGCAGGGCGTGGCGACTGGGAGAGCAGGGGGTTCTGGTGCGGACCTTCCCGCACGACCCGACCCTGATCCGTTTCGGTCTGCCGGGAAGAAAGAATTGGCGGCGGCTTCAGGCCGCTCTGGAGGCGTCGCGATGACCGATCAAACCGAAGCCGAACATGCGGAGGCGATGAAGGCCCTGCAGGCCGAGCGGCGTGAGCTGATGCGCACCAAGACCGAGGAGCGCGGCCTGCTGATCGTCAACACCGGTGACGGCAAGGGCAAGTCGACGGCCGGCTTCGGCATGGTCGCCCGCGCCCTGGGCTGGGGCCAGAGGGTCGGCATCGTCCAGTATATCAAGGGCAAATGGATAACCGGCGAGCGCCAGTTCTTTCGCAAATTTCCCGATCAGGTCCGTTACGAGGTCATGGGCGAAGGCTTTACCTGGGACACCCAGGACCGGGCGCGCGACATCGCGGCGGCCGAGGCGGCCTGGGCGACCTCGCTGGAGATGATCGCCGATCCGACGCTGGATCTGGTGCTGCTGGACGAGCTGAATATCGCCCTGCGATACGACTATCTGGACATCCATGCGGTGGTCGCCGGACTGGTCGCGCGACCGGAGGGGAAACATGTCTGCGTCACCGGCCGCAATGCAAAGCCCGAGTTGCTGGCCGTCGCCGATCTGGTCACCGAGATGACCCTGGTGAAGCATCCGTTCGAACAGGGCGTGAAGGCCCAGCGGGGGATCGACTTCTGATGACGATCGACCGGCGGACGGTTCTGGTGGCGGGGGGGATGGCGGCGGGCGCGCTGGCGATGCTGGCCGGCTGCGGCGTCGCGCCCGGACCGTCGGGGCCGGTGGTGAAGGCGGGGCGGCCGCAGCGGATCGTGTCGCTGAACCCCTGCCTGGACGTGATCCTGATCCATGTCGCCGACCGCGAGCAGATCGCGGCCCTGAGCCACTATGCGAGGGACAGCTACGGCTCGACCTTCGCGCCGCTCGCCCGGACCCTGCCGTTCACCTATGAGACTGCGGAGGAGGTCCTGGCCTTGTCGCCGGATCTGGTGATGACGGGGCGGCACTCCTCGCTGGCGACCCGCAATGCGCTGGACCGCCTGAAGATTCCGACGGCCCTGTTCGGCGTGCCCGAGACGGTCGCGGAAAGCCTGGAGCAGGTGCGGGAGGTGGCGCGGCTGGTCGGCCGTCCCGAACGCGGCGAGGCGCTGGTGGCCCGGATCGAGGCGGCGCTGGCGGCCGCCGCGCCAAAGCCGGGGACGCCCCGGCTGTCGACCCTGGTCTTCATGCCCGGCGGCTTCGCCTCGGGACCGGGTACACTGATGGACGAGATGATGCGGCGCATGGGGCTGGACAACGCCGCGCCGAAATACGGCCTGACCCGCTCCATGAATGTGCCGCTGGAGCAGGTCATCGCCGATCCGCCGGACCTGCTGATGTCGGGTGAGCCCTATCCCGGGGCTCCGAGCCGGGCCGTGCGGGTCATGACCCATCCGGCGTTGAGCCATGTGGCGGGTCATATGCAGCGCGAGACCTTCCCCGAGCGGCTGCTGTTCTGCGGCGGCCCGGTCCTGATCCAGACGGCCGCCGCCCTGTCGCGGGCGCGAGAAAATGCATTGAAAGACCGGGCATGAAGCCGATCAGCCGACCTCTTCTCTATGCCGGGCTGATTGCCCTGCTGGTGCTGCTGTCAGGCCTCAGCCTGATCTCCGGCAAGGTCTGGGTGCCGTTCAGCGCGTGGACGCAGCCAGACATCGATCCGCGCTGGGCGATCGTGTTCGAACTGCGTCTGCCGCGCACCCTGCTGGGCATCGCCGTGGGCGCGGCGCTGGGTCTCTCGGGCGCGGTGCTGCAAGGCTATACGCGCAATCCGCTGGCCGATCCGGGCGTGCTGGGCGTCTCGGCCATGGCGGCGCTGGGCGCGGTCCTGACCCTCTATTACGGCCTGACCGCCGTGGCGCCCTGGGCCCTGCCGGTGGCGGCGATCAGCGGGGCGCTGATCGGTGTGGCGATCCTGATGCTGCTGTCGGGCTCGGCCTCCAGCCTTGTGACCTTCGTGCTGGCGGGGGCGATCCTGAACATCCTGTCGAGCGCCGGGGTGTCCCTGGCCCTGTCGCTGGCGCCCAATCCCTGGGCGGTGAACGAGATCGTCGACTGGTTGATGGGGTCGCTGGCCGACCGCAGCTTCGAGGAGGTGAAGATGGCGACGCCCTTCATCCTGGCGGGCTGCGGCCTGCTGCTGACCACCGGACGGGCGCTGGACGCCCTGACCCTGGGCGAGACCGGCGCGCGGTCGCTGGGGGTGTCCATGCCCGTCACGCGCTGGAGCATCGCCCTGGGCGTCGGTCTGGCGGCCGGGGCCAGTGTCGCGGTGACGGGGGTGATCGGCTTCGTCGGACTGGTGACGCCGCACCTGCTCAGGCCGCTGGTGGGGGCGCGGCCGGGCGCGCTGCTGGTCCCCAGCATCCTCGGCGGGGCGGTGATCGTCCTGGCCGGCGACGTCCTGGTGCGGCTGACTCCGGCGGCGGGGGAGGTCAAGCTGGGCGTGGCCATGGCCGCCCTCGGCGCGCCTTTCTTCCTGATGCTGCTGCTGCGTCTGCGGAGGACGATCGCATGAGCCTGCTGTCCTGTTCCCGGCTGGGTGTCGCCATCGGCGGCAAGACGATTCTGTCGGAAGTGTCGCTAACGATAGACGTCGGTGCGGTCACGGCCGTGGTGGGCCCCAACGGCGCCGGCAAGTCGACTCTCTTGTCCTGCCTCGCCGGTCTGAGGGCGCCGTCTACGGGGTCGGTCATGCTGGACGACGCGGTCCTGTCGGAGATGAAGCCGCGCGACCGCGCCCGGCGCCTGGCCTTCCTGCCCCAGACGCCCGAGATCGCCTGGTCGGTCGAGGCGCGGACCCTGGTCGAGCTGGGCCGCACGCCCTTCATCGGCGCCCGGGGTCAGACGGAGGCCGACCGCGCCGCCGTCAACCGGGCCATGGCGGCGGCCAATGTCGAGGCGTTCGAGCACCGGATCGTTGACACCCTTTCGGGCGGTGAGCGGGCGCGGGTGCTGATCGCCCGGGGTCTGGCCGGAGAGCCGGAATGGCTGCTGGCCGACGAGCCTTTGACCGGCCTCGACCCGGCGCACCAGCTGGACGCCGCCGCCCTGTTCCGCCGTCTGGCCGACAGCGGCGTAGGGGTGGTCGTGACCTTGCACGACCTGTCGATGGCCCTGCGTATGGCGGACCGGATCATCGTCCTGGCCGAGGGCGGGGTCATGGCAGACGAACCGCCCGCCACCGCCCTGACGCCTGAGGTGCTCAAGCGCGCCTATGGCGTCGAAGCGACCGTGACCGAGGGCCCCGGCGGCCCGCTGATCGATGTCATCCGGCGTGCCTAGGGTGCGTGCTCCCCTCGCCCACGCCACCCTGACCCTCGCCGCGCTCGCCGTCGAGGCGGTGGTCGGTTATCCGGACCGTCTGCATCGCCGCCTGCCGCATCCGGTGGTCGGTCTCGGCGCCCTGATCAGCGAGGGCGAGCGGCGGCTGAACCGGAGCGATCGCTCGCCGCGGGCGAGTCGTCTGTCGGGGATCGCGACCGTGGCGGCGACGGCGGGCGTCGCGGCTCTGGCGGGTCTGGCGGCCTCGCGCCTGCCGGGACCGGCGTCGGTGCTGGCCGCGACCCTCGGCCTCGCCCAGCGCAGCCTGTGCGACCACGTCTCGGCCGTCGCAAAGGCGCTGGAGGCGGACGACCTGCCCGCCGCCCGAGCCGCCGTCGGGATGATCGTCGGGCGCGACACGGCCGGGCTGGATGCGTCAGGCGTCGCGACGGCGGCCATCGAGAGTCTGGCCGAAAGCTTCAACGATGGGGTCGTGGCTCCGGCCTTCTGGCTGGCGCTCGCGGGTTTGCCGGGCCTCTACGCCTACAAGGCGGTCAATACGGCGGACAGTCTGATCGGGCACAGGGAACCGCGCTGGAAGGATTTCGGCTGGGCCGCCGCGCGCACCGACGACCTGATGAACCTGGCCCCCGCCCGGTTCGCCGGCGTCCTGATCGCGATGGCAGGTGGAGGCGGTTGGAAGACCATGCTGCGCGACGCACGCCGCCACGCCTCGCCCAATGCCGGCTGGCCTGAGGCCGCCATGGCCGGGGCTTTGGGGGTGAGGCTCGGCGGGCCCGTGGCCTATGACGGCGTCATGACCGACCGGCCCGTCTTCGGCGACGGCCCGGCGCCGACCGTAGCAGACCTGAAACAAGCCTTGAATATCTATGTTCGCGCAACCGGGCTTCTCTGGGCTGCGTTCGCAACGCTGTCGTTTCGAGGAGGTCGTGAATGGCGGCGTTGATGATCCAGGGCTGCGGCTCCGACGTGGGCAAGTCGGTGCTGGTTGCGGGCCTGTGCCGGCTGTTCACCAATCGGGGCTATCGGGTGCGCCCGTTCAAGCCGCAGAACATGAGCAACAACGCCGCCGTCACCGAGCCGGACGAGAGCGGCCGTCGCGGCGAGATCGGGCGCGCCCAGGCCTTGCAGGCCATCGCCTGTCGGACGCCCCTGACGGTTCACATGAACCCGGTCCTGCTCAAGCCCCAGAGCGACGTCGGCGCCCAGCTGGTGGTGCGTGGTCAGGTCAAGGCCAGCTATCAGGCGGCGGCCTATCAGGAACACAAGGCCGACCTTCTGCAGATCGTCCTCGACAGCTTCTGGACGCTGGAGGCCGAGGCCGATCTGGTTCTGGTCGAGGGGGCGGGCAGTCCGGCGGAGATCAATCTGCGCGAGGGCGACATCGCCAATATGGGCTTCGCTCTGGCCGCCGAAGTGCCGGTGGTTCTGGTCGGCGACATCGATCGGGGCCACGTCATCGCCGCCCTGGTCGGGGCCAAGGTCGTGCTGGATGAAGAGGACGCCATCAAGGGGTTCATCATCAACAAGTTCCGGGGCGATCCGAAGCTGTTCGACTGCGGTCGCCACGAGATCGTCAAACGCACGGGCTGGCCCGACATGGGGCTGGTGCCCTGGCTGGCGGCGGCGCGGCGTTTGCCGGCGGAGGACGCGGTGGTGCTGGGCGAAGCCTCGGATGGGGCGAACCGCCGGGTGAAGATCGCCGTTCCAATTCTGCGCCACATCGCCAATTTTGATGACTTCGATCCGCTGCAGGCCGAGCCGTCGGTCGATCTGGTCTATGTCGCGCCGGGGGCGCCGCTGCCGGGCGACGCGGACCTGATCATCGTGCCGGGGTCCAAGGCGACCCTGTCGGATCTGGCCTTCATGCGGGCGCAGGGCTGGGACATCGATATCCGGGCGCACGTTCGCCGCGGCGGACGGGTTATGGGTGTCTGCGGCGGCTTCCAGATGCTGGGCCGCACGGTCGCTGATCCGGACGGGACCGAGGGGGAGGCGGGATCGGCCGAGGGGCTGGGCCTGCTGGACATCGACACCGTCCTGGGCGGCGACAAGGTGCTGGAGCCCTGCCGTGGCCGGACCGTCGTCGGCGAGGGCGCCTATGAGGGGTTCGAGATGCATATCGGCCGCACGACCGGCGAAGGGCTGACCCGTCCCATGCTTGTTCGCGAGGACGGCAAGGGCGAGGGCGCCGTCTCGGCCGACGGCCGTGTCTCGGGTTGCTACGTCCACCGTCTGTTCGATAGCGGCGAGGCGCGCGCCGCCCTGCTTGCCGAGTTGGGTGTGGCGTCGCGGGCTATCGACCATCGGGTCGCGGTCGATGCGGCTCTGGACGAGATCGCCGAGGCCTTGGAAACCCATCTCGACGTCGCCGCCCTGGCGAAGCTTGCCGGGCTGAAGGACTTCAGGCTGTGACTGCCGAGGCGAGTTTGCGGGCGCATCTGGACGCCCAGGCCCGGCCGCCCGGTTCGCTGGGGCGGATCGAGGATCTGGCCGTCCGGCTGGCGCTGATCCAGCAGACCGCGACGCCGCGTGCGGATCGCGCGACCCTGCTGGTCTTCGCCGGAGATCACGGCCTGACCGAGGACGGGGTGTCCCGTTATCCCTCGGCAGTGACCCAGGCGATGGTCTCCACCCTGCTGGCCGGCAAGGCCACCGCCAACGCCTTCGCCCGCGCCGTCGGGGCCGAGGTCGTGATCGTCGATGCGGGCGTGGACGCGGACCTCGCCGCCCACCCGGCCCTTGTCGAGGCCAAGGTCCGCAAAAGGACGCGCAACGCCGCCCGCGAGCCGGCGATGACACAGGATGAGGTCGAACGCGCCCTGAGTAGTGGCGCCGAACAGGCTGCCGCCGCGATCGAACGTGGGGCCGAGGTCGTCGTCCTGGGCGAGATGGGGATCGGCAACAGCGCCTCGGCGGCCCTGGTGATGCATCGGCTGGCGCTACTGCCGCTGGCGGACTGCGTCGGCGTTGGAGCCGGACATGACGCGGCGGGGCTGGCGCACAAGCTGGCGGTGCTGACGCGCGCCGCCGAACGATCCGACGCGACGGAGCCGCTCGAGGTCCTGCGCCAGTTCGGCGGGCTGGAGATCGCCATGATGGCGGGGGCGGTCCACGGAGCGGCGGAGCGGAACACGCCGGTGGTGGTGGACGGCTTCATCTGCACGGCCGCCGCGCTTGTCGCCATCCGGATGCGGCCCGAGGTGCGCGACGCCTGTCTGTTCGCCCACCGCTCGGCCGAGGCCGGGCATGACCGGATGCTGAAGGCGCTGGGCGCCGAGCCCCTGCTGGATCTGGGCCTGAGGCTGGGGGAGGGAACCGGCGGCCTGCTGGCCCTGCCCCTGCTGCGCGCGGCGGCGGCCCTGATGTCGGAGGTCGCCAGCCTGGACGACGTTCTGGCCGGACGGATCTGAGATGCCGCGGCAACTGGCCCTGTTCCTGGCCGCGGTGCAATTCCTGACCCGGATCCCCGTACCCGCGCTGAAGGCGTTCCGCCCCGACTGGACGGCGCGTTCGGCGCGCTATTTTTCACTGGTCGGGGCTCTGGTGGGGCTGGCGTCCGGGGCGGTGCTGATGGCGGCGTCGGAAGTGTGGGGCGGCATGCTGCCGGCTCTGCTGGCGACGGCGGCGGGGATCCTGATCACCGGCGCCTTTCACGAGGACGGTCTGGCCGACACGGCCGACGGGCTGGGCGGCGGTCAGACGCCGGAGCGCCGCCTCGAGATCATGAAGGACAGCCGGGTCGGGACCTTCGGGGTGCTGGCGCTCGGGCTGGGGGTGGCCTTGAAGGTGGCGGCGCTTGGTCAAACACCGGTCGTTGCGGGGGTTCTGGCGCTGGTCGCGGCCCATGCGGGCGGGCGGGGAGCGGCGGTGCTGGCGATGCGGGCGCTGCCCTATGCCGGCGACCGGACCGTGGCCAAGGTCAAGCCGGTGACTGACGGGGTGACGACGGCCGAGGTCGTCGTGGGATGGCTGTTCGTGACGCTGGCGATGGCCCCGGTCGCCCTGCTGGCGCCGGTCGCGACGGCGGGCGCTCTGGCGGGCGCTGCGGTCGTCGCGGCCGCCGTCGCCGTGCTGGCCAGACGGCTGATCGGCGGCTGGGTCGGGGATACGCTGGGGGCGACGGAGCAGGCGTTCGAGGTCGGGTTTCTGGTGGTCTTCGCGGGCCTCGTCGCGTGATCATCGTCGCGCCCCTGCATGAGGTTGGGGAGGCGATCCGGATCTGGCGGCCGTCGCATCTAATCGGCCTGGCCTCGCCGGGGGCGGAGCTCGCCGATGTCCCTGACGGGGTAGAGCGGCTGCAGCTGACCTTTCACGACATCGTCGAACCGCAAGGTGATCTGCAGCCGGTGACGGAGGCGGACGTCGCCGCCCTGCTGGACTTCGCGCGGTCATGGTCCGGGACGGCGCCGCTGCTGGTCCAGTGCTGGGCCGGGGTGAGCCGGTCGCCGGCGGTGGCCTATGCGGTCGCCTGTGCGATCCGGGGGGGCGGCGAGGAGGTCGCGCTGGCCGATGCGCTGAGGTCAGCCGCGCCCTTCGCGACGCCCAACCGGCGGCTGGTGGCTCTGGCCGACGCGGCCCTCGACCGGCAGGGGCGGATGGTCGAGGCCGTCGCCGCGATCGGCCGAGGAGCGGAGACCTCGACCGGGGCGACCTTTCGCTTGCTTTAGCGCCAGAGGCGGCCGCGCGGGGCCGGGGACAGGATCTCCAGCTCGTCGATGAAGTCGGCGTGGCTGGGCAGGGTGTCGAGACCGCCGGGCAGTTCTGCCAGATGGGCGGCGTCGGCCGACAGGGCGCGCACCTCTTCAGACCGGCTCAGCCCCTGACGGGCCAGCGCCCGGGCGCGCGAGCGGATCAGGGCCAGGGCCGCATTGGGCCAGCGCCCCTCCAGCCGCCCGGCCCAGAGCGCCGTGTCCTCGGCTGTGGCGTGGAGCTCGTCGGCGCGGGCCAGGACCATGGCCGCGGCCTCGCGCAGGGCCGGCCAGTTGATCAGGAAGCGCAGGCCGGTGGTGGCGTCAAACCAGCCGGCGGCGAAGGCCAGGGCGCGGTCGATGGCCTCGACGTCGTCGAAGTCGGCCAGCCGGGCGATGTGGGCGCGCAGCGGCGCTTCTGACAGGGTGCGTTCGAAAGCGGTCCAGCGGGCGGTCTGGGCGTCGTCTGGGCGTCCCTCGGCGTCCAGCACGGCGATCTCTGCGGCTTCCCAGAGCGGCGAGGGCTCGGGGTCGGCGGGCGTCTTGATGCGCAACCCGAGACGGGATGGCGCGGGCGCGCGGGGTCTGGAGGCGTCCAGCGCAGCGCGAGCCTCGACCGGCCGTCCCGCTTCGGCCAACCGCCGGGCGATCTCGGCGCCGACGTCGGGCTTGAGCCGGTCCTCGTCGGAAAAGGCGGCCGCCCAGGCCTCGACGTCGCCGGCCCGGTCCGCGAGCTTGCGCACCACGAGGGCGCGGCGACCGGTCGGTCGGGCGCGGCCGACGGTGAGGGCCTTCAGCAGCCCCGAGGCGAGCGGCTCGCTCATCGCCGGCGCCGCGCGGCCGATCCAGCCGCCCCAGTCGGACAGCCGGGTCTCGACCGCCTCGGCCAGGATGGGCAGGGCCTCGGCCCCGACAGTGGAGGCGACGGTCGCCAGGTCGGGGGCGGCGTCGAAGAACAGGGCCGAGAGCTCGCCCTTCGGATCCTTCACCCGCGTCGCCAGACCCGGATAGAGGTCGAACCAGCTTACCAGCCGATCCAGCGCCAGCCGGCCGTCCATCGGCGCCAGACGATCGACGATCATGCGCCGGTGCGCTAGGAGGTCGGCGACCAGTTCGGGACGCTTGCGCCAGGAGACGCGCGTGTTCGAGGCCTCCAGAGCCGTCAGCCGCTTGTCGATCTCCAGCGCCAGATCGGGGACCCCGACGGCGGCGGCCAGCTCCAGCTTGAGCACCCGTTTCAGATTGGCGTCGCCGACGGTGGCCTGCATCAGCAGTTCGGCGAGAACGTCCGCGCCCAGGGCCGAAAGATTGGCGGCAGACAGGGTCTTCCGGCGCGCGGGGGAGGGGGCGCCAGAGTCACGGGAGGAAGCGGCGCGAGGAGACGCAGGACGTTTGGCCATCCCTCTCATGAGGGGATTCCGGGGTCGCCCGTCAACCTGTGAGATCGGCCGGTGAGCTCAGGTCAGGCCCAGGCTCATCCGCACCAGGGCCGACAGATTGGCGGCCTCCATCTTGCTCATGACCTTGGCGCGGAAGATCTCGACTGTGCGCGGACTGATGTCGAGCTGGGCGGCGATCTCCTTGTTCGACAGGCCGCCGGCCAGGGCCTCGAACACCTGACGCTCGCGCGTGGTGAGCTGGTTCAGCCGCCGGTCGATGTCGGCGCGGCGCTCCAGACTGGCGCCGACCTCCTGCACGCGGCGGATGCAGCCCTTCAGGGTCTCGACGAGGCGGTGCGGCTCGAACGGCTTCTCGATGAAATCGGTGACCCCGGCCTTCATCAGCTCGACCGCCGAGGAGACGTCGGCGTGGCCGGTGATGACGACGATGGGCCAGGCCTCACCGCGCAGCTCGACCAGTTTGCGCACCACCTCGAAGCCGTCGGCGCCGGGCATTCTCAGGTCGGTCACCACACAGGCCACCGGATCATTGGGGAGGTTGTCCAGGAACTCCTCGCCATTGGCGAAGCCCCGGGCCCGCATCCCTTCGGAGCGAAGCAAGAGGACGAGGGAGTCCCTTACGGCGAAGTCGTCCTCGACGACAAAAACGGACACCGTCACTGGATCGGTTCCTCCTTCGCTCGGCTCAGACTGAACGTGAACGCAGCCCCGCCCATGGCGCTGCGGCCGACGGTCAGCGACCCGCCGTGGTTTTCGACAATGGTGCGGGTGACCGAGAGGCCCAGGCCCATGCCGTCGGATTTGGTGGTCATCAGGGGTTCGAACATGCGCTCGACCTGATCCGCCGGGACGCCGGGACCGCTGTCCTCGACCCGAACTTCATAGAAGTCGGGACAGAGCGGGCGGCCGACCAGCCGGACCTCGCGCCGTTCCCGGTCGGCGACGGCCTCGACCGCGTTGCGGACCAGATTGACGATGGCCTGCTGGAACTGGATCCGGTCGGCCATGACCCGGTCGTCGATATTGTCGATGTCGATCTGGATGCTGGCGTCGGAGGCCGGGCCCAGCAGCTGGATGATCGGGCCCAGGTCGTCGATCATCGAGGACATCCGCTCGGGCTCCAGCGGCTGGGTCTCGACCGTCAGCAGTTCGCGCGCCCGCCGGATGATGGCGCCGGCGCGCAGCACCTGGCTCTTGGCCAGTTCGACGGTGCGGCTGGCGCTGTCGGCCATGATGCCCGCGCGACCGAGATCGACCTGACTGGCCTGAAGGTAGCTGGCCGCGGCCGTCAGCGGCTGGTTCAATTCGTGCGACAGGATGGCGGCCATCTCGCCCAGGGAGTTCATCCGCCAGACCTGGTTCAGCTGATCGCTGAGTTCCTGGCTTCTCAGCTCGGCCGAGTGCCACAGGCTGAGATCCGTAAGGGTCAGGATCGCCTCCGAGGTCCGGGGATCGCCCGTGACGAAGGCCAGCTGGATCCCCAGGGGAAAGACGTCGCCGTCGGCTCTGCGGCCCAACCAGTATTGATCGGCCGAATACTCACCGGGCGGCGAGGATCTGATGATGCCGGCGTCAAAGAACTCGACGAATTCCTGAAACGGCCGACCCACGGCCTCGCGTTCCGCGATCCGGAACAGGGCGCAGGCCGGCTGGCTGATGGCCAGGACGACGGACCGCGAGTCCAGGGTCACCACCGGAGCCGACGCCAGCATGGCGTGTATGGTCGCGTTTCGGGTGTTGAGCTGGGTTTTCAGCTCCAGGGAACGCTCTTTCAATGATCGGCGCGCGCGGCCGATCTCGCCGATGGCGGCGCCGACCAGGGCGAAGAGCAGGGCGTTGACCACCGCGTCGACGAGGCTTTCGCGCGAGACCAGAACCACATTGGCGGCAATGGATAGGGCGATGGCCAGGGCGGTCGCCCGCCTCGACGCCAGCATCGCCGGAAGCATCACCGCGGGAATGAGCGGCAGATAGTAGAATTTGCCGAAGGCCTCGAGGCCGAGCCGGGCCAGGAGCGCCAGTCCGACGGCGACGGTGGCGAGGGCGTAGCCGTTCGGTCCCCTGGAGGCCCAGTTCGAGATCGTGGCGACGCGCGCCATGAATGGTGGCGAATCTGTGGCGGAATTCACTTGGGCGACGCTCGGCACGGCCTGTTTTCTTGCCCCTTAGCCTATCCGTTCGTAGCATCGTGTTCGTTAAGGGTAAATACGTAAGCAAAACACCCTAATCCGAAAGTTACCACCGCTTCGCACCTGCACATTATCGATGGTCTCCTGACGGAAGGGCCAACGATGACTGACGCTGTGCGCATACTGGTCGTAGACGACTCCCCGGCTATCAGACAGGTGCTCGGCGGCATTCTTCGCGCCGCGGGGTGCGAGGTCGTCACGGCCGAGGGGGTAAGGCCCGCCTTGCGGCGTCTGCGGGCCTTCGAGCCGGATGTGATCCTGACCGATTTCAACATGCCCCGCCTGAACGGAGAGGCCTTTGTCAGGCTGGTTAGGCGCGATCCGCGCCTGGTGAACCTGCCGGTTTTCGTGGTCTCCAGCGAGGACGACCCGGGCATCCAGAAGCGGATGGAAGAGGCCGGCGCCGACGCCTGGTTCGACAAACCTGTCGATGTTCAGGGGTTGGTGCGGTCCATCCGAGCGGCCGTTTCGACGCCCTCGCAACAGGCCGCTCCCCGGCCCCGCCGCCGCGCCTCGGAAGCCTTCGGAGCCGCCGCTTAGACAACGGTAGGTATTTTTACGTAGAGGGCGATTTACGAAGAATATTAGCCCTTTGCCTCAACCTTAACGGCAACAGCATAAGCCAGAACGGCGAGATATGACCAAAGTTATACTGAAAAACATTGTAATGCGAATCGCGACCTGCGGTCTTTTCGGCGCTATCGGCGTGGTGGCGATGGCGGGCGCGGCCCAGGCGGCGGACCCGGTTTCCATGCAAATCGGCGCGGCGACCCAGTATCTCGGCAAGGGCGTGGGCAAGAGCAACGATCAGCCCAGTTATTCAGGTTCGATCGAGGTCAATCACAACGGCTTCTACGGAAGTCTGTTCGCCGCGACTGCTGAACTGTCGCAGGGCGCCGATGCGGAAATCCTGACCACGGTCGGCTATCGCCGGACGATCTCGGGCGTCGCCTTCGACGCTGCCGTCATCAACCGCGACCTGCCCGGCACCCGCAAGGGCGTCGACGCCAACTATACCGAGTACCAGGTCGACGCCTCGCGCAAGTTCGGGCCGGTCTCGACACGCTTCCGCGTCAACTACACCCACGACGGCTTCGCCGCGACGCAGGAGGCCTGGTGGGTCGAGCTGCAGGGCGGCGTCTCGGTGGACTCCAAGACCAAGGCGACCTTTGCGATCGCCGACCGCACCGCAGACGGCGGGGCTGAGTATACAGCCTGGAATATCGGCGCGAAGCGCAAGTTGAACGACCGAATTTCCCTCGACCTGAGGTGGTACGACACCGACGGCCATGAGTACGGCAACCAGTATGACGGCCGTTTGGTCGCCGCGTTAACTCTTTCTCTCTGATTTTCCCGTCTTTCTAGGCACGTGGGTCCGCCCGCCTGCGACCCTCGACAAGGAACCCGCCATGCACCTGAGCAATGTACCGATCGGCAGGAAGCTGATCCTCGCCTTCGCCGTTGTTCTTCTGGCCATCGGCGCCATGGGCGCGACCATGGTCGTCAATCTGACGGCGCTCAGGAAGTCGGACGTCCAGCGCACCCACGGCAATGAAATGGTGCGGGACACCTCCGCCGCGGAGTTCTCCCTGGCCCGCCAGGAGAACAGCTTCCGCGGCTATCTGGTGTCGGGTGATGCCTACTACATCGACCGGATCAACACCCATCGCGCCAGCTTCAAGGCCAAGTTGGAAGAGCTGAAGACCGCCGCCTCGCCCGAGGCCGTCGCCAAGATCGACGACGCCGGCAAGGCGGCCGACACCTGGTACGACCTGGTGGTCAAGAAGGGTCTGGCCCTGGCGGCCAATCCGGCGACCAAGGCGCAGGCCGAGGCCATGGTGGCCCACGACGGCGAGGCCGACGCGGCCATGGGGCCGGTCGAGGACGCCATCGACGGTCTGAAGACCATCAACACGGCCAACCTTGATGCGGCCCGGGCGCTGCAGAAGAGAGCCACCGCCATGGTCGAATGGAGCCTCTATATCGGCCTGGCCATGACCATGCTGATCGCCGTCGCCGCGAGCATGGTCCTGTCGCGGGCCATCGCCACGCCGGTCCTGAAGATCGCGGGCTACATGCGCAAGCTGCAGGCCGGTGACAACAACGTCGAAATCCCCGAAGCCAGCCGCAAGGACGAGATCGGCCAGATGGGCGTCGCCGTCCTGGCCTTCCGTGACGCCGCCCTGGACAAGATTCGTATCGAGCAGGAGGCGCTGGCCAACCGCTCGCAGTCCGAGATCGACCGCGCCAACGCCGAGGCCGAAAAGGCCCGTACGGCCGAGGAAGACGCCGTCGCCCTGGGCGCCCTGGCCCAGGGTCTGGCCGCGATCTCGGCGGGCGACCTGACGCACCGCATGACGGCCCAGGTCGCGCCGCGCGCCGAACAGTTGAAGACCGACTTCAACTCCGCCGTGGCCCAGCTGCAGGACGCCATGTCCGTGGTGGTCACCAATGTCGCGGCCATCCGCTCGGGTTCGGGCGAGATCAGCCAGGCCGCCGACGACTTGTCGCGCCGCACGGAACAACAGGCCGCCAGCCTGGAAGAGACCGCCGCCGCGCTCGACGAGATCACCGCCACCGTCAACCGCACCGCCTCCGGCGCGCGTCAGGCCTCTGACACCGTCCAGGCCGCCAAGGGCGACGCCGAGACCTCGGGCAATGTCGTTCGCGACGCCGTCTCGGCTATGGGCGCGATCGAAAAGTCGGCCCAGGAGATCAGCCAGATCATCGGCGTGATCGACGAAATCGCCTTCCAGACCAACCTTCTGGCCCTGAACGCGGGCGTCGAGGCGGCGCGCGCCGGTGACGCCGGCCGCGGCTTCGCGGTCGTGGCCTCCGAAGTCCGGGCCCTGGCCCAGCGCTCGGCGGAAGCGGCCAAGGAGATCAAGGTGCTGATCTCGGCCTCGACCACCCAGGTCAACGCGGGCGTCAATCTGGTCGGCCAGACCGGCGAGGCCCTGCAGCGCATCGTCAGCCGCGTCGCCGAGATCGACGGCCTGGTGTCCGAAATCGCCGCCTCCGCCCAGGAGCAGGCGACCGGCCTCCAGCAGGTCAACACCGCCGTCAACCAGATGGACCAGGTCACCCAGCAGAACGCCGCCATGGTCGAACAGTCGACCGCCGCGAGCCATTCGCTGTCGCAGGAGGCCGAAAGCCTGGCCGGATCGGTGGCGCGCTTCAAGATCGGTTCGCCCTCGGCCGCCCGCGCCGCGCCCCGCTCGGCGGCTCCTGCGCCCCGCGCCGCGCCGCAGCCGATCCAGCGCCCGGTCGCCCAGATGCGCACGGTCAGCCATGGCGGCGGCGCCGCCGTCGTCCGCCGCCCTGATCCGGTGGCCTCCGAAGATGGTTGGGAGGAGTTCTGATGACCGCGTCCGTCGTCCTGCCGCCGGTTCTCGACATCCTGTACGCGGAGCCCCTGCGGGCTGAGCTGCTGGCCCTGCGCGGCGAGCCGGTCGCCGTCGACGCCTCGGCCGTCGAGCGTCTCGGCGGCCTGTGCCTGCAGGTGCTGATCTCGGCGCAACAGACCTGGGCCCGCGACGGCCAGGCCCTGACCATCAACACCCCATCCGAACCCTTCGCCACCCAATGGAAGATGTACGGCGCCGCTCTCCCGGCGACCGTTCAGGGAGAGCCCGCATGACCAAAACCGTCCTAACCATCGACGATTCCCGTACGATGCGTGACATGCTGATGATGGCCCTCGTCGACGCGGGCTATCATGTGATTCAGGCCGTCGACGGCATCGACGGGCTGGAGACGCTGAGCGCCGAGGGCGCCGACGTCATCATCACCGACATCAACATGCCCCGCCTGGACGGCTTCGGCGTCATCGAGGGCGTACGCGCCGACCCGAACCACCGCCAGACCCCGGTGCTAGTCCTGACCACCGAGAGCGACGCCGCCAAGAAACAGCGCGCCCGCGACGCCGGCGCCACCGGCTGGATCGTCAAGCCTTTCGACCCGGCCAAGCTGGTCGAAGCCGTTCGCCGGGTGGCCGCCTGATATGACCGACGCCGCAGATCCCTTTGAGGCCATCAAGGTCGTCTTCTTCCAGGAGTGCGACGAATTGCTCGGCGACCTGGAAGCGGGTCTGCTGGCGATGGAATCCGGCGCGGCCGATGACGAGACCGTCAACGCCGTGTTCCGGGCCGTCCATTCGGTCAAGGGCGGGGCAGGGGCCTTCGGCCTCGACGCCCTGGTCCGTTTCGCCCACGTGTTCGAGACCCTGCTCGACGAGCTGCGCTCGGGCCGCAAGCCTTGCGACGACATCACGGTCAAGACCTTGCTGCGCGCCTCCGACGTTCTGGCCGACCACATCGCTGCGGCGCGGGGCCAAGCCCCCGAGGTCGACGAGGCCCGCTCGGCCGGCCTGGTCGCCGAGTTGGAAATCCTCACCCACGGCGTGGCCAGCGCGCCCGCCGCCCAGGCCCCGGCCGAGGAAGAGCCCGTCTTCACCCCGGTGATGATGGCGGCGCCGGCCGTTGCCGAGGCCGACGGCCTGCCCGAGGCCGACGAGTTCGGCTTCCGCCCCGTGGCCTTCAGCTTTGCCGGCCTGGACGACGTCCCGGCCGAGGCTCCGGTCGAAACCGCCGCCGCGACGGGCGACGTCTGGCGCGTGGTCTTCCGCCCGCACGCCCGCCTCTACGCCAACGCCAACGAGACCGGCATCCTGCTGCGCGAGCTGTCGCGCCTGGGCGAGATGACGGCCGAGCTGGACGTCTCCGCCTTGCCGACCCTCGATGAGCTGATCCCCGAGGAAGCCTATCTGGTCTGGACCATCGACCTGACGACGACCGCCGGCGAAAGCGCCGTGCGCGACGTCTTCGACTTCGTCGAAAGCGACTGCGACCTGTCCATCCGTCCGGCCGCCGGCGCCGCTGCGGTCGAGGTCGCCGTTGAAGCGCCCGCCGAGGCCGCGCCCGCCGAGTTCGACATCGCCGCCCTGATGGCCAGCGCCAAGGCCGACGTCTCCGCCCAGGCCGCCGCCGCTGCGGCCCCCGTCGCTGCTGCGGCCGCCGTCGCTGCTCCGGCCCCGGCTCCGGCGCCCGCCGCGACGCCGGCTCCGGTGGAAGCGGCTGCCGCTCCGGCTGCAGCCCCGACACCGGCCCCGACGCCCGCCGCTCCGGCTCCGGCCGCGCCCGCCGCTGCTGCTGCCCCTGGGGCGCCCGCAGCCCAGGCCGCGGTGACCATCCGCGTCGATCTGGACCGCGTCGATCGCCTGATCAACGTCGTCGGCGAGCTGGTCATCCAGCAGGCCATGCTGGCCCAGCGCGTCATCGAGAGCGGCCTGGCCCGTTCGTCCGGCATCTCGGTCGGGCTCGAGGATCTCGAGCTGCTGACGCGCGAGATCCAGGACAGCGTCATGGCCATCCGCGCCCAGCCGGTGAAGTCGGTGTTCCAGCGCATGCCGCGTCTGGTTCGCGAGGTAGGTGAAATGACCGGCAAGCGCGTGCGTCTGGTCACCGCCGGCGAGGACACCGAGGTCGACAAGACCGTGGTCGAACGCCTGGCCGAACCGATCACCCATATGCTGCGCAACGCGATCGACCATGGGCTGGAAAGCCCGGACGACCGAGTCGCCGCCGGCAAGCCCGCCGAGGGCACGGTCCGTCTGGCCGCGCTGCACCGCTCGGGCCGGATCGTCATCGAGATCGGCGACGACGGGCGCGGGATCAACCGCGAACGGGTCAAGGGCATCGCCATCTCGCGCGGCCTGATCGCCGAGGACGCCGTCCTGACCGACGACGAAATCGACAACCTGATCTTCCTGCCGGGCTTCTCGACCGCCGAGACCATCACCGACGTCTCGGGACGCGGCGTGGGCATGGACGTGGTCAAACGCTCGATCCAGGCGCTGGGCGGGCGGATCTCGATCAGCTCGGTTCCGGGCAAGGGTTCGACGTTCACCCTCAGCCTGCCTCTGACCCTTGCTGTGCTGGACGGGATGGTGGTCACCGCCGCCGAACAGACCCTGGTCGCGCCCCTGACGGCCATCGTCGAGAGCCTGACCCCGCGCGCCGAGGACATCCACTATGTCGGCGGCCACGATCCGGTCATTCGCTTCCGCGACCAGTTCGTGCCCCTGATCGACGTCGCCCTGGGCATGGGCTTCCGCGATGCCCCGGCGGCCGCCGAGGGCGGTGTCGCGGTGATCATCGAGACCGAGGCCGGCGCCCGCGCCGCCCTGTTGTTCGACGCGATCCAGGGCCAGCGCCAGGTCGTCATCAAGAGCCTTGAGACCAACTACCAGCAGGTCGAGGGCGTGGCCGCCGCGACCATCCTGGGCGACGGCCGTGTCGCCCTGATCCTGGACGTGGACGCCATCGTCGCCTCGTGGCGGCGCAAGGCGACCCGCGTCGAGGCCGCCCGTCCTGACTTCAAACTCGCGAGCTGATCATGACCGAAGCTTCCAACGCCGCCGCCTCGCGCGAACTGATCGCCTTCCGTATCGGCGAGCAGGAGTTCTGCGTGGACATCATGTCGGTGCGCGAGATCCGCGGCTGGACCCCCGCGACGCCGCTGCCGCGCGCGCCCGGCTTCATGAAGGGTGTGATCAACCTGCGCGGCGCCGTGCTGCCGATCATCGACCTGGGCGCCCGCTTCGGCCTGCGCACCTCCGAGCCGACCGCCCGTCACGTCATCATGGTGGCCCATGTCGGCGGCCGCATGGTCGGCCTGCTGGTCGACGCCGTGTCGGACATCATCCAGCTGACGGATGAGGCCGTGCAGCCGACCCCGGACGTGGCCAGCGAGCAGGTGAAGACCTTCGTCAAGGGTCTGTTCGCCATCGACGGCCGCATGATCAGCCTCATCGAACTCGACCGTATCATCCCCGACGCCGCCGAGGCCGAAGCCGCATGAGTACGTCCGCCGGGCGTGAGTCCCTGGTCGAAGGCGAGTTCGTCTTCACCGCCGAGGATTTCCGCCACATCGCCCAGATCCTGCACAGCCATGCAGGGATCGCCCTGAACGAGGGCAAGGCCGCGCTGGTCTATTCGCGCCTGGCCAAGCGGCTGCGCACCCTCGGCCTGCGCAGTTTCCGCGACTACTGCGCCCTGATCCAGGACGCGGCGGGCGTGGACGAACGTCAGGCGATGACGGCGGCCCTGACCACCAATGTGACCCGCTTCTACCGCGAGCCGCACCATTTCGATCACCTGCGGGACGAGGTCATGCCGATGCTGGCCGCGCGCGCCCGCAGCGGCGGCCGGGTCCGCCTGTGGTCGGCGGCCTGCTCGAACGGGCAGGAGCCCTATTCGATGGCCATGACGGTGTTGTCCGTCCTGCCGGAAGCCAATGATCTGGACTTCAAAATCCTGGCCACGGACATCGATCCCAATATGGTCGCCGACGGCATCGCCGGCGTCTATCCGGAGGAAGCGCTGGATCCGGCGCCCCCGGCCCTGCGCAACAAATTCTTCGAGAAGGCCCCCTCGCAGGGCCGCAACATGATGTCGGCCGGCCAGGCCCTGCGCGACCTGATCAGCTTCAAGGAGCTGAACCTGATCGGTGACTGGCCGATGCGCGGCAAGTTCGACGTCATCTTCTGCCGCAACGTCGTGATCTATTTCGACGACGCGACCCAGGAGAAGGTCTGGAAGCGGTTCACCCCGCTGATGAACCCCGGCGCGACCCTGTACATCGGCCATTCGGAACGCGTCAGCGGTCCGGCCGTCCAGCAGCTGAACACCAGCGGCCTGACCACCTACAGGCTGGCGGCATGAGCGCGCCCGTCCGTGTCCTCGTCGTCGACGACAGCCCGACCATGCGCGGCCTGATCACGGCCGCCCTGCGCCGCGATCCCGAGATCGAGGTGATCGGCTCGGCCGCCGATCCCTTGGAAGCGCGCGCGCTGATCAAGGAACTGAACCCCGACGTCATCACCCTGGACGTCGAGATGCCCAATATGAACGGGCTGGAATTCCTCGAGAAGATCATGCGGCTGCGGCCTATGCCGGTGGTCATGGTCTCGACCCTGACCCAGGCCGGCGCCGAGATCACCCTGGAAGCTCTGGAAATGGGCGCCGTCGATGCGGTCGGTAAGCCGGGCGCGGGCGTCACCGCCGCCGAGGCCTTCTCCGAACTGACGCTGAAGGTGAAGACCGCCGCCCGCTCGCGCGTTCGCGCCCGGGGTCCGGTCGAGACCGTGCGTGCGCACCATGACTATCGCGCTTCCGCCGACCACATCCTGGCCATCGGCGCCTCGACCGGCGGGGTCGAGGCCCTGCTCACCATTATCTCGGCCTTCCCGGCGGACTGCCCGGCGACGGTCGTGACCCAGCATATGCCTGCGACCTTCACCGCCAGCTTCGCCGCGCGCCTCAACAAGGCCTCGGCGGCGACCGTCACCGAGGCCGTTGACGGCGCGCCCCTGATGCCGGGCCACGTCTATATCGCCCCGGGCGGCCTGACCCATCTGGAGGTGCTCGGCACGACGCCCCGCTGCCGCCTGAGTGAAGGGGACACCGTCAGCGGCCACCGTCCGTCGGTCGATGTGCTGTTCCGTTCCGTCGCCCGTCTGCGCCGGCCCATGACCGGCGTCATCCTGACCGGCATGGGCCGCGACGGCGCGCAAGGGTTGCTCGAAATGCGTGAAGCCGGCGCCCACACCGTGGGCCAGGACGAAGCCTCCTCTGTTGTTTACGGCATGCCGCGCGTCGCCCACGAGATCGGGGCCGTCGAGCGCCAACTGCCGCTGTCGCGTATTTCATCCGCCATTCTCGACCTGTGCGCCGCGCCCCCGCGCGGCGCCGCCGCCTGAGGTACCCCCATGCCTGCCGCCTCCGCTATCCATACCCTGATCGTCGACGACCAGATGTCGATGCGTGGCCTCGTGCGCACCAGTATGCAGCAACTGGGCTTCCGCGAGTTCCGCGAGGCTTCCGACGGCGAGGCCGCCCTGCGCGAGATGATCGGCAAGCCCGCGCACCTGATCATTTCCGACTTCAACATGCCGAACCTGGACGGCCTGGGCCTGCTGCGCGCCATCCGCGCCCACCCCCCGACCTCGGGCTGCGCCTTCATCATGCTGACCGGCCGCGCCGATCGGGACCTGGTGGCCCGCGCGGTCCAGTTCGGGGTCAACAACTATCTGGTCAAGCCCTTCACCGTCGCCCAGCTCAAAGAGAAGCTGGAAGGCGTCTTCGGTCCCCTGACATGATGTCGGAAGCGGCCCTGGCGACCGAAAAGAGGATCCATGTGGGCCAGGGCGAGCACCACATCACCTCTGATCCGAATGTGATGCTGACCACCATCTTGGGCAGTTGCGTCGCCATGTGCCTGCGCGATCCGCAAGCGGGCGTGGGCGGCATGAATCACTTCCTGCTGCCCGAGGGCTCAGGGGCGGGGACCGACGCGGGCCGCCGCTACGGCGCCTATGCGATGGAACTGCTGATCAACGACGTGCTCAAGGCCGGCGCTCGCCGCGAACGTCTGGAAGCCAAGCTGTTCGGCGGCGGCCGGATGTTCGATTCCCTGCGCGACGTGGGCATGCAGAACGCCGACTTCGCCGAGCGCTTCCTGGCCGACGAAGGCATTCCGATCGTGGGCGGCAGCCTGCGCGGAAACGGCGGTCGCCGCCTGCACTATTGGCCCACGACCGGTCGTGCCCTGCAGCGCGCCGTGACCGACAGCCATGTGCCGGTCCAGGCACCGCCGAAGCCGGAGCCCGTCGCCTCGGGCGCCGTGGAGTTGTGGTGATGTTGTCGCGTAGTCGCACCCTTCTGACCGCCGTCTCCGACGAACTGGCCGAGATCCGCGCCCAGGTCGACGAGCTGTCGGGGCTGACGTCCGAGCTGATGGGCTATTGCCCTCCCGAGAAGCTGAGCGGCGTGATGGCGCGCATCCAGGACTTCGACCTGCTGATCCAGCGCCTGGACGGGCTGAGCGGCCTGTCCGCGGCCCTGGGCGCCGGCGTGCCCATGGACACCGCCCTGCAGGTCCTGACCCTGACCGACCAGTCCAACCGGCTGAGCCCGGGTGCAACCCAAGCGTCCGCTGACAAGGCTTCGGGCGATCTGATGCTGTTCGACTGACATGTCGCGCCGCAAGCCTGACATCAACGAAAGGGTCAATCTGGCCCGCTCGTCCGTGCTGCTGGTCGACCATAACCAGAAGTCGCTCGACATGCTGAGCTCGATCTTCCAGGGCTTCGGCGTCAAGGAACAGATCAAGCGCATGACGACCGAGGACGCGGTCAAGGTCGTGGACGAGCGCGACCTCGACCTGATCCTGATCGACTCGGCCATGCCGGACATGGACGGCTATGAATTCACCCGCTGGCTTCGGCGCGATACGCCGCCGCCGGTGCGCTACACGCCGGTGATCATGCTGGTGGGGCACGCGGCCCAGTCCAAGGTCCAGAACAGCCGGGACTGCGGCGCCAGCTTCGTGGTCACCAAACCCCTGACCCCCACTGTCCTGCTGCAGCGCATCCTGTGGCTGGGCAATGACGAGCGCCAGTTCGTCGAGGCCGACACCTATGTCGGCCCGGACCGTCGGGTGCGCAATTTCGGCCCGCCCCTGGGCGTGCCCGGCCGTCGTAGCGGAGACCTGTCCGAACACGTCGGCGCCGCCAGCGAGGCCAATATGGACCAGTCGGCGATCGACATGATGATGAAACCGATGAAGGTGCAGCTGTGAGCGAAGCCAAGACGTTCAAGGTCAAGAGTTCGCTGTCGAAACAGCTGTTCGAACCGGGCGGCCGTCTGGTCCGCGACGCTGAACGGCTGGCGGGCGAGGCGCTCAACACCCATCGCGACGAAGCGATGGCCATGATCTCCGCCACCCTGGACGAGCTGGAGGCCGTCTGCGCCGAGGCGGCGGAGGGGGCCGGCCCGCAGGTCTATACCCTGGGCGCCAAGGTCATCGACCTGGCCGCCTTCTTCGACACGGGCCCGCTGCACGATGCGGCCTACAGCCTGTGCGAGGTTTCGGACCGGATGATCAACGCCGGCATCTGGCACTGGCCGTCGATCACGGTGCACCTGCAGGCGATGCGTCTGATCATCGCCAGCGGCTGCCGCACCGGGCGGACCAGCGAGACCTTGCTGGACGGCCTGCGCAAGATCTCCCAGCGAGCCTAACCGCCCCCTGACTACTGACGCGCGACCTGGGCGTCGAACACATAGCCCTTGCCGCGCAGGGTCACGATAAGGTCGTGGCCGCTCTCGTCCCTGAGGCGTTTGCGCAGGCGGCTGATCTGGACGTTGATGGCCCGGTCGCGGACCTCGGTCTCGCCCTCGTGGGCGCTGTTGATCAGCTGGGCGCGGGTCAGGGCCCGGCCCGGGTTCTCGGCGAAGGTGCGCAGAAGGTTGAACTCATTGGGCGTCAGGGCGGTGGATTCGCCGTCGGCCTTGACCAGGCGCCGGCGCAGCAGGTCCAGCTGCAGGCCCGCAAAGGTCAGGACGCTGGCGGCGCCGGCCTGGGGCGGTCTGGCGCGACGCAGGACGGCGCGGATACGCGCCAGGAGTTCGCGCGGATTGTAGGGTTTGGTCAGATAGTCCTGGGCGCCCATTTCCAGCCCCAGGATGCGATCGGTGTCTTCGCCCAGGGCGCTGGCGACGATCACCGGCGGGCCCATCTCGGAAAGTCGCCGGCACAGGGCCAGGCCGTCGCCGCCGCGCATCGAGACATCGAGCAGGATAAGGTCGGGGCGGTCTTCCTTGAGACGGCGTTCCATCTCCGGAAGAGTGTTCGCGCAACGGGTCACGAAGCCCTGTCGGCCGAGGTAGCCGCAGAGTGGATCACGATGATCATGCGCCTCGTCGACGATCAGGATGGCGGGCGAAGATGAACTGTGCATGAACAGTTTGTGCCTGCCAAATAGGGCAGGCGGATTGCACATTCGTTATACGGCTCAGTCGTTTGACACGTTCTGATACAGAGCGGGTTGCTGGTCGCGACCCTGACACCGGGGGCATGAAAAAGGGCGGAGACCCGAAGATCTCCGCCCCCTTCCGTTTCCCGATCGGGATGGATCAGAAGGACTTGCTCAGGTTGATGAAGAAGGTCCGTCCAACGTAGTCGTAGCCCGAATAGAGCGGGGCGTTGCCGACCCGGCTGACGATGCCCGCCGAGAGGGTCGGCGGCTCTTCGTTGAAGAGGTTGCGCATTCCCGCCGTGGCGGTCCATCCGTCAGAGGCGTACTGCACCGAAGCATTGTGCAGATAGTAGTCGCTGACTTCGGCGTCATAACCGAGCGATGCCAGAGTATAGCCGTAGTTCTTCAGGTAGTACTGGTCGTAGCCCATGGCGTCGATCCACTCGATACCGTAGTGCACCGTCCATTTGTCGAAGGCATAGGCGGCGTCGAAGTTGGCGCTGAACTCCGGCGTGCCGATGGTGCCGACCTCGTCCAGGACCGGATCGTCAGCGAACAGGGTGCTGTAGCGCTCGGTCATCTGGGTGACGCCCAGATTGAAGATCGCCCGGCCCGGTCCGAACTCATTGGTATACCGCACGGTGTAGTCGATGCCGTGGACGACGTCGGTGGCGACGTTGACGTAGCTGTCGTGCACCGTCAGGGCGCCGGTCGAGGCATTGCGGTCGATCAGGGCGCAATAGCCGTTGTCTGCCGAGAATTCGGCGGCGGCCGAGCTGTAGCAGAGGCTCAGGATGCTGCCGTAACCGATGCGCGAGACCCCGTTGTCGATCTGGATCTCATAGTAGTCGGCCGCGAGCGACAGCTTGCCCCAGCCGTCCGGCAGTTTCGGCTGCAGGATCAGGCCGACGGTCAGGTTGTCCGAGGTTTCGGCGCTCAGGTTGTTGTCGACGCCGCCTGAGGTGATGACGGCCACACTGGAGGTCTGGGTGAAGGTGGTCGCCAGACCCTCGCTGGCGCAGTTGGCCGCCACGATGGCGTCGGTGCCGACGTCGCCGTAGTTGTTGCAGGGGTCGTTGGAGGAGCTGACGTAGCCCGAGGTCGCGCCGACGAACTGCTCAAACAGGGCCGGGGCCCGGTAGGAGGTGCCGTAGGAGCCGCGGAACGTCAGGAACTCGAACGGCTGGTAAACCAGACCCAGTTTGTAGGTCGAGTCATCGCCGTAGGACTCATAGTCGGTCCAGCGGGCCGAACCGGTGAAGGTCAGGGCCTTGGCGAACGGCAGGTCGGCCAGGATCGGCACCTCCACTTCGCCGAACAGTTCGGTGACCGAGTCGCTGCCGCGGGTGATGGCCGAGGTCGAGTAGTTCCAGGTGTTTCCGGTCTGGGAATCGATGCCGGGCGTGTCGTCGATCGAGGACTTGCGATACTCGGCGCCGACATAGGCCATCACCTGACCAGCGGGCAGGGTGAACAGCGGGCCGTCGAAGCCGATGCTGGCGACCGTCTCGTCATAGATGGTCGTGCCGGTGACGTCCTGCTTGACGTAGTTGACCCAGGCCTGGGGCAGGTCGCCGCCGATGACGGCCGAGGTCAGATAGGGCGCCGCGACGCAGTTCGCGTCCGTGCTGACGCAGGAGAAGCTGCCGTCGGCGTTCTTGACGACATTCAGGCTCTTCTGCAGCCGGTCGGTGAGGAACTGCTCGGTCGTGTAGATCGACTTGGAGCGGGTATAGCTGACGTAGGCGTCGTAGTGCCAGTCGGGCAGGAACAGGTCGCCGCGGATGCCGGCCAGTTCCTTGGCGAAGTCGACCCGCTGCTGGCTCTCGGTGTTGCCGAAGCCGATGAAGGCGCGCACGCCGACAGCGGAGCCGGGGTTCAGGCCCTGGCTGGACGAGGCATAGGTGCTGCCCGCGAGGTTCGACGGGATCAGCGGGCTGCCCTTGGCGTAGTCGAGGACCAGCTGACGGTAGTCGGTGGAGCTGGACTGGCGCTGGTTGACCAGGACCTCGCCATAGACCTGGGCGTTGCCGAGGGCGTGAAGGTCGTAGGAGCCTTCCAGATAGCCGGTGGTCACATCGACCGGCGTGATCAGGGAGGTGTTCAGCATGTCCGGGTCGTAGGTGGTGCGGACGCTGGTGTTGGTCGCCGAGTTACCGACGCCCTCGAAGCCGACGAGGCCCGTGGTCACCGCCGAGTTCGGGCGCCAGCGGTTGAATGAGGTTCCCACCGCATTGGTCGCGCCCACGCCCGCGATGGTCGAGGTGCCGATGGTGTTGATCGTCACGCCGCCCGAGTTGAGCGAGAAGCATTTCGACAGGCCCGTGTTCGGGTCGATGTAATCCGAGCCGTCGGCATAGGAATCGGTCGGGCAGGAGGTGAAGGCCCGGTCGCCCAGCGACAGTTCCTCACGCACATAGCGCTCGGCCGAACCGGCGATGTGCCAGCGGTCGCCGTGGGTGCCGGCCACGATCGAGAAGCGGTTCTCGTCACCGCCGCCGTTGGCGTCGTTGGTGAAGTTGTACTGGCCCGCGACGGTGACGCCGTCGACGCCCTTGTCGGTGACGATGTTGACGACGCCGGCGATGGCGTCCGAACCGTAGATCGACGAGGCGCCGTCCTTCAGGATCTCGATGCGCTCGATCATGGCGGTGGGCAGGACGTTCAGGTCGGCCGAACCGACCGAGCCGCGCGAACCGGCGGGGGCGACGCGGCGGCCGTTCAGCAGAACCAGGGTGCGGGTGGCGCCCAGGCCGCGCAGCGACAGGGTGTTGGCGCCGGGGCCGCCGTTCACGACATAGCCGCCGTAGGCGTTGTTGATCTGGGCCGTGCCGCCCGTCACCGCCGTGCCTTGCAGCAGGGAGGTGGTGGAGGTGAAGCCGGCCAGGGTGGCCTCGTCACGCGTGATCACCTGGACCGGCGACGGCGCATTGTAGTTGTCGGTGCGGATGCGCGAGCCGACGACGACGACTTCCTCGACCTGATCGGCGGCCTTGTCCTTGTCCTTGTCGTCCTGCGACGTGCTGCTCGTGTCCTGGGCCAGGGCGGCGGCGGGCAGGGCGGCCGGAACCAGGGCGGCCAGGCCGACGACCACCGTCGTACTCAGAAGATGTTTTCTCAAATCGATCATGCGTCCCGCAGGCTCCTGTGTAACCGAGAGGTATTTCGGAGCTCGTTCCGGCCCCGTCGCGGGCAATAAGTGTCATGATGTCGATGCAAGAAAGCCGTAAATCGTATAGAACGCGGGTATTAAGGCGGGTGTATCCCTATAAACACTAGATTCTGTCGTTTTGTATCTCATTATTTCCACTACTGAATGTTCGACAACTTATGGTCTCGAGTATTACGCATGAAGTCGGGAATGATGTCTTTGGGGCGAGATTGGGGCGTAGCGTCAGAAAGCCCCCGCGATGCGGACATGGGTCGGCCTTCGGCGGCGACGCCGGCTGCGGCTTCTCTGCGGGATTCAGGCGGGGCCGGCGCCCTGGAGGATCAGGGTCGCGGTAAGGCCGCGCGGCTTGCGCGAGCGCAGCACCAGACGCGCCCGGTTGTCGCGCGCCAGTCGGCCCGCGATGGTCAGGCCGAGACCCGATCCGCCGGTCTCGCGCGAGCGGGAATCCTCGAGCCGCACGAAGGGCTCCAGCACCCGTTCCAGATCGGCGTCGGCGATGCCGGGACCGTCGTCCTCGATGTCCAGCAGAACCTTGTCGCCCTCGACGCGGGCCGAAATCCGGGCGTTGCCGCCGTGGACGACCGCATTCTCGATCAGATTGGCGACGCAGCGCCGGAGCGCCCTGGGGCGGACCATGACGTCGCAGTCGCAACCTTCGGTGAAAACCACGGGTCGCCCCGCATCGGCCTCGTCGTCGGCGATCGAGCGCAGCAGGGAATCCAGAGCCATGCGGGCGAACGGTTCCTGGCTCGGCTCGCTGCGCGCCAGTTCGAGGCCTTCCTTGACCAGGGCCTGGGTCGCGGCGAGGTCGCCGAGCAGCCGATCCTTCAGCTCCGGGTCCGACACCTTCTCGACGCGGAGGCGCAGGCGGGTGAGGGGGGTCTGGAGATCGTGGGTGACGGCGGCCAGAACCTGGGCCTTGTCGACCATGGCCTGCCGAAGCCGGGTCTGCATGGTGTTGAAGGCGTTTGCCGCCTGACGCACCTCGGTCGGGCCGGCCTCGGCCATCGGCGGGGCGTCGAGGCTTTCGCCCAGGGCCTGGGCCGCCGTGGCCATCTGGCGCACCGGCCGTGAGGCGAAGCGAGCGACGAAGAAGGACAGCAGGGCCAGGGCCAGGGCCTCGACGCCGAGGAACCAGGGGTCGAGCACGCGGGGGCGCGAGGCCGGCGGCGGGGCGCCGGTCACCATGGAGAATTTCGCGCCCCGGACGTCGACGAAGTCGATGATCCAGCAGGCGGGCGGGTTGAGGCCGAGCGCCTGGGCCTCGGTCTGGACCGCCTTCTCGTGCGAGGCGTCGACCACCACGCGGGCGTCGCGGCCGTCGTTGCGGCGGCAGGCGGTGGACTCCGTCGTCCAGGCGATGGCCCGAATCTCGCCGAGGCGGCCGTCGGACAGGCGGCGGTTCAGCTCGAGGTCCGGCTTGTCTCGCACGGCCGTGGCGGGACGGGGTTGCAGACCGGCGGCGCCGGTTCGGGCCATGTCGGCCGCCTCGGTCGGATCCAGTCCCTTCAGCACAGAAGCGTAGGATTCGATCCGGTCCGTGGTCCGCTCCGCGCGGAAGGCCATCAGGTCGGCCCGGTAGCGCACGTCGGCGATCGACAGGGAGGCCAGGGCCGCCAGCCCCGTGCCGAACAGCAGGATGACGAACAGCCGCCCGGTCATCGAGCCGAGGAAGCGTTCGATCCAGGCCTGCGAGCCCGTCCGCGGTCCGGCGCCGGCCTCCGTCACGTCAGGACGACATTGGCGGCCAGGACATAGCCTTCGTTACGGATGGTGCGGATCAGGACCGGCCCTTCGGCGCCGAATTTCTGGCGCAGGCGGCTGACCTGGATGTCGACGGCCCGGTCCAGCGCGTCTTCCTGGCGCACCCCGCCCAGCGAGATCAGCTGTTCACGGCTGAGCACTCGATTGGCATATTCGACGAGGACCTTGAGCAGCCGGTACTCGGCGCCGGACAGGACGACGACGCGGCCGTCGGGGTCGTGCAGCAGCCGCTGCTCGAAGTCGAAGGACCAGCCGTTGATGCGCGCGGCCCGCGCCTCCAGCGGCGTCAGATTGGTCGGCAGGGTACGGGTCCTGCGCAGCACGCTGCGGATGCGGGCGATCAGCTCGCGCGGCTCGAACGGCTTGGTCAGATAGTCGTCGGCGCCCATCTCGAGACCGACGATCCGGTCCACGGCCTCGGCCCGCGCCGTCAGCATGATGACCGGCACGGCCGAGTCGGAGCGCAGGTCGCGGCAGAGCTTCAGCCCGTCCTCGCGCGGCAGGTTCAGGTCCAGAAGAATGATGTCGGGCTCGTGCGCGGCGATGGCGCTGCGCATCTGCGACCCGTCGGCGGCGGTGTCGATCTGGAAGCCGGCGTCCGACAGCTGTTCGGCAAGCATGACGCGGATGTCGCGGTCGTCGTCGACCAGGAGGATGCGTGCGGGAGTGTCCATGGCCGCATCCTGAAACGATCTGTCGCTCCTCGCGCGGGTCATTTGGTTTCAGCTCTTGTCGCCAGTGGTTTCGACACAGTGTGACACAACTTTCTGATTTCACGACAAAGAGAGAGACCCCGGGAACCTAACTGGGCCGTTAGGACCTGGCATTCGGAATATGGCGCCGCATGCGCCGGATCGGCGCCGCGCGAGCATTAAAGAGACCATGACCCAGAACACCGACCCCTCGCTGAAGACCGAACCCCAAGCCTCGGGCGCCTCCCGCCCGCGCCAGATCGGCCCGCGTCATCTGACCCGCACCCAGAAGCTGATCGGCACGGTGGTCGCCCTGATCGTCGTCGGCCTGCTGGCGGTAGTGGTGGCCATGTCGCTCGGCGGCGACAAGGGCGGGGACGGCCAGCAGGGCGGACCGGGCGGCCCCGGAGGACCCGGCGGCGGACGTCGCGGCGGTCCGGCCAGCACGGTGGGCGTGGCCACGGCGGCCAGCGCCGACATCCCCGTCCTGATCGAGGCGCTCGGCACGGTGACACCCGCCGCGACCGTGACGGTTCGGCCCCAGGTGTCCGGCGTGATCACCCAGGTCTTCTTCCGCGAGGGCCAGATCGTCCAGCGCGGCCAGGTCCTGGCCCAGATCGATTCCCGCGCCTTCCAGGCCCAGCTGACCCAGGCGCAAGGCGCGCTGCAGCAGAACACGGCCCAGCTGGCCGCCGCCCGCGTCACCCTGACCCGCTATGAGACCCTGCAGGGGCAGGACTCGATCGCGACCCAGGACGTCGACACCCAGCGTGCGCTCGTCCAGCAGCTGGAAGGCGCCGTCACCGCCAACCGCGGCGCGGTTCAGGCAGCCCAGCTGAATCTGACCTTCAGCCGGATCACGGCGCCCGTCACCGGCCGCATCGGCCTGCGGGTCGTCGATGTCGGCAACTATATCGGCGCGGGCGACAGTTCGGGCCTGGCGGTGATCACCACCACGACGCCGATCGACGTCGAGTTCACCGTGCCCCAGGACAAGATCCCGGCCATCCAGCAGCGCGTCTATTCCGGCGCGACCCTGCCGGTGCTGGCGCTGGACCGCACGCGCACGACGACGCTGGACACTGGCACCTTCTCGACGCTGGACAATGTCGTCGGCACCACGACCGGCACCGTGCGGGGCAAGGCGCGCTTCGCCAATGCCTCGGGCGCCCTGTTCCCCAGCCAGTTCGTCAACGTCCGTATCACCCTGGACACCCTGAAGGGCGCCGTGGTCGTGCCCGCGACGGCCGTGCGTCAGGGAACGGACTCGGCCTTCGTCTGGCTGGTCAAGGCCGACAACACCGTGACCAAGCGGACCATCGTCACTGGTCAGGCGACCACGACCCAGGTCGTCATATCCTCCGGCCTCAGCCTCGGCGACAAGGTCATCACCGAGGGCGGCGACCGGCTGACCGAGGGCGGCAAGGTGACCGTGGCGGGGCAGGCTCCGGCCGCCGGCGCGCGCGGTCAGCACTCGGGCCAGCGGCGCAACCGTCAGCAGGCCCAGTAAGCCGATGAGCCCCTCGCGTCCCTTCATCCAGCGCCCGGTCGCGACCGCACTGCTGATGCTGGCCATCGTGCTGGCTGGCTTCGTCGGCTTCCGCATGCTGCCGCTCTCGGCCCTGCCGCAGGTCGACTATCCGACCATCCAGGTCCAGACCCTGTATCCGGGCGCGAGCCCCGAGGTCATGAGCCAGACCGTCACCGCCCCGCTGGAACGCCAGCTCGGCGAGATGGCGGGGCTGGACCGGATGAGCTCGGTCAGTTCGGCCGGCGCCTCGGTCATCACCCTGCAGTTCGGGCTGAACGAGACGCTGGACGTCGCCGAACAGGAGGTCCAGGCCGCGCTGAACGGCGCGAGCGCCCTGCTGCCCGCCGACCTGCCGGCGCCGCCGACCTACGCCAAGATCAACCCGGCCGACGCCCCGGTCCTGACCCTGGCCATCACCTCCGACACCCTGCCGCTGACCGAGGTGCAGAACCTCGTCAACACCCGCCTGGCCCAGAAGATCAGCCAGACCGCGGGCGTGGGTCTGGTCAGCCTGTCGGGCGGCCAGAAGCCGGCGATCCGCATCCAGGCCGACACCCAGGCCATGGCCTCCTACGGCATCACCCTGACCGACATGCAGTCGGCGATCACGGCCGCCAACGCCAACGGCGCCAAGGGTAGTTTCGACGGCCCGACCCGGACCTATACGATCAACGCCAACGACCAGTTGCTGACGGCCGATGACTACAAGAACCTGATCGTCACCTATGCCGACGGCGCGCCCGTCAGGCTGTCGGACGTGGCCAGGGTCATTGACGGCGCCGAGAACTCGAAACTGGGCGCCTGGGCCGACGAGAAGCCCGCCATTCTGCTGAGCGTCCAGCGCCAGCCGGGCGCCAACGTCATCGCTACGGTCGACGCCATCAAGGCGCGCCTGCCCGAGCTCCAGACCCAGCTGCCGGCCGCCGTCGACATGCAGGTCCTGACCGACCGGACGACGGGCATCCGCTCGTCGGTGCATCACGTCGAGTTCGAACTGGTTCTGGCCATCATCGGGGTGGTGCTGGTGATCTTCCTGTTCGTGCACAGCCTGCGCGCGACCCTGATCGCCAGCCTGGCGGTGCCCATCTCCCTGATCGGCGCCTGCGGGGCGATGTATCTGCTGGGCTACAGCCTGAACAACCTCAGCCTGATGGCCCTGACTATCGCGACCGGCTTCGTCGTCGACGACGCCATCGTCATGATCGAGAATATCTCGCGCCACATCGAGAAGGGCGAGAAGCCCATGGCGGCGGCGCTCAAGGGCGCGGGCGAGATCGGCTTCACCATCATCTCGCTGACGGTGTCCCTGATCGCGGTGCTGATCCCCTTGCTGTTCATGGGCGATGTGGTCGGGCGGCTGTTCCGCGAATTCGCCATCACCCTGGCCATCACCATCCTGATCTCGGCGGTGGTCTCCCTGACCCTGACGCCGATGCTGTCGGCGCGCTGGCTGAAGCCGGAATCCGAAGGCGAGCTGAAGGGGATCAGCCGCTACAGCGCCCGCCTCTTCGCCGACGTCGAGCGGCGCTATGAAAAGGGTCTGGACTGGGTGTTGCGACATCAGCCCCTGACGCTGGGCATTGCGGTGGCCACCGTCGCCCTGACCGCCGTCCTCTATCTGGTCATCCCCAAGGGCCTGTTTCCCGTGCAGGACACCGGCCAGCTTCTGGCCCGGACCGAGGCGACCAGCTCCATCTCCTACGCCCGGATGAGCGAGCTGCAGCAGCAGGCCGCCAAGGTCATCCTCGCCGACAAGGACGTGAAGTCGCTGAGCTCCTTCATCGGAGTGGACGGGACCAATAACGCGACCCTGCACAACGGCCAGATGACCATCAACCTGAAGGACGGTCACGGCTCGCAGGACAAGATCATGGCTCGGCTGAAGTCGGAGGTCAGCGAGATCGCGGGCCTGCGCCTGTTCCTGCAGCCCACCCAGGATCTGACCATCGACACCGAGACCGGCCCGACCCAGTACCGGCTCGCGGTCGAGGGCGCCGACACCGCCGTCGTCAAGGAATGGGCCGGCAAGCTGGCCGCCGCGATGGAAAAACAGTCCAAGCTGCGGAACGTCTACAACGACGCCAGCGCCACGACCTCGGCGGCGCTCGTCGACGTCGATCGCGACACAGCCGCCCGTCTGTCGATCACCGCGTCCCAGGTGGACGAGGCCCTCTATAGCGCCTTCGGCCAGCGGATCGTCTCGACCATCTTCACCGAGACCAACCAGTATCGCGTGATCCTGGAGGCCGACCCGACCCTGGTCACCGACCTGAACACCTTGGGCCAGCTGAACCTCAAGGCCGAGGGCGGGGCCGCGCCGCTGAGCGCCTTCGCCACCATCCGCGAGCAGCAGTCCCCGGTGCAGGTGACCCACGTCGCCCAGTTTCCGGCGACGACCATCGGCTTCGACGCCGCGCCCGGCGTCTCGCTCGGCGCGGCGGTGTCGCAGGTGCGGGCGGCGATCAAGAGCATCGACATGCCGGCCAGCGTGACGACGACCTTCCTCGGCAGCGCCGGCGCCTATGAGAACTCCCTGACCAACCAGCTGTGGCTGATCCTGGCGGCGGTGGTCTGCGTCTATATCGTGCTGGGGGTTCTGTACGAAAGCTACGTCCACCCCCTGACCATCCTGTCGACCCTGCCGTCGGCGGGCGTCGGGGCCCTGTTCGCCCTGCTGATCACCGGCAACGATCTGGGCGTTATCGGCATCATCGGGCTTATCCTGTTGATCGGTATCGTGAAAAAGAACGCGATCATGATGATCGACTTCGCGATCGATGCGGAGCGGACCGAGGGCAAGTCGCCGCGCGAGGCTATCTATCAGGCGGCGGTGCTGCGCTTCCGGCCGATCCTGATGACGACCATGGCCGCGCTACTGTCTGCCGTGCCCCTGATGCTGGGCATGGGGGAGGGCGCGGAGCTGCGCCGTCCGCTGGGCATCGCCATCTTCGGCGGCCTGCTGGTCAGCCAGCTGCTGACCATGTTCACCACCCCGATCATCTACCTGGCCTTCGACAAGCTGGGGCCGAGAAAGACCCCGACCGGCGCCGCCGGTTCGTCCGAGGACGACGGCCCGCTGTCCAAGGACCTCGAAGGTAATCCGGAGCCTGCCCGGTGAACCTGTCCCAGCCTTTCATCCGGCGGCCGATCGCCACCATCCTGCTGAGCATCGGCCTGGCGCTCGCGGGCATCGGCGCCTTCTTCGTCCTGCCGGTCGCGCCCCTGCCGCAGGTCGACTATCCGGCCATCTCGGTGCGGGCCAGCCTGTCCGGCGCGAGCCCCGAGACCATGGCCTCCAGCGTCGCCACCCCGCTGGAGCGCCGGCTGGGCGTGATCTCCGACGTCAATGAGATGACCTCGTCCAGCTCCTCGGGCTCCACGCGGATCAATCTGCAGTTCAACCTGAACCGCAACATCGACGGCGCGGCGCGCGAGGTGCAGGCGGCGATCAATGCGGCGCGGGCCGACCTGCCCGCCTCGATGCGCAGCAATCCGACCTATAACAAGGTCAATCCGTCCAGCGCCCCGGTGATCATCCTGGCCTTGACCTCGGACACCAAGACGCCGGGCCAGATCTATGACGCGGTGTCCAACACCGTCTCCCAGCGCATCGCCCAGGTCGACGGCGTCGGCGAGGTCGAGATCGGCGGCGGCTCCCTGCCGGCCGTGCGAGTCCAGATCAATCCGTTCCAGCTCAACACCTACGGCATAAGCCTGGAGGACGTACGCGCCGCGATCGAGTCCGCCAATGCCGACCGGCCCAAGGGCGCGGTCGAGGGCGACGGTCGCCGCTTCCAGATCTACACCACCGCCGCGGGCCGCAACGCCACCGACTATTCCAACCTGGTCATCGCCTGGCGTGACAACGCCCCGGTCCGGCTGTCGGACGTGGCGACCGTCGCCGACAGCGTGGCCGACACCCGCACGCTCGGCCTGTTCAACGGCAAGCCGGCGATCATCGTCCTGATCACCCGCGAGCCGGGGGCCAACGTCATCAAGACCGTAGATGGCGTCCGCGCCGTGGTGCCCGAGCTTCAGGCCCAGCTGCCCAGCGACATCAGGATCCAGGTGGCCTCGGACAGCACCAACTCCATCCGCTCGTCCCTGCACGAGATCGAGCTGACGCTTATCGTGTCCCTGATCCTTGTGGTGCTGGTGGTCTCGGCCTTTCTGCGCACGGCCTCGGCGACGATCATCCCGGCTGTGGCCACCGTGGTGTCCCTGCTGGGGACGTTCGGGGTCATGTATCTGCTGGGCTTCTCGCTGAACAACCTCTCGCTGATGGCGATCACGGTCGCGACCGGTTTCGTCGTCGACGACGCCATCGTCGTGCTGGAGAACACCCAGAGGCACATCGAGGCCGGGATGGAGCGGGTCAAGGCGGCGTTGCTCGGCGCGCGCGAGGTCGGCTTCACCGTCCTGTCGATCAGCGTCTCACTGGTCGCCGTCTTCATTCCCCTGCTGTTCATGGGCGGACAGGTCGGACGGCTGTTCCGCGAGTTCGCCGTGACCCTGTCGGTCGCGGTGATGATCTCCCTGGTCATCTCCCTGACACTGACGCCGATGATGTGCGCCTTCATGCTGAAGCGGCATCCCGAGGGTCACCGCGAGAACTGGCTGGCGCGCCAGTTCGAGAAGGCCTTCACCTTCGTCCAGAACGTCTACTCCTGGTGCCTGGACTGGGCTTTGGCGTGCAAGCCGCTGGTGGTGCTGTCGCTGGTCGCGATCATCGCCCTGACCGGCTACCTCTATGTCGTGGTGCCCAAGGGCTTCTTCCCGCAGCAGGATTCCGGTCAGCTGATGGCCGGGGTGCGGGCGGACGAGAGCGTGTCCTTCCAAGCCATGTCGACCAAGCTGAAGACGGTCGTGGACATCATCCACAAGGACAAGGCGGTCGACACCGTCGTCGGCTTCACCGGCGGCGCCCGGGCCGGCGGGGCCTTCATGTTCGTCAATCTGAAGCCGCTCAAGGAGCGGGGCGAGAACGGTCAGGCGGTCATCGCCCGACTGCGGCCGCAGCTGCAGAAGGTCGCCGGCATCAGCGTCTTCCTGAACCCGGTGCAGGACGTGCGCATGGGCGGGCGATCGTCGAACTCGACCTATCAGTACACCCTGATCTCGGACTCCAGCGCCGACCTGAAGACCTGGGCCTCCAAACTGGCCGAGGCGATGAAGGCCCGGCCCGAACTGACCGATGTCGACTCGGACCAGTCCGAAAACGGCGTCGAGACCTTCATCAACATCGACAAGGACACGGCCGCGCGCATGGGGATCACGCCCCGGGCCATCGACAACAGCCTCTACAACGCCTTCGGTCAGCGGCAGGTCGCGACCATCTATGAGGACATCAACCAGTATTCGGTCATCATGGAGTGGCAGTCGGCCTTCGCACAGGGTCCCGAGGCCCTGAACGACGTCCAGGTCCCGACCAGTGGCACAGGTGCGACCACCAATGCCGTGACCAACCCGGCCCTGCGCGATCCCTCGACCGGCACGGCCCTGGCCACCACAACCACGCCCATGACGCCGCTCTCGGCCATCTCCAGCGTCAGCCAGCAGCCGACCGCGACCTCGGTCAATCACCAGAACGGGGAGCTGGCCACCACCGTCTCCTTCAACCTGGCAGACGGGGCCAATCTGGACGACGCCAAGGCCGCCATCGCCGAGGCCGAGGCCTCGATCGGCATGCCCATCAATGTGCGCGGCTCCTTCGCCGGCACCGCCGCCAGCGCCAATGATCTGGCCAAACAGATGCCACTGCTGATCGGCGCGGCCCTGGTCGCCATCTATCTGGTGCTGGGTATCCTGTACGAGAGCTACGTCCACCCGCTGACGGTGCTGTCGACCCTGCCGGCAGCGGGCGTCGGGGCTGTGCTGGCCCTGATGCTGTTCAACATGGAGTTCTCGGTCATTGCCCTGATCGGGGTCTTCCTCCTGCTCGGCATCGTGAAGAAAAATGCCATTCTAATCATCGACTTCGCCTTGGATGCCCAGAGATCGCGCGGGCTGACGGCGGTGGAGGCGGTGCGGGAGGCGTCGCTGCTGCGCTTCCGCCCGATCCTGATGACCACACTGGCGGCAGGGCTCGGCGTCCTGCCGCTCGCCATCGGCTTCGGCGAGGGGGCGGAACTGCGCCGTCCCCTGGGCATCACCATCATCGGCGGCCTGATCGCCAGCCAGCTTCTGACCCTGCTCACCACCCCCGTCGTCTACGTCTATCTCGACAAGCTGCGGGGCAGGAAACGCGACGAGAGCGCCCTTGCGCGCCACATCGAACCGGAGACCACGACCGCATGACCCGCATCCCTGCAAAGACAGCGGCGGCCCTGTTCGGCGTCGCCCTGCTGACCTCCGCCTGCGCCGTGGGGCCGAACTATGTGGTCCCGACGACGGTCGCCGCGCCACTCAGCTTCAAGGCCCCGACGGGCTGGAGCGTGGCCGCGCCCGGCGACCGTCTGGACCGCGGCGACTGGTGGACCCTGTTCGGCGATCCGGTCCTGAACGATCTGGCCGCCCGCGCCGAAACCGCCAACCAGACCATCGCCGCCGCCGAGGCCTCATATCGTCAGGCCCGTGCCGCGACGCGCGAGACCCGGTCCAGCCTGTTCCCGACCGTGGACCTCAGCGGCTCGGGCGCGAAGTCCGGCGGCGACGGTTCGACCGCCGACAGCGAGAGCTATCAGGTCGGCATCGGGGCCAGTTGGGAGCCGGACCTGTGGGGACGCATCCGCCGTTCGGTCGAGAGCTCCAACGCGCAGACGGAGGCCAGCGCCGCCGATCTGGCCAGCGCACATCTGTCGATCCAGGGCGAGCTGGCGGCAAATTATCTGAACCTGCGTGAGGCCGACGCCGAGACGGCCATCCTGAACCAGACCATCGTCGCCTATGAGCGGGCGCTGACGATCACCCAGAACCGCTACGACGCCAAGATCGCGCCGCGCACCGACGTGCTTCAGGCCCAGAGCCAGCTGGCCACGGCGCGCTCGACCCTCGTCGGGCTGGAGCGCACCCGCGCGACCTATGAGAACGCCATCGCGGTTCTGGTCGGCGAGAACCCCAGCAGCTTCACCCTGGCGGCGGTTAGTGACTGGACCCCGGTCGTGCCTGACGTGCCTCTGGGCGTGCCGTCGGAAATTCTGCAGCGCCGTGCGGACATCGCTTCGGCCGAGCGGGCGGTGGCGGCGGCTAATGCGACCATCGGGGTGGAGCAGGCGGCCTTCTTCCCGACCCTGTCCCTGACCGGATCGGCGAACTCCTCCGCGTCGAGTTTGGGCGACCTGTTCTCGGCCTCGACCAATGTCTGGTCGCTTGGGCTGGGTCTGGCCGAGACGGTGTTCGACGCCGGCGCGCGGGGGGCACGCGTTGAACAGGCGCGCGCCGCCTATGACGGCACGGTCGCGACCTATCGCCAGACGGTGCTGACCGCCTTCCAGGACGTCGAGGACCAGCTGACGGCGACGGGGGTTCTGGCGCGCCAGTACGCCCTGCTGCAGGAGGCTTCGACGGCCGCCGACCAGACGGAGGCGGCGATGCTGAACCAGTATCGCGCCGGACTGGTGGCCTATACCGACGTCATCTCCGCCCAGACCAGCGCCCTGACCGCGCGCCGCAACCTGCTGCAGGCCGGCGTCGATCGCCAGACCACGGCGGTGGCGCTTATTCAGGCCCTGGGTGGCGGCTGGACGGCGGCGTCTCTGGCCAATCCGTAGATTCGGGGCCCTAGCGCAGATAGTCGGACAGCTTGACCGACATCAGCATGTTCAGGGTCGAATAGGCCGTCTGCAGCTGGGTCTCGTACTGGGTCGCCAGGACCGACGCCTCGGCCAGATCGGCCTCCTTCAGGGTGCTGACCAGATCGGACAGGGCCGAGGCCCTGGCGTCCGCGCGGTCGGCGATGGCCTGAAGCCGCGTCGCCCCCGCCGACAGCCCGGCCTGCAAATCCGCGACGTCCGAGGCGCCTGTCTGGACCTGATCCAGCGCGGTCGCCGCATCCGAGGTCCCGTTGATCAGACCCTTCAGCGCCTCGACCAATTGGGCGATGGCCGGGTCGCCGGCGTTGACGCCCAGAGCCACCGTCTGACCATCTGAGGCCGTGAAGACACGCTCGTCCGTGCTGCCCAGATAGTAGCTGTCGGCGGCGCCCGAGACATAGTCGGTCAGGTTCACCGCCGTGGCGTCGGTCGCGGTCCCGGCGAACAGGGACTGGTCCGAGAACTGGCCGTTGAGGATGCTCTGCAGGTCTTCCAGCCACCCCTGGGCCGTCGCGGCGAGGTCCGTCGTGTCATTGGCGCTGACGGCGGAGGCGAGGGTGGTGGAGATGGTGTCCGTCAGGTCGGTGATCGTCCCCAGCGCCGACCACGACTGCTGCAAGATCGTCAGGGCGCTGGTCGCCGCCGCCGACTGGGCGGTCGCCGTCTCATAGGCCGTCTGCTGGCGCGTCAGGGCCCCTGCCGAGACGCCGAGCCCGCCGAAGGTCGAGGATTTGAGCCCGCTCGCCGTCTGGGCCTGCACGTCCGCCAGCTTCGCCTGGGTCCCGAGGCTCTGGTTCAGGAGGTAGAGGGACTGGCTGAAGGTCGCGACCCGGCCGATCATGACGCCGCCATCGAAACCAGGGTGTCGAACATGTCCTTGATGGCGCTCATCAGCTGGGCGGTGATTTCGTACTGCTGCTGATAGAGGCTGACGAGGGCGGTCTGTTCGTCGAGGTTCACGCCCGTGACGTTGCTGAGGCTGTTCTGATAGCTCTCCGACAGGGCGGTCGAGAGGGCCGCCGCGCTGGAGGCCTTCGACACCGTCGAAGCGGCCGAGGCGAGGACGTTGGAGGCGTAGAACAGCAGGCTGGTGGTCTGGGCCGACAGCTTGCCGGAGGCGGGCAGGGCGCGGTCGGCGCCCAGGGCCGTGAGCATGGCCTGGACGCCGCCTGTTCCACCCGAGGCGACCGCGCTCGCATTGACGGCCGCCGACGAGTTGAGGGTCGAGGTCGCCAGCTTGCTGCTGTCGGACAGCAGGCCGGCGGAGACGCGGATGGTCGAGGCGTCCGACCCCGTGAAGACATCATTGAAGCCCAGATACGCGTTCAGCGTCTCGCCCGAACTCGTCAGGGCCGCGCTGGTGTCCAAGGCGATCCCGCCGCTGGCGCTGGAGATCGTCAGCTTGCCGTCGGTCAGGCTGGCGGTGACGCCGGACACCCCGTTCAGGGCGGTCATCAGATCGGCGACGGTGCTGATCCCGGACAGGTCGAGCGTGGTCGATCCAGTGGAGGTCCCCGAGGTCGTCATCTGGACGACGGTCAGACTGCCGGTCAGGGACAGGGCGTCGCCGGAGGCGACCGACAGGCTCGATGTCAGGCTGGACGGCGGATAGGCGGCGGAGCTGGCAGCGGCGGTGTTGACCGCGTCGATCACCCCGGCGGCGAGCGTATCCAGCGCGGCCTGTTCGGCGGGCAGGATAGTGTCCCGCAGGGCCAGCAGACCGCCCAGCTCGCCGGTCGTCAGGCTGGAGGTCACATCGTGGCCGTTGACGGTCACGCCTGACAGACTGTCGGGATAGGTCGTCGAGGCCGAGACCGCGCTGGTCGAGAAGCCGAGGACGCTGGCCGTGTCCCCGACCAGCTGCTGGCCGCTGGTGGTGTAGACGTTCAGCCGCCCGGAAGCGTCCTCATAGCTGGTCACCCCGATCAGGCTCGCCAGCGAGGTCATGGCCGTGTCGCGGGCGTCGGCGAGGCTGGCCGCATCGCCCTGACCGGAGACGATCCGGGCGTTCAGGCCGCTGATGGTGGTCAGGAGATCGTTGATCTGGGTGACGGTCGCAGCGATGGCGCTGTCGGCGTCCTTGCGCAGCGACTGGATGCCCGAGGACAGGTCGCGCAGGCCGTCGGCCAGTTCGCTCGCGGCCGACACCACATCGGAAGCGCTGGTCGTCGAAGAGCCCGAGGCGAGGCTGGTCAGGGCCGTGGACAGGGCGGAGGTCAGGCTGGCGATGTCCGAACCATCGTCGGTTCCGCCGAGCAATGTGTCGTAGCGGCTCAGGGTGTCGTCGACGGCGGTGTCATAGCCCGCCTGGGCCGCGCTGGTGATGACCGACTTCAGCAGATAGCTGTTCGTGGCTCGGGTGACCGTGCCGGTGCTCAGACCCAGGATCGACGTCTGGGACGTCGCCGCGTAGGTCTTCGAGGTGTAGCCGGCCGTGCTCGCGTTCGCGACATTGGTCGTGCTCAGGGCGACCTGATACTGGGCCGTCGACAGGGCCGCAGAGGCGTTGGCGAGGACGCCGCCCAGGCTCATCTGTCGCCTCGCGGCCGGGACCGGCTGAGGCGCACCCCGGCGCCATAGGCGTCACGCGCCCCGGCGCCGTGGTTCAGGCAGACGATCTCGGCGGCGTGGCTGGCCATCCCGGCGCGCAGCACCTCGGCCCGGGTCTTGAGCGCGGCTTCCAGAAGCTGGACGTCGGAGATCAGCACGGCCCTGTCGTCCCAAGGCAGGGTCGCCAGCTTCGCGGCGATGTCGCGCGCCATGGCGGCGGCCTCTTCGTAGCCCTCGATGATCGGCAGGCTGAAGCCCGCGCCGCGCGAGCGCCGGGCCTTCGCCAGCAGCCGTTCCAGATTTTTCGCCGGATCGGAGCCGGGCATCAGCGGACGACCGAGATCAGGGTGTCGAACATGTCTTTGACGCTGGACACCACCTGGGAGGCGGCCGAGTAGGCCTGCTGGGCCACGATCATCTTGTTGAACTCGGTCGCCGTGTCGGTGGTCGAACCTTCCAGGGCGCTGGAGACCACGTCGCCGCCCGCGCCGACACCCGACAGGTTGATCTGGGCCTGACCGCTGGAGGCGCTGGCCTTGAAGGTGGTGCCCGAGACCTGGGTCAGGCCCGAGGCGTTGGCGAAGGTGGCGACCGGGATCTTGTAGATCGTCTTGGTCAGGCCGTTGGAGAAGGTCGCGCTGACCGTCCCGTCCGAACCGATCGAGACGCCGCTGAGGGTGCCTGCCGCCATGCCGTCGCTGGTGATCTTCGTCACCGCGATGGTCGGGTCGGTGGCGCCGGAATCGTACTGGGTCAGGCCGGTCGACGAGCCGACGGCGCCCAGGTTCAGCGCGACCGTGGCGTCCGAGGCGCCGTCGTTGAAGCTGAAGGTGACCGACGACGGATCCGGATTGATAACCGACGGCAGGCCGTTGCTGTCGAAGGTGATGCTGACCGTATTGGTCGCCGCCGTCCCGGTCTCCTCGCCGCTGCCGGCCGAATAGGGATTGCTGACCGCCAGCGACCAGGTGTTGGCGTCGGTCTTGGTCCAGGTCTGGTCGAAGATGTGGGTCGCGCCGAGGCTGTCGATCACCGAGGAGGTGGTGGTGAAGCTGTCGCCGACGGCGGCGTCGGCCGGCAGGTTGGCGGCGACCGTCAGACTGGTGCTGGCCGAGGCGGGCGAGGTCAGGTTGGAGACGTTGATCGCCTGCAGGCTGGAGGCGCCCGTGGCGGTCACCACGCCATCGGCGTCGGTGGCGTAGCCTTGGAGGTAGTAGCCTTCGGAGTTGACCAGATAGCCGGAGGAGTCGGTCGTGAAGCTGCCGTTGCGGCTATAGGCCAGGTCCGCGACGCCGCCGGTCGGGCTGCTGGTCACGGCGAAATAGCCGTTGCCGTTGATGGCCAGGTTGGTGTCGACCGTCGAGGTGGAGATCACCCCCTGAACCAGCATGGCCCGGCTGAGCGAGGTCGAGACCCCGCCAGCGGCGATGCTGGATTCCATGCTGGAGGAGACCAGCGACTGGAACGACGTGTCCTTGACCTTGTAGGCGGTGGTCGAGGAGTTGGCGATGTTCTCCGAGATCGACGACAGGGCGACGCCCTGGGCGGTGAGGCTGGAAACGGCGGAGGCGAGGGCGCTGGACAGGGTCATGGGGGCGCTCCTCAGGCCGAGGCGTAGAGTTTGAGGATGTCGTCGGCGGAGATGACCGCGTCCCCGGCCTGATAGGCCGTGGTCCCGCTGTCGAAGGTCACCGCGTCGATCTGGGCGAAGGCGGTCACGGCGTTGACCGTGCCCACGCCGTCGGCGTCGCTGGACACCGAGGTCAGGGTCAGGACGTCGCCATCCTCGACGCCCGTGAGGTCGGACTGATCGAGGGAGAAGGCGTGCTGGCCGCTGGCGGTCTCGCCCGTGCCGGACCAGACCACTTCGCCGTCCTGATTGGTCACCACCAGGGCCGTGGAGGCGGCGTCCGATCCGACCGTATAGGTCCAGGAGGCCGAGCCGCCCTGGACGGGGGCGTCGGTGCTGTCGATTTCGGCGGTCTTGCCGATGTAGTCCGCGCCGCCCGAAGTCAGCATGGCGGTCAGGGACGAGGACAACGCCGAAAGACTGTCGTTGGTCTCGGTCTGGGCCCCCAGCTGGGCATAGCCGACCAGCTGGTTGGTGAAGTCGGTGACGTCCGTCGGCTCGAGCGGGTTCTGCGTCTTCAGCTGGGTGACCAGGATCTGCAGGAACTGGTTCATGTCGAGCGTCAGGGCCGACGACGAGGATGTCGCTGCCGAGGTCGTCGTCGCGACGGATGAAACGGTGGTCATGGCGTCGGCCCGGTCCGGTTGCTGTCACGGGTTCAACGAGACGACCGAAACGGATGGGGCGCGAAAAAATGCGCGGGCCCTGATTTTTCTCACGGCGAAAGAAAACGCGCCCCAAACGCGTCGGCCGCTCCGTTCCATCTGCGGGACCGGAGACGAGAAACGTTCTCCGACCCCTCCGGCGTGCATTCCGCGCGCCGGCGTCAGTCTGGAGAGAACGAGGAAAGAATGCCTGTCATCTCAACGAATACCGCCGCCAACACCGCCCTGCGCTATCTGAACGCCAATTCGGCGGCGCAGTCGGCCTCGGTGGCGAAACTGTCGAGCGGCCAACGCATCCAAAGCGCGAAGGACGACGCGGCCGGCCTGGCCACGTCGACCAACATCGCCGCCGATGTGGTGGTGCTTGAACAGGCCTCCATCAACGCCCAGCAGGGAACCGCGGTGCTTCAGACCGCCGACGGCGCCCTGTCCCAGATCAGCGACATCCTGCAACGCATGAAGTCGCTGACGGCCCAGTCCCAGACCGGGTCGGTGGACGATGATGGCCGCGCCAACATCGATGCGGAGTACCAGCAGCTGCTGGAGGAAATCGGGGACATCGCCTCCTCGACCAACTTCAACGGCTCGACCCTGCTCGACGGCGCGGGCGACTATGCGAGTGGCGTCTCCTTCCTCCTGGGCACCAGCAGCACCGACACGCTGACAGTGACCATCGACGGGGTGACGGCGAGCGATCTCGGCATCGACAGCACCAGCGTGGCCACCGCGGATGACGCGGCGGATGCGATGGACGCCATCGATACGGCGATCAACACCATCTCGACCTCGCGGGCCAATGTGGGCGCCAGCCTGTCGCGCTTCGACTATCGGGCGAGTGTCATCGACACCTCGCTCGAAAACCTGGAGGCCGCGAAATCGGCCATCAGCGACGTCGACCTGGCCTCCGAGCAAACCAACTACACGACGCTCTCGACCCTGACCCAGGCGGCCATCGCCGCCCTGAGCCAGGCGAACAGCATGAGCCAGTCGCTGTTGAAGCTGCTCCAGTAAAGGCGCGGGCGGGGGTTCGCCTCCGCCCGTTCCCCTGCCCAGCCGCTTGACCCATCTGAACGGACAAACCCCATGGCCAGCGTCGCCGCCACTGCCTCGACCTCCGGGTCGGCCAGCTACATCACCTCGATTTCCTCGGGCCTGGACACCGACGCCCTGATCGATGCGGCGGTGGCCCAGAAGACCGCGCGCGCCGACACAATCGACGCCAAGGTCACCGAGAACACGACGAAGATCAGCGCCTATCAGGAGGTCCAGACCCTGGTCGCGGCCGTGTCCGACGCCATGGAGTCTCTGGCGCTGCCGGCCTGGTCCAGCCTGGGGTCGGAGAACGCCTTCGACAACCGCTCGGGCTCCCTGACCACCGCCTCGGGCGCGGCGGTGTCGGGTCTGGCCGTCGACGTCGACAGCGAGGCGGCGACCGGCATCTATTCCATTGAAGTGGTCCAGCTGGCCCAGGCGATGAAGGTCGCCGCGACGGCCGCGCCTTCCACGACCGCGCTGGGTCTTGCCGGGGTCATGTCGGTCGGCGTCGAGGGCGGGACCGCCGCGAACATCACCGTCGCCGCCACCACGACGCTCAGTGACCTGGCCAAGGCCATCAACGCCCAGACCTCGACCACCGGCGTCCAGGCCTCGCTCGTGAAGCTTGATGACACCAACTATCAGCTCGTGCTGTCCGCCGTGGACACCAATGAGACCATCGTCCTCGGGACTGTCAGCGGCGACGACGTGGCCCGGTCGGTCGGCCTGACCGACGCCGATGGCGGCTTCACCAACGTTCTGCGCGAGGCCCAGCCGGCCATCATCACGGTGGACGGCGCCACCGTCACCCGTTCAACCAATGAGATGACCGACGTCATAGACGGGGTCAGCTTCTCCCTCGCCGGGGTCACGACCGAGGCCGTCACCCTGACCATCACGGCTGACAACTCCGGGGTGAAGACCGCGATCAGCGACTTCGTCACCGCCTACAACGCCCTCAAGCAATATGTGCTCGACCAGCAGGCGGTGTCGTCCAGCGGCGGGGCCTCGGACGACGCGGTCCTTTTCGCGGACAGCCTGTTGCGCTCGCTGGACCAGACGCTGAAGACCCTGATCAACGGCGCCAGCGCCTCGTCCTCGGGCGACATCAGCCGGCTCAGCGATATCGGCATCACCTGGACTTCGGACAATCTGCTCGAGATCTCGGACGAGACCGCGCTCAACGACGCCATCCTGTCCAATGCGAAAGCCCTGGAGAGCTTCTTCGAGACCGACTTCACCGCCTCGGACTCGGGGCTGAAGCTGCTGCGCAACAATACCTCCAGGTCGCTGGACTTCACTTTGTCGATCACGATCGACGAGAGCGGGGCGATCACCGGCGTCACGGCCGATGGCGACGACGCGGCCTTCACCATCTCCGGCTCCCGTGTCGTGGGGGCCACGGGCACGGCCTATGAGGGCATTACCTTCATCCTGGCGCCGGCCTCGTCCGGGGACATTTCGGTGTCGATCCAGCAGGGGTTCGCCAACCTGCTGACCCAGGCGATGACGCTCTACGACAGCTCGACCACCAGCCTGATCCAGCAGCGCATCGACTCGATCGAGACGGTCAACGAGGACCTGACCACCCGGTCCGACAAGATCCGCACGGACGCGGATGCGTATCGCGAAAAGCTCGTGACCAAATACGCGAACATGGAGGCCGAGCTGACCCAGGCCAAACTTCTTCAGGCCCAGATCGCGGCCATTCTCGGGAACACTGACGACGATGAGTAACACCGCCTACGGACGGGCCAGCATGGCCTATCGCGCCTCGGGTCTGCTGATCCACGAGCCCGCCAGCGTCGCCCTGGCCCTGCATCAGAAGCTCTACGCCGCGGTGACCTCGGCAAGCCTTGCCGAGGAGCAAAATCGGCTCGACGAGATGACGACCCACGTCCAGACCGCCACCAGCCTGCTTACGGCTATGAGAATGCACATGAATTTCGAACTCGCGGGGGCTGATGGACGCCGTCTGGCCGAATTCTACCGCCGGCTCCAGCGCCAGATCGTCGCCGCCGGAATGTTGCGGGAGGGAAGCCCGGAGTGGTCGAACATAACCGCCCAGATACGCAATGTTATGTTGGGGCTGTCCAAGGCCACAAGCCGGCAACACTAGGCGCCCCAAGCTTACATCATTGAAATATAAGGAGAAAATGTCAGATTTGGCATGTCGATTGCTGCGCGTAGGGCAGTTGAATGCTGGATCTGACCGATGTCCGCCAAGCCCGCGCCCGCTCTGAAACAGACCGTCCTCGAGCCGGTCGTCTGCCGTGACGACCTGCCCGACGAGGTCCTCTACGTCCGCCTGAGGGAGGGAGATGATCTGTGCCTTCGGGTGCTGATGGATCGCCACAGCCGCATGGCCCAGATCATCTGCCGCAACATCGTCGGCGACCCCGACGAGGCGATGGATGTGGTGCAGGAGGTCTTCTTCACCCTGTGGCGCCGGGGCGGGTGGACGGCGGAGGGGGCGAAATTCTCGACCTGGCTGCACCGGGTCGTGATCAACCGGGCCATCGACCACCGCCGCCGCCGGCGCGACGCCCCGACCGAAGACACGGTGTTGGCCACCGCGCTCGAGGCTCATGACGACCACGGCCCGCTCCCGGCGGATCGCGCCATCGAACAAAGACAGGCGGGCGACCGCCTGAGAGCGGCCGTCGAACGGCTGCCGGACGCCCAGAAGCAGGCCATGCGCCTGCACTATTTCGAAGACGCCGACGTGCCCGAGATCATGGCGCGGATGGCCACCACCGAGAGCTCGGTGCGTTCACTGCTCAAAAGGGGCAGGATGGCGCTCCGGGACGATTTGCGGAATCAGAAGAAGCTCTGGACCCATGACCATGACCGAATGGCGCGACCATCTTGAAATCCTCGGCCCCGACCTCAGCGTCTGGCCGCCGCGCCTCGCCGAGGCGGGCATCGCCCTGATGAGCATATCGCGCGAGGCCCAGGACATTTTCGCGGTCGCCAGCGGCGCTGCGGCGCCGGAAGCGGCGCCGACGGGCGTACAGCCTTCCGCTAACTGATCAACCGTCACCAATCCGCGGCTGGAGCTTCATGCGCCGGTCGCCGCCCTGTCGCCTGACGGGCACGGAGCGCCGCTAACTCCTGCGAAGCTGTGCAGGGGATCTGAAAAATGGCGCGTCACGACACACTGAAGAACGGCCTTCTGGGCGCGACCGCCCTGGTGGCGACCCTGGGCGGGGCGACCGTCGCCTCGGCCCAATCAACGGACCAGACGAGCCAGGTCGAGGACGTCATCGTCACCGCCCAGCTGCGCGCCCAGGACCCGATCGAGGTCCCGTTCGCCCTGACGGCCTACACCGGCTCCTTCCTCGAGAAACTGGGCGTCCAGGACTTCGAGGAGCTGTCGGCCTATGTCCCCGGCTTCCTGGTGCAGAACCAGTCGCCGAACAACGCCGGCTTCGTGATGCGCGGCATTACCTCGGACTCGGGTGAAGCCACCGTCGAGCCGCGCGTCTCGGTCTTCCAGGACGGCGTCTCCATTTCCAAATCGCGCGGCTCCTATGTCGAACTGTTCGACATCCAGCGCGTGGAGGTCGCCAAGGGCCCGCAGTCGACCCTCTACGGTCGCGGCGCCCTGATCGGCGCGGTCAACATCATCCAGAACAAGCCCCTGGTCGGCGAGTATGACGCCGCGGCCCGCGCCAGTGTCGGCAATCTCGACTACCGCATGGCCGAACTGATGCTGAACGTCCCGGTCGGCGAGACCGGCGCCATCCGCTTCTCCACCCGGATGAAGACCCGCGACGGCTATATCGAAAACCTGCTGGGCGGATCGAACTACAACAGCGTCGACACCCGGGCCTTCCGCCTGTCGGGCGCCTTCGAGCCCTCGAACCGCCTGCGCGTCGACCTGATCGCCAACTATCAGACCGACAATCCGGCCGGCACCTCCTTCAATTCGATCGCCTATACGCCGCAGGACCCGAACACCGGCGCCGTGCTGGGCGTGCGCGACGCCAATGAGGGTGCGGCCCTGACCCCGGGCGGCAATTTCGACGGCGGCAAGACCTTGGGTCTGGACCGCGAGGTCTGGGGTGTGACGGGCATCGTCAAGGCGGACCTGACCGACAGCCTCACCCTGACCTCGACCTCCGCCTACCGCGAGTTCGACAGCTATGAGACCTTCGATGCCGACGGCGTCTCCCTGCCGCTGCTGACCGCCGCCGAGGATGCGGAAGGCAAGCAGTGGAGCCAGGAGTTCCGCCTGAACTACGACAACGGCGGCCGCGTCTCGGGCTTCGCCGGCGTGGGCTACTTCAAGGAAGAGGGCTCGCAGCGCGGCGTCACCGAGTTCAACGAGCGCATCGCCCTGGCCCAGCTGTCCGGCCTGCTGGACGGCGCCCCGGGCGTGGCCCTGCCCAACACCCTGCCGCTGGCCGCCTACAGCTCCTCGGCCCTGATCAACCCGATCCTGGCCGGCCTCGGCATCCCGGCGCCCTTCATCCCGGGCATCGCCGCCAATCTGAAGTCGAGCCATATCGAAGAGGCGACCAACTCCAGCGAGCTCGAATCCTGGGACCTGTTCGCCGACGGCACGTTCAAGGTCACCGACCGCCTCGAGCTGTCGGCCGGCGTGCGCTACACCCGCGACGACAAGACCACGGGCTTCTCATCCCAGGTGGACAACGGCCGTTCCATCGTCGGCTCGCTGCTGGCGCTCAGCGCGATCCCGCCGGCAGGCCAGCTCGCCTTCCTGACGGCGCTCGCCACCCCCGGCGCCGCCACGGCCCCGGTCACCGCCGCCTTCCCGCTGTTCGGCTTGACCTATCAACCGACCGCCGGCAACGGCTCGACGGTGACGCAAGGCCTCGAGGACGACGGCTTCACCTGGCGCGCCACCGCCCGCTACGCCCTGTCGGACGACGCCAGCATCTACGCCAACTACGCCCGCGGCCGTCGCCCGATGGTTCTGGCCGCCAGCACCCCGACGGCGCCCTATGGCGCCCCGCGCTTCACCGAAGTCGCCTCGGAACAGGTCGACAGCTATGAGGTCGGCTACAAGTCGGCCCTGATGGATCGCCGCCTGCGCCTCGACGCGGCGGCCTATCTGTACAACTACGAAAACTTCCAGACGACGGTGCAGCAGGGCACGCTGTTCGTCACCACCAACGCCGGCAAGGCCGAGAGCTATGGCTTCGAAGGCCAGCTTAGCTGGGCGATGACCGAGCAGGTCGAGGTCTTCGGCACCTACGGCTACAACCACTCGCGCTTCAAGGCGGGCATCTATGACGGCAACAAGTTCCGCCTGTCGCCCGACAACCGCGCCTCGGTCGGCCTGATCTGGAGCCTGCCGGTCGCGGGCGGTTCGCTGGAAATCCAGCCGACCTACACCTGGCAGTCGGAGATGTTCTTCGACGACAACAACGACCGCGCCGACCTGCAGACCCGCAACTTCGTCGCCGACACCGCCGTGGACGAGGTCCAGGACGCCTACGGCCTGCTCAGCCTGCGCGTCCGCTACGCCCCGAACAACGCCAACTGGAGCGTCGAGGTCTTCGGCGACAACCTGGCCGACGAGAAATTCATCAAGGACGCGGGCAACACCGGTGACGGTCTCGGCATGCCGACCTTCATCGCCGGCGAGCCGCGCACCTACGGCCTGATCGTCAGCCTGCATTACTGAGAGTAGAGCGTCATGACGATCGACCGCCGCGGCCTCCTGAAGTCCATCGGCGCGGCGGGGGCGGCGTCAGCCGTCGCCACGACCGCCCATGCCGAGACGGGGGCGGTCGCCTTCCGGCACGGCGTCGCCTCCGGCGATCCGTCGACGACGGCGGCGATCTTCTGGACGCGGGTCACCCCCGCTGACGCTTCCAGCGCTGCAATTCCGGTGGTGCTGGAGGTCGCGTCCGACGCGGCCTTCGCCCACATGGTCCGCCGCTCCACCGGTCTCTCGGCGGATCCGGCGCGCGACTTCACCGTCAAGCACGACCTTGACGGTCAGGGGCTGAAGCCCGGGACCGAGTATTTCTATCGCTTCATCGCCGCAGGCGTGACCTCGCCGGTCGGTCGGGTGAAGACCCTGCCGGAGGGCGCGACGCCGGACGCGGCCCTGGCCGTCGTCTCGTGCCAGCTCTATCCGGGCGGTCTGTTCAACGCCTATGACGCCATCGCCAGATTGGACCGCCTCGACGCGGTGATCCACCTCGGCGACTATATCTACGAATACGGCGCAGAGGCCGACGACTACGGCATGAACGCCGGCGCCGCCCTGAACCGTATCCCGGAGCCGGCGCACGAGATCGTCACCCTGGCCGACTACCGCCAGCGTCACGCCCAGTACAAGACCGACCCCGACCTTCAGGCCGCCCACGCCCGCGCCGCCTTCATCTGCGTCTGGGACGATCACGAGGTCGCCAACGACATCTGGAACACGGGCGCGGAGAACCACCAGCCCGCCACCGAGGGTGACTTCAATGCGAGGAAGGCCGCCGCGCTCAGGGCCTGGTTCGAATGGATGCCGATCCGCGAACCGGTCCCCGGCAAGATGGCCGAGGCCATCCAGCGGACCTTCCACTTCGGCGATCTGGCCAGCCTGATGATGGTCGAGACCCGGCTGCAGGGGCGTCAGCAGCAGCTGACCTACGCCGCCGACATCACGATGAAGCCCGGCCCGGACGGCAAGCCTGTCCCGGACGCCGCCGCCTTCGAGGCCAAACGCAACGCCCCCGAGCGTGACCTTCTCGGCGACGCCCAGCGCGACTGGCTGGGCCGTGAACTGGCCGCCTCCAAGGCTGCTGGCCGTCCCTGGCAGATGCTGGGCAACCAGGTCGTGATGGCCCGCGTCGCCGGACCCAACATCGCCGCCATGGCCACGCCGGAGCAGATCTCGGGCATGCTCGGCGGGCTGCCGCCGTCGATCCGCGCCCAGGTGGAAGGCTCGATCGCACTGTTCGCCCAAGGCCTGCCGTTTAATCTCGACAGCTGGGACGGCTATCCGGCCGGGCGCGAGCGTCTGTATCAGACCTTCAAGACGGCGGGCGTCCAGCCCATCGTCCTGGCCGGCGACAGCCACTCCTTCTGGGTCAACGACCTGGCCGATAACGCCGGCGAACGGGTCGCGGTCGAGTTCGGAACCAGCTCCATCTCAAGCCCCTCGCCGCAGGACGCCATCGGCGACTTCCCGCTCGGCATGGCGCTGGACATCGCCAACAAGGAGGTCCTGTTCTGCGACCAGAGCTCCAAGGGCTATATCCTCCTGACCCTGACTCCGACCGAGGCCCGCGCCGATCTGGTCGGAGTGTCGACCATCGTCGCCAAACCCTACGAGGCCAAGGTGGTGACGCGCTGGAGCGTGGCCAAAACCGACGCCGGCCTGGGCCCGACGAACCGCATCTGACACCGGTGGACCCGACCAGCCCCGGCCACTAGGCTTCCTTCAGGGAAGAGCGAACAGGGGCGGAAATGGCTGGCAAGTTGACGCGACGCGAGGTGATCGCCGTCGGCGCCGGAGCGGTGGCCGCGGGCCTCGCCGGTTCGGTCGCGGCCCGGGACGCGGTCGCGACGGTCGAGCGCTGGGGGCTGCACGAGGTCGAGCTGACGGGCGAGCCGACCGGGAATCCGTTCGACGTCAACCTCTCCGCGGTCTTCACCGACGGTCGCACCACGCTCGAGGTTCCGGGATTCTTCGACGGCGCCAACGACGGGCAGGGGACCTGGCGCATCCGCTTCTCGCCGCCCGGGACGGGGGCCTGGCGTTGGACCAGCCGCAGCGATCTGCCCGTCCTGAACGGCCGGAGCGGCGTCGTCGAGGCCGTGGCGCCCGGCGCCGGCAATCATGGCCCGGTCGGGGTGGTGGAGACCTTCCACTTCGCCCATGCGGACGGCACGCCCTTCCGCCAGCTCGGCACCACCAGCTACGGCTGGACGCACCAGCCGGAGGCCCGGCGGCGCGAGACGCTGGAAACCCTGAAGGCTTCGCCGTTCAACAAGATCCGCATGCTGGTCTTCCCCAACGCCTCGGTGAAGACCAACGACGATCTGGCCCCCTTCGTGCGCACCGGCCCGGGCGACAAGGACTGGGATTTCACCCGCTTCAACCCGGCCTTCTTCCAGCGGCTGGACGCCTGCGTCGCCGCCCTGTGCGAGATGGGAGTCGAGGCCGACGTCATCCTGTTCCACCCCTATGACGGCCGGTTCGGCTTCGACGAAATGCCGGCCGACGTCGACGCCCGCTACGTCCGCTATGTCGTCGCCCGGCTGTCGCCGTACCGGAACGTCTGGTGGTCGCTCGCCAACGAGTTCGACGTGGTCAAGGCCAAGACCGCCGACGACTTCGACCGGCTGGGGCGGCTGGTCCAGGCCCGGGATCCGCACGACCGGCTGCGCTCGATCCACAACTGGCGGGCCCTGTTCGACAACGGCCGACCCTGGGTCACCCATGCCAGCCTCCAGAACGGCTCGGCCGTGATCGATGACGCCCGCGCGGTCCTCTACCGCGACGTCTGGAAGAAGCCGGTCGTCTTCGACGAGGTCCGCTACGAAGGCGACATCGCCGAGCGCTGGGGCAATCTGACGGGGCTGGAAATGGTCCGCGCCTTCTGGGAGGGGCTGGTCGCGGGGACCTATGTCGGCCATTCCGAGACCTTCGACAATCCGGACGACGACTACTGGCTAGGCGCGGGTGGGTCGCTGCGGGGTCAGAGCGCGCCGCGTCTGGCCTTCTTCAAGGCGGTGATGGAGGCGGGGCCGACGCCCGGCTTCGAGCCCATCGACAAATGGTGGGAGCGGCATGTCGGCGGCAAGGCCGGGCAGGTCTATCTGCGCTATTTCGGCGAGGCCGCGCCCGACGGCTGGACCGTGGACATCCCGCGCGACGGCCTGACCGGCGGCGAACGCTTCACTGTCGACGTCATCGACACCTGGAACATGACTGTCGAGCGCCTGCCCGGCGTCATGACCCTGAGCCAGGGCGCGACCAAATACACATGGCATGATCCGGAGCGGCCGGTGGTCGCCCTGCCGTCGCGCCCGTGGATGGCGGTCCGGCTCGCGCGCGAACACGCATAAGTAGTATAGAATTCATCTCTGTCGGGTTAGAAGGGGCGGCCTGAAGGAGTCGCCCGTGCAGCCGTCCCGTCTTTCCGACATCGCCCAACCGGACCCGGAGCGCGCTATCCGCGTCATGGTCGTCGATGATTCCGCCGTGGTGCGCGGGCTGATCGCGCGGGCTCTGGAGGCCGATGTGGCGGTCACTGTGGTCGCCCGGGCCGGGAACGGGCAGGCGGCCCTGGCCCAGCTGGAGCATGTCGAGGTCGACGTCATCGTGCTGGATCTGGAGATGCCGGTGATGGACGGGATGACCGCCCTGCCGCTGATCCTGGCGCGACGGCCGGGGGTCCGGGTCATCGTCGCCTCGACCCTGACGTTTCGCAATGCAAGGTTGTGTCTGGACACGCTTCAGGCGGGCGCTTCGGACTATGTCTCCAAGCCCGAGAGCGGCGGGCTGGTGAATGCCGAGGCCTTTCACCAGCAGCTGCTGGCCAAGGTCCGAGCCCTCGGCGGGGCGCCCGAGCCTGGCGGGGGCGCGCCAACCCCCGATCCGGCGCCGCGCCCATCGCCGCGTCCGGTCCCGCCGCCATCAGCGCGAACCACCCGGCCCGAGATCATCGTCATCGGCGGCTCGACCGGGGCGCCGCCCGCCCTGGTTCAGGTGTTCGAGGCCCTGCGCGGCCTGACCCTGCCCATCCTCCTGACCCAGCATATGCCGCCCATGTTCACCGCCCTTCTGGCCGAGCAACTGTCGCGCGCCGGCGACCGGCCCTGCCGCGAGGCCGTGGACGGAGAGCCGGTGGTTCCGGGCCGCGCCTATGTCGCCCCCGGCGGCTGGCACATGACGGTCGAGCGTGCCGCGTCAGGTCCCGTCATCCGGCTGGATCACGAGCCGCCCGAGCATTTCTGCCGTCCCGCCGTCGATCCCCTGATGCGCAGCGTGGCCCGCACCTACGGCGCCTCGGCGCTTGCTGTGATCCTGACCGGAATGGGGTCGGACGGGGCCTCCGGCTGCGCGGCCATCGCAGAGGCGGGCGGCCGGTTCGTGGTTCAGGACGAGGCGACCAGCGTGGTCTGGGGCATGCCGGGCGCCGCCGCCCGCACCGGCCGCGTCGAAGCGATCCTGCCTCTGTCGCGGATCGGGGAATGGCTGAGGCGGGCTGCGGCATGACCGGGGCGATCAGCGACATCGAGGCCTTCCGCCGTCTGGTGCTGGAACGCTCGGGCCTGAGCCTGGGGGCCGACAAGGACTATCTGCTGCAGAGCCGGCTGACGCCCCTGATGCGCGAGGAAGGGCTGGCCACGCTGGAGGCCCTGTTCGCCCGGCTGCGCCTCGACCCGCGCGGTCGGCTGGCCCAGCGGGCCATCGACGCCATGGCCACGCACGAGAGCTATTTCTTCCGCGACGCCACCCCCTTCGACCAGCTGCGCGACACCCTGCTGCCGGCGCTCGTCGCCCGACGGACCGGCGCCCGTCGCCTGCGCATCTGGAGCGCCGCCTGTTCCAGCGGACAGGAGCCCTATTCCCTGGCCATGCTGCTGCTGGAAGAGCGGCGGCTTATGCCCGACTGGACCGTCGAGATCCTGGCCACCGACATGTCCCAGCCCATCCTCGACCGGGCCCGGCGCGGCGTCTACAGCGATTTCGAGGCCTCGCGCGGCCTGTCCGAGGCCCGCCGCTCGCGCTGGCTGAGACGCGAGGGTGGCGACTGGTCGATCGCGCCGGAGGTCCGGGCCCTGGTCGAGTTCCGGCCGCACAATCTGATGGACGGCACGGCGGGCATGGGCCGGTTCGACCTGATCTTCTGCCGCAACGTCCTGATCTATTTCGAACAGCTGCAGAAGCGCTGGGCCTTGGCCCGCCTGTCGGAGGCGCTGGAGCCTGACGGGGCCCTGGTGCTGGGCAGCGCCGAGACCGTGGTCGGTCTGGACAGCGCCTTCGAGCCCATGCCCGGCCTGCGCGGCGCCTTCCAGCCGCACGACCGGTCCGAACGTCTGCGGGCCTAGCCTTCAGGGTATGAAAAAGGGGCGCGGCCAGGGTCGCCGCGCCCCTCCCGGACCTCGCCGATCCGCCGATCAGGCGGAGGCCAGCTTGTCCATCTCCAGCGTCAGGGCCTCGGCCTGCTGGGCTAGTTCGCCGGACGCCTTGAGCAGGTCGGCCGAAGCGTCGCTGGTCTGGACGGCGGCGGCGTTGACCCCGGCGATGCTCGACGACACCTGCCGCGTCCCCTCCGCCACCTGGGTGACGTTGGCGGCGATCTCGCGCGTCGCGGCCGACTGTTCCTCCACCGCCCCCGCGATGGCCGAGGCGATGTCGGCGACCTTGCGGATGGTGTCGGTGATGCCGCCGATGGCCCCGACCGAGGTCTGGGTCGCCGACTGCATGGCCGAGACCTGGGACGAGATTTCGTGCGTCGCCCGGGCCGTCTGGTCCGACAGGCTCTTTACCTCGGAGGCCACGACCGCGAACCCCTTTCCGGCCTCGCCCGCCCGCGCCGCCTCGATGGTGGCGTTGAGCGCCAGCAGCTTGGTCTGGCCGGCGATGTCGTTGATCAGGGTGACGACATTGCCGATCTTCTGCGCCGCCTGTGCCAGGCTCCGGATCGAGTCCGAGGCCTTGTCCGCCTCGGTCACTGCATGCTGGGAGATGCTGGAGCTCTCGGCGACCTGACGGGCGATCTCGCCGATGGAGGCGGTCAGCTCCTCGCCCGCCGACGACACTGTCTGGACGTTGACCGAGGTGATCTCGGCGGCGGAGGCGACCATTCCAGCCTGACGCGTGGTCTCCTCGGCGGTCACCGCCATCCCCTCGGCCGTGGCCCGCATCTGGGAGGCGGCTGAGGCGACGATGCCCGATATCTGCGTCACGCGCTCGGCGACCCGCTTCTGGGCGGTGATGTCGGTGGCGTATTTGACGACCTTGAAGGGCCGGCCGGCGCTGTCGAGGATCGGGTTGTAGCTGGCCTGGATCCAGATTTCGCGCCCGTCCTTGCCGAGGCGGCGATACTGGCCGGCGTCATATTCGCCGCGGCCCAGCTTCTCCCAGAAGCGACGGTACTCGGCGCTGGCGGCGTATTCGGGATCGACGAACAGGCTGTGGTGGCGACCGACGATCTCCTCCAGCCGATAGCCGACCGCGCCGGTGAAATTCTCGTTGGCCGACTGGATCGTCCCGTCGACCGAGAACTCGATGACCGCCTGGGCCTTGTTGATCGCCGCGATCTGGCCTTCGAAATTGGCGGCTTCCAGCTTCTGGGCGGTGATGTCGGTGGCGTATTTGACGACCTTGAACGGCCGCCCTGCGGCGTCGAGGATCGGGTTGTAGCTGGCCTGGATCCAGACCTCCTTGCCGTTGCGGCCGAGGCGCCGGTACTGGCCCGCGTCGAACTCGCCCCGGCCCAGCCGTTCCCAGAAGGCGCGATAGCCGGGCCCTTGAGCCTCCGTCGGATCGACGAACAGGCTGTGGTGCCGCCCCACGATATCCTCCAACCGGTAGTCGACGGTGGCCAGGAAGTTGGCGTTGGCGTCCTGGATGGTGCCGTCCATGGCGAACTCGATCACGGCCTGCACCTTGTCGAGGGCGGCCAGCATGCCGGCGTGTTTGCGGTCCTCGCCGATGTCGGCCAGTTCGACCAGCTCGCCCAGCGGCCGGCCGACCTCGTCGCGCACGGCGGTGACCCGGACCGAGAAGGGGGCAGCACCGATCACGATCTCTCCGGTCCGGACATCGGGCGACCCGCCCATGCGACCGGGCGTGAAGCCGACGCCCGCCAGACCCATCCGCCCGCCCTCGGGATCTAGGGGATCGAGACCGGTGAAGGCCTGGGACAGGGCGGTGGCGTGGGCCTGCATCAAGGTCCGGGCTGCGCCGTTGACGCGCAGCACCTCGCCCATCGGGTCGAGCAGGATCAGGGCCGAGGCGGCGCCGTCCAGCGCCGCGGCGGCGAAGGCGGGGTCCAGCAAGGCCGGTTCGGGGTCGACATCAGAAGCGTGGGCGAGGGCGGGCATGGGCGTGTTCCTCCGGTGAACGGTCAAGCGGCAAGGGGAGCGGTGAGGGCGGCCGGGTTCAGCGCGGGCAGGGCCAGCACGGCCGGGATGTCGAGGACCAGCATCAGGTCGTCGTCGAGGCGGTAGAGGCCGGCGCACAGGGCGCGCCATTCGCTGGCCAGGGTGATGGGTTGCGGCTCCTGGGCGGCGAGATCCAGCCACAGGACGTCGCCGACGTCGTCGACCTGCAGGGCGTAGAGCTCGCCCGCGCTCTCGACGATGACGCACATATGCGGCTGGTCGGCCTCGCGCGGGGTCATCCCGAGGCGGCGGCGCATGTCGATGGCGGTGACGATCCGGCCGCGCAGGTTCAGCGACCCCGCCACCTCTGCCGGAGCGCGGGGCACCCGGTCGATGCGCACCGGGGCGATGACGTCCTGCACGCTCAGGACCGGCGCGCCGAAGGTCTGGTTGCCGACGCGAACCGAGACCAGCCCCTGAACCCCGTCGGTTGTCGGCTGGCTCATCAGGCGGCTCCACGGATCAGATTGTCGTCGAGGTCGGTCAGCAGCCGGTCCCGATCCAGACCATTGGCAAGATCGGCCTCCAGACTGTCCATCCGGTCGCGCGCCTCCATCCGGTAGGCGCCGAGGCCGAGCAGGGGCGTCGCATGCCAGGCCGAGGCCTGACCGAGCGTTTGCGCCAGCTGGCGGGCGCCGGGCGCCCCGGGCGTGGTGTCGGCCAGGATCAGGTCATAGACCGCACCCCCGTCATGCAGGGTCAGGGCGTCCCGGGCGCTGGCCGCCACCTCGACGCCATATCCCGCCTGGGCCAGCAACGGGCCGAGCAGCAGGCGGGTGAAGGGGCTCTGGTCCACGACCAGAATGCGCCGGTCGCCGGTCCTGGCGGCGACAGCGTCGGGAGCAGGCGTGACGCCCGCGCCGCGGCCGTAGAAGTCGAGATCGATCAGCTCGGTCGCCTGGCCCGCGACGATCAGACTGCCCGCCGCGCTCGCGCCCGCGCCGCCCAGCTGGGCCATGGCGGGACCCTCGACGATGTCCACGATCTCATCGGCCAGGACGCCGAAGCCGGTCGCGCCCCTGGCGAAGACCAGCAGCGGTCGCCGTCGTCCTTCGTCGGTTCCGTCCTCGATCAGAACCGGCCTGCCGTCGCAGCCCACGACAGGCATCAGGGCGCCGCGATACTGGATCACCGACCGACCATCGACGTGCTCGATGCTGGCGCAGTCCAGGTCCTCGATCCGCGCCACACTGTCCAGCGGCGCCGCCTTCAGCGCGGCCTCGGGGGTCCTGAACACCAGCAGGGTGCGGGTCTCGCCGGACGCCTCCGTCCCGGCCTCGGGCGCGTCCTCGGCGCCGTTGACCAGATGGCCGGCACCCGCCTCCAGCGACATCCCCTTGAAGTCCAGGATCATGATCACCGAGCCGTCGCCCATGATCGTCGCGCCGGAATAGATCTTCAGGTGGCGCAACACCGAGGCGACAGGCTTGACCACGATCTCCTCGGTGTCGAACACCCGGTCGACGATGACGCCGAAGGTGAAGGCGCCGATGCGGGCCACGACGATACAGGCGTCGGCGCGCGGGTCCTCGCGCTCCTCCAGCCCGAGCAGGGCCTGCAGCGACACCAGCGGCAGCAGCCGGTCGCGCAGCCTGAGCACCCAGGCGCCGTTGATCTCCTCGATGCGGCGGGCGGGTTGCCCGCCTCCATTGTCGCCTTCCCCTTCAGGCGCGTTCTCAATGTCGTCCGACAGAGGGCCGGCGCCCGTGCTGACCAGTTCGATGATGCTCGACTGGGGCATGGCGAACCGCTCGCCACTGGCCTCGACGATCAGGGCCGAGACGATGCTCAGGGTCAGGGGGATGCGGATCGTGAACCGGGTGCCCTGACCCTCGACCGAGGCCAGTTCGATGGCCCCGCCGATCTTCTCGATATTGGTGCGGACCACGTCCATCCCGACGCCGCGTCCCGAGACGGCGGTCACCTGGTCCGCGGTCGAGAAGCCGGGGGCGAAGATCAGCTGGCGCGCCTCGGCGTCGGTCATGGCTGCCGCCTGGGCGGGAGTGATCAGGCTGGCCGACAGGGCCTTGGCGCGGATGGCCTCGGCGGGCAGGCCGCGCCCGTCGTCGGACATCTCGACCAGTATGGCGCCGCCCTCGTGCCGGGCCTGCAGCAGGATACGGCCGGTCCCCGGCTTGCCCGCCGCGCGGCGGCGCTCGGGCGTCTCGATGCCGTGGTCCGCCGCATTGCGGATCATATGGGTCAGGGGATCCTTGATCAGTTCCAGCACCTGCCGGTCCAGCTCGGTCTCCTGACCCTGCATGACCAGTTCGATCGACTTGCCGAGGTCGGCGGCCAGGTCGCGGACCAGTCGCGGCAGCTTGGCCCAGGCGCCGGAGATCGGCTGCATCCGGGTGGTCATCACCCCTTCCTGAAGCTCGCTGGTCACCTGATTAAGCCGGTTCAGCGGTCCAGCGAAGGCGCTTTCGGGATCGGTCCTCAGGGTCTGGATCAGCTGGTTGCGGATCAGCACCAGCTCGCTGACCACGGTCATCAGGTTTTCCAGCACCTCGACATTGACCCGGATCGACTGCCCCCCGTCTGCCGAAGGGGCGGCGGCACAAGCGGGTGTGGCCGAGGACGCCGGTTCCGGCTTCGGGGCGACAGCGGGGGCAGGGGTGGGCGGGGCCAGCACCAGATCGACGGCCTCGGCCTCGGCCTCCAGCTCCAGAAGGGCCTTGCGGATGGCGGCCAGAACGCGGTCGGCGGCCCCGGTCCCCAGCCCGGGCAGGGCCGCGGCCAGGGCGATGGGGAAGTTGCCCGCGCCGCCCCTCGCGATCGCGCACAGCCCGTCTCTGAGAGCGGACTGCAGCCGGTCGGCGTCCAGCGTCCCCGCGACGGCCTGAACATCGGCGTCCGTGGTCAGGGTGAACAGGGCCGCCTCGCAGGCCGCGTCCAGCGTCGCCTCTCCGCCGAGCTGTTCCAGCAGAGGACGCGCGGCCGCCTTCGCTTCCGGCGCAGCCTCGGCGCCCGTTCCCGCGAAGATGGCGTCCAGCGCCGCGATCAGCCGGCTGTCGTCTCCGCCGGGTTCCTCGCCCTGCACGGAAAGATGGTCCACGATCTCGCGGATCACGTCCAGAACATCGAGGATGGCCGAGACCGCGCCCGGGGTGACGGCCAGGGTCCCGTCGCGAAATCCGCCCAGCACATTCTCCGCCGCATGGGCCACGCCCTGCAGCCGCGACAGGCCCAGAAAGCCGCTGGTGCCCTTCAGCGTATGGGCCAGGCGAAAGATTTCGCCCAGCAGTGCGGGGTCGTCCGGCGCCTGTTCCAGCCGGACCAGCTTCGAGTCGAGCGCTTCCAGCCCCTCGAGGGCCTCAGCCACGAAATCCCTGACGACCTCGTCCAACGGATCACTCTGTCGCGAGCCCGAACGGCCGGGCGAAGCAACCATGGCGCGAACAGGGTTAACCGGAAGTTACAACTAAAAGCTGTGCCAATTTGTCATTAACACAACCTTAGAGTGTATCATCTCAACCTCGATCCGGGCCGGGAGGGCCGGAGAGGGAGCAGGGACCATGGCGGTCGACAAGACGATGAATGTTCTGGTGGTCGATGACTACCGCACGATGATCCGGATCGTCAGGGGGCTGCTGAACCAGCTCGGCTTCCACAATGTGGACGACGCGGCCGACGGCGACACGGCCTTCCAGATGATCAAGGCCAAGTCCTACGGGCTGGTCCTGTCCGACTGGAACATGCAGCCGACGACCGGGCTGGAACTGCTTCAGCGGGTGCGCGCCGACGACGAGGTCAAGGCGACCCCCTTCGTCATGGTCACCGCCGAGGCCAAGACCGAGAATGTCGTCGCGGCGCGTCAGGCCGGAGTGAACAACTATGTCATCAAGCCTTTCACCCTGGCGGTGCTCAAACAGAAGCTGACCTCCGTCCTGGGCGAGATCTGACCATGACCCGGTCCGATTTCCTCGCCGAGATCGCCGTCATTCGCGACGTTCTGGACACCGCCGCCCAGACCCTCCTGTCCCTGTCGGAACGGGGGCTGGATCTGGCCCAGGCCCCGTTCGTCGATGCCGCCGCGATCGAGGCGACCTTCCTGGACGTGCTTCAGACCTGCGCCTTTCAGGATCTTGTCGGTCAGAGGCTGGACCGGCTGGCGGCCTCGGCGACGGGCCGCGTCGAGACCCGGGCCGACGCCCATCTGCTCAACGGCCCGGCGCCCCAAGGTCTCGATCAGGCGACGGCCGACCGCCTGATGCAGGTCGAGTGACGCGGTCATGCACCTGTCCGGAACCCGCCTCGCTCTCCGCGACGTCGAACCCCTGGTCGTGGACGACAATCCGCAGTCGACGGAGCTGCTCGGCGCCATCCTGATGGGCTTCGGCATCAGCCGGCCGACCAAATGCCACAGCGTAGAGGCGGCCCGCGAAGCCCTGCTCACACGCCGGTTTGACCTGGTCATGGTCAACTGCGAGATGATCGAGGAGGACGGCTTCACCCTGGTGCGCGAGATGCGGGCCGATCGTCAGGGACCAAACGCCTGCACCCCCGTCCTGATGCTCAGCGCCTCGACGCCCGAGTCCAAGGTGGTCCGGGCGCGGGATTCCGGCGCCAACTTCACCATCGCCAAACCGGTCTCGCCGATGATCCTGCTGGAGCGGATGCTGTGGATCGCCCAGAGCCGTCGGGCCTTCATCGACACGCCCCGGTATCAGGGGCCCGACCGCCGCTTCCGCACCGAGCCCTTGCCGCCGGGGGTTTATGAGCGTCGCGCCGAGGACCTGCGCATCACCGCGATACCCGACCGCGCCCTGTCGCAGGACGAGATCGACGGGCTGTTCACATGACCAGAGTGAGCTTCGCCCCGCCCAACCGTCTGGCGCGCATTCTGAGCGCGACTGATACGACCACGGTCGAAACCCTGGCCCGCAACGCCGAGGCGCGGGTGGAGGCCATCACTCCGGCCATCGCGATCCGGCTGGGGCCGCTGATCGGCGAACTTCTGGCCGCCTGTCGCAGACCCGATGCCGCGATCCAGGCGGACGCCCGGGCCGTGCGCCGTCTCGCCCTGTCGATCGCCGAGACCGCCGCCGTGGCGCGCCGTAACGACCTCGTGCCCCTGACCATCGACCTGTGCGACCTGCTGGACGGCTGGATCGATTGCGGCTGCTGGCGCGGGGGCGCGGTGACCGTTCAGGCCGAGGGGCTGGCCCTGCTGTTCCTCGACCGGTCGCTGGCTCCGGCGGATCAGGCGCGGCTTCTGGCCGGGCTGGCGGCCATGACCTCGGCGGTCATCCGCTCGGTCCGCCGCGCGGCCTAGCCCTCGGAGCCGGGCGTCACGAGCGGGGCGAGGGCGGCGAAGGCCGGCGTCTCTTTCGACCTCCGCGCCTGAATGGCGGTCAGGATGTCCGACGGGTTCCACAGCGAGCCCTGCATGACCGCCACCCACTCCAGCCCCTCGGCGACGGTGTGGTCGCGGGCATAGCCGATCGCCGCCTTGGACCCGGTCACGGCCAAGGGCGCCTTGCCCGCGATGGTCCGCGCCATCTCCAGCGCCGCCGCGACAACGGCCTCGGCGTCCGGCAGGACCGCATTGACGAAGCCCAGTCGTTCGGCCCGCCCGGCGGTCAGGCTGTTGCCCAGATAGGCCAGTTCCCGCACCACCCCCTCGGGCAGGATTTTCGGCAGGCGTTGGAGGCTGCCGACGTCGGCCATCATGCCGATGTTGATCTCCTCGATCCGGAACAGGGCGTCGGCGGAGGCCAGCCTCAGGTCGCAGGCCGAGACCATGTCCAGCCCCGCCCCGACGCAGGCGCCGTGCACCGCTGCGATCACCGGGAAGCGCGCCTTCTCCAGCGCCGTCAGGGCGTCCTGCAGGTCGCGCACCGCCTGATGGAAGGCTTGCCGCTGCGCCGACGTCTCGGCCGGCAGGATGGCGCCGCTGGAGAAGACGGAGATGTCCATCCCGGCGCAGAAGTTTCGGCCCTCGCCGGAGATCACCAAGGCGTGGACCTCGCCGGTCCGGTCCAGCGCCGACACGGCGGGTCCGAAGCCGCGCCAGAAGCTCATGTCGAGCGCGTTCGACGCCTCGGGCCGGGTCAGGCGCAGATGGGCGACGGCGCCCTCACGGGTGATCTCGAAGGCGGCCATGGCGGTTCCTCATCCAGCGGCGTCTCTGACGGACGCCCGGGTCCTTCCTTCCACCGCCGACCGCCCCTCGCAAGGGTGACGTCAGGTCAGGCGGCGCTGAGACTTTCGTGAACGAGGGTGGTCCCGGCCAGCGCGATCCGCACCTCGTGCAGCCGCTCCGACAGCTCGGCAGCCTTGCGCTCCAGCGTCTGGCGCAGCCGCCCGGCCCGGTCGATGTCGGACGAGGCCTGGTCGATCACCGCCCTGATTTCGACGACGGAGACGTCCAGCCGCCGCAGCAGGACGATCATCGCCGCCATCTCGCACTGATGGCCGGTGAACAGTCGCGCCCGGTTGGCGGTGCGGAACGGCCTGAGCAGGCCGATTTCTTCATAGTAGCGCAGGGCCCGCAGGCTGGTCCCGGTCATCTCGGCCAGGCGGGCGATGCCGACGACGGCGAGCGTGGAACTGGAAGGGCTCATCGTCGTCGGCTCCGGGAGAGAGGGGTCAGGCGGAGGCTTCGGTTTCGTCCGCGACCTTTCGCGGCGCATTGGCCATGGCGAACCAGTAGCCGCCCAGCGAGAGCACGCCGGTCACCACGCCCAGCCAGGTCAGGGAGATTCCCATCCCGTTCGGTCCCGAGAAGTGCGAGGCCATACCCACCACGATCACGCCGGTGATCGGGCCGCCGACCACGGTGGCGACGATCTTGAGCGCGGCGATGCTGGTGGCGCGCTCCTCGTTGGGCAGCAGGACGGCGATGGCCGCGGTGTTGACCAGGTTGACGATCGCACCGCCGGTCAGAAGGGCGAACAGCACCCAGGCAAAGCCGGTGACGGTCGGCATGATCGGATAGGCGCTGGCGGGGATGCTGATCGCGGTTGCGGCCACGGCGGGCAGCAGAATCGCGCCGCGCATCTTCAACTTCTGCGCCCAGTCAGCCGTGAAGCCGCCCAGGATCGAGCCGACCACGCCGCCGCCGAGGATCACCAGACCCACCCAGCCGCCGAACTGGCCGGGCGACTGGTGGTACTGACGCACCAGGATGGAGCCCATCCACAGGGCTGCAGCGCCCTCGGCCAGGCCGCCGGCGAAATTGCCGACCAGCAGCGGGCCCAGGAACATCTTGCGCTTCCAGAAGGCGCGCAGGGTCGGCATCAGGGCGATGCTCTGCTGCTCGACCTCATAGCGTTTGGGCTCGCGGATCAGCAGCAGGGGCAGGGTCAGGAGGGCGGCGGCGATTCCGGTCAGCAGATGGGTCTCGCGCCAGGGCGCCATGCCGGCGACGAAGGCGCTCGGATGGGCCTCCAGATAGCCGAACAGGCTGCCGCCGACGGCGAAAGCCGCCGCGACACCGGCCCAGGCCCCGATCGAGAGCAGCAGCATCGACCGGCCGCGCTTCTGCGGCATGCAGACGTCGGCCAGCAGGGAGACGACGACCGGGAAGGCCGTGCCCGCGCCGATGCCGGCGACCAGACGGGCGGCGAACAGGCCGTAGAAATCGGCGACGAAGGCGGTGGCGATGGTGCCGATGGCCCACAGCGAGGCCAGGACGACCAGCATCCGGTTGCGCGTCTTGTGGTCCACCCACCAGGCGATGGGCAGGGCCAGGATGGCGGTCGGAATGGCTGTGGCCGTGCCGACGATCATGGCCAGCTGGACGTCGGTGATCTTCAGATCGGCCTTGGCCGCCTCCTGCAGCGGGGCCAGCAGGCCGCCGACGGTCAGGGCCGTGAACAGGGTCAGGGTCAGAAGCCAGACCACGCCCCATTTGGTCTTGCGGAACTCGGCGGGCGGCGAGGCGGGGACCTCGGCGTCGTCAGCGGTGACGGTGGTCATTTTCGTTTCCTCGAAAGCGGGCCTTGAGACCCGTCTATTGTTCGCGAAGTCAGAGATCGGGCCGCGTGAGCGCCGCGTAGGTGAAGGTGCGGGCCTTGGCGCGGAACTCGCCGGAGATCGGGTCGGCGAACCGCTGGATCAGGCCGACGAAGGCCAGGTCATTCTCGGGGTCGATCCAGAACCAGGTGCCACCCATCCCGCCCCAGGCCAGGGTCCCGCGTCCCTCAACCGACCCCATCCGGCGGGGATCGTTCATGACCGAGAAGCCGAGGCCGAAGCCGAAGGCGGGATTGAAGGGCAGCAGCCTCAGGGGATGCGAGGTCGCCAGAACCGCATCGGGGATCACATTGGTCGACATCAGCTCGACCGTGACCGGCGCCAGGATGCGCACGCCGTCCAGCTCGCCCCTGTTAAGGATCATCTGGGTGAAGCGGGCATAGTCGGTGATCGTCGAGACCAGTCCGCCGCCGCCGTCCTCGAACGGCGGTGGGGCGATGAACGGATTGATCGGGGCGTTCAGGACCTCGGTGACTTCCTTCAGCCCGCCCTGGCCGTCGTCCTGATAGAAGGTCACCAGCCGGTCGGCCTTGTCGACGCCCGTCTGGAAGCCGGTGTCGACCATGCCCAGCGGGCCGAAGATCCGGTCCTGCAGGAAGTCGCCGAACGTCTGGCCCGAGATGCGGCTGACGATGACGCCGAGGATGCCCGAGGCGATGGAGTAGAACCACTCGCCGCCCGGCTGGAACATCAGGGGCTGGGCCGCCACCTTGTCGACGAAGGCCTGGGCGCCGTCCGGGCGTGCGATGGCCTCGACGAAATAGGCCTTCTCCAGCGGGTGGTAGTCGGGGAAGAGGCCATAGGCGAAGCCGGCGGTGTGGCTCATCACCTCGCGCAGGGCCGGCGCGCGTTTGGCCTCCTCGATGATCATCTCGCCGTCGGGACCGACGCCGACGCAGACCTTGAGGTTCTCGAACTCGGGAATGAATTTCGTCACCGGATCGTCGAGGACCCAGTGGCCCTCCTCGAACAGGATCATCATCGCCGTCGCCGCGATCGGCTTGGTCATCGAATAGATGCGGAAGATGGCGTCGGGGCTCAGGGGCGTCGCGCCGCCCAGCACGGCCGAACCGTGGGTCCTGAAGGCGGCGACCTTGCCGTGGCGCAGGATCAGGGTCGTGACGCCGGCGACGCGGCCCGCCTCAACCATTCCGGCCATATAGTCGTCCAGGCGTCCCAGTCGGGCGCTGTCGAAACCCAGGTCCTCGGGCCGGGCCGCGACGGGGAAACCTGCGAACTCAGCCATCTGTACTCGCTTTACGTTCGGCGGACCGGGATTCGCAGATCGCCAGGAAGCCGCCGGCCATGAATTTCGCCATCCGCGCCCGGATGGCCTCGAAGTCCTCGGACTGGCACAGGCCGCCCGACAGGTGGTCGATCCGCCCCGTGCGGGCGAGGCTCAGCGTCAGGGCGCCGGTGACGAAGTGGTAGCCCCAGAAGATGTCTTCCTCGGCCGCGTCCGGCATCGCCTTCTTGAGCAGGTCGATGAGTTGCAGCACGACGGGGTCGAAGTTTTCCCACATCACCGCCGCGCCCCAGGCCGGGGTGTTGTTCAGCTGACCGCCAAGGGCGCCGTAGTTCCGCCAGCCCTCGCCGCCCTCGATGTAGAGGTTCAGATCGGTGTCGAGGAACGCCCGCAGCGAGCCCTCGACCGTCGGATGGTCGCCCACCTCTTCGGCATAGCGCTTCATCGCCTCGACCCGGCGTCCGATCGTGATCGGCGCCCGGCGCCGCACGACCTGATGGAACAGGTCCTGCTTGTCTTCGAAGTAGTAGTGCATCAGCGAGGTGTGCACCCCGATCTTCTGCGCCACGTCCTTCAGCGTCACGCCGTACATGCCGTGTTTGGAGAACAGCTCCTCGGCCGCGTCCAGCATCAGTTCCAGGCTCTCGGCGCGCTGCTCGGCCTTGGACCGGCCCTTGGGGCGGGCGGCGGGTTTGGCGGTCGCGGCCTTGGCGGTCTTCGCCTTCGCGGCGGCCTTGGGTGCGGCTTTGGGGGTCGTCATGGCGCGGGTCTCGAGTTCGGGCGGCGGCGCCCGATTCGCGAGCGGCCTGTAAGGATCGATGGTCATCCTAAGGCCTGGCCGTAGTCCGCGCGAAGCCGCGTCTTGTCGATCTTGCCGGTCGCGGCCAGGGGCATGGCCTCGACCTGGACCACCCGGTCCGGAATCCACCAGTCCGCGACCCTGCCCTTGAGTGATTTCAGCAGTGCGCCGCTCTCGACCGAATGGCCCTGACGCGGCTCGACCACCAGCAGGGGGCGCTCGCCCCATTTGTCGTCGACCCGGGCGATGACGGCGACCAGGCCGACCGATGGATCGGCGCCGATGATGTCCTCGATATCGACCGGATTGATCCACTCGCCGCCCGACTTGATCAGATCCTTGGACCGGCCGGCCAGCGTCAGGGCGCCGCCGTCGTCGATGATGGCCAGGTCGCCGGTGTCGAACCAGCCGTCGGCATCCAGCGCCGGGGCCGCGGCCTTGAAATACTGGCGCGCCACGCTCGGTCCCTTGACCTTCAGATGGCCGACGACATTGCGCTGCTCGGGCAGGGGAACGCCCTCGGCGTCGGTCAGCAGCATGTCCAGGCCCATGGCCGGGCGGCCCGAGGCCAGGGCGACCTCGTCAGGCGGCGACAGGGTGCCCATGGGCGACAGCTCGGTCATGCCCCAGCTGGTCTGGACGCGGACGCCGAGGCGATCTTCCATGCGGCGGATCAGGCTCTCGGGCGCACCGGCGCCGCCCAGGATGATGCGCTCCAGCGACGGGACCTGCAGGTCATTGGCCTCGACATGGTCGAGCAGGCCGATCCAGACGGTCGGCACGCCGGCGGTAACCGTGACGCCCTCGCTGCGGATGAGGTGGGCCAGGCTGGCGCCGTCCATCAGCCGCCCGGGCAGGACCAGGGTCGATCCGGCTGCGGGCGCCGAGAAGGGGAAGCCCCAGGCATTGGCGTGGAACATCGGCACGGTGATCAGGGCCACGTCCGACCGCGACAGGGCCAGACAGTCCGACTGCAGCGAGCGGATGGTGTTCAGATAGTTGGAGCGGTGGGTATAGAGCACCCCCTTGGGCGCCCCGGTCGTACCCGAGGTGAAGCACAGGCCGGCGGGCGTCTGTTCGTCGAACCCGCCCCAGACCGGGCGCTCGTTCGAGCCCTCGATCATCGCCTCGAGATCGAGTTGGCCGCCTTCGACGGGATCACCGTCGAGGATGATCAGTTTTTCCAGGCTGGGGCAGCGCGCCATCAGGGCGCGCCCGACCTCGCCCAGACCCGAGCCGACGGCCAGAATCCTGTCCTCGGCCTGATCGATCATCGCGGCCAGATGGTCGGCGGTCAGTCGGGGGTTGAGGGTGTGGCAGACCATGCCGACCCCCATCGTCCCGTACCACATCTCGAGATGGTGCCGGGTGTTCCAGGCCAGGGTCCCGACCCGGTCCCCGCGCCGCAGGCCGAGGCCCAGAAGGGCGCCCGACAGCCTGCGGCTCCGGTCCAGGGTTTCGGCGTAGCTCTTCCGGGTGACCCCGCCCGGATCGGCCGAGACCACCTCGACCGACCCGTGCCATTTCGCGGCGTGGACCAGGAACTTGTCCACGGTCAGCGCATACTCCTGCATCGACCCCACGCCGCCGTACTCCACTAGAAGTTCTTCGTCAGACGGACGCCGTACTGACGCGGCGCGCCGGCGTAGCGCAGCCCGGCCTTGATCGAGGCGATGTACTCAAGATCGCCCAGGTTGGTCGAATAGGCCTGCAGCCTCCAGTCGCCCGTGTCGTAGGTCAGCTGGGCGTTGACGATGTCGCGCGCCTTCAGCTTGTCGCCGAGAGCCTCGTTGGCGAAGATCGTCGTCCAGGTCTCGGAGATATGGCTGTAGTCGATGCGCGGCGTCAGGGTCGCGTTGCCGATCTGGAAGGCGTATTCGGCCCCCAGGCTCACCGTCAGCTCCGGCGCATAGGTCTGGGCGTTGCCTTCCAGATTGACGCAGTTGCCGCTGGCCGGACCGGTGTTCTGGTCGCAGGCGCCGGTGCGGGCCCGACGCGGATCCGCTCCGTAGAAGGTCCCCAGTTCCGAGTGCGCCAGCGACAGGCCGGCGTCGAAGCCGAAGCCGCCGAACCGCCCTTGGGCCGAGGCTTCCAGACCATAGATCTTGGTGTCGCCGGTGACGTTCAGGATCGAGGTGATCGAGGCCGTCGTCGGGTCGCCGATGATGATCTGGAAATTTTTGTAGATGTCGTAGTAGGCGCCCAGCTGGGTGCGCACGTGCCCGTCGAACAGGGTCGCCTTCCAGCCCGCCTCGAAGTCGTCGACATCCTCGCCGTCGAACGGCTTGGGCGCCACGAAGGCTAGGTTGGGGCCGTTCAGACCGCCGGCCTTATGGCCGCGCGCATAGAAGGCGTAGAGGAAGTTGTTGTCGTCGAGCGTCCAGTTGAGGGCGATCTTGCCGGTGAAGGCGTCTTCCTCGTAGCGGTCGTTCTGGACCAGGGCCAGGCCCAGCAGCGGCGCGGCGAATTTGGCGTTATTTTCCACCGTCGAACGGGTGTAGCGGCCGCCGACCTGCAGCTCCAGCGCATCGGTCAGGTCATAGCTGATCTGTCCGAAGCCGGCCGCAGTGGTCTTGGGATTTTCGCCGTCCAAAATGGTGTCGTAGAGGATCGGCAGGGTCGGGGCCACATACTGGGTCGTGACGAACTGGCCGGGCGGGAAGGTGATCAGGTCGTCCTGGTAGTAGGCGCCCACCACCCACTTCAGGCGCCCGTCGTCCGGCGACACCAGGGTGAACTCCTGCGACAGCAGCCGCTGCTCGACCTTGTCGTAGAAGGTGAAGGGCAGGGTGGCCGTGCCGTCCAGGTCCGAGCGCACCATGGTGGTGCCGTACTGGGCGCCCGAGATCGACCGCAGGGTGATGCCGTTGGCGAACTCGTAGCTGACGTTCAGCACGGTCCGCGCGGTTTCGTCCTTGGCCGCGTATGGCCCGTTCGTCGCGATGGTGTGCAGCGGCAGGGTCGAGTTGTAGGGGCTGGCCGGATAGCCGCCCATGTCGTTGATCGTATAGTCGCTCTTCAGCAGGACCCGCAGCTGGTCGTTCGGCGTCCACAGCAGGCTGCCGCGCACGCTCTTGGAGTCCAGCACGCCCGGACGGCCGCGCGACGGCGTGCCGATGACGTCATAGAAGCTGTCGCGGTTCTCGCTGTTGAAGGCGAGGCGAGCGGCCAGGGTGTCGGTCAGCGGCAGGTTGATCGCGCCCTGCAGGCGGACGTCGTTGTAGTTGCCGTACTGGGCCGTGACATAGCCGCCGAGGCCGCCGAAGTCGGGGTTCTTCTCGGTGATGAAGACCGCGCCGCCGGTCGCGTTCTGGCCGGCGAAGGTGCCCTGCGGACCGCGCAGCAGCTCCAGGCTCTGGATGTCGAAGAAGGGCTCGTTCTGGAAGTAGGCGGGGAACACCGCCACGCCGTCGCGATAAGTGATGACGCCGACGCCGATCGAGGAGCTGTTCTCGGTCTTGCCGATGCCGCGGACGTTGAAACTGTTGCCCTGGCCGGAGTTCTGCACCGTCACCGACGGCATGGAGAACTGCAGGGTCTCGATATTGGTGACGCCCTTGGCCTGCAGTTCCTCGCCGCTCATGACGGAGGCGGCGACCGCGGTCGTCTGCAGGTTGGTGGTGCGGCGTTCGGCGGTGACCACCACATCGCCCAGGGTCGTGGCCTGGTCTTCAGGGGCGGTCGGTTGGGCCTGTTGGGCGTGAGCAGCACCGCACCAAAGCAGCGCGGCGACGGACGTCGAAATCCAGAGCTTCCCGGACATGGGGCTAGCCTCCCTCGTTTGCGTTTCCTCGGCGATCTGCGTCGCCATGACCGGGAAGGTCACACCGAAATTCGGTTTCGTCAACGCTCATTCAATCGCGAGTGAAGATTTGACCTTTGCTGCATTGCGGGAGCAGACTGGCCTCTTAGTCGACGCGGGCGAAGACCCGCGCGAGCAGGATGGAGACAGACGGAATGCCGGTTTCGGATCGCCCCGAAGACCCGCCGACGCCCATTGGCATGGTCGATCATCTCGACTCCGCGGGCTTCGGTCCGGGCGAGGAGGAGCTGGCCTTCGCCCGCGCCTACGTCGCCGACGGGGATATGAATCCGGCTGTTCTGGCGATGCTGTCGGACCCCGAACGCAGCGCCCGCAACGAGCGCCGCAAGGCCTGGCGGATGCAGCGCGACTGGCCCGCGCTGAGCCAGTATCGCGAGGACAATACGGCCCGCGCAGGGACCGCTGTGGACGTCGTCTTCATGGGCGATTCCCTGACCGAGATGTGGCGCATCGCCAACCCCGGCCTGTTCGAAAACGGCCACGTCAATCGCGGCATCAGCGGCCAGACCACGCCGCAGATGCTGCTGCGCTTCATGGCCGAAGTGGTCGCGCTCCGGCCCCGGATCTGTCACCTGATGGCCGGGACCAATGATGTCGCCGGCAACACCGGACCGAACACCCCGCAGGACTTCAAGAACAACATCCTGGCCATGCTGGACCTGGCGCAGGCACACGGGATCACCGTTATCCTCGCCAGCCTGCCGCCCTTCGCGACCCTGGCCTGGAATCCGGCTCTGGGGAACGTCAGCGGCCGGGTCGCCGAGCTGAACGTCTGGCTGAAGACGACGGCGGAGGCGCGCGGCCTGGTCTTCGCCGACTATTTCGCCGCCCTGACCGAAGGAGAGGGTCGAATGCGCGCCGACTTCACCCGCGACGGCGTTCATCCCACGCGGCGCGGCTATGCGGCCATGGAGCCGGTGCTGGTCGAGAGCCTGAGGCTGGCCTCGAAGGCGGGCTGAAACGAAGAGAGGCGGACCCTGCGGCCCGCCTCCCGACGTCTGCGATCGCGATGGTCTCAGTAGCTGTTGGCCGCGGCGATGATGGCCTTGGCCGTTTCTTCCGGGGCGATCAGCATGGCCAGGTGGCCCGCCTCGACCGGGACCACGGTCGAATGCATCTGCTGGGCAAACAGCATCTGCAGCGGGGCCGGGATGATGTGATCCTGCTGCGAGACGACCGAGGTCACCGGGCGCGACGACCAGGCCGCCGTATCGCCGATGGCGTTGTCGTTGACGCCGTGGAAGGTCGGGTGCTGGCTGGCGTGTAGGACGGTCTGTTCGTCGTCGGGCAGGCCGGTGGCGAACTCGGTCTTCCAAGTGGACAGCGGCCAGGTGACATAGCCGCCCGCGTCGGCGTGCAGGCTGGCGAACCAGGCCGGCGGCGGGAAGGCCGAAAGGATGGCGTTCACCGACTGGCCGGGCTTGGGTGCGAAGGCGGCGACATAGACCAGGGCCTTCACCTTGGGATTGTTGCCTGCTTCGGTGATCACCACGCCGCCGTAGGAATGGCCGACCAGGATGACGTCGCCGGCCTGGTCGTTGATGACCCGGGTGGTGTTGGCCACATCGCCTTCCAGCGAAGCCAGCGGGTTCTGCACCGCCACCACGTTCAGGCCTGCGGCCAGCAGATAGGGAACCACACGGTTCCAGCTGCCGCCGTCGGCCCAGGCGCCATGGACCAGAACCACGGTCTTCCTGGCGGGCGCGGCGGGGGTCTGGGCGGTGGCCGAGGCGGCGGTCAGGCCGCCTAGCGCGATCAGCGCGGCGGCCACGAGAGTGCGAAGCGTCCTGAACATTGAGATGAAGCCCTTCCATGGCTCCATGGTGCCGCGCCATGCGGTTCCCTGTGGAGTTGAATTCCTTATAACTCGGTTAGGCGAAGGAAGCTTGTCTGTTACCTTTGTTGAGGCGGGTCTTCAGGGGAATGTGATGGGCGGCGAGAACGACCGGACGGTGGTGCTGATTCATGGCCTCTGGGTCACGACGGACTCCTGGGCGGGGTTCAGGGAGGCGTGGGAGGCGGCAGGCTGGACAGTGGTCACGCCGACCTGGCCGGTGCTGCGCGGTCGGACCGCGGCCGAGATCAATGCCGCGCCGCCTTCGGAGCTGGGCGGCCTCAGCATCGGACGGATCGTCGACGCGCTTCAGGCCGAGATCGAGCGCCTGCCCGGAAAGCCTCTGCTGGTCGGCCATTCGTTCGGCGGCCTATTCACCCAGATGCTGCTCGACCGGGGCGTGGGTCGAGCCGGGATCGCGGTCAATCCGGCGCCGATCGGCGGTGTGGTGCACGGCTGGCTGACTTTGACCGCCGCCCTGCCGGTCATCCTGCGCTGGAACGGCTGGAACCGGCCCTGGGCCTTCACCCGCAGGCGCTGGGCCGATCGGTTCGCCAACGGCGCGCCGAAGGCGGTGCAGGATCGGGCCTTCGCTGCCTATGTAATCCCGACCTCGGGCCGGGTCTTCTATCAGGCCGCCTTCTGGGCGGGCACACGGATCGACCCCGGCCGCCGGACCCAGCCCCTGCTGATCACCTCGGGGGACAAGGACCGGCTGGTCACGCCCTACCTGTCGCGCGCGGCGTATCGTATCCAGAAGCGGTCGCCGGCGAAGACCGACTTCCTCAACTTTCCCGGCCGCTCCCACCTGCTGCTGGCCGAGCCGGGCTGGGAGGAGGTCACGCGCCAACTCATCGATTGGGCCGAGGCCAACGCCTGACTTCTAGGGATGCGCCGCCGTCCAGGCCTGGACCCGCGTCAGGGCGTTCTCGCGCAGCGACGCATAGAACAGGCCGTAGTCGTTGAGGTGATAGCTGCCGAGGTTGCGGGCCAGCGGGTCGCTGTACTCGGCGGGCGAGTCCTTCGGAATATCGACCTCCAGCATCCCCTCGCGACACCGGGCGCCGGTCAGATGCGGCAGCAGCGGCGGCATGGTCGTGGGCGCCGCCGGGAAAGGATCGCGGGGCAGGGGCATGCTGCCCGGATTGGCCTCGGGGCCGACTGTTTCCGGCCCATGGCCCTGGACCCGCCAGGTCAGGGGATTGACGCAGACGGCAACCGCCTGGTCCTCGCGCTTCCACGATCCGCGCCACCAATAGGTCGGCTTGTGCAGGATCATGCGGGCGGTCAGGCTGCCGGGCTTGCTGGAGTTCCAGGTCAGGACGCAGCCGGTCTGGTGGGTCGCGTCGCACAGCGGCAGGCCCAGTTCGGGGAAGGTGTCGGGCACATAGCCGCCGATCAGATAGGCCGCCACCAGCCGGTCCTGTAGCGGCGTGCCCAACACCTGCTCCTGCAGCAGGCGGATGGCGTGCATCACCCCCTGGCTGTGGGCGGCGATGATGAAGGCTCGGCCCCCGCCGTGTTCGGCGTTGCGGCGGACTATGAAGTCGCGGAAGTCGGCCTCGACGTCGGCATAGGCCAGATCGACCGCGCCCGTGTCGCCGAGCCCGCGCAGCGACGCCTGCCGATAGTGGGGCGCATAGATGCGGCAGCAGCCGTTGAAGACGCTGGTCTGGCCCATCAGCACCGCCTGGTTCAGCGGCGCGACCGTGTCCGACGCGTCCCAGGGCAGGTTCCAGACCGAGCTGTCGCGCGCCGTTGTCGGGTGGATGAAGAAGACGTCGGCGGGCGCAGAGGACTCATCGACGACGGTCAGTCCCGTGGGCGCCGACCGCTCCAGCCCGTTGCGGCCGGGCAGGGCCAGCCAGGCCTCCGGCCTCGCATAGTCCGGCGGGGGCGGGGCGAGGGCGACATCGAACGGCTTCGACGGCCCGCCGCCGCAGCCGGCGAGGAGGGACGCGACGGCCATCGCGGCGACCGCGAAGCCCCGCCGCGCCGCGCGGTTCATGCCGCCACTCCCGAGGCCCGGTCGTTCCAGCAGCGCACCGCCACGTCCGACGGCGTCAGATCGGTCGCGCCCGTGACGACGATCATCCGCCGCTCGCCCGCCGCCAGATCGAAGTGGTTGTCGCTGAACCGCAGATCGGCCCGATCCGAGACCAGATGGACGAAGGCCAGCCAGGTCTCCGCCGACAGATCCACGGCCAGCTCGCACGGCCCGACCTGGCGGACCTCGACCTCCGGCCGGGCGCCCTGCGCCAGCGGCAGGGTCACGATCGGCGCGAACAGTATCCGGTTCGACGGGAACAGGTTCTCGGGCGAATGCACCGTCAGCACCAGATCGTCGGCCGCCGCCGCCTCCCCGCGCCAGACGACAGCGCCGGTGTTGGGCGCTACTTCGAACCCGGCCTCCATCCGCCACTCCGAGCGGCCGTCCAGATGCGCCAGTTCGATCTCGGCCCTGCCCGACACGGGCTCCAGTCCGTCGTTGGCGATCCACAGTTCAGCGACGCCGTTCTCGACCTTGAACGAGGCCATGACCGGGGCGAAGGCGCGACGCACCGCGAACCAGCTGGCCTTCTGCACCCCGTCATAGTCGACCAGGCTCCAGCTGACGCAGGGCCAGCAGTCGTTGAACTGCCAGATCAGGGCGCCCGAGCAATGAGGCGTGCGGCGTCGGAAATGCTCGATGCCGAACTTCAGCCCCTCGGCCTGGCACCATTGGGTGAAGTCGACATAGTCCTCCAGCGTCTTTGGCAGGCCCGTCACCGGCGCCATCATCAGATCGGCCTTGCGCGCCTCGTCCTTGATCCGCGCAAGGAAGCCTTCGCTGTCGGGATGCAGATCGGCCGGGTCCATCCAGCGTTTCAGCGTCGCCAGCGCCGGCGCCGCCTGGAGCCCGAACTCCGAGACGAAGCGCGACATGTCCTCGGCATAGCGGAACCAGGACACAGCCTCGGGCGTGGCGCCGAAGTCGCCGATCATCTCGTCGCCGGGGATCGGCGGCACCCCGTGCCAGACGGTCCAGTCGTGCACGTCGCCGGCGGTCATGCCGTTGGGGTTCGAACTGCCCCACGGGCTGCCGGGGCGATACAGGGCGTTCGGATCGAGGCGGCCCAGCACCTCGGGGATCAGATCGTCATAGAGTGCCGTGCCGGACAGCCGCACCGGGTCGCCGCCCTTGTCGGTGTTGATCCGGTTCATCGCCTGGCTCTCGTTGTTGCCGCACCAGACGGCGAGACAGGCGTGGTGGCGCAGGCGGCGCACCTGTTGCTCGACCTCGATCTTGACCGAGGCCGCGAACGCCCCGTCTTCCGGATAGTGGGCGCAGGCGAACATGAAGTCCTGCCAGACCAGCAGCCCTTTGCGGTCGCACAGGTCGTAGAAGGCGTCGGGCTCATAGACGCCGCCGCCCCAGACCCGGATCATGTTCATGTTCGACGCCACGGCGTCGTCGATCAGCCGCGCATAAGGCTCCGAGGCCAGGTCGCCGACGAAGGAGCTGGCGGGGACCCAGCAGGCGCCCTTGGCGAAGATCGGCCGGCCGTTCAGCACGAAGCGGAAGAAGCTCGTGCCCGGTTCGTCCGGGTCCGGAGACTCGTCGATGGCGATCGTCCGGATTCCAACCGACTGCACGACCTCGTCCACCAGTCGGTCGCCGTCGAACAGGCGAACGCTCAGGCCATAGAGCGGCTGGTCGCCCAGGTCGGCCGTCCACCACAGCCGGGGCCGGTCGATGCGCAGGGCTCCCGAGGCGTCGCCGGGCTGGCAGGTGCGGCTGAAGACGATCGCGCCGTCGGGATCGGTAAGGGCGACCTTGACCACCAGGGCCACGTCATGGCCCGCATCGACCGTCAGATGGATTCGTGCGCTTTCCGCCGTGGCGCTCAGGGTCTCGAACCGCACCTCGCTCAGTCGCGGGCGGGCGCGGGTCTCGATGCGGGCGCTCTGCCAGACGCCTACGGTCGGCAGGTCGGGGCCCCAGTCCCAGCCCCAGCCGAACTGGGCCTTGCGGATCAGGTTGCGCTTCGACCGGCTGACCCGGTCGGTGAAGGCGGTCCAGACGGGCAGGGGCTGGTCGACGACGGCCAGGGCCGGCGGATCGAAGCGGATGGCGACCATTTGGATCTCGCCGGGCCTGAGGTGCGCGCCGATATCGAAGGCGTATCGCCGGAACATATTGTCCGTCCGACCCAGCAACTGACCGTCCAGATAGACGGAGGCGAAGGTGTCCAGACCGTCGAAGATCAGTTCGGTAACCGTATCGGCTTCGGGAGAAGGGGCGACGAATGTCGTGCGTTGCCACCATTCCCGATCCCGCACCCAGGCGGCCGCGTCCTCATTGCGACCCCTGAACGGATGCTCCAGCCGCCCGGCCGCGATCAGGGCCACATAGGCGTCACCGGGTGCCGGGACCGGCATCCAGCCTTCGCCGCCCGCGTCCGCCCGACCCTGGCCGGGGTCGAAATCGCGAAGTTCCCAGTGGTCCAGAGCCACCGAAACCCCGCCGCTCATCGAGCCGCCTCAACCTCTTGGATGAACCGGTCGACCTCGGCGTTGGCGCGCTCTCCGGCGCCGACGAAATAGTTGTGGCCGATGTCCTGGAAGGTCACGAGCCGGGCGTTGGGCAGCATCTCCGACAGTTTCTTGCCCGCCTCATAGGGCACGAGCAGATCCTGGGTGCCATGCAGGACCAGGGCCGGGACCTTCACCGCCGCCACCTCTTCCGGGGTGATGGAATAATCGATGATGGCGTGGCTCTGGGCGATGACGCCGCCCATGTTGAACGGGTCCTTGTCCAGCATGCCCTTGTCGCGGGCGATGGCGTCGTCGGGCGCCGCGTCGCCATAGCCGCCCTTGTACTTAGCCGGCTTTGCGAGGGGCTTAAGCAGCGGAATGAGGCGATAGATCAGGCTGACCAGCCATTTGGGACGCGGCGGAATGTCCGGGGTCTTGGCCATGGTGCAGCCCAGGATCAGCGACCGGCAGCGCTCCGGATAGCGGGCTCCGAACTCCAGGGCGATGCCGCCGCCCATGGAGACGCCATAGATGTGGGCGCTCTCGATCCCGGCCGCGTCCAGCACCTTCAGGGCGTCGGCGGCCATCTCGGACACCGAGGTCTTGCGCCGCGTCCCGCTCTGGCCCGTGCCCTCGTTGTCGAACGAGATCAGCCGGTACTTGTCGCCGAACGCCTCATAGACCGGGTACCACATGGCGGAGGAATAGCGATGGCCCATGATCAGCAGGATCGGCACGCCCTGGCCGCGCTCTTCCCAATGCAGTTTGATGCCGCCGTTCGAAATGAAGGGCATTCGATCTTCCTTCTCTGCCGCCGTCAGGCGTTCGCGTTTCCGGTGGCGATCTGACGTCGCCTGATCCCATGCATTCCACCGAAGGGCGGCTTCGTCAATCTTCACTCGCGATTGAATGAAAGTTGACCGCTCTCGATTTCGATGGAACATCTTACGCCATGGCGACGCAGATCGCCGAGGAAACCGCACCCCCGGAAAGGCCAGACCATCATGGCTCGCACCCTGATCGCCGGCGTCGGCATGATCCCCTTCGCCAAGCCCGGCCAGAGCGCTGACTGGGACGTCATGGCCGAACAGGCCATCCGTTTGGCCCTGACCGATGCGGGCGTCGGCTATGAGCAGATCCAGCAGGCCTATGCCGGCTATGTCTATGCCGACTCGACCGCCGGACAGTCGGCCCTCTACCGCGTCGGCTGCACGGGCATTCCGATCGTCAACGTCAACAACAACTGCTCGACCGGCTCCAGCGCCCTGTTCCTGGCGCGGCAGATGATCGAGGCGGGCGCCGCCGACTGCGTCCTGGCCTTCGGCTTCGAACAGATGCTGCCCGGCGCGCTGGGCGCCGTCTTCACCGACCGCAAGCGCACGCTGGATCCTCACCTGACCGTGCAGGAACAGATCCTCGGCAAGGACGACACCTCACCGCTCGTCGCCCAGCAGTTCGGCGGCGCGGGCCTCGACTATCAGCAGCGTTACGGCGCCCCGGACGACGTCTTCGGCATGATCTCGGTCAAGGCCCGCCGTCACGCCGCCAACAACCCCATGGCCCTGTTCCGCGATCCGATCTCGTTGGAGGAGGTGATGGGGTCGAAACACCTCTACGGCCCCCTGACCCGCTATCAGGCCTGCCCGCCGACCTGCGGCGCGGCGGCGGCGGTGCTGGTCTCGCCGGCCTTCGCGGCGAGGCACGGATTGAACGCCACCGTCGCCATTCTCGGCCAGTCGATGACGACCGACTATGCCGAGACCTTCACCGGCCGGTCGATGATGAGCGTCGTCGGCTATGAGATGACCCGCGAGGCGGCGCGATCCGTCTATGAACAGGCCAACGTCGGCCCCGACGACATCCAGGCCGTCGAACTGCACGACTGTTTCACCGCCAATGAACTGATCAGCTACGAGGGCCTCGGTCTGTGCGAAGAGGGCGGGGCCGAGCGCTATATCCGCGACGGCGGCAACACCTATGGCGGGCGCCACGTCGTGAATCCGTCCGGCGGCCTGTTGTCCAAGGGGCATCCGTTGGGCGCAACCGGTCTGGCCCAATGCTATGAGCTGACCCAGCAACTGCGTGGGACGGCGGACCGGCGTCAGGTCGAGGGCATGACCCACGCCCTGCAGCACAATCTGGGCCTTGGCGGCGCCTGTGTCGTGACCCTCTACGGCCGCGCCTAGGCCGCCACGACCGCCAGCAGCAGGCGGCGGAAGCCGTCGGCGGCCGCGACCGTCGCGGGCAGGTGCAGGCAACGGGTGTCGTCTTCCTCGACGTGGTGATAGCGGTGGATGCCGAACACCCCGGCGGCGGGGGCGTATCCGGCCTTGATCACCTCATCCAGTTCGCCCGCCGACAGGACAGCGCTGGAGACCGGCGACTCATAGCCGAGCTGACCCGCGAACACGCTCTGCGCCACGGGGACGAGTTCGGGCGAGATCGACAGCACGCGCTGGGCGTCGACATTGGGCAGGGGCGTCAGCACGCCCGGCAGTTCGCGCCAGTCCCGCGCCGCGACATTGGCCCCGAGGTGCAGCCAGAAGCGGGTCGCCTCGACCGGCGGCGCGATCTGCTTCATCGCCTCGGCCGCGCCCAGATATTCGTACTCATGCCCGGTGTTGCAGATCAGGGCGAGGTTGTAGTCGGCGAGGGCCGCCGGGGCCCAGCGGGCTATGTCCAGCCAGGCCGCGACGCCGCCGCCGCGCTCGGCCGCGCAGCCGAACCAGCCCGAGCGGGGGGTGGACACGGCGATCCATTTCGCCTTGCCGCGATCCATCCGGCCCACGAAGTTGAAGGCGTCGCGGCGTCCGCCCTGACCGTCCAGCACCAGCCTGGCTTGCTTCCGCTCGAAGGCGGCGGCGAGGAAGGGTTGGGCCTTGTCCGGGGCCAGCAGGGCGACCGGGCCGGGGAACATCGGCTGGCGGCCGTCGGCGTTCAGGGCGATGACCTTGCCGGTCGGGCCGTTGGTGATGGCGACGACCGCCTTCGCTCCCGCCGCGAAGGCCGCGTCGATCGGGCCGCGAACGGGGCGGGGCAGGGCCGAGGACCAGCGGGCGAAGGGCAGATCGACCAGGGCGATCGCGCCCTGCAGCGAGCCGGTGAAATGTCCGGCGACATCGACGCGGACCAGCGGCCCCGTCACCCCGTCCGGCCCGGTCGGGGTCACGATCGGCTGCGGATAGACGGGGACAGTCGATCCCTCCAGCGTCAGTTCGGCCTTGGTCGCCTCGAAGAAGGGCGCTTGGAAGGTCTGGCGCTCGACGGCGTATCCGGCCTTTTCGATCTCGCCCGCCAGCCAGTCGCCGCAGGCCATGTCGCCGGGCCCGCCGGCGCGCTTGTTCCCGAACCCGACGTAGCTGTTCAGGTCCGCCTCGATAAGCGCGGCGTCGGGGCCGGCCACAGAGGTCGTCGCGCCGGATGAGGGGGCGGCGGTCGCGCAGGAGGCGGTCATGGCCGCCCCACCCAGTGTCGCGCTACCGAGCGTAACGGCGCCGAGGAAGGTTCGTCTGGAAGCATCGATCATCGCGGTCGCTTTCGTCGATCTGGAACGCAGAATGTCGGGGTTCGTCTCAGCCCGCCAGTGCTACTGGCTCAGCCCCGCCTTCGCCCGCCCGCCGAGGAACAGGACGCTGACGAAGGACAGGGCGCACATGGCCGCCAGATAGACGGCGATGGGCAGGCTGGTCTGGTATTGGGCGAACAGGGCCGTGGCGATGATGGGGGCCAGACCCCCTCCGACGACGGCGCCGACCTGATAGCCCAGCGAGGCGCCGGAATAGCGCACCGACTTGGGGAACAGTTCGGCGAACAGGGCGGCTTGCGGCCCGTACATCATGCTGACGAAGGTCAGCTGGACGGTGATGGCCGCGAAGATCAGCAGGGGCTCGCGCGTCTCGATCAGGGGGAAGACGGCGAAGGCCCAGGCGCCCGACAGGAAAGCCCCCCACAGGAAGACGCCCAATCGGCCGAACCGGTCCGAGGCCGCGCCGCAGATCATCAGGATCGGGATCATCAGGGCGCTGCCGGCCAGGACCGAGAACAGCAGGACGTCGCGGTCGATCTTCAGCGTCGTCGAGCCATAGGCGATGGCGTAGGTGATGGCGATGTAGAAGCAGACGTTGTTGGCCACGAAGGCGCCGCCGGCCAGCAGCACCGTCCGCCAGTGTCCGACGATCACCTCCAGCAGCGGCGAGCGGCGCTGGGTCGGCGCCGTCTCTGCGGCCTCATCGACCTCGGTCGCGGGCTCCTGGATGCTCAGGTGGATGATCAGGCCGATCAGGATCAGGCCGACGCTAAGCACGAAGCCGATGCGCCAGCCCCAGGTCAGGAAGGCGTCGTTCGGGGTCAGGGCGCTGACGATCAGGAAGACGGTATTGGCCAGCACCACGCCCAGCGGCACGCCGATCTGGACGAAGCTGCCATAGAAGCCGCGCTTGTTCGGCGGGGCGCTTTCTATGGCGAGCAGGGCCGCGCCGCCCCACTGACCGCCGACCGCCAGCCCCTGCAGGAACCGGAGGGCCACGAGGGCGAGGGGCGCCAGGACTCCGGCGGTGGCATAGCTCGGCAACAGGCCGATGATGGTCGTCGACAGCCCCATCAGCAGCATGGCGATCACCAGCGCCTGCTTCCGCCCATGGGTGTCGCCGTAATGGCCGAACAGCATCCCGCCCAGGGGGCGCGCGACGAAGCCCACCGCGAAGGTGCTGAAAGAGGCGATCTGGGCCACGAAGGGCGGCAGGTCGGCCGGGAAGAACAGGTGCGGGAAAACGAGGGCCGCGGCCGTGCCGTAGATGAAGAAGTCGTACCACTCCACCGCGGCGCCAGCCGAGGCCATGATCGCGACCTTCAGGCCGGGCTTTTTGGCGGATTCATCCGTGCCAGACATCTCTTCCTCCGGGCTTCCTCCGGGGCGTTCTGAAGACGCCTTCCGTCCCCGGACCTTCGGCCGGGTCGCACGCGGGTGTCAACCAATTGTACAACAAAACAAAGATTATTGTCCGGCGTAGCTGATAGGAAATCTATTTGCGATGTCAGATTTGCCGTTTCAGAACGTCATTTCTCGATAGCTTAACTTAAAGCTGGCGCCTGAAAATGTCGTAACGCAACAAAAGAGGGATTGTCGTACAATCTTGACAGTGGGTGGAGGTGGGGGGATGGTCCGCCTCAACCGGCGTCAAAAAGCCGGCATCGATAAATCATGGGAGAGGTAACAAGGCATGGTTCGTTTGCTCGCGTGCTCGTCCGCGGCTCTGATCGCGGCGATGGTCCCCGGGGTGGTGTTCGCCCACACGGCGGACCCGGCTCCCGCACAGACCCAGGCTCAACAGGGTCAGTCCACCAGCGTCGGCGACGTCGTCGTCACCGCGCGTCGTCGTGAAGAGGCCGTTCGCGACGTGCCCTCGACGATCACCGCCCAGGGCGCCGAAGCCCTGGAGCAGAAGAGTCCGATCGAGGGCGTGGGCGACCTGCTCCAGCTCGTCCCAGGCGTTCGCTTCAACGGCGTCCAGTCCGAAAACCTGGCCGAGGTTTCGGTGCGGGGTTCGGGCACCCAGCGCGCGACCAGCGCCGACTCGGCCGTCGGCCTGTTCGTCAACGGCGCCTATGTCGGGTCCTCGACCCTCGGCGGCCGCAACTTCAAGCGCGTCGACTTCTTCGACCTGGCCCGTGTCGAGGCCCTCGAAGGTCCGCAGGGCGCCCTCTACGGCCGTAACTCCGAATTCGGCAGCATCAACATCGTCCTGAACCAGCCGGTCTTCCGCAACGGCGGCCGCGCCTCGGTGACCTATACCGACGACCTCGGCCAGGTTCAGTCGACCGCCATCGTCAACCGCCAGATCAGCGACAAGGTCGCGGTCCGCTTCGGGGCCCAGGTGACCGGCCAGGGCGGCGGCATCTACTACAATCCGAACCAGGACAAATATTACGACCACACCGACGGTTACATCGTCCGTGGCCAGATCCGCTACAGCTCGGGTCCGCTGGATGTGAACCTGATGGTCGATGCGCAGGACATGAACCTGCCGACCTTCGTCAATCAGTGGGTCGTGCCGGCCGGCCGGATCGCCACCCTGCCGCAGGGCTACACCGGTCCGCGCTATGACGTGCCGTCGGACGTGCCGAACGATCTGCACCAGACCGTTCAACGCGCCATGCTGACGGCCAAATACGATCTCGGCTGGGCCCAGCTGACCTCGACCACGATGGCGATGCAGTATCACTCGGTCCAGAATTTCGCCGCGGCGATCGACCTGGCGACCGAAGCCTCGTTCCAGCAGCAGGGCTGGATCGGCCTGTATCCGCTGGGCGGCACCCGCACCGACGTCAAGGACAAGACCTTCTATCAGGACGTCCACCTGACCGGCGATGCGCTCGACGGCAAGCTGCAGTGGCTGGGCGGGATCGAAGGCCTGTGGCAGGACGACGACTATAATCGCGACATCCGCACCAGCCCCTGCGCCCTGACGGCGACGTCCAGCATCTGCGGCGGCACTCCGGCTACGCCGCTCTGCTACAAGCTGATCCCGACGGCCGCCAACTGCCCGGTGACCTTCCCCCTGGCCTTCGGCACCCGTCGCGTCGTGCCGTCGAGCTACAGCTCGGCCGCCGTCTATGGCTCGATGAAGTACGACATCGGCCAGCTCTCCCTGTCGGGCGAGCTGCGCTATTCGCGCGACAACAAGGAGGCGTCGCAAAGTGATTTCCGCCTCTACACCACCACCCCGGTGGGCACGCCCTCGACCTATGAGTTCGACGAGGACAACGTCTCCTACGCCGCCTCAGCCAGCTACAAGCTGAGCCGGACCTCGCTGATCTACGCCCGCATGGGCACCGGCTATCGCGCCGGCGGCGTCAACAACGGCTCCACCGTCGCGGCGGCGCCGAACCCGCTGCAGCCGACCTACGGCAACGAACAGACCACCAGCTATGAGGCGGGTCTGAAGACCAATCTGACGCGCAACGTGTTCTTCCGTCTGTCGGCCTATCAGTCGCGGACCAAGGATGCGATCGCCCTGGTCACCGACGGCTGCACCGTCACCAACGCCTGCCTCCAGGCCGCCACCAACTTCAACATCAACGGCGGCACGATGGAAGTTAAGGGCGTCGAGGCTTCGCTCGACTCGGTCTGGCAGGTGGCTAACGGCCGCCTGACCCTGGGTCTGAACGGCGCCCATCAGGATGCGAAATGGGACGAGGTGGCGGCTGTCGCCGGCGCTCCTATCCTGGGCAGCATCGTGGCCCAGACGCCCGAGTGGACCTATTCGGCCAACGTCAACTTCCGCCATCCGGTGGGGACGAACATGAGCGGCTTCGTCAACGTCGCCTGGAACGGCCAGGAAGGCGGCGGTCAGGACACGGTCACGACTGCGACCCCCTTCATCCCGCTGGAAACCGTCAGCAACGTCGATTTCCGCACGGGTCTGGATTTCCGTCAGATCGAGGTCGCGCTGTTCGTCAAGAACGTCACGAACCAGATCATCCCGGTGCTCAAGCTGCAGCAGGTCGATATACCGCTGGCCAATCGTTACACGCGTCCGCGGACCTGGGGCGTCACCGCCACCTACCGCTGGTAAGTCCGAAAGGACCTTCCTCCCCGGAAGCATCGCCGCCTCCGTCTCGCACGGGGGCGGCGATTTCGTTTGGGGCAGGGCCGACGCCGCGTCGGGCAAAAAAGACCGGGACCGGAGCCTTGCGGTTCCGGTCCCGGTGAAGGGCCTCCGGGAGAGGCCCTCAGGCTGGAACTGTAGTCAGGTCAGGGCGGAATAGATCAGGGTCTTCAGCTCGCGCCGGATCGGATAGAGCATCGAGGGGCTGAGCTGGGTCATGAAGACCATGTGCAGCTTCTCGACCGGATCGACGAAGAAGGCGGTGGTGAACATCCCACCCCAGTAGAACTCGCCGGGCGAGCCGGGGATCATGGCGCGGGCCACGTCCTGGGTCACCGCGAAGCCCAGGCCGAAGCCGACGCCGCCGTTCTGGGTCTCGCTGAACAGGGACTGGGACATGGTCGAGAGGTCCGACCGGTTCGGCAGATGGTTCATGGTCATCAGCGCGATGGTCTTGCGCCCGACGATGCGCGCGCCGTCCAGCTCTCCGCCATTGCCCAGCATCATGCAGAAGCGGTGATAGTCGAGCGCCGTCGAGACCAGGCCGCCGCCGCCCGAGAGCAGCTTCGGCGACTGCAGATACATGCTGTTTTCGCCGCGATCGTACATGACGCGCCCGGCCGGGCCGGCGAACATATAGCAGTCGGTCAGCCGGTCGGCCTTGTCGGCCGGGACCATGAAGGCGGTGTCGTTCATTTTCAGCGGGGCGAAGATCTTCTCGGCGAAGAACCGGTCCAGACGCATGCCGGACACCCGCTGGACCACGGCACCGAGGACGTCGGTCGAGACCGAATAGTTCCACGCCTGACCCGGCGAGAACTCCAGCGGCAGCTGACCAAGTTCGTCGATGAACTGATCAAGATCCGCTTCGCCATACCAATTCTCGACCGGGCCCGCGTTGGACTTCTGGGTGCGGTAGGCCGCGTCGATGTTGGAACGGTACTGGAAGCCGTAGGTCAGGCCCGAGGTATGGCGCAGCAGGTCCAGCATGCGCATCGGCTCGGCCGGGGCCCTGGTCATGAAGGGCAGGCCGGCGCCGCCGCCGTTATAGACGCCGACGTTCCTGAACTCCGGCAGGATGTCGGCGACCGGGGTGTCGACCGCGACCTTGCCCTCCTCGACCAGCATCATGAAGGCGATCGAGGTGATCGGCTTGGTCATGCTGGCGATGCGGAAGATCGAGCCCTCGTCGATCCCCTTGTCCGAGCCCTCGCGCGCGGCGCCCTGGCTGGAGAAATGCACGATCTCATTGTCGCGGCTGATCAGGATCTGGGCGTGGGGCAGGCGGCCCGTGTCGAGGTAGCGCTCCTTCAGGAAGCCGTCGATGCGGCTCAGGCGGGCGGCGTCGAGGCCGTGTTTTTCCGGGGATTTGATCTGCATCGCTTTTCCTTCCTCGCCTGCCGGCCTCCGCTCTCGTTCGCCGTCAAGGCGCTGGGCGGAGGTTTGGAAGGCCTCGTTTCGACTTCAACAGGACGCCGCGGCCAAGCTCAAGGCCACTATTTTCTGTACCACCACAGCACGACAATTGTCGTACAAAAATTTTGACAGCGGACCGCTTTCAGCCGATGACAGGCGCAGGGTCGCCGTCAGAATGCGACCGTGAAATCGGGAGGTGCGGAGTGATCGAACTCTATCATTGCGTGGACGCGCGCTCGTTCCGCGCCCTGTGGGCGTTGGAGGAGCTGGGGCTGGAATACCGGCTGCACGATCTGCCGTTTCCGCCGCGCATCCTGGCCTCGGAATATCTGCAGCTGAACCCGCTCGGCACCATTCCGCTGCTGATCGACGGCGAGGTGCGGATGACGGAATCGGCCGCCATCCCCCAGTATCTGGCGACCCGCTACGGACCCAGCCCCTTGGCCGTGGGCGTGGACGAGGCGGACTACGGTCCCTGGCTCGACTGGCTGCACCGCGCCGAGGCGACCCTGACCTTCCCCCAGACCATCGTGCTTCGCTACACCCGGCTGGAGCCGGAGGAACGCCGTCTGGACCAGGCCGCGGCCGACTATGCCCAGTGGTTCCTGTCGCGCCTGCGGCATCTGACCCGCGCGCTCTCTGATGGCCGCGACTGGCTGTGCGCCGGGCGGTTCACCATGGCCGACGTCTGCGTCGGCTACGCCCTGCTGTTCGCCCGCACCCTGAACCTCGAACACAAGTTCAGCCCCGAAATCCAGGCCTACTGGGACCGGCTCTCGGCCCGTCCCGGCTTCAAGGCCGCGCAAGTCGCGCAAGCCGCAGCCGCTTCCGCCCGTGAGGAGATCGCATGACCGATACGCCCGCGCCCACCCCGACCGTTCCAACCCACAGCCGCGGCTACGCCCGCCTCGTCCTCGGCATGCTGCTGCTGGTCTATACCTTCAATTGGCTGGACCGGCAGATCCTCGGCATCCTGGCCCCGGCCATCAAGGCCGAGCTGCACTTGACCAACACCCAGCTGGGCATGCTGGGCGGCATCGCCTTCGCCGCCCTCTATTCGACCCTGGCCATCCCGCTCGCCGTCGTCGCCGACAAGACCAGCCGGACCTGGGTCATCACCCTGTCGATGATCGTCTGGTCGGGCTTCACCGCCCTGTGCGGCATGGCCGGCGGCTTTGCCCAGCTGTTCCTGTTCCGCCTCGGCGTCGGGGTGGGCGAGGCGGGCGGCGTGGCCCCCAGCTATGCCCTGATCTCCCAGTATTTCCCCCCCGAGCGCCGCGCCCGGGCCATCGCCGTCTATTCCATGGGCATCCCGGTCGGTCTGGCCTGCGGCGTCCTGTTCGGCGCGGCCATCGCCAAGGCCGTCGACTGGCGCGCGGCCTTCGTCGTGGTCGGCGTCGCCGGGGCCCTGATCGCCCCGATCTTCCGGCTGATCGTCAAGGAGCCGCCCAAGGCTCCCGTCGCCGCTCGCGTGCCGGTCGGTCAGGTCTTCGCCGTCTTGTCGAAGAAGCCCAGCTTCTGGCTCCTGGCCTTCGCCTCGGCGATGAGCAGCACCGCCGGCTACGGACTCGCCTTCTGGACTCCGTCGCTGCTGATCCAGACCTTCCAGTTCGACCTCACCGTCGTCTCATGGTTCCTCGGCTCCCTGCTGCTGATCGGCGGTGTCGCGGGCGTCCTGCTCGGCGGCGTTCTGGCCGACCGGCTGGGCAAGGGCGACAAGGGCGCCTACGCCAGGGTTTCCTCCATCGCCTGGCTGATCACCGCCCCCCTGTTCATCGCCGGCTTCCTGTCGCCGTCGCCGATGATCGCCTGGGCGGCCTTGCTGATCCCCAATGCGCTCAACGTCCTGTTCGTCGGCCCGGTGATGACCGCGACCCAGCATCTGGTCCCGGCCCAGATGCGGGCGACGGCGGCGGCCTGCTTCCTGCTGATCAACAATCTGATCGGCATCGGCGCCGGCTCCTGGCTGCTGGGCGGGCTCAGTGACGCGATGAAGCCCCACTTCGGCGACGAGGCCCTGCGCTGGTCCGCCATCGCCCTCGTCTGCCTCTATTTCGTGGCCTCCGCCCTGGCCCTGCTGGCGGTCAAGCCGCTGCGCAAGGACTGGGTGGACGAACCGGCCGCCTGACTCTCCGCGCCCGACTCCTCACGGGCGCGCTTCGATCAAAGGGAACTGACGATGGAAATCGATCTCTCGAACCGGGTGGCGATCGTCACCGGGGCGGGCGGGGGTCTGGGCGCGGCCCATGCCCTGGCCCTGGGCAAGCGCGGCGCCCGCGTCGTCGTCGCCGACCTCAACGCCGAGGCCGCCGGGGCTGTCGCTGCCCGGATCGAGGCCGAGGGCGGTCAGGCCATGGCCTGCGGCGTCAGCGTCACCGACATCGCCGGGGTCGAGGCCATGGTCGCGGCCGCCATGGCCCGCTGGGACCGGATCGACATCCTGATCAACAACGCCGGCATCCTGCGCGACAAGAGCTTCGCCAAGATGGACCTCGACGACTTCCGGCTGGTGCTGGACGTCCACCTGATGGGTTCGGTCAACTGCACCAAGGCGGTGTGGGAGATCATGCGCGCGCAAAACTACGGCCGGATCGTCTTCACCACCTCGTCCTCGGGCCTCTACGGCAGCTTCGGCCAGGCCAACTATTCGGCGGCCAAGATGGGCCTTGTCGGCTTGATGCAGACCCTCGCGCTTGAGGGCGAACGCTATGACATCCGGGTCAACTGCCTGGCGCCCAGCGCCGCCACAGGCATGACCAACGGCCTTTATTCGCCCGAGGTTCTGGCGGGTCTGGACTCGTCTCTGGTCAGCCCGGCGATCGTGGTCCTGGCCAGCGATGAGGCCCCCAGCCGCGCCGTGCTCCTGGCCGGCGCCGGCAGTTTCGAACAGGCTCATGTCACCATGACGCGCGGCGTCTTCCTCGGCGACGGCGAGGATGTGGCCGACGCCCTTCTGGCCCGCCTCGATGAGGTCGCGGAGCGTGACGGCGAGACCATCCCCGCGCGCGGCGAGCAGCAGCATCAGTATGAGATGAGCGTCCGCGTCGCCCAATTCGAAGACGCCCAATTCGAAGGAGTGGACGCATGACCGAACCGGTCTTCATCGTCGCGGCGCGACGCACCGCCATCGGCGGCTTCGGCGGCTCGCTGAAGGACAAGACGCCCGGCGAGCTCGGCGCCCTGGTCACCCGCTCGGCGCTGGAGACGGGCGGGGTCGATCTGTCGAGCGTCGGCCATGTGGTTTTCGGTCAGGTGATCCCTACCGCCCCGCGCGACGCCTATCTGGCGCGGGTCGCGACGATCGAGGCCGGGCTGTCGCAGGACGTGCCCGCCATGACCGTCAACCGTCTGTGCGGCTCCGGCCTGCAGGCCGTGGTCTCGGCCGCCCAGATGATCATGCTCGGCGACGCCGAGGTGACGGTCGCGGGCGGCAGCGAGGTCATGAGCCGTGCGCCCTATTTCGCCCCCGCCGCGCGCTGGGGCCAGAAGATGGGCGACGCCCTTCTGGTCGACGGGCTGAACGGCGCCCTGACCGATCCCTTCGGCGGCGGACTGATGGGGGTGACGGCCGAGAACGTCGCAGAGCGCCACGGCGTCGATCGCGCCCGTCAGGACGCCTATGCGGTCGAAAGCCACCGCCGCGCCGCCCAAGCCATCGCCGAACGCCGGTTCGCCTCCCAGATCCTGCCGGTCGAGGTCAAGGCCGGCCGCGCGACTAAGATGTTCGAGGTCGATGAGCACGTCCGCGCCGACGCCACGGTCCAGGATCTGGCGAAGCTGCGCACCATCTTCCGCGACGGCGGCACGGTCACGGCGGGCAACGCCTCGGGCATCAACGACGCCGCCGCCGCCCTGGTGCTGGCGGGCGAGAGCGCCGTGGCGCGTCAGGGGCTGAAACCCATGGCCCGGATCGTCGCCTATGGCCATGCGGGCGTCGATCCCGACATCATGGGCATGGGTCCGGTCCCGGCGACCCGCGCGGCGCTGGCCAGGGCCGGCCTGTCCGTCGCTGACATGGACGTGATCGAATCCAACGAGGCCTTCGCCGCCCAGGCCTGCGCGGTCTCGGACCAGCTCGGCTTCGACCCGGCGAAGGTGAATCCCAACGGCAGCGGCATCTCGCTGGGCCATCCGGTGGGGGCGACCGGGGCCATCATCGCCACCAAGCTGGTGCACGAGCTTGAGCGCGGGCAGGGCCGCTATGGTCTGGCGACCATGTGCATCGGCGGCGGGCAGGGCATGGCCCTGATCGTCGAGCGGGTCTGAACCCCGCGACAATCCGGCCGAGACAATCCGGAATGGGAAAGGGGGCCGCGAGGCCCCCTTTCTGCGTCAGCCGTGGCTGTAGATCGCGCGCAGGCTCAGCTTGTCGATCTTGCCCGTCGAGGCCAGGGGCATGGCCGGCAGGCGCACCACGCTGTCGGGGATCCACCATGAGGCGATGCGGCCGCGCAGGGCGCCCAGCAGGTCCTGATCGCTGATCTCCTGACCCTCGCGCAGCTCGACCAGCAGCAGGGGGCGCTCGCTCCACTTCACGTCGGCCTTGCCGATGACGGCGGCCAGCGACACCTCGGGCAGTTCGCAGACCAGGGCCTCGATCTCGGCCGGATTGATCCATTCGCCGCCCGACTTGATCAGGTCCTTGGACCGTCCCGTGATCATCAGATTGCCCTTGCGATCGATCTTGGCGAGATCGCCCGTGTCGAACCAGCCTTCGCTGTCGATGACCGAATGGCTCTGGCCGAAATAGCGGTCGATGACGGCGGCGCCGCGCACATGCAGACGGCCTTCGGTGTCGCGCTGTTCGGGCAGGGGAGCTCCGGTCTCGTCGGCGACCATCAGATCCACCCCGATGGCCGGACTGCCCGAGACATTGGCGCGGCGGTCCGGGTCGCTGAGCACGCCGAAGACGCCGACGGGTGACAGCTCGGTCATGCCCCAGCTGTTCTGCACCAGCACGCCCAGATCGCGCTCCAGCCGTTCCATCAGGGCCGGAGGGGTTGCCGCCCCGCCGAGGATGATCCGCTCCAGCGAGGGCAGTTTCTCACCCGAGGCCTCTAGGTATTCGCACAGGCCGAGGAAGACTGTCGGCACGCCCACCGCGATCGTCACGCCTTCGGCGGCGATCAGGCGGGCGAGGCTGGCGCCGTCCGTCTGACGGCCCGGCAGGACCATCTTCGAGCCCGCCGCCGGCAGGGCGAAGGGCAGGCCCCAGGCGCTGGCGTGGAACAGGGGCACGATCGGGAGGACGACGTCGGTGGTCTTTGCGCCCAGCACATCGGCCTGCAGCATCTTCAGCGTATGCAGGAAGCTGGAGCGGTGGGTGTAGGTCACCCCCTTGGGCGCGCCGGTCGAACCCGAGGTGAAGCACAGGCCCGAGGGTGCGGTCTCGGCGAACTTGCCCCATTCGACGGGCGTGTCCGCCGTGGCCAGAAGCGGCTCCAGCGTCTCGACCTTCGCCCGGTCGTGCGCAGCGTTCGCCTCGCCGTCGATGACGAAGATCCGCTCCAGCCCGGCCGCGTCGTTGGCGACGTCGAGCGCGAGCTTCAGCAGGTCGGCGCTGACGATCAGGATCCGGGCGCCGGACTGGTCCAGCATCCAGGCCAGCTGCACGGCGGTCAGGCGCGGGTTCAGCGTGTGGCAGACCACCCCCATGCCCATGATGCCGTACCAGCTCTCGACATGGTGCTGGGTGTTCCAGGCCAGGGTGGCGACACGGTCGCCGGCGACGACACCCAGACCGGCCAGCAGGCTCGACACCTTGATCGCCCGCTCGCGCAGGCCGGCATAGGTGATGCGCGCGTTCTCGCGGCCCTCGCGCGCGGTCACGACCTCGGCGTCCTGGTGCCATTTGGCGGCGTGGTTGACGATCTGGTCGAGCGTCAGGGGGAAGTCTTGCATGCTGCCGTCGATCACGGGCGCGTCCTGGGTCTGGAGAGAAAGGAAGGGGCCGGCGCGCGATCGCCGCCGGCCGGACCGGCGATCAGCCGATCACCTTCATCAGGCGCAGCCACAGCTGCTGGTCGAAGTCGGTCTCATTGGTGGCGGCGCCGGTGCGCACCACGACCAGCTTGCGGCTGGGCACGACATAGAGGCGGCGGTCGAAGGCGCCGAGCGCACCGACCAGATCGGCCGGGGCCGCCTCGATCAGCTGGCCGTCGCGACGCGCGCCCGCGGCCCGCATCGTGTACGCGCCGCCGTTCAGCCACCACAGGCGGCCATAGGCGGGGTTGGTCGAGGCCCGGTTGAACAGGGCGTGCAACTGCTCGGACGAGACCACGCGCGTGCCGTCCGCGGCCACGCCGTCATGCAGGACCATCTCGCCGAACCTCGCGACATCGTGCGGGGTGGTCACCAGGCCGGTGGCGTTGCCGACCGAGGCCAGGGCCGCCGGGCGCTGACGCCATTCGGTGTTGGTCATCCCGGTCGGGCCGGTCAGCCAGTCGCGGGTCAGGGCCTCCAGCGGCTGATGCGCCGCCGCCGCGACGATGGCCTTGGTCATCGCATAGACGGGGGTGTTGTAGAAGAAGACGGTCCCCGACGGGGCGACATAGCCGAACTGCTCGTTCAGGCCCGAGCTCATGTTCAGGACGTCGATGACCTTGATCGCGGCTTCCTGCTCGGGCGAGGCCTTGGACCAGCCCTGGCCGAGGTAGTCGGAGACGGGCTTGTTGATGTCCAGCAGGCCCTTGTCGATGGCGGCGGCGACCAGGATGGAGACGAAGCTCTTCTGCTGGGACGCCACGTCCTCCAGCAGCTCGCCGTCGGCGGCGCGGCCATAGACGAAGGCGGAGAACATCCCGGCGTCGGTCGGGGCGGGCCAGGTCTTGTCGATCAGCACCTTGCCGTCCTGGATGACGACGAAGCCGGTCGAGGCGTGGTTCTGGACGTAGGCGAGAAGGTCGCTCATCTCCGGTGAGGTCTGCTCGGCGGCGACCGTCGAACCGGTGGCGAGGGGGGCGGCGCAGGCCGCGGGGGCGACGGCCAGGACGGCCAGTGCGGCGGCTGCCGCCAGCGGATGTTTCGTCATGTTTTCCTCCGGGGTACGGCACGCTTCGATGTCGTGCTCGATGGGATTTGCGGGGCCTCGGCGATCAGGCGCGGGCCGCGCGACAGCATGATCCGGGCGACCTCGCCCTGCATGAAGTAGAGGATGTCGCGGGCGCCCTGGCTGGCCGCCTCGGCGTCGCGCGCGACCAGGGCGGCGCGCACCGTGCGCCAGTGGTCGTAGGGGCCGGGCCCGTTGGTGTTCAGCGCCAGGGCCGCATAGGAGAAGTGGAAGCGGGTCTTGCGACGGATCGACTCGATCATGCGCTGGCCATCGGCGCTGGCGCAGGCGCTCATGTCGCTGAAGATCGACTCGCTCTCCTCGATAATCCGCTCGGCGGCGACCCCGCCCTCGGCATCGGCCAGCATGCGGTCGATCTTGGTGATGATGGCGCGGATCAGGCCGTCCGTGCCGCGCAGGCAGGCGAAGCGCGCCGCCATGCCGTACAGGGCCGCGCGCACCTCATAGAGGTCGAACACTTCCTCGACGGTGGTGGAGGAGACCCGGGCGCCCCGGTTCTCCTCGATCTCGATCAGGCCGTCGTCGGCCAGGGCGCGCAGGGCGCGGCGCACGATCGAACGGCCCACGCCGAACTCGCTGCACAGACGCACTTCACGCAGCCATTCGCCGGGCGCCAGTTCGCTCCTCTGGATCTGGGCGCGCAGGGTGTGGGCCAGGTCCTCGGCGGTCGGCGCGGCGGCCTCGCCCTTGGGAGCTTTCGGAGTTTTCGCTGTGGTGGCCATGGGACGTACCTCACACGGTGTCGCTGCAATTCACGGCGACCATACCAAACTCCGTACCCGACATTCCTATTTCCCAGTGGACGCGGGAGCAAGTAATTTGTCGGACTGTACGCCTCGATTGTTGTACAATAAATCACGCATTCGACGATCCGTCGATATGCCGCGCTATTGCGGCGATCCGTCCGGAGCGGTCAGCCCATCCACTGGCTGACGGGCACGGCGGTCTCTTCCAGCGGCTGAGAGATGACGTTGACCAGGGTCGGGCCGTCATGGGCGACGGCCGCGCGGATCGTGCGCTCGACCTCCGCCGGATCCTCGACTGTCCAGGCCTTCAGCCCATAGGCCTCGGCGATGCGGGCATGGTCGGTGCGGCCGAAGTCGACCGAGAAGTAGCGCGCCCCATAGCCTGACTTCTGGCTGGCCTTGATCCAGCCGTAGGAGGCGTTCGAGAAGACGATCAGGGTGACCGGGATCTGCTTGCGCACGATCGTCTCGAGCTCCCCGACCGCGAAGCCGAAACTGCCGTCTCCCATGGCCGCGACAATTTTCGACCCCGGGCTGGCGTACCAGGCGCCGATCGCGGCGGCCATGGAGAAGCCCAGCGCCCCGTGGGCCCGGTTGGTGATGAACCGCCGCCCCGCCTGGTTGAACTGGAAATGGCCCGAGAAATAGGGGCAGGGGGTGCCGGGATCGGCGACCACGATGGCGTCGGCGGGCAGGGCGGCCTGCAGCGCGGCCAGCACCCGTTCGGGCCGGATCGGCGTCTCGTCCGAGGCGGCCAGCCGGTCGAAGGCGGCGCGCTTCCTGGCCTTCAGCGCCTTGAGATGGTCGCGGACGCCGATGCCACGCGACCGATCCGTCAGACCGCCCTCGATCCGCGCCAGCAGGGCCGACAGACACAGCCGGGCGTCGCCGACCAGCCCGGCCTCGCAGGCGTAGTTGGCCCCGACCACCATCGGGTCGATGTCGATATGGACGATGCGGACGCCCTTCGCCGGGGCGGCGCCGTGTTCGGTCGTGGTCGAGCCCGCGCGGCAGCCGATGAAGACCACCAGATCGGCGCCCTGCACCACCTCGCGCGTCTCGGGCACGCCGCCGTTGGCCCCGACAACCCCAACGGCCAGCGGGTGATCGTCCGGGATGGCGCCGTGGCCGCTGACGGTGGAGGCGACCGGAGCGTCCAGCGCCTCGGCCAGGGCGATCAGCTCCGCCGTCGCGCGCGACACGATCACCCCGCCGCCGCAGATGAAGACCGGCCGTTTCGCGCTCAGGATCGCCTCGGCCGCCGCTTCGACCAGATCCGGGTCCGGCCCCGCGCGGAAGGCGGGGAAGCGCGAGTGCTGCGCCTGGGCCCAGATGCGGTCGGCGTCCAGCGACTGCTTCTGCAGATCATAGGGCAGGCCGATATGGGTCGCGCCCGGACGCCCCGTGGTCATGGCGCGGAAGGCCTTCCTGAACAGATCCGGGATCTGGTCAACGTGGTCGGCGACGGCGTTCCATTTGGTCAGGGGAGCGAACAGCCGGTTCTGGTCCAGCTCGGTCAGGGGATAGCGGCCTCGCGCCGTGACCGGCACGTCCGAGGTGATGGCCAGCAGGGCCACCGAACTCTCGTTCGCCTCCACCACCCCCGGCAGGATATAGGTCGCCCCGCCGCCGCTCGGCCCCTCGCAGACGCCGGGCTTGCCGGTGATCCGGGCATAGGCGTCGGCCATATAGGCGGCGTGGCGTTCGTCGCGCGTCAGGACGTGTTCGATGCCGTGATCCAGCCGCGCCAGGGCGTCGTAGAAGGGCAGGCTGGTGTCACCGCACAGGCCGAAGATGTGTTTCACATCATGGGCCTGCAGCATTCGAACCGCCGCTTCGGCCCCTGTAATGCCCGTCATTCTTGCCTCCCGCTGATCGCCGGCGCTCCGCGGCGCTGACTGAATTTCCCTATCGGAATAGCGGTTTAGGCGGGGAAACGGGCCCGCGATTCCCGTTATCAATCGGCGTGAGCACAGATTGAATAGTCCAAATCCGGCGGACTGATCCCTACCATCCTCCCATAAGCTGGAGACACCAGCAGCACACGGGGAGGAATATGATGCGGAACCGCATCCTGAAATTCGCGCTACTGGCGACATCCTGCATCGCGGGATCGGCAATCCTGACATCCGCCGCATTGGCCCAGACCGCGCCGACGCCGGTCGAGCAGGACGCCGCCACCGTCGAGGACATCGTCGTCACCGCCCAGAAGCGCGAGCAGAACGTCCAGGACGTTCCGGTCGCCATCACGGCCCTGGGCGTCGAGCAACTGGCCGCCACGGGAGCCGTCAGCACATCTGACCTGAAGGCGGTGGTGCCCTCGCTGAACGTCACCACCGGCGTCGGCGGCTTCGGCCTGCCGCGCATCCGCGGCATCGGCGCCTCGGGCCAGGGCCCGGGCATCGAAAACCCGGTCGCCGTCATGGTCGATGACGTCTACTACGGCGCCGCCTTCGGCGTGCTCCAGTCCCTGTTCGACACCCAGCAGGTCGCGGTGCTCAAGGGGCCGCAGGGCACCCTGTTCGGCCGTAACGCCACCGGCGGGGTCATCCAGATCTCCACCAAGGGGCCGCAGTTCACGCCGCATGGCTCGTTCCAGCTCGGCTACGGCAACTACGACACCGCCAACGTCGGCGCCTTCTACACCGCCCCGCTCAGCGACCAGGTCGCCTTCAGCGTATCCGGCCAGTACGAGAAGCGCGGCGAGGGCTATGGCGTCAACCGCTTCACCGGCAATGACGTCATGGACGGCGACGGCTATTCGGTTCGCGCCAAGCTGCTGTGGAACATGTCGGAGGACACCTCCCTGCTGTTCTCGGTCGACGCCAACGGCCGCGACGCCTCGGACCCCACCTTCCGCAACTTCGGTCTGAACGCCCTGGGCCAGGACGTCACCGCCCAGATCGTCGCCGCCGGCGGCGACCCGGATTACGACATCTACAGCGACGTCGACCCGGTTCTGCGTGCGCGTCAGTCGGGCGCCAGCGCCATCCTGACGCATGACTTCGGCGGCGTGGCCTTCAAGAGCGTCACCGCCTATCGCGAGAGCGACCTGCGCACCTACTTCGACCCCGACGGCACCACCCAGCCCCGTCTGCGCATCGACAACTCCAACTTCGACAAGCAGTTCACCCAGGAAATCAACTTCCTGTCGGACGGCGACGGTCCGTTCAGCTGGGTGGTCGGCGCCTTCTACATGTCCGATTCGGCCGGTCAGGCTCCGGGTCGGACCACGGGGACCAACACCTTCGGCGGCAACGGTTACAGCGACACCATCACCGAGGTGACCCTGTCGTCCTACTCGGCCTTCGCCGAGGGCACCTACGCCATCAACGACAGCACCAACTTCGTCGCCGGCATCCGCTACACCTCGGACGACCGCGAGTTCACGGCCCACACCGACACCTACAACGGCGCCACCAACGTCTTCACGGCCGGCGCGCTCCAGTCGGCCAGCCGCAACTTCTCCAAGCCCACCTGGAGGGTGTCTCTGGACCACCGCTTCTCGGATCAGGTGATGGCCTACGTCAGCTATAACCGCGGCTTCCGGAGCGGGACCTATGTGCCCCAGGCGACGCCGATCATCGTGCTCGAACCGGAACTGGTCGATGCCTACGAGGTCGGGCTGAAGACGGACCTGTTCGACCGCCGCGTCCGCGCCAATATCGCGGCCTTCTACTACGACCAGACCAACGTTCAGGTTCAGCAGGTCATCGCGGGCGTCAACAGCGTCTACAACGCCCAGGGCGCCGAGGTGAAAGGCATCGACGCCGACATCACCTGGCAGGTGACCGACACCTTCCGTCTGTTCGGCGGCATCGGCTATACCGACGCCCACTACACCGAGTTCACCAACGCCATCATCTCGGTCCCGTATCCCCTGCCGGCCGGCTTCGTCATTCCGACGGGCCAGACCTGCCGCGGCACCTTCGGCAGCCCCTATGCCCAGCTCGGCGGCAACTGCCTGCTGATCGGCGACGCCTCGGGCAACCAGCTGCAGAACACGCCGAAACTGACCGCCAGCCTCGGCGGCAACCTGACCATCCCGACCGCGATCGGGTCGTTCCTCGCCGCCGGTAACGTCTATTACAACGACGGCTTCGTCGGCACGGCGGACGAGCGGGTCAAACAGGGCAGCTACGCCACCGTGGACGCCTCGGTGACCTGGCGGCCGAATGAGGGCGGCCTCTATGTCCGCGCCTGGGGCAAGAACCTCGGCGACGCCTACTACCGCAGCCAGCTCAGCGCGACCAACTCGGGCGACAACGGCACGCCGGGCACGCCGCGCACCTTCGGGGTGACGGTCGGCTACGACTTCTGATCACGGTCTTCCGGGTGTGATCCACTGGCCGGCGTCCGCACCGCGGACGCCGGCCTTTTCTTTTACGCATCAGCCTCTGTCCCCGGACAAAGAAAAGGCCCCCGGACAACGCGTCCGGGGGCCTGGATCGTCTGAAGGGGAAGCCGCCTCAGCGAATGGCGTCGAGCACCGCATTGGGCAGGTACAGCGGCATGGAGTCCTCCCACTTGCTGTCGGTCAGCATCCGCTTGCGGCCGCCGTCGGCGTCCATGATGTAGATCTGGCCGTACTGCTGGAAGGTCTGTTCATACAGGGCCGCCTCATCGCGGAAGCCGTGCTGCGAGCCGCTCCACATGATCCGCCCGTCGTGGTTCCAGACCGCATGGCCGTCGCCCGACGGATGGTCGGTGCAGCGATGCAGACCCGTGCCGTCCGGCCGGATCGTATAGATGTCGAAGCTGCCGTTCTCCTGACGCCGCGTGAAGACGATGCTCTTGCCGTCCGGCGACCAGTCGGGAAGATTGTCCGGGCTGGTGGTCAGGACGCGCACCTGACGCGTCTCCAGGTTCAGGATCCGCAGGCCCTTCTCGGTCGCGCTATAGACGCGGAAGACCAGCTCCTTGCCGTCGGCCGAATAGCTGGGGAAGCCCGAATGGGTCTCGCCGTCGGTCAGCTGTTCGGCGCCCGTGCCGTCGCGGCGCACGCGCCACAGGGCGGCCGAGGCGCGGGTCCGTTCCTGGAACCAGCCGCCCAGTCCGAAGGCGATCCATTCCCCGTCCGGCGACCAGGCCGGTTGGAAGGCGCCCGACAGGCCGATGCGCACCTGGGTCTCGTCCAGACCGCGGCCCGAGCTCTCGAAGACCTTGCGTTTCTCCTCGCCGTTCGGCCGCATGACCATGATCGAGGAATTGCCGGTCTGTTTGTCGGTGTAGACGATCCAGCCGTCGTGCGAGAGGCGCGGGAAGACGTCGATGTGGCGATAGTCCCAGTCGCGGTCCCAGCTCATCAGCGGCTTGTTGATCGGCCGCACGGGGCGGAAGGCGACCTTCTCATAGACCACCGACTTGCCGTCCGGCGTCCACGAGGGCGCGCGCAGGAAGGCCGATTTGAAGCCCGCCCGGTCCGAGGTGTAGGCGATCCCCTCGTTCGGTCCGTATTTGATCAGATAGCCGATCTCGTCGGGGCCGATGTACTGGGGCTGCAGCCGCAGCTCGGTCCCGGTGGTGTGCTCGGTCCGGTCGCCCGTGGCCACATCGACCGAGACGATCTGCGAGAAGGCGCGGCCGATATAGTTGGGGCGGCGGGCGCCCCAGGTGGCCTCGACCGTCATCTCGTGGAAGACGATGCGCTTGCCATCCGGCGACCAGTTGGGCGAGCCCTGGCAGTAGCCGGCCCTGGAGCAGATCTTTTTGAAGCCCGTGCCGTCCGGCTTGATCGCATAGATGGCCAGTTCCTGGGTGTGCTCCCAGCCGTGGCCTTCGTCGTGGCCGGTCCAGCGGGTGTCTCGGTCGCTGGAAAAGGCGATCCACTGGCCGTCGGGCGACCAGCTCGGCCGGAAGTAGCAGTCGGGCGAACCATGGTCGTCGCCGCGCACATGCCGCGTGCCCGTCAACTGGCGCGTGCGTCGCGTGCGCAGGTCCATGACCCAGATGTTGGCCCGGTAGCCGTTGCGGGTCGAGACGAAGGCCAGCTTCGTCCCGTCCGGCGACAGCACGCCCGCGTCGTCGACCGAGGTCGAGGTCACCAGCGGCGCGATCCCCGTCCCGTCGGCATTGGCGCGGAAGATATCGGACTTGCCGTCCGCATTGCGTTCCGAGGTGAAGATGATGTCGCCCGTCTTTGAGACCTGGGCGTTGTAGTCGAAGGCCGAGGCGGAGAGCAGCTTGCGCTCGTTCGATCCGTCCAGATCGGCGATGTAGAGTTCCGACACCGAAGGCGCGATGCGGTTCATCATCATCACCCCCTTCTTGCCGGGGCCGGCGATCACGGGGCCGGCGACCACCGCCTCGGCCAGCAGGGCGGCGGCGGGGACGGTGGTCAGGAATGTCCTGCGGTCCATTTCGATACTCCCAATTTCCGGTGCGCGTCTTCGAGGGCGGCTTCCGGCGGCCCGAACGGGACCGGTTTCATCTGGCCACAAAGGTAGCCAAGGCGGGAATCGGCAGGGCCATTGATTGCGGTTCCCGGCGCATTGAATCCACGCTTTCTCAGGCTTCCGTTTCCGCCTCCAGCGTCGAGCGGATCAGCCGGATGAAGTCGTTGTGGATGCGGGTCGGCAGCCAGTTGTTGCGCATCGTCACCCCCACCGCCGGCCGCGCCGCGATCGGGCCATAGGGCAGGGCGACCAGGGCGTGGCGCTCGTGCTTCAGCTCGTATTGGGTCATCAGGGTCAGGCGGTCGCTGTCGGCGATCAGCTGGCGGATGATCGGCAGGGTCGAGGTCTCGATCGGCGCCCGCGGCAGGCTGTGGCCCTGGAACAGGGCGTCGAAGCACAGCCGGCGGCTCGCCCCCTCCAGCCCCGCGATCCAGTCGTAGGTGGCGAGGTCGTCCAGCGTCACATCGGCCTTGCGCGCCAGCGGATGGTCCTTCCTCGCCACCACCTGGAACTGGGTGTGGGCGAAAACCTCATTGGTCAGGTCGGCGCTGGTCGTCTCCTGGATGATGCCGACCACAAGATCCACGTCGCCGAAGCGCAGGCGGCGCATCATTTCCGTCGCGCCTTCCGTCAGGATGCGGATGCCCGCGTCCGGATGCCGGCGCGTGAACTCGTCCAGCACCGAGGCCAGCAGCATCGAGCCGCCATAGGGCAGGGTGCCCAGCACCATCTGGCTGGCCTGGGCCCCGCGCGCCTCCTCGATCTCCTGCAGCCCCCATTCGATCTCCTGCGTCGCCAGCTTCAGCTTGCGGCCCAGGTCGACGCCGTCGGGGGTGACCATCACCCCGGTCGAGGTGCGGTGAAAGACGGCGGCGCCGAGGTTGCCCTCAAGATGCCGCACCGCCCGCTGCAGCGAGGCCTGGGTCAGTTCCAGATCGTCGGCGGCCTTGGCCAGGGACCCGCTCTCGATCACCGCGATCAGGCTGCGCACCTGCGAGCGCGACAGCCGGTTGGCGACGGTCGAGGCCGCCGCGGCATTGCCGACGCCCAGGTCCTGCAGCGCCGTCTCCATCTGGGCGAACATCCGCTGCACCCGGACGTGAAAGATCTTTCCCGCCTCGGTCAGATAGCTGCCGCTGGCCTTGCGCTCCAGCAGGGTCTCGCCGACCTCCTGCTCCAGCTTGCCCAGGGCCTGGGTCACCGCGGGCTGGGAGAGGTTGCACTCCTCCGAGCCCCGCCGGACACTGGCGAGACGGCCCACGCTTTCGAAAAGTCTGCACTGGCGGAAACTGATCTCCGCCGCCCGGGCCTTTAAATCGGCGCTCATTATGCGGTTCTCCCGATCGCTGGCCTAGCAGGGTCCGGGCGCATTTCCAAATGCCGCCTTCGGGCTGAAACCCGTGTTGTACAAGGATCGGCGGCGGGCGCCTGCGTCCCCGGCCCGTCCTGACACGACAGGAAATGTATCACCCCTGACGCCAAACCTGTGCTGCGGCGGTCGCATCCGGGGCCTAGAGAGCCCACCTAGGCGGACTGCGCCGCGACGGCGCGCGAATCGAACGGGATGACGACCATGGTGAAGGGCGAACTGCTGATCGGCGGCGAGGCGCGTTACGGCGCGGGCGAGGCGTTCAAGGCCTTCGATCCGACCCTGGGGACCGAGATCGCCCCGGACTTCGCCGGCGCCAACCTCGACGACGTCCGCATCGCCTGCGGCCTGGCCGCCGCCGCCTTCGATGAGTACCGCGCCACCTCCCTCGAAGACCGCGCCGCCTTCCTCGAGGCCATCGCCGAAAACCTCGAACGCGACGCCGACGAACTGCTGGCCCGTGCCGGCGTCGAGACCGGCCTGCCGCCCGCACGGCTCAAGGGAGAGCTCGGCCGCACCACCGGCCAGCTGCGCCTGTTCGCCCGGGTCGTCCGCGAGGGTGCCTATCTGGACGTCCGCATCGACCACGCCCTGCCGGAACGCACCCCGCCGCGCTCCGACATCCGTCTGATCCATCAGCCTCTGGGCCCAGTGGTCGTCTTCGGCGCCAGCAACTTCCCTCTGGCCTTCTCGGCCGCGGGCGGGGACACGGCCTCGGCTCTGGCCGCCGGCTGCCCGGTCATCGTCAAGGCCCACCCGGCCCATCCGGGGACCTCCGAGATCGCCGGTCGCGCGGTCATGCGCGCCGTCGCCGAACGCGGCCTGCCCGCCGGGGTCTTCGCCCTCCTGTTCGACAAGGGGATCGAGATCGGCGCCGCGCTGACCGCCGATCCCCGCGTCGCCGCCGTCGGCTTCACCGGCTCGCGCCGTGGCGGGGAGGCCCTGATGGCGATCGCCGCCAAACGTCCGCGCCCCATCCCCGTCTATGCCGAGATGAGCTCGGTCAACCCGGTCCTGCTGCTGCCCGGCGCGCTTGCCGAACGCGGCGAAGCCATCGGCAAGGCCTTCGCCGGCGCGCTCAGCCTCGGCTCGGGCCAGTTCTGCACCAACCCCGGCCTGATCCTGGCCATCGGCGAGGCTGACGACTTCGTCGCCGGCGCACGGGCCGCCATCTCCGAGATCGCGCCCACGACCATGCTGACCCCCGGCATCCACGCCGCCTATCGCGCCGGGGTCTCGGCCCTGAACGACCATGCGCGGGTGTCCTGCGTGGTTCAGGGCGCGGAAGGGGAGGGGTTGCAGGGGCAGGTCCATCTGTTCACCGCGACCTCCGCCGACCTGCGCGCCGATCCCCGTCTGGTCGAGGAAGTCTTCGGCGCCTCCGGCCTTCTGGTCCGCTGTCAGGACGCCGACGACATGGCCGCCCTGCTCGAGGATCTGGAGGGCCAGCTGACCGCCTCGGTCCACGCCGCCCCATCCGACTACCCATTGGCGCGAACCCTGATGCCGCGCCTCGAGAAGCTGGCCGGCCGCATCCTGTTCAACGGCTTCGGCACAGGGGTCGAGGTCTGCGACGCCATGGTCCACGGCGGTCCGTATCCGGCGACCGGCGACGGCCGCTCGACCTCGGTCGGGGCCCTCGCCATCGCCCGCTTCCTGCGCCCCGTCAGCTATCAGGACGTGCCCGCCGAACTCCTGCCGACGGCGCTTCGCGAGGACAATCCCGAAGGCGTCGCCCGCCGCATCGATGGGGTTCAGACGGCGGTTATCCGATAGGATTTGGTTCGCGGCAGGCAGGTTTCGGGTCGGCTCGATTGACCGGAGGGGGTGTCGGAAGCTTCAGCTTCTCAAAAGGATAAAGCAGGGGGGAGGCCCATCATGTCCGACAGAGTGAAGCTGAAGATCGCCGTCGCGGAACACCCGCACACCTCGGCCATCCGCAGCGGGGCCATCCTCATCGAGGGCGTCGACGCCGAGATCATCACGGTCAAGCCGCAGATCGGCGCGTTCCGCCGCATGGTCCGCGACGTGGAGTTCGACGTCTGCGAGATCGCGCCGACGACCTACATCATCGCCCGGGCCTATGGCGCGCCCTTCGTGGGTCTGCCGATCTTCGTGGTCCGCCGCTTCCACCACGGCGGCCTGCTGGTCCGCGCCGACGCCGGCATCAAGACGGCCAAGGATCTGGAAGGCCACAAGGTCGGGGTGCGCGCCTATTCGGTGACCACCGGCGTCTGGCTGCGTCAGGCCCTGATGGACGACTGCGGTCTGGATCCGTCCAAGGTCACCTGGGTGGTCGATGACGAGGAGCACGTCCGCGAGCTCAAGCTGCCCGCCAACGTCATCCATGCGCCCGAGGGCCGGTCCCTGGCCGACATGATGGCCGACGGCGAACTGGTCGCGGGCGTCGAGGGCGCCGCCGGCATCGGCCGCACCGGCAATCCGACGGGCGGCTGGCAGGAGGTCGAGGCCGACTATCCGGACCTCCTCCCCAACGCCGCCGAGCTGGAGGCCGACAGCTTCCGGCGCACCGGTGTCTATCCGATGCACGGCACCATCGTGGTCAAGGACTCGGTTCTGGCCGAACATCCCTGGGTCGCCCAGTCGCTCTACAAGGCCTTCAAACAGGCCAAGGACGAATGGTTGGAGCGGGTGAAGACCGAGGGGCCGCAGAACGCCTCGGACAAGAAGTACGTCAAGCTGATGGACATCGTCGGCCCCGATCCTCTGCCCTATGGCATCGAGGAGAACCGGGCGACCATCGAGGCCCTGGAACGCACCGCCTTCGAACAGGGGCTGACGCCGCGCCGCATGACCATGGACGAACTGTTCGTCGATCCGACCAAGGCCTGAGGACAAGACCATGATCATCGATTGCCACGGTCACTTCACGACCGTCCCCAAATCGTTCCGCGAATGGCGCCAGCGTCAGGTCGACGCCGCCAACGACCCGGTCAATTCGCCCCCGGTCTCGGAGGCTCACGTCACTGATGACGAGATCCGCGAGGGCGTCGGCAACGGCCAGCTCAAGCTCCAGCAGGAGCGCGGCTCGGACCTGACCCTGTTCTCGCCCATCGCCGGCCTGATGAGCCATCACCTGGGCAATGAGCGCACCAGCCTTCAGTGGGCCGAGGTGTCCAACAATCTCGTGCGACGCGTCGCCGACATGTATCCGGACAATTTCGTCCCGGTCTGCCAACTGCCCCAGTCGCCGGGCGCCCCGCCCGCCAATTCCATCCCCGAACTGCGTCGCTGCGTCGAGGAGATGGGCTTCGTCGGGGCGAACGTGAACCCGGATCCGACCGGCGGCTACTGGACCGGCAAGCCGATGACCGACCGCGAATGGTATCCGCTCTACGAGGCCCTGTGCGACCTCGACGTTCCGGCCATGGTCCACGTCGCGGCCTCCTGCAATCCGAACTTCCACGGCACCGGCGCCCATTATCTGAACGCCGACACCTCGGTCTTCATGCAGCTTCTGCAGTCGGACCTGTTCAAGGACTTCCCGACCCTGCGTCTGGTCATCCCGCACGGCGGCGGGGCGGTGCCCTATCACTGGGGTCGGTATCGCGGCATGTCGCTGGAAATGGCCAACCGCCCGCTCGAGGGTCTGCTGGACAACATCTTCTTCGACAGCTGCGTCTACCACCACCCGGGCGTGGATCTGCTCACCAAGGTGATCCCGTCGAAGAACGTCCTGTTCGGCTCGGAAATGATCGGCGCCGTGCGCGGCAAGGACCCGAACACCGGGCACTATTTCGACGACACCAAACGCTATGTCGACGCCTGCGTCAGCCTGACGGATGAGGATCGCTTCAACATCTACGAAGGCAATGCGCGCCGCGTCTATCCGCGCCTCGACGCCCTGCTGAAGGCGAAAGGCCTCTAGGTTTTCGCGCCCCGAACTTATGTCCCGGGGCCGAAGTTCGAATACCCAAATCTCCCCGCGGGGCCAAAATCAAAGGCAACGAAAACAAGGTCCCCGGGGAGGATCAGGCCACCATGTCGCGCTTCATCGACATCCATCCGCACGTCATCTCGGATGATGAAAGCCGCTATCCGCCGGCGCCCCTTTTCGGCAAGCGTTCGGACTGGTCGCAGGAACGGCCCTGTGTGGTCGAGACCCTGATCGCGGCCATGGACGAAGCGGGCGTGGCCAGGGCCGCCGTCGTCCATTCCTCGACCACCTACGGCTTCGACAACGCATATGTCGTCGATGCCTGCAACCGCTATCCCGACCGTCTGATCGCCGTCGGCTCGGTGGATGTGCGGGCGCCTGACGCGGTCGAGACCATCCGCGCCTGGACAGACCGGGGCCTCAAGGGCCTGCGTATCTTCACCGGCGGCTCGACCAAGGATTTCGATCCGACCGAGCTGGAAGACGAGGCGGCTTATCCGGCTTGGGAGCTGCTCGGCGAACTCGGCCTGACCATGTGCATCCAGACCGGCCCCGTCGGCCTGCCCCAGGTCCGGTCTCTGGCCGAACGCTTCCCGAATGTGCCGATCATCCTCGACCACCTCGGCCGCCCCGACGTCACCGACGGTCCGCCCTATGCGAAGGCGCAGAGCCTGTTCGACCTGGCCGACGTGCCCTCGATCTATTTCAAGCTGACCCCGCGCATCATGGACGACAGCGTCTCGGGCGCCGCGACCCCGGACACCCTGTTCCCGAAACTGGTCGAGGTCTTCGGCGCCGACCGTCTGGCCTGGGGCTCCAACTTCCCGACCTCGCCCGGGACCTTGTCGGAAATCCTCGCCACAGCGCAAGATCGCCTGTCGTCGCTTTCCGCCGGGGATCGGGTCCGGGTGTTTGGTGGAACCGCGGCGACCCTCTATCCGGCCTTGGCCGGCTGACGACGAACGTCCGCAGAGACGTCGAGCCAAAGACAAGAAAGTACAGGGACGGAGCCGAACATGGCGGACAGCATCACCGAAGACGGCCCCCAGGCCAGCACACGCTTCACAAAGGGATCGTGGAAGCGCTGGGGGCTGCTGGCCCTGCTGGCGGTCGGCGCCCTGATCGCCTTCGTCGACCGGGTCAACATCTCGTCCGCCCTGACGGTCGCGCCTTTCAAGGCCCAGTTCCAGCTGTCGGATCTGGATCGCGGCCTGATCAACTCGGTCTTCTTCTGGTCCTACGCCGTCTTCCAGGTGCCGATGGGCTGGGCGGTGGACCGCTATGGCGTCAAACGGCCCTATGCGATCTGCTTCGCCATCTGGTGCGTCGCCTCGGCCTGCATCGGCCTGATGCACGCCCTGTGGGGGCTGATCCTGATGCGGCTGATCGTCGGCGCCGCCGAGGCCGTGGTGGTGCCTGCCAGCTATCGCTGGATCCGCAACAATTTCCACCCGAACAACAGCGGCGCGGCCGTGGGCTTCTACATGCTGGGCGCCAAGTTCGGCCCCGCCATCGGCGCCCCGCTTGCGGCCTGGCTGATCCTGTCCTTCGACTGGCGGCTGATGTTCCTGATCACCGGCATCGCCGGCCTCATCTGGCTCCTGCCCTGGATGCTGCTGGCGAAGAACGACCTGCCGTCAAAGGCGTCTGAGGCCAAGGTCCAGAAGAAGACGGTCAAGATGCCGTTGCTCAAGATCCTGGCTAGCCCGTTGATCTGGGGCACGCTGATCGTCAACTTCTGCTATAACTATTTCACCTTCTTCTGCATGACCTGGATGCCGGCCTATCTGGTCGAGCAACGCGGCCTGACGCTCGAGAAGATGGGGCTCTACACCTTCTACAGCTTCATGGGCATCGCCCTGGTCGCCCTGGCCTCGGGCTGGGCGTGCGATCGGCTGATCCAGCGCTACGGCCGGCCAGTGCTGTTCCGCAAGATCTTCGTGGTCTCCGGCTTCGTCATCGCCTGCACCGTCCTGCTGGGCGCCCTGACCGACGACGTGAATACGGCCCTGTTCTGGAACGTGGTGTCCCTGTCGGGCCTGGGACTGACCACGGCCAACAACCTGGCGCTCTGCAGCCTGACCCTGATCCCCGCGCCCATCGTCGGTCGGGTCAAGGGCGTCCAGAACGTCGCCACGGCCCTCGCCGGGGGCGTGGCTCCGCTGGTCACCGGCTGGCTGTTGCACGCCACCGGATCGTTCGTGGCGCCGATGGCCCTGATCTTCGCCTTCCTGGTGTTGGGGGCGGTGACGGTGCTGACGCTGTTGCGGCCCGAATGGGCGCCCAAGGTCCCGGAAGACGCCTGAGCCCGGTCGCGCGAAGCGATCACCCGGAACCGAGTTTGGATTGGCGGCGCAGGGCCCGGAGGCCTAGCCCCGCCTGCAAGGAGTGAGACAGATGGCCAAGATCGTATTCGGCATGGCGGTGCCCCACAGCGGCATGCTGGGTCAGGCCCCCGAGGACTGGCTGACCAACGGCGAGCGCGACCGCAACAATCCCGAGCTCTGGTTCCGGAACCGCACCTGGACCTATCCGGAGCTGGAGGCCCACCGCGGCGCCGCCTTCGAGCCCTTCCTGACGATCGAGGAACGCACCGAACGCGCCGCCCGCTGCCGCGCCGCCCTGGACAAGATGGCCGACGCCTACAAGCGGGCAAAGGTCGACGTCTGCATCGTGCTCGGCAAGGACCAGAAGGAGATCTGGCCCGATCAGTCGCCCTCGATCACCATCTACACCGGCGAGGACGTCCACAACGGCCCGCCCCAGCGCCCGGTCTACGCCCCCGACCACCATGTCGTGCACAAGGCCTATCCGGAGTTGGCCACCTACCTGATCAAGGCTTTCCAGAAGGAGGGCTTCGACCTCAACGACCTCCAGGCCTGGCCCGAGAACGTCTGGATGGAGAAGCAGCGCGGCCGCAAGGCCGACTATCCGGTCGTCCCCCACGCCTACAGCTTCGTCTACCACCAGATCATGGGCGACGAGCCGCCGCCGCATGTGCCGGTGCTGTTCAACCTCTTCTATCCGCCGACCCAGCCCTCGATGGCCCGCTGCATCGAGTTCGGCCGCGTCCTGCGTGAGGCCATCGCGGCCTGGCCTGAGGACGTGCGCGTCGCCGTCATCGCCTCGGGCGGCCTGTCCCATTTCGTCAACGACGAAGAGTTCGACCGCGACGTCATGGGCAAGCTGGCGGCCTATGACTACGAGGGCCTCGCGGCCATTCCGGACGGCTACTACCAGTCCGGCACCTCCGAGGTGAAGATCTACTCCATCGTCATGATGGCGCTGCAGCCGACCGGCGCGGCCATGACCCTGGTCGACTACGTGCCCTGCTGGCGCACGGCCGCCGGCACCGGCGAGGGCATGGGCTTCATGTACTGGAACCCCGAAGAAGCGCCCGCAGCCGCCTGAAATCAGAAAGAAAAAAGACCATGAGCAGCACCCGCCTGAACGGCGTCATCCGGGCCTGGGAAGAGGGTCGCGTCGCCTATTCCTGCTTCGCCAAGGCGGACAAGCAATCGGCCATCGACCTGTCGGAGTCGCCATACGACGCCCTGATGTTCGAGATGGAGCACAATCCGTGGGACATGGCGGCGCTGCAGGACTCCCTGCAGTACCTGCTCAACCGAAAGCAGATCGCCTCATCGGGGACCCTGGCGCCCGCCGTCACCCCGCTGGTGCGCATCCCGGCCAATGGCGTGGAGATGAACCAGGCCTATGCCAAACAGGCGCTGGACCGCGGCGTCTACGGCATCGTCTGGCCGCACATCAACAATGTGGCCCAGGCCTATAACGCCGTCGCTTCGTGCCGCTACGGCCGGCCCAAGAACGCCCCACTCTACGAACCGCGTGGCGTGCGCGGCGATGCGCCGACGACGGCGGCGCGCTACTGGGGTCTGTCGACGGCGGAATACTACGAGCGGGCTGACGTCTGGCCCTTGGCGCCGCACGGCGAACTGCTCGTCGGCCTGATGATCGAGAGCGTCGCGGGCATCGAGAACCTCGACGAGATCCTCAAGGAAGTCCCCGGCATCGGCTTCTGCCTGATCGGGGAGGGCGACCTGTCCCAGGAGATGGGCTTCCCGCGCCAGTACGATCACCCCGAGGTTCGCGACGCCATGAAGAAGATCGCCGACACCTGCGTGCGCCACGGCGTCAAGGTCGGCAATCCGCACACCAATGCGAAGAACCACGACCGGCTGGTCGAGGAGGGCTACCGCTATCTGATGGTCGCGCCGCAGAAATCCTATGGCGTGGTCGGTCAGGTGCGTGAAGGCGCGAGCTACTGATGAACGGCGCCGAAACCCTCGTCGAGACCCTGGCCGATCAGGGGGTGGAGGTCTGCTTCGCCAACCCCGGCACCTCGGAAATGCATTTCCTGGCGGCGCTGGAGAACCCGCGCATTCGCAGCGTCCTGTGCCTGTTCGAGGGCGTGGCGACCGGCGCAGCCGACGGCTGGGCGCGGATGATGGACCGCCCGGCCTCGACCCTGCTGCACCTCGGGCCGGGCCTCGCCAACGGTCTGGCCAACATCCACAACGCCAAACGCGCCGGCGTCGGCATGGTCAATGTGATCGGCGAGCATTCGACCCGTCACCTCAAGTATGACGCCCCCCTGACCTCGGACATCCAGGGTCTGGCTCGCCCGTTGTGTCACTGGATCCGGACGACGGACGGCTCCCACGCCATCGCCGCCGACACCGCCGCGGCGGTCGCCAAGGGTAATGAGGGTCTGATCTCGGCCCTGATCCTGCCGGGCGACGCCTCCTGGGGCGAGGCGGGCGAACTCAAACGCCAACCGAAAGCCACGACGGTCCGTCCGGCCCCCGACGCCGCCCGGGTCGACCATGTGGTCAAGGTCCTGAAGTCGGGCGAGCCGACCCTGATCATCCTCGCCGGCCGATCCATGCGCGGCCTGCCGCTGGACCTCGCGGGCCGGATCGCGGCGACGACGAACTGCCGCATCGCCACCCAGTTCTTCAGCGTCCGCATCGAGCGCGGCGCCGGCCGCGCCCCGCTGGAACGCATCCCCTATGCGGTGGACCAGGCCATCGCCTTCCTGAGCGGCTTCAAGCACATCATCACGGTCGAGACGGGCGAGCCGATCGCCTTCTTCGCCTATCCGGACAAGCCCAGCCTGCTCAAGCCCGCCGACTGCCAACTGCATTCGCTGGTCGAGAAAGGCGAGGACAGCGCCGCGGGTCTGGAAATGCTGGCCGAGGCGCTCGGCGCCCTCAAGACCCTGCCGACCCTTCAGGCCCGGATCGAGGAGCCGATGCCGCAAGGCGCGCTCAACCCGACCAGCATCGCCAAGGCGCTCAGCTACGCCATGCCAGAGCACTGCATCCTGGTCGACGAAAGCCTGACCACGGGCCGGGAGTCGATGGGCCTGACCGCCGGCGCCCGGCCGCACGACACCATCCAGAACATGGGCGGCTCGATCGGTTACGGCACGCCCGTGGCGACCGGTGCGTCCATGGCCTGCCCCGACCGCCGTACCTTCTGCATGGTCGGTGACGGCAGTGCCATGTACACGATCCAGTCGCTGTGGACCCAGGCGCGCGAAGGCCTGCCGGTCACGACCATCATCTTCGCCAACAACACCTATGCGATCCTGAAGGCCGAATACGCCAACATGGGCGCGGGCGGCGAGGGCAAGGCGGCGCCCGGTCCGCGCGCCCTCTCGATGATCGACATCGACAATCCGACCATCGACTGGGTCGCCATGGCGAAGAGCATGGGTGTGCCCGCCGTCAGCGTCGACACGGCCGAGGATTTCACACAGGCGATGATCAACTCCACCCGCGAGGCCGGGCCGGTGCTGATCGAGGTCAAGCTCTGAGGGGGTTGAGGACATGAGCGATGTCATGAACGAGGTGCTCACGCTGCGCACCAATCTGGCGGAATACCCGCAGACGATGGCGATCCGGGACGGTCGCGTGACCTCCGAAATCGTCAAGCTGGACATCTGCGGGCCGGATCAGGCCCACAACGGCTTCAAGGACATGCTGCGCAAAGGCGCGTACGACGCCGGCGAGCTGGCGATCGTCACCTACCTCCAGGCCAAATGCTACGGGAAGCCTTTCGTGGCCCTGCCGGCGCCCATCTCGGGCCGGTTCCAGCACCACTGCGCCGGCTTCAACAAGGAACTCGGCTGGCTCGACCCGAAGGATATCGAGGGCAAGCAGGTCGGAGTACGCACCTATGCCCAGACCACCGGCCTGTGGGTGCGCGGCATCCTCCAGCACGAGTGCGGCGTCGATCTCGACAAGGTCACCTGGATGACGGTCGGCGACGGCCATCTCGAGGAATACACCGACCCCTCGAATTGCGTCCGGCTTCCCAAGGGCTCGGACATCGGCCAGATGATGCTGGACGGCAAACTGGCCGCCACCCTGCAGGGGGTCGACCTGCCCAAGGATCCGCGCGTGCAACGGCTGGTGCCCGATCCGTTCGAAGCGGCCAAGCGCTGGTACGCCCGCGAACAGGTCGTGCCGATCAACCACCTGTTCGTGGTCCATGAGGACATTTCGAAGACCCGGCCCGACGTGGTGCGCGAGATCTATCGCATGATCTCCGAGAGCCGCGACCTGACCGAGGGCGGCCTGCCCGACCCGTTCCCGCCGATGGGGCTGGAGGCCAACCGCAAGGGTCTGCAACTCGCCATCGACTGGGCCTTCGAACAGAAGATCATTCCGCGCAAGCTCAGCGTTGACGAGCTCTTCGACGACACCACCGCGGCCCTGGGGTGACGGCTCAGGCCGTCCCCGCGCAGCCGACCACGCCTCGCTCGCCGCTGGGGTATCGTCAGTTTCGCGAGCTGTGGACGGCCAACGCCGCCTCCAATCTCGGTAGCCAGATCCAGGTCGTCGGCGCGGCCTGGCTGATGGCCAGCCTGACCCATTCGCCGCAGATCATCGCCCTGGTCCAGACGGCGATCAGCCTGCCGACGGTGCTGTTCATCCTCGCGGGCGGGGCCCTGGCCGACAACTACGACCGTCGCACCATCATGCTGACGTCGCAGATCGCCATGCTGGTCACGGCGGTGCTGCTGGCCGGGCTGACCCTGACGCATCTGATCGCGCCCTGGTCGCTGCTGGCCCTGACCTTCGTCATCTCCATGTTCGGCTCGCTGAACAATCCGTGCTGGCAGGCCTCGGTGCGCGACATCCTGCCCCGCGACATGATCAGCCGGGCCGTGGCGCTCAACAGCATGAGCATCAACCTGGCCCGCACCGTCGGCCCGGCGCTCGGCGGCGCCCTGGTGGTCGCGGCCGGGGTGGCGGTGGCCTTCGTCGCCAATGCGATCAGCTTCGTCGCCTTCATCGTGGCCCTGATCCGCTGGACCCCGATCCGCCATCCGCGCACCGCCCCGCGAGAGAAAATCCTGCCCGCCATGGCTGCCGGGGTCCGCTACGCCGTCCATGCCCCCAACGTCAGGAACGCCGTGGTGCGCGGCGGCCTGTCCGGCTTGTCGGCCAGCGCCGTCTTCGCCCTTCTGCCCGTGGTCGCCCGCCAGCAGATGCACGGCAACGCCATGCTCTACGGCCTGCTGCTCGCCGCCTTCGGGGGCGGGGCCATCGTCAGCGCCTGGGTCGGCGGACGGCTGCGCGCCCGTCTCGCGCCGGACCAGATCGTCGGCGTCGCCGTCGTCTGTCTGGCCGGAGGGCTGGCCATTCTCGGCCTCGCGCCCCACCCGGTCGTGGCGGCTCTGGGCGCGGCCCTGTGCGGCTCCGGCTGGGTCCTGGCCCATTCGACCTACAACACCACGGTCCAGCTCTCGGCGCCGAGCTGGGTTACCGCCCGGTCGCTGGCCCTCTATCAGACCGCCACCTTCGCCGGGATGGCGGTCGGCAGCGGCCTCTTCGGCTGGGTCGCCGAGCATTTCGGCGTCTCCATGGCCCTCCTGTCTGCGGGGGGCGCCCAGGCGGCGGCAGGCGTGGTCGGCCTCTTCCTGCCTCTGCCGCGCTTCGAGGATCTCCGCGTCGAGCCGCTCGGCCGCTGGCAGGCGCCGTCCACCGCGATCGACGTCGACGCCGACGACGGCCCGGTTCAGGTCCAGCTCGAGTATCGCCCCGACCCCGAACGGATCGCCGACTTCCTCGCCGCCATGGCCCGGCGTCAACGCATCCGCAGCCGCGACGGCGCCCGCGACTGGATGCTGTGGCAGGACCTCGGCGACGCGACCCGCTGGATCGAGAGCTACCGCGTCGCCACCTGGGCCGACTATCTGCGCCACAACCAGCGTCGCACCGTCGCCGACCGCGACAACTCCGACCTTCTGCGCCAGCTCAACGCCGGCGGCGCGGGGCCGGTCATCACCCGCTGGGTCGGCCGCCGCCGCGCCTCGGGCCCGGCCCTGACCCGTCCCGCCGAACAGGGAGACCTCCTGCCATGATCCACCGCCGCACCCTGATCGCCGCAGCACTCGCGACAGCCGCCGCGCCCGCGACCGTCCTCGCGGCGGGCCGGCAGACCAACCTCGTCTACATCGGGATGCAGGGCGACACGGTGCATGCCGCGCGTTTCGATCCGCGCAGCGGCGAACTGACCGCCATCGGCCCGGTGGTCCAGGGCCTGCGCCCGACCTGGGCCGTGCGCCATCCGACGCTGCCGGTTCTCTGGTTCAATGACGAGGCGGGCGGCGACGGGGCCAGCCCCGGCGGGGTCCTGACTTACCGCGTCGATCCCACGTCCGGCGCCCTGACACTGCTCGGCAATGTACGGGCGGGGGGAGGGGGCACGACCCATCTGGCCTTCGATCGCCGGTCCTCGACCTTGGTGACCGCCAACTACGCCGGCGCCTCCTCGGCGACCCTGCCGGTCGGCCCCGACGGCGTTCCCGGCGCCCCGAGCTCGGTCCTGCACATGACCGGTTCAGGCCCGCACCGGCGTCAGGCCGCCCCCCATCCGCACGGCGGCTGGATCGATCCCGGCGGCCGCTTTGCCCTGATGGCCGACCTCGGCGCCGACCGCGTCTGGGTCCTGCCCTTCGACAGCGCCGCACAGAAATACGGCGTCGCCGACCCCGCCGCCCACGCCCCTTACGTGGCGCCTCCCGGCAGCGGCCCGCGCCACCTCGCCTCCCATCCGGACGGGCAGACCCTGTATCTGATCTGCGAACTGACGGCCGAGATCCACACCCTCGGCTGGGACGCGCGCACTGGGGTGCTGACCCACCGCCAGACCGTCTCCCTGAACAGCCCGGGCTTCACCGGAACGAACAGCGGGGCCGAGATCGCCGTCAGCCGCGACGGCCGTTTCGTCTATGCCTCGAACCGGGGCGAGAATAGCCTCGTGGTCTTCGCCGTCGATCGCCGCGCGAAAACCCTGACGCAGATCCAGTCCCTGCCGTCCGGCGGCGACAAGCCCTGGCATTTCGCCATCCACCCGAACGGCCGCTGGCTGCTGGCCGCCAATCGCGACGCCAATGCGATCCGGATCTTCGCCCTCGACCCCCGCTCGGGGCGGCTGACCGACACCGAACTGTCGCTCAGCTCGCCCACCCCGGTCCACGTCCACATCTTCTGAGACGTCGGCGCGTCTGCGCACGAAACCAATGTTCGCGCGCTCGAATTGAATAGACCCGTCTGATTTCGCTCTTGGCATAGTCGAGTCCAAGGAGCGGCAAAAGCCGCCGAGGAAACGCACGGGGGAAACATCAAGTCTTTGATGGCGATCACCTGTGTCTGACAGGAGCCCATCAGGTGAAGACCCAGTCCAGAATTCTCGCTCTGCTTGCCGGTGTCGGCGTGGCCGCCCTCAGCTCTGCGGCCTTCGCCCAGACGGCGCCCGCCACGCAGGACCCTGTCCCGGCCGAGGACGCCTCCGACGTCGGCGACGTCGTGGTCACCGGCTCGCGCGTCATCCGCAACGGCGACGCCAGCCCGTCGCCGGTCACCGTGGTCTCGACCGAGGAGGCGCTGCGCGTCCAGCCGGGCACCCTGGCCGACGCCCTCGCCATCCTGCCCGTCTTCGCCGGCAACCGCGGCTCGGGCTCCAACCCCACCTCAACCGGCAGCGTCGGCGCCGGCAATGCGGGCGCCAACTCCCTGAACCTCAGGAACGTCGGGGCCAACCGCACCCTGGTCCTGCTCGACGGTCTGCGCGTGCCGCCGACCCTGCTGAACGGCGTCGTCGACGTCGACGTCATCCCCCAAGCCCTGGTCCAGCGCGTCGACACCGTCACCGGCGGCGTCTCGGCCGTCTATGGCTCGGACGCCATCAGCGGCGTGGTCAACTACGTTATCGACAAGAATTTCAACGGCCTGCGCGCCACGGTCTCGACCGGCCTCTCGGGCCAGGGCGACGCCGCCAAACAGAACCTCTCCATCGCCGGCGGGACCCGGCTACTGGACGGCCGCGCCCATGTCGAGGGCAGCTATGAGTACCGCGACGACGAGGGCATTCCCTATCGCTCCGACCGCGACTTCATGGACCTGTGGGGCGTCGCGGGCGCCGGGACCACGGCCAACCCCTATGTTCTCTACAGCGACGTGCGTCAGGCGACCTTCCCGTTCGGCGGCCTGATCACCAGCGGCCTGTTCAACGGCCAGACCTTCGCGACCGACGGCGTCCTGCGTCCCATCGTGCACGGTGCCACGACCGGCTCGGCCGCGCTCGAGGTCGGCGGCGACGGCGGCTACTACGACTCGTCGCTGCTGGGGTCGCTGGAAGCGCAGCAGATCTTCGGCCGCTTCGATTTCGACATCACCGACCACATCCACGCCTATGCCCAGGTCAGCGGCAACCTGAAGACCAACGTCAACGCCTCCGACTACGTTCGCCTGACGAACGTGACGATGAACTCCAGCAATCCCTTCCTGGCCCAGACCTATCGGACCCAGCTGGCGACGGCGAACCAGCCGACCTTCCGCCTCAGCGAACTCTTGCGCGCGCCGCGGCTCGAGGCCGTCAGCGAGTCCGAGCAGTGGATCTATATGGGCGGGCTGAACGGCGATTTCGGCGATGGCTACAAATGGAGCCTCGACCTGGTCCACGGGACCACGGACATGGACACGACGCTGAACAACAACGTCAACAACCAGCGCTTGGCCGCGGCGCTGGACGCGGTCCAGAACGGCTCGACCATCTCCTGCTCGATCACCGTCACCAACCCGAGCCTGGCCAATGGCTGCGTGCCGCTGAACGTGTTCGGGCCGACCGCCGCCAGCGCCGAGGCCCTGGCCTGGGTGCTGCAGTCGACCCACTATTCCGCCCAGACCGTGATGGATTCGGCCTCGGCCCATGTCGACGGCTCGCCGTTCAGCACCTGGGCCGGTCCGGTCGCGGTGGCCGTCTCGGCCGAGTGGCGCAAGCTCAGCTTCTCCTCGGTCAGCGACGCCCTGCCCAGCGCCGTCGTCGACTGCACGGGCATCCGCTACAACTGCACCGCCGGCGGCGCCCTGTGGGCCAACACCTATGCTTCCAGCCCCGAGGTCAGCCAGACGGTCCAGGAGGCGGCCATCGAGTTCGACGCTCCCCTCGTCGTCGACGCCCCCTTCATCCAGTCCTTCAACCTGAACGGCGCGGCCCGCTTCACCAGCTACGACACCTCCGGCGACTACTGGACCTGGAAGATCGGGGCCGACTGGCGGATCAACGACGCCTTCCGCCTGCGCGCCACCCGCTCGCGCGACATCCGCGCGCCCACCCTCTACGAGCTGTTCGCCCCGACCAACTCCGTGCCGGTGACGACCCAGGACCTCCTGACCGGCGCCAGCCCGACGGTGCCCTCGACCGACCTGTCCAACCCGAACCTGACCGCCGAAATCGGCGACACCTCGACCGCCGGTTTCATCTGGAAGCCGATGGACGGGCTCAGCATCGCCCTGGACGGCTATCACATCACCATCTCGGACGCGGTGACCCAGATCAACGGCGCAACGGCGGCCTATCAGCGGGCCTGCTACGACAGCGGCGGCACGTCCGAGTTCTGCGCCCTGCAAGTTCGCCCGAACGGTTACACCTCGACCGCGGCCTCCAACGCCGTGACCCGCTGGTACACCAAATATATGAACATCGCCGAGGTCGAGACCTATGGCGCGGACCTCGAGGTCAACTACGCCGCGACCCTGTTCGACCGGCCGGCGGCCTTCCGCTTCCTCGCCGCCTATCAGCCGCATGTGACCTATGCCCAGCCCGGCGTGGTGACGACCGATCAGGGCGGGGTGGCCTTTGGGCCTCTGGGCGCCGCCGCCGGTCCCGACCTGCGCCTGACCGCCCTGCTGCGCTTCCAGCCGGTCGAGAACCTGACCGTTGACCTCATGCACCGCTGGCGCGACGTGATGAAGCTGGGCGGCGATCCGTCCCAGGTCTGGGCCGGCAACCGCCTCGACGCCTTCTCCACGACCAACATCAACCTGTCCTGGAAGGCGGACACCGCGGTCGGTTCGACCGAGGTCTTCCTCAATGTCTCCAACCTGTTCGACAACGAGGCGCCCGGCGGGGCCTATGCCCTGAACGGCACCCGCGCCGGCCTGCGCGACGGCTATGCGATGGGCGACGACGTCCTGGGTCGCTACTTCACCCTGGGTGTGCGCTTCCGCCTTTGAAATCGACAGTTGCGGCACAGCTTCCCGGCCCCGCGTCCGATCCCGGACGCGGGGCCGAACCTTGCTTGCTTGTAATGTGACCATGGTTTGACGCGCGCCTCTTAGGCGGCAATGATCGTGCTCCCCGAACCGCTCAGGTCCGGGGCGAGGACATCATTCATCCCCATATCGTGACCCGCGACAAAGCGGGCGGAGGCGAGCCATGCATAGACGCGACTTCCTGTCTCTCGGCTCTATCGCCGCCGGGGGGCTGATCCTGCCGTCCCTGTTCGCGGGACAGGCCATCGCCGCCGAGGAGCTGGTCTCCACCATGGACGTCGCGGTCAAGAAAACCCTCGCTGACGCCGCCATGAACGCCGCCCGGGCCGCCGGCGCCACCTATTGCGACGTCCGCATCGGCCGCTATCTGCGCCAGTTCGTGATCACCCGCGAAGCCAACGTCCAGAATATCGTCAACACCGAATCGACCGGCGCGGGCGTCCGCGTCATCGCCGACGGCGCCTGGGGCTTCGCCGCCACCAACAGTCTGACGGTCGACTCGGTCGCCAAGGCCGCGCGCCAGGCCGTGGCCATCGCCAAGGCCAACGCCCCGACCCTGACCGAGCGGGTCCAGCTGGCCCCGACGCCCGGCGTCGGCGAGGTCTCCTGGCGCACCCCCATCGTCAAGAACGCCATGGAGGTGCCGATCAAGGAGAAGGTCGATCTCCTGCTCGGCACCAACGCCGCGGCCCTGGCCGCCGGCGCCGACTTCTTCCAGTCGATGCTCTTCCTGGTGAACGAGCAGAAGTATTTCGCCTCGACCGACGGCTCCTACATCGACCAGGACGTGCACCGCATCTGGTGCCCGATGTCCGCGACCGCCATCGACAAGACGACCGGCAAGTTCCGCAGCCGCGACGGCCTCTCGGCCCCAATGGGTCTGGGCTACGAATATCTGGACGGCGCCGAGTCCGGTAAGACCGTCCTGCCCAACGGCGTCGTCGTCTATGGCCAGTCCTACGACATGCGCGCCGACGCCATCGCTGCGGCCCAGCAGGCCCGGGCCAAGTTGACGGCCCCCTCGGTCAAGGCGGGCAAGTACGACCTGGTCCTCGACCCGTCGCACACCTGGCTGACCATCCACGAGTCGGTCGGTCACCCGCTCGAGCTCGACCGCGTCCTCGGCTACGAGGCCAACTACGCGGGCACCAGCTTCGCGACGATGGACAAGAAGGACGCCCACTTCCAGTACGGCAGCGACAAGGTCAACATCGTCGCCGACAAGCTTCAGCCCGGCAGCCTGGGCTACGTCGGCTATGACGACGAGGGCGTGAAGACCAAGAAGTGGGACCTGATCCGCGACGGCAAGCTGGTCGGCTATCAGGCCATCCGCGACCAGGCCCATATCGAGGGCAAGACAGAGTCCGACGGCTGCTGCTATGCCGACAGCTGGTCCAACGTCCAGTTCCAGCGCATGGCCAATGTCTCGCTGGAAGCCGGCAAGGAGAAGATGAGCGTCGCGGACATGATCTCCAACGTCGAGGACGGCATCTACATCATCGGCGACGGCTCCTTCTCCATCGACCAGCAGCGCTACAACGCCCAGTTCGGCGGCGAGCTCTTCTACGAGATCAAGAACGGCCAGATCACCCATCAGATCGAGGACGTCGCCTACCAGATCCGCACGCCGGAGTTTTGGAACGCCTGCGCCGGCGTCTGCGACGCCTCCGACTATCGCCTGGGCGGCTCCTTCTTCGACGGCAAGGGCCAGCCCTCCCAGGTTTCCGCCGTGTCGCACGGGTCCTCGACCGCGCGCTTCAACGGCATCAACGTCATCAACACCGCCCGTTCGCTCGGCTGATCGCGCACCAAGGAGACTGACAGATGAGCATTCTTCCCGAGGCGGAGGCCAAGGCCATCCTGACCAAGGTCGTGGCCCTGTCCACGGCCGACGAGTGCACGGCCCAACTGGCCGGCTCGACGCGCGGCAACGTGCGCTTCGCCCTGAACAACGTGTCCACCAGCGGCATCGTCGACAACGTCGAGCTGTCGGTCCAGGTGGCCTTCGGCAAGCGGACCGGCGTCGCCACCATCAACCAGTTCGATGACGCGTCGCTGGAGCGGGTGGTCAAGCGGGCAGAAGAGCTGGCCAAGCTGGCGCCCGAGAACCCCGAGTTCATGCCGGCCGTCGACAAACAGACCTTCGTCCCCACCCCGACCTTCAGCGCGGCGACCGCAGCCATCACCCCCGAATACCGGGCCAAGGTGGCGGCCGACTCGATCGGGCCGTGCAAGGCCGAGAACCTGATCGCCGCCGGCTATCTTGAAGACACGACGGGCTTCGTCTGCTTCCTGAACTCCAAGGGCAACTACGGCTACCAGACCGCGACCAGCTCGGACTACACCTGCACCGTCCGCACCGCCGACGGCCGCGGCTCGGGCTGGGTCGGGGACAATGTCCAGGACGTCGCCACCTTCTCGGCCGGCGACGACGTGCGCATCGCCATGCGCAAGGCGGCCGCCTCCGCCGACGCCCAGGCGCTGGAGCCCGGCAAATACACCGTCATCCTGGAGCCCGCCGCGGCCGCCGGCCTGATCGGCTTCATGATGAACTTCTTCGACGCCCGTTCGGCCGACGAGGGCCGCAGCTTCCTGTCCAAGGCGGGCGGCGGCAACAAGACCGGCGAACAGGTCTACGGGCCCGAGGTCAACTTCTTCACCGACCCCTCCTACCCCAACGCCGCCGTCTATCCGTGGGACGATGAAGGCATGGCGCGCGAGCGCATGCAGATCGTCGAGAACGGCAAGATCGTGAACCTGAACTACTCGCGCTACTGGGCCGACAAGCAGGGCAAGACGGCCCTGGCCGGTCCGGGCAACCTGATCATGACGGGCGGCGACAAGTCGACGGCCGATCTGGTCCGCACGACCCAGCGCGGCATCCTGGTCACCCGCACCTGGTACATCCGCATGGTCGATCCGCAGACCGTGCTGCTGACCGGCCTGACCCGCGACGGCACGTTCTACATCGAGGACGGCCAGATCAAGCATCCGCTCAAGAACTTCCGCTTCAACGAGTCGCCGGTGATCATGCTCAACAACGTCGAGGAGCTGGGCCGTCCGGTGCGCGTCTCGGCCGACGAGGGCGGCAATGTCATGTACCTGCCGCCGATGAAGCTGCGCGACTTCACCTTCACCTCGCTTTCGGACGCCGTCTGATGGCGACAGCCCGGTTGGAGGCCCATCAAAGGGCATGAACCGGGCGCAGTTTCTACGTCTGGGGGCAGGGGGGCTGGCCGGGCTCGCCCTGTCCTCCCTGCCGCGTTTCGCAAACGCCGCAGGGACCTACGACTTCTGGTTCACGCGGCTGCGCTACGACTCGGGCGACTGGGACGTGGACCAGCGTATGCCGTCCAACCTGATCACCTCCCTGATCGACTACACCACCCTGCGCGTCGACCCGACCGAGCGGGTCATTCCCCTGTCCGACCCGCGCATGCTGACGGCGCCCTTCTGCTATCTGGCGGGGCACAAGCTGGTGGAGTTCTCACAGGCTGAGCGGCGCAATTTCGAACGCTATGTGAGGAACGGCGGCTTCGTCTTCGTCGACGACTGCAACCACGACATCGACGGCCTGTTCGCCCGCTCGTTCGAGGCCCAGATGCGCGCCATCTTCGGCCCGGCCGCGCTCAAGGTCCTGCCCAAGACCCACCCGATCTACCGCAGCTTCTTCACCTTCGAGGACGGCCCGCCGAACACGGGGCTCGAGCTCAACGGCTGGGGCGACGACCTGGTCCACGACTACCTCAAGGGCATCGAGATCAACGGCCGCCTCGGCGTCCTCTATTCCAACAAGGACTATGGCTGCGAGTGGGACTACGACTGGCGCAACAAGCGCTTCCTCGCCGTCGACAACACCCGCTTCGGGGTCAACATCGTGATGTACGCCCTCAGTTCCTGACTGCCTTTTCGCCTCTTCAGTTCGCTTCAGCCCCTCCCCGGGACCCGACATGACCAAGACCCTCTCCGAAGCCGACATCCAGGCGCAGCTCGCGCGTCTGGGGGACCTCCGCACCGCCATCGCCCAGGCCATCGTCGGCCAGCAGGACGTCGTCGAACAGCTGCTCATCGGCCTTCTCGCCGGCGGCCACTGCCTGCTTGAGGGCGTGCCCGGCCTCGGCAAGACCCTGCTGGTCCGCTCGCTCGGCGAGGCGCTCAAGCTGGAGTTCCGCCGCGTCCAGTTCACCCCCGACCTGATGCCCAGCGACATCCTCGGCACCGAACTGCTGGAAGAGGATCACGGCACGGGCCATCGCAGCTTCCGCTTTCAGCCCGGCCCGGTCTTCACCAACCTGCTGCTCGCCGACGAGCTGAACCGCACCCCGCCCAAGACCCAGGCGGCCCTGCTGGAGGCCATGCAGGAAAAGACCGTCAGCTACGGCGGCGTGACCCACGTCCTGCCCAAACCCTTCTTCGTCCTGGCCACCCAGAACCCGCTGGAGCAGGCCGGCACCTATCCTCTGCCCGAGGCCCAGCTCGACCGCTTCCTCCTGCACATCCGCGTCGAATATCCGACAGAGCAGGAAGAGCGCGACATCCTCGCCCAGACCACGGGCGCGAAGACCGGCGCCGTCCCCGCCGTCATGATGGGCGAAGAGGTCCTGGCGCTCCAGGCCCTGGTCCGCGAGGTGCATTTCTCCGACGCCCTGCTCAGCTGGGTCACCCGCATCGTCCGCGCCAGCCGACCGGGCGAGGGCGCGCCGGAAGAGGTCCGCAAATACGTCAAATGGGGCGCCGGTCCGCGCGCCGGCCAGTCGTTGATCCTCGCGGCCAAGGCTCGCGCCCTTCTGCAGGGCCGCCTCGCCGCGACGCGTGAGGACATCATCGCCCTGTCGGCCCCGGTCATGCGCCACCGCCTGCTGCTGTCCTTCGCCGCCGAGGCCGAGGGGCGCAGCGCCGACGACGTCGTCGCCGCCCTCGTCCGCGCCGTCCCGATGCCCAACGCCTGATCCAAAGGCTGCCCCCGCGTGACCGACCTCATTCCTCCAGACGTGCGGAGCCGGCTCAAAGCCTTGCGCCTGATCACGCGTCGGGCGGTGGGGTCGCACGGCCTCGGCCTGCACCAGAGCCACAGCCGCGGCGCGGGCCTCGAGTTTGCCCAGTACCGGGCCTATGAGCGCGGCGACGAACTGCGTCAGATCGACTGGAAGCTCTACGCCCGCTCCGACAAATTCTTCGTCCGCGAGGCCGAGCGCGAGAGCCCGGTCGCCGTCTGGATCCTGATGGACGCTTCGGCCTCGATGGGCCAGGCGGAGGGCAGCACGACCCGCTTCGACGCCGCCAAATCCCTGACCGCCTCCCTCGCCGAACTGGCGATGCAGCAGGGCGATCGCTTCGGCTGGATGGCGCTCAACGATCAGGGCCTGCGCCTGCTGCCGCCCGCCTCCGGCCTTCGTCAGCGCGATCGCCTGACCCTTGAACTCCTGCCGCTCAAGCCCGCCGGCGGCTTCGCTCGCGAGGACCAGCTCAGCCCGGTTTGGGAACGGGTCGGGGCCCACGATCTGGTCGTCATCCTCAGCGACTGTTTCGACCCCGGCGTTGTCGATCTGGCCGAGACCCTCGCCGCCGCCGGGCGCGAGGTTCTGGTCGTCGAGATGCTGACCGCCGGCGAGACGGAGTTCGCCTTCACCGGCGGCTACCGCTTCCGCGATCCGGAGACGGGCGAGGAGCTTCTGGGCGACGGCCCGGCCCTGCGCGCCGAATTCCTGCGCCGCTTCGGCGAGGCCCGCGCCGCGCTTCACGCCCGCCTCGACGCCGTCGGCATCCGCCGCGCCGAACACGTTGTGGGTCAGCCCGTCGACCTGCCGCTGCGCCGTCTGTTCGGCGCCCATGATGCGGCCGAATACTCATGACCCCGGCCCTGCTTCTGCCGCTGGGTCTGGCTGCGCTCGCCGCCCTGATCGTCCCGCTGGTCATCCATATCGCCCGGCGCAGCGAGCAGCTGCCTACCGACTTCGCCGCCCTGCGCTGGCTGCGTCAGAAGCCGCGTCCGCGCTCGCGTCTGCGCTTCGACGAATGGCCGCTGCTGATCCTGCGCCTGATCCTGCTGGCCCTCGTCGCCCTCTGGTTCGCCCGCCCGGTCCTGTTCGGCGCGGGCGACAAGGCGCCTTACATCGCGGTCGTCCCCGGCGCGGACGCCGCACAGGCGCAGACGATTGTCGGCGAGGGCAGGGGCCACTGGCTCGCCCCCGGCTTCCCCAACCTTGAGACCCCGCGCCCCACGACCACGGCGCCCATCGCCAGCCTGATCCGACAGCTCGACGCCCAGTTGCCGCCCGGCGCCCCCCTGACCGTGGTCACGCCCAAGACGCTGCAGGGCGCCGACGCCGAACGCCCTCGTCTGTCCCGTCCGGTGATCTGGCGCGTCGTCGCCGGAGCCATGCCCGCGCGCCAGCCCGCGTCCGCGTCCATCCCGCCGCTGTCGATCCGCACCGACGCCGACCATGCCTCCGGGGTCCGCTACCTTCAGGCCGCCGCCGCCTCCTGGCAGCCCGCCGGTCGCCCCGCCGACGCCGACACCGCCGAGCTTGACGCGCCTCTTCCGGACGCCAGACGCACCCTGATCCGCCTCGGCGCCGGAACCCTTCCGCCCGCCGTCATCCAGTGGATCGAGGCCGGCGGAATCGCTCTCGTCTCCTCGGACGCCGCTATCCCCGACGCGGCCCGCGCCGTCGTCTGGCGAGACGCCCTCGATCGTCCCCTGATCGAGGTCCAGGCGATGGGGCAGGGCCGTCTGCTGCGCCTCACCCACCCCCTGACCCCGTCCGAAACCCCTGAGCTGCTTCAGGCCGACTTCGCCCTCCATCTGAAGGTCGCGATCACTCCGCCCCCCGTCCAGCCCGCTCGCGTCGCCGCCGCCGACTACGCCCCCCTGACCGGCGGTCGCGCCTTCGACCCGGCGCCTCTGGACCTCAAGCCCTGGCTCGCCGTCCTCATCGGCCTCGTCCTCCTCGGCGAGCGCTGGCTGGCCACGCGCCGTTCACGGGGAGCCATCCCGTGAGCCCCGCAGCCATCATCTCCACCTGGACCGGCCCCGCCCGTCGTCGCGGCCTGTTCAACGACCTGCTGCTGGCCACGCCCGTCGCCCTCCTGATCGCCGCCCTCGGCTGGGCGATCGCAGGCCCGATGACGGGCCTCGTCCTCCTCGCCCTCGCCGCCGTCATCATCGCCGTCCTCGCCCTGCGCCGCGCCGCCCGGTTCGACCGGCTCTGGCTGACCCGGCGCCTCGACGGCGTCCGCCCGGACATGGAGGACAGCGCCGAACTCCTCTTCGCCGACCCGGCCGGCCTCGGCGTCCTGCAGCGCCTCCAGCGCGCCCGCCTCCTCGACCGCCTGAACACCGGCTCGCCCGCCGCCCTCGTCGCCGACTGGTCGCGCCGTCCGATCCTGATCCTCTGGGCCGTCGCCCTGATCGCTGTCGTCGCGGTCGCCGTCTGGCCGCGTGGCGTGAACAAGCCCGTCACCCTCTCGCCCGCCGCCGAGGGACAGGCCGCGCCCGGCGTCCCCGCCCTGGTCGGCCAGAACCTGCGCATCTATCCGCCCGCCTACACCGGCCTGCCGATGCGCGATGAGGCGAAGCTTGACGCTCGCGCGCCCCAGGGCTCCCGCCTGGAATGGACGCTGAAGTTCGACCCGCAGGCTCAGGTCCCGGCCATGGTCATGCTGGGCGGCGCGCCCCTGACCCTGACCCGATCGGGCGACAACTGGGTGGCCAGCCGGACGCTGGAGACCTCCTTCCTCTATCGCGTCGATCCAGCCCCCGGCCGCGCCGGAACCCCGCCGCTCCACCGCATCGACTCCATCGCCGACACGCCGCCTTCGGTGAAGGTCCTGTCCCCGACCGGGAGCCTGACTCTCGTCACCGCCGGCCAGCGCGGCTGGAGCCCGGTCTTCGCCGCGAGCGACGACTATGGCGTCGCCCCGACCGCCCGCCTGCGCATCACCCTGGCCATCGGGGAGGGGGAGAACGTCACCTTCTCCGAGCGCGAGATCGCGCTGGCCGGCTCCGGCCCCGCCCGCGACCGCCGCTTCTCGCCGCGCCTCGACTTCACCGCCCTCGGCTTCGGTCCGGGCAGCGACATGGTCGTCCAGCTGATCGTTTCGGACCAGCGCGCGCCCGCCCCCCAGGTCGTGCGCGGCCCCAGTATGATCCTGCGCTGGCCCTCGCCGAAGAAGGCCGAGAGCACCGGGCTGGAGGGCATGGTCAACACCACCCTCCCGGCCTATTTCCGCAGTCAGCGCCAGATCATCATCGACGCCGAGCGGCTCCTGACCCAGCGTCGTCGCCTGTCGGGCGACACCTACATTGAGCGCTCCACTGTCATCGGTAACGACCAGCAGATCCTGCGCGGCCGCTATTCCAAATTCCTCGGCGGCGAGGAGGAGGGCGAGCCCGAACTCCCCACCAGCGACGGCGCTGCGCACTCGGATGACGATGGTCATGACCATGGCGCCCCCGCGGTCCGCACCCAGACCTTCGGCGGTCCCGAGGACGTGCTGGCCGAGTTCGGCCACCCCCACGACGATTCCCCCGCCTCCAGTCTCGACCCCCAGACCCGCGCCATCCTCAAACAGGCGGTCGACGAGATGTGGCTGTCCGAGCGGGAGCTGAAGCAGGGCCGTCCCGACCTCGCCCTGCCGCACGCCAACAAGGCGCTGGAGTTCATCAAGGAGGTTCAGCGCGCCACCCGCATCTTCCTCAACCGCGTCGGCCCCGAACTGCCGCCCATCGACGCCAGTCGTCGCATGACGGGCAAGCGCGAAGGCATCGCCGGCCGCGCCCTCGCCGTCGCCCCGGTTGAGACCGGCGACGGCCCCGCCGCCGACGCCTGGCGCGCCCTGGGTCAGGGCCCTGAGGCCGTGCGCGGCCCCGTCGCCCTCGACGCCCTGGAGCGCTGGATCGGCGCCAATTCCGCGCGGCTGCCCGACCCCCTGTCGCTGTCCGGCGCGGTCGACGCCGTGCGCCGCGATCCCGACTGCGCCGAGTGTCGCAACCATCTGCGCGCCCTGCTGTGGACCGCCATGGCCCGCCCGCCCGCCGGTCTTGACCGCCGCCGCACCGCCGACGCCGCCGGCGCCCGCTACCTCAACGCCATCGGGGGAGGCGGCCAATGACTTCAATGCTGACCCCGAAGCTGATCCTCGCCCTGATCCTGACCGCCGCCGTCCTCGCGGCCTGGGTCCGGCTGATCCTGTGGCGTCGCGGCGCGCCCGCCTTTCCGCTCTGGCGGTTCGTGGTCCTGATAGGCGTCCAGCCCGTCTGGGCCGCGCTTCTCTTCCTCGGCCTCTTCCCGCCGGCCCTGCCGGTCGCCGGCGGGACCCTGACGGTCCTCACCGCCAACGCGCCGCGCACCGCCGCCGCCTCGGGCGGCCAGAGCGTCGCCCTGCCGGAGGTCGCCGTCCCGGGCGTGGAACGCGTCCCGGACCTCGGCACGGCCCTGCGTCTCTATCCCGACGTCCGCCGTATCCGCGTCCTCGGCGACGGCCTGACCGCGCGCGACCGCGATGCAGCCGGAGGCCTCGCCGTCGACTTCACTCCCACGGCTCCGCGTCCCGGCCTGATCTCCCTGACCCCGCCCGCCCGCATCGCTCCGGGCATGCGTTTCCAGACGGGCGGTCAGGTCGCGGGCCTCCCGGGCGCCGTCGTCGACCTGGTCGATCCCGCCGGTCGCGTCACCGACAGCCAGGCCGTCGACGCAGAGGGCCGTTTCACAGTCTCCGGCACGGCCCGTGCGGCGGGCCTCGTCACCTTCGGCGTCCGCGTAAAGGACGGCCAGCGGGTCGTCGAACAGGCCGACGTCCCCGTCCGCATCGAGGCCGACGCCAAACCCCGCCTCCTGATCCTCGCCGGCGCGCCGGGGCCTGAGGTCAAATACCTGCGCCGCTGGGCCACCGATGCGGGCTTCACCGTCAACACCCAGATGAGCGCGGGCGGCGGCGTCCAGCTCGGCGATCCGGCCATCGCGATCAACGCCGCGACCCTGCGCCAGTTCGACGTCGCGGTCATCGACGACCGCAGCTGGCCCGGCGCCCGCCCGGCCGTTCTGGCGGCGGTCCGCGACGGCCTCGGCTTGGTCCTGCGCGCCAGCGGCCCGCTGGACGGCGCCGGTCGGGCCTCCTGGCGTTCGCTCGGCTTCGCCCTCACCGGACCCGACGTCCTCAGCCCCATCGCCCTGCCGGCCGCCACCGACGCCGCCGTCGCCCGCACCCGCTCCGGCATCGGCAGCGCGGACGCCCCCGCCGACGCCGAGATGGGCGAGCCGTTCATCCCCGAACTCAGCCGTCTGGCGGCCATCCCCGGCGGCGCCGACGCCGTCCCCCTGATCCGCGACGCAGGCGGCGCGACCCTCTCGGCCTGGCGCGCCGTCGGCCTCGGCCGGGTCGCCGTCTTCACCGGCGTGGACAGCTACGGCCTGACCCTGACCGGGCACGGCGCCCTTTACGGCGACTGGTGGAGCGGCATGCTCGCCGCCGTGGCCCGGCCCTCGGCGGGCGCCCCCGTCGTCACCGGCCCGGCCTGGGTCGGCGACCGCCTGACCCTCTGCAACCTCTCGGCCAACGCCCGCGTCCAGAGCCCCAATGGCGCCGCTGCCACCCTGATCCCCGACCCGGCGGCGGGCGGTTGCGCCGGTCTCTGGCCCGCCGCCTCCGGCTGGCATCTGCTGCGCACCACGGACGCCCGGGGCGCAGAACAGATTTCGCCGCTCTACGTCCAGCCCGCCGACCGCCTCCTAGGGATCAAGGCCGCCCGCGACCGCGACGCCACCCTGATGCTGGGCCGCAAACCGACGCCTGCCGCCGCCTCAGGCGAGGTCCGGACGCAGCCCGGACCGTCCTGGCCGTGGCTCCTGGCTTGGCTGCTGCTGGGTGGGGGTCTGTGGTGGTTCGAACGCTCGAACCTCGGCCGCGCCGTTCCGAAGACCGATCAATAATCTCCGTCATCCTCGGGCTCGTCCCGAGGACCCAAGGTTCCGCACAATCGGACGATCGATGGGGAACGCCCGTCTCAATGCGGCGCTGTCCGCGTTCAAACCCGCTGTGGGTCCTCGGGACGAGCCCGAGGATGACGGACGGGGAGGCGGCTACCCCAGCGACCGCGCCGTATTGATCACATTGATCCCGTTGAACCGGGTCGTCGCCGAGCCGTGGCTGACGGCCGAGACTTGGCTCGGCTGGCCCTTGCCGTCAAAGAAGGATCCGAACATCCGGTAGTCGCTCTCGTCGCAGGTCGCCGCGCACGAGGCCCAGAACTCGGGCGTGCGCATCTGATAGGCGACGTCGCCCAGCGGCCGGGTGATCGCCCCGTTCTTGATCTCGTAGAACAGCTGGCCGCCGAACTGGGCGTTGTAGCGCTGCTGGTCGATCGAATAGGAGCCGCGGCCCAGGATGTAGATCCCGTCCTCGACATTCGCGACCATGTCGGCGGCGCTCATCTTGGTCTTGCCGGGCTGCAGCGAGACGTTCGGCATCCGCTGGAACTGCACCGTCGACCAGCTGTCGGCGTAGGAGCAGCCGTCGGACGCCGTCTTGCCCAGCAGATGGGCCTGGTCCCGTGTGGCCTGATAGTCGACCAGCACCCCGTCCTTGATCAGGTCCCAGCGCTTGGCCGCCACGCCCTCGTCGTCATAGCCGACAGCGCCGAGGCTGCCGACCTGGGTCTTGTCGGCGACGATGTTCACGACCTCGCTGCCGTATTTGAAGTGGGCGTCGCGCTTGTCGATGGTCGCGAAACTGGTGCCCGCATAGTTGGCCTCATAGCCCAGCACCCGATCGAGCTCGAGCGGGTGGCCGACCGACTCGTGGATGGTCAGACCGAGGTGGTTGGGGTCCAGCACCAGATCGTACTTGCCGGCCTTCACCGACTCGGCGGTCAGCTTCTCCTTGGCCTGGGCCGTCGCGGCGACCGCGTCCTCGCGCATATCATAGGACTTGCCATGGGCGATCAGGCCGCCGGGCAGGGCCGTCTTGTCCTCGGCCTTGCCGTCCAGATATTCGTAGCCCAGACCCATGGGCGACGAGAGGCCGTCGCGGGTGCGGAACTTGCCGGTCGTCTTGTCGACGGCGGTGACCGTGAACGGCGCCCAGATGCGGTGCACGTCCTGATCGATGTACGATCCGTCGGTCGAGGCGAAATACTTCTGCTCGTTCACCAGGAACATGCGCGAGGCGACGAAGCTGGCGCCGGCGGCCATGGCGGCCGAGTTGACCCCCATCAACAGCTCGATCTTCTCCTCGATCGGCACCGTCATGCCGTTGCGGGCGATCGGGGTGCGCCAGCTGACCTCGCCGACGCCGGGCGTCGGGGCCAGCTGCACCGGCGACGTCTGGCTGGTCGCGTTGGCTTTCGCGATGGCCGTCGCCAGCTTGGCGGCATTGGCCACGGCCTCGGCGGTCAGCTCATTGGTCGCCGCGAAGCCCCAGGCCCCGTCGGCGATGACCCGCACGCCCACGCCCGAGCTCTCGGTGTTGACGATGTTCTCGACATTGGCTTCGCGCGTCATGACGAACTGGCGCAGGTATTTGCCGATCCGCACGTCGCAATAGGTCGCGCCCGCCGCCTTGGCCGTCGACATCGCCGCATCGGCCAGCCGCTTCTTGATCGCGACGTCCAGGGTGTCGCCCAGCTCCTCCGCAGCGATCGCACGCCCCGCGAAGCCGGGCAGCAACAGGCCGCCGGCGCCGATGCCGCAGGCGGTCAGGAAGGCGCGTCTATCCACGGGGTCTCTCCGGATTCTACCCCGCCACCTTCGCCGCTGACGTCGCCCCGGTCAAACTTTCAGGGCAGCGGACGCCGATTGTTCGACGCGCTGATCTCCAGCGGCTCACCGTCGAGGATCAGCCGCACCTGAGCGCCCGCCGGAACGTTTTGGGGCATGCTCAGCCGCACCGTCTCCGTCTTGGGCTGCAGGTCGTCGGGCGCGGCCAGGGCGCCGAACCGCGCCGTGGCCAGCACCGCGCCGTCCGGCCCTTCCAGCACCACCCGACCGGCCGGAGAGGCGACGGCGCCGAGGCCGTGCACCGTTACCGACAGCCGCCCGCCGCGCCTGACCAGATCGTCCGCGCCGATGCCCACGTCGGGCCGCGTCGACATCGCCGGGCCGGCTTCGGTCATGGCGAACTCGATCACGCTGGCGCCCGGCGGCAGGGTCACCGGCACAGCCTGACCGGGTCCGAAGGCGACCGTCGAGGTCTGACCGGCATCCGGACGATCATCACCGTTCGCATCCGCGCCTTGAGTCACCGTCCAGGTTCCCGGCGTCACCTCGGCCCCGCCGATCTCGGCCGTCACCGGCGTCGAGGCCAGGTTCCAGACCACCACGCGGAAGCCCGTCTGCGCCGGTTCGCGCACCAGCACCGCGACCTTCAGGGCGTCGTCCGGGTTCTCGAACCGCCAGCTGATCCGGTGTCCAGGCACGATGCGGTTGCGCACATGGGCGACCCCGCCCAGACGCGCGCGCTGCAGCTGATCGCTCGGCAGCTCGACCCGGTCGGTCCACCAGTGGTCCTCGGTCTGCATCTTCATGCGGATCGTCGCGAACTGGATGTCGTCGGCATAGAGCCGCTCCAGGAAGCTGCGGTCCCCGGTCTCCGCCGCCGCGATGGTCAGGGCCTCGGACGAGGCCCCGGCCTTCGCCGCCGCCGTGACATAGCGCTGGTCCAGCTCGGGCCGACCCAGATCGCGCGCCACATCGCTGTTGACGCCCGACCAGCCCGGCGACCCCGGCTCGCCCATCGGCGCCAGATATTTGGCATCCCCGCTCCAGCGGTACGAGGCCCACAGCAGCATGTTCGTCGGGCTCAGCCCCGTGCCGCGGTCCGCATCGGTGGTCCAGTTGATGTCGGCCGGCCAGACGGTCACCCCGCCGCCGGTCTTGCCGTGCGCCAGGAAGCCGTCGGCCAGCTCCAGCAGCAGCCCCTTCAGCTTCGCGGAGCCGTTGTAGTCCACCAGGGCCATGCCCGGATGCAGCACCAGATAGCTCTGCGCCTTGGACCAGTCCCACGGCGTATCCCGCGCGAACTGCGAGCCGGAGTAGTAGCTGGAGATGATGTGGCGATGCCCCGCCGCATTGACCTGTGTCAGCTCGTCATAGCGCCGCGCCGTGGCCATCAGCCGCTCCAGCGTCTTCGGATCGCCGCGGTTGAGCAGGGCCGCCTGGCTGATGGCGTTGATGCCCTCCTCATAGGTGTGCAGCTCGTCGGTCTGGATCGTGCCCAGACCGTTGGTCCACATGCCGTTGCGGTGGCTGGCGTCGATCAAGCTCAGGATCGAGGCGTTCAGCTTGTCGGGCTCGACGCCCATCAGGGCCGGGCCGACCCATTGGTTGGTCAAGTCGGTGTCGTCGGAAATGCCGCCGCCGAACTCGCCGTCCACCTGCCGGTTGTCGATCCACCAGTCGATGAACGACTTGACCAGCTTCAGGTCCTCGGTCTGGCGGAAGGCCCACAGCGGCACGCCGGCCGGCGCGGTCGGTTGCGTAAAGGCGGGCAGGGGCTGGGACGCGTTCCACTCGTTCCAGTAGGCCCGGCCCTCGACATTCTCCGGATCGACCCGCAGCAGGTCGGTCAGGTCCAGGTAGAACTGGTCGAACAGGCCGAGGTCCCGCGTGATCTGCCGCTCCTCGACGAGGAAGCCGTAGCTGTCCTTGATCTGGGCCAGACGGTCGGCGACGTGCTCGGCGCGGGCGTCCTCGCGCGTCTTGAACACCATCCGCACGCCCATCCCGTCCAGGTCCGAGGCGTGGAAGTCGGGGCTGGACGCCGCGACGGTGAAATACAGGCTGTCGTCGTCGTCGAGGATGCGGTCGCGGGTGTCGAGGAAGACGGTGCGCGCCTCGCCGGGCTTCACGGCGACATTGACGTCCAGCAGGTCGCGCAGCGGCCACAGCGGGTCCTTGACCCGAATGTTCAGCGAGATCAGCCCGTCCGCGCCCGGCGTCGCCTTCAGCGCCGGGATGGTCAGGACGAGGCCGTCCAGTCCGCCGGCCTCCTGGAAGCTCAGGGTAGGGACGTTGCGCACCAGCGGCCCGCCCGCGCGCCCGCGCCGGAAGTCGATGGGGATCAGGACGTGGGCGATCGGCCGGTCGCCGGTCAGGGCGGTCTTCCGCGCCGTCGTCGGGGCGCTGGAGGGCAAGGCGGCCAGGGTGTCGCGTTCCTCGGCCGGATAGCGTCCGGCGATGAAGTCCGACAGTTTGTCGGTCGCCACATAGCTGGGCTCGACCCCCGCGCGGACGGTGTAGGCGTATTCGCCGATGCTGTCGGGCAGGGCCCCGGCCGTGACGTTATAGACGCCGATCTCCTGAATGGGCGTCTCTTGCGCGATGTTGGTGAAGCGGACGGCGCCGCCCTCATGGTGCGCGACCCGGGTCGTGGTCCGCTCGGCCCCGCGCGGACGCTCGGCAAGCGTCCGGGGCGCCGAGGCGTCGACCACCTTGCTGGCGTCGATGCGGGCGTCCACGGCGGCCAGACGGCCATAGGCCGCGCCCTGGATCTCGATCTGGTTCCACGGCTCGTCGGGCAGGAACCAGGTCGCCGACTTGCCGCCCATGGAATAGACGTTCCAGTCGGGCAGGGTGAAATAGTCGTTCCGCCCCGGCAGGCGCGAGCGGTTGTAGACGCCCGGCCAGGTCGTCTCGCGGATGCCGTCATTGCCTTTCCACATGCGCTGGGCGATGTCGCGCTGGTCGGTGAACTCGACGCGGCGGATGCGGGTGACCGGATCGGCCAGATAGGGCGCCGGGCCCTGATCGAAGCCAAAGCGCTTGTTCCACGCCGCCTGCCAGTCGGATGCCGGAGCGGGAGCCACGGCAGCGGCGGCGGGCGCGACCAATGCGGCGGCCTCGGCCTCTGACAGGGCATGGTCATAGACCCTCAGGTCGTCATAGTCGGAGCCGCGCGTGAAGCTGTATCGGCTGTGCACCTGGATCGGGGCCACGATGCGCGAGGCGATGCCGAACTGGTCGAGCGCCGCGTCCAGCACCGCCGGGGTCGTCGTCGCCGCGACCTTCTTGCCGTCGACATACAGGACCACGCCGCCCGCCTCGTCCCAGCTGAAGGCGATATGCATCCAGTGGTCGGGCGCCGGGCTGGCGGGCAGTTCGTACGACACCCGTACCCGGGCCAGGTTGTTGTCGGTGACGAAGGCGTCGAAGCCGTGCCCGTTCCAGTCGATGCGCAGGAAGGCCATGTCCCAGCTGGAATGGTCGGCGTATCCGACGCGGAACAGGACGAAGGGCGTCGGCCCGACCGGATAGCGAGAGCGCCAGTCGAAGGCGACCGTGCCGCGCTGGGCGAAGATGTTGCCCGCCGCGCGATAGGCCAGGGCCTGATCGTCCGTGCCCTCGATGTATCCGCCCTCGGCGCCGCCCGACGGCTTCAGGGCCAATTTGTCGGCGAAGGTCGGTCCCGCCTGACCCGCGGCATAGTCGGCGGTCAGGGAGCCGTCGGCCGTCAGATGGAACAGCAGGCCGTCGGGTCGGGGAGCGCTCTGAGCGTTCGCGAGGGAGGCCGTGGCCAGGGCGGCGCCGGCGGCGAGAAGGGCGGCGACCGCCCGTTGAATGACAGACATGAAACACTCCCGGGGGCCTGCCGCTCTGCGTCGGCTGCGTGCGGACACTAGCGCCTGCCTGACACCGGTGTCTTCCCTCAATTTGTTTCATCTGGACAGAATGTCGCAGGGGCCGTCGCCGCTCGACCTGGCGCCCGCCGCCGCCAAAAGCCCCGTCGCCTCAGCCGTTTGGCGGTTCTTCGCCCCCGTCGGGCGCCCATCGCTCCGCACGGCCCTATAATGGCGTCCGCTCCGGTCTTTGACATCGCCATCCCCAGACCATTCCCCGCCCGGGGTCGTTGCACCCGGCGTGCACGCAAGTGCAAGGAAAAGGCCCAAAAAATCCCGATTGAAACCAGTTCTCTGAGCGCCAAACTTCTCATCCGACACTCGGGATTGCACTTTTTGCACCCGGTTTTTTCGAGTGCAAAACGTAACCGGCATGAAGCCTTCGCCGCACTCTGGCCGCATGTTTTTCCATCCGGGCCCGGCTTCCGTCCCAGGGCGTCGAAGCGGCAACAATGGCGTCCCGCAATCGCCATCCCCCGCCCGGAAACAGGCCCTTCTCTCAAGACGCGCGGGGCCTCCAGACCATGCTTTCCAGACTCGCCACGGCGGTGGCGCTCGCGCCTCTGGTGCTGGCCTCCACCGCCCAGGCCCAGGTCACCATCTCCGGCGACCGCACGGCCGCCGTCCAGACCTCGACGGTGGACAGCGGCTCGGCCGCCGACCTGACCATCGCCGACGGCGGCTCCATCGCGGTCACCAGCGGCGCGGCCCTGATCGGCGATAGTAACAACTCCATCACCCTGGCGGACGGTTCGGCCATCACCCTGTCGGAGGCCGACAGCGACGTCACCGGCATCCTGCTGCGCGGCGGCTACACCGGCTTCCTGACCGTGGGCGGGGCCATCACCATCACCGAGGACTACACCGCCGAGGACGAGGACGAGGACGGCGACGTCGACGGGCCGTTCGCCGAGGGCAGCGGCCGCTACGGCATCCGCGTCACCAACGAGGGGACCCGCACGGGCGACATCACCCTGGAGGACGCGGGCTCCATTACCGTCTACGGCAACCAGTCCTACGGCCTGTCGCTGGAGAGCGATCTGGTCGGCGACATCGGCCTGTACGGGGCCATCGCCGTGGTCGGGGACGACAGCTACGGCGTCCGGCTTCAGGGCGCGGTCTCCGGCGACGTCCTTCTGCCCATGGGCTCGATCTCGGTCAGCGGGGCCAATGCCGTCGGCCTCTCGGTCGAGGGCGCGGTCAGCGGCCTGCTGGACATCCAGTCCAGCATCACCAGCACCGGCTATCGCTACACCTCCAGCCCGACCTCCCTGACCGAGCTGGACGCGGACGTGGCTGCGGCCATCAAGCTGTCCGCCGACACCCTCTATCTCGAGGACCTCGACGCCGACGACCTGCTGCAGGGCGGGCCGGCGGTCCAGGTCAAGGCCGACGTCGCCGGCGGCATCCTGCTGGGCACGGCGCCGACCTATGCCGATCCCGACGGCGAGGACGGGGACGACGACGGCGACGGCGTCACCAACGGCGATGAGGACGACGACGGCGACGGGACGATCAACTCGGCAGACGACGACCGCGACGGCGACGGCATCCTTGACGCCAGCGAGAGCACGGCGTCGATCGCCAGCTACGGCGGCGCGCTCGCCTTGCTGATCGGCTCGTCCACGGCGGACGTCACCATCGGCGCGGTCGGGACCGGCGACGACGCCTGGGGCCTGATCAACCAGGGCACGGTGGCCGCCTATGGCGTCTATGACGACGTGGTCACGACGGCGCTCCAGGTCGGCGGCCTGGGCGGAGGGACGACCCTGATCACGGGCGGCATCCTCAACGAGTCGACCATCGTCGGCTCCTCGGTCGGCGCCGACGCCGTCGCCGTCCGCCTCGCCGCCGGGGCGGACGTCGCCACCCTGATCAACAACGGCACTATCACCGGCTCGGCGACCACCGAGGACACGGACGTCGCCACGGCCATCCAGATCGACCAGGACGCCATCCTCACCTCCCTGGTCAACAACGGCCAGATCCTGGGCGTCATCTACGGCGAGGCCGGCGACGCCGTGGCCATCCGCGACCTGTCCGGGACCCTTACCAGCCTCACCAACACCGGGACCATCTACGGCAACATCGTCTCGACCGACTCGGTCAGCGACACCGACGACGATGACGAGGACGCCGACAACGAGGTCGAGACCGGGCACGAGATCGCCATCGACCTGTCGGCCAACACCACGGGCGTGACCATCACCCAGACCGGCGCCCTGACCGACAACCGCTTCACCGACAGCGACGGGGACGGGGTCTACGACAACGTCGACACCGATGACGACGGCGACGGCATCCCGGACGATCAGGACACCGACGACAACGATGACGACAACGACGGGGTCTATGACACCGATGAGCCCTACATCTACGGGGCCATCCTGCTGGGCTCGGGCGCCGACACCGTCGACATCCAGAACGGCGCGGTCGTGGGCGACATCAGCTTCGGCGACGGGGCGGATGCGTTCCTGATGAGCGGCGGCTCCACCTATGTCGGGGCCCTGTCGGACTCCGACGGCCTGCTGGACATCGCCATCGCCGACGCCACCCTGGACGCGCGACAGACCACGGCCCTGAACGTCACCTCCCTGACCGTCGGGGCGGGGGGCGAGCTGGTCGCCAACATCGACCCCCTGACCCATACGGCGGGCGGCTTCAACGTCTCGGGCGCGGCCAGCTTCGCCGACGCCTCGATCATCAGCCTCCACCTGACCTCCCTGATCGACGACCCGGAGCGGTTCACCCTGGTGACCGCCGGCAGCCTGACCTGGGGCGACGTCACCGGCAGCAACCTGACCGGCAGCACCCCCTATATGGTCGTCGCGGACTTCAAGGCGGACACGGCGGCGGGCCAGGTCTATGTCGACGTCCGCCGCCGGACCACGACCGAGATGGCCCTGTCGACCAATGAGACGGCCGCCTACGACGCCTTCTACTCGGCCCTCAGCGGCGCCACCGACGTCATGGACGCCTTCCTGGCGACCACCGACCGCGCCGACTTCATGAACCTGTACGAGCAGACCCTGCCGGACCATTCGGGCGGGACCCTGATGTCGCTGGCCAGCGGGGTGGACGCCGTCACCCAGGCCCTCGCCAACCGCAACACCTCCGCCGAGGTCGGCTCGACCAGCGGCTGGATGCAGGAGATCAACTTCTACGCCGACAAGGACAAGACCGAGAGCTACGGCTACCGGACCGAGGGCTTCGCGGTGGCGGGCGGGCTGGAGAAGGTCTCCAAGGTCGGGGCGCTCGGCGTCTCGCTCGCCATGACCTCGTCGGACATCGAGGACCCCGAGTCCGAGGCCGAGGAGGTGCTGTCCGCCAGCCTGATCGAACTGGGCGCCTACTGGCGGGCCCAGGGTCACGGCTGGACCGGCTGGGCCCGGGCGGCGGCGGGCTATGCGACCTTCAGGTCCACGCGGACCCTGGTCGGCGACGACGTCTACCTGTCCAACACCGCCGACTGGAACGGCTATACCCTCTCGGCGGCGGCGGGCGTCGCCTGGGAGCACCGCTTCGGCCGGCTGAGCCTGAGGCCCGAGCTGTATGCCGAGACCTTCAGCCTGACCGAGGGCTCGCGCACCGAGAGCGGCGGCGGCGACGCCTTCGACCTGATCGTCGACGGGCGTGAGGGCTCGATCTCCAGCGCCACGGCGGCGGTGCGGATCGGCTACGGCTTCGGCCAGGACGGCTTCATCCGGCCCGAGCTCAAGCTGGGCTGGAAGCAGATCCTCGCCTCCGACGGCGGAGAGACCATCGCCCGCTACGCCTCGGGCGGCTCGGAGTTCAGCCTGATCAGCGACCTGGTCGAGGGCGGCGGTCCGATCGCCGGCCTCGGCCTGACGGTGGCCAATGAGCTCGGCTCCTTCCGCATCTCGGGCGACGCCCAGCTGCTGGAGGACTATGTCCGCTACAGCCTGTTGCTCCAGGCCACCTTCCGCTTCTGAGCCTCGGCCTTCAGGCATGAAAGAGGCCGCCGCCCGGTCCGGGCGGCGGCCTCTCGTTCGTTCGGGGATGACCTAGAAGTTGGCGGTCAGGCTCACGAACATGTAGCGCCCCAGGGCGTCGTAGAGCTGGGGATAGGTGTTGCCGTTCGAGCCGACCGTGGTCATCGGCGGGTCGGTGTCGAGGACGTTGTTGACGCCCACCCGGGCCGTGACGTTGTCACGCATGTCCCAGGACGCGGCCAGGTCGAAGTAGTTCATGGCCTCCAGCGTCGAGTCCAGGCGGCCGTCGACCGAGCCGGTGAGGCTCGAGCCGTAGTCGACCGCACTGTAGAAGCGCCAGGTGCCCGAGATCTCGACCGGCCACGGCGTCGACCAGGTCACCCGGGCGCGGTGACGCCATTCGGGGTTCGGCGTGCCGCACTGGTCGGAGCCGAAGTAGCCCACGCAGTCATAGACCGAGCTGGCCGTCTGGGTGCCGGTGTCGGTCTCCAGGGTGCTCAGCCAGGTGCCGACGAAGGCCATCGAGACCTTGCCCCAGGAGGCCAGGCCGACGTCGCCCAGGTCGAAGCCGTAGTTGGCGTTGACGTCGATGCCCGAGGTCTTCAGCCCGCCGATGTTGAGGCTGAGGTTCTCGACATAGCCGTCGCCCAGCCACAGGGAGCCGGTGTCGGCGTCGCGGTGGATGCGCGAACAGGCCGCCGCGTCGTTGTCGTCGTAGCAGAGGGTCATGGTGTTGGCCGCGCCCACGGTCGAGATCAGGCCGTCGACCTTGATGTCGAAGTAGTCCAGCGAGACGTTGAAGCCCGGGATGAAGGCCGGGGTCCAGACGAGACCCAGGGTCAGGGTGTCGGCCGTCTCCGTGTCCAGATCGGTGTTGCCGCCGGTGATCTGGTTGTACTGCTCGGCGGTGTTGTCGAGCAGGCTGGAGCCGTAGTCCGAGGCGTCCATGCCGGTGGCCACGCACTGGGCCAGGGTCGCGGTCTGGGAGGCGCCGCAGGGGTCGGCCGACAGTTCGAACAGGCCGAGGCCCTGAGCGGAGTAGAGCTCCAGCACGTTCGGGGCGCGGACGGCGCGCGAGAAGCTGGTCCGGAAGCGCAGGTCCGAGATCGGGGCATAGTCCGCGCCGACCGTATAGGTGTCGGTCGACAGGGCCTTGTACTCCGAGTGACGGAAGGCGCCGTTCAGCGAGGCCGAGTAGACGCCCGGCAGGTTGTCCACCAGCGGGATCTGGATCTCGCCGAAGGTGTCGAGCACGTCCACCGAGCCGCTGAGGCCGATGGTCGGGCCGCCTTGGCCGGCGCCGTCGCCCGAGGCGAAGGCCGCGTCGGTCGTGGTGCTGAGTGCGTCGCGGCGGTACTCCAGGCCGAAAGCCAGCTTCACGCCATCGGCGGCCCAGGGCGTCTGGACGCCGTACTTCGTCAGGTCGCCGGTGACGGCGGCGGTGACGACCTGCTGGGTGGTCTCGCCGGTCTGGATCAGCGGGATCTGCAGATAGTCGAGCGCCGCCTGGGTCACGCCGCCTTCGGAGAAGACGTCGTAGGGCACGCAGTTCGGGTCGGAGCCGTCGACGACCGAGCGGCAGGTCGCCACGCCGTTGACGCTGACCACGTCCAGGGCGCGGTTCAGGCGGGTGACCGAGAAGTCGTTCTCATAGATGCGCGACAGGCGGACCTTGGAGAACTGGGCGCTCAGGTCATAGGTCCAGCCGTCGGTGATCAGGCCGCGAACCCCGCCGACCGCGCGATAGCTCTCATAGGTCAGGGAGTCCTGGCGTCCGCCGCCCTCGACGTTGCGGCGGCCGATGTAGAGCGGCACCGTGTCGCCCGAGGCGATCGCCGCCGCCGAACAGCCGATGGTCGAGGCCTGCTGCGCCGACAGCAGCGGGTTGTCGCAGTTGATGGTCGAGGTGTTGAAGAAGTCGCCCGAGGGGGCGATCTGGGCCACCGACGAGTAGTCGTTGAACATCAGCTGGCCATAGGCCTCGGCGTGCTCATTGACCTCATAGTGCCCCATGGCGCCCAGCGACCAGCGCTCGTCCGGACGCTGGTAGTAGTTCAGCGGACCGTAGTTGTAGGCGTTCACGCTCGAGCTGTAGGGCACGAAGGTCTGGTTGGCGCCGATGGTGTAGCTGCCCGTCGAGGAGATGAAATAGCCCGGATAGGAGGTGCCGGAGCCGCCGCAGCTGTAGGTGTCCGGCGTGGCGGAGGAGGGCGAGGCGATCGTACAGGCCGAGTAGTCGCGGTTGGCCTGCAGCACCTCGTTGTTGTTCCGGTAGCTGGCGTAGGCGGTCAGGTTGCCTTTGCCGTCCGGAGCGGAGACGCCCATGGTCAGGGTGACCTCGCGGCTCTCGCCGTCGGAGACGTTGTCGTCAGGCAGGACGAACTGCGAGGGGTTGGTCGCGGCGCGGGCGGCGATGGCCTGGCGGATGTTGCCGACGCCGTTATAGTCGTTGTTGTGCTGGTAGAAGCCGTACTTGGTGTCGATCTGGATGCCCTCGAAGTCCTTCTTCATGATGAAGTTGACCACGCCGGCGACAGCGTCGGAGCCGTAGACGGCCGAGGCGCCGCCGGTCAGGACCTCGACGCGCTGCACCAGGGAGCCCGGGATCTGGTTCAGGTCGGCGGCGACGTCCAGCGGCGAGCCGTAGCCCATGCGCCGGCCGTCGATCAGGACCAGGGTGCGCGAGGCGCCCAGGTTGCGCAGCGACACCGTCGCCGTGCCCGAGGCGCCGTTCGACACGGTCGAGTTCTGCGAGGCGAAGGCCTGGGGCAGCTGGGTGATCAGGTCCTCGACCCGGGTCACGCCGGTGACGGCGATGTCCTCGGACGTGACCTGGGTCACCGGGCTGGTGGTGGTCAGGTTGGCCTGCGGGATGCGCGAGCCGGTGACCACCACCTCCTCGACCTCATCGGTCTGCGGATCGGCGGATTGGGCGAGGGCGGGAAAGGCGGTCAGCGCCGCCCCCACCATGAAGGTGCTCGCCAGAAGGCGGGCGTGGATTGAAGTGTTTCGCATCGGTAACGTCCCCTGTAGTTCCTGAAACAAGGGCAAGTTTGTGTAATCTAGATTTCGGTAATGTAATAGAACAGCAGTTAGATAACATTACGGAAAACAAAGACGTTTCATTGCTTGCCAAATATATGGCTAGCTTTGGACTTTTCTAAATTCGAATACATAATTGCTGTCAGGTTCTGTATCCGGACTGTCTGTCGCGAATAGGTCACGCTGTGGCGTGGGCGCGCTGACGCTTTCCGTGCAGGAAGGCATCGATTGATCCGCGAAGACCCGGATAGGCCCGGCCTCAGATCGTGCTAGACTGCGGTCATGACCCAGACGCCGTTCCCGCCGAGGCATTATCCGACGTCACGCGCCAAATGCGCGGACCTGATCGTGCATATCTCCGGCCTGGCCTTCGCCCTGTTCGGGGGCGGGGTGCTGCTGGGGCTGTCGGTGGCGCGGGGCGATCTGGGGCTGGTGGTGGCGGTCAGCGTCTATGCCCTGGGCATGCTGGCCATGCTGGGCTTCTCGACCGCCTACAATTTCGCCAAGCCGCAGTGGCGGCCGCTGCTGCGCCGGCTGGATCATGCGGGCATCTTCCTGATGATCGCCGGCTCCTACACCCCGTTCACCACCCACAACCTGACCGGCGCCTGGGCCTGGGCCATGACGGGCGCCGTCTGGGGCCTCGCCACCCTGGGGGCGCTGGGCAAGCTGTTCCTGCCGGGCGTGGGCAAGAAGCTGTGGGTCGCCATCTATGTCGCCCTGAGCTGGCTGGTGGTCATCGCCTTCAAGCCCATGGTCGCCCACGGCTCATGGATCGCCCTGCTGCTGCTGGCCATCGGCGGCGCCCTCTACATGTCCGGCGCGGTCTTCTATGTGCGCAAGAAGCTGGGCTGGTTCCGCGCCGTCTGGCACGGCCATGTGGTCGCCGCCGCCAGCGTGCACTGGGCCGCTGTCCTGGTCGGAGTGGTGTTGGCCACCAACCACTAGCCCGGGCCAAGGCCTCGGGTCAGGTCTGTTCGGCCCAGTAGAGCCGCATCGGATTGTCGACCAGCAGCTTGCGCTGAAGCTCGGGCGTCACGGCGATGCGCGGGATGACGTCGACCAGATGGCCGTCGTCGGGGACATTGTCCTGCATGTTCGGATGCGGCCAGTCGGTGCCCCAAAGGACCCGGTCGGAATAGCGTTCGACGAGCGGGCGCACCACCTCGACGAAGTCGTCCCACGGGTCGCCCTGGGCCGAGAGCCGGTCGGGGCAGGTGACCTTGGTCCAGATGTCGTCGCGGCTGTCCATCAGGGCCTTGAAGGCGGTGATCTCCGCCCCGTCCGGGCCCTGCGACATCGAGGGGCGGCCCATATGGTCGATGACGATGGGCGTCGGGATGGTGGCGAGGAAAGGCAGCATCTCTTCCAGGATGTCGGCCTCGAAGTAGATGACCACATGCCAGCCCAGGGCCTGGATGCGGTGGGCGACCTCGAGGAACCGGTCCTTGGGGGCGTCGTCGACGAGGCGTTTGAGGAAGTTGAAGCGGACGCCGCGGATGCCGCCGTCGTGCAGGGCCTTGAGCTCCGCGTCGCTGATGGCCGGATCGACCACGGCGACGCCACGTGCCTTGCCGTTCGACTTCGCGATGGCGTTCAGGGTGGCGGCGTTGTCCGTGCCGTGACAGCTGGCCTGGACGATGACGTTGCGGCTGAAGCCGAGGTGGTCGCGCAGGGCGAACAGCATCTCCGGGCCGGCGTCCCCGGGCAGGTATTTGGCCTTGGCGCTGAACGGGAAGTCGGCCATCGGGCCGAAGACGTGGCAGTGGGCGTCGACCGCGCCGGGCGGGGGCGTATAGCGCGGCTTCGACGGCGCCGGATGCCAGCTGACGATGCGCGCGACGGTATCGGTGGTCATGCGAAGACGGTCCCATCCATCAGCTTGCGGGCGGTGCGGAGCATGGCGGCGCTGACGACGGCGCCGTTGTCGTCCAGCTCCATGACACAGGTGGTCTCGCCTGTCGGGTGTTCGACCGACAGGGTCTTGCGGCGGCCGTCGGGCACGACGGCGACCTCGGCGGCGGGCGAGCCCTCCAGCAGGCAGGCGGTGGCCAGGCTGACGGCGGCCAGAACCCCGACCGAGGCATGGGCGCGGTGGGGAATGAAGCTGCGGACGGTAATCGCGCCGCCGTCGCGGGGCGGGGCGACCAGCAGCATCTTGGGCACCGACTTGTCGGCCACATCGCCCAGATTCATCATCGGTCCGACGATCAGGCGGATGGCTTCGATGCGCGCCTTCAGGATCTTGTCGGCGTCGAGGGCTTCGCGGGTCTCATAGCCTGTCGCGCCGACGTCGGCGGCCTTGAGCACCACACAGGGCATGCCGTTGTCGATCAGGGTCAGGCGGACGCCCTCGACCTCGTCGACTGTGTTGCCGGTCGGGAGGAGGGCGCCGCAGCTGGAGCCGGCCGTGTCGCGGAACTCCAGCGGCACGGGGGCGGCGGTTCCGGGCACGCCGTCGATCCGGGCCTCGCCGGCATAGTCGACCGCGCCGCCGGGCGTGCGGATCGTGGCGACCGCGGTCTGGCCGGTGTTGACCATGAAGATGACGACGCGGGTCTCGTCGCCCGTCGCCGCAACCAGTCCGCGCTCCAGGGCGAAGGGGGCCACGCCGGCGAGGATGTTGCCGCAGTTCTGTTTGTCGGTGACGATGGCCTGATCGACGAAGACTTGCAGGAACAGATAGTCGACGTCGACGCCCGGGCGCTGCGACCGCGACACCACCGCCACCTTGGAGGTCAGGGGATCGGCGCCGCCCATGCCGTCGATCTGGCGCGGATCGGGCGAGCCCATGACGCGCAGCAGGAAGGCGTCGCGTTCGGCGATGTCGGCGGGCAGGTCTTCAGCGAGGAAATAGCCGCCCTTGGACGTGCCCCCGCGCATCCAAATGACATTGGCCGAAGCGTGGGCTGCCGCTCGGGGCGCGGCCCCTCGCTGCTTGAGCCCCGGGTCGTCGGCGCTAGACATACTTGAGGCCCATCTGCTCCAGTCGGCCGCGCATGTCGTAGATGTCGAGGCCCAGTTCGCCGGCGGCGAGGCGGGCGCGCTTGGCCTCTTCCAGCGCTTCGCGGGTCCGGGCCTTCTCCAGCACCGCTTCGGCCTGCGCGCGGTGCACGACGCAGACGCCGTCGTCGTCGGCGATGACCACGTCGCCGGGATGGATCAGGGCGCCGGCGCAGACGATCGGCACATTGACCGAGCCGAGGGTGGCCTTGACCGTGCCCTGGGCGTGGACGGCCTTCGACCAGACGGGGAAGTTCATCTGGGTCAGGTCGCGGACGTCGCGGACCCCGGCGTCGATGATCAGGCCGCGGCAGCCGCGCGCCTGGGCCGAGGTGGCCAGGAGGTCGCCGAAATAGCCGTCGGTCGAGGGGCTGGTGGGAGCCAGGACCAGGACGTCGCCTTCACGAAGCTGTTCGATGGCGACGTGGATCATCCAGTTGTCGCCGGGCGGGGCCGAGATGGTCACCGCCGATCCGGCGATCCGGGCGCCGGGATAGATGGGGCGCATGTGCGGGGCCAGCAGGCCCGTCCGCCCTTGAGCCTCGTGCACGGTGGCGACGCCGCAGGCGGCGAGGCCGTCGAGGGTCGAAAGGCTCGCGCGTTCAACGGCGGTGACGACGATGCCGGACATGTTGGACCCTCAGCGTGGCGGTTCGACGGTATTGCGAGCGATGCCCGCCGGGCGCCAATGGGAAAACTGGCGTCCCTATTAGCCTGTGCTAAGTTTGGGTGGTGAAGCCGTTCGATCTCAATATCCGTCACCTGCGCGCCGTGGCTGCCGTCGTGGACACCGGCAGCATCAGTGCGGCCGCGCGCGTTGTGAACCTGACCCAGCCCGCGATCACGCAAGGCATCGCCAAGCTGGAACGGCAGATCTGCCTGCCCCTGTTCGAGCGGCGGCCCGGGGGAATGGTCCCGACGGCGGCGGCCGAACTTCTGGCGCCGCGCGTCATGGCGGCCATCCGGCTGATGGACAGCCGCCATGCGACGGCGGCCCAGGTCAGCGCCTTCCTGGCCCTGGCGAGGTGCGGAAGCTATGCGGCGGCGGCGGTGGAGACGGGCCTGTCCGAGCCATCCCTGCACCGCGCCGTGGGGGATCTGTCGCTGGCCGTGGGACATATCCTGGTCGAGCGGCGCGGCAAGGGGGTGGCCCTGACGCCGCGCGGGATCGGGGTAGCGCGGCGCTTCCGGCTGGGCGAGGCGGAGCTGCGCTCGGCCCTGTTCGAACTGGCCCTGCTGGAGGGGCGCGAGGTCGGGCGGATCACGGTCGGCGCCATGCCCTTGTCGCGCGCCCGACTGCTGCCCGCCGCCGTCACGGCGTTTCACGCGCTTCACAGCGAGATCAGCGTGGGCATCGTGGAGGGCTCGCACGCCGAACTGGTCGGCCCCCTGCGCGACGGCGAGATCGACCTGATGGTCGGGGCCCTTCGGCCGAAATCCACCGACGACAGCATCATCCAGACGCCCCTGTTCGAGGACCGGCCGGTGATCCTGGCGCGGGCGGGGCATCCGCTGGCGGATCTGGGCGGCCCGATCACGCCGGAAGCCATGACCGCCTATCCCTGGATCACTCCGGCCGAGGGCACGCCGCTGAGGGCCCAGTGGCAGGCGATGTTCGCAGGCGCGGGGGCGGTGGCGCCCTCGGTGCCGATCGAATGCGGCTCGGTCATCATGGTGCGGCAGATGCTGCTTCACAGCGACTTCCTGACCCTGTTGTCGCCCGATCAGGTGGCGGTGGAGCTCGAGGCCGGCTGGCTGGTCAAGGTGGCCGACGCCCCCGGCGACGTCAGCCGGACTATCGGGGTGACCACGCGCGCCGACTGGCGTCCGACCGCGCTGCAGCGGCGCTTTCTGGGCGTGCTCAAGGAACAGGCCGAAATCATCGCCGCCGCGCCATAGTTCGCATTTTCTGATAGGTCGGCGGACAATCCGATTGGCGGGCGGGGGAGGGCTTGCCTAAGCCGGACCGCATGACGGACAGCTCCGACATCATCGCAGTGATCGGCTTCGGCGAGGCGGGCCAGACCTTCGCTTCGGCGGGTGGCTGGGCCCGGCGCGCCCGCGTCTATGACCGGCTGACCGACGCCGCGGCGACGCGTGAGGCCAAGGGGGCCGACTATGCGAGGACGGGCGTCCAGGGCTGCGACACGGCGGCGGAGGCCGTCGCAGGCGCTGCTGCGGTGGTCGCCCTCGTCACCGCCGATCAGGCCCCGGCGGTCGCGGTCGAGGCTGCGCGGTCGATCGCGCCCGGCGCCCTCTATCTGGATCTGAACAGCGTGGCGCCCGAGACCAAGCGGGCGGCGGCGCGGGCCGTCGAGGCGGCGGGCGGCCACTACGTCGATGTGGCGGTGATGTCGCCGGTCCAGCCCGCGGCCCTGGCCTCGCCCCTGCTGCTGAGCGGAGCGAAGGCGGAGGAGGCGGCGACCCTGCTGGCGTCGCTGGGCTTCAGCAAGATTCGCGTGGTGGGTCCGCAGGTCGGGCGCGCCTCCTCGATCAAGATGATCCGCTCGGTCATGATCAAGGGTCTGGAGGCCCTGAGCGCCGAATGCGTGCTGGCCGCCAGCGAGGCGGGTGTGCTGGACGAGGTCGTGGCCTCGCTGGACGCCAGCTGGCCCGGCGCAGACTGGGGCAAACGCGCGGACTACAACCTTGACCGGATGATGGTCCACGGCCTGCGCCGCTCGGCCGAGATGGAGGAGGTGGTGCGCACGCTCGATGACCTCGGCGTCGGTTCGGACATGAGCCGGGGCACGATGGCGCGTCAGGCGGCCGTCGGGGCCCTGGGCCTGAAGGCGCCGCCGCAGGGGCTGATCGCCAAGATCGCCGCCCTGATCCAGAAGAGGGCGAAGGCCGCATGACCCTGATCATCGATTGCCACGGCCATTATACGACGGCGCCCGAGGCCCACACGGCCTGGCGCGAGGCGCAGGTGGCGGCTTTCAAGGCCGGGGAATCTACGCCCGCCTATCCCGAAATCTCCGACGCCGAGATCCGCGAGACCATCGAGCAGAACCAGCTGAAGCTGCTGCGCGAGCGCGGGGCCGACCTGACCATCTTCTCGCCGCGCGCCTCGACCATGGCGCCGCACGTCGGGGACGAGGCGGTCAGTCTGGAATGGGCGCGGCGCTGCAACGACCTGATCGCGCGGGTGGTGGGCCTGTATCCCGAAACCTTCGCCGGGGTCTGTATGCTGCCCCAGTCGCCCAAGGCGGACCTGACCGGCTCGATCGCCGAGCTGGAGCGGTGCGTCAACGAGCTGGGCTTCGTCGGCTGCAACCTGAACCCCGATCCGGGCGGCGGCCATTTCCAGCATCCGCCCCTGACCGACCGCTACTGGTATCCCTTCTTCGAAAAGATGGTCGAGCTGGACGTGCCGGCCATGATCCACGTCTCGGGCAGCTGCAACCACGCCCTGCACGCCACGGGCGCCTATTACATCGCCGCCGACACCGTCGCCTTCATGCAGTTGATCGAGGGCGATCTGTTCCGGGACTTTCCGACGCTGAGGCTGATCATCCCGCATGGCGGCGGGGCCGTGCCCTATCACTGGGGCCGGTATCGCGGTCTGGCCGACATGCTCAAGAAGCCCGAACTGGACGGGCATCTGATGAACAACGTCTTCTTCGACACCTGCGTCTATCACCAGCCGGGGATCGACCTGTTGGCCGAGGTGATCGAGACCAAGAACATCCTTTTCGGCTCGGAAATGGTCGGCGCCGTGCGGGGGATCGATCCGCGCACCGGCCACTACTTCGACGACACCAAACGCTATGTCGACGCGCTCGACATCTCGTCCGAGCGCAAGCACGCGATCTTCGAGGGCAATGCGCGACGGGTGTTTCCGCGTTTGGACGCCATCCTGAAAGGGCAGGGCAGATGAGCGAGCCGTCGAAGCAGGACATCCACGCCTATCTGGAGGAGCTGGAGGACATCCCCGGCACCCGGGTGTTCACCGCCGCCCGCGCCCGCAAGGGCTACTGGCTGAACCAGTTCTGCATGACCCTGATGAAGGCCGACAACCGCGAGCGGTTTCGGGCCGACGAGCGCGCCTATCTCGACGAATGGCCGATGACCGAGGCCCAGAAGCAGGCGGTGCTCAAGCGCGACTACAACGCCGCCCTCGACGAAGGCGGCAATATCTACTTCCTAGCCAAGGTCTTCTTCACCGACGAGATCAGCTTCCTGCAGGCCGTAGGGACCATGACCGGGATGAGCCCGGCCGACTATCAGGCGATGATGCTGGCGGGCGGCCGATCGCCCGTGGGCGTGCGCTCCAAGAAGGATCCCTACTGATGGCCCGGATCACCGCCGGCGTCGCGTCGAGCCACATTCCGGCGCTGGGCGCGAGCATCGATAACGGCAAGACCGCCGAGCCCTATTGGGCGTCCTGTTTCGCCGGCTTCGACTGGACCCGCGCCTGGGAAGCGGCCCAGAAGCCGGACGTGGTGATCCTGGTCTTCAACGACCACGCCTCGGCCTTCGACATGAACATCATCCCGACCTTCGCGATCGGCTGTGGCGAGCGCTACGCCTCGGCCGACGAGGGCTGGGGGCCGCGCCCGGTGCCTGACGTCATCGGTGATCCCGACCTGGCCTGGCATATCGCCCAGTCGTGCATTCTGGACGAGTTCGACATGACCATCGTGAACACGATGGACGTGGATCACGGTCTGACGGTGCCGCTGAGCCTGATGTTCGGACAGCCCGAGGCCTGGCCGTGCAAGGTGGTGCCGCTGGCGGTCAATGTGGTCACCTATCCGCCGCCGACGGGCAACCGCTGCTATGCCTTGGGCGAGGCCATCGCCCGCGCTGTCGCGTCCTATCCCGAGGACCTTAATGTCCAGATCTGGGGCACCGGCGGGATGAGCCACCAGCTGCAGGGGCCGCGCGCCGGCCTGATCAACGCCGAATGGGACCAGCGCTTCCTCGACGACCTTACCGCCGATCCCCAGCGGCTGCGCCATATCCCGCATATCGAATATCTGCGCGAGACCGGATCGGAGGGCATCGAGCTGGTCATGTGGCTGATCATGCGCGGGGCGCTCGGCGCGGGCGTCAAGGAGCTGCACCGCCACTATCACGTGCCCGCGTCGAACACCGCGGTCGGGCATATCGTGCTCGAACCGACAGACTGAGTTTCGGAGACCTCCCCATGAAGATCGCACTCGCCGGCGCCGGCGCCTTCGGTGAAAAGCACCTGGACGGGCTGAAGCTGATCGACGGCGTCGAGGTCGTCAGCCTGGTCAGCCGCAATCTGGAGGCCACCCGGGCCGTCGCCGACAAATACGGCATTCCCCACGCCACCACCGAACTGGCCGACGCCCTAGCCATGCCCGAGGTCGATGCGGTCATCCTGTGCACCCCGACCCAGATGCACGCCGCCCAGGCCATCGCCTGTATGGAGGCCGGCAAGCACGTGCAGGTCGAGATCCCGCTGGCCGACAGTCTGGCCGACGCCGAGGCGGTGCTGGCCAAGCAGCAGGAGACGGGTCTGGTCTGCATGGTCGGCCATACCCGGCGCTTCAATCCGAGCCACCAGTACATCCATAAGAAGGTAATCGACGGGGAACTGGCCATCTCCCAGATGGACGTCCAGACCTATTTCTTCCGGCGCAAGAACATCAACGCCAAGGGCGAGCCGCGTAGCTGGACCGACCACCTGCTGTGGCACCATGCGGCCCATACGGTGGACCTGTTCGCCTACCAGTGCGGGCCCATCGTCAAGGCCAACGCCATCGAGGGGCCGATCCATCCGGAGCTCGGCATCGCCATGGACATGTCGATCCAGCTGAAGAGCGAAAGCGGGGCGATCTGCACTCTGTCGCTGTCGTTCAACAATGACGGGCCGCTGGGGACCTTCTTCCGCTACATCGGCGACAATGGCACCTGGATCGCCCGCTACGACGATCTGGTCACCGGGCGGGAAGAGCCGGTCGATGTGTCGAAGGTCGACGTCTCCATGAACGGCATCGAGCTGCAGGATCGTGAGTTCATCGCCGCCATCCGCGAGGGGCGCGAGCCGAACAGTTCGGTGGCCCAGGTCCTGCCCTGCTACCGGGTGCTGGATCAGCTGGAACGGCAGCTGAAGGCCTGACCGGCGGGCTGTCAGTCCTGCAAGGCGGGGCGGAAGCGGCTCTGGGCCGCCAGCCGGGCGGTGGTGTTGGCGGCCGAATAGCCGTCATAGCCGCGCCGCTGGACGAACTCGAAGAAGACCCCCTTGTCGAGGGCGCGGGTGTAGATCTGGAACACCTCGCCGTCGTCGGCCCGGTCGTAGAGGATATGGCCCGCACGCATCCGCTCCAGCACCTCGGGCGCGATGTCGAACCGGGCGGCCAGGTCGTCGTGATAGTTGGCGGAGATCTCGAGGATCGGGGCGCCGAGCGCCGCCAGCCGTTCGGCGACGGCGAAGATGTCGTCGGTGGCGATGGCGATGTGCTGCACGCCCGCGCCGAAGCTGCGGTGGATGAAGCGCGAGGCGAGGGTCTGGCCCGCATGGGCGCCGATCAGCATGAAGCGCAGGCCGCGATCCGGCGCCTCGACGGCCTGGTTGGCGACCAGACCCAGGGGGTCGACGACCTCGGCCATGCGCGTGCGGTCGATCTGGAACAGGGCGCAGTAGAAGAGCTGCCAGGACAGGAACTCCTCGTGCTGCATCGACTGGGACAGGTGGTCGATGCCGGCGATGTGGGCGTCGAGCGGGTCCGGCTCCGGGGCGTCCTTCGCCTCGAACTCGACCGTCCAGGGCGAGGGACCACGGGCGTCGACCAGATGGATCAGGGCGGCGCCGACGCCGCGGATCGCGGGCATGGGCAGGCGCGGCGGGGCGACGGTGGTCGGGAAGACCTCCATGCCGAGAGCCTCCGCGCGGGCGAGGGCGGCGGCGGGATCGTCGACCGTCACCCCGATGGCGCAGACCGAGGGGCCGTGCAGCAGCCGGTAGCTGGCCGCGAAGCCGGTCTGTTCGCGGTTGATAACGATATGGACCTGACCCAGCCGCCAGTGCTCGACCGCCAGAGTGCGGTGCAGGCCGGCACGAATGAAGCCGAGCGAGGCCAGCATGGCCCGCATCGGTTCGGCCTCGGCCTCGGTCATGGCGAACTCGACGAAGGCGGGGCCGGAGGCGGCGGCTCGGGGCGGAAGAGCGGGGGAGGCGGTCTTCGGCGCGATGGCCTCCTCGACGAGGACCAGCGAGCGTCTGCCGTCACGGGCGATCTGGCGGGCGGACCAGGCGCGGAAGTCGTCGTTGAAGATCTCGAGGCTCAGCGGACCGTCATAGCCGCGCCGCGCCAGGGTCTCGACATAGGCGTTGATCGCGAACTCGCCCTGACCGGGCATGCAGCGGTGGTGACGGCTCCAGGACAGATGATCCATTTGCAGACGCGGCGCATCGGCGACCTGAACGAGGACGATCTTCGCCGGGTCGATGGCCTCCAGACTGTCGATCGGGATGTCGCGCGACAGGGAGTGGAAGGTGTCGAGGATGATGCCGATGGCCGGGTGGTCGACGGCCTGGACGATGTCCCAGACCTGGCGGTGGTCGTTGATGTGGCGGCCCCAGGCCAGGGCCTCATAGCCGACGCGCAGGCCCCGGGCGCCCGCCCGTTCGCCCAATTCGCGGAAGTCGTCGACGATGCGCGCCGGATCGCCGGACGCTTCCGGATGCAGGCTGCTGCAGACCAGCATGTCCCGGGCGCCCAGGGTCTGCATCAGGTCGAATTTGCGCTCGGCCCGGTCGAAGGTCCTGGCGCGAAGGGCGCCGGTCAGACCCTCGAAATCCCGGAACGGCTGCCAGGCGGTGCAGACCAGGCCGAGGTCGCGGATCATCCGGGCGATGGTTTCGGGCGTCTCCGGACTGCCGATCAGATCAGCCTCGAAGATCTCGACCCCGGCGAAACCGGCCTCGGCGATGGCGGTCAGCTTCTCGGTCAGGGAGCCGCTGACGGACACGGTCGCGATGGAATGAAGCATGGGATCCCCGTCGCTCGCCGACGCGCCTGCTTGCGCCTTTCAGCGTTCTTGCGCGGCCCCGGGCCTTCGATCAAAGATCAAGTTTTTCGTATTCAATAACTCTCAGTTATGGGGCTCCGATGCTGAACCTGCGCCAGATCGAGGTGTTTCGGGCGGTGATGACGACCAAATCGGTCAGCGGAGCGGCGCGGATGCTGAACTGCTCCCAGCCCGGGGTCAGCCGGCTGCTCAAACACACGGAATCGCGGCTCGGCTTCGCCCTGTTCGAGCGCGGGGCGGGCGGGATGATCCCGACGCGTGAGGCCGAGCGCATCTTCCGCGAGGTCCAGGCCATCTATGGCGTCATGAACGATCTGGACGGTCTGCTGGAGCGCATCCGCACGGGCGAGAGCCACGAGTTCAAACTGGGCGCCTCGCCTTCGCTGTCGAACCATATGGTGCCGGCGATCCTGCGCAAACTGGTCGACCAGTTCCCGGAGCTGCGCATCCAGTTCGACGTCCTGCCGGTCGACGAGATCTCGGACTATCTGGTGCGCGAGCGGGGCGAATATGCGCTGAGCGTGTTCGACGTCAGCCATCCGAACATCGAGAGCCGGATCATCGGTCGCGGCCGGCTGGTCGCGGCCCTGCCGCCCGGCCATCGCCTCGCGGACCGCACGGTCATCTCGGCCCAGGACCTGGCGGGCGAGCGGATCATCGGCCTGAGGGAATCGTCGCCGCACGGCCAGCTGGCCCGCGATCTGATGGCCGATGTCGAGCCGGGCCTGAACCGCGCCACCACCGTCCGCTTCGCCGAAACGGCCTGCGCCTTCGTGCGCCAGGGGCACGGCATCGCCCTGGTCGACGAATTCACGATTCGAGGATTTCCGTCGGACGAGCTGGTCATCGTCGGTTTCGACCGGGCGTTGACGATGCCGGTCTATCTGCATCGCGGCAAATTCGCACCGCGCTCCAAGATCGGCCGACGCTTCGAAGAGCTGACCGAGGAGTTTGTCGCAAATCATCCAATGGATTAGGCCGCGATCAGCATTCCGGTCTCATAACACTCCGTTATGGCAAGCGCCTTTCTTGGTATTTGCGTTAGCGGCGCGCTTCACAGCCAATACCCCTCAAGAGCCGGTTTGAAAATCGGCCGACAAAAACCGCCACGCGCATTGCGAGTGGCTTTTCCTGAGGGGGAAACCTGGATGCCGAACCACCTGTCGACCAAGTCACGCCTGCTGATGGCGGCCTGCTCTCTGATCATGGTTCCCGGGGCCGCACTGGCCCAGAGCGCCACGCCGCAACCGGCGCAGGAAGAGGCCACCACCGTCGGCGAAATCGTCGTCACGGCCAACAAGCGCAAGGAGTCGCTGCAGGACGTTCCGGCCAGCGTGGCCGTGATCTCGGAAGAGACGCTCGAGAACGCCCAGATCGCCAATCCGCAGGACTTTCCCCAGCTGGCGCCGACGCTGAACTTCCAGGCGGCGGACGAGGCGCGACTGTTCAACTTCTCGATCCGCGGGATCGGCACGGAATCCTTTTCGGTCGGGGTCGAGCCCAGTGTGGCGACGATCATCGATGGCGTGGTCTACACCCGCCCCGGCGCCGCCTTCGACGGCTTGGCCGACATCGAACAGGTCGAGGTTCTGAATGGGCCGCAGGGCACGCTGCAGGGCAAGAACGCCTCGGCCGGCGCGGTCAATATCGTCACTCGCCGCCCCAACCGCGAGCATTTCGAGGGCCGCGCCTCCCTGACCCTGGCCGAGGCCAATGAGCACCGGGGCGAGCTGAGCCTGACGGGACCGATCAACGACACCCTGGCACCGGCTGTACACCTACTACCGCGAGAACGACGGCCAGGTGACCGACATCAAGACCGGCGACACGGTCAACAATGTCGAGAGCTATGGGGTGCGCGGCAAGCTGGAGTGGGAGCCGCGCGCGGGGATCAACTTCCTGCTGGCCGCCGACGCCTCCAAGCGGATCGCCGACTGCTGCGCCGAGCCGCTGCGCGTCGCCGCCGCCTCCGGCAATGTCACCGCCGCCTTCACCGGCACCCCGGTCGGGCCGGACAATGAATACGTCAATCTGAACACGGTGCAGGAGGGTTCTCAGGAGAACCGCGGCGTCTCGCTGGAAGGCAATTTCGACGTCTTCGGCGGCATGACCCTGACCTCCCTGACCGCCTATCGCGAGTTCCGCGACTACGCCATCCGCGACCGCGACGGCACCAACGCCCCCTTCACCGGGGTGACGGCCCAACAGCTTTATAGTGCGACCGTCCCCGGCATCAGCCAGGCTGACGCCATGACCCGACTGTCGGCCCTGTTGCTCAATCCGATCGAACGGGCGTCGCGCAACGGCGTCTTCGGCGAGAGCAACAGCCTGGAACTGAACGACACCTTCTCGCAGGAATTCCGGCTGACCTCGCCGGTCTATGAGCACTACGACTTCATCCTGGGCGCCTTCTACTACGACTCCTTCGTCGAGCGGGACCTGACCATCGCGGGGGTGCGGTCCAATATCGCCGGCAACGTCGTCTTCCCGACCCCGACCACGGTCGTGGTGGCCCGCGACACGGCCTATGTGCTGGCCGACATGATCACCCAGGTGGACACCACCAACCAGGCGGTGTTCGGCAATCTGAACGTCCGGCCCTTCGGCGGCCTGACCCTGACCGGCGGCTTCCGCTATCTGAAGGAAGACCTCGACTGGTACCACCGCAAGGTGACCGGCCCGAACGGCGACCACATCGGCGGCGGCGTCGGCACCAACCCGGCCGGACAGGTCGCGCCGGGCGCCAATGTCGGCACCCCGGCCTTCAACTTCCGCCGCAGCTACAGCGACAGTGAACTGATCGGGAAGCTGTCAGCCCGCTATGAGTTCACCGACGACCTGACCGCCTATGCGTCCTGGGCCAAGGGCTACAAGGGCGAGGCGGTCGACGCCGACATGTATCTGACCCAGGACGGGTTCAACACCTCGCCGGTGGCGCCGGAGACGTCGAAGTCGTGGGAAGTCGGCTTCAAGGGCCGGTTCTTCGATCGCCGGCTGTCGATCAACGTCGACTACTACAACACCCAGTTCGAGGGGTATCAGACCACCTCGGCGGGGGCGGACGGCTCGGGCGCGCCCGTGCTGCGCTCGGCGGGCGAACTGGACACCAGCGGGTTCGAGGGCGACATCACCTTCTACCCGATGCCGGGACTGACGCTGTCGGGGAATTTCCTGTTCGCGGACAACCAGTTCGGCGACCTGTTCGTCAGCGGCGTGAACGTCAAGGGCGGCATGCCCCTGAACGCGCCCGACACCAAATACGGCTTCAGCGGCACCTATAATTTCGACGTCGCCGGCTGGGGCATGATGGTCAACGGCAACTATGCCTGGACGTCCGAAACCCTGTTCACCAACCTGGCCGACGCCAACAATCCGAACTCGGTCTGGCTAAGGCCGTCGTACGGTGTGGCCAACCTCAGCGTCGCGGCCTCTTCGCCCGACGACCGCTACAAGGTCACCGTCTTCGTCAAGAACCTGTTCGACGAGCAATACGTCGCCGGCCTGCGCCGGATCTCGGGTTCGGTCGGCGGCGCGGGGGCGGTGGCCCAGGCCCTGCCGCGTGACTTCCACCGCTATGTCGGCGTCACCCTGACCGCCAACTTCTAGTTCCTTCGACCTTTCGCGGGCAGCGGCGGCGCCGTCGCCCGCGTCTCTCTTTCCAGCGTTCGGATTGGTTGTCTCATGGCGTTTTCACAGGGGTCGTCCTCTCAGGGCTCATCGGATGTCGCTGATGGGTCGAAAGGCTCCGGCCGCTGGACCTTCAAGGCCTTCATCGCGGTGGCCTTGTGCTTCGTCATAAACATGATCGACGGCATGGACATCGTGGCCATGTCCTATGTCGGTCCGGCCCTGAGCCGCGACTGGAGCCTGTCGCCCAGCACCCTGGGTCTGGTGTTCAGCGCGGGCCTGGGTGGGATGGCCATCGGCTGTCTGCTGGTCGCGCCCTTGGCCGACCGGTTTGGGCGCAAGCCCCTGATCATGACCGCCCTGACCCTGATGTCGATCGGCATGGTCGCCTGCGGCTTCGTCACCAATGTCTACGAGCTGATGGCCGCGCGGGTCGTGGTCGGCGCCGGCATCGGCACGGTCCTGACCACCATGGCGGCCCTGACCGCCGAGGTCGCCCCGCGCAAATATCGCAGCCTTGCGGTCGGCATCGTTCAGGGCGGCTATCCGCTGGCGGCCGTGGGGACGGGGCTGGTCGTCGCGGCCCTGTTGCCGACCCACGGCTGGCAGCCGCTGCTGCTCTGGGCCGGGGTGCTGACGGTGGTCATGCTGCCGGCCGCCTGGCTGATCCTGCCCAAAACCTCGCCCGAGGCCCTGCGCGCGCTCAAGGCGACCTCGTTCAAGGCCCTGGTGTCCAAGGGCTTCCTGAAGAACACCCTCTTGCTGTGGATCGCCGTCTTCTCCGGCTTCATGGTGCTCTACTACATCGTCAGCTGGGTGCCGCGTCTGGCCATCCAGGCGGGCCTGTCCGAGACCAACGGCATCTATGCCGGGACCCTGTACAATCTGGGTGCCTTCGTCGGGACGGTGATCATGAGCAGCCTGTCGGTGCGGCAGCCGCTGACCCGGGTGATCCCGACCTTCCTCGTCGGCGCGACCGTGGCCATGCTGGTCTTTGGACTGGTGCCGATGTCGGTGGCCCTGACCCTGTTCACCGCCTTCATGATCGGGGTGCTGCTGCAGGGCGGGTTCAACGGCATCTATCCGCTGGCGGCCTCCGTCTATCCCGAAGGGGTGCGGGCGACCGGCATCGGTTGGGCCTATGGCATCGGCCGGGGCGGGGCGATCATCGGTCCGTGGCTGGGCGGATATCTGATCGCCTCGGGAGCGTCCCTTCCGATCCTGTTCGGGGTCTATGCCGTGCCCATGCTGATCTGCGCCGCCGCCACCCGCCTGACCACGCCCGCGGAGCCGACGCATGTCAAAGGCTGAGGACCGCTTCCTGATCGGCCTCGTCGGCGACGGCATCCAGTTCTCCAGAAGCCCAGACCTGCATCACGCGGAGGCCGCGGCCCAGGGGCTGAAGGCGCACTACCAGCTGATCGATCTGGCCGCGCTGGGGCTGGGGGTCGCGGATCTGGCCGAGGTGCTGGGCTGGGCCGAGCGGCTGGGCTTTTCGGCATTCAACATCACCCATCCCTACAAACAGGCGGTGCTGCCCTTGCTGGCCGAGCTGTCGCCCGAGGCGGCGGTGCTGGGAGCCGTCAATACGGTGGTGGTGCGCGACGGTCGGCGGATCGGCCACAACACCGACTGGGTCGGCTTCGCCCATTCGATGACCGAGGGACTGCCGGACGCCGACCTGAGCCACGTCGCCGTCATCGGGGCGGGCGGGGCCAGCGCGGCCATCTGCTACGCCCTGCTCAGCCTCGGGGCGCGGGAGATCCGCCTCTATGACCCGGCGCGCGAAAGGGCCAAGGCCCTGGCGGCCCATATGGCCATCGCTTGGCCGGGCCGGACGATCGCGGCCCAGCCGAGCGCGGCGGCGGCCTGCGAAGGCGTGACCGGCATCGTCCAGACCAGTCCGATCGGCATGAAGACCTATCCCGGCATGCCCCTGTCGGCCGGCCTGATCCCCGAGGGAATCTGGGCGGCCGACATCATCTATACGCCGGCGGAGACCGAGTTCCTGAAGGCCGCGAGGGCGCGGGGATGCGCCACCCTGACCGGGATCGGCATGGTCGTGGGCCAGGCGGCGAAGTCGTTCGAAGTCTTTACCGGACGCACGGCGGATATCGCCCGAATGCGCGCCACCCTCGCGGACGTCTGACTCGGGGACGTTTGACCTACCGGCCGACCGTGTAGCTGGCGGTCAGGCCCTCTGCGGCGACCTTGGCCTCGACCATCTTGCCGTCGCCGAGCAGGCCTTGGTCGAACGGCCGGCGGTCGAAGACCTGGAATTTGATGCTCGTGTCTGGCCGGGTGGTGGTCGTGTAGGTGTAGAGCGTCGGGTCCGAGGCGGCAGGCGATAGCCGGGCGATGATCTCGTTCGAGCCGAGGAAGTCGCCCCACAGCCACAGAGGACCGGTCTGACCCGCCGGGCGACGGATGGTCAGGGTGATCGGCGCCGGCTCCTGATAGGTCGTCTGGGCGAAGGTCGCCGCCGGGGTCGGCTCATTGCCGTTGCGCCAGTCGAAGTAGGTGGAGTTTTCCCAGTTCGAGCCCTGGCCCCAGCGGGTCGAGCAGGAGGTCGAGACCCAGGCCGGCTCCCAATAGACCACGCCCACGCCGCCCGCGAACTTCACGCGTTGGGTCAGGTCGATCATATACTGGCGCTGGCCCTCGTAGGTCGCGGGATAGTCGGGCAGAAGGGAGTCCTCGCCCAGCAGATTGGGGGAACTGTCTGCCGAGTCCGTGGTGAAGGGATAGGCCGTCTCGACCACCACCACCTCGGCCGGATAGCGGTGGCGCAGGCGGTTGATGGTCTGCTCCAGACCGTCGAGGCTGCGCGTCGACCATTTGCGGTAGTAGCTGACGCCGATCAGGTCGAAGTCGGTGACGCCGTGGGCCCAGGCAGCGGCGAACCAGGGCTCGACGTTCTCGGGCTGGGCGATGTGCAGCATCACCAGGGGCTGGATCTTCGACTGGGCGCCGGCGTCGCGGACGGCCTTGATCCCGGCGTTGAGCAGGGCTGCGTTGCGGTCCCAGTTGATCCCGGCGTGGGTGGTCTTCCAGTCCGCCTCGCCCATCAGCTCGGGGTTGGTTTCGTTGCCGACCTGCACCTGATCCGGCATCAGCCCCTCGGCGTCGAGGGTGCGCAGGGTCTGGAAGGTGTAGTCGTAGACGGCCTGGGACAGGGCGGGGACGTCGTCGCGGATTGATCGCCAGGCGGCGGGCACGATCTGCTTGTCGCCGTCGGCCCAGTCGTCGGAATAGTGGAAGTCGAGCAGGACCTCCATGCCGGCGGCGCGGGCGCGGCGGATGGTCTCGCGCGCGTCGTCGAGGTCGCTGTACTTGGTCCAGTCGGCGTTGTGCCAGATGCGCACCCGGACCAGGTTGGTCCCGAGCTCGGCGAACAGCTGGTACGGATCGCGGGCCTGACCGTCCTTGCGATAGACGGCGCCGCAGTCTTCCATCTCGTTCACATAGGACAGGTCGGCGCCGAAGTAGAAGGGCGCCGGTCGGCCCGCCTCCTGAGCCTGCGCGGGCAGGGCGAGGAGGGCGGCGAGAGCGGGAAGAGCAAGGCGGCGGATCGTCATTCTCCGGTGTTGGATAGCAGGAAGGTCAGGCCGCGCAGGCTTTAGTAGCGGAAGGTGGCGTCGAGGCTGAAGCGACGGCCGAAGCGCGTCTCGCTGGCCAGACGGTTCACGTCGTTGTCGTAGTGAACCCGGACCTCTTCATCGGTCAGGTTGCTGGCCTGGAAGCGGAAGCCGAGGTTCGAGGTCAGCTGATAGGAGGCGCTGAAGTCGAGTGTGGCCTCGCTTTCCAGCGTGCGCAGGGCCGAGCCGTCCCAGCCGGTGATGACGGTGAAGGGGCTGTGGTACTTGTAGCCCAGACGGCTTTCCAGCTTGCCGTCCGAGTACCAGAGGTCGACCGTCGCTGTCTCCTTGGCCAGGCCTGTGGACTCCAGCGGGTTGTTGGCCGGGTAGAATTCCTTCACGTCGGAATGGACGTAGGCGAAGTTGGCGTAGATGCCGAAGTTTTCCAGCGCCGGCACGAAGCTGAACGGGGTCTGGAAGGTGAACTCGGCGCCGCTGATGCCGCCGCCGTCGCCGTTGAACGGGCCGGTGACGTTGTAGGTCACGCCGTTGATGGTCACCGGCTGGGTCGAATAGCCGATGTGGCTCTCGACGTCCTTGTAATAGACCGCTGCGGCGAACAGGGCCTCCGGCGCGAAGTAGAATTCGTAGGACAGGTCGACCTGGTTGGCGATGTAGGGCTCCAGCAGCGGGTTGCCGGCCGAGCCTGTGGGCGGCGGGGTGGTGTTGTAGAGCGTCCGGCCGGCGCGCAGCTCGTCCAGCGGCGGACGGGCCATGGTGCGGGCCAGGCCGAAGCGCAGCTGCTGACCTTCGGCCAGAGACAGGGTCAGGTTCAGGCTGGGCAGCAGCTGGAAGTGGTCGTTGTCGATGCTGACCGGCGACAAGGCGCCGCCGTTGACGGATTCATAGCCGTGGCTGGTGGTTTCGACCTGAACCGCGCGGGCGCCGACGTTGCCGGTGAACGGCAGGCCGCCGATGGTCCCGGCGAACTTGGCCTTCACATAGGCTTCGGCGACGGTCTCATCGACCGACCAGCCCGAGGCGGTGTCGGTGCTGTTGGCCGGCTGGACGAAGCCGCCGATGGCGGCCTTGGCCACGGCGTCGAAGTCGCCGTTGATGAAGGAAGGGGTGTCGAAGTCCGAGACCTTGAAGCTGGTCAGGATGCTGGCCGGCAGGGTTGCGATGATCGGCGCCTGGGTCCAGAAGGTCCGCGTATATTCCTTCGTGCGGTCCGTGACGCGGGCGCCGAACGACAGCTCGGTGAAGCCGGTGTCTCCCGCGTAGTGCGAGACGTCGAAGCGCGCCGAGGTCAGTTCGTCCGACAGGTTGCCGCCGTCGGCCTGGGCCGGACGGTAGCTCTGCAGCGGCTGGAAGGAGACGTCGCCGGTGTCATAGCTGGCGTAGGCCGAGGGCGTCCGGCCGGGGGTCATGTCGACGCCGGCCATGGCCGGATACTGCTCGGTGAAGATCGCGCGCCACATGTTCTCGCGCTCGGCCTTCGAGTAGGCGAGGTCGCCGGTCAGGGTCCAGTCCCCCGAGGTCCACTTGCCGTTCAGGCCGGTGGCGAACAGGGTCTTGTCCTCGGTGTATTTGGCGATGACGTTGGTGACCGAGGCATAGGGCAGGCGCGCCGCCACCACGGTGTTGTTGATGATGGTGTAGGAGGCCGTCGGGTCGCCGTAGGCCCAGGCGGAGCTGCCGCCGTAGTTCCCGTAGGCGCCGTTGTTGCCGTACCAGATCTGGTTCTGGTCCTCGTCGATCTTGATGTCCGAATAGAGGATGTCGAGGTTCAGTTCGAACTGGTCGGACGGCTTCCATTGCAGGGCGCCGTTGACGCCGTTGCGGGTCTCGGTCAGGCGCTTGACCTGGGTCTGGGCGCCCCAGAAGGTCGCGTCCAGATCGCCGTCGCCATCGACGTCCCCGGCCGAGCCGCCGGTCGCCGCATCGTTCCAGCCCCAGCCCTCGAAGGTCGAATAGCCGTTCTTCTGGACCTGATGGGTCGCGCCGAGGGCGACGCCCAGGGTATCCGAGACCGGGTGGGTGACGTTGGCGCTCAGGCGGTAGCCGGTCGGGTCATAGTCGGGCAGGTCCTTGCCCGCGTCATAGTAGACCGCCCCGGCGGTGCCGACGAACTCGGGGCCGCGATAGTCGAGCGGGCGGACGGTGCGGATGTCGATGGTGCCGGCAATGCCGCCGGAGACCAGGTCGGCCGACTGGGACTTGTAGACCTGCACGCCGGAGACGATCTCGGAGGGATAGATTTCCCAGCGGATGTTGCGGTCGGGCTCGGACGAGGCGACCTCGCGGCCGTTGACGAGGCCGAGGACGAGGCGCGGGCCGAGGCCCCGGATGGCGGCCTGGCTCTGGTTGCCGCGGTCGCGGGTGCCGTTGATGCCGGGCAGGCGGACCAGTTCCTCGGCGATGGTGACGTTCGGCAGCTGGCCGATGTCCTGCGAGGAGATGGCCTCGATGACGAGGTCGGAATTGCGCTTCACCCCGATGGCGCTGCGCAGCGAGCCGCGGATGCCGGTGACGACGACTTCGTCGACCTGGGCGGCGTCATCCGTCTGGGCCGGAGCCGGGGCCGTCTGGGCGCCCGACTGAGCAAACGCCGGCGCGGCGGCCGTGAACAAGGCGGCGGCGGAGACGCCGGCTGCGATGAGGGTCTTTCTCTTGATGGTCATGGTGTCCTCCCCTGGTTCGCCTGATTTCAGGTCGATTGTCTGACAGTGTGGGCGTCGAGCCGCAGGACGGCGGGGCGGAGGCCCTCGGCGCGTGCGGTGACGGTGATGGCGCCGCCCGTGCGGCCGGCTTGCAGAATGGCCTGGGCCAGTCCGTTGAAGAGTTTTCTGCGGTCGGCGCGGTCGGCCTCGTGGCTAACCGGATTGCCGTTTCCCACGCCGATGACGCGGGCGTCGCCCGAGACCTCGAACACGACCAGATCGTCGGCGTGCGGGCAGGGGCGGCCACGGCGGTCGACCACGCTCGCGGTGATCATGCCCACGTCCTCGCCGTCGGCGCTGAGCGCGTTGCGATCGATGGTCAGGGTCAGGGCCGCAGGGTCGCCGGCGGTCTCGCGGCGCTGGGTCGCGACCAGGCGGCCGTTCTTCCAGCCGCGCGCCTCCAGCACCCCGGGGGCGTAGGGGACCATCCAGGCCAGGTGCCGATTGGCGACGACGTCCCTGGCTCCGACCGAGCGGCCGTTCAGGAACAGTTCGACGCGGTCGAGATTGGAATGGACCCAGACCTCGACGTCCTGGCCCTCGCGGCCTTCCCAGTTCCAGTGCGGGAAGAGGTGCAGCAGGGGCTCGGGCCGCCACCAGGCGCGGTAGTACCAGAAATTGTCCTTCGGGAAGCCGCAGGAGTCCATCGCGCCGAAGTAGGAGCCGACGCTGGGCCAGCGGGCGTAGGGCGTGGGCTCGCCGCGATAGTCGAAGCCGGTCCAGATGAAGCCGCCCGCGATGTAGGGACGCTCCGCCGCGATGGTCCACCAGTCCTCGGCCGTCGAGGCCCACCAGGGATGTTCGCGGTCATAGGCTGGGACGATGTGGCCCGGAACGTCGAGGATATATTCGCCGCGGGTCGAGACGGTGCTGCCGGTCTCCGTGCCCATGATCGGCTGGTCCGGGAAACGGGCGTGATAGCCCTCCATCTGGGGCGTGCGGTAGTTGAAGCCGAGGATGTCGACGACGCGCGAGACGCCGGTGTCGAAGTCCTGATCCTTGGCCGCCGTGACCGGGCGGGAAGGGTCCAGCCGGTTGACCATCCGCTTCATGGTGCGGGCGACGGCGGCGCCGGTCTCGTTGCCCTGGATGGCCTGTTCCTCATTGCCGATCGACCAGGCGATGACGGATGGGCGGTTGCGGTCGCGGCGGATCAGGCTCGCCAGTTCCTTCATCGACTCTTCGTCGGAGGACATGCGCCGGGTCTCGGCGATGACCAGCATGCCCAGCCGGTCGCAGGCGTCCATCAGCTCGGGCGTCGCCGGATTGTGCGAGGCGCGATAGGCGTTGCAGCCCATGGCCTTGAGCTGGCGGATCCGCCAGTCCTGCAGGGCGTCCGGAATGGCCGCGCCGACGCCGGCGTGGTCCTGGTGGCAGCAGGCGCCGAGCAGTTTCAGCGGTTCGCCGTTCAGCAGGAAGCCGCGCCTGGCATCGAAGACGGCGGAGCGGACGCCAAAGGCGGTCTCGGTGCGGTCCACGACGACGCCGTCGACCTCGACCTCGGTGGTCAGACGATGCAGCTGCGGGTCGGCGGGCGACCAGAGGGGAGCGGTGGGCCAGCGCAGGTCGGCCTCGACTTTGCCGTCGCTCCAGCCCTCGAGCGTCAGGGGCGTCTCGGCGCGGGCCATCTCCAGACCGTTGGGGGCGGAGACGATGGTTCGGACCGTGGCGTTCTGCGGAGCGTCGGCCTGGTTGCGGACGGCGACCTCGATCTTGCCGACGGCGCCGGAACCGCGCGGTTCGGACCGGATGAAGGCGCCGTTGGGGACAACGTGCAGGGGGGCGGTCGCGGTCAGCCAGACGTGGCGATACAGGCCCGCGCCCTCGTAGAACCAGCCTTCGCCGAGGCTGGCGTCGACGCGGACGACCAGCCAGTTGTCCTGACCGGGCTTGGCCACGTCGGTGATGTCGACGGTGAAGGGGGTGTAGCCGCCGTCATGCTCGTCGACGATGATCCCGTTCAGGAAGACGACCACGTCGCGGAAGGCGCCGTCGAACTCCAGACCCACCCGCTGGCCGGCCCAGTCCGCCGGGATGTCCAGCTTGCGCCGATACCAGCCGACGCTGTTTTCGGGATGGTCGCGGCCCAGAGCCTTGTAGCCGTGGGCGGCGCGGGGATCGTCCTGATCGTCCTTGAAGCCGCCGGGACCCGGATCATAGGGCAGGTCGATGGCCCAGTCGTGCGGCACCTGAACCGTGGTCCATGCGGAATCGTCGAAGGTCGCCAGAGCGGCCAGGGCGATGGGCGAGCTCTCGGAGCCGCCGGTCTTGGCATAGGTGCGCTGGTCGCGGCCGAAGCCGAAATCCTTGTCCATATCGGCGGCGTGGCCGAGCGCATGCTTCCAGTCGAAGGCCAGCTTCACACGGCGACGGGCGACGGTGGGGTCAGCAGCGGCGGCGGGAAGCGCGAAGGCGGAGGCGACAGCCAGAACACCCGCGCCCTGCATCAGGACGCGGCGATCAACCACGGTCGATTGTGAAACCTCGCGCTTCAACGCAGCGCCTCCCTGATGTGCTCAGGCCTGTTCCCGACCTCTTGCAGGCAGGAAACCGCCGCGCGGAACTTCTGTCAATAAAATAATTTTCATATGCGACGCGATGCGCCGTGAAAATCGCCGCTAGTGGCTATCGCGGGGCAACCCGAGGGTGTCGATGATGCGGTGGTATTTCACGGCGGATTCGAGCACGGCGCCGGTCTCCAGCTGGCCGACCATGGACCGCTGAATCTCCTGCCAGGGCGTCTGGGAGGCGGGGTAGGCGTAGCCGCCCGCCGCCTTGAGCCCCTCGCGACGCTCGGCCAGCTCGGCCTCGGGGATCAGGATGTCGGCACGGCCGGTGTTCAGGTCGATGCGCACCCGGTCGCCCGTCTGGATCAGGGCGATGTTCCCGCCCGCGGCCGCCTCGGGCGAGGCGTTGAGGATGGAGGGACTGCCCGAGGTGCCCGACTGGCGTCCGTCGCCGATGCAGGCAAGGGCGGTGATCCCCTTTTTGATCAGGTGGGCGGGTGGCCGCATGTTCACGACCTCGGCCGCGCCCGGATAGCCGATGGGGCCAGCGCCGCGCATAACCAGAAGGGTCTGTTCGGTGATCCCGGTCGCCGGATCGTCGATGCGGTGGTGATAGTCCTCGGGTCCGTCGAAGACGACGACCGGGCCTTCGAAGGCGTTGGGGTCGTCCGGGTTGGACAGATATCGGTCGCGGAACTCGGGCGAGATGACGCTGAGCTTCATCACCGCCGAGTTGAACAGGCTGCCGCTGAGCACGACGAAGCCGGCGTCGGTCTTGAGCGCCGTGTCGAAGGTGCGGATGACGTCGGGCAGGACGATCTCGGCGTTCCGGCAGTTGTCGCCCATGGTCATGCCGTTGACCGTCATGGCGCCCTCGTGGATCAGCCCCTGACGCATCAGTTCGGCGACCACGGCGGGGACGCCGCCGGCCTGGTGGTAGTCCTCGCCGAGGTAGGCGCCGGCCGGCTGCAGATTGACCAGCAGGGGCACGTGCAGCCCCTTGGTCTGCCAGTCTTCCAGCGGCACATCGACGTGGGCGTGACGCGCCAGGGCCGTCAGGTGGATGGGGGCGTTGGTGGAGCCGCCGATGGCCGAGTTGACGACGATGGCGTTGTGGAACGCCTCTTTGGTCAGGATGTCCGACGGCTTCAGATCCTCGCGGACCATGTCGACGATGCGCCGGCCGGTCTCATAGGCGACCTGGGCCCGTTCGCGGTACGGCGCCGGAATGGCCGCCGAGCCGGGCAGGGACATGCCGAGCGCCTCGGCCAGCGAGTTCATCGTCGTGGCCGTGCCCATGGTGTTGCAGTAGCCGACTGACGGCGCCGAGGTGGCGACCAGGTCGATGAAACCTTCGTAGTCGAGATCGCCGCGCGCCATCATCTCGCGCGCCTTCCAGATGATTGTGCCCGAGCCGGTGCGTTCGCCGCGGTGCCAGCCGTTCAGCATCGGCCCGACCGACAGGGCGATGGCGGGCATGTCCACGGTGGCGGCGGCCATCAGGCAGGCGGGGGTGGTCTTGTCGCAGCCGATAGTCAGGACGACGCCGTCCAGCGGATAGCCGTAGAGGCTCTCCACCAGGCCGAGGTAGGCGAGGTTGCGATCCAGCCCCGCCGTGGGGCGCTTGCCGGTCTCCTGAATCGGATGGACCGGGAACTCCATACAGATGCCGCCGGCCTCACGGATGCCTTCGCGGACCCGCTTGGCCAGTTCGATGTGGTGCCGGTTGCAGGGGCTGAGGTCCGAGCCGGTCTGGGCGATGCCGATGATCGGCTTGTCGGACTGCAGCTCCTCGCGGGTCAGGCCGTAGTTCAGATACCGCTCAAGATAGAGGGCGGTCATGTCCGGGTTGTCCGGATTGTTGAACCAGGCGCGCGACCGCAGGGGCTTCTTCAGAGGCTTGAAAGGAGCGGTCATCAGTTCCAGCCGCCGTCGACGATGTAGTGCTGGTTGGTGATGGCGCCGGCTTCGTCGGAGCTCATGAAGACGGCGACCCTGGCGATATCGTCAGGGACGAGGCGGCGCTTCAGGCACTGGTTCTCGTAGATGCTCTTCTCGGTCTCGGGCGTGACCCAGAGCTCGAGCTGGCGCTCGGTCATGATCCAGCCGGGGGCGATGGCGTTCACCCGCACGCCGAACTCGCCGAAATCGCGCGCGAGGGAGCGGGTCAGGCCGATGACCGCCGACTTGGACGCCGTGTAGGCGGGCATGCCGCCCTGGCCGATGACCCAGGAGGTCGAGCCCATGTTGACGATGGCGCCCTTGCCGGTCGCCTGCATGTCCGGGAGGACCGCTTGGGCGGCGAAGAACTGGTGCTTCAGGTTCACGGCCATGCGGCCGTCCCAGTAGTCCTCGGTGACCTCGAGCGTCGCGTGGCGCTCGTCGTGGGCGGCGTTGTTGATCAGGACGTCGATGGGCCCGAAGGCGTCGCGAACGGTCTGGATCGCGGCCTTGAGCGCCGGGATGTCGGTCAGGTCGCACTTCACGAAGCGGGCGTCGGCGCCGAGCTCGGCGGCCAGACGTTCGCCGCGCACGACGTCGATGTCGAGGAAGCCGACCTTCGCCTTCTGGGCGATGAAGGACCGGGTGATGGCCTCGCCGATGCCGCCGGCCCCGCCGGTGACGATGACGACCTTGCCGGCCAGGTCAGGATAGATCGCGCCCATGTCGTTTCCCTGCTGCCGGGAGCGGTCTCCGCGGCGTCTTTGCTGCTTTCATCAATGAAAGCGATATTGCAGGCAAAAATGACGGCGCGTCTCCGCCAAGTCAACGGCGGTTACCGAATATGAGCCCAAGCCTTTGATTGAGCCGGTGACTCAGGCCTGTGACTCAGGCTTGCGACATGCCCGACATTTCCGCCGAGATGGCGCGCACGGCCGCGCGCAGGTACTCCAGCGAGGCGTCGATATCGCAGGCCGCGCCGGCGTGCTGGATATAGGGGGTGATCAGGGTGGCGATGACGCTGTCGGCGCCCATGATCGGGGCGACCAGATCGGTGACCCCCATGACGAAGTCGCTCGCGCGGCGGACGAAGCCCTGCGCGGCCGCGGCCTCGGCGTCGGCATAGTAACGGGCCAGACGGTCGGCGTCGTAGAGCGGCTCAAGACGCGCCTTCAGGGCTACCTGGGTGCGATCGGATGCGCAGCCGTAGAAGAGCAGGCCGGACGAGGCGTCGATGATGCTGCGGCGATAGCCGAGACGCACGGAATAGCCCAGGTCGCCGGGGCTCTCGATGCGGGCGATGACCACGATCTGGTCCTCTGTCGGGACGACGAGGTGGCAGGACTGGACGGTGTCGCGCGCCAGATCGCGCATAATCGGCAGGGCGCCTTCGGTCAGCGACTTGACCGGCGCCTGGGTCATGCCCAGCGAAAACAGGCGGTTGGTGGGGCGGTAGCCGTCGGGCGTGGCCTCGATATAGTGCCGGAACTCCAGCACCTGAATCATGCGGAACAGTTCGCTGACCGACCGGCCCAGCTCCACCGACATCTGCGACGGCGTCATGGGACGGCCGTGAGACGACAGCAACTCGAGCACGTCCAGCCCCTTTTCCAGAGCCGGAGCGCGGTATTTGCGATCCGACTCGTCCTGCATGGTCATCGAGAATCCTCCTGACGTCAGCCTAGGCCGCGGGCGTCGCGCGCGCCACACTCATTGTGATCACCAATGAAATGTATCGCCAGATATAAAAATCAGGTGGACGATCCCCGACCCTTGGCCTAGCGTCCCTGCCCACAGCGTCGAAGAACGACAGCCCTTGGGGGGACTCCGCGTGAAACTTGCAGTCATAGATCTGGTCATCCTGGCTATCTACGCCGTGGCGATCTTCGGCCTGGCCCAGTGGGTCTCGCGCGACAAGTCGGGGGCCAAGAAGACCTCCACCGACTATTTCCTGGCGTCCAAGAACCTGCCCTGGTGGGCCATCGGCGCCTCGCTGATCGCGGCCAACATCTCCGCCGAACAGATTATCGGCATGAGCGGCTCGGGCTATGTGATCGGCCTGGGCATCGCCTCCTATGAGTGGATGGCGGCCCTGACCCTGCTGATCGTGGGCAAGTTCTTCCTGCCGATCTTCCTGCGCAACGAGATCGTGACCATGCCGCAGTTCCTGCAGCAGCGGTACGGCCCGACGATCCGCAACGTGATGGCCGTCTTCTGGCTGCTGCTCTACGTCTTTGTGAACGTGACCTCGATCCTGTGGCTGGGCTCCATCGCCGTGACCACGGTGACCGGTATCGACCAGAACCTGGCCATCCTCTGCATCGCCGTCTTCGCCCTGGCCTATCAGCTGTGGGGCGGCCTGAAGGCTGTGGCCCTGACCGATATCGTGCAGGTGGCCCTGCTGGTCGCGGGCGGCCTGATCATCGGCTTCATCGCCCTGAACCATATCGCCGACAGCACCGGCGGTTCGGGCGTCGTCGATGGCTTCACCGCCCTGCTGCATCGCTTCCCCGAGAAGTTCGACATGATCCTGTCGAAGGACAATCCCCACTATCAGCAGCTGCCGGGCATCGCCGTGCTGCTGGGCGGCCTGTGGGTCATGAACATCAGCTACTGGGGCTTCAACCAGTACATCATCCAGCGCGCCCTGGCCGCCAAGTCGCTGCCGGAAGCCCAGAAGGGCATCGCCTTCGCAGCCTATCTGAAGCTGCTGATGCCGGTGATCATCGTCCTGCCGGGTCTGGCGGCCCTGATCATCGCCCCGGGTCTGGCCAAGCCGGACGAGGCCTATCCGACGATGATGAACCTGCTGCCGACCGGCCTGAAGGGTCTGGTCTTCGCCGCCCTGATCGCCGCCATCGTCGCCTCGCTGGCCTCCAAGGTGAACTCGATCTCGACCATCTTCACCCTGGACCTCTATGCCAAGGTCAGGAAGGACGTCTCCGAGCAGAACCTGGTGCTGGTCGGCCGCGTCGCCGCCGTCGTGGCCATGGTGATTGGCGTCCTGACCGCCCGTCCGCTGCTGGGCTCGGCCGATCAGGCCTTCCAGTTCATTCAGGAGTTCACCGGCTTCTTCACTCCCGGCATTGTGGTCATCTTCATGCTGGGCCTGTTCTGGAAGCGGGCCTCCGAGGCCGGCGCCCTGACCGCCGCGATCGGCTCAGTGGTTCTGTCCGCCGTCTTCTGGTGGCTGCAGGACACCGGCCAGTTCATCTTCCCCTTCATGAACCGGGTCGGCGTCGTCTTCGTCGCCTCGCTGATCGCCGCGGTGATCGTGTCCCTGCTGGTTCCGGCCAAGCCCGACGCGATGAAGATCAAGCTGGACAACATCACCTACAAGACGACGCTGGGCTTCAACCTGGCCGCGGTGGGCGTCATCGCCTTCCTGATCGCCGTCTATACGATCTGGTGGTAGCGGCCCGCCCATGACGGAACTGATCGGAGTCGATTGGGGCACCAGCAATCTGCGTGTCATGCGCCTCGGCGCGGAGGGGCAGGTGCTGGATCGCCGCGTCGATCCGCGCGGGGCGGGGCGTCTGAGCGCGGACTCCTTCGCCGGGGTGCTGGACGAGGTCGCGGGCGACTGGTTGGGCGAAGCGCCCGTGCTGATCGCGGGCATGGCGGGCTCGCGTCAGGGCTGGATCGAAGCGCCCTATGTCTTCTGTCCCGCCAACGCCGCGGGGCTTGCGGCGCAGCTGGCCCGGCCCGTCGCCGATCGCGACATCCGCATCGTCCCGGGCGTCGCCCTGATACCCAACGGGCTCGGCGACGTCATGCGCGGCGAGGAGACCCAGGCCCTGGGTCTGTTCGAGCCCGGCGAGACCGGGCTGATGGTCGCCCCGGGCACCCACTGCAAATGGATCCACGTCGAAGGCGGCGCGATCACGGGATTCCGCACCTTCCTGACCGGAGAGCTGTTCGCCGCCGTGCGCGAGGCGACCCTGATCGGGCGCGGCATGGGCCAGCCGGGCGGCCATGACGCAGCCTTCGACGACGGGGTGCGTCTGGCCCTGTCGGATCCGGCGGTCACCGCCCATCTGTTCAATATCCGCGTGCGCAGTCTCGCGGGCCAGCTCGATCCGGACGGCGCGGCGGACTTTCTGTCGGGCCTGCTGATCGGCGCCGAACTGGCCGCCGAGGCGACGGACCGCGCCAGCCCCGTTCGCGTGGTCGGCGAGGAACAGGTCGCGGCCCGATATGAGCGCGCCCTGGCTTTGGCCGGTTTCGCGCAGGTCAGCCGGGTGTCGGGCGAAGTCGCCGTGGCGCGCGGCCTCTATCGAATCTGGAAGGCCCTGCCATGACGCTCACTGTTCAATCCGCCCTCGACGCCCTCCCTCTGGTCGCCATCCTGCGCGGCCTGACGCCGGAAGAGGCGGTCGGGGTCGGCGAGGCCCTGGTCGACGCCGGCTTCACCTGCCTGGAGGTGCCGCTGAACTCGCCGCGCCCGCTCGAGAGCATCCGCCTGCTGCGCGACGCCCTGGACGGCCGGGCGGTGGTTGGGGCGGGCACGGTGCTGACGCCTCAGGCGGCCGAGGACGTCGCCGGAGCCGGTGGTCAGCTGATCATCTCGCCCAATATCAATCCGCGCGTCATCGAACGGACCAAGGCCCTGGGCCTCTTCTCCATGCCGGGCTTCTTCACCCCGACGGAGGCCTTCGCGGCGCTGGAGGCGGGCGCCGATGTGCTGAAGCTGTTCCCGGCCGAACTGGCAGGGCCCGGTGCGGTCAAGGCCGTGAAGGCGGTGCTGCCGAAGGGCCAGCCCCTCTATGCGGTGGGCGGCGTCGATCCCGCCAATATGGCCGGTTGGCGCGCGGCGGGGGCCGACGGCTTCGGCATCGGCTCCGCCTTGTACAAGCCCGGCCGGACGGCTAGCGAGGTCGGCGCTGTCGCCCGCGCCTTCGTCGGCGCCTGGAGCGCGTCCTGGAGCCCGTCCGCCTGATGACTGCCGAACCTGAGCTGATCTGGGATCTGGGCGCCGAGCTGGGGGAGGGCCCCGTCTGGGATGCGGCCCGGTCCTGCCTGTGGTTCGTCGACATCAAGGGGCGGCGGCTGCATCGCTATACGCCCGCAACCGGCGAGAAGGCGTCGTGGGACGCGCCCGACCAGATCGGCTTCGCCCTGCCGGCCGAGGACGGGTCGCTGATGTGCGGCGTGCGCGGCGGCCTGCACCGGTTCGATCCGGCGACGGGCGGCTTCACCCTGATCCTGCCCGTCGAGGAAGACCGGCCGCAGAACCGGCTGAACGACGGCTTCGTGGCGCCGGACGGCTCGCTGTGGTTCGGGTCGATGGACGATTCTGAGGAACAGAAGACTGGCGCCCTCTATCGCTGGTTCGAGGGCGAGCTGGTTCGGCATGACGACGGCTACGGCGTCACCAACGGCCCGTGCCTGAGCCCCGACGGCAAGACCCTGTATCACCACGACACCCTGGCCAAGACGGTGCTGGCCTTCGATCACGAGGCGGGCGTGCTGTCGAACCGACGGGTCTTCGCGGTGACCGATGACGGCTATTGCGACGGGCCGACCATGCGCGCCGACGGGGTGCTGCACGTCGGTCTGTTCAACGGCTGGGGCGTGGGGCTGTACTCGCCCGAGGGCGAGCGGATCGGCAAGATCCAGACGCCGGTGCAGACGGTGACCAAGGCGGCCTTCGGCGGCGCGGACCTGCAAGACCTCTATATGACCACGGCCTGGCTGGGGAATGCGGACAAGCGCGCCGAACAGCCGACACTGGGCGGCCTGTATCGCGTGCGGGTCGAGACGCCGGGTCTGGTTCAGAACCTGATCCGGCTGCCGTAGGCGATCCTAGGCGGCGACTTCCACCGGCATCGCCGAGGCGTCGAGCCATTCCAGCCAGTCGCCATAGGGGTGGCCCTTGGCCAGGACGACGGTTTCGCCGGACGGCCAGGACGTGAGGCGCAGCTCCACCTCGGTGCGGTCCTTGGTCCACTCATAGCCGATCCAGATCAGGGGGCGTTCGGAGGTCGCCATCGCGCCGGCGGCGGCGATCATGATCGAGATCGCCTGCTGGTCCCAATCGGGCAGATACTGCAGGAACATCGAGTGGACGATGGCGCGGCACTGTCCGAACTCCTGCGGCTGGGCCAGTTGCTCGGTCAGCCAGTCCAGGGCGTCGCCGCGTTCGATGCGCGGCGGATGGGCCAGCGCGACCTGCAGGGCGCCTTCCAGCCGCTTCGAGCGTTCGGGCTGGTCCGACCAGGTGAAGGACAGCAGGCGTTCGCGGTCGTTGGCGTCGGCGGCGTTCAGCGGATGCAGGTCGACGCCGCGCGCCGAGGCGATGGTCACCGGAGTGACGGTCGGCGCCGCGCCGCGCCACCGGGGCGCGATCCGGACGGGGGAGGCAGGGTCGCCCGCGGTCAGGCCGCCGAGGTCATAGGCATAACGTGCGAGATTGAGGTTCAGGCCGCAGCTGGAGCCGAGCTCCAGCAGTTCGAACGGCATGGGCCGATTTAGCGGCGCCGCCATCAGGCCGGACAGGATCGCGGCCGCGCGGGCGATCTCATTGGTCTGGGTCGGCTCACGCAGCCAGTTGGCGATGAAGCGGTCTTCCTGCGCCAGGGCGGCGGCGACGGCGCCGTCGAAGTCGTCATGCTCTCGGCGGTACAGGGCCGCGAGATACTGGGGCTCGCCGCGACGCGCGAGGGCATGGAGCGCGCCGTTGAAGCGCAGGGCCACGGCGGCCGCGGCCAGATCGCCCGACCAGTCCATGATCATGTTCGCGCTGATCGGCGCGTGAAGAAGCTGGCGGTCCACGGCCTCGAGAACGGAGGCCAGGAAGGGAGAGCCCATCTCGCGGCAGCGCTGGGCCTGGCGCAGGAATTCATGCCGGGCGTCGGCGGTCGTGAGTACAGTCATCAATTCACGATCCGCATAGTCAACTATTCCCGATGCGCCCTTCCAAGTACTTCGGAAGTATCCGCGATCTAATCGTTCGCCGCGACCAGCCACTTCAGTCGGTCATTCGCGAGCCGTCGATCCTTCGGTAGCTAGGCCACGATCGTTAAATTCATATAAATTCCCGAGTGTCCGGCGGGGCCTGGGTGCGGGTTTTGGGACCGGTGTCTTGTCCGCCGCCGTTCGCCCCGCCCATGCGTCGAGCGGACGCCGTTAGGTAAAAATACCTAGCTTATACAAGTGAGCGGGCTGCGCGGGGTCCGGATTTGAAGCAGAGGCGACATTCGGCGCGCTGTTAACCCTCCCTTCAACCAAATGTAGTCAACCGTGGCAGGTGGAGTCCCGTTTTCGAACACTGCGCGTCGGTCGTTCAGGAGCGTGAATTCCGCACCTGTTGGACCCTTCGTCCTTCTGTCTCGGGCTGGCCACGTAAACAAAGTTGCAAATCAAGAACATGATCGCTGCGATGAATATTACCCGGAAACTGAGCCTGTCATTCGTTCTGATCTGCGTCTCTGCCGCGATCATGATGACGGTGTTCTTCGGCACGATCTGGATGATCCGGTCGTCGACCGACAGCAACAATCTGAGCCAGTCGATCCACGCCAACGCCCTGTCGTTGGAGACCGCTATCCTGCGGCAGAACAGCCAGTTCCGGGGCTTCCTCGTGACCGGGGACGAGACCTACCTCAAGTCCTATTACGAAGGCCGCGACGAATACGATACCATCTACACCGAGATGAAGGGTCAGCTGAAAGATCCTGCTAACCTGAAGAGCCTTGAGGACTCGCACACGGCGACCCTGGCCTGGCGCAAGGACTGGGGCGACCGGATCATTCAGGTGGTTCGCTCGGGCCGGCGCGACGAGGCGCAGCAGATCGTGCGCGACGCCGGCAAGAAGGTTCTGGTCAGCGAGGCCGTGCTGCCCCTGCGCGACATCCGGACGGTCCAGGCGGAGCTGATCGCCAAGAACGGCCAGCGTCAGGAAGACGCCATCACCACCGCCATCGCCGCCTTGATCCTCGGCGGCATCGCCCTGATCGCGACCGCCATGACCCTTTCGGTCCTGCTGAGCCGGACGATCGCGCGTCCCATCACCACCCTGACCGCCGCCATGGCCCAGCTGGCCAAGGGCGACAACGACATCACCGTCAACGCCGACCGCGCCGACGAACTGGGCGACATGGCCCGCGCCGTTCTGGTCTTCCGCGATGCGGCCCTGGCCAAGGCGGAGGCGGACCTCGCCAAGGCCGAAGCCGAACGGGCCAAGGAGCAGGCCGATCTGGCCAAGGTCGGCGCCGACGAGGCCCAGCGCCGGGTCGTGGAATCGCTGGACACCGCCCTTGAGGCCCTGGCCTCCGGCGATCTGACCCACGTCATTAGCAAGCCGTTCGCGCCGGAATACGAGCGCCTGCGCAAGTCGTTCAACAGCGCCGTCGAAGGCCTGGAGCAGAGCATTTCCAGCGTCGCCCGTTCGGCGCAGAGCGTTCACTCCGGCGCCGCCGAGATCTATTCGGCGTCCGAAAACCTGTCGCAACGCACCCAGCAACAGGCCACCCGTCTGCAGGAAACCACCACGGCGACCGAGCAGGTCACCAGCATGGTCGGCGAGACCGCCCAGCGCGCCGCCGACGCCCGCACGGCCATCACCGTGGCAAACTCCAACGCCACCGAGGGCGGCGCCATCGTCGACGAGGCCGTCTCGGCCATGGACGCCATCCAGTCGAGCTCGGAAGAGATCGGCCAGATCATCAACCTGATCGACGGCATCGCCTTCCAGACCAATCTTCTGGCGCTCAACGCGGGCGTCGAGGCGGCGCGCGCCGGCGACGCGGGTCGCGGCTTCGCCGTCGTGGCGACCGAGGTGCGCGCCCTGGCCCAGCGTTCCGCCGATGCGGCGCGCGACATCAAGGCGCTGATCACCAAGTCTTCGGAACAGGTCCAGTCGGGCGTCGGCCGCGTCGGCGACACCGGCAAGATGCTGGCCCGGATCGGCTCCAAGATCGGCGACACCAATGCGCTGATCAGCGAGATCGCCCACAGCTCGGGCGCCCAGGCCGACAAGTTGAAACAGGTCAACAGCGCCGTCGCCAGCATGGACAGCATGACCCAGCAGAACGCCGCCATGGTCAAGGAAGCCACCGCCGCCGCGCGCAGCCTGGCGACCGAGGCCGACGAACTGGCCAGACTGGTCGCGCGCTTCCGCCTGGGTGGCGAGGCCGGGCAATCGTATGCGGCCGAACCGGCCCACGAAGACGCGGACTGGTCGTTCCGCAACGTGGCCTGAGGGCAGGGGCGGCGCCGGGTCGGGCGCTGAACCTCGCTATCAAAGGGCGGGTGATCGAGGTCCGGTGATCGGGGCCTGATGATCGGGGAACGGGGCCGGCGCATCGTGACGCGCCGACGGCGCCGGGACCTTCGGGCGCCGTCCGGCGACGGACTTTGCGGACATCGTCATCGAAGCGGCGGCGAGGCTTCGGGCTTCCACGCCCCGCGTCCGACGCTGCGGGCTCCTGCGGTCGTCCACTGCGGGCGACGCTACGTCAACTTGCTCATGTACTGTTGTTCTTCGGGATTAGGTAGAAATACTGATAAGTCCCGATTTCGTACATTATATCGAGCAGCGTTACTGATATTTAACCCATCTATTCTATATAGGTAACACTACGTATTTCAGAAGAAATGCGCGCAACCAAAAAGACCTGCGGGGACTGAATGAACTATCTGTATCTGTCGGCGGCGATCATGCCGCTTCTGCTGGCCGCGCCGGCCATGGCCGAGGCGCCTGCCGCCACCCCGCCCGCCGCGACGGCCCAGGCCGCTCCGGCCGCCGACGCTCCGATCCGCACGGCTCCCAAGGCGTTCAGCACCGGCGTCGCCAAGGGCCGCGACCTGCTCGACTCCGCCATTTCCGCCAGCACCCTGGATGAGGTCGACCTGCCCAAGGTCGGCACCTCCAGCGTCGCCGGCATCATCGGCAACCTGCCGGGCATCCGCGCCGAAACCTCGGGCATCGACGGCGTGTCCTCGGTGACCGTGCGCGGCCTGCCGCTGGCCGCCGACGGCTCCAAATATCTGCAAATCCAGGAAGACGGCCTGCCGGTCCTGGAGTTCGGCGACATTCACTTCGGTTCGACCGACATGTTCCTGCGCGCCGACATGGGCCTGTCGCAGGTCCAGGTGATCCGCGGCGGTTCGGCCTCGACCTTCGCCTCCAACTCGCCGGGCGGCCTGATCAACTTCATCTCCAAGACGGGTGAAGAAGAGGGCGGGGCGGTCATGGTGACCTCGGGCCTGGACTACGATCTGAACCGCGTCGACTTCGACTACGGCGCCCCGCTGGGCGACGGCTGGCGCTACCATGTCGGCGGCTTCTATCGTCAGGGCGAAGGCCCGCGCGACATCGGCTACGACGGCTTCAAGGGCGGCCAGTTCAAGGCCAACCTGACCCGCCAGCTGGACCACGGCTACATCCGCTTCTACGCCAAGTATCTGGACGACCGTCAGCCCAACTACGGCCTGTTCCCGCTGGTCGCTTCCGGCTCGAACAACGATCCGAGCTTCGCCAGCCTGCCGGGCACGGATGGCCTGCGCGACACCACGCTGTCGAACGACACCGCCATCTATAACGGCGTCGACCAGAACAATAATCCGACCACCTTCGACCGTCGCAACGGCGTGCATGGCGTGGTCAAGTCGGTCGGGGCCGAAGGCCAGTACGACCTCAACGGCTGGACCATCTCCGAGAAGCTTCGTTACTCGCGGATTTCGGGCGAGTTCAACGACGACATCTCGCTGGTGAGCATGCCGGCGACCAGCTTGATGGCCGCCTTCGCCGGTCCGGGTTCGCGGCTGTCCTATGCCACCGGCCCGAACGCCGGTCAGGTCATCGCCAGCCCCGCGACCCTGAACGGCAACGGCCAGCTGCAGATCGGCGTCTACGCCAATGCAGAGCTGAACAGCCTGGACAACATCGTCAACGACCTGCGCGCCTCGAAGGTGTGGAACGTCGGTGAAGGCAAGCTGACCACGACCTTCGGTCTGTACGCCTCGTCGCAGGACGTGGACATGTACTGGAGCTTCGCCAACGCCCTGGAAGGCTATACGACCGGCGGCCAGGCCGTTCGCTACAACCTGACCACGGCGACCAACATCCCGGTCACCGACAACGGCATGATCGCCTACGGCTTCGCCACGGCGACGGCCCTGTACACCTACCACCAGCGGTACGACGTCAACTACCAGACCCTCGCGCCCTATGCCTCGGCCAACTACCAGATCGGCAAGCTGGCCGTCGGCGCCAGCATTCGTCTGGACCACGGCGACGTCAGCGGCGACCTGTATGGCGCCAGCCTCGGCGGTACCCGCGTCGGCCAGGCCACGATCGACGTCAACGGCAACGGCTCGATCAGCCTGCCGGAAACCAAGGTCGCCATCCTGCCGCTGGCCCAGCCCGGCAATGTCGACTACGGCTACGACTACGTGTCCTATTCGGTCGGCGTGAACTACCGTATCGCCGAGCCGGTTTCGGTCTTTGGCCGCTACAGCCGCGGCGGTCGCGCCGCCGGTGAACGCCAGATGTTCACCCCGCAGTTCAACTCGGTCACCGGCAAGCCGGTCGACTCGGACACCGCCTATGGCCAGGTCGAACAGGCCGAAGCCGGCGTCAAGTTCCGCCAGGAAGGTCTGACCGCCTACGCCACCGCTTTCTGGGCCTCGACGGGCGAAAGCAACACCCAGATCGGTGCGGACTCCACCGGCGCGCCCAAGGTGATCAGCTTCACCCGCGACTACAGCGCCACCGGCATCGAGCTGGAAGGCGAGTACAGCTACGGCCCGTTCAGCGTCGCCGTCGGCGCCACCTACGCCAAGGCCAGCATCGACAGCGACTCGGTCAATGCCGCCCTCGAAGGCAACCGTCCGCGCCATGCGCCTGAACTGTTCTACAACGTTCGTCCGGAATACGAGCACGGCATGTTCACCGTCGGCGCTACGATCAACGGCACGACCAGCAGCTACGCTCAGGACGACAACGTTCTGGTACAGCCCGGCTATGTGATCGTGAACCCCTATGTCTACGTCCGGCCGGTCCGGAACGTGGAGCTGGGCCTCACCGCCTTCAACGTGTTCGATGAGATCGCGATCGTGAACATCGGCGCCAGCGCCATCCCGGCTTCGGGCGTGGTTCAGGCGCAGACCCTCAACGGCCGCACCATCTCGGCCTCGCTGCGCTACACCTTCTGATCGTGACGGCCGCGGCGGCGAACACCGCCGCGGCCTGAGCCTTCAGCAATCAGTCTCTTGAGAAGCTCGCTTCACGGCGGGCTTCTCGTCGTTTCGGCCGACCTTAACCGGGAGGGGCTCAGCCGGCGTCGGGCAGGGTCAGGGTAAAGCGGGCGCCTTCGCCCGGAGGCGAGGCCGCGCTGACGGACCCGCCGTGCCGCTCGGCGACGATCCGCACGAACGCCAGCCCGAGTCCGACGCCCGGCCTGGCGTCAGCGGCCTGATGGAAGGCGTCGAACAGGCGCTCGGCCTCTTCCGCCGGGAAGCCCGGGCCCTGATCCCGCACGGTGCAGAGGTGGCAGCGGCGCCCGGCGATCTCCATGGTCTCCAGCGTGCAGGTCACGTCGCCGCCCCGCGGCCCGTACTTCAGGGCGTTGTCGATCAGATTGACGAGGGCGCGGCTGACCAGGACCGGGTCGCCCACGACCAACCGCTCTTCGCCGTCGTCGGGCGTCAGGACGGTCACGCCGCGCGTCTGGGCCTGGGGCCAGAGATTGTCGGCGGCCTCGATAAGCGCCTGGCCCAGGTCGAACTCTCGCCGATCCATGACCTGGCTCTCCGCGCGGGCCAGCTGCACATAGCTTTCCGCCATGGCCAGGGTGCGTCGCGCATATTCGCCGATGCGGTGCTCGAAATCCTCGTCGCGAGGGGCGTGATCGGCGAGCAGGGTCAGGATTGAGACCTGGGGCGAGCGCATGTCGTGGCTGAGCAACTGGAGCGCCTGTTCACGCTGGCGTTCGGCGACGCGGATCGCGGTGACGTCCGCAAGCCGCACGATGCCGCCGGGGCGACTCCCCTGCGCCAGTTCCAGCCGCGCCTCGTCCAGCTTGAGCACCTCGCCGGTGGCCATGCGGATCTCGCGCGCCGCGCCGGTCCGGGCCAGCAGGCTTTCGAGCGGCTCGGCGCCGATCCGGGCGAACAGGGTGTCGATATCGGCCCCGGCAAGGACTCCGTCCTGTTCAAACAGGGCCGCCGCACGGGCGTTGGCCAGCAGCACCCGGCCCGTGTCGTCGATCACGAGGGTGGCGTCCGGCAGGCTGTGCAGGGTGTCGGAGATCAGTCCGCTGAGGTCCCTGAGGCGCAGCAGGGCGGCCTTCAGAACCGTGGCCTGTCGGTCGATATGGTCGCCCGAGGCGTGGGAGGCGGCGATGTCCGCCAGCCAGGGGCCGTCCGAGCGGAAGGCGTCGATCTCGGCCTGCATATAGGCGGACGCGGCCTCAAGCCGGCGCCAGCTCCACAGAGGCCAGGCCAGGGCGACGCCGACGACTGCCGCCACGGGCGCGAGCCAGACCCCGGCGAGGAAGGCGAGGGCGCTGACGAGGAAGACCGTCGCGATGGTTCCGACGCCCGCCGCCAGACTGATCGCGGGACGCAGCATAAGGAAGGCCGCCATCAGTGCCCACAACGGGATCAGGGACAGGAAGGCCAGCAGGGCCGGCGGGGCGGCGCGAAGGGCGTCGCCCTGGATCAATGTGTCGAGCAGGGCGGCCTGGATCTCCACGCCGGGGCGAAGCTGGCCGTGCGGCGAGACCGGGGTAGCGAAGCGGTCGCCCAGACCGTCGGCGGTCATGCCGATCAGGACCGATTTGTCCTTCAGGAAGGCGGCGGGCGTCTCGCCGCGAACCAGATCGACGAACGAGACGGTGCGGACCGAACCCGGCGGGCCGCGATAGCGGATCAGGGTGGGGTTGAGCGGGGTCAGCCAGGGCGTGGTCGTGACGCGGGGCGCGGGCAGGGCGCCGCCGGTCGCGGTGCGCATCCGCGCCGTCATATGGGGCCAGAGTTCCGGGCCTGCGCTCATGAACAGCGGCAAGCGCCGCACCACGCCGTCGGGATCCGGCGTCAGGTCGACGTGGCCCAGGCCCGCGGCGGCGACGGCCAGCTCGGGCGTCGGCTCGACCACGGCATAGGGGGCGCCGTTTTCGCCCGGCTCCTGCAGCAGTTCGGCCAGCCAGGTGAGGCGGTTACGGCTCAGGGCCCCGATCAGGGCGTCATCCGCGCCCGGCTCGGGCTCGGCGAACAGGACGTCGTAGCCGATGGAGGCCGCGCCCGCCTCGGTCAGCCGATCCACGGCCCGGGCGTGCAGGGTCCGCGACCAGGGCCAGCGGCCGAGGGCCTCGATGCTACGGTTGTCGATGGCGACGACGACCACCTGTTCGCTGGCTCGGCCCGGCGAAAGGCCCAGCAGGGTGTCGTAGATCCAGTTGTCGGCGCGCCGCGTCGGCGACCCCAGGGCCAGCCAGACCACCAGCAGCGACAGACCCAGGCCGACGACCAGCCATTCGATCAGGGTTCGGCGGTCGGCGAGACGGCGCCGGATCGCGCCGCCCCGGCCGGTCTCGGCCTTCAGCCAGGTCAGGAGGCGGCGGGTCAGGGCAGGCTCAGGGGACGGTCAGGGAGGCGGGTGGCGACCAGGCCTCGACCGGCTTGCCGTCGACGCGCCCGACGGACATCACCCGCCAGCGGTACTCGCCCGACGGCAGCGGCGGCAGGATGATCCCGGGCCGGGGCACGTCCGTGCGATCCGCCACCAGGGTTCCGTCCGCCCGGGCCAGCTGGAAGCGATAGCTTTCGGCGCCCTTCGGCGGTGTGCTCCAGTGGAAGGCGCGGCCGCCGCCGGCCTGGGGTTCGACGCTCAGGCCGCTGACCACATTCAGGGCGCGGACGAAGCGGTAGTCGGCGGGCATGCCCTCGAGGTCCAGCGGCGAGACGGCCGTCAGCCGGACGAAATAGGGGCCGTCGGGCAGGGGGTAGATGTCGATCGTCGTCTCGCCCGGCCGCGACTCGCCGCTGCTGACGATATTGACGAAGTCGGCGTCGGTGGCGACGACGGCCCGGTACCGGGCGGCGCCGACCACGGGCGTTACGGCGAAGGACAGCATGCCGCCGGCCTGGATGGCGTTGTCGGGAACCCAGGCGGGTTCGGGCAGCAGATCGACCAGATCGGCCTTGCCATCGGCGATGGCCACGCCCTGACGCGGGGCGGCGATCAGCGGCTCCAGCCCCTCGGGCGTGACATGGACCGATCCGCCCAGGACCTCGGTCTGGGCCCGGTCGGCGGCGCCGTCGTAGCCGATGCGGAACTCTGTGCCGCGCACGGCCGAGGCCGACAGGGGCGTGCCGACGCGAAAGCCGCCGGGCGACCGAACTGGCGAGACGCGAAACTCGGACCGGCCGCCCAGGACCGTGATTTCCTGGTCCACTGCGCCGTTCAGGACATAGGCGCGCAGGCGGGTCAGGCGCACCCGGCTCATGGACGGAACGGAGACGGTCCCGCCGTCCGGCAGGGTGAAGCGCGCATTGGCGTTGGCCCCGGTCTCGATCTCGGCGCCTTCGCCCACCGTGGCGCCGACGCGGGTCGTGACGGCGCCGCCCTGGCGCAGGCTGACGTCGCCGCGGAAGCTGACGAGGCGCGCCTGGACCGGACGGGTCTTGAGCAGGGCGACCGGCAGCCTCAGGGTCGTGCCGACGGGCAGACGCAGCGGATCGGCGACGCCGTTCAGCGTCTGCAGCGCGCGCCAGTCGGATTCCCGTTCCAGATGAGCCCCGGCGATGCTGCGCAGGGTGTCGTTCTGACGGACCACATAGGTGAAGGTGTCGCCGGACGACCGCACCTGGGGAGCGGGGGCCGGGTTGGGTTCAGCCCACGAGGATCCCGGCAGGCCGGCGAGCGCCAGCCAGGCGGCGGCTCCCAAAGCGGCAAGCCGGGCGATCCTCATCAGGTCTCTCCGTCTGCAGTCCCCACGGTCGAGGCCGCCGCTTCGATCCGCTCCAGACGATATCCATAGCTGTAGACCGGGGCCAGACGGAAGCCCGCATCCGGCCGCAGGTTCAGCTTGGAGCGCACCCGCGAGATATGCATGTCCAGGGTGCGGCTGTTCAGGTCGGGGTCGCTGCCCCAGACCGAGTCGAGCAGATAGGACCGCGACAGGGCCCGGTTCAGGTTGCGGAACAGGGTCAGGGCGACGGCGAACTCCTTGGCGGTCAGGCTGACCGGCGCGCCGTTCGCGGTCGCGGTCGCGGTCGCCGGATCCAGCACGACGTGGCCGTGGGTCTCCAGGGCCTGGGCCTCGGGGGCGCCATAGGCGCGGCGCAGCAGGGCGTGGATGCGCGCCTTCAGGACAGGTCTGGACACCGGCTTGGTCAGGAAGTCGTCGGCGCCGGCGCCCAGGCCCTCGACCACGTCAGAATCGTCGGAGCGGCTGGTGACGAGCAGAATCGGCGGCGGCGGCGTGAGGTTGCTGTGCGCCCACCTGATGACTTCCAGCCCCGAGCGATCCGGCAGCTGCCAGTCCAGAACGAGCAGGTCGAAGGTCTCGCGGCGCAGGGCGGACAGCAGGCCGTTGGCCCGCGAAAAGCCCGAGCCCTGGAGGCCCGCCTCTGAAAGGGTGTCGAGGATCAGTTCAAGCTGAACGGGATCGTCATCGAGAGCGGCGACTTTCATCGGGTCCTTGGCGCGTGGGGAGCGGCCCCGGGGAGGGAGCGCAAGATTCTGACCCCATCATGCCCATGTCGGCGCGCGAAGACTGTAAAATCTCGTATCAGGTGAGAGGGCGCGCCGGCGCCCAACCGCCGCCGCGCCATTCCAGGCATAGGCCCGGCGTCTCACGCTCGACCCGGAGCACCAAATTGTTCGGCTCCCGGCGCTCTCGTCCCAAGGCGCCCGCTTCGATCAGCCGCCCGTCGGGGCGCCGCCGAAGTCGAACTGTTCCTGCTGCTGACGGCGCGGGCCGCCGCCGAAGGTCCAGGTGAGGCCGACATAGGCGGATCGGCCGGCGAACTGCCGCTCGGTCCGCTCGCGGAAGGTCGGGGTGTCATAGGTGGTCACGTCGCCGAACTGGTTGAAGACGTCGCGCACCGTCGCCTGGAAGGCCAGGGTGTCGTTGAGCTTGTGACGGTAGCCTAGGTTAACCATCCCGCCGGCGTCGCGCGTGCCCTGGGCCAGCAGCGCCTCGCCGTTCCACTGGGCGGCGATCTGGAGGAAGTCCTTGGGCGTCGGCTGCCAGTTCAGGTTTACCCGGCCCGAGACCTGGGTTCCCGACCGGTCGGTCGCGCCGGGGATGCCCGCGGCGTCGATCTTCTGGCGGAAGACGTTGACGCTGGCGTTGTAGCGCAGGCTGGGGATCAGGGCGCCGTTGGCCACGACTTCCAGGCCGATGTCGCGCCGGGCGCCGAGGTTCTCGGGGCGGGTCAGGAAGACGCCGCCGCCGACGTCGGTGGCGACCTCGGTGAAGGCCTTGCGGGTGTCCCGGAAATAGGCGGTCGCCTGATAGAAGGTCTGACCCGAGCGCTTCTGCCACATGGCCTCGAAAGCGTCGGTCTCCTGCGGCTCCAGATCCGGATTGCCCGACCTCAGGTTCAGCGGGTCCGTGTAGGAGACATAGGGATTCAGCTGGAAGGGCTGGGGCCGCTGGATGCGCCGCGAATAGCTGGCGCGCACCGTCTGGGCGTCGTCGAGCTTGTACGACAGATGCAGGGTCGGATAGGCGCGGAAGTAGTCCTGCGAGGCCGTCACCCCGTTGCTCACGGCGTTGACGTCGATGTCCGCCTGCTCAAGCCGCAGGCCGAACTGGGCCGACAGCTTGTCGCCAAAGGGCCGTTCATAGGTGGCGTAGAGGGCCTGGACCGTCTGTTCGGCCTTGAAGCGGCTGGACAGGGCCGGCACCACGGCGAGGCCGGCCTCGGTCGCGCCGCGGCTGACGGTGTTGTCCTGACGCGGCTGGCGGACTTCCAGCTCATAGCCGAGGCGCAGCCGGGCCTCGCCCATCGGGCGGACATAGGCGCTGGTGAAGGCCGTGATGACGAAGCCGCCGTCATTCAGCACGCGCTCCCAAGACGGCGCGCCCGCCGGGATGGAGGGGTAGGAGACGGTCGAGAGGTCCAGGGTGTTGTCGCCCTGATCGATCCGCAGCTCATTGGTCCATTCGTGGCCCTGATCGTCGAACCGGTGCAGCAGGCGGGCGGTCAGGCCCTGGTTGTTGAAGGTCTGGTCGACGTCTGTTTCGCGACGGTAGGCCGAGGTAACCGCGCCGGCCGCGTTCCCGCTCTCGAAGCGGTCGTTGCTGACGCCGGTGTTGTGGAAGTCGGCGCCGCGGACTTCGAGGCTCAGCTGGTCCTTGTCGGTGAGCTTGTATTCCAGGCCCAGGCGGCCGTTGAAGCCGTCGACGTCGGCGTTCACGACCTGGTTCTGGCGCACGGGCAGGAACTGGCCCGAGACGGTGTCCAGACGCTCGCGGTCGCGATCCACGCGCTGCTCGATGGTGTCGTGGCGATAGCCGAGGTCGCCCGACAGGGTCAGCCGGCCCCGCGTCTGCGACCCCGAGAGGCCCAGGTTCCAGCGACCGTCGTCGCCGACGTTGGCGCGGACCGAGCCGGTGGTGGTCATGCCCGGCTTGGGCTGGTTGGGCTTGGAAATGAGATTGATCACCCCGCCCGAGCCTTCGGGGCTGTAGGCGGCGGAGGGGTTGGTCATGACCTCGATGCGGGAGAATTGCGCGGCCTGCATCTGCTGGATCGCCTGGGCGCGGCCTTCGCCGGTCAGCACGCCCGCCGGGCGGCCGTCGATCAGGATGGTGACGTTGCTGTCGCCGCGCAGGGAGACATTGCCCTGGGGGTCGACGTCAACCGAAGGCACGTTGCGCAGGGCGTCGGCCAGGGTGCCGGTCGAGGCCTGCAGATCGTTGGCCAGGCTGTAGCTGGTCGAGTCGATCGAGCTGCGGATGGCGTCGGCGCGGCTGGTCACGGTGACGTCGGCGACCGTCGAGGCCGGCTCCTCCTCCGGAGCAGGCGTCTGGGGAGGCGTTTGGGCCGGCCTTTGAGTCGGGGTGGAGGCTGGCGCCGTTTGCGCCATGGCCGGGAGGGCCGGCATCGAGGCGGCCACATAGGCCGTCAGGGCGGTGGCGGCGAGAAGGGCGAACCGGGTGGGGGAGGCGGTCATGCGCGTTCGAGTCCTTCGGGACCCGCGACGGTCCCGGTTGAGAGAGACGCCGTTTGGAAGGTCACGCGTTGGATCGCGAATAGCCCGGCGGCCGGCGCGAGTATCAGCCGCCGCTGCGCTCCGACCAGTTACAACGGGGAAAGGTAGATTGCTTATCGTTCATGTGCCGTCGGCGGGTCCGGCCCGGCGATCTTTACGCCGCCCTTATGCCGGGTCCTGAAATCCGAATGGCGACCTTACGGCCATAGGGCCTCTACCTCCGCTCGAACCGAGTTGGAGGCGCCGAATGGCCGATCTGTTGTTTCTCGCGTTGGGCGGCGGGGCGTTTGTCGCCTTCGCCGCTCTCGCCCATGCCCTGAAGAGGATCGGCTGATGATCGCCATTCTCTGGGGCGCCGGCGCCGTCGTGGTCGCCGTCTATATGGTCGCGGCCCTGCTGCGGCCCGAGCGGTTCTGAAGGAGCCGCCGTCATGATGACTGTTCAAGGCTGGGGCGAGATCGCCCTGACCCTTTCGCTTTCCGTCGCCTTCGCCTGGCCGATCGGGATCTATCTGTCGCGCATCTGGAATGGCGAGCGCACCTGGCTGGACCCGCTGCTGAAGCCGGTCGAGGGCCTGTTCTACAAGGCGGCGGGCGTGGACCCGCAGCGCAGCCAGGGCTGGTTCGGCTACGCCTCCGCCCTGATCGCCTTCAATGCGGTCGGCTTCTTCCTGCTCTATGCGATCCTGAGGTTGCAGAACGTCCTGCCGCTGAACCCTCAAGGGTTCGACGGGATGTCGCCGCATCTGGCCTTCAACGCCGCCGTCAGCTTCGTCACCAACACCAACTGGCAGTCCTATTCGGGTGAGGCCGCAGCCTCGACCCTCAGCCAGATGGCCGGCTTTACGACCCAGAACTTCCTCTCCGCCGCCACCGGCGCGACCATCGCGGCCGCTCTGGCCCGCGCCTTCATCGCCAATCGCGGGGAGGGAGTTGGAAACTTCTGGGCCGACCTGACGCGGACCACCCTCTATCTGCTGCTGCCGCTGTCGATCGTTCTGGCCATGGTGCTGGTCGGTCTGGGCGTGGTGCAGAGCCTGGCGGCTTCGGCCTCCGCGACCGGCCTCGAGGGCGGGGCTCAGACGCTTGCCCTGTTCCCGGCCGCCAGCCAGGAGGCGATCAAACAGCTGGGCATCAACGGGGGCGGCATCTTCAACGCCAACTCCGCCCATCCGTTCGAGAACCCGTCGCCCCTGACCAATCTGATCGAGTCCGTCTCGATCAACGTCCTCGGCTGGGCCGCCTTCTTCGCCTTCGGCCGCAGCGTCCTGGCGAAGAAGGACATCCGCGCCCTGGTGGCCGCCGCCTTCGTGCTGCTGGCCACCTGCACGGCCGGGATGTACGCCCTGGAGACCCAGCCGGCCCCGGCCCTGGTCGCCGCGGGGATCGAGCAGCCGCTCAATATGGAGGGCAAGGAGGTCCGTCTCGGCGTGCCGTCCTCGGTCGCCTGGGCCGGCCCCACGACCGGCGCCTCGAACGGCTCGGTCAACGCCATGCACGGCAGCTTCATGCCGCTGTCGGGCGCCCTGCAGATGTTCCTGATGCAACTGGGCGAGATCCTGCCCGGCGGGATCGGATCGGGCATCGCGATCATGGTCGTCATGGCCATGCTGGCGGTCTTCGTCGCCGGTCTGATGGTCGGCCGCACGCCCGAGTACCTCGGCAAGAAGATCGAGGCGCGCGAGATCCAGTTCGCCATGATCGCGGTGCTGGTCCTGCCGCTGGCCATCCTCGGCTTCACCGCCGTCGCCGCCGTCTTTCCGACCGCGATGGAAGGCTTGCTGAACCATGGGCCGCACGGCCTGTCGGAGATGCTCTACGCCTATACCTCGGCGGCGGCGAACAACGGTTCGGCCTTCGCGGGCCTGACCGCCAACGCCCCCTGGTGGAACACGACTCTGGGAATCGGGATGCTGGCGGGCCGGTTCGTTCCGGCCATCGCGGTCCTGGCCATCGCCGGCGCCCTGGTGGTCAAGCCCAAGCTCGCGCCCAGCGCCGGAACCCTGCCGACCGACGGCCTGCAGTTCGTCGGCCTGCTGATCGGCGTCATCCTCATCCTGGGCGGGCTGCAGTTCTTCCCGGCCCTCGCCCTCGGACCCATCGTCGAGCATTTCCAGATGCTTGGCGGGCTCCACTGATTGGACACCTGAAATGACTTTCGTCACTTCCCAAGAGATTGGGCCCGAAACCGTCGGCGAGCCGAAGCCCGCCCTTGGCGGCGGTCTGTCCGCCGCTATGCTGAGCCGCGCGCTCAAGGACGCCGTGGTCAAGCTGAATCCCCGGCATCTGCTCCGGAACCCGGTCATCTTCGTCACCTGGATCGTCGCCCTGCTGGCGACGGTCTCGGCGGCGGGGGCGGTCGCGACCGGCCACGCGGCCGGCTTCGCGGTCCAGCTGGCCCTGTGGCTCTGGGCCACCGTCCTGTTCGCCAATGTCGCCGAAAGCGTCGCCGAGGGCCGGGGCAAGGCCGCCGCCGACTCCTTGCGCGCCACCCGCGTCACCACCCCCGCGAAGCTGATCGACCCCGCCACCGGCAAGGTGATCGAGACTCCAGCCGGCGACCTGACTATCGGGTCGATCGTCCTGGTCGAGGCTGGCGACGTGATCCCGTCCGACGGCGAGATCATCGAGGGTGTCGCCTCGGTCAACGAGGCCGCCATCACCGGCGAGAGCGCCCCGGTCATCCGCGAAAGCGGTGGCGACCGTTCGGCCGTAACCGGCGGCACCACGGTCGTCTCCGACTGGCTGAAGGTACGCATCACCTCGGCGCCGGGGTCGACCTTCCTCGACCGGATGATCGCCATGGTCGAAGGCGCGGACCGCAGGAAGACGCCGAACGAACTGGCCCTGTCGGTCCTGCTGGCCGGCCTGACCCTGGTCTTCCTGATCGCGGTGGTGACGCTACTGGGCCTCGGCGCCTATTCCGGCGTCAGGCTGGATCCGATCGTGCTGGGCGCCCTGTTCATCACCCTGATCCCGACCACGATCGGGGGGCTGCTGTCCGCCGTCGGCATCGCCGGCATGGACCGGTTGCTGAAGGTGAACGTGCTCGCCACCTCGGGCCGTGCGGTGGAGGCGGCAGGCGACGTCGACACCCTGCTGCTCGACAAGACCGGCACCATCACCTTCGGCAACCGCATGGCGACCGAGGTCATCCCGGTCCCGGGCGTCCGGCCCGAGGCCGCCCTGCGCGCCGCCGTCACCGCCTCCCTGGCCGACGAAACGCCGGAAGGCCGCTCCATTGTCGAACTGGGCCGCAACGCCGGCATCGTCGTCGAAACGCCGGCCGGCGCCAGGGTCATCCCCTTCACCGCCGTGACCCGCCAGTCGGGCCTCGAGAGCGGTGGATCGTCCTGGCGCAAGGGCGCGGTCGATGCAGTGCTCAAGTCGCTGGACCTGACCGAGGCCGCGGCCCCGGCCGAGTTCCGGGCCGCCGTGGACCGCATCGCCCGCTCGGGCGGCACGCCTCTGGCGGTGACCGAGAACGGCGCCCTGGTCGGGGTCATCCACCTGAAGGATGTGGTCAAGCCGGGGGTCAAGGCCCGCTTCGCCGAGCTGCGCGCCATGGGTCTGCGCACCGTTATGATCACCGGCGACAACCCGGTGACGGCGGCGGCCATTGCTTCGGAAGCGGGAGTCGACGACTACCTCGCCGAGGCCACGCCCGAGGACAAGATGCGGCTGATCAAGGCCGAACAGGCCAAGGGTCGGCTGGTCGCCATGTGCGGCGACGGCGCCAACGACGCACCTGCCCTGGCCCAGGCCGACGTCGGCGTCGCCATGCAGACCGGCGCCCAGGCCGCGCGCGAGGCCGGCAATATGGTCGACCTCGACAGCGACCCGACCAAGGTCATCGAGATCGTCGAGGTCGGCAAACAGCTGCTGATCACCCGCGGCGCCCTGACGACCTTCTCGATCGCCAACGACGTGGCCAAGTATTTCGCCATCATCCCGGCGATGTTCGTGGTCGGCCTGCCGGCGCTGGGCGCGCTGAACATCATGCGGCTGGGGTCGCCGGAGAGCGCCATCCTGTCGGCGGTGATCTTCAACGCCCTGGTCATCGTCGCCCTGATCCCGCTGGCCCTGCGCGGGGTGAAGTACCGGGCGGTCGGCGCCGGCAAGCTGCTGGGCCGCAACCTGCTGCTCTACGGCCTCGGCGGACTGATCGCGCCCTTTGCGGGGATCAAGCTGATCGACCTGGTCATCACCGGCCTGGGTCTGGCGTGAGAGCCAACCCCATGCCCCAACGCAAACAAGGCAACACATTCAAGGCCGCCGGCAAGAACGATGTCTGGTTCGCCCTCTTCGTCATCGCCGCCGTCGTGGTCGTCAGCCTGCTGGCCCACGCCGACCGCACCCACGCTCCCGAACGTCCCGGCCCTGTCCCGGCGTCCGCACTGAAAGATCAAGCCTGATGAATACCTCGCTCCGTCTTCTCCTCACCGTCGCCGCCCCGTTCGCGCTGGCGACCGCCGCCCAGGCCCAGGACGCCACGGCTCCGCAATGGAGCTTCAACGTCGCCGGAACCTCCGACTACGTCTTCCGGGGCGTCAGCCAGACCCAGGAAGATCCGGCCCTTTCGGGCGGCGTCGACCTGACTGCCGGCTCCTTCTACGCCGGGAGCTGGGCCTCGAATGTCGACTTCGGCGATGGGGACACCAATGCCGAGATCGACCTGTACGGCGGCATCCGCCCGGAGGTCGCCGGCTGGAACCTCGATCTCGGGGTGGTCGGATATCTTTACACGAACCAGCCCGACGGAGCCGATTACGACTACGCCGAGTTCAAGGCCGCGGCCTCGCGCGCCTTCGGTCCCGCCACCCTCGGCGGCGCCGTCTACTGGTCGCCGGACTTCTTCGGCGCGTCCGAAGATGAGGCGACCTATGTCGAGGCCAATGCCGCGATCTCGCCCGCCGACAAATGGACGATCTCCGGCGCGGTGGGGCGTCAGTTCGTGTCCTCTGACTTCGACTACACGACGTGGAACCTCGGCGCCGCCTATCAGCTGACCCCGCACTTCGCGGTCGACGTCCGCTACCACGACACCGACCAGCACGACTTCGGCGACATCTACGGCGCCCGCGCCGTGGCCTCGCTGAAGGCGACCTTCTAAGGAGACCGAAGATGGTCAACCCAATCCGGCCCGCCATTGTGATGGTGGCGCTCTTCACCCTGGTTCTGGGTGTCGCCTATCCGCTGGCGATCACCGGTTTCGCCCAGGGCGTCTTCCCGGACAAGGCCAACGGCAGTCTCGTCCACGACGCCTCGGGCGCCGTGCAGGGTTCGGCCCTGATCGGCCAGCCCTTTGCCGAGGCCCGCTACCTGCATCCGCGTCCGTCGGCGGCGGGCGAGGGCTATGACGGCCTGTCATCCTCGGGCTCGAACTACGGCCCGCTCAACGCCGATCTGGCCGAGCGGGTGAAGACCGAAGCCGAGACGATCCGCGCCGACGACGGCGCGACCTCCGTGCCCGCCGACGCCGTCACGGCCTCCGGTTCTGGGCTCGACCCGGACATCTCACCGGCCTACGCTCGGCTTCAGGCGGCGCGCATCGCGACCGCCCGGGGCGTGCCCGCAGCCGAGGTCCAGCGCGTGATCGACCAGCATACGCAAGGCGCCTTGCTAGGCTTCATCGGCCAGCCGCGCGTCAACGTCCTGATGGCCAACCGCGCCCTCGACGCCCGTTTCCCGGCCTCCTGATTTGGCCGAGCCTGCGCCAGACCCTTCGCTGAAAGCCGCTCCCCGGAAACGGGGGCGGCTGAAGGTTTTTCTCGGCATGTCGCCGGGCGTGGGCAAGACCTATGAGATGCTGCGCGCGGCCCGACGCCGGAAGGCGGAGGGCCTCGACGTCGTCGTGGGCCTGGTCGAGACCCATGGCCGCAAGGAGACCGCCGCCCTGCTGCGCGGCCTCGAGGTGCTGGCGCGCAACCCCATCGAGTATCGCGGCCGGACCCTGCTGGAGTTCGACATCGACGGCGCCCTGACGCGGCGGCCCGACCTGCTGCTGGTCGACGAATACGCCCATTCCAACGCCCCGGGTTCGCGCCATCCCAAGCGCTGGCAGGACGTCGATGAAATCCTGAAGGCCGGGATCGACGTCTGGACGACGCTGAACGTCCAGCATCTGGAGAGCCTGTCCGACGTGGTCCTGCGGATCACCGGGGTGCGCCAGCGCGAGGCCGTGCCCGACGTCGCCCTGAGCCGCGCCGACGACATCGAGGTGGTGGACATCACCCCCGACGAACTGCGGGGTCGACTGGCCGACGGCAAGGTCTATGTGCCCGAGACGGCGCGGGTGGCGGCGGACAATTTCTTCAAGGTCGAGACCCTGACGGCGCTGCGGGAGCTGGCCCTGCGCCGGGCGGCCCAGACCGTCGATGACCAGCTTCTGGTCCATCTGCGCGAGCAGGGGACGGCCGGGCCCTGGGCGGTCAATGAGCGGATCCTGGTGCTGGTCGGCGGCGACGCCATGGCCCAGTCGCTGGTGCGGACCGGGCGGCGCATGTCCGACATGATGATGGATGCGCCCTGGACCGTGGCGACGGTGGACAGGGCCGCCCGCTCGGCCGAGGGCGACGCCCGGCTCAGCGCCGCCCTGAAGCTGGCCGAACAGCTCGGTGCCCGCACCGTCACCCTGAGCGGCGAGGACGTGGTGCGCGCCGTCATGGACCACGTCCAGCGCAACCATGTGACCCAGGTGGTCACCGGCAAGGGGCGCGACAGCCGGCTGCGCGACCTGTTCGGCCGGTCGCTGGCCGCCGAACTGCTGCGTTCGGCGAAGGGCGCGGCGATCCACATCGTCACCGAGGGCGTGGAGTCGAAGGGAAGCGACCCCGTCACGCCCGTGAAGGTCGGGCTGGCGAAGCGGTTGGGCGGCTGGCGCGGCTATCTGGATGGGGCCGTGTTCGTGGGCCTCGCCACGGCGGCGGCCGTGCCGCTGGATCGCGGCTTCGAGCGCGTCGATCTGGGCGTCATCTATATGGCGGCGGTGGTGGCGGCCGGGGCGCTGCGCGGATCGCGCCCGGCGTTGGTGGCGGCGACACTGGCCTTCCTGACCTACAACTTCCTGTTCCTCCACCCGCGCTACAGCCTGGCCATCGGCTCGCCCACGGATGTGCTGACCCTGCTGGTCTTCTGGGGCGTGGCCCTGCTGACAGGAGCGTTGGCGGGCCGGATGCGCGAGCAGGCGCTGGCGACGAAGCGGCGCGCCTCCGCTGTCTCGGCCCTGCTGGGCGCCAGCCAGGCCTTGGCCGCCGCCGACGACCGCATCCAGACCGCCCGCATCCTGGCCGAACAGACCGCAGAGTCCGCCGGCGCCCGGGCGGTGGTCCTGCTGCCCACAACGGGCCTTGGCGGCGATGACCTGACCATAGCCGCCGGCGCGCCCGACACCCCGACGCTCGGAGCCGCCCCCATGGCCGCCGCGCGCTGGGCCTGGGAGCATGGGGAGCCGGCGGGTTTCGGCACCGGCACCCTGCCGCAGTCGAGCTGGACCTTCCGACCCCTGCAGGGTGTGCGTGGGCGATCCGGCGTCGCGGGTATCGAGGCGGAAGCGCTCGCGCCCGGTTCGGACGAAGAGCGTCTGGCCCTGGCCCTGCTGGATCAGGGAGCGGTTGCCATCGAACGCGCCGAACTGGCCGGTCAGGCGCTGGAGACCGAGACCCTGCGCCGCGCCGACCGGTTCCGGGGGGCGCTGATGAACTCGGTCAGCCACGACCTGAGGACGCCGCTCTCGACCGTGCTGGGTTCGGCGACCACCCTGATCGACTTCGGCGAGACGCTGAAGCCGGCAGTCCGCGCCGACCTGCTGCTGTCGATCCGCGAGGAGGCCGAGCGGCTGAACCGCTATGTCGGCGACCTGCTGGACATGACGCGGCTGGAAGGCGGCGGGCTGAACATCAAGGCCGACTGGACCGATGTCCGCGACGTCCTGAACGCGGCGGCCGAACGGGTCTCGCGTCGTCTGCAGGCCCGCGACCTGACCCGCGATTTCCCATCTGAGCTCAGTCTGGTGATGGTCGATCAGGGACTGCTGGAGCAGGCGGTGGTCAACATCCTCGAGAACGCCATCGCCTACAGTCCCGATGGCTCGACCATCGAACTGGCGGCCTATGAGGATCGCGGATCGGTGGTCATCTCCATCGAGGACCAGGGCAAGGGAATCCCGACCGAAGAGCTGGAGCGGGTCTTCGACAAGTTCCGCCGGATGGAACAGCCCAGTGATCGATCGAACGGCGCCGGCCTGGGTCTGGCCATCTCCAAGGGTTTCGTGGAGGCCAATGGCGGGCGGATCGCGGCGGCCAGTCCCATCGCCGACGGCAAGGGGACGCGGGTCCTGATCAGCCTGCCCAAGGCCATCGCGACCCATCCGAACCTGCTGTAAGGCTGAAGCCATGTCGGCCGTCCGTCCCCGCATCCTCGTCATCGACGACGAACCCCAGATCCACCGCTTCCTGACCCCGGCGCTCGACGCCGCGGGCTATGACGCCCGGCGCGCCGACAGCGGGCAGGAGGGGCTGCGCGCCATCGCCCTGTGGAGCCCCGACGCCGTCCTGCTGGATCTCGGCCTGCCCGATATGGACGGCAAGGATGTGCTGAAGCGGGCGCGGGAGTTCTACGCTGGCCCGATCCTGATCCTGTCCGCGCGTGACAAGGAGGCCGAGAAGATCGAGGCGCTGGATCTCGGGGCCAACGACTATGTCGAAAAGCCCTTCGGCGTTGGCGAGCTTCTGGCGCGGGTGCGGGCGGGGCTGCGCCAGACCGGGGACGCCGGACGGCCCCGGGGGCCGGTGGCTGCGGGCGATGTCGTCATCGATCTCGAGATGCGGCTGGTCACCCGGTCCGGCCAGCCGGTCCGCCTTACGCCCAAGGAGTATGACGTGCTGGCGCAACTGGCGCTGCATGCCGGCAAGCTGGTGACCCACATGGACCTGCTGAGCGCGGTCTGGGGCAAGGCGCACGTCTCCGACACCCAGTATCTGCGGGTCGTCATGGGCCAGCTGCGGCACAAGCTGGAAGCCGATCCGGCGGCGCCGGCCCTTCTGCTGACCGAGCCCGGCGTCGGCTATCGGCTGGCGGGATAGGCCGCCTCTTGCCCCTTGGTGCGGACCAGAACGTCCGGGCCGATGTCGGCGATGGTCCGGGCGCCGGTCAGGGTCATGGCCACCCGCATCTCCTTCTCGAACAGGTCCAGAAGGTTGGCGACTCCGGCCTGTCCGCCCGCCGCCAGGGCATAGACGAAGGCCCGGCCCAGCATGACGGCATCTGCGCCGAGGGCCAAAGCTCGCACCACGTCCAGCCCGTTGCGAATGCCGGAATCGATCAGGATCGTCAGATCGCCCTTAACTGCTTCGGCGATCCCGGGCAGGGCCCGGGCTGTGGACAGAACCCCGTCCAACTGCCGCCCGCCGTGGTTTGACACCACGATCCCGTCCGCGCCGAAGGCTACTGCGTCGCGCGCGTCGTCGGGATCGAGGATGCCCTTGATGATGATCGGCCCGTCCCAGACATCGCGGATCCACTGCAGATCCTTCCAGGCGATGGACGGATCGAAATTCTGGCCGATCCAGCCCATGAAATCGGCCAGCCCCGTCGGCTTGCCCATATAGGCGGAGATGTTTCCAAGGGTGTGCGGGGCTCCGTTGAGGCCGACGTCCCAGGCCCAGGCTGGATGGGTCACGGCCTGCAGCATCCGCCGGAGTCCGGTGTTGGGGCCGCTCATGCCAGAATGGGCGTCGCGGTAGCGGGCGCCGGGAACCGGCAGGTCGACGGTAAACACCAGGGTCTTCACCCCGGCCGCCTTCGCGCGGTCCAGCACATGGCGCATGAAGCCGCGGTCGCGCAGCACATAGAGCTGAAACCAGATCGGCCGGTCGATGACGGGCGCCACCTCCTCGATGGAGCAGATCGACATGGTCGACATGGTGAAGGGTACGCCGCGCGAGGCCGCCGCCCGGGCCGCCTGGACGTCGCCGCGCCGGGCGTACATTCCGGTCAGGCCGACGGGGGCGAGGACGATCGGCAGCTTCAGCGTCTCGTCGAACAGCTTCGTCTCGAGGCTCAGGTCCGACATGTCCCGGAGCACGCGCTGGCGCAGGAGAACGTCGTGCCAGTCGGTGACGTTGTGGCCGAGCGTCGTCTCCGCATAGGCCCCGCCGTCGATGTACTGGAACAGGAAGGGCGGCAGCTTGCGGCGCGCGGCCTCGCGATAGTCGCCGGGCGACGAGATGATCATTTCAAACACTCCGCCGCCGACCCATACACGCCATGGCCGATAATACCGTCAGGGTTGCGACCCCGTCTCGTGCAATGAGGAAGACTTGCTGTGCCGGAGGCTCAGCGAGCGGGGTTCTCGATTTCGCAAAATGTTAGCGATATCACGGCTGACCGACGCCGCAGGCGACGGAGCGCAAGATGCCAGCTATCCATGACCGGAGACCGACCGTGAGCCTTTCCGCCTTCGCCCTCAGCCGCCGTTCAGCCCTGGCCGGCCTCATGGCGAGCGCCGCCGCTCCCGCTTTCGCCCAGGCCGCTCGCGCCAGTGTCCCGACCTGGGAGGCCGACCCGGACATCATCGTGGCGGCGGACGGCACGGGGCAGTTCACCTCCATCCATGCCGCGGTCCAGTCGATCCCCAGGGACAACCGCGAGCGCAAGATTATCCTGATCCGCAACGGGGTCTATGACGAGGTCGTGCGCGTCGACGCCGCCTATGTGACCTTGCGTGGGACCAGCCGGATGGGCACGCGGCTGCAGTCGAACCGGCCCGCCGACCTGCCGCGCGACGCCCTGGGGCAGGGGGTCCTCAACATCAGCGCCACGGCCCACGACTTCGTCCTGGAAAACATGACGGTCCACAACACCGTCACGGCGATCGGGCCGCACGCCTTCACCATCTTCGGCCGCGCCGACCGGATCATCATCCAGAACGCCGACATCCTGAGCCTGGGCGCCGACACCCTGAGCCTGTGGCGCGGGATCAAGGGCAATGACGAGGCGGGCCTGTCCGAGGGACCGGGCGCGACGCCCCTGACCGCCGACGGCGGGCGGTATTATCACACCGGGCTGAGGGTGATGGGCTCGGTCGACTTCATCTGCCCGCGCGGCTGGTGCTTCCTGTCGAACTCCGAGATCACCCAGGTCAATCCCAACACCACCGCCGCCTTCTGGCACGAGGGGATGCGGGTCGAGGACAAGAAGTTCGTCATCAAGGGTTGCGCCGTCGACGGCCCGCCGCAGTTCTATCTGGCCCGCCATCACCGCGACGCCCAGTTCTACTTCGTCGACTGTTCCTTCTCGGAGCGGATGCGGGATCAGCCGCCCTATCTGGTCGTCTATCCGCTGAACGGCGGGACCCCGACCGCCGACGACCTGGCCCGCAACCGGGCGGCGCAGGAGGAGGGGCGCTGGCCCGAGCGCCACTACTTCCACAACAGCCATCGCAACGGCGGCGACTATGGCTGGCTGGCCGACAATCTGGCGACGGCCAAGGGGGCGCCCACTCCTGCGGACATGACGGCGAAATGGACCTTCGCCGGGAGCTGGGATCCCGAGCGGACGGACGGGCCGGTGGTCGCCGGGGTCGAGGTCGAGGCGGACGGCGTCGTCGTCACCTTCGACCGGCTGGTGACCGTCAAGGGCGCGCCCGAGCTGGTCCATTCCGCCGGCGCCCCGGGCCGCTATCTCGACGGCAGCGGAACCAACCGGCTGAGGTTCGCGGCCCCCGCCGCCCGCCCTTCCCGTCCGGAGCGGCTGGACCTGACCCGTGGCGCGGTGATCGCGAGCGAGGGCGTGGCGATCCTGACGCCGGCGTCCGGCGCCCTCGCCTGACGTCAACCGAGACTTCCATTCGGCACACTGGCTGACGTTTCGGGCCGGGCAGGGCGCGCCTAGCCTCCATTGCGAAGGACCGGGCAAATCCGGCGTGGCGAGGAAGCCGGGACATGCACACCACCATCGATCTGCCCGCCTCGGGTGCAGAGCCCGTCGTCGACGCCGGGCCGATCCGGAGAACCGCCTGGGGCGCGGTCATACTGGTCTCGACCATCATCCTGATGGCCGGGATGGTGCGGCTGGCCTTCTCGCCGTTGCAGGAGGCCGCCAAGGCCGAGCTGGGCCTGAACGACTACCAGATCAGCCTGATCCAGGGCATCGCCGCCGCCCTGCCCATGGCCCTGATCGCAATCCCGCTCGGCTGGCTGACCGACCACACCAATCGCGCCCGGATCATGCTGGTGCTCGGTCTGTGCTGGACCGTCGGCATGGTCGGCTCGGCCTTCGCCAACGACTTCGCCACCCTGTTCGTCACCCGGATGCTGGCGGGTCTGGGCACGATGAGCCTGGTGCCGGTGGCCATCTCGGTGCTGGCCGACATGTCCGCGACCCAGCAGCGGGGCCGGGCCATGCTCTTCCTCGGCATGGGCAATACGCTCGGTCCGGCCCTGGCCTTCGTCATCGGCGGCGCCCTGTTCACGGCCTTTTCCGGCGATCTCAGCCTCCCGGGGATCGCCATGACGCCCTGGCGCGAGACCTCCCTCGTCTTCGGCATCGCCAGCGCCGTCATGCTGCTGCTCCAGTTCCTGATCCGCGAGCCGGCCCGCCACGAGGTCGAGAGCACCAGCAAAGCCCTCAAGCCTCTGATCCAGGCGCTGCTGCGCCGCTGGAAATTCCTTCTGCCCCTGTTCGTGGGCCAGATCAGCGTGATCATGGCCGATGCGGCGGCGGGCGTCTGGGCCGTGCCGGTGATGCAGCGCGACCTGCATATGAGCGTCGGCGAGGCCAGCGGCCTGCTGGGCGGCATCCTGTTGCTGGCCGGGGTTCTGGGTCCGGTCGTGGCCGGCTTCGTCGCCGACCGGGGCCACAAGAGCTCCATTCGCGGCGGCATCATGATCGGGGCGGTGATCGCCTCGGCCATCGGCGTCCCTGCCGCTCTGTTCCCGATCATGACCAGCGTCCCGGTTTTCGCGGGGGTGCTGTTCGTCCTGCTGATCGCAGGCTCCATGACCGGCCTGATCACCGCCACGGCCATCGCCGTCCTGGTCCCCAATGAGGAGCGCGGCGTCTGCCTCGGCGCCTTCATGATCCTCGGCGCCCTGATCGGCCTCGGCCTGTCGCCGATCCTGGTGACGCTCGGCAGCCGGGCCCTGGGCGGCGAGAGCCATCTTGGTCTGTCCCTCGCCATCGTCGGGGTGGCGACCGGCGTCATCTCCTTTGCAGGCTTCGTCATTTCGATGATGAATGCACCCGTCCGCGCCGTGCTCGCGAGCCCCGACCATGGCTGAGCGGGGACGCAAGTCGCGCTGGGCCGCGCGGGGCTGCCTCGGCGTCCTGATCCTCCTGCTGGTTCTGGTCGTTCTGGCGACCGTCTTCGTCTGGCTGCAGGCGCGACGCACGCCCGCCGGACCGCACGACTATGTCGCCCTCGGCAGTTCCTACGCCGCCGGGGCGGGGCTCGGCGCTCTGGTGAAGGGCAGTCCTCTGCTCTGCGCCCGCAGCGTCAACGGCTATCCGCAACAGCTCGCCCGCCTGCGCCGGATCGCCATCACCGACATGAGCTGCGGCGGGGCGGTGACGAAGAATGTGCTCACTGGCGGCCAGTTCTTCCAGGGACCTCAGATCCGCACCATCGGCCCAGACACCAAACTGGTCACGCTCACCGTCGGCGGCAATGACATCGGCTATGTCGGCGACCTGTCCCTGCTGGCCGCCCGCAAGGCCGACAGCGCCTTTGGCTGGACCGTGCGGCGGCTGTGGAAGGGGCCCAAGTCTCCGTCCGCTCGCGACTATGCCGGTCTTCAAGGCCAACTCGTCGCCACCCTGAAGGCGATCCATCAGCGCGCGCCGAACGCGACGGTGATCGTCGCCACCTATCCCACCATCCTGCCGCCTTCCGGGACCTGCGCCCGTATCGGCCTCACGGTCGCCGAGGCCGATATGATGCGTCAGGTCGGCGAGCGTCTGGCCGCGACCACGCGTGCGGCGGCCGAGCAGGGCGGGGCGATCCTTGTCGACATGAATGCTCTGGGCGCCGACCACCACGCCTGCTCGGCCTTGCCCTGGACCAGCGGCTGGCCCGGCAAGAACGGCGCGCCCTTCCATCCGACGCTTCAGGGCGCCGAGGCGACCGCCACCGCTGTGTCCGCCGCTCTCGACGGACGCCGCTAGACCGCTCAGGCGTCGTTGGCGCTCGGCCGACCCGACATTCCCTGCAGCACATCGTCGATCGAGGCGTCGAAGTGATCCTGCATGGCCGCGACGGCGGCGACCGGGTCCCGGTCGCGAATGGCGTGGGCGACGGCCAGGTGGCGGTCCAGCGTGGCCTGCTTGTCCTCCTCGACCACCCGGGTATCCCAGGCGGCGGGCACGGCGACCTCCATCAGATGAGCGAAGGAGGAGACGATCTGGACGAACAGTGCGTTGTGGCTGGCGGCCGCGATGGCCTGATGGAAGGCGATGTCGTGGCGCGTCATCGTCGATCGGTCGTCGATGTCGCGGACCATGGCCTCGGCCAGACGGACGATCTCGGCCGCCTCGGCGTCGGTGCGCGAGGTCGCGGCCAGGGCCACGGTGCGGGCCTCGATTGTGCGGCGCACGTCCCAGACCTCGGGCACGGTGATCTGGGCCGTGGAGACCGCGTGGTTCAGGGAGGAGGCGATCACCGAGCCGTCGATGGCCCCGACCCGGGCGCGGCGGCCATTGGCGACGTCGATCAGGCCCAGCGCGGCCAGAGCCCCGAAGGCCTCGCGCGTCACGGCCCGGCTGACGCCGAGGCTGGCGACGAAATGGGACTCGCCGGGCAGATTGTCCCCGACCCTGAGGCCCTGATCGCGGATGTGGTCGGTGACGGCGTTTATAGTCGTTTGGACCAGAGAGAGGGGCTGGCCTGCCTGCCCCCCGGCCACGGGCATGAGCGGAATCCCCATCAGGCGGCCAGCCGGGCGGCGCGGTAGTCGGAGGGCGTCTGGCCAAAGCGGCGGCCGAAGGCGCGGGCGAAGCTGGCGTTGTTCAGATAGCCGTTCTCATAGCCGATCGAAGAGACGGGCAGGTCGGTGGTCTCAAGCATCCGGCTCGCCTCGGTCAGGCGGCGCTCGACAATGGCCTCGGCGACGGTGCAGGCGAACATCTCGCGGAAACCGCGGGTCAGCTTGTCCCGGTTCAGGCCGCACTGGGCGGCGATGGAGCCCAGGGACAGCTTCTCGTTCCAGCGGGCGTCGATCAGCTCGCGCACGGCCAGGATGCGGACCGCGTCGGTGTGCGACAGCGAGCCGTTGGTCGACAGGGGCGTCAGGGCCCGGGCGTCCAGTCGGCGCCAGGTCTCCCACAGCAGTTCGATGGCCTTGGCGGCGCGATAGATTTCGCCGGCCTCGCCGAACCGGTCGCAGTCGCGCAGGGCCAGGGCGATGGCGCGCAGTTCCGGCGGCAGGTGATAGCCGTGATGGGCGTCGGCCTCGGGCTGGCTGACCCCCTCGATGCGGGTGAGGGCCGTGGGCGCGACCAGAAGCAGGATGCGCGTGGCGGCGGCGTCCTCGGCCAGCAGGTCGTCGACGGCATTGGCGCCATACACATGCACCGAGGGCGCGACCTCGATGGCCCCGAGGCCATAGGCGACCGCGATGGCCTCAGTCGGAAGGACGATGCCCTCGAACGGACCGCGGCCGATCAGGACCGTCATCTCGGGCGAGACGACCAGGCTGATGAAGCGGGACGGACTTGTGGCGTCGGGGCGCGCGTCAATCTGCATGATATTCCTCCTGCCTCTCTGCTGGAGGCTAGGAGGGGACGATGCACCTATCCGATAGGTCGCGCAAGACCTTTCAGATAGGTCCTTGGTTGAGGAAGCGATGCAGGGCGGCGAAGCTGTCCCGCCGGGCCTGTTGGGCGACGGCGGCGGCCGGATCGAAGTCGAAGCCGTGATAGCCGCCGGGATAGACGTGCAGCTCGGTCGCCACGCCCGCCCTCAGCAGCCGCCGCGCATATTCCAGGTCTTCCTCGAGGAAGAGGTCCAGCGATCCGGTCGAGACGAACGCCGGCGGCAGGCCGGTCAGGTCTTCGGCGCGGGCGGCGGCGGCATAGGGGCTGACGCCGTCGGAGCCGGGCTCGACGCCCAGCAGGGCCGCCCAGCCGAAACGGTTGTTGTGCGGCGTCCAGATGAACTCGCCGGTGTGGGGATGCGGGTCGGCGTGGGTCACGGTCCGATCATCCAGCATCGGATAGATCAGGTGCTGGAAGGCGAGGGCATAGTCGCCCCGGTCGCGCGCCAACAGGGCCAGGGCCGCCGCCAGACCGCCGCCGGCGCTCTCGCCCATGACGCCGATCCGCGTCGGGTCCACGCCCAGTTCGGCGGCGTTGGCGAAGGTCCAGGCCAGGGCGGCGTAGCAGTCCTCGATCGCGCCGGGGAAGCGGGTTTCGGGCGCCAGCCGATAGTCCACCGTCACGATTACACAGCCCAGCCGGGCGACCATGCCACGATGCTGGGCCTCTTGTCCGTCGACGGCCCCGATCACATAGCCGCCGCCGTGAATGTGGAAGATGCAGGAGAAGGGGCCCGCCCCCGTCGGCCGATAGACCAGAACCCCGACATCCGGAGCCCCGGCCGGACCGGGCACGGTGCGGCGGGTCATGTCGACGGCTTTCGACGCCGCGTCCAGCTCGGGCGCCGGCAGGCGGTCGGCGCTTCGCAGGGCGGGGAGCAGATCTTCGGTCAGATCGACCTTGGGCCAGGCGTCGAGCAGGGTCAGCAGCTCGGGATCGACGAGGCGGCGGGTGTCGGTCGGGGTCATGGCGCAGGCCCTACAGGCTGAAGATCTTGCCCGGGTTGAAGAGGTCCTTCGGGTCCAGGGCGCGCTTGATCATACGCATCAGGTCGACCGCGTCGCCCAGTTCCGCCATCAGCCAGTCCTGCTTGCCCAGGCCGATGCCATGCTCGCCGGTGCAGGTGCCGTCCATGTCGAGCGCGCGCTGGACCAGCACCTTGTTCAGGGCCTCGGCCTCCTCGGCCTCTTCCGGCTTGTTCGGATCGAGCACGAAGACGACGTGGAAGTTCCCGTCGCCGACGTGGCCCAGGATGGTCGCGGGGATGCTGGCCGTCGCGAGATCCTTCTTGGTCTCGATGATGCATTCGGCCAGACGGCTGATCGGGACGCAGACGTCCGTGGCCCAGCCGACGCAGCCCTTCCTCAGGCCGACGGCGGCGTAATAGGCCTCGTGCCGCGCCTTCCAGAGCTTGGCCCGTTCCTCGGGCAGGTTGGACCAGCGGAACTCGCCGCCGCCGTTCTCGGCCGCGATGGCTGAGACCGTCTCGACCTGCTCCTCGACATAGCGTTCAGAGCCGTGGAACTCGAAGAAGAGGGTGGTCTTCTCGGGGTAGTCCAGCTTCGACCAGGCGTTGACCGCCTTCATCTGCATGTCGTCGAGGATCTCGACCCGGGCCAGGGGGATACCCAGCTGGATCGCCTGGACGACGGTGTCGACCGCCCCGCCCAGGGTGTCGAAGCTGCACACCGCCGACATGATTGCCTCGGGGATGCCGTGCAGTCTCAGGGTCACCTCGGTGATGATCCCCAACGTGCCTTCCGAGCCGATCATCAGTCGGGTCAGGTCATAGCCGGCGGCCGACTTGCGGGCCCGGCGAGCGGTGCGGATGTCGCGGCCGTCCGGGGTGATCACGCGCAGGTTGAGCACCGCCTCGCGCATCGTGCCGTAGCGCACCGCATTGGTGCCCGAGGCCCGCGTCGAGGCCATGCCGCCGATGGTGGCGTTGGCGCCCGGGTCGATCGGGAAGAACAGGCCGACGTCGCGCAGATGCTCGTTCAGTTGCTCGCGCCGAACCCCGGCCTGAACGGTGACGTCGAAGTCCTCGGCATTGACCTGCAGGATGGCGTTCATCTCCGACAGATCGACCGTGACCCCGCCGCGCGTCGGCGTGGTGTTGCCCTCGATCGAGGTCCCCGCGCCATAGGGGATCACCGGAGTGTCGTGGGCCACGCACAGCTTGACCAGTGCGACCACCTCCTCGGTGGAGTGGGCGAAGACCACGGCGTCGGGCAGCACGGTCTCGAAGTGGGCCTCCGAGGCCCCGTGCTGGGCCCGCATCGCCTCGCCCAGGTGCAGGCGATCCTGGAAGATCGCCCGCAGGCCCGCAAGCACGGGCTCCGGCAGCGGCGCTGTCGTCACCGACGTCGGCAAGGCGCTCATGACGCTTCTCCCCGCCTTCGCCTAGAACTTCGCGCTCAGCCGCACGCCGACCCGCCGCCCGTCGCCCGTGATGCCCAGGTCGTGGACCAGAGCCGCCGGGAAGCCGAAGGCCGCCAGCAGGGACTTGTCGAGATAGCTGTCATAGTAGTCGGCGTCGAACAGGTTGGTCGCGAAGATCGAGGCGGTGTAGTTGCCCCACTCATAGGCGACGTTGGCGTTGACGATCGTATAGGCCTCCAGCGTCGGGAAGACGGTCGGGCTGAGGGTCGAGCCGACGCGTTCGCCCTTGTAGCTGGCCGTCAGGTCGGTGCGCAGTTCGCCGGAGCCCAGCGGATACGTGAAGCTGCCGGTCACGAAGCCGTTGACGTCCGGCTGGAACAGGATCCGGTCCGAGGGCAGGCCGTGGCCGATGATGGCGGCGTATTCGCTGTCGTCGGTGATCCGGGCGTGGTTGTAGGTGCCGCCCGCCTTGAGCTGGAACATCGCATTCGGCGTCCAGACCCCTTCCAGCTCGACGCCGTAGCTCTCGACCGAACCGGTGTTCAGGTTCACCGCGATCAGGCTGGGCGTCAGCGAGTTCTGGCCGATGTAGTGGCTGTAGTCATTGAAGTAGATGGCCGAGTTCAGCGTCAGGGTGCGACTCTCGTTGGTGAACTTGTCGCCGAGCTCATAGGTCCAGACCGAGTCGCCCTGATAGAAGGGGTTGGGCGCGCCGGCCGGGTTTGCGCCGCCGCCGCGGAAGCCGCGCGAGATCGAGGCATAGCTCGAGTGCTGCGGGTTCCAGGTCTTGCGCAGGGTGACCCGGGGCTCCCATTCGTCGGCGGTGTACTGGCCGACGGTGCCGTCGATCGAGACTTCCTGGTGGTCGAAGCGGATGCCGGCCGACAGCTCCCAGTCCGAGCCGAGGTTGTAGAAGCCGTTGGCGTAGATGGCCTGGGACTGCAGCTCGCTGTCGCGGATGGTGTGTTGCGGCAGGACCAGCAGGCCGAGCGGCAGGCCGAGCACCAGATAGCCGGCGTCCAGCGTCTGGCTGATGTCGTCGGTGTTGTCGGACTTCTGGGCGAAGACGCCGACCAGGGTCGAGAAGCGGTCGTTCCAGTTGGTGTCGAAGCGGGCTTCCCCGGTGTAGGTCTGGCGGTCATTGCGGCCGTCGAGGACGAAGATCGCCGGCACGGCCCCGAAGTCGCCGTCGCCCGAAGCCCGGCCGTCCTTGTCGTCATAGGCCAGGATGGTGGTCATGGTCGTGTTCGGCGTCAGGTCGACCACCAGTTTGGCGTTGATCCCCGAGTAGGTGTACTCGGCGATCGAGTTCTGGTTCAGCAGGACGTCGTCGACGTAGTTGGTCGGGCTGTTGACCGTGTTGTACGCCGTCTGGGAGCCGGTCACCCGGTTCCAGTAGGCGTTGAGGCTGAGCTCAGTGCGCTGGGCTTGCGGGACTTCCCAGACAAGGGTTCCGTTGACGGCCTGGGTCTCCAGCGGGCGAGCGTTACCGCCGGCCAGCAGGTTCTCCGAGAAGCCGTCCTGGGTGTGATAGTTCGCCGCCAGACGGCCGCGCAGGCTGCCCTCGATGATCGGGCCCGAGATGCTCGCGCCGTAGGTCTGATAGTTGTCCGGCCCGGCGTAGGACGCCGTGGCGCGGCCTTCGAAATGGTCGGTCGGAGCGCGGGTGATGACGTTGATCGCGCCGCCCAGGGTGTTGTTGCCGAACAGGGTCCCTTGCGGACCGCGCAGCACCTCGATCCGCTCCACGTCCACGACGGGGCTGTTCAGATAGGAGGTGTTGGGCTGGTAGATGCCGTCGATGAAGATGCCGACGCCGGGTTGGACGCTGTCGATCAGGGTGTTGCCCACGCCCCGGATGGCCAGGAAGGCTCGGCCGACGGCGTCGGAGGAGATGTTCAGGCCCGGGGTCAGGGCGGCGACGTCCTTGACCAGATTGATCTGCTCGCGCTCCAGGGTTTCGCCGCTGGTGGCCGTGACCGCGATCGGCACGTCCTGCAGACGTTCCTCGCGTTTCCGCGCGGTGACGACGACGTCGTCGACCTGGGAAGCGCCGTCGGGACCGGCATTCTGAGCAGTCTGGGCGCTGGCGGCGCCGCAGGTCATCAGGGTGGCGATCGCCGTGCCGGCGGCGAGGATGGTGGTCAGGCGCATCGTGTTTCCCCCTATGGGTCCGCGCCGGGATTTTTCCCGGTCGCTGTTGAGGGGAGGCTAGGCGCGTAACCGACCTGTCTGAAAGGTTCGTCGGTGTGCTGGCCCGCAGGATTTATGCGCAGGCCTGTGCCGACCGAAGGATGGGGGCGGCCTCGACAGTCGCCAGGCTTCCGAGCGCCAAAGCGATCGAGCCGAGCGGTCCGGCCCGGTTGCCGAGCGATGGATGGGCGAGGAAGGCCTCGATGTCTTCCGCGATGCGCGGCGCGACAGCATAGCCGTTCAGGCTCTCGGCCAAGGCCTTACGGATGCGGGGGATCAGGTGCGGCTGACCTAGGCCGACGCCGCCGCCGATCAGGATGCGCTCAGGCGCGGTGGTCAGGACCAGATTGTGGAAGCAGCCGGTCAGGGCGTGGACGACGTCGTCCCACACCGGATCGGTCCGGCTCAGACTTTCGGCCGGGAAGCCCGCCTGGATGGCGATGGCCGGGCCCGAGGCGATCCCTTCGACGCAGTCGCCGTGGTAGGGGCAGGCGCCCGGCCAGGATCGGCCCTTGAGACGGGGCACTCTCAGATGGCCGAGCTCGGCGTGGCCCAGTCCCCGGATCGGGCGGCCTTCGACGATGGCTCCGACGCCGATGCCGGTGCCGACGGTGACATAGGCCCAGGACTGCAGCCCCTGCGCGCCGCCCCACCGGCCTTCGGCCAGGGCGGCGGCGTTGACGTCGGTGTCCAGTCCCACCGGCACGCCGAAGCGCAGGGCGCGCTGGATCAGGGAGGTCCCGTCCCAGCCCGGCTTGGGCGTGTTGACGATGCAGCCATAGTCCGGGCGTCGCGGATCAAGCGCCAGCGGGCCAAAGCCGGCGACGCCGATGGCTTGGAACCGGTGTTTGATCCGCCATTCCCTGAGCCGGTCCTCGATGGCGTCGAGCGTCTCCTGCGGGGTGGTGGTGGCGATCCGGGCCTCGGCGCGGATGTCGTCTGGACCCGTGGCCAGCAGGACGACGCATTTGGTGCCGCCCAGTTCGATCCCCGCGACCAGCGGGGCCTCTTCAGGCACCGCCATCACCAGCAGCTGTATCCACCGTCCGCCAGGACGATGGAGCCGGTCATCAGGCTGGCGGCGTCCGAGGCCAGGAAAAGGACGACCGAGGCGACCTCCTCGGGCTCGCCCAGACGCGCCATCGGGGTGGAGTCGATCCAGCGCTTGTACATCGGGGCCTCGCGGTCGGCGAAGGCGTTCAGCGGGGTGGCGATATAGGTCGGGGCGACGGCGTTGACCCGCACCCCGCGCGGCGCCCATTCGGCGGCCAGCGACTTCGTCATCTGGTGCACGGCCGCCTTGGAGGCGTTGTAGTGGGCCTGACCCTGCGGCCGGTTGACGATGAAGCCGCTCATCGAGCCGACGTTGACGATGCTGCCCGAGCCCTGGGCCAGCATGTGACGGCCGAAGGCGCGGGCGCACCAGAAGCTGCCGTTCAGATTGACGTTGAGGACGTCGAGCCAGCGCTCGTCCTCCATGTCCTCGGCAGCGATCTCGCTGCGGGCGATGCCGGCATTGTTGACCAGGACGTCGATGCGGCCGTGGCGGGCGACCACGTCGTCGGCGGCGGCCTGAACGGCGTCGGCGTCGGTGACGTCCAGCGTCAGACCTTCGACCGAATGGCCCTTGGCGGTCATCTCCGCGACGGCGGTTTCGATGGCGGCCGGGTTGCGGTCGGCGATGACCACCCGGGCCCCGGCCTCGGCCAGGGCGTCGACGCAGGACAGGCCGATGCCGCTGGCCCCGCCGGTGACGAAGGCCACGCGGCCGGGGAGCTTGAACAGATCGAGATACATGTCGGCCTCAGGACCAGAAGGGGGCGCAGGGAAGTTCGGTCTCGTGCTCGGCGGCGCCCTTCTCAGGCCGGTAGACCTGACGGGTCTGGGCGTCGAACTCCGGCCAGGGCAGGGAGCCGTCGCGGGCGTAGTCGACCCAGATCCTGTGGACGTGGTCGGCCAGGGCCTGGGGCGGGGCCGCGCCGAGGAAGCCCCTGGGTCCGGTCCCGGTCGGCAGGGTGTCGAACACGAACGGCACCTCGACCGCATGGCAGGCGCCGAGCTGGCCCTCGAAGGCGGTCGAGCCCCAGCCGAACTCGTACATATGGGTCCGGCCCTTGTGCGCGGCGGCATAGACCCGGGCCGGCCAGCGGAACATCAGGTCGCCCATGGCCTCAGTCAGGGCCTCGCCGGGTTTGCCGCCGGGCTTGCGATAGGCTTTCAGCGTCGCCCCGGCGTGCGGCGCCGACCGGCTGAGGACGAACCAGGCCAGCAGCTTGCCAACCTTGGCCTTCACCCCGGTGGGCACGAAGTAGAGGTTCATCTCCTCGCTGTTGGTGCCGATCAGGACATCGATCTCGGCCCCCGCGCCCTGCTTCAGGGCGTCCAGCGGCTTGATCGGGATGATGTCGTCGCCGACCACGGGGGCGAAGCGGCTGACGCCGAAGGTCGGATCGCGGCCCTCCTCGTCGCGCATGTTTATGCGGGTGGTCGGCAGGGAAATCTTCTCCAGCGCCGCAAGGCCGCGCTCGATGGAGGCCGAGCGGAAGCCCGCCAGGGTCGGGGCGACGCCCATCAGCTTCGCCATCTTTTTCGTGACACGCTGGGCGACCGACAGGGGGCGGACGATGGAGCCGTGACCGCTCTGGATGATGGCGCGGCGGAACAGCCCCTTCGCCGCCGGGGAGGGGACCAGATCGCCGATCGACATGGCGCCGGCCGACTCGCCGAAGACGGTGACATTGGCCGGATCTCCGCCGAAGGCCGCGATATTGTCCTGCACCCAGCGCAGCGCGGCGATCGTGTCGTGCAGGCCCAGGTTCAGCGGCGCGCCGGGGATGGGCATGAAGCCGTCGACGCCGAGGCGATAGGTGATCGAGACCAGGATGACGCCGTCACGGGCGAAGGCGGTTCCGTCCTGCACCGGCGCCATCGCCGACCCGCCGACCCAGCCGCCGCCGTGGATCCAGACCATGACCGGCAGGCCGCCTTTGGCGCCCTCGGGCGTCCAGATGTTGAGGTTCAGATAGTCCTCGCCCTTGTCCCAGCCCGAACCGACCAGCGGGGCGAGGTCCAGCGCAGGAAAGTCCTTGAGCAGCCAGGGGGCGCTCGGCCCCTTCTCGCGGCCGTCCCACTCGTCCCAGGGCGCGTGCGGCTCGGGCAGGGCGAAGCGGCGCTCCCCGACGGGCGCGGCCGCATAGGGAATGCCGAGGAAGCGCCAGACGCCGTTGGTGGTCGTCCCCCGGACGGGGCCGCTGCGAGTCGTGACGACGGGTTCGGTCATGGCTTGGCTTCCGGCGGATGTCGGCAGCCAGACTAGAGGGAAAGGCGCGATCGGCGTGAACCGCCTGTTTGCCGTTCCGCAGTTCCGCCTTGCGCACAAGGGGCCATTTCATCCGGGGCGCGATGTGGACCGGAACGGGGATCAAGACGACAGGGGCCTCTGATTGTCTAACGAAATCAAAGGCCGGTGGCGGAGAGGGTGGGATTCGAACCCACGGTACCCTTCCAGGCACGCCGCATTTCGAGTGCGGTACATTCGACCACTCTGCCACCTCTCCGCGGGGCCGTAAGTACGCTTGGTCGAAGCGAGGGGCTTCTCTAGTCGGACAGGGCGTGCGCCGCAAGCGGGTACTGACGATTTTCTCGCCGCCCGCGACCGGCTCCCCAACTAGCGCTGGGCGGGGAGGGCGAGGCCGGGGGCCTGGCCGCCTTGCGGGTCGGCGCCGGTGAAGCGGAAGAGCTCGGCGGGGCGGCCGCCGGTGGCGGCGCTGAGCCGACCGGTGGCCTCGACGAGACCGGTGCGCTCGACGCCGCGGCGGAAGTTCTGCTTGTGGAGCGGCAGACCGGCCACGGCTTCGGCGGCGGACTGGAGGCCCGACAGGGTGAAGGTCTCCGGCGCCAGTTCGAACAGGACCGGGCGGTACTTGAGCTTGGAACGCAGGCGGCCGAGGCCGGTCGCCAGGATGCGGCGGTGGTCCGAGGCCATGGCCAGGCCGGGCAGGGCCGCCGGGCAGGGCTGGTTGCGGTCGCGAGCGGCCTCGGGGACCAGGCCGGCTTCATAGAGCAGCTCATAGCGCTCCAGCACCCGCTCCTCGTTCCAGCGGGCGCCGGGGGCGAGGGCGAACAGGCCCTCGGCGCGGGCGAGACGGCGGGCGTCGGCGCCGGCCCAGTCGCGCAGGGCCTCGGCGATCAGGACGCGGGCGGGGTCCTTCGGGTCGCGGCGGTCCTCCCAGGGGAAGGCGTCCAGCACGGGGGTCCAGTGGGCCTCGGCGGCGTCGGCGGTCGCGGCCTCGCGCGTCAGGGCCAGATAGCCGACCGAGATCTCGCGGGCCCGGTCGGGGCCGGGGGCGGCGCGGGGGCTCTCGCGGCCCGCGTCGCCGAAGGTGTAGAGCTGCTCCACGAAGCCCGGGCGGAAGCCGGTCTGGGCCGTGACGAAGGCGCGCAGGGACAGCTCGAAGGTGCGGTCATGGGCCGGGTCGAAGGGGCCGGACGGCAGGGCCACAGCCTCGCCGGCGCCGGTGGTCAGGACGCAAAGCCGCCCGCCGCGCGGCGGATCCCGCAGGGCCATGACGACCGCCGAGAGGCTGATCCTGACGCCGTGCTCGCCCCCGAAGGCCATCGCTACTCCGTATGCCAGGCGTCGGGAGCGGGCATGATGCCGACGGCCTCGCCGAGGACGCGGAAGCGCTCGAGGTAGCGGGCCTGGGCGATCGGGGCGGGCAGGGGGTCGATGGTCAGGTCGTAGCCCGCCGGCGGGGCCCCGAAGATCTTGAGCGACTCGGCGCGGCCGAAGCCGGCCAGCTGGGTCGCCTCGAAGAAGGCGCAGGCCCGGTCGGCCTTCTTGATCAGGGTCTTGATGGCCACAGGCGACTTGGGCGGCAGGCCGAAGCGGACGTGGATGGCGTCCTCCAGCCGGGCCTCGAAGGCCTTGTAGCTGACGCCGAGCGCCGCCTTGAAGGGGGAGATCATGTCGCCGATGACGTACTCCGAGGCGTCATGCAGCAGGGCGGCCAGGCGCCATTTGGGGTCGAGATCCGGCTTCATATGGACCGCGATCTCCTCGACCACGCAGGAGTGCTGGGCCACCGAGAAGGCGTGCTCGCCGATGGTCTGGCCGTTCCAGCGGGCCACGCGGGCCAGGCCGTGGGCGATGTCGCCGATCTCGATGTCGAAGGGCGAGGGATCGAGCAGGTCGAGACGGCGACCGGACAGCATGCGCTGCCAGGCTCGGGGTGCGTTCTTCGAGGTCGGGTCGGCCAAGTCGTTGATCCTGCTGTCGGCAGGTCAGGTGACCCATCCGGGCCGCGCGATCAACCCCGTCAGGGCCGTTTGGGCCTCTATTCGCCGACGTTGAGGGTCACGAGCTCCTTGGCGTCGTCGAAGACGCCGTCGGCGTTGCGCTCGCGCGAGCGGACGGTGGCCACGACGATCGGGCCGGTGCGCGGACCGCGCGCCTCATAGCCCACCGTGCGCCAGCCGTTCGGAGAGGGGCGGTTGTCGGTCAGGAGATAGGTCTGGCGCACGGCCTCGCCGGGCGAGCGGGTGCGGATCTCGGCGGCGTCATCGCGAGCCTTGAAGCTGACCGCCTTCTCGTTGTCGCCGGTGGTCAGCTGGCCGTTGACCGTGCCCTCGCCGTCGTTGGCGTGGATGGTGATGCCGCCGATGCGGACGTCGGCCTTGTCGCCGTCGGCCTCGACATGGATGCCGGGCATGTGGACGGAGGCGCGGTCGCCCTCGGCGTCGACCCGCATGCCGGGGGCGCTGACGTGGGCGCTGTCGCCGCCTGCATTGGCTCCGGCGCCGGCGCCGGCATAGGCCCCGGCCTCGGCGGCGGCCTCGGCCCGGGCGGCGTCAGCCTCGGCGCGAGCAGACTCGGCGTCGGCCCGGGCGGCCTCGGCGTCCGCACGGGCGCTGTCGGCGGCGGAGCGGCTGATGTCGGCGGCCGTCTGGGGCATGACGGCCAGGAGGCCGGCCTCGAAGCGTTTGAGGATGGGATCGGCGCCGTCGTCGCCCAGGGTGACGAGGTGGAGCTCGACCTCGGCCCCGCGCGGGCCGGTGTAGGTGCAGACGGCGCCGTCCGCCCGCGCCGAGCCCTTGCGGGTCAGGGACCCCAGGCTGTCGGGGCATTGCAGGGCGTCGACGACCTTGAGCACGCCCTTGGCGTCGGTGTCGGAGCGGGTCGTGGTGATGCGGACGCCGCCGTTGTCACAGGCTCCCAGGGCGAGAGCCGGCGCCAAGACGGCGAGGCAGACGGCCAGAGATGTCAAACGCGGGGAGGTCAGGCGGGGGGAGGTCAGGCGGGGCATAGGCGTAGTCCTCTTCACGCGCCTATCCTGCGCTGAACGTCGTCGCATTCCAGTGAAATCGCGGTAATCGACATGACCAAGTCCGTCCGTTCCCGTGTCAGGCATGAAATGCGAAGCGTTCGCAATAGTGAAGCTCAGGACCCGGGGCGGGCGCCTTCGCGGCGGTTCAGGAACGCCAGACGCTCGAACAGGTGAACGTCCTGCTCGTTCTTCAACAGGGCCCCGTGCAGCGGCGGGATCAGCTTGTTGGGCGTCTTCTCGCGCAGGGTCTCGGGGTCGATGTCCTCGACCATCAACAGCTTGAGCCAGTCGAGCAGCTCGGAGGTCGAGGGTTTCTTCTTAAGGCCCGGCGTGTCGCGTATCTCGTAGAAGGTCTTGAGGGCCTCGGAGACAAGGCGTTGCTTGATGCCGGGGAAGTGGACCTCGATGATCGACCGCATCGTCTGGTCGTCGGGGAAGCGGATGTAGTGGAAGAAGCAGCGGCGCAGGAAGGCGTCGGGCAGTTCCTTCTCGTTGTTCGAGGTGATGACCACGACCGGGCGGACCTCGGCGCGGATCGTCTCGTCCGTCTCCTGGACGTAGAACTCCATGCGGTCGAGTTCCTGGAGCAGGTCGTTCGGGAACTCGATGTCGGCCTTGTCGATCTCGTCGATCAGCAGGACGGGGCGGACGGGGGAGGTGAAGGCCTCCCAAAGCTTGCCCTTCTTCAGATAGTTGCGGACGTCGTTGACCCGGGCGTCGCCGAGCTGGGAGTCCCGCAAGCGGCTGACGGCGTCGTATTCGTACAGACCATTGTGGGCCTTGGTCGTCGACTTGACGTGCCAGGTGATCAGGGGGGCGTTGAGGGCCCGGGCCATCTCATAGGCCAGGACGGTCTTGCCGGTGCCGGGCTCGCCCTTGATCAGCAGGGGCCGCTGCAGGGCGACCGAGGCGTTGACCGCGACCTTGAGGTCGTCGGTGGCGATATAGTTCGACGTCCCTTCAAAACGGGATGGGTTCGAGGCGCCCTCGAACCGGTCGGTCGGCTGGGTCATGCGCTGGCTCCGGTCAGTCCCGATGACGCCTAGCGCCGAAGCCGGGGGTTAACAACGATAAGGTTCGCGCGGCCCGGAGCGCTGCACGCGGAAAAACGTTTGCACTCCGAGTGCAATTCGGAGGTCCGGTGGCAGGTTTCGGGTGGAGAAGACTGAAAGCGCTTGGCTTTAGTTTTCGCGCTGAGCTTCGCTGGATTGCACTCGCGTGCAAAGCGCGTGCAAGGCGGGTGGTCTGGATGGCGATGTCAAAGACCTGGGGACAGGCAGTGTACCCCGGGTTTAAGGGATGCTGGTTCGAAAGGATCCGCGAAACGGCAAGGTGTTGGATTGGTTGGGCAATCGGTGCTGGGACGTGCGAGCTTAAGCCTTTGATCCTTTTCACCGCTCATCCCGGCGAATGCCGGGATGAGCGGTGGGGCGCGTGCCCTCTATCGCATCTAGGTAATCCGCTTGACCGACACCGGGTCGCTGGCCGGGAAGGTTTCCTCGACGCCTTCGTCGACCAGGGCTTCCTGGCGGTCTTCGGCGAGGTTGAGGGCGTCCTTGAGCTGGTCCGGCTTGCCTTGCTCGGGGGCGGCGCGGCGGGCGTGGGGGACGCTGGTGTCGCAGTCTTGTTTGGCTTTTTCGATGTCGCTCATCGGATTTGCTCCTGTTGTTCGGCCCCATCCGGGCCGTAGCCGAGGTCGTCGATGTCGTCGTCGGAGAGGGTCTTGGCTTCCCAGTGGGCGGCGCTGGCCTGGGCCCCGCGCTCGTTTTCCATGAGGCCAGAATAGACGAGTTCGACCTCGTCCTCGCCGCGCAGGCCGTCGCTTTCGGCGTCGATCTGGTTCAGGCGCTCGCGGTCGCCGCCGAGGATGGCGTCAGCCTCGGCCTCGATGCCCGAGGCGCCGAGTTCGTCGTCGAGGTCCTGATCGTCCTCGTCGAAATCGTCTTCGTCTGCGTCGCCCTCGGCCTGGGTGACGTCAAGGACGCCGTCGGCTTCATCAAGCAGGAACTCGCCGTCACCCTCATCGTCGAGATGGGTCTCGTCAAAGGTTTCGGACTGATCCTGGTCGTCGCGGCCGTCATCGAGATCGGGCATGGTTCGCCTCCCTGTGTGTTCGCAGGGAAGAACGTCTCGCCTAGCGCGGCTGTTCCGTCAGAAGCCGGACTTAACGACCTGATCGAGCGCCGCGCGGACCTCGGCGATGGCCCGGGGCCAGCCGTCGAAGCCGCCGGTCGCGAAGGTGCGGACGCGCGGATAGAAGGGGTAGCGGTCCGTCGCCAGCAGGTGCCAATCGTCCGGGGCGTGGATCAGCCAGGTCCGGGCGCCCGAGGCCGCGGCCATATTGGTGCCTGCGATGCCCGGGCCGATGACGAGGTCCAGGGCGTTGGACAGGGCGGCCAGGTCGTCGAGGTCGTCCTTGAGGTTGATCGGCGGGGTCCAGATCCTGGCGCCCGCCGCCTCGGCCGCCGCCAGGTCGTCGGAGACGTCGCCGCACTGGAGGTTGACCATGACGCAGCCCGGGGCGGTCAGGACGGGGGCCCAGCGCTCGAAGTTGGAGAAGTAGCGGGCGCGCACGCCGGTCAGGACCGAGCTCTTCCAGTGCAGACCGACCTTGAGGCCGGGGCCGAGCTTCTCCAGCTCCGCCTTCCAGTGGGCGACCTTGGCCGGGTCGGGGACCAGATAGCCGTCACGGTCGGGGAAGTCCGACAGGTCCTGGCGGTAGACGGCCGCGAGGCTGGCCATGGGGACCCAGCAGTCGGCCTTGCCGCCGTCGGGGCCATCCTGCTCGGCGATCTCTTCCATGAAGGGGACGAAGCGGGTCAGGCGGCCTTCGATGCGGACGGCGCGGTGGCCACCGACGACGGCGGTCGGGAAGGTGCGCTGATAGAGTTCGACGAGGCGCGGTTCGACGGCGATGAAGACCTTGCCGGTCGGGCCGACGGCCTCGACGATGTCGGGCAGGACGGTGCCGAAGACCATTTCGTCGGCGATGCCCTGTTCGCCGACGACCAGCAGCCGCTTGCCGGCGACGTCCTCGGTCTTCGGATCCCAGCGCGGGCAGTCGACGAGGACATGCATGGCCTCGGTGAGGTCGGGGTCGAGGCGGATTTCGTAGGTCTCGAAGCCCTCCTTGAGCCGCCCCATGCCCATCAGGGTCAGGGCCTTGGCCATGACCATCATGGCGGCCTCATAAGGCCCCTCGGCGCCGGGAATGGCGGCGTCGAGGTCTTCCAGCGCGCCTTCGTGGTCGCCGAGCGGCTGGCGGGCGTTGGCGCGGTTGTAGCGGGCCTTGGCGAAGGTCGGGTCTATGCGCAGGGATTCGTCGAAGAAGGTCATCGACTGGGCCATCTGGCCCTGATCGCTGAGGACGGTGCCGAGGGTGTTCCAGAGGGTCGGGTCGGTGGGCTCGATCTGGATCATCTCGCGCAGGAGCTCGATGGCGTCGTCATAGCGCTTCTGGTCGCGCATCACGCAGGCCAGGTTGTTGACGCCCTCGATATGGCCCGGGTTGGCGTTGAGGAACTTCAGCAGCAGTTTCTCGGCGATCTCGAGATGGCCGAGGCGCTGGGCCAGGCGGCCGAGATCGTGGGCGATGTCCGGGTTTTCGGGGTGGAGGGCCAAGGCCGCCTCATAGGCGGTGAGGGCGTTGGACAGGTGGCCGCTCTTCTCGCGGCAGATGGCCAGGACGTGCCAGGCGAGGGCATTGCGCTCGTCGGTCTTGAGCACGTGCAGGGCGCGGTTGGCGCCGCCGGCGTAATCGCCCATGCGGACCGAGGCGAGGGCGGCCTTGAGAGTTTCGATCGCCTTCTTCTGGGCCTTGATCGAGGTGCGGTCGCCGGCGAGCGCCTTCGACAGGCGGCGGATGGCCTCGGGCGAGGCGGCGTCGCCGGCGCCCCCTTGCGCGACCGGCATCAGGGCGTGGGCTTCCTCCTGAGGGGCGGAAGGGTCGGCGGCGAGTACGGACATGAAAAATCGTGCGCTGCGTTTGGGTTCTTCGGGCCTGAAATCGCCCTCGGTACGTAGATTGGCCGCAAGCCTCACAAGGGATGGTTAACCACGCCCGTTTAATCTGCGTTCGCCCCGGTGCGTTACGGAAGACGCGCGGGTGAGATTGGGGACCTGCCGGATGCCTTTGAAACTGTCGCTGAAGCCGGGTGAGAAATTTGTCCTGAACGGGGCTGTCGTGCAGAACGGCGACCGTCGCGGCGTGCTGATCCTCCAGAACAAGGCCTCGGTGCTGCGCGAGAAGGACATCATGCAGCTGGAGGAGGTCACCACCCCCGCCAAACGCATCTATTTCCCGGTCATGATGATGTACCTGGACGAGACGTCGGCCCCCAAGGTCTATGACGAGTTCGTTCGCCGGGTGACCGAGTTCATGGGCGCCACGCGCAATCCGGAGGCGATGCAGGACTGCGTCGACGCCTCCAAGCACGTGATGGCCCGCGAGTACTACAAGGCCCTGATGTCCGCCCGGAAACTGGTGGACTACGAAGACCAAGTGACAAAGGTTGAGTGATGCTTCAGGCGTACAAGCAGGCGGCCACGCGGGCGGAATCCCCGCGTGAAATGGAATACCGCCTGTTCGGTCAGGTGACCCGGGCCCTGATGCAGGCCGCGGCGACGGATCCTTCGGACGTCGCGACGCGTATCGACGCCCTGGACTGGAACCGGCGGCTGTGGTCGACCCTGGCCACCGACTGCGCCGACCCGGGCAACGCCATGCCCATGGCCCTGCGCGCCCAGATCATCTCCATCAGCATCTTCGTGGGCAAACACTCCTCCGTCGTGATGCGCGGCGAGGACGATTTCGAGATCCTGATCGACATCAACCGTTCTATCATGCAGGGCCTGAACCAGGGCGTGCAGCAGGCCGCCTGAGGCGGTTTCGGGGGCGACGTTTTCCGCCCGGCAAATCCTGACCGGTCCCCGGCGCAACATGCCGGGTTAACCATACAGGACTGAAACAAACCTTTGATTTTACACAAGGCCAGACCCTCGCGGTCTGGCCTTTGTCTTGCGTGTGCCCTTCCGAGCCAAGAACCGGCTCGACGGCCAGAAGGCCGTTTTCTCCCCGACCAGAATGGAAGGACACCCCCATGGCCAACTCGGTCAACACGAACCCCGGCGCGCTCATTGCGCTCCAAAACCTGAACGCGACCAACGCCCAGCTGACGACCACGCAGTCCCGCATCAACACGGGCAAGAAGGTCGCCAGCGCCAAGGACAACGGGGCTATCTGGGCTATCGCTCAGGGCCAACGTGCCGATATCGGGGCTTTGGGTGCGGTGAAATCCTCGCTCGACCGCGGCGCGTCCGCGATCGACGTTTCGCTGGCTGCGGGCGAGTCGGTCTCTGACCTCTTGCTCCAACTGAAGGAGAAGGCACTGGCGGCGACTGACAAGTCGCTGTCGACGGCGTCCAGAAGCGCGCTGAACGAAGACTTCAAGGCTATCCGCGACCAGATCACCACGGTCACCAACAACTCCGATTTTAACGGGATCAACCTGATTAAGACCGGCGCGACAGGTTTCCAGGCTCTGGCCAATGCGGCCGGCACCGCGACCCTGACCGTCAAGCCGGAAGTCCTGGCGCTGGGGTCCACGAACGTCACCGTCACCGCGACGACCACCATCGGCACCTCGACCCAGGCCACCTCGGCCCTGGCCCTGGTGTCGGCCTCCATCGACAAGGTCTCGGGCGCCCTGGCGCGTCTGGGTACGGCGTCGAAGGCGGTTGCGACCCACTCCACGTTCGTCGGCAAGCTGTCGGACGCGCTGGAAGCAGGGGTGGGCAATCTGGTCGACGCCGATCTGGCGAAGGAAAGCGCTACGCTCCAGGCTCTGCAGACGAAGCAGCAGCTGGGGGTGCAGGCGCTGAGCATCGCCAACCAGTCGACGTCCGTGCTGACGTCTCTTTTCCGCAACTAAGCCGCGTTCAGGGATCAAGCGCCGGAGGGGGAAACCTCTCCGGCGCTTCCTTTTTTGAAGGGGAGGGCGCTAGGCGCCCGCCGCTATCGCTCGCCGCGCGGCGGCTCGCTGCTTGAGCGGGGTCTTTTGCCGCTATCGCTCGCGCCGCGGGCGCTTGCTGCTTGAGCGGGGTCAGACCCCGACGACGACGAGCCAGCCGATAACCGGGAGAACGGTGACGCCGAGGGTGATGAGTGCGATCCAGCCGGGGACGGGTCGGGCCCGGGTCGAGATGGCCCAGACGATCAGCCACAGGCCGGCCAGGACGACGTGGATCCCCAGCCACTGGCGCGGCAGGAACCAGAAGAACAGAGGGCCGGTCGCCATCTCCACGACGACGCCGGCGAGGGCGATGAGGACGAGGGCCAGGGCATAGCCGCCGCCTTCGGACCTCCAGCCTTGATGATGAGCAACCGTCCGCACCGGACGCCTCGCGCTTCTGCCTTCAAGGTGAGAGTGTCGTTCGAAAGGGCCCAGCGGGACATCGGGTCAAACCCCGTCGACGGAAGCGGGACTTGGACCTCCGGCCATTGTCGAGCAGGGTGAACAAGGCGCCGGATACGAAGAAGAGCCGGCGGTTCGAAGGGGGAATCTGATGAAGGCTGCGAAAGGACTCGCGACCTTTGGGTTGGTCATCGGTCTTGGTCTCATGGCGGGGGCGGTGCAGGCCCAGGAGTTGTGGAGCGGCGCGACCGCGGGCATGTCGACACGCGAGGTGTTGCGGATATTCCCAACCGCGCTCGCCGCGTCCGATCCAGTGAAGACAACGAGTTTCGGCAAGCTCCTGGTCTCGATTCCGGATCAGGACGTCTTCGGCCATCGTGGTCGGGCCGAGTTCTATTTTGAGGCTGACCAGCTCAACACGGTGCGCCTATGGATTGAGCCCAAGGATCTGACAGAGCTGTCCAACAGAACCGTCCTGGAGAGGATGCAGGCGGAGCTCCCGGAACCGCCCGACTGCTTTTTGGGGATGTGCGTCTGGCGCCTGCCGACTCGCACCGTCGCCTTCAGCGACGGCAGAGTCGATCCGCCCAGCGCCGTGCTGGTGGAATACACCGGTCCCTCACCGTATCGCTCGCGGTAGACCGCGCGGCCGCAGTGGGAAGTCAACGAACATCCGCCCCATTGACGACCGCCTGATCGAGTCCCACCTTCATCTTCCCTGTTAGCAGCGAAAGGAAGCAAGACACACGTTGCGCACGTGAACTCGCTTCCGGCCAGACTTCCAGCTACGCTTGCTGAATGGAACCTTTCAAACAGGCTTGGAAGCATTTCCACGCAGCGCGTCGGCCCATGGGATGGATGTTGCGAAATGAGGGAGTTCCGAACTGGATCCGGTTTCATTCATTACCGCAATCAAAGCGATACGCCGACACCGACGAGGAACGCGCGATCCTTCTGGCTCGTCAGAATGCCCTTGCCACCGAGGTCCTTAACGTCGGGCCATGCTGGTTAGTCCAGACGCATTGGACGACGCTTCCCGGGGAAGTCGATTGGGCGGATCAGCACGACCCGTTTTGGGCGACCCGCGAGTATGGACTCGAATACGCGTTCGAGTTTCTTGAGGAAGATGGCGCGGACGAGGACGATCCGGGCGGTGAACCCGACCGCCCGTGGCGCGTGCACGCCGCACCGACTGACTGGTCGCCAGGCCAGTTCGATCACTTACTCATTTCGATTGCCGACGAGAAGGCGGGCTCCACGCTCTGGATGGGAACCGATGGCGCAATCTTCGCGCCCTATGATGGCGGTATCGATTTGTTCCTCTCCGGCCCGGAGGCCGTCGAACTTCTTAGAAGCCGCCACCCTGGCTGGCTTTCAGACCATCCACTTGGACTCTGAGGGCGGCGGAAATCCCCTCAACCGCGAGATTGACGTTGGGTCAAACGAGTCCCACATTCAAGGTCCTGTTTGAACAGTCGAAAGGAGGTGATCAAGTGATCTCATTGTCCCAAACCCGTACGGTGACCGAAGCTTGGTCCTCCCACGAGGTCCGGGTCTGAACTCCTTTGCGCGCTGACGGCCTTCGGGACGGTTGAGCGCAGAAGACAGACTGGTTTCTGGTCAGGCCGTACGCGGTCAGACAATGAGGGCCGTCGGAGCAATCCGGCGGCCCTTTTTGTTTTGGGCGCTACCGCTCGCCGCGCGGCGGCTCGCTGCTTGAGCGCCGCTTTCGGGCGCTACCGCTCGGCCCGCGCTGCTTGAGCGGTGGTAGGAGGGTGGGCGGTGTGGGAGGCCGGGCGCCTACCCCAGCAGGCCCGCGAACCAGCCGGGGATGTGAGCGAACCAGCCGGCGATGTGGGCCAGCCAGCTGGCGGCGTGGTGGGCGGCCTCGATGGCGGTGCGCCAGATCAGCAGCAGATAGGCGACGGTCGTCAGGGATCCGAGCACGCCCACGAGTACGGCGGCCCCGTCCTTCTGCATCACGCCCAGGGCGAAGAAGACCAGGCCGATGCCCGGCAGCATGTCGCCGAACGGGATGGGGAGCGCCATAACCAGGGCCAGCAGGACGCAGGTAATCCCCATCAGGACCTCGCTGACCGCTCCGGTCAGGAAGCTGAGACGCGGCCGGGTCAGGTTCTCGACGCGGCGGATCGGACCGATGACCTTGGAGACGGCGGTGCGGTAGGCGGCGCGGCTGACGGAGACGCGCAGGGCCCAGCGCGGCAGCCAGACCTCATTGCGCTGGAAGGTCAGTTCGGTCGCCAGAAGTATGATGGGCATGGCGAAGACCGCCTTGCCGCCCGGGGGCCAGGGGAAGAGGGCCATCAGCGACAGAACCAGGATCAGGGCGCCCAGACCCCGGTCGCCGAAGGCCTCGACCACCTCGCGCAGCGTCAGGGTCGGGCCCTCCGCGACCCCGAGGTCCTCCAGCACCTGGGAAAAGGTGCGCTGGCTGTCGGGAGAGGCGTGAACCAGAGACATCGGCGGCCGATCATCGGCCCAATGCGGCCCCGGGGTGATGTAGTCGGCGCCGGACCCCAGCGCCAGCGCTGACACAGAGTGTTACAGCGATTTCAGGTTGCGGAACGCGGGTCGGCTTCAGCGGTCCGCGACGTGCTCGGGTTTGCCCTTGCGTTTGGTGTGGGCGAAGTCCTCGAGCTGTTTCTCGGTCATGGACTCGGCCATCGACTTCGAGGCGCCCTTGAGCTTCGATTTCGGCGTCTCGCCGCGCTTGGCCGACAGGGCGGCGCCGGCGGCCTTCTGCTGGGCGGCGGATTTGGCGGGCATGGAGAAGCTCCTCGTTCGAGGAGGGGCAACGGCCCCCGGGCGGAAACTGTTCCTGCGACCGGAAGCCGACGGTTCGGCTATTCCTCTTCCGCGCGGCCCCAGCGGCGGTACAGATTATAGGCCGATACGCCCACGCAGGCGGCGCCGACCACGGCCAGAACCACGGCGATCAGGACGGTGCCGTCGCCGCCCGAGCCTTCGCCCGCGGCGCGGCGGAAGGCGGCCATGGACATGCCGAACGACACCAGGCCGAAGCCGCCCATGACGCCGTAGGCCGCCAGTTCGCCCCAGGGAATCCGGGCCGGGGGCGTCTCTTCAACGACCTCGTGACGCAGGATGTTGCCGGGCGCCAGACGCAGGGAGCCGTCATCCTCGAACAGGGCCGGGGCGTCGTCGCCCGCTTGCTCGCCATGGGGCCAGACCAGACGCGGCGAGGCGAAGACCTCCGCTTCGGGCGCGCCGTTGAGGACCAGAAGCTCGCCGTCGGTGCGCGGCTGGCTGGTCGCGCTGATGGCGGCGGACCAGGGCTCGGCCGTCGGGGCCGGTTGAGCGGAAGGGGCGCCGAAGACAGGCATTTCCAGCGCCGGCTCAGCGGGCGCCGTGAACGGCGACGGCTCGGGTTGGGTAGGGGCCGGAGGCGCGACGAGGGCGAACGGATTGGGCTCGGCCTCGATTACCGCCGCGACCGGGGCGGTGCCAGAAGGGGCGGGCGCCTCCGGGAAGGGAGAGGCCGCGAAGGGGTTGGGCGCGACGGGGCTGGGCGCGACGGGCGCCGTCGGCGCGGGTTCGCCGACATACCAGGGCGCGGGTGTGGGCGCGGGCTCGGGCACCGGCTCGACGGGCGTCTCGATCCGGGCCTCCGTCGGGGCTTCGGCCACAACCTCGGTCACCGCCTCGATGGGGGCTTCGGCAGACACGGCCTCGGCCGCGACGTCCGTGGGAGCGGCCTCGACCGGAGGGGCGGCGAACGGATTGGCCTGGGGCTGCGCGACGGGCTCAACCGCCGGAGCCGGTTCGGCCAGGGCCGGGCGGAAGGCGTTGGCGATCGGCGAGCGGATCGCGCCGGGCAGGGGGCCGACGATGGCTCCCGAATAGGCCGAATAGCGCTGCATCGGGAGGCTGGCGGCGAAGCCGGCGGCCGGGGCGGGCGCGGGCGCTTCGGGTGCGGCTTCGACAGCCTCGGGCGTCGCGACTTCGGGCTCTACGGCGAGCGCTTCCGCGACCGCAGCCTCTTCGGCGACGGGCGCCTCGGCGGGGACCTTGATCGCGGGGATTCGATCTGCGCGACCTCGGCCTCGGCTTCGACCTCAGCTTCCGGCTCGGGCTCCGGCTGTCGCAGGACGGGGGCGGGATCGGCCAGCAGGGAGGCGACCGCGGCGTGGCGCGCGCTCTCGGCCAGATTCCGGGTGAGATCGAGGTCGGGCGCGACGTATTCGGACGGAACCTCGGTCTCGGCGGAGGTGGTCGTGACGGGCGCTTCGGCGAAGACCTCGGCGGCGGGGGCTCTACCGGGGCGGGCGTGGCGACCAGGGGCGGCGGCAGCGGGGCGGCCAGCAGGTCGGCCAGGGCGACCGGGGAGCCCGGATTGGCGACGAAGAGGGCGCGCTCGGCGGCGCGGCGGCGCAGGGCGGTCTCGGCGACGACCGGCTCGGGCCAGCCGATCATGGCGTCGGCGGCCTCGCCCGCGAAGCCGGCGTTCAGGCGCGACAGGACGTCGGAAGACTGGAAGCGGTCGACGCCGACCGAGAAGGCGAAGCTGGCCAGGGCGTCGAACTGGTGCTGGTTCAGAACGGCGGCGACGCCTTCATTGACGGCCTTGGCGACGGGGATCAGGTCGTATTGCAGCAGCAGTTCGGCGTCGGCCTCGGAGACCACCGCGCCCTCGCGGGCCGACAGGGTGTGGCCATAGCCGATCACCCACTGGCCGTCGTCGCGGCGGATGGCCCGGGGGCGGAAGCCCTCGAAGCTCTTGATCAGAATGACCCCCTCCCGGGAGATCTTCAGGCGCTGGATGACGGCTTCGGACACGGAATGACCCAAATCGAGACAGGCGGGCTCGCCCTGAAGGAGAGGGAGCAAGGCCCGCGCCGCAACATTGCCGCACTGCGGCGCCGCCCGAAACCCGATTCCACCCCGAGGCGGTCCGTTAACCGTGAAGTCCAGTGGGTCGTTTCTAGAGGAGAACGATGGTCGCCAGGCCGAGGAAGATCAGGAAGCCGAAGAAGTCGGTCGTGGCGGTGACGAAGACGGCCGAGGAGACGGCCGGGTCGAACTTCAGTTTGGACAGGGTAAGGGGCGTCAGCACCCCGATCGAGGCCGCGACCAGCAGGTTGAGCACCATGGCCGCCCCGATGACCAGGCCGATGCGCCAGTCCTCGTCGCGGAACCAGAAGCCGGCGACGACGCCGATCAGGGGCGCCAGGATCAGGCCGTTGGCCAGGCCCACGAACAGCTCGCGCCAGAAGGTGCGGCCGGCGTTGGCGGAGTTCAGCTCACGCGTCGCCAGGGCGCGGACGGTGACGGTGAGGGCCTGGGTTCCGGCATTGCCGCCGATGGCCGAGACGATGGGCATCAGGACGGCGAGGGCGACGATCTTTTCGATCGTGTGCTCGAACAGGCCGATGACGCTGGCGCCGAGGGCCGCCGTGGCCAGGTTGATGGTCAGCCAGGGCACCCGGCCGCGCACGATCTCGAACACCGACGAACCGCGGTCCTCGTCCGAGACACCGGCCAGACGCAGGATGTCCTCGCGGTTCTCTTCCTGAATGATGTTGACGATGTCATCGACGGTGATCTGGCCCACCAGCCGGCCGCCCGCGTCGATGACCGGGGCCGAGATCAGGTGGTATTTCTCGAAGATGTAGGCGACCTCTTCCTGGTCCTGATCGACGGCGATCTCGTTGATCGGCTCCATCAGATCGGTGAGCTTGGCGGCGCGCGGCGCGCGCAGCAGCTGGCTGATTGGAAGGCCGCCGACCGGCTTGTTCATCGGATCGACGACGTAGATGTCGAAGAACAACTCGGGCAGGTCGTCGCTCTGACGGCGGATGTGGTCGATGGTGTCGCCCACGTTCCAGAAGGCGGGCGCGGCCATGACCTCGCGCTGCATCAGGCGGCCGGCGGAGTCTTCCTCGTAGCCCAGGGAGCTTTCGATGGCGGCGCGGTCGCCGGCCGGCATGGCCGACAGGACCTTCTCGCGCTGGTCGTCCTCCAGGTCCTCGACGACGGCGGCGGCGTCGTCGGAATCCAGTTCCTGCAGGGCCTCGGCCAGGGTCAGGTGGGGAACGCGCTCCAGCACCTCCTCGCGGATGCCGTCGTCCAGCTCGGGAAGGGTGTCGGCCAGCAGCTCGGGCGGCAGCCAAAGCATGATGACCGCGCGCAACTCGGGATTAAGATAGCCCATCAGGTCGGCGACGTCGGCCGGGTGCAGGTCCTCGAGCAGGGACCGCAGCCGCATGCCGTCGCCCTCGTCGGCGGCGTCGGCGACCTTTTCGACGAAGGCCGGGGTCAGGACGTAGTCCTCGTCCAGCGCTTCGTGATCTTCGGTGATGACCTCAGGGTCGAGAGTGGCGGTTTTATCGCTCACGCGGGGCCTCCCTCTCGATGTGAATCAGCCGGTCGCGCCGATATCTATCCCTTGTACGGAATCGGCTGGAAACCAATCCCGTTTTTCTGTGTCACGCGCCCTTACGGCGAAACTGGTAGTGTTTCGCCTGCCGCGTGATCGATGGTGCGGTCGAGAAGACTCGAACTTCCACGGGTTGCCCCACAGCGACCTCAACGCTGCGCGTCTACCAATTCCGCCACGACCGCTCGCATCGGAGCGGGGCTGATAACGGAAGCCGACAAGAAAGGGAAGCGCCAGTTTGCACATCCTTTCTCAGGAAGTTTGTCGCAAGACTGGCTCTCCTGACGCGGGCAGGCCCTTGCGGGCCTTCGAGCGATCATATCATAAGCGAAAAGGGCGCAGGGGCGCCGGGCGTGGGGGATGCAGTTCAATGGATGACCGGTCTAACGGAGACGACGTCAAACGGACGCGCCGCCGGCGTCGCAGCGGCGGAAGCTCCGGCCGGGGCCTGACCACCGCGAGTTCGGTCCTGCAGCATCCCGCGGTGAGCCGGGTCGCGCCGCTGGTAATGGGCGCCGCCGCGGTGCTGTACGTCGTCGGGTCGGCGGGCTGGATCTATCATTCCAGCAACACCATCGGGGAACTGTGGCGCGGGCTGTCCAAGATCGACACCCGCTACATCGCCGGACCGCCGACGCGTGAAGAGGGTCCGCGATGGATCTACGATCAGGGGGAGACCTCGCGCACCCTGGTGTTCAACGACAGGGGTGAGGTCGAATCGATCCATTGCCTGACCCGCGGCGCCGCCTCGGCCGCCTGTGCCCCGTTCCTGGGCGTCGGCATCAACAGGACCGAAAACGAGGTCTGGACCGCCCTCGGCGCCCCGGATCAGCAACGGTACTATGGTGAGACCAAGGTCATCACCTACAACGGATTGGGCGTGGAGTTCACGCTGGAGCGCTATACCGTCAAGGGCATCGCCAGGGTCCCGAAACGCAATGCCGGCCTGACGGCCATACAGTGGCTGCGGACCATGTTCCCCTGAAAACCAGAAACCCCGGGGATCGCTCCCCGGGGTTTTTTGTCACGGGCGCCGGCATCCGCCGTCCGGGCGAAGCCGGATCAGGCCGATTGGCGACGGACCAGATCGTAGCGAAGCCACAGGGCGGTCGCGACCCCGAACAGGATCGGAGACCAGGTGTCGAACACGTTCAGTTCGGCCCGGATCAGGCCGCTTCCGATCCCCAGAACCAGGAAGCTCACCTCGTGGGCGCCGACCAGGCCCCAGGTCTTGCGCCGGACATTGGCGATGCGAATGAGCAGGCGACTGAACCAGTAGGTCAGGATCACTGCACCGACAAATAACCACAAATGATTCAATTCGGCGCTCCCCAGGCCCCGGATCCCGGCAGGCGGACAGGCGTCCGTCGTTCAGGAGATCCCCACTCTGTCGTGGTCTCTAAAGTAAAATCCGGCGGCGATGAAGACGCTACCGCTGTCAGGCGAACCGCGATGTCGGAGCGCGGGCTCAGGCGGCCCCCGCCATGAAGTCATAGACGTCGGCCGGGCGGGTCACGGTGATGGCGATCCGGTCCTCACGGATCTCGATCTCGCCGCGCGCGACCGGGTGGTTGTTGGCCAGGATCCAGACCTCGTCGTGCTCGGACGCGTCGAGCGGAATCACCGCGCCGCGGCCCATCTTGAGCAGCTGCGACATGGGCAGAACCGAACGGCCCAGCACCACGGAAATCTCGACGTCGACGGAATCGATCTGGCTCAAGGGGTACTCTTTAATCCTCGGAACGCGCAGGAGGAGGTCTTGCGCGGACGCATCGGCGCACACATTGAGTCCGTCATGCTTGCCGACCCGTTAAGTCCAGAACAATCCCGCAGCGATTCCGCTGTTTTCCGCCCCGATGCGCCGCCCGTCGAATGGGCGGTCGCCGAGGGCTATGTCGACTATGAGCCGGCGGTGGCGGCGATGGAGGCCCGGGTCGCAGCGATCGCGGCCGGAGAGGCGCCGGAGCTGATCTGGCTGCTGGAGCATCCGCCGCTCTATACGGCGGGGGTTTCATCGAAGGACGACGACCTGCTGGACGCCGGGCGCTTCCCCGTCCACCGCACCGGGCGGGGCGGGCAGTTCACCTATCACGGCCCCGGCCAGCGGGTGGCCTATGTGATGCTGGACCTGAACCGGCGCGGGCGCGACGTGCGCGCCCTGGTGCGCGGGCTGGAGGACTGGATCATCGGCGCGCTGGGCGAGTTCGGGGTCGAGGCCGGGGTGCGCGACGCTCGGGTCGGGGTCTGGGTCGAGCGGAAGGGCGCCGGCTGGAGCCGCGAGGACAAGATCGCCGCCATCGGGGTCAAGGTGCGCCGCTGGGTGACCTTCCACGGCATCAGCCTGAACGTCGAACCGGACCTGGATCATTTCGGCGGGATCGTGCCGTGCGGCATCTCGGAGCACGGGGTGACCAGCCTGGTCGACCTGGGCGTCACCGCGACGATGGACGAAGCGGACGCCGCGCTGAAGGCCAGTTTCCAGCGCGTTTTCGGCCCCGTGGCCCCGGGGCGGTCACCTGTATGAAACCGGTGCAGGACTGAGACAGTTTCGTTTGAGAAACAGCGCGCTGCGTCAAATTGAACATTGTACGGTGAGCGACAAAAGACGGTTAAGACCTTAAGGCGTAGCGTCTCGCCCAAGCGTCGTTGTCGCACCGGAGTCTCCGCCTGATGTTGGATCTAGAGGTCAAGACGAACGCCGCCGGGGGGGCGGACGCCGTCGATGTGGCCGCCAACGACCGCACCTCCGATCTGGACGTCTCGGCCTTTTTCGACGTCTCGCTGGACATGCTCTGCATCCGCGACATGGATGGGCGGCTGATCAAGCTGAGCCGGTCTTGGGAAGACGTACTGGGCTATTCCCTGGCCGAGCTGGAAGGCGGGGCGATGCTGGCCCTGATCCACCCCGACGATATCGAGATGACGCGCACCGAAATGGCCCGGATCGAGGCCGGCGCCTCCGGCGGCGAGCTGTTCGGCATCATCAATCGCTATCGGCGCAAGGACGGCGAGTATCGTCAGCTGGAGTGGCGCGCCAAGCGGCGGGGCGACCGCATCTATGGCGTGGCGCGTGACGTGACCGAACGTCTGGCCGTCGAGCAGGATCTGGCCGCCGCCAAGGCCGCCGCCGAGGCCGCCAATCAGGCCAAGAGCGACTTCCTGGCCAATATGAGCCACGAGATCCGCACCCCGCTGAACGGCGTCATCGGTCTGGCCGCCACCCTGGGCCGCAGCGGACTTGAGCCGCGCCAGAAGGAGATGGTCGATCTGATCGCCCGCTCCGGCGCGACGCTGGAACGGCTGGTGTCCGACATTCTGGATGTGTCCAAGGTCGAATCCGGCCGCATGAACATCGAGATCGCCACCTTCGATCTGGAGGTCGAGCTGGACGCGCTGGTCGAGATGCAGCGGTCCCGGGCCGAGGAGAAGGGGCTGGGCTTTGACGTCCGGATCGGGGCGACGACGCGCGGCGACTTCCTGGGCGACGCCCTGCGGATCAAGCAGGTGCTGATGAACCTGCTGTCGAACGCGATCAAATTCACCGAACAGGGCGGTGTCTCGCTGGAAATCGACGTCGCCGAAGACACACCGGGTGCAGGCATGGCCCAGCTGGGCCTGACGGTGCGCGACAGCGGCATCGGCTTCGACGCCGGATTCGGGGTGTTCGAGCGCTTCAGCCAGGCGGACGGAACGATCACGCGCCGCTTCGGGGGCTCGGGCCTGGGCCTGTCGATCTGCAAATCCCTGGTCGAACTGATGGGCGGGACCATCGCCGTGCAGTCGGCGGTGGGGCAGGGCAGCGCCTTTACCGTCACCGTGCCACTGTCGCGGACCCGGTCGCTGGCCGACTACGATCAGCGCGCCCTGGAGGCCCTGGGCGGCCTGGCCGGCGGGGATGAGGAAGGCGCGCTGAGCGCGGGATTGAGGGTGCTGCTGGCTGAGGACCATCCGGTCAACCAGCGCGTGGTGCAACTGATCCTGGGCGAATACGGCGTCGAGGTCGTCACTGTGGAGAACGGGGCGGACGCGGTCGCCGCCTTCAATCTGGACCGCTACGACCTGATCCTGATGGACATGCAGATGCCGGTCATGGACGGTCTGGCCGCGACCCGCGCCATCCGCGCCATCGAGGCCGGATCGCCGGAGCGGGCCGCCACGCCGATCGTCATGCTGAGCGCCAATGCCATGGACCAGCATCTGGCCGAGACCGAGGCGGCCGGAGCCGACCGGCACCTGGCCAAGCCCTTCGCGCCCCCGGCCCTGATCCAGGTGGTCAGCGATCTCACCGCCCACGCGGAAACGGGCGAGAAAATTGCGGTGAACGGCGGCTGAGCGACCGGTTTCGGTCTTTGATGCCCCATGACGTCGCGTCACAGGGGTTGGGACTTGGCAAGGCGGCCGTGGATCGGCTTTAACACGCCGCAACACGTCGTGACCGCTTCCCGGAGTCCTCCCTTGCTGCACCATCTCATTGCGGCTTCCGCCGCCGCCATCGCCCTCGTCGTCGCCTCCGGATCGGCCCAGGCCCAGGACTTCCGGGATCTGGCGCGTCAGGATCTGCAAGCCGCGCACGACCAGCTGCGCGCCAACCACCCCGCCGCCGTGGTCGGCGGCGCCGCGTCCCAGACCTTCAACGGCTGGATCGACAGCGGTCTGGCCGAGGCGCTCGGCAAGGCCGGTCAGGCGACCAGCGGCGACAGCCACGCCTATCTGATGCGCTACTACGCCGGCGGCTTCCGCGACTCCAACATCGCCATGACGCCGAGCTTCGAGGGCCTGAGTCCCTATTTCGGCATCAGCTGGCCCGGCTTCACCACCGGCTGGCGCGACGGCAAGTACGTGGTGACCTATATCAAGCCGGGCGTGCGCAATACGCCGCCGCTGGGCGCCACCCTGGTCGACTGCTTCGGCAAGACCGCCGAAGACCTGGCCAAGGAAAAGCTGGACCGCTGGGAAGGCGACCTGACCTCGGAATCCGGCCGGGTGCTGACCGCGCCCTTCCTGCTGTGGAACCGCAACAACCCCTTCACCAGCGGCGTGCCCGCCCTGTGCAACTTCCAGGTCGGCCGCGGCCGTCCGCGTGAGTACCAGCTGCGTCCGACGCCGGTCGTCGCCGGTGACCTGGAAGCCGCCTATCGCGCCACCGTCTATGTGCCGTCCGGCGCGCCCCTGGGCATCGAACAGGTCAACGGCCGCCCGTGGGTGAACGTCCACTCGTTCGCCGACAGCGCCGGCTGGGACGCGTTCAACGCCACGGTCCTGGCCCAGGCTGCGAGCTTCAAGAACGGCTTCGTGCTGGACCTGCGCGGCGCCCGCGGCCAGTCCTACACCTCGACCGCGCGCGGCTATGGCCTCGCCAACCGCATCTGGACGCCGGAGTTCACCGTCAGCCGACAGCCGGCCGCGGGTGAAATCACCTATCGCGCCACCCCCGCCAACCGTCAGTGGTACGCCGACACCCTGGGCCGGATGCAGGCCGACCCGCGCTTCGTGCAAGAAAGCGCCCCGGTGATCGAACAGACCGCCGCCATCGTCGCCGCCTTCGACGCCGCCCTGGCCTCGGGTCAGCAGAGCTTCACCCTGCCGGGCCGCGCCGCGGTTCAGGACACGGGCGCCGCCAATCCGATCACCGGTCCGGTCATCGTTCTGGTCGACGCCGGTTGCGCCGGCGGCTGCCTGGACACCCTGGACCTGCTGAGCCGTCTGCCGAACGTCCGCATCGCCGGTTCGACCACCGCGACCGACTCGATCTTCATCGAGCCGACCATGGTCCGCCTGCCGTCGAACTATTCGGACCTGGCCTACGGTCACAAGGCCTGGACCTCGCGTCAGCGCGCCAACAACACCGCCTTCGTTCCGGCGGCGGGCCTGGCCTACACCGGCAACCCTACCGACGAGGCCGCCGTGCGCGCCTGGGTCGGAACGCTGATGCAGTAATCGCATCGCCTCTCCGCGCGCGAAGGCGTGTGGGGAGGACAGATCGCGCAGCGATCAGGAGGGGGCGACGCGGTGTAAGCCGGTCGCCCCCTTCTTCGTTCTGTGTTTCCCTTTCCTGATCGTCGCTACGCGCCGATCTGTCCTCTCCATTCGCCTTCGCGAATGGAGAGGTGACCGTGACTGGAACTCCGCCGCCCCGATCCCCATTTGGACGCCATGACCGACACATCGACCGCGCCCCATTCGCTCCGCTCTCCGTCCGGCTATGACCTGACGCCGCCGTCGGAGGGGCAGCGCGTGGCGCTGGAAGCCGCGCTCAACGCCGAGGAGAAGCGCGTCCTGCTGTCGCACGGCACCGAGGCGCCCTTCTGCGGCGTCCTGCTGGGCGAGAAGCGGCCGGGGGTGTTCTGCTGCCGCGAATGCGGCCTGCCGCTGTTCCGGGCCACGACCAAGTTCGAGAGCGGCACGGGCTGGCCCAGCTTCACCCAGCCGGTGGACGATGCCCACATCACCGACATCGTCGACCGGTCCTACGGGATGGTCCGCACCGAGACGACCTGCGCCCGCTGCGGCAGCCATCAGGGCCATGTCTTCCCCGACGGCCCGCCGCCGACCGGGCTGCGCTATTGCATCAACTCCGTGGCGCTACAGTTCGTCCCCGAGGGCGAGGCCCTGCCCGACCCGTTGCAACGTGGAGACGGAACGGCCTGACCTTGGCCGCAAAGTCCGCTAGAGTGCCTCTGTACCCGGAGTAAGACCGCATGCTGATCGCTCTTCTCGCCCTGACCGCCGTGATGGCCTCCGACGACCCCGACGGCGTGGTGACCACCGCGCCCGCCGGCCATCAGTCGGTGGTGACCGATGCCTCCGCGCCTGTCGCGGCCGAGGTTCCGGCGGCGTCGACCCAGACGATCACGCCCCACGGCCTGAGCACCGCCGAACAGATCGACCGCTGGATCGGCCAGCGCGCCGAGGCCGCGAAGCCCTTCTCCGACACAACGGACCCTTGGGCCCCCGTCGACGACCGCAAGATGCACGGCCAGGTCTCTGCCGCCATCGGCACCGGCGACTATTCGGAATATTCGGCCGCCGTCTCGATTCCCTTCGGCGAGACGGGCCGCGTCGATCTGGAATATCGCCAGACCAAGAACGGCTACGGCATGTACGGCTATGGCTATCCCGGCTTCTATCCGGGCTATGGCCGGTATGGAGCCTATGGCTATGGTCGTCCGCTGTCGGGCAACAGCCAGAGCTTCAGCCTGGGCTTCACCAGCGATTCGACGACGCGAACCCCCGACTATCCCGGCTATCCCTGAAGACGGTCGCCCGCAGCCCGGGGACGGGCAGGGCGATTCTTCAGGCTGGATAATGAAAAAGGCCCGATCCGTGAGGATCGGGCCTTTCTTCTCAGATGGTGCCGCCGGGGGGAATCGAACCCACGACCTCAGCCTTACCAAGGATGCGCTCTACCACTGAGCTACGGCGGCCCGTTCTGAGGAAGCGGCCGTATAGCCAACAGACTCGCGGTGGGCAAACTGAAAAGTGCGCTTGTGCGAGGAAAGATTTTCGAGCCTTGATATCGGATGACCGAAACGCCGAAGACGCCGGGCGAAACGCCCGCCCCGAAAGACGCCGTCCAACAGCGTTCGCCGGAACAGACCGCCAAGGCGGCGCGGCTGGCCAAGGCGCTGCGTGACAATCTGCGCCGCCGCAAGATCGCCCATCCCGCAGCGCCGAAGCCCGGCGGCCAAAACCACTGAAATGGGCCGCTGACAGCTCAGGCAACGGAAAGTCATCGCCGGACGTTTGAGCGGGCCTTTCGCAGGACGGGCGGGGCGCGCTAGATAGCCGGCTCGCCGGACCGCACGTCGCGGAGTGGCGGCCAGGATCGACATGGACAGTATCGCGGTAAACGGCGGCGCCCAGCTTTACGGGGAAATCCCGGTCAGCGGCGCCAAGAACTCGGCCATCAAGCTGATGGCGGCCTCGATCCTGACGGCCGAGCCGGTTCGGCTGACCAATATGCCGCGTCTGGCGGACACGAAATTCCTCGGCCAGCTGCTGCGCCAGTTCGGCATGACGGTGACCGAGAGCGACGGCCCCGACGGCCAGCAGACCCTGTTCGACGCCCGGGAACTGACCTCGACCTTCGCTCCCTATGATCTGGTTCGCCAGATGCGGGCCTCGTTCAACGTGCTGGGGCCGCTGCTGGCGCGCACCGGACACGCCAAGGTCTCCCTGCCGGGCGGCTGCACCATCGGGGCGCGGCCGGTCGACCTGCATATCGACGCCCTGTCCAAGCTGGGCGCGGCGATCGAGCTGGAAGAAGGCTATGTCTCGGCCACGGCTCCCAAGGGGCTGAAGGGCGCCGAGATCGAATTTCCGTTCGTGTCCGTCGGCGCGACCGAACACACCCTTATGGCCGCCGTTCTGGCGCAAGGCACGACCGTGCTGCGTCGCGCCGCCCGCGAGCCGGAGATCGGCGACCTGGTGCGTTGCCTGATCTCGATGGGCGCGAAGATCGAGGGCGTCGACACCGACACCCTGACCATTACCGGCGTGACCTCGCTGACGGGGACGGACTGGGCGGTGATCCCGGACCGGATCGAGATGGGCTCCTATGCCTGCGCAGCGGCGATGGCGGGGGGCGAGGTGCGTCTGACGAAGGCGCGGCCCGAGCTGATCGACGCCCTGACGGTCAAGATGGTCGAGGCGGGCGTCGAGGTCACCCCGACCGAGGACGGCGTCATCATCAAGCGCGACCGCGCCCGGCGGCTGAAGGCCGTCGATGTGGCCACCGAGGTCTATCCGGGCTTCGCCACCGATCTGCAGGCCCAGTTCATGGCCCTGATGACCACGGCCGACGGGGTGTCGACCATCCACGAGAACATCTTCGAGAACCGCTTCATGCACGCGCCCGAGCTGGCGCGGCTGGGCGCCGACATCTCGGTCCACGCCGGCGAGGCCAAGGTCACGGGCGTGGAATGGCTGCGCGGGGCCCCGGTCATGGCGACCGACCTCAGGGCCTCGGTCAGCCTGGTGATCGCCGGCCTGGCCGCCGAGGGTGAAACCACCATCGGACGCGTCTATCATCTGGATCGCGGGTTCGAGCGTCTCGAGGAGAAGCTGGGGGCCTGCGGGGCCGAGATCCGCCGGATCCACGGCCCGCCCGTGGAAGGACCGGCGGATGAGCACTGACGCGGACATGATGCAGGCGGCCCCGACGGCCGCCGAGGTCGCCGAACAGGTCGAGAGCGTCCGCTCGGGCGCCAATGAGCCGCTGCGGCTCCTCGCCGAGGACGCCGAGGACCTGGCCATCATCTCCGCGGCGCTTCAGGACGCCATCCTGCGGCCCGCCGATATCGTCTGGGAACGGGCCGCGCGCCGGCTGACGGTCGAGTTCAGCCGCTTCTGCTGGGAATGCGGCGGCACCCGGGTGCGGGCCGCGATGCAGTTCGGCGACGTCATGGCGGTCAAGAGCCGGGGCCTGCCGCGTCTGCCCGATACGCCGCTGGAGCTACTGGCCATCGACTTCGAGGAGGTCGAGGCGCCGGGCGGCAAGGTGACGCTGATGTTCGCAGGCGGCGGCGACCTGAGGGTCGAGGTCGAGTGCCTGGACGCCGTGGTCGCCGACCTGTCCGACCGCTGGGAGGCTCGGGTGGCCCCCACCCATCTGGAAGCGACCGCCGAAGAGACGACGCCGTCGGAGACCCCTGCATGAGCGACCACAGGCTTTCGGCCGTCGATCTGGACATGGCCACGCTTCCGCCCGCCACCGCCGAGATCGAGCACGAGCGCCGCGTCGCCATCTTCGACCTGATCGAGAAGAACAGCTTCGAGCCCGAGGGCGCGCCCGGCGGCCCGTACAAGCTCAAGCTTTCGCTGCAGGACAACAGGCTGGTGTTCGACATCGCGGGGGAGGGGGCGCACGAGGAGTACGCCCGCACCTACGCCCTGTCGTTGACGCCGATGAAGAGCGTGCTCAAAGACTATCTTCTGATCTGCGACAGCTACTACGAAGCCCTGCGCGGCTCGTCGCCGAGCCAGATCGAGGCCGTCGATATGGGCCGGCGCGGTCTGCACAACGAAGGCGCCGATGCGCTGGAGGAGCGGCTGAAGGGCAAGGTCGCCATCGATCACGAGACGGCGCGCCGCCTGTTTACGCTGGTCTGCGCGCTGTATCGGCGAGGGTGATCGAGTGAGGAGTGCTCGTGAGCGAAGCGGTGAGCCGATGCTTCCGCGCGTTTCCTGCCGCTCACCTCTCGCTCACCAGCACTCCTCACTCGCCAGCCTCGACTTCCGGCCTTATCTGGTGCATTAGCCCCCACTTCTTACGGCTCGCGCTCCGCCCGGCGCGAGCCTTGATTCGTATTCACCGGGCGTGAGAGGCCGCATGGCTAAGGAAGAACTGCTCGAGTTTCCCGGCGTCGTCAGCGAACTGCTGCCGAACGCCACGTTCCGGGTTCTGCTCGAGGACAACAACCACGAGATCATCGCCCATACAGCCGGCAAGATGCGCAAGAACCGCATCCGCGTCCTGGCCGGCGACAAGGTCCTGGTCGAAATGACGCCCTACGACCTGACCAAGGGCCGCATCACCTACCGCTTCAAGTAAGGCTGGGTGAGCACCCGGCCTGAACTGGTGCTGGCTTCGGCCAGCCCGCGCCGCATCGAATTGCTGGCGCTGATCGGGATCAAGCCCGATCGCATCGATCCCGCCGACATCGACGAGACGCCGCAGCGCGACGAGACCCCGTCGCGGCTGGCGGTGCGTCTGGCCCGGTCCAAGGCCGAGGTCGTGGCGGCCCGGTCGCCCGCGGCGGTGGTCCTGGCCGCCGACACCGTGGTCGCCGTCGGACGCCGGCTGCTGGAAAAGGCCGCCGACGAGGCCGAGGTCACCCGCTTCCTGACCCTGCTGTCCGGTCGAAATCACCGCGTCTTCACCGGCGTCGCCGTGGCCCACGAGGGCAAGGTCCGCACCCGGGTGGTCGACACCCGCGTCAGCTTCAAGGTCCTGTCCCCGGGCGAGATCGCCGACTATGTCGCCGGCGGCGACTGGCGCGGCAAGGCGGGCGGATATGGCATCCAGGGTCCCGCCGGGGCCTTCGTCACCCGTATCGTCGGCAGCTATCCGGCGGTCATGGGCCTGCCGCTGTTCGAGACGGTCAATCTGCTGGCCGGCGCCGGCTGGCGGAAATAGGCCGATGAGCGGGGAGATCGAGGTCTTCCTCGACCAGACGCCCGGCGAGACGCGCGGCCTGATCGCCCGCAACGGCCGCTACACCCACATCCTCATCGAACGCGACGGCGACCCGGCGGCGCTGAGGCTCGGCGCCCGGTCGGTTGGCCGGGTGGCGGAGATCGACGCCGGGCTGAGAGGGGCGTTTGTCGATCTGGGAGCAGGGCAGCGAGGCTTCCTGCCGCTCGCCAGAACCCACGATCTGAAACAGGGCCAGAAGATCGAGGTCCAGGTCTCCGCCGAACCGCGCGAGGCCAAGGCGGCGACCCTGCGACGGATTGGCGCGGCCGAGGGCGAACCCAGGCTGCTGAAGGCCGGACTCACGGTGGCGGAGGCCTTGGCCGCGCTCGCCCCGCGCGTGGAGGTTCAGACCGGCGCGGTGGCCATCGAGGCCGTTTGGGAGGCGGAAGAGGAGGCTCTGGGGCGTCGGGTCGTCCTGACGGGGGCAGGCCTCGATCTGGCGATCCAGCGCACCCGGGCCTTGGTCGCGGTCGATATCGACCACGTCGGAAGAGGCGCGGGCGGCAAGTCGGGCGGGGCAAAGGCAGCGAATCTTCTGGGACTCGCCGAGGCGGCGCGGCTGATCCGGTTGAACCGCTGGGGAGGTCTGGTGGCCGTGGATCTGGTCGGGGCGGGTCAGGAGGCCGAGCCCCTGATCAAGGCGGCGCGGGCTGCGTTCGGCGACGATCCCGAAATCGTATTCGGGCCGCTGAACAGATTCGGCGTGCTGATGCTGTCCCTGCCGTGGCGGTCGACGCCGCTGGACGAGGTGCTCAACGCTGGGGAGGGGCGGCCGACGCCACGAACCCGGGGGATTGCGGTCGCGCGCAAGCTGCGCCACGCCCTGCTGACCGACACCCGCGCGCCCCGGCTGTTCGCCCGCTGCGCGCCGCAAGAGGCTGAATTCGCGGCCCCTCTGGTGGAAAAACTGGGTCCGCGCGCCCATCTGAGGCCGGACCCCGCGGTCCCTGCGGGCCGCTGTACGATCGAGGAGGGCTGAGCCCCATGGCGACCTGTCCGATCTGCCAACGCCACCCGCCGGAAGGGAAGTACAAACCCTTCTGCTCGCGCCGCTGCGCCGACGTGGATCTCGGCCGCTGGTTCACGGGCGGCTATGCGATTCCGGTGCGCGACGACGAGCCGACGGACGACGAGGGCGGCCCGGCTGAGGGCGTCAGAAGCCCGCTACGGCGGCCTTTCGACGAAGACTGAAAACTTCTTTCGCGGAGTGCTGGACACCCCGGATCGGCTCGCTTATAGACCCCGCTCCCGAACGGGAAGCGTTCGCCTGGGTAGCTCAGTTGGTAGAGCAGCGGATTGAAAATCCGCGTGTCGGTGGTTCGAATCCGCCCCCAGGCACCATCACTCCCTCGGCTTCCCTCCGGTTGTTAACCTCTCGGCCCGCTGCCACCGGTTTCTGTCGGGATTCGAATATCGCCGTGAGGCATGTTCGGGGCGCATGGGACGATGCCTTGCGGGCATCATCAAAATGTCTCTTTCGCCCACTGCATATGGGTTTTGCACGTCGCGTTCGCTTCACGAGCGAAAAGCGCCAATGCGCCCTTGACGCTCTGATAACGGTTCGCCAAAGACGCTTGACGCCTTTCTTAAGCGTTAGCGAACGAGCGTCCCGAGGACATGCGTCCGACGGTCATTCGTCACGTGAAGGTTCCCCTAGGGGCAACCAGGTGCGATAGAAGGCGTTCCGCCGTCGGCCATTCCGGCCTTGCGGCGGAACATAACCGAATTTGTGGAGGGGCGGTCGCATCACGCGGCTGGCTCCAGGGTCCAAGAGCTCAGACCGAAAAGCAGGAACTGGCGACACATGCTGAAGAAAACCAACATCCTCCTCGCCATGGCCGGCGCTGCCGTCCTTATGGCGAGCTCGCCGGTTCTGGCGCAGGACACCGCGGCCCCTGCCGCTGCTGCTCCGGCCGCCGCGGCTCCCGCCGCCGCCCCGGCTCCGGCTCCGGCCGCTGAACCCGCCGCCGAAGAGGCCTCGTCCTCGCACGGCAACATCACCCCGATCTCCATGTTCATGGAAGCGACCCCGGTCGTTAAGGTCGTCATGATCGGCCTGCTGCTGGCGTCGGTCTTCTCCTGGACCCTGCTGATCATCAAGCTGATCGAGTTCGGCAGCCTGAACCGCAAGACGGACCGCTTCCTGGAAGAGTTCCGCGGCGCCCGCACCATCGCCGACATGCATAAGGTCGCGACGGACGAGGCCTACGAAGGCAACCCGCTGGCGGACATGGCCGCCGCCGCCACCGAAGAAATCCAGCTGTCGCGTCAAGCTGGCCTCTCGGTCACCGGCGATCACCGTGACTCGGCTCTGGCCCGCGCCCAACACGCCGTCTCGGCCGTGCAAGCCGGTCTGGCCTCGCGTCTCTCGGGTGGTCAGCAGTTCCTCGCCTCGACCGGCTCCATCGGCCCGTTCGTCGGTCTGTTCGGCACCGTTTACGGCATCATGAACTCCTTCATCGGTATCGTTCAGTCGAACACCACCAACCTGGCCTCGGTTGCTCCGGGTATCGCTGAAGCCCTGCTCGCCACCGGTATCGGCCTCTTCGCCGCTATCCCGGCCGTCGTCATGTACAACTACTTCAACACCCGCATCTCGGCCTACGGCACCCGTTCGGACGGCTTCGCCGCTGAACTGCTGAACGCCGTCTCGCGTCAGCTCGACAAGGGAGCGTAAGACGGATGGCCGCCAAACTCGGAGGACCGGGCGGCGGTAAGTATCACGTCGAGCAGAACGCAGACATCAACGTTACGCCTTTCGTTGATATCATGCTCGTCCTGCTGATCATCTTCATGGTGGCGTCTTCGGTCGCCACCGTGTCGGTGGAGGTGAAACTTCCGCTTTCCCAAGTGCCGCCTGGTGAAAATCCGCCCAAGCCGGTGTTCATCTCGATCACCATCGACGGCCGGGTCTACATCGGCGACGGCGAGTCGAGCTTTGACACTCTGGGTGCGGACCTGAACAGCCAGATCGGCCGTCGGGATCCCACCAAGGAACGGATCTTCATCCGGGCCGACCAGCAGACCCGCTACGGCGATTTCATGCACGCCATGAACTCGCTCCAGGACGCGGGCTTCTACAGCGTCGCGCTCGTCGGCGAAGACAAAGCTGAGTAGGACGGGACATCACATGACAGATACACCCGTTGAGTATCATCGCAGTCGCTACGACGCGCCCCGCAAGAAGGCCAATCCGGTCGTCTGGCTGATCGCGCTGATCGTGGTCTGCCTTCTCTTCGTGGCCCTGATCCTCTGGGTTCAGCGGACCAAGTTCGAGAACAAGGTGATCGAATATAACGACGACGCAGTGAAGGTGGATCTGATTCCGCCGCCGCCTCCGCCGCCGCCGCCTCCGCCTCCGCCTCCGCCGGACACCCCGCCGCCGCCGAAGCTGCAGGTCCGCCCGCCGGTCGTGGTGCCCAACGCGCCGCCGCCGCCGATCACCCTGCCGATCGAGCCGACGAAGAAGGAAGACCGCGTCGAGTATTCGGGTCCTCCGGTTATCGTCCCCGGACCGCCTCCGCCCCCGGCTCCGCCGGCCCCGGCCCGGCCTCCGGTGATCTCGAACCCGAGCTGGGCGGCGCAACCGCGCCCCGAGTTCCCGGAACGCGCCCTGTCGCGCGGTATCGAGAGCGGCCGGGTCGAGCTGGAGTGCACCGTGAACGCTAACGGTTCGGTCAGCGCCTGCACGGTCACCTCGGAAACGCCTGCGGGCGCCGGCTTCGGCGCTGCGGCTCTCTCCGCGGCTCGCCGCGCCCGCCTGTCGCCCCGCTCGGTCGACGGGGTCGCCACCGGCGGCAAGGTGCGGTTCGCCACCTCGTTCCGCCTGCCCGACTAAGGCGAGACGAAACCCAGGTCAGACGCCCCGGAGGAAACTCCGGGGCGTTTTTCTTTGCGCGGTTGGTGTGGATCGACGCATTGGGCGCTTGATCGGCGCGCGGACCGCCGCTAGAGAACGCCCCTCGCGCGGTTCGCCGCTTCGATGCGCCACCTTAGCTCAGTTGGTTAGAGCGCCGGTTTGTGGAACCGGAGGTCCTCAGTTCAAGCCTGAGAGGTGGTACCATCGCTCCAGCGTCCCGATGGACGCGCCGCGAAATCCCCGACATCGTTGAGTGACGAACCCTCTGCGAGGGCCTGTCCGGCCGGGTCCTAGACCTTGGCCGGTTTGGCGCGCCTGCCGCCCAGGAAGCGGGCGGGGGACGGCGCAGGCGCCGGCGCGGCTTCGGGCTCGGGCGCGGCCTCGTCTCCGGCCAGGGCGGCCGCGCGGCGCTTGCGCAGGGTCGGAACCGGCCCGTCCAGCGTCGCCAGGGCCGCCGCCGCCGCCGCATGGCCCGAGGCGACCACAGGGTCGTAGATCTTCCAGTCGCGAATATCGGCCCCGGTCGGGCGCGGCAGGATCAGCAGGTCGGTATCCTCACGCGACCGCTCCAGCTCGGCGTCGGTGGTGATGGTCGCCGAGCGCATCAGGATCGAGACGATCGGTGGGCCTGACTTCCATGCGCCGGACAGAATCCATTTCCACCAGGACGGCGGGTTCTCGAGCCCCGAAGGATCGACGCCGCGCGTCTGGGACATGTCCGAGCCGACGATGGGGCCGGCGTTCAGTTGACGCATGACGTCGGTGGGGAAATTCTTGATCACGGCGCCGTCGACCAGGACCTGGCCGTTGATGACCACGGGCGGCATGACGCCCGGAATGGCGATGGAGGCGCGCATGGCCCGGCGCAGCAGGCCGCGACGGTGCACCTCGATCCGGCCGGTCGTCAGATTGGACGAGACCGCGAAGAAGGGCAGGGGCATGTCGGCGATGTCGATCTCGCCATAGGCGTCCTGCAGCAGGCCCGCGACCTTGCGCGCCCGGGTCATGGCGACGATGGGCAGGGCGAGGTCGGACAGGGGGTCCGACTTGACGAAGGCCTTGCGGATGCGGGCGTCCAGCTCGTCGTCGCTCCATCCGAGCGCCGGTCCGGCCGCGACCACGGCCCCCATGGAGGAGCCGCCGAGGAAGTCGAGGGTGACGCCGGCCTCATGCAGGGCCCGGACCACGCCGATATGGGCATAGGCGCGCGCGCCGCCGCCCGACAGGACGAGGCCCACGGAGGTCCCGGTCACGACACGGGCCATGCGTTCGGCGTCGGCGGCGTCGCCCTCGGTGGCGTGGAACCAGCGGCCGGGCTCGAGCGCATCGAGCCAGACGGCGGTGTTGGCCGGACTCGGCATACGCGGATCGCGCAGCAGGATCAGGTCGGTGAACTGGTGTCCGCCGCCCCCTCCATTGGCAAGATCGCCGTCCCCGCGCCAGGGCAGGGCGCGCGGCGGGGCGGTCAGGGCGTTGCCGACGACGAACAGCCGGTCGACCTGACGGGCGCAGAGCGAGGCCCAGTTGGGCTCGTCCTGTTCGGCGACATAGAGGACGTAGTCATGGCTGTCCTCGACGCGCGAGAACCATTCCGAGGCGGAGGACAGGGCCGAATGGTCGATGACCTGGCAGGTCAGGCCTTGCGCCTCGATGGCGGCGGCGATGCGTTCGACGAAGGCGCGGATCGGGCGGGGGCGGGCGGAGATGAAGCCGAAGACGCTGGGCTCCGTCGCCCCGGTCGTGCGCTCACGGGCCCGGTGCAGCATCAGCCGTGACAGCTCGATCATGACATCGGGCTGGGTCTTCACGGCCTCGAAGAAGGCCTCGCGCGGCAGGGCCAGGATCTCGGAATCGCGAAGCGCCACCACGTCGGCGGTATGGGTGGTTCCGGCGATCAGGGCCATTTCACCGACAGGCTCGCCCGGGCGGACGACACCGACGAAATAGGGCGGCTGGCCTTCCTCGCGGCGGAAGACGCCGAGCCGGCCCGAGCGCAGCAGATACAGGCTGTCGGCCTCTTCGCCGGCCGTGAACAGGGGCTCGCCCCCGGTCAGGGCGAACCAGCTGGCCTTGGTGTTGCGGTCGTCGAAGACCCGCGCCAGGGCGGCTTCGAGCGTGTCATTGCGCGGGGTCTGACGACGAGGGGCCATGGGACCGATATGTGTTGAGGCGGACGCGACGCTAGACCTTCAGCATGAAGGGATGCGGTTAACGTTGCGAGAAGAGGCCGGTTGCGTGCGATCCTCCCCGCGCAGCGGGGAGGGGGACCGCGAAGCGGTGGAGGGGCTGAGCGCATGAGGCTCTTGGATCAGCGCCCGCCCACTTCCGCCAATATCCCGGCGACCACCCCATCCAGATTGTTCCGCACCGATGCCGCCGGAAAGCGGATCAGTCGAATGCCCTGCTCGGCCAACCAAGCCGTCCTGCGTTGGTCGTGCGCCATCTGGTCCGGATCGTCGTGGACGGCACCGTCGATTTCGATGCCCAGCTTCGCGGAGGCGCAGTAGAAGTCGAGGATGTACCGGCCGACGGGATGCTGGCGTCGGAACTTGAGGCCCTGAACCTTCTGGCCCTTGAGAGCAGCCCAAAGGCGCGCCTCGGGCTGCGTCAGATGCCGACGCATGAAGGCAGCTCGCCGGTAGGTGATCGGTTCGGGCGGCATTGTTGCAGCCTAAAGCTGTTCACGAATGCAATCAAGGATTGTGGCGACGGGGCGCCGGGTGCGCTTGGCCCCTCCACCGCCTCGCGGTCCCCCTCCCCATTCGCCAAGAGGCGAACGGGGAGGATCGAACGGGGAGGATCGATCCTGTTTGCCCGACTCCGTCGGGGGCGGTAAGGCGTACGCCTTCTGAAACGCCGAAGCTGAAACGACGCCGCCATGCATGATATCCGAGCCCTTCGCGACAATCCGGACGCCTATGTGGCCGGCTGGTCGTCGCGCGGCGTGGACAATGCCGCGGAGATCGTCGCCGAGATCCTGAAGCTGGACGTCGAGCTGCGCGCCGCCCAGACGGCCGGGCAGGAGGCGCTGGCCAAGCGCAATGCGGCTTCGAAGCTGATCGGCGCCGCCATGGGCCGCAAGGACATGGCCGAGGTCGACCGGCTGAAGGCCGAGGTCGAGACCCTGAAGGCCGACATCGCCGGCTTCGAACAGACCGAGAAGGACGTGGGCGCAAAGCTGCGTGACATCCTGGCCCGCGAGCAGAACCTGGCCGCCGACGGCGTGCCCGACGGCGAGGATGAGGCCGACAACGTCGAGGTCTCGAAGTGGGGCGAGCCGCGCCGCAACGGGCCGAAGAAGGACCACGCCGACCTCGGCGAAGCTCTCGGCCTGCTGGACTTCGAGGCCGCCGCCCGCATGTCGGGCGCGCGCTTCGCCGTGCTCAAGGGGCAGCTGGCCCGGCTGGAACGCGCCGTCGGCCAGTTCATGCTGGATATGCAGACGGACCAGCACGGCTATCTGGAAGTGAACCCGCCTTTTATGGTTCGGCGTGGAGCCATGTTTGGCACCGGCCAGCTTCCCAAGTTTGAAGAAGATTTGTTCAAGATTCCGGGCACGGACCTTGAGTGGGTCATGCCGGACGGGACGAAGATCAAGGATGAAGGGCTCTCGGATCGCTACCTCATCCCCACCGCCGAAGTCTCCCTGACCAATCTCGTGCGCGAGCAGATCCTCGACGAGGCGGAAATCGCCACGCCTATGCGTCTGACGGCGCTGACGCCCTGTTTCCGGGCCGAGGCGGGGTCGGCGGGGCGCGATACGCGCGGCCTGATCCGCCAGCACCAGTTCACCAAGGTCGAGATGGTCTCCATCAGCCGGCCGGAGGACTCGGACGCCGAGCACGAGCGGATGACCGGCTGCGCCGAGGCGGTGCTGCAGAAGCTGGAGCTACCCTATCGCAAGGTCTTGCTGTGCAAGGGCGACATGGGCTTCACGGCCCGCAAGACCTATGACCTCGAGGTCTGGCTGCCGTCGCAGGACACCTATCGCGAGATCAGCTCCTGCTCCAACTGCGGGGACTTCCAGGCGCGGCGCATGGACGCCCGGTTTAAGCGCGCGGGCGAGAAGAAGACCGAGTTCGTCCATACGCTGAACGGCTCGGGTCTGGCCGTCGGTCGCACTCTTGTCGCCATCATGGAGAACTATCAGGACGAGGACGGCCGCATCGCTGTCCCGGCCGCCCTGCAGCCCTATATGGGGGGCCTGACCCATGTTGGAGTGTAAGCCATGAGCCGCATCGCCATCACCGCCGCCCTGATCGCCGCCTCTGTTTTCGCCGGGGCCGCCACCGCCCAGTCCTCGAACGCAATCGACCCGACCGCGACCAGCTTCACCGGCTGGGTCAAGGTGACGGGCGGGGAGTTCGAACTCTACTCCGAGCAGCGCTCGCTGGCCTTGCCGTTCTCGCGCCCCTGCGTCTCGGGCGCCCTGCCGCGCGACCTGCAACGGTCGTCGGCCGACATCTCGGGCCAGAAGGTCACCTTCACCGGCAAGGCCGTGGCCTGGGCCGACCGCGATTCCCCGACCTCGCTGGGTTACGAGGGATCGCGCATCACCAATGAATGCCGCGGCGACTATGTCATCGCGGCCGACAGCGTCCGGGTGCTGCGCGGCGGATGAGGATACTGCTGACCAACGACGACGGGATCGAAGCCGAAGGGCTGGCGGCTCTGGAGCGGATCGCGCGGACGTTCACCGACGACGTCTGGATCGTGGCGCCCGCGACGGAGCAGTCGGGCAAGGGGCGGGGCATCACCCTGACCGAGCCCCTGCGCGTCAACCGTCTGGGCGACAAGCGGTTCTCGGTGACGGGCACCCCGACCGACTGCGTCGTCCTGGCCTTCGACCTGATGGACGAAAAGCCCGACCTGGTGCTGTCCGGCGTCAACCGGGGGCACAATGTCGGCGAGGACTGCTCCTACTCCGGCACCGTGGCGGGGGCGCTTCAGGGCATGGCCTACGGCGTGCGCTCCATCGCCCTGTCCCAGTCGCTGGACCGGTTCCATGATGAGGTGACGGCCCACTGGGAGACCTGCGAGGCCTTCGCCCCGGCGATCATCTCGACCCTACTGGCGCAGGAGTGGCGGCCCGGCGTGGTGATGAACCTGAACTTCCCGGCGCGTCCGCCGGAGCAGGTGACCGAGGTCGAGGTCACCGTCCAGGGCTTTCGCCAGATCGGCGAGATGCATCCGGTCAAGAGAACCGATCTGCGCGGCCGCGACTACTACTGGATGAGCTTCCGGGGCGCGAAACAGGATCACGCGCCGGGCACCGACCTGCGGGCCATGGACGACGGGAAGATCTCGGTCACGCCGCTGCACATCGACCTGACCCACAAGGCCAGCGTCAACGACCTGAAGGGCGTGCTGGGCGGGGTTCCGCCGAAGGTGCTGGCCGCCGAATGAACCTGAAGGACGACCGCGCCGGCCGACTGATCCTGAGCCTGCGTCAACAGGGGGTAACGGACGCGCGTGTGCTGGGGGCGATGGAATCCATCGACCGCGCCGTCTTCGTGCACGAGAAATTCCTCGATCAGGCCTGGGAGGACCAGGCGCTGCCGATCGACTGCGCCCAGACGATCTCCCAGCCCTATATCGTCGGCCTGATGACCCAGGCGCTGGATGTTCAGCCCCGCCACCGGGTGCTGGAGATCGGCACCGGCAGCGGCTACCAGTGCGCGGTGCTGAGCCGGCTGGCGCGGTATGTCTATACCGTCGAACGCTACCGCAGCCTGCTGCTCGAGGCCGAGGCCAAGCTGCGCCAGCTCGAGATCGACAACGTCATCACCCAGCACTCTGACGGCGGACTGGGGTGGGCGACGCAGGCCCCGTTCGACCGGATCATGGTCACGGCCGCCTCGCCGACGGAGCCGACCGAACTGCTCAAGCAGCTGAAGCCGGGCGGGATTCTGGTGGCGCCTGTGGGCAAGACCTCGGTCCAGATGCTGCACCGCTACACCGGCCAGCCCGACGGCAGCTTCCACCGCGAAAGCCTGCGCGAGGTGCGGTTCGTGCCGCTCGTCGAGGGGACGGCCAAGGAGGGGTGACGGGGAGGGCGGTTCGTCGGATAGTTGCGTCATGGGAAAGCGCACGCTGAGCATCGCCGCCGCCGTGATCGCCCTGCTGGCGGCCTTTCCGACGACAGCGCACGAATACGTCGACTATTTCGCCAGCGGGGAAACGCACCTCTCCGCCACAGGCTATCGTGTCGCGCGCGAGGTGGCGGCCTACGCGGCTCAAGCGCCGTCGCGGATCGTGATCACGGCGCATGAGGACGGGCTGGAAGCGGCAACCTACGCCGACGAGCAGTTGGACCTCTGGCGCGCTCGCGAGATGATGCTGGAGCTGATGCGCCTCGGGGTCTCGCCGTGGATCATCTCCATCCAGACAAGAGGCGATACCCGGCAGGCACGCTATCGTCCCGGAGCCGCCGACGAACCATTGAACCGCAGGGTCACCGTCGACATCGACTATCGCCCCCCACCGGAGCCCTTCGCCCCCACAGCGCCATATGTCCCCGGCGCACCGCCGCCAACGCCGCCCCGCGTTACGATCACCGAACCTTATCGGCCATGGATCTCCTTTGAGCCCGGTCAATCCGAAGTCACGCGGGAGGGCGAGTATCGACTGAGACTCGGGACGTTCGGATGCGCTCCCGGCGCCTGTCGGATTTTTGTGCGGGGCCATACCGATACGATCGGGACGCCTGAAGACAATCTGGCGCTTAGCGAACTCAGGGCGCAGGCTGTAGCCCGAGCCCTCGTCCGCCAGGGCATGATTTGGGATGACTTGCGAGTTGAGGGATATGGCGAAACCCAGCTGGTTCGTCCGTCAGCCGATGAGGTTGCGGAGCCGTTGAACCGGCGGGTCACCGTGGACGTCGTCTTCAATCCTGTGCGCCATTAACCTTCGCTCCCCACTTTCGCCGGGTTTGGCGGCTTGGCTTATGGTGAACGGCGGGGCACATCTGGATCGGGATTCGAACCCTGATTTCAGGCGAGATTTTCAGGAGAGCGCGATGAGCGGAATGAGCGGCTGGGCCAAGGGTCTGATCGTCGCGGGCGCGGCCTTGAGCGTGGCCGCGTGTGCGAGCTATCCGACCGAGCCCCGCTATTCGACCCGCGCCGACACGCCGCACGCCGTGGCCAATGTCCCGGCGAGCCCCAATCCCTACCCGAACGCACCGGTCTATCCGGGCCAGCCGGGCCAGCCCTACCCGGGCGCGGTCGTGACCAATGAGGCGCCGCCGCCCGCGCGGGCGCCGATCGAGAGCATCGACGGCGGCGGCCTGCCGCCCGCGGCGACGACCAGTTCGCTGAACGGCGGCCCGGCCATCAGCGGACGGCCGGCGACATCCAGCCCCAACTATCCCTCGTCCAGCCAACCCGAGCCCGCCTACAGCCCGCCCAGCTACAACCCGCCCGGAACGCCCCGCGCGCCTGCCGTTGCGGGGGCGGCGGCCTATGTGATCCAGCCGGGCGACACGATTTCCGGCGTCGGCCGGCGGTTCCAGACCCCGGTCCAGACCCTGATCGACCTGAACGGCCTTGGGCCGCGAGGCTCGATCACCAGCGGCCAGAACATTGTCCTGCCGGAGAACGCCGTCGACACTGGCCGCGATCCCTACGCCACCGGCCCGGCGCCGGTGGGGGTGACCGTGCCGCATTCCGGCGCCGTGCCGCCGCCGCCGACCCCACCGGCCGGCAACGCCGCCCTGCCGCCCGCGCGGTCGCCGGTCATCCCGGCGCCGGTTGCGCCCGCGACAGGTCCGATCCGTCCCCCCGCCCAGACCACGACTCCCTCGGCCCCGGTCGCGGGGAGCATCGGTCTTCAGTGGCCGGTGCGTGGGGATATCGTGCGGCGTTTCGGCCCCGTGGGCATGGGCGAGCGCAACAACGGCGTGAACATCGGCGCCTCGGCCGGCGCGCCCGTCGTGGCCTCGGCCTCGGGACGGGTGGCCTATGTCGGCGACGCCCTGGCAGGGCAGGGGCTGACGGTCCTGATCGTCCACCGCGACGGCTGGCGCACCGTCTATGGCCACCTGGGTTCGGCGACGGTCGAGGACGGCGCCGACGTGCGCGCGGGGCAGCAGATCGGCACGGTCGGCCTGACCGCCGGCGACGGCCGTCCGTCGATGCATTTCGAGACCCGGCACATGCAGGGCGACGAGCCGGTGGCCATCGATCCGCTCACGGTGTTGCCGCGCTGACGCAGGCGTGAGGCTTTGGCCGAAACGTCGCGTTGCAATGTCTGGGCGTCGGCCCTAGGTTCCGCGCCTCATTTTCAAAGGGCGCCCGACCGAGGCCAGCCCGTGTCGGGGAATACGAAACATGCCTACTGGTGAAGCCGGCGGTATCATGGCCCAGGTCGTGACCTTCCTGCCGTTCGTCGCGATCTTCGTGATGTTCTACTTCCTGCTGATCCGTCCGCAGCAGAAGAAGGCCAAGGAACACGCCGCCCTGATCGCCGCCGTGAAGCGCGGCGACACCGTCGTCCTGTCGTCGGGCGTGATCGGCAAGGTGACCCGCGTCGAAGACGCCGAGGTCAACGTCGAGATCGCGCCGAGCGTCAACATCCGCGTCGTGAAGGGCATGATCGCCGAAGTGCGCAACCGCACCGCCATCGCGGCGAACGACACCAAAGCCATCTCCAAGGGCTGATCGCCTCGCGTCGCCGAAACGGATAGTCGATTCCCATGATTCAGCTTTCGCGCTGGAAGATCGTTCTTCTCGCATTGTCGCTCGTGTTCGGGCTTTTGCTGGCGTTCCCGAACGTCCTGAGCCCCGAGCAGCGCGCCAAGCTGCCGGGCTTTGTCCCGAAGAACGCGCTGAACCTGGGTCTCGACCTGCAGGGCGGTTCGTACCTGCTGCTGGAAGTCGATGTGCCGGCGATGCGCGCCAAGCGGGTCGACAACCTGGCTGAAGACGTTCGCGTCACCATGCGCGACGCCGGCGTCAATGTGAACGCCACCCAGCGTGAAGAGGGCGGGGTGGTCATCACCCTGGCCGATCCAGGCCAGACCGAGACCGCCTATCAGGCGTTGCGCCGCCTCGTCGGCGGGGCGAACCAGCAGGGCGTGGTCGAACGCGCCGTGACCCGCGAGGGCAATGGCCGCCTGCGTTTCGCCTTCACCCAGCAGGCCATGGACAGCATGGGCGCCAGCGCCGTGGACCAGTCGATCGAGGTGGTTCGCCGCCGGATCGACAGCCTGGGCACCAAGGAACCCTCCATCACCCGCCAGGGCTCGAACCGCATCGTGGTTCAGGCTCCGGGCGAGAGCGACCCGGCCGCCCTGGAACGCGTCATCGGCCAGACGGCCCAACTGACCTTCCAGATGGTCGACAGCGAGAATTCGGTGCAGCAGGCCCTGGCCGGCGCCGTGCCGCCTGACGCCGTGCTGATGATGGACGAGGACGGCGTCACCCCTCTGCTGATCAAGCGCCGCGTGCTGGTGTCCGGCGAACAACTGACGCACGCCGATGTGACCACCGACCAGAACGGCCAGACCGCCATCGGCTTCCGCTTCGACGGCGTCGGCGCCCAGCGGTTCGCCTCGGCGACGTCGAGCGAGAACATCGGCAAACGCTTCGCCATCATCCTGGACGGCAAGGTGATCTCGGCCCCGCGGATCAACTCCACCATCCCGAACGGCTCGGGCATCATCCAGGGGCGGTTCTCGATCCAGGAAGCGTCCGAGATGGTCAACCTGCTGAACGGCGGCGCCCTGCCGGCTCCGCTGAAGGTCGAGGAACGCCGGACGGTCACCGCCGAACTGGGCGCGGACGCGGTTCAGAAGGGCGGCATTTCAACGATCATCGGCTTCATCATCATCGTGGTCTTCATGCTGGGCGCCTATGGCTTCCTGTTCGGCGGCGTGTCGGTGGTCGGCTTGATCCTGAACGGTCTGCTGATCATCGCCGCCATGTCCCTGACCCAGGCGTCGCTGACCCTGCCCGGGATCGCGGGTCTGGTGCTGACCTTCGCCGTGGCCGTCGACGCCAATGTGCTGATCTATGAGCGGATGCGTGACGAGGCCCGGGCGGGCCGGTCGGTGATCGCCTCCATGGACGCCGGCTTCAACAAGGCCATGGGCACCATCATCGACGCCAACCTGACGACCCTGGTGGCCGCGGCCATCATGTTCATCTTCGGCGCCGGCCCGGTGCGAGGCTTCGCCTGGACCCTGACCATCGGGGTGTTCACCTCGGTCTTCTCCTCGGTGCTCGTCGCCCAGGTGCTGCTCGGCTACTGGCTCAAGGTGGCCAAGCCCAAGAAACTGCCGATCGCCGACGCGGAGACTGTCCGATGACCTGGTGGCCCCTGATCAAGGTCCTTCCGCAGAAGACCAATCTGCATTTCGTCAAATACGCGCGCTATGCCGCCGTCCTGTCGATCGTGCTGTGCGTGGCCTCCATCGTGGGCTGCTTCGTGCCCGGCCTGAACATGGGCATCGACTTCCGGGGCGGCGCGTCGCTGGAAGTGTCCAAGCCGGCCGGCCAGGTGATCGAGCTGGAGAAGGTGCGTGAATCGGTCGCCGGCCTGAACCTCGGCGACGTCGGGGTCCAGGGGATCGCGCGTCTGGACACCAATGTGAACGACGGCTCCACCGCCATCGTCCGGTTCCAGGTGCCTGAGGGCAAGGACCAGACCACGGTCGTCAACGAGGTCGAAGGCGCGATCACCGCCGCCACCGGCCAGGTGACCTATTCGGGCGTCAGCGTCGTCGGCTCCAAGGTGTCGGGCGAGCTGTTCACCTCGGGCCTGCTGGCCCTGGGCTGCGCCATCGTGCTGATGTTCGCCTATATCTGGTTCCGGTTCGAGCCGCAGTTCGGCTTCGGCGCCGTCGCCGGCCTGCTGCACGACGTGATCCTGACCTTCGGCCTGATCGTCGTGCTGCGCCTCGAGTTCAGCCTGAACATGGTCGCGGCCATCCTGACCGTCATCGGCTATTCGATGAACGACACCGTCGTCGTCTTCGACCGCCTTCGCGAGAACCTGCGCAAATACAAGACCATGCCGCTGCGCGACGTGATCGACCTGTCGCTGAACGAGACCCTGACCCGGACCATCATCACCGGCGTGACCGCGGTGCTGGTTCTGGCGGCCCTGGCCGTGTTCGGCGGCGAGGCCCTGCGCGGCTTCTCCATCGCCCTGATGTTCGGGATCATCGTCGGCACCTATTCCTCGATCTATGTCGGGGCGCCGATCATCCTGCTGTGGGGCGTCAAGCGCGGTGAGCTGAACGACGACGCCAAGCCCATCAAGCTGGGCATGGCCAGCCGGCCCTGACGACATCATCTTTCCCTCTCCCCGCGGGAGAGGGAGATGTATGTAGGGCAGAAGACTCATCACCCCGGGGAGGGCTGACACATGGCCGGACTGCTGACCAATTTCCGCACCACCCTTATCCTCGGCCTGATCCTGGCGGCCCTGCTGCTGGCCGCCGCGGGCTTCGTGACGCCGCGCGGTCTGGACCGGGAGTTCCTGCGTGTGGTCTTGAACTGGGGCCTGGCCGTGTCCGCACTGCTGTGGCTGGGTTTGCTCTGTTACTTCAACTTCGTGCAGTTCCGCGTCTGGTCTCAGATCCCGGCCGAGCAGAAGCAGATCGTCAATCTCTACATCACGCCCGAGGCCCTGTTCTGGGTGCGCTGGGCCTCGCTGGCGACGATCCTGTTCGGGGCCTGCGCCGCGGTCGCCCATGCGGGCACCTACCTGGCCAAAATCCTGACCTTCGGCTTCTTCAAGGGTTTCGAGGCCGGTGATCAGGCCTATGTGGTGATGGGCGTCGGCGCCTGGCTGGCTCTGCTCATGTTCGTGAACACCTGGGTGGTGATCTGGCCGAACCAGAGGCGGGCGCTGAACATCGGCCAGGGCGCCGTCGAGCTTGACGAGGACACCCGCGCCAAGGCGGCGCGCGTCGCCATGCTGGCCACCCGCGTCAATCTCCTGCTCAGCATCCCGATGCTGACCTATCTGGCCGTGCAGCCGCTGTTCGGCTGATCGGGCGATGACGGCGGAATGAGCGAGACCGACCTCGACGCCCAGGTGAAGGCCGCCGATCCCGACCGCTGGCTATCCAGCCGGTTCGTGGGCGATCTTCAGGCGCGGGCAGACCTGATCGCGTTTTACGCCTTCGAGGCCGAGTTGCTGACCATTCCGACGCGGGTGACACAGCCGATGCTGGCCGAGATGCGCTATGTCTGGTGGCGCGACCAGATGGACGGGGTCTTCGCGGGCGAGCCGAGGAAGGGCCATCCGGTGCTGGAGGCCCTGACGGCGGCCGCAGGACGCAGGCCGCTGGGGCGCGCGGCCTTCGACGCCCTGATCGAGGCCCATGTCGGCCGGGTTCATGGCGAACCGCATGACCTGGACGCCTTCTACGTCGGGCCCATGCAGGCTGCGGTGAGGATTCTGGCCGGCGAAGGTCATGACGCCGCCGTGGTGGAGGCCGGGCGCGTCCGGGGCCTGACCCAGGTCGGCCGGGCCGACGAAGCAAGGGCCCTGCGCGGCGCGGCCAATGCGGGTCTGAAAGGCCTGCCCACGGCAGCCTTCCCGGCGGTCGCCCATGCGACCCTGTCGGGCGCCGAGCGGGGCGAGGGGACGAAGCGGCTGAAGCTGCTGTGGGCCAGCCTGAGGGGACGGATCTAGCGAGGAGCCCCGGTCGGCCAGACTAGCACTTCCGGCGGCCAGACCTGACGGTTGGGTGAGCCGGTGTAGGTCCAGTCGAGCGTGCGCTGCATGGTCCGGGCGCCGGCCTTCGCGACAGGTGAGGCTTTCGGCAGGCCGTGCATCTCGCGCGCCCAGTCGGGCAGCAGGTCGGCGCCGGCCTGCATGATCAGATCGGCCGAGATGTCCTCGAAGACGCCGCCGACCTTCTGGCGCATGACCAGGGCCGCCACCTCGACCGTGCGGGCGTCGGCCTTCAGCTGGGGCCGCATCGACTGGATCAGGGCCTCGGCATCGGCGCGGTTTGTCGGAACGGGATCGGCGCCTAGGGCCCGGCCGATCCGCGCCATCTCGGCCAGATAGGCGTCCTGATCGGCGGCCGACATCGTCGGCTCGGCATAGCGGACCCAGCTGTCGAGGAAGCTGATCGTCTCGGTCACATGCACCCAGGCCAGCAGGGCCGGGTCGCTGACGCGATAGGCCGTGCCGTCGGGCAGGGTCCCGGCCAGCTTGTCGTGAATGCGCCTGACCTTGTCGATGGCGGCGTTTCCGGCGGCGGCGTGGTCATAGGTGGTGACGGCGATGAATTTGGCCGTGCGCCTGAGGCGTCCGTGCATGTCGGCGCGGAAGTCGGAATGGTCCCAGACGCCAGCCAGCACCGCCGGATGCAGCATCTGCAGCAGCAGGCCGGAGACCCCGCCGATCATCATGGTGACGATGTCGCCATTGACCCGCCAGGCGACGGAGTCGGTCGGGAACAGGGCGTCGGCGCGGCGCAGGGCGGGCCGCTCGCCGCGCTCATAGTCGTTGAACAGCTCGTTGATGCGCCGCCGGATGGCGATCTTGACGAACTCCATCGATCAGGCCGCGTCCCGCCAGGCCTTGAGAGCCTCGAGCGCCCGGATGCTCATCAGCCGCTTCTTGGCGCGGCCGCGTTCCTTGAGGGGGATTTTCTTGCCGTCCTCATCGACCTTGGGCGCTTCCAGCGGGGGGAGGAGGCCGTAGTTGATGTTCATCGGCTGGAACTTGGCGCCGTCCAGATGGCCGCCGGTGATGTGCTCGACCAAGGCGCCCAGGGCGGTGTGGGCGGCCGGGGCGTCCAGCGCCTTGCCGAGGCGTTCGGCGGCGGCGAGGCGGCCGGCCAGCAGGCCGGTGGCGGCGCTTTCGACATAGCCCTCGACGCCCGTGACCTGACCGGCGAAGCGCAGGCGCGGCATGGACTTCATGCGCAGCTGGCGGTCCAGAAGGTGCGGCGAGTTCAGATAGGTGTTGCGATGCAGGCCGCCGAGGCGCGCGAACTGGGCGTTCTGCAGGCCCGGGATCATGCGGAAGGTCTCGGCCTGTGCGCCGTGCTTCAGCTTGGTCTGGAAGCCGACGATGTTGAACAGGGTGCCGAGCGCATTGTCCTGACGCAGCTGGACGATGGCGTGGGCCTTGACCAGCGGGTCGCGCGGATTGGTCAGGCCGACCGGTTTCATCGGGCCGTGGCGCAGGGTCTCGCGACCACGCTCGGCCATGACCTCGATGGGCAGGCAGCCGTCGAAATAGGGGACGTTCTCCCACTCCTTGAACTCGGCCTTGGGCCCGTCGATCAGGGCGTCGATGAAGGCGTCGTACTGTTCCTTGTTCATCGGGCAGTTGACGTAGGCGGCGGCGTCTCCGCCCGGGCCTTCCTTGTCGTAGCGCGACTGACGCCAGGCGATGTCGAAGTCGATCGAGTCGGCGTGGACGATGGGGGCGATGGCGTCGAAGAAGCTGAGGCTTTCCTCGCCCGTCAGCTTCAGGATCGCCTCGGCGAGAGCCGGGGAGGTCAGGGGGCCGGTGGCGACGATGACGCTGTCCCATTCTTCCGGCGGCAGGCCCGCGATTTCCTCGCGTTCGATGGTGACCAGAGGGTGAGCCTCAAGCTTCGCGGTGACGGCTTGCGAGAAGCCGTCGCGGTCGACGGCCAGGGCGCCGCCGGCGGGGACCTGATGGTCATGGGCGCTGGCCATGATGATCGAGCCGAGCTCGCGCATCTCCTGATGCAACAGCCCGACGGCGTTATGCTCCCAGTCGTCCGAACGGAAGGAGTTGGAGCAGACCAGCTCGGCCAGACCGTCGGTGTGGTGGGCGTCGGTCTTCACGCCGGGCACGCCGCGCATCTCGTGCAGGATGACGGGCACGCCCGCCGAGGCGATCTGCCAGGTGGCCTCGGAGCCGGCGAGGCCGCCGCCGATGACGTGGATGGGCTGGATGTCGGAGGAAGAAGTCATGGCGGGCCTTCTAATGCGCCCGGGCACGTTCGTCAGCATTCGTCTGGCCGCACAGACGGGACTGACGCTAAGGTGGCGGCGAAGACGGGGGAACAAATGGCGGAATCGCCGACGGGAACGAAACGGCTGGATCTGATCGAGGTCCTGACCGAGGCGGTGGGGCGGATGGGCGAGATGGCGCGGGGCGCCGGTCCGGCGCTCGCCCTGACGGCCTTACTGGCTTTGGCGGGGGTCCTGCTGCGCCTGCCGCAGGGGGCTGGGATGCTACTGTCGGCCCTGACCCTGGTCGCCGGGCTGGCGGCCTTCGGAGCGACGACGCGGATCGGTACGGCGGGGGATCTGGAGGCGGCGCGGCGCGCGGGCCTGCGTCCGGGCGGCCTGCAGCTCGGCAAGCCCGAGGCGCGGCTGGCCGGGGCGACCCTGCTGTGCGCCCTGTTCATGGCGATCATGCTGGCGCTTCTGGCGATGGTGGCGCTGGCCCTGTTCGGCGGGGCGGGCCTGAACGCCGAGGCGGTCAAGGCGCGCGACTGGGCCGCCGTCGGTCCGGCGTGGAAGCTGGTCCTGCTGTCGGGCGTGACCCTGGTGGTGCTGGGGGCGCCGGTGCTGTTCGCGGTGCGGCTGTGCCTCTACGCCCCCGCGACGGTGGGACGCGGACAGATGGTCTCGCTAACGGCGACGGGCTTGACCAACCGGGCCATCCTGCCGCTGCTGGCCGGGCTGGCGGCCTGTGCGGTTCCGGGCCTGATCTGGCTGGGACTGGTAGCGGCAGGCGTTCTGGGCGGCCGGGCGGCGGGCGCTGTGGCGATCCTGATGCTGGTCGCGATCCAGTGGCCATTGACCAGCGCCTTCCTCGGCGCGGCCTATCGGCGGCTGGAAACCCACGAACTTCTGGGGGTCTGGCAGTGAGGCCGTGACCGCCTCCTGGCGATTGGCGGACCTCAAGTCTTTGAAAGAAGGGCGACGTCGTCCCGGCCCCGCGCTATGAGCGGCGGTAGAGAGTCGCCCCAGGAGTGAACGGATGAGTTTTTCGGCAACGGAAGCCGCCTTCGAGGGCTTCAGGGTGACCCGTCATCATCCGATGGCGGTCCTGGCCTGGGCGCTGGTGTCGCTGGTCGCCGTGCTGGGGATGGCCTTCATCGCCATGCCGATCCTCGCCCCCGTGGCGGACGAGTTTCGCGGCCTTCTGGCGTCCGGCTTCACGACCGAGCCCTCCGCCGCCATGTCGGCCCGATTTTCCTATGCCGCGATGGCCACGATCCCAGTCAGTCTCGTGATGCAGGCCATCCTTTTGCCGGCCATCTATCGCGCCATGCGCCAGTCGGGTGGAGACAGATTCGGCTTCCTTCGCCTGGGCCACGATGAGCTGCGGGTTTTCGGCGCCCAGGTGATCGTCACCCTGGTGTCGCTGCTCGTCAGCCAGGGCGGTGAGATGCTGGGGACCCTGGCCGGGGGGGCAGGCGGCGCCGGCCTGGCCCTGCTGGTCGAGGTCGTGGTGATGCTGGCGAGCCTGTATCTGTCGGTGCGTCTGGTTCTGGTGGCGCCCGCCGCTTTCGCCCAGGGACGGATCGACCTGAAGGCCGGATGGACGGCGACCGCCGGTCTGTTCTGGCCCCTGATCGGTATGGCGATCATCGCGGGCTTCATGGCCTTTGTCGTCATGCTGCTGCTGGGGATCGTCGCCCTGCCGATTACCGTCGGCATGACGGGCGGCGCGGCAGGCCCGGCAGGACTGATCGCCGCGGGAGGCCTTCTGATCATCCTGTCGCTGGCCCTGGCCATGACCACCGTCATCCTCGTCGCGCCGTTCATGGTCGCCTACCGTGAGGCTCGGGCTCCGGCGCGGGCCTGACAGACAAAAGGGGCCGCGCGATGCACGGCCCCTTTCCAATTCCGACCTCAAGTAACGACCGCGCGTCAGCCTCACCCAGACCGGCCTCAAGCAGCGCGACCGCGCGTCAGGCCACTCAGAACGGACTGAAGCGCTCGACAAGGGCTTGGGCCGCAGGGGCGGCCTGGACGCGGCTGATGTCGCCGCGGCCGCCGTAGCTGATACGGGCCTCGGCGATCTGGGTGTGGTTGATGGTGTTGGCCGAGGAAATATCTTCCGGGCGCACGATGCCGGCGACGGTCAGTTCGCGGACCTCGCGGTTGGTGCGCACTTCTTGCCGACCCTGGATGACGAGGTTCCCGTTGGAGAGCACCTCGGTGACCACGGCGGCGATGGTCAGGTCGACCTTTTCCGAGCGGCTGACGGCGCCGGAGCCCGTCGAATTGCTCTCGCCCGACATGCCGATCATGTTCGAGGGGTCGAAGGCGCCCGGCAGGGCCCGGCCGAGGCTGCTTTCCAGACCGAACAGGTGGCTGACCCCGCCCGAGGCGTCGTTCGACCGCGCGCGGGTGGTCGAGTTCGAGGTCTGGGCCTTGTCGTCGATGGAGATCGAGACCGTCAGGATGTCGCCGACACGGCGCGCGCGCTGGTCGCCGAAGAAGGTGCGGGCGCCCGTGCGCCACAGGCTGTTGGCGCTGGCGGCCATGGCCCCGTTCTGACGGGCGCGCAGGGCGGCCTGCTCTGCCGGCGAGGGCTGATAGGTCTGGCTGGTCGGGACCAGCGAGGCCGGGTAGCCGATGGGGGCCAGTTCGGGGCCGCGCACGGCTTCGACGGCGGTGGAGCAGGCGCCCAGAGACAGGGCAGCGGCGGCGACGGACAGGATCAGGACGGTACGCATGGCGGGAGGCTCCTAGCGAGCGGCGAACTGTTGAGGATTGGCGCGGGCGGCTTGCGCGGCCGGGCCGACGACCGCCTGGCCGGGGCCGGTGGCGACCGCGTCGATGGTGCGGTTGGAGGTGGTGTTGAGCACGGAGACCGGCTCGCCGACGGCGGCGTTGCGGGTGGCGCGGCCGGTGACGGTCAGCTTCACGCCGCCGACGTCATAGGTGACCTCGACCATGTCGTTGCGGGCGATGACCTGGGGCGAGGCCAGGTCGCGCGTGGCGACCGGAGCCCCGGCGCGCAGCGGGCGTTTGGCGCTGAGGCCGATGACCCGATCAGCGTCCTGCGGGCCGCCGGCGGGGGCCATGTGGGCCTGAAGGCTCGTCCAGATAACGTCTTCCGGCTGGATGACGTCGCCGGTGTTCAGGTTGCGGGCATAGGTCAGGACGTCGACCGTGGCGCCCGGGCGGCCCGCCGTGGCCGAGGCGCCCGAAGCCGCCGTCGCTGTCGAGGCGGGGGTCAGGACGGCCGGCGAGGCCGAGCCCTGACGGACAACGACGCGGCTCAGACCCTGCGGGTTCGACCACTGCAGACCGGCGCGCAGGGCCTGGCCCTGGAGCTGGCCCGCCTCGAAGACGATCGAGGGGCCGGCGCGCGTGCCGACGACCACGTTCGCGGCCGTGCCCGCGCCGTCGAAGATCTCGCCGAGGGTAACTCGGCCGTCGTCGTCGACCGGCTGGCCCTTGAGGGTGACCGGTCCCGCCAGAGCAGGCGTGGCGGTGAAGGCGAGGACGAGGGCGATGGCGATGCGCATGGCTTAGCTCTTCACCTGGGAGGTCACCGACATCATGTCGTCGGCGGTCGAGATGACCTTGGAGTTCATTTCGTAGGCGCGCTGGGCGACGATCAGGGCGCTGATCTCGCTGACGGCGTCGACGTTGGAGCTTTCGGTGTAGCCCTGCAGAAGTTGCCCGAAGCCGGGCTCGCCGGGCGCCGCGACATTGGCCGGGCCCGATGCGGCGGTTTCCATCAGCAGGTTGTCGCCGATGGCTTCCAGACCCGCCTCGTTGAAGAAGTTGGCGATTTCAAGCTGGCCCACGACCTGCGGATCCACCTGGCCGTCGATCTTGGCCGAAACCTCGCCGGTCTTGGAGATGATCACATCGACCGCGTTCTGGGGAATGGTGATCGCCGGCTCGACGGCATAGCCGTCCTCGGTGACGATGGTGCCTTCAGGGCTGAGCGAGAAGTTGCCGGCGCGGGTATATCCGATCTCGCCCGAGGGCAGGGTGACCTGGAAATAGCCGTGGCCGTCGATGGCGACGTCGTACTGGTTGTCGGTGCGGCCCGGGGTGCCCTGTTCGGTGATCCGGTAGACGCTGCCCGCCTTGACGCCCAGGCCGACCTGGATGCCCGTCGGGACCACGGTGCCGGCGCTGGACGACTGCGCGCCCATCCGCTCGACGTTCTGGTACATCAGGTCCTGGAACTCGGCCCGCTGGCGCTTGTAGCCAACGGTGTTCATGTTCGCGATGTTGTTGGAAATGACTTCCACGTTCAGCTGCTGGGCGGCCATGCCCGAGGCTGCGGTTCTCAGAGCGCGCATCTAACGGCCCTCCTAGTTCGACCGGCCAAGGCGCTCGACGGCGCGCTTGGACAGGTCATTGACGTTATCGATCATCTTGGTCGCCTGTTCGTAGGCGCGGCTGATCTCGATCATCGAGGTGATCTCGATCAGGGGATTGACGTTGGAGGCCTCCAGCGAGCCCTGGCGAATCTTGGCGCCCGTGGCGTCGATCGGCGTGGCGTTGGAGCGATTGCGGTAGAGGCCGTCGCCGTCCTTGGACAGGGCGCCGAGGGTGTCGAAGCGGGCCAGGGTCAGGCGGCCCACGAGGGCGCCGTTCTGGCTGATGGTGCCGTCCTCGCCGATGACGGGCGCGCCCTTGGCGGGGTCCAGGATGATGTCGCCGCCATCGCCCTGAACAGCCAGTCCGGCCTTGGTGACCAGCTTGCCTTCAGGGTCCAGGGTGAAGGCGCCGTCGCGGGTATAGGCGTCCGTCGTGCCGTCGTTGACCGTGAAGAAGGCGCCTTCGCCCTCGATGCCGAAGTCCAGGTCGCGGCCGGTCTGCTGCAAGGCGCCCTGGCCGAAGTCGCGGCCGACGCCGTTGTCCAGAACGAAGCTGGCGCCGGGCTTGATCGAGTCGTTGCGGGCGCGGGCGCCGACCTCGGTCCCGACCAGCAGCTGCTCGACCTTGAAACCGGTGGTGTTCGCGTTGGCGATGTTGTTCGCCACGATATCCAGCTCGCGGCGCAGCGTCATCTGGCGTGACAGTCCGATATAGGCGGCGTTTTCCACGGGGCGGGCTCCTTCGTTAAGGGACCACGCAACGACCGTGCCAACAGGGTTAATGCAGGCGTGGCGGGCTTTTAAGCCGCTTTCCACGTCTGGCGCCCGGCAGGATTTGCCGGATTTCAACGTCGCGTTAACCAAACTGGCTGCATCTGGAGGCTGGAATCATTCCGGGGCGTCGGACGCATGTTGAAGCTTGGCAAGAAGAAAGGCCCGCCTGAAGACACGGCGACCGACATCGCCGTGGCCCACGGCCATGAGGTCGATGGCGACGCGCCCGCCAAGAAGAAGCTGCCCCTGCTGTTCATCATCGCCCCGGTCGCGGCCCTCGTCCTGATCGGGGGCGGCGCCGGCGCCTTCTTCATGCTGCAGCCCAAGCCTGACGCCGCCGCCGAGGGCGAGCACGGCGAGGCCGCCGGCGGGCACGGCGAGGAGAAGGCCGAGGGGCACGGCAAAAAGGAAGAGAAGAAGGGCGGCCACGGCGCGGCCAAGGAAGGGGAGGGCGAGGCCGCCGCCGATCCGTCGCTGGGCGTCATCGCCGAGGGGCCGGACGGCGTCACCTTCCTGACCCTGCCGGACATGGTGGTGGACATCCAGTCGCAGGACGGTCGCCCGACGCATATGCAGCTGAAGCTGACGCTGGAGATGAAGGACGCCGACCTGGCCACGACCCTGCAGGAGCAGATGCCGCGGATGCAGGACATGTTTCAGGGCTTCCTGCGCGAGCTGCGTCCCGAGGACATGGCCGGTTCGGCCGGCAGCTATCAACTTCGCGCCGAGATCCTGCGCCGGGTCAATCTGATCGCCGCCCCTGGCAAGGTGGATGCGGTACTGATCGAAAAGATGTTGATCCAGTAATGAGCGACACCGAGTTCGCAGACGCCGGCCTGGGCGACGAGTTCCGCAGCGCGGCGTCCGAACGCGTCCTGAATCAGGACGAGATCGACAGCCTGCTGGGCTTCGATCTCGGCGACGACGACGGTTCCGAACGGACCGGCATCCGCGCAATCATCAACTCCGCGCTCGTCAGCTACGAGCGGTTGCCGATGCTCGAGATCGTCTTTGACCGCCTCGTGCGGTTGATGACGACCTCGCTTCGCAACTTCACCTCCGACAACGTCGAAGTGTCGCTGGACAATATCTCGTCGATCCGGTTCGGCGACTATCTGAACTCCATCCCGCTGCCGGCCATTCTGGCGGTGTTCCGGGCCGAGGAGCTGGACAACTACGGTCTGCTGACCGTCGATTCCAACCTTATCTATTCGATCGTCGACGTGCTGCTGGGCGGGCGCCGGGGCACGGCGGCCCTGCGCATCGAGGGCCGGCCCTACACCACTATCGAGCGGGTGCTGGTCCAGCGGATGGTCGAGGTCATCCTGGCCGACGCCCAGGCCGCCTTCGAGCCCCTGACCCCCGTCCATTTCAACCTGGACCGTCTGGAGACCAATCCGCGCTTCGCCGCCATCGCCCGTCCGGCCAACGCCGCCATCCTGGTCAAGCTGCGCATCGACATGGAAGACCGCGGCGGCCGGGTCGAGCTGCTGCTGCCCTATGCGACGCTGGAGCCCATCCGCAAGATGCTGCTGCAGCAGTTCATGGGTGAGAAGTTCGGCCGCGACAACATCTGGGAAGGCCACCTGGCCACCGAGCTCTGGACCACGGACACCGAGGTCCGCGCGGTTCTGGACGAACAGCAGGCGCCGTTGTCGACCGTGCTCAATCTGAAGGTCGGCGACACCTTCATGCTGAACGCGACTCCGGATAGCGACATCTCGATCCGTTGCGGCCCGATTCCCGTCACGACGGGCCGAATGGGCCGCAAGGGCCAGCACATCGCCGTTCGTGTCGAAGCGCCCATCAGCGTCGAGGTCGCGAGCAGCCTGACCCGGGTGAAACGCTCATGATCGGCATCGTCCTCGACTCCTTCCTGATGTTGCTGCTGGTCGCCGCCATCGGCTACGGCATCCGGCTGGAAAAGAAGCTGACCGCCCTGCGCGCCGGCCAGCTGGCCTTCGCCGGCGCCGTGACCGAGCTGAATCAGGCCGCCGGCCGCGCCGAAAACGCGCTCCGCGCCCTGAGCGCGGCGGGCGACGAGGCCGACATGCTGCACGACCGCATCCTCAAGGCCCGCGCGGTCAAGCAGGAGCTGGACGTGCTGATCGCCCGCCAGTCGCGTGGTCTGTCGGGGCCGGCTCCGACGGTTCTGCGCGAGCCCGAGCTTATCCGTGAACCCGAGCCCGAGCCGGTTCGCGCGCCGCCCGCCCTGCGCAATCCGCTCGTGCACGGTTTGCCGGACGATGAGGACCGGGCGCTGCGCATGGCTGCCCTGGCCGAGCGCATTTCGGGGATGAACACGGCCCGCAACGCCGCTCCGGCTCCCGGCCGCGAAAACGTCAGCGCCATCATGTCGGCGCTGACCGCTAACCAAGCCGCGCAACAGAGCCTCAACAAGGCCCGGCGTAGTCTGGACGACGACCTCTTCGCGGCCTGATCCATTTTAGTGTCCCTATGCCTCGCGCGCGCCGCTCGGCGACTTGAGGGACGAGTTTGAAAGACTGAGTAAGACGATGGCCAAAGTTCCTCGCCTCCTGCCGCTCATCGCCATCGCCATCGGCGGCGTCGTCGCCGTGCGCGCCGTAGGCGCGGGCCCCGGTCTGTTCGAAGGCGCCAAGGCCTGGGCCGAGGACGCTGCGGGCGCCGTGGCTCCGGCTCCGGGTAATACGGACGCGCCCAAGGCGCCGCCCGCCGTCTGCGCCCTGACGCCGGAACAGCTGGCCCAGCAGGCGGGCATCTCTCCGGCCGAACTGCGGATCATCCAGTCGCTGTCGACGCGCCGCAAGGAGCTGGACGCCCGCGACGCCGACTTCTCGACCACCCTGCCGCTGATGGTCGCCGCCGAGCAGAAGCTGGACGCCAAGGTTCAGGCCCTCACCGCCATCAAGGCCGAGATCCAGGGCATGCTGGGTCAGGTCGACGCCAAGGCCAAGGCCGAGACCGACCGCCTGGTCGCCGTCTATTCGGCCATGCGCCCGCGTGAGGCCGCCGCCGTGTTCAACACCCTGTCCGATGACGTCCGCCTGCCGGTCGCCGCCGCCATGCGTCCGCGCACCCTGGCCGCCGTCATGGCCCAGATGCCGCCGGCCAAGGCCCAGGAGCTGACCGAGAAGCTGGCGCGCCGCTTCGAGGCCCAGCAACTGGCCGCCCGCGCCGCCGCCGCCAGCGCCGCCGAACCGGTCGCTCAACCGGCCGCTGAACAGCCCGCCGCGACCTCTGCGGCGACCCCCGCGACCAACGCCGCCGCCAAGCCCGCGACCCAGACGCCCGCCGCGACGCCTGCGCGTCAGGCCCCGCGCGCCTCGGCCAACCGTCCGCGCACGCCCGCTCGGACCCCGGCCCGCACGCCCGCGCGCCAGCCGGCGGCAACCCCCGCCGCGTCAGGACCTCAGCCCTACGCCGCCGGCGCCTCGGCGCCCGCCGCCAGCGCCCCGACCGCGCCGCGTCAGTCGGTTCAGTAGGCGCGGGAGAACCGGCCGGTTCACTCGCCGGTTGGCAGGGACGGCGAGGGGGGCTATTCACGCGCCTCCCTATTCGCCTTCAGGCCATCACCATGTCCGACACGCCTCCCGACCGCCTATCGGTCAATCCCGCCAGCAAATTCTACGACGCCGACGTGCTTCAGCGCGGCGTGGGCATCCGCTTCAAGGGCGAGGAAAAGACCAACGTCGAGGAATACTGCGTCTCGGAAGGCTGGGTCCGTCTGGCCGCCGGCAAGGCCGTGGACCGCAAGGGCAACCAGCTGACCATCAAGCTGCAGGGCGTGGTCGAACCCTATTTCCAGAGCGCCGACGAAGCCCCCGCCGAGGCGTAGCCTGATCAGGCGGCCTGGGTCTGTCCGACGGGCAGCAGGGCGTCGATGACCAGGCGCGACAGCATCCGGCCTTCCAGCGGGATGATGGCGTCGACGAACGGGGCCTCGGCTCCGCCGCCCATTTCGGGCGGGGCTTGAAGCAGGCTGGCCGGCAGCTGGAAGGTTTCCTGCACCTCGTCGACCAGGACCCCGGCCATGCGGGAGCCGTGCTCGATGACCACGATCACGTGGCGGGGCGACGGCTCGGTCGGTCCGACGCCGAGGCGGCAGCGCAGGTCCAGCACGGGCATGACGGCGCCGCGTAGGTTGATGACGCCGAGGATATAGTCAGGCGTCTGGGGGATGGGGGTCGCCGGGGTCCAGCCGCGAATCTCGCGCACCGAACGGACGTCGATACAGTATTCCTGACCGCCGATCGCGAACGAGATCAGCTCGAGAATCCCGTCTGCGTCAGCGCTCAGTGCGGTCATGTTCAGAATTCCTGCCACTCGTTCGTCGGCTTCAGGGCGGTGGCCCCTGCCGTGCGCGGAGGGGAGTGTACGGCGGCTTGGGCCGGCGCGCTACTGCGGGTCCCACCGTGAGAAGCGCCTTGGATCCCGCCTTGGGTAAAGGCCTCGATCCGGGCCTGGGCGGCGCGGACGGGATTGGGTTGGCGGAAGTCCTCGACCGAGCGCGATCCGGTGTTGAACCGCTGCACCATCTGGGCCAACTGGCCGGCCTCCGACCGCAGGCTGGCCGAAGCGGCGGTGGCCTGTTCGACCATGGCGGCATTCTGCTGGGTCACCTGATCCATCTGGTTGATGGCGGAGTTGACCTGGGCCAGGGCCGTGGACTGCTCCTGGGCCGAGCCGGCGATTTCGATGATCAGGCCGTCGACCTCGGCGACACGGTCGGCGATGGAGGTCAAGGCGGCGCCGGTGTCGTCGACCAGCTTCACGCCCCGAGCGACCTGGGCGGTCGAGGCGGTAATCAGTGACTTGATGTCCTTGGCCGCGTCCGCTGAACGCTGAGCCAGGGCGCGGACCTCGGAGGCGACGACGGCGAAGCCGCGGCCCGCGTCGCCGGCGCGCGCCGCCTCGACCCCGGCGTTCAGGGCCAGGAGGTTGGTCTGGAAGGCGATCTCGTCGATCACGCCCAGGATCTGGCCGATCTCGTTGGAACTGCGCTGGATCTCGCCCATGGCGGCGACAGCCTCGCGGACCACTTCGCCGGAGTGTTCGGCGTCGGCCCGGGCGCTGCCGGCGGCGGCGGCGGCCTGTTTGGCTCCGGAGGCGCTGCGCTGGACCGTGGCGGTGATCTGGTCGAGAGCGGCGGCGGTTTCTTCCAGGCTCGCCGCCTGTTGCTCGGTTCGGCGCGCCAGGTCGTCGGAGGCGCCGGAAATCTCGTCGGAGCCGCAGCGGATCGAGCCGATGCTCTGCAGCACCGTGTCCAGGGTCGCGCGGAGGCTTTCGACGGCCGAGTTGTAGTCGTCCTGAACGGTCTTGTGCGCGCCCTGCCGATCGCCTTCCAGCCGGGCGGTCAGATCGCCGTCCGAAAGGCGGCTCAGGCTCTTGGCGAGGGCGGCAACCAGGTCGTTCTGGGTCGCCTCGGCCTTTTGCCGCGCCTGTTCGCTGCGGGCCGCGTCCTGTTCGGCCTGGGTGATGTCCACCGCCAGCTTGATGACCTTGTAGGGCTTGCCGGACGCGTCGAGGACCGGGTTGTAGGAGGCCTGGATCCAGATTTCGCGCCCGCCCTTGGCGAGCCGCCGGAACTTCTGGGCGACGAACTGGCCGCTTCTCAGCCTCTGCCAGAAGGCGCGATACTCTTCGGTCGCGGCCTCGGCCGGGTCCATGAACAGGCTGTGGTGGCGTCCGACGATCTCCGACGCCGAATAGCCGAGGGCCGACTGGAAGTTCTCATTGGCCTCGATGATGGTGCCGTCGAGATTGAACTCGATCACCGCCTGGGACCGCGAGATGGCGGCCATCTTGCTGTGGAGATCCTGAGCCGCTGCTACCGACTCAGCATCGATCTTTCTGGAACGCGCAAACATGTCTTCCCCCGAGGACAGCCCATGGTGGCAAGGCTTCCCTTCGGGCAGCTAAGGCGCGATTGGTTACCCGCGTGTTTATGTCGCGGTCGGGCCTGCTACTCAGTTATGTGTCGGGTGATCCCGCATCGACCTTGCACCTCCGGTGTAAAGATTGGCCTTTTTGACGCAATGTCGTGTACCCAACACAGCTTTGGGTCTGTTTTTATAACTAAAGTTATAGACTGATCGTCGACATCAGGCGGCCAAAGTCCGGCTCCGAGCGCTGGAAGGCGCGGCGGTTGGAGAAGAAGCGAATCTCGTCGGCACAGGTGTCTTCGCCGGTCCAGGCGGCCTCGCCGACCCCGGCCTGTTCCAGCCGCCACAGGACGAAGCCGGGCAGGTCGAAGCGACGCTTGTCGGGCGCGTCGCCGATCTCGAAGAAGCGTTCCGAGCCTGGGTCGTGATGGGCGAAGCGCGCCTCGAAATCGGCGCCGACCTCATAGCTGGCTTGGGCGATGCAGGGGCCGACCACGGCGACGGTGCGCGAGGCCTGCGCGCCCAGCGACGCCATCGCAACGACCGCCGAATGGACCACGCCGCCCAAGGCGCCCTTCCAGCCCGCGTGAACGGCCGCGACCACCCCCGTCTCGGCGTCGGCCAGGAGGACGGGCGCGCAGTCGGCGGTCAGGACGCCGCAGATCAGGCCGCGCGTGGCGCTGGCAACGGCGTCGCCCTCGGGCCGCTCGCCCTTCCACGGGCTGTCGGCGACGCGGGTGATGGCGGAATGGATCTGGTAGCAAGCGGCCAGGTCGTCGGGCGTCCCGCCCATGGCCTCGGCGATAAGGCGGCGGTTCTCGGCGACGGCGACCGCGTCGTCGCTGGAGCCCAGGCCGGCGTTCAGCCCCTCGAAGATGCCGTTGGAAACCCCGCCCTGACGCGTGAAGAAGCCGTGGCGCACCCCGGCCTTCGTCAGCAGAGGATGGGTGATGGGAGAAGGCAGGTCGCTCATCATTCGAATCCGGGCACGGTCAGGCTGCGCGGCGAGAAGATCGACGCGACCTTGAACAAAGTCCCCATCTGATCGTCGGCGGTCAAACGGTCCAGTTGGCGGCGGATTACCGCCTCCGCCGAGGGCCGCCCCTGTATCAATCGGTCGGCGCGCGCCTCGATCCCCAGAAGACGCAGGAATTCGCCCTGGCCCTTGCAGCCGGTGACGTCGGCGCCGGCGCGGACGGCGGCCTCCAGCACGCGCGGGAAGTCGGCCCACATGGTCAGGTCGGCCGCCCCCGGGTGCTCCAGCGGATCGACCCTGGCGTGCCGGTGCAGGGCCTGAAGGGTGTCGCCGGGGCCCGGCTTGTCGCGGCCGTAGTCGATCAGCAGGGCCGCGCCCGAAGCCTCGGCCATCAGCACCGCCAGATCGCGGCCGAAGATGGCCTGCTGGTCCGAAATCTCGACGATCTGGCCGGGCTCGACGTCGTAGTTCGGCTTTTCGAAGCCGCCGGTGATGGTGCTGAGGCCGAACAGGATGTCGTCTCCGTCGTCGCTGACCCCGACCCGCCGTTCCGACCAGCCGTCGTCGGTCTTCACGAACTGACGCGCCGGCATACAGTCCAGCACCTCGTTGGCGATCAGGATGACCGGGGCGTCGGTCTCGATCTGGTTGAGCGAGCTAAGCCAGCGGGGCGAGATGTCGGCGCCGGCCAGCCGCCGTTCCTGTTCCTGGCGCAGCGGCGCACTGGGCTCGATCAGGATCAGGTCGCAGGCTTGAAGGAAGTCGGGCGCCAGACGCAGGGCGCGCAGGGCGTCGTCCATCAGGGTCCCGTCGCCGGGCCCGACCTCGACCAGCCGCACCCGCTCGGGCGCGCCCAGCCTGTGCCAGGTTTCGGCGGCCCACAGGCCCAGCAGTTCGCCGAACATCTGGCTGATCAGGGGGGCGGTGATGAAGTCGCCGCCTTCGCCGAGGGCCGGTCGGGTGGAATAGTAGCCCCCGACAGGATCGTGCAGGCAGCGGGTCACATAGTCGGCGACCGTCATCGGCCCCGTCAGGGTGATCTCCCGCGTCAGGCTGGCCTTCAGGCTCACGCCGCGACCTTCTCCGTTTCAGGTTCGGGCTCCGCGGGGGCAGGGACCGGCGCCGTCTTCCACGCACGCCAGATCAGCCAGGCGCCGATCAGGATCATCGGCGTCGACAGGATCATTCCCATGGTCAGGCCGAAGGGCAGGTGGTCGAGACCCGCGTCGGGCTGGCGCACATTCTCCAGCGAGGCGCGGATGACGCCGTAGCCCACCATGAACAGGCCGGTGACATAGCCGGGCTTGGCCAAAAGGCGGAACTTCCACACCGCCAAGGCGAGGATGGAGAACAGAACGATCCCCTCCAGACCCGCCTCATAGAGCTGGCTCGGGTGGCGCGGCATGTCGCCGGCGGGGCAGACACCGTACATTTCCTGAATACGGGCGTTGCAGAAGCGGATGGCCCAGGGGACGGTCGTCTCCCGGCCCCAGAGCTCGCCGTTGATGAAATTGGCCAGGCGGCCGAAGCACAGGCCCAACGGCGCGGTCGCCAGGGCCATGTCGCCGATGCTCAGCGTCGGAAGCTTGTTACGCCATGCGTACAGAACGACGGCGATGGTGCAGCCCAGAAGGCCGCCGTGGAACGACATGCCGCCGGTCCACAGCTGGAACAACTCCAGCCGCTCGCCCCAGCCATGGCCGGTGAACAGCTGCAGGTACATCACCGGCTTGTAGAACAGGGCATAGCCCAGACGCCCCCCCAGGATGATGCCCAGGGTGACCCACAGGATCAGGTCGTCCAGCTGGATCGTGGTCAGCGGGGCGCGACGCGGCGACCACAGCGAAGCCTTCTTGAGCAGGACGCCCGCATACCACCAGCCCAGGACGATCCCCGCCACATAGGCCAGGGCGTACCAGCGGATCGGCAGGGGGCCGAGATGAATCAGGACCGGGTCGAACTCGGGAAAGATCACGAGGGGCAGCTCCATGAGTCTCGGGCCTGCCGTTTAGCAAGCGTCGCCTTGTTCGTCTTCCCTCTCAATCGCGGCGGCTTCGGGGCTGGTCGATTTCCTCCCGGCGGAGGCTATAAGTCGCTTGGACGGAAAGGTTTCGTTCACCATATCGAGTAACCCTCATTAACGACTCCCGGGGTGATTCACTCGGGGCGGAGACGACCATGCAGACGCGCAATCCCATCCTCGACGAATTCGCCAAGCTGACGACCGGAGCCATGGGCCTGGCCCAGGCGGCAGGGGAGGAGGCCAAGGCCGCCTTCCGCGCCCAGACCGATCGTGTCGCCGCCGAGATGGACCTGGTCCGTCGCGACGAGTTCGACGCCCTGAAGGCTGAAATCGCCGCCCTGCGGGCCGAGGTCGCGGCCCTTAAGGGTGCTCCGACCACTGAGAAAAAGGCGGCCAGGAAGCCTGCCACGGGAACGTCCACAGGTGGAACTCCCGCCCCGGACGCAGCCGGTTGAGCCGAATCCGCGAACACGTCTACCGTCCCGCCATGATCGATGAGTCGCGACGGTCGCGGCCCATCGACCGGGCTCTCTCTTGCTGATCGGGGAATATTGATGGACGCCGTGAGGCCTGAGGAGGTCGATGTTCCCTACGATCCGCTGGACGTCGTGGAACACGTGCTCAACGCTGAAAACCTGCCGTTCGATCGCACGGACGACGGCGATCTGGCTTTCGCTCTCGCCGGCGACTGGAAGGATTATGAGCTGTGGTTCGCCTGGCGTCCGGAAGGCGACTGCCTGCAGCTGTGCTGCGCGCTCGACCTGCGCGCCACCAAGGCCCGCCGCGGCGCCGCCTATGAACTGGTTTCGCTGGTCAACCAGCGCACCTGGATGGGCCATTTCGAGGTCTGGTCCGAGGACGGCGAGATCGTCTTCCGCCACTCCCTGGCCCTGCCGCACGGCGAGCGTCCGACCTTGGCCCAGGCCGCGTCGATGATCGACGCCGCCGTCGAGACCGCCGACCGCTACTACCCGGCCTTCGACTTCATGATCCGCGGCAACAAGAAGCCGCAGGACGCCATCGACGCCTGCCTGTTCGAGACCGTCGGCACCGCCTGATGTCCGGTAACGGCAGGCCGGTGGTGCTGGTCGGCTGCGGCCGGCTGGGCTCGGCCATCGTCGAGGGCTGGCTCAAGACCGGGGCCGTCGATCCCGCCGAACTGATCATCCTCACGCCGTCGGAAAAGCCTGTCGCCGAACGGGCCCGGGCTCTGGGCGCGCGGGTCAATCCGCCGCTCGAGGCGCTGGCTGACGCCCGCGCCGTCGTCCTGTCGGTCAAGCCGGCCTACTGGAGGGGCGCTGTCGAGCCTCTCGTTTCCGCCCTGCCGGAGGACGCGACCATCGTCTCGGTCATGGCCGGGGTGCGCACCGCCGCGATCGGCGCGGCCCTGTCTCCCCGCCCGGTCGTTCGCGTCATGCCGACCACCGCTGTAGCCTCCGCCGCCGGCATTGCCGCCGTCTGGTCCGCCGATGACGCCGCCCGCGCCGTCGCCCACACCCTGTTCGCGCCGCTGGCCGAGGTCGTCGATCTGGACGAGGAGCGGCATATGGACGTCGCCACCGCCGTCGCCGGCTCGGGCCCCGCCTATGTCCACGCCTTCACCCGCGCCTTGGCGGCGGCGGGCGAGGAGGCCGGGCTCGATCCCGACAGCGCCCTGAAGCTGGCGCGCGGCGCGGTCCGCTCCGCCGCCTCCGCGGATCCGTCCGAAACCCTCGACGCTCTGATCGCCCGGGTGGCCTCCCCCGGCGGCACCACCGAGGCGGGCCTCAAGGCCCTCAACCAGAACGATGAACTCGACGAGGCCGTCGAGGCCGCCGTCATCGCCGCCCTGCTGAGGGCGCGGGAGCTGTCGAAGGACTGACCGCTCCTCAGGGATAGTTGACCTGAAACGCCCTCAGCACCACCGAACCGCTGGGGCGTGAGGCCGTCCAGAAGAAGCCCGCCCCGCCGAAGCGGTTGGGCTCGATCGTGCCGGTCAGGTCCAACGTCTCCTCGTCCTTGCTGTTCGATCCCGTGACCGTGACGGCGCTCCCGTGCGTCCGGATGCGGATGGAGGTGGTCGGCTTGATCACACCCGTCAGCCGGTCCTCGCCCATCGGCGTCCCGTGCCCATCGACGATGCGGTAAAGCTGGAACACCACCGCCGTCGCCGACCGCGTCGAGCGCCAGAAGCGCAGCGAATAGCCCGTCCGCGTCGCCGGATCGTATTTGAACAGAATCTCGGCATAGGGGCCGCGCTTGCCCGTCGCGTCCAGGATGTCGCTCGGCGAGCCGGGGATGGCGAAGCCCTGGCCCTCGTATTTGTCGGTGTCCATCTCGACCATGACGTCGATGTCGCCCGCTTCCGGCTGACCGACGTAGAGCAGGGTCGAATCCTCGCCTCCGACCCGCATGCCCCATGAGCCTTCCGGTGCGGTCGGCGCTTCGGAGGTCCAGGCGCCGGTCAGTTTCCATTCGCCCTCCCAGCGGCGTTCGACCGTGGTGTCCGGCAGGCTGTGGAAGTCGACGGCGCCGCCGGGGGTGGGGATGTCGGTCGGCCCGGCGACCGGGGCGCTGGACCAGACCTGACCCGGAAGGCTGAGGTCGTGCTCGGGCGCGATATTGGCGATGACAGACTGGCCGGCCAGATTGCCCCCGATCGTCAGCTTCCTCAGTGGCGCGTCGGCACGGGTCACGGCCAGGGTGCCGGGGTTCGCGCAGGCGGCGTCGGGGCAGGCGAACCAGGTGATCCGCGACCGGTCCTCGCGCCCGGCGGGCAGGGTCAGATCGTAGTCGAGCCTCAGCCCCTCCGGCGTCCGCCTCAGCACGGGTTGGCGGGTCAGGGTCGGGGCAGGCCGATACGCCGGATCGACCGTGATCCAGGCGGTGGAGGCGAAACCGTTGTCGGCCGAGACCCGGATCGGCACTGTCTCGGTCCGGTCGGTGGCGTTCGTCGCCGTGATGGTGACCTCGTCGCCCTCGGGCGCGCTGAGCCGGACCAGCGGCGAATCCGTGGTCCAGTGGACGGTGGTCGTGCCCGAAGGCGGATAGACGGCCGCCGAGATTTCGACCGGCGCATCATCCGTGCGGATGCGCGAGACGCCGTTGGTCAGCTTGATGCGGAAGGGCAGGGCGGGCTGGGCCTCATGGCGCGCCCGGACCCCCGCCGGATCCCAGCCGTCGTCCACGCCTTCGGGCGTCCAGCGCAGCAGGTTGAAGCTGTTGAAGGCATGGACCTCGGTGTCCGACAGCTCGTGCGTCAGGGTGCGGCGGGGTTCGCCCACGACGCTGTCGAGGATGTCCACGGGCCGGCCGCTGTCGGTCACGGTGCGCCAGGTCAGCGAAGACTCGGTCGAGGCGGCCGGCGCCGCCCAGCCGAACCAGGCGACCGGCGTGTCCGGCAGGATCGACTCGATGAGGGCCACGGGCGCGACGGGAACCTTGTAGAAGGTCATCGGCTTCGTCGCCCGGAAGCGGGTGCGGATGAAGGTCGTGCCGCCTGCGAACAGGATGCCGCCGCCCTCGATGAAGTTGATCTCGGAATCCTCCCAGACGCTGCCGCCCGGCGCGCCCAGATAGTCGTCCGTGCCCTCCAGATAGGCGTGGGTGAAGTACGACCGCCTGGTCATGTTGAACATGGTGTCCAGGCGGCTGAGGAAGGCCACATGGGCATAGACGTGGCGGTCGCCCTTCATCTGGATGGCCACCGCCTGGGTGATCACGTCCGATCGCTTCGTCAGGCTCTTCGACGGATCGCCGGGGTAGTCGTAGTCGAGGTTGCAGGCGTTCAGGACCGTCAGATTGATCATCGAGAAGCCGTCGGCGTCGACCATCATGGTGAAGCCGTTGTTGGCCGCCCCCTGTTTGTTGCCGCGGTTGTCGGCGATGACCACGCTGCGCCGGTCGCGGGTCAGGCCCATCAGTGTGATGTTGGCCTTGGTGATGATGAGTCCCGGGTCGGTCTCCGTTCCGTGCAGCTGATAGACGTCAGGCATCAGGCCGATCACGGTCGGGCGTTCGCGCGTACCCTCGGGCGCGGCGGCATAGGCGGCCTGGATCGTGCGATAGCGGTGCGCCGCCGGGTCCTCGGGCCGGGAGGCGTCGACCAGGATGTCGTAGCGCTCGGCTGTGGTGTCGAAGACGACATCCGTATAGCCGCGCACCGGCCCCAGCCCGACCAGGGTGTCCTGAGCGAGGACCGGCTGGCCGGCGGCGACGATCATGGCGAGCATCAGCCCGCCCAGCGATGTTCTGTGCATCCTGCTTCCTTCCCTGTGACACCGGTGTCAGCTTCAAGCCGATCTTGTTCCGTCGAAGGGTAGGCTAGCGCATTCCGGTTCGCGACGCGACGCCCGAGACCGTTGACCTCGGTCAGACATACAATATGTTGCGCAACATATTTCAAACTAGGATCGCCGATGTCTTTGAGAGCTTTCATGCCGTTGTTGGCGTTGGTCATCGCCGCTCCGGCGACGGTCAATGCCCAGACCCTGGACCGGGAGGCGCAGCGGGAGGTCGTGTCCCGGCTCGAGGCGGCGCTTCAGCAAAACTATGTCTTTCCCGACCGTGTCCCCGCCATATCCGCCGAGCTGGAGAGGCGGGTTCAGGCCGGGCCCGTCGAAGGCCGCCCCTTCGCCGCCAGCCTCGCCCAGGGGCTGGTCAAGGCGAGCGACGACCTGCATTTCTCAGTCACCTTCGATCCTGATGCTGTCGCAGCCGATCGGGAGGCGAAGGCAAGCGGGGAAGAGGGAACCCAGGCAGAGCGAGACAGGGAGCGGGCGGCCAATTTCGGCTTCCGGGATGCACGGCGGCTCGATGGCAGCCTGGCCTATATCCGGTTCGACTTCTTCGCCGATCCTCAATACGCCCAGGACACCGCGACCGGAGCCATGCGGTTCACCGAAGGCGCCAAGGGGATCATCATCGATCTTCGCTACAACAACGGCGGCGTTCTGGAGATGGCGCAGCTGCTGATGAGCTACCTCTACGCTGCAGGCAAGGAGCAGAAATTCTTCGATTATTTCTACAACAAGGACGAGGTTCGCGTGGAGCGGAGCCAGTGGAGTCTGGCCGCCGTGCCCGGCCAGAGGCGGGGAGATGTGCCCGTCGTCGTTCTGACGGGATCGACCTCCTTTTCCGCGGCGGAATGGATGGCGTTCGCGCTGCAGAAACTGGGGCGCGCGACCCTGATCGGCGAGCGCACCGCCGGCGGCGCCCACCCCGTCGACAGCGTGCCAATCGACGACCGCTTCATGCTGCAGGTTCCGATCGGCCAGATCCGGGATCCGGTCGACGGGCGGGACTTCGAAGGCGTCGGCGTGGCCCCTGACCTGGCCGTACCGGCTTCGGACGCCCTGCTGACGGCGCAGAAATTCCTGCTGCAGAGCCGGGCCGAGGCGGGCGATGCCGAGGCGAAATGGGCTCTGGTCCCGGTGGAATTCGCCCTCTCTGGTGAGACGGCAAGCGCCGCGACCCTTGATGAGGCCGCCGGCGCCTACGAGGGGCGGATACTGGTTCGCACGGCGACCGGTCTGGCCTATCACTGGCGCGACCGCTTTGTTCTGGCCCTCGATCCGATCGGCGAGGATTTGTTTGCGGTCCAGGGAACGGATGACTACCGGTTCAGGCTGGTGCGCGCGAATGGCCGGGTGAGCGGCCTGGAGCGCGTGTTCAAGTCTGGCGAGGCGGTGAACTATCGCCGGCTGGATTGAAGAAGGGAGCGTGCAGGTGACCGAGTTGAGCCGCACCTTCCTGGGTCTTCTCAGCGAACAGCTGAGCGACCTCATCGAGCAGCAGTCGGCCGAGGTGTTTCGACGCGCAGGCCTCGTCATCCCCGTGAAGTCGGCGTCCCTGCTGGGCGCCATCGCGTCACGGGGGCCGGTCTCCATCTCGGATCTGGTGCGCGCCCTGAATCGGTCGCACCAGCTCATTCAGCAAAAGATGCCGAAACTGTTGGCTCTGGGTCTGGTCACCCGCCGGCCTGATCCGCAGGACCAGCGCGCGGTCCTGATCGAGATCACCGACAAGGGCAGGGAACAGTTGGCCTTGCTCGACGGATTGGCGCGGGCCTTCGACCGCGCCTATGCCGAAATGGAGGGAGAGGCCGGTCCAGTGTTCGAGGGCATAGGCCGCGCCATTGAGGCCCTGAAGGCTCGCCCGCTGATCGACCGTATGGAGATCTGACCGTCCGCGACCGCTTCGCCGACCGGCGAAATGAAACACCTTCGTGGGTTCCAAATCGAAGCTGAGGCGTTAGACCCGGCTCCATGACCGCCTCCCTCGTCAATCCCCTCGATCACGCCGTCGCCGCCGGACAGAAGGTCGTCGCCATGGACGCCGCCATGGTGGCCAAGCTGACCGACATGGCGGGCGACTTCGCCGTCAGCGCGACCATCGCCATCATCATCCTGATCGCCACACTGTTCGCCTCGCGCTGGGCGGCGGCGGGCACACGGCGGGCTCTCGGCCGGGTGAGGGGCTTCCGCCACGACCCGACGGTGCTCAGCTTCGCCGTGCAGGTGGTGCGGGTGCTCGTCTTCCTGATCGGCTTCATCGCCGTGCTCCAGCGGCTGGGCGTGCAGACGACCTCGATCATCGCCGTCCTCGGCGCTGCGTCGCTCGCCGTCGGTCTGGCGCTGCAGGGAACGCTGTCGAACGTGGCGGCGGGCGTCATGCTGCTGGTGCTGCGGCCCTATCGCGTCGGCGACCTGATCAATCTGTCCAGCAACACCGGCAAGGTGCAACGGCTGGACCTGTTCACGACCCAGCTGATCGACGCCAACAACGTCAAGATCGTGATCCCGAATTCCAAGGTATTCGACGGCACCATCCTGAACCTGTCCGGCCAGCGCACGCGGCGGATGGAGTTGAAGATCGGCGTCGGCTACGGCGCCAACCTCAGCCAGGTGCGCGACGTCCTGACCGAGGCGGCGGCCGCCCATGAGAAGGTGTTGCCCGATCCCGCGCCCTGGGCCGGGGTGACCAATCTGCTGGACAGCTCGGTCGAGGTGACGCTGCAGGCGTGGACCCTGTCGGGCGACTACTGGCAGGCCAAGGCCGATGTGCTGCAGTCCGCCAAGGAGGCGCTGGACGACGCCCGGATCGAGATCCCGTTCCCGCATCAGGTCGCCGTCCCCTACACGCCGGATGAGGGCGCGCCCGAGTATGACGAGACAGCCGCGGCGCGGAGGCGTAAGCCCGGCAAACCCACGTACGAGACGTCGGCGGACACCCGCGGCGCAGACCAGAGTGAAGGCTAGGGCGGGCATGCGTTACGACTTCGGATCCGACAACACCGCCGGCATGGCCCCGGCGGCGCTTCAGGCCGTGATCGCGGCCAACAGCGGCTTCGCCCGCGCCTATGGCACCGACGAAACGACGGCGCGTGCCGCCGACCAGATTCGCCAGAGGCTGGATGCCGACGCCGAGATCCGCTTCGTCTTTTCGGGCACGGCGGCCAACGCCATCGCCCTGTCGATGCTGGCCTTCCCGTTCGAGGCGGTGCTGGCCCACCAAGCGGCCCACGTCTGTACCGACGAGACCGGCGCTCCCGGATTTTTCGGCCAGGGCGTCGGCCTGATCGGCCTGCCGGGCCTGTCAGGCAAGATCGACCAAGGCGCGCTCGAGGCCGCCCTGTCGGAGCCGGTGGTCGGCCATCGCCAACCCGCCGCCGCCCTGTCCCTGACCCAGTCCACGGAATACGGCACGGTCTATACCGAGGAAGAGCTGCGGCATCTGATCGAGCCGGTGAAGGCGATGGGCTATGGCGTGCATCTGGACGGCGCGCGACTGGCCAATGCGGCGGCGGCGGGCTTCGACCTGACCCAGATTCCGCGCCTCGGCGTCGACATCCTCGTCTTCGGCGGGGCCAAGGCGGGCGCCAACGGAACAGAGGCCATCGTCCTGTTCGACAAGTCGCTGGCGCGGCGTCTCGACAACCGGCTGAAGCAGGCCGGGCAGACGGCGTCCAAGGGCCGCTTCCTGGCCGCGCCCTTCCTCGGCCTGCTGGAGTCGAACGCTTGGGAGGACGGCGCCGCCCACGCCAATCTGATGGCCGAGCGCCTCGCCGACGGCATCGAGGCCCGCTCGCCCTTCATCCTGGCCCACCCGGTCGAGGCCAATGCGGTGTTCGTGCGCATGCCGGAGGAGGCCCACGCCCGCCTAAACGCCCTCGGCTGGGCCTGCTACCGCTTCGACGACGGCTCGGTGCGGTTCGTCTGCTCGTGGCAGACGCAGGTCGAGGTGGTCGACGAGGTGGTCGAGGCGATCTCGACGCTCGGTTAGGGCCTGAAGGCGTCCACCGCGATCCCGGGGAAGTCCGAGAAGACGGCGTCAACGCCCAGATCGCGGAACTGACGCAGCTGCCCCGACAGGTCGCCGTGATCGGCGATGCCGTCGCCCCGACGCAGCTCGGTCGGCAGGAAGGCGTTTTCGGCGCGGAAGGTCCAGGACACGACTTTCAGTCCCGCCGCATGGGCGTCGGGGATCAGGGAAGTGGCGGGCAGGGAGACGCCGTCCGCGCCGCGTGGCACGATCATCGCCGTCTCGACCCCGATGGCCCCGGCATAGGCGCGAACGGCCTTAAGTCGGTCCGGCGTAGCCATGACGGCATAGGTCAGGTCCGGACGGTCGATAGGGCCGCCGGCGCTGCTCATGAGCTGTAGCAGGGGCGAACGGATACGGGCGGACAGCCGCTCCAGCGGCCCGACCTCGAAGCACTGGATCAGGATGGGAGCTTCGGCGCCGGTCAGATCCAGCCGCTCCAGCGTGGCGAAGAAAGCGTCCTCCATCGGCTGGCCGATGCCCGCGAAATACGATGGATGCTTCAGCTCCGGCGCCACCGAAATGGTCCGGCCGGTGCGGGCCCAGCCGGCGCGAGCGATGGCCACAACCTCATCGAAGGTCAGGATGCCGTCCTGGCCGTCGAAGGCGGTGTTGGCGGAGCGGAAGGCGGGCAGCCGCTCGCGGGCCTTCAGCGTCCGCAGCTCGGCCAGGGTGAAGTCCTCGGTGAACCAGCCGGTGGTCGAAACGCCGTCGATGACCCTGGTCGTCCTGCGGTCGGCGAACTCGGGGTGGGCCGCGACATCGGTCGTGCCGCCGATCTCGTTCTCGTGCCGGACGACGAAGGCGCCGTCTCTGGACATGACCAGGTCGGGCTCGATGAAGTCGGCGCCCTGTTCGATGGCCAATTCATAGGCCGCGCGGGTGTGCTCAGGCCGAAGCCCCGAGGCGCCGCGGTGGGCGATGACCAGTGGATGGTTCTGGGCCAGAGCAGGCGCTCCCGTCAGCAGGAGAAGTGCGGCGGTCAAGATGGCGCGGATCATGGCCCATGAGTAGGGCAGGGGCGCGACAGGTTGGTGAACCTGTCGCTCCGAAATCAGGCGGCCTGCAGCACCTTGCGCAGCTGCGGATGCAGTTCGGTGTTGGCGGCGAGCACGGTCGAACCGGTCTTGGGATCGCCGTCCTGCTCGATGGTGGTGACCAGACCGCCGGCCTCGGTGACGAAGAGGATGCCCGCCGCCACGTCCCAGGGCTTGAGGTTGCGCTCGAAGAAGGCGTCGTAGCGGCCGCAGGCGACCCAGGCGAAGTCCAGCGCGGCGGAGCCCAAGCGGCGGATGCCGGCGGTGCGCTGGCCGACGGCGTGGATGTCCTTGATCGACTGGGCGTGGCCCGACTTGCCGATGAAGGGCAGGCCGGTCGAGATCAGGCTTTCCGACAGATCGCGACGGCCGGCGACGCGGACGCGCTGGTCGTTCAGATAGCAGCCCTTGCCCTTCTCTGCCCAGAACAGCTCGTTCATGACCGGGTTGTAGGTCACGCCTGCGACGATCTCGGACGAGCCGTCGGGCGCGAAACGCTCCAGCCCCACGGTGATCGCGAAGTGGGGCATGGCGTGCATGAAGTTGGTCGTGCCGTCGATCGGGTCGACGATCCAGCGGTGCGACTTGTCGGTGCCTTCGATCAGGCCGCGCTCTTCACCGAGGAAACTGTAGCCCGGGCGGGCCTTCATCAGCAGTTCGAAGAGGGTGTCCTCGGCCTTGATGTCGGCCTGGGTGACGAAGTCGCCGGGGCCTTTGCGCGAGACCTGCAGGTGCGCGACCTCGCCGAAGTCGCGAAGCATCGGGCGAGCGGTTTTGCGGACCGCGTCGAGCATGACGGAAACGAGGGCGGAGGCGAGGGCCATGGTCGGAATCTCCTGGTCCGAAAGTCCTGAAAAGGCGGGATGCCCGGACAGACGGAGAAGTTCAAAAGCGACGTCGCAGGGAGCGTCGGTAACAAGTGCTGGTGAGCGAGAAGTGAGCGGGAGAGGCAAGGCTGTGAGCTGCTGCTCACTTCTTGCTCACTGCCACCGCTCGCTCACCCAAGGATCAGTCCGCGCGGCGGACGTATTCGCCGGTCGAGGTGTCGACGACGATGCGTTCGCCAGCCGACATATAGGGCGGGATCATGATGCGCACGCCGTTGTCGGCGATTGCGGGCTTGTAGGACGACGAGGCCGTCTGGCCCTTCACGGTCGGCTCGGTCTCGGCGACGGTCAGGGTGACCTGTTCCGGCAGCTCCAGGCCGATAGGACGGCCTTCGTGCATCTCGATGACGACCTTCATGCCGTCCTGCAGGTAGGGGATGGAATCCTCGCCGACCCAGTCCTTCTGCAGTTCGATCTGCTCGTAGGTCGCGTCGTCCATGAAGACCAGGGCGTCGCCCTGTTCGTACAGATAGGAGAAGTCCTTCTGCTCGAGCGTGACGCGCTCGACCTTGTCTTCCGAACGGAAGCGTTCGTTCAGCTTGTTGCCGGTCTCAAGGTTCTTGGCCTCGACGTTGGCGAAGGCGCCGCCCTTGCCGGGCTTGACGTGGCTGGCCTTGGTGACGACCCACAGGCCGCCGTTGTGCTGGAGCACCATGCCGGGCTTGATGGTGTTGCCGTTGATCTTCGCCATGGGATTCACTGTCTAAGGGCGCAGCCGGTCCCGTGACAGGCGCGCGAAAGAGGGCGCGATCCCTAGAGGAAGCCGCCCCAAAGGGCAACCCGGGGCTGATCTAGTGAAGCGTGCGGCCCGAGACGTGATCCGTCTTGCGCTGGATGAAGTTGGCGATGCGGGTGCCGCTGCCGATGGGCGCGGCGATCTTGCCCGCGCCCTCGTCCAGCTTTCGGGCCTCGAAGGCGAAGGCGGCGGCTAGGCCGGCCGACGACATGGCGGCGGCGATCTGGCTGCGCATCGAGGCCGGGCGCAGGCCCAGCCAGACGGCGTTGATCGTCTGGGCCGCGAACCACAGGCCCATGGCCAGCGAACGCTCGCGGCTGGCCGGGGCGTTCCAGACCCGCACGGCCGACAGGGTCGTCGCCGAGAAAACCGCCGGCAGGATCAGGCTGAAGGCGCCGCGCGGCTTCTCCATGACCGGGGCGGCCCGGTCGAGCAGATGGCGTTCGGTGCGTTTGGGCTTCAGCGTATTGGAGGCGAGGGCCGTCGCCAGAAGGGCGAAGCCGACGGTCAGGACGATGCCGGTCGCGACATGGGCGCCCGAACGGCCCTGGGAGTTGAGCAGGTCCGTCGCCTGGTCCTGCACATCGTCAATGAGTTCGTCGATGGCGCTCATGGCCCACACTCCCGCAATCCCTGAGGGGTCAATGGACACGAGCCGTTGCGGTTCCGCAAACGGCCCCGCCGCTTTCGCGACGGGGCCGTTCAGAAGGCGCAGAATTCAGTGAGCTTTAGTTGCCGGTCGCGGCGCCGTCGGTGATGATCTCCTTCATCGCCGACTGCAGATAGTTCTGGGCGCCCATCAGTTCGATCAGCTTGTGCTGGTTTTCGAGGAAGTCGATGTGCTCCTCGGTGTCGGCCAGGATCTTCATCAGCAGGTCGCGGCTGACGTAGTCGCGGGCTTCCTCGCACTGGGTGACGGCGGCCGAGGTGGTGACGCGGCTGTCCAGTTCGAGTTGCAGGTCGGCGCCCAGGCATTCGATCGGGTGCTCGCCGACCTTCAGCTTGTGCAGGTCCTGCAGATTGGGCAGGCCGTCGAGGAAGAGGATCCGTTTGATCAGCATGTCGGCGTGCTTCATCTCGCCGATCGATTCCTCGTAGATCACGTTGCCGAGGTGGGCCAGGCCCCAGCTCTCGAACATGCGGGCATGCAGGAAGTACTGGTTCACCGCCGTCAGTTCATTGGTCAGCACCGCATTGAGAGTGCGGATGATCGCGGGATCGCCCTTCATGGCCATGGTCCTTGCTCGTCTCGCGGACGGGACGCCGGGGCGCGTCCAGACTCATCCGCCGTCTGTTCAAACGGCGTTTAGCACAGGAAATCGGCGATTGTTTATTTGAGAGTTCTTATCACGCACATTGATATTGCGAGTGATTTTTGCCCGCGACTACTCGGCTGCGAGTGCGAATGCTTCTCGGCTATCATCGATCATCTGGCGCATCTCGCAGACGCATTTGGCGCACTGGGCCTGGCACTGGTTGCGGGCGAAGATTTCACGGGGGCGGGCCGCGCCGGCCTCAATGGCGAGGGCGACGTCACGCTTGCGCAGGCCGTTACAGTTGCAGACGTACAAGAGGCGGACCCAAGTCGAACTGATAATGGTTCTCTGTAACACATCTGAATGCGGTTGCAACTGGTTCGCATGCGCGTTCGCAATGTGTGACCATTGACGCGATGGACCGCAGGGGGCAGGGCGGGGCCATGGCTCGTGCTTCCCAAATCCCCGCCCGTCCGGCGACCCGCCTTTATCTGATCACCCCGTCCGCCATTCCCGATCTTGAGGCCTTCGCTGCCGATCTGGAGGCCGCGCTCGGCGCGGGTGACGTCGCGGCGCTGCAGATCCGGCTGAAGCCTGCGAGCGAGGACCAGATCCGCGCCGCCGTCGAACGGCTGGGGCCGATCGCGAGGAAGCATGACGTCGCCCTGATCCTGAACGATCGGCCGGACCTGGCCGCAGCGCTTCACTGCGACGGTGTTCATGTAGGCCAAGAGGACGCCTCGGTCGTCTCGGCGCGGCGTCTGATGGGGCCCAACGCCATGATCGGCGCCACTTGTCACGACAGCCGGGACCTCGCCATGGAAGCTGCGGAGGCCGGCGCTGACTATGTCGCCTTCGGCGCCTTCTTCCCGACGGACACCAAGGAAACCACTCACAGGCCCGAGCTGGACGTCCTGACCATCTGGCAGGAGACGGTGGAAATCCCCTGCGTCGCCATCGGCGGCATCACGGTCGAGACGGCCCGGGCGGTCGCCGATGCGGGAGCAGACTTCGTCGCGGTCAGCGCGGGGGTCTGGAACCATCCGCAGGGTCCGGCGGCCGCGGTCGTCGCGTTCAATTCGGAGCTGTCCGGCGCCTGACAGTTCCCGCTGACGGGGCCGTGCCGCCGCGTTAACTTCACGGGATATTAGGGAGCAAGGGCTTAGGTCGCGTATCGTCCGTACCGTCGAGTCTTCGCCTATGTCGCTCAGCCGCGCGCTGGAAACCCCGCCTGGAGGTCTCGCTACGACCCCTGTTCGCACATCCGCGACGCCTGCCGCGACGCCTCCGGCGACGACCGACACCGCGCGCCTGTTCAGCCAGCCCATCGTGCCGCTGGCCACGGTCTGCGCTGTTCTGCTCATGACTGTCTTCTCGATCCAGTTCGGCCGCTCGTCCGAAGGCATCGTGGTCATGTGGATGGCCAATGCCGTCGCCGTCGCCGTCTGGCTGCGCATGGGACGCGGCGCCGCGTTCGACCTGTCCTTCGGCGCCCTGATGGCGGTGGCTGTCGCCAGCGGCGAGTTCCTGTCCGGCCATACGCCGCTGAATACGGCGATGCTGACGGCGGTGAACCTGTTCGAAACGATCGCTGCAGTGGTCCTGGTTCGCCGGTTCGCGCCGGATATGACGACTCACACCGTCAGATCGACGCTGCGGCTGGTCCTTCTGGTCGCCGTGCTCGCCCCCCTGATCGGCGCCACGGCCGGCGCGATCGTCTTCTCCGCCATGCGGGGCGCGCCTTTGGTGCAAAGCTTCCAGCTGTGGTGGTTCGGCCATTCACTGGCGATGATGCTTGTGGTGCCCCTGATCCTGTCGATCGATCGGCGCTCGCTGGTCATCGTGCGTCAGCCGCTGAGAATTCTGGAGTGGGCGGCCCTGCTGGGCCTTCTGTTCGGCGTGGCCTACGCCCGCTATTTCCTCGGCTTGGTGGTCGTCACCTTCTTCCTGAACATGCTCCTGGTGATCATCGCCGCCCGGCTGCGGATGGCGGGTCTGACCACGGCCATTCTGGGCATCGCGATCGTGACCTTCGCGGCCCTGCTGCACGGCCAGCCCGCCGGGGCCGAGCCTGCGTCGGCGATGCGGATTCTGACCGCCCAGCTGACGCTGATCTCCATCTCCGTGCCGTTCATGCTGGTCGCGGCCCTGCTGACCGAACGCGACGGCCTGTCGGCGCGCGCTCGGGCCGGCCAACGCCGCGCCGAACTGGCGTCCGAAGCCAAATCGCGCCTGCTGGCCAACGTCGCCCATGAGATCAAGAGCCCGGTCGGCGGCATCATCGGCATTGGTGAGCTGTGGTCCAGCAGCCAGCTGGGTCCGGTCACCGAGACCCAGAGGGAAATGGCCGAAATGCTGGTCAAGACCGCCCGTCAGGTCGAGGCCCTGGCCCACGATCTGCTGGACGTGGCCCGCGCCGAGTCCGGGGCTGTCAAGGTCGAGCTGCGGCCGACCGACGCGCCGGGCCTGGTCGAGGACATCCGCCGCGCCACCGCCCTGAGGCCCGAGGCGCTCAACATGCGGCTGGAGGTCATCCGCGAGGGCGAGGGCCTGGTCGCCCTGGCCGATTCCCAGCGCCTCAGCCAGGTGATCGACAACCTGGCCACCAATGCCGTGAAATACGGCGGCGCCGGCGGTGTCGTGACCTTCCGCGTGTCGCGCGTGTTCCAGGCGATCCGGATCGAGGTGACCGACCGCGGGCCGGGCCTGTCGCCGGAGAAGCAGACCCAGTTGTTCGAGCCGTTCAACCGCCTGGGCCTGGAGCGGTCGACGGTCGAGGGGCACGGCATTGGCCTGGCCCTCGCCAAGCGACTGATCGAGCTGCAGGGCGGGGTGATCGGTGTGGAATCGACGCCCGGCCAGGGTGCGACCTTCTGGGTCGAACTGCCCGCCGCCTGAGGCCTTCGTGGCCTGTTTTCCGGTCTTGCCGTCCGTCCGCCGAGAGGCGATGGTCCGGCCCATGAAAACCGCCCGTACCCTTCGCGTATCCCTGCTGCTGGCCTCCAGCGCCGTTGCCCTGTCGGCCGTTCCGGCCCTGGCCCAGACGACGTCGCGCACGACCACGCCGTCGACCGCGACCTCGGCCCTGAACGCCGCACCCGTGCGGGCTCCGGCCTCGTCCCCCGCCCAGACTCCCGCCCAGACGCCGCCCGCCGCGCGTCCGGGCAGCGACCTGACCCGCAGCCTGAACGGCGCCCCTCCGGCGCAGGCTGACTATCTGGTCCCACCGCCCGCCACGACCCCGGCGGCTCCCGCGGCGACGGCTCCTGCACGGCCCACGACCACGGCTCCGGCCGCCGCGCCCCGCACAACGACCCCGGCGGCCGTGCCGGCACGCACAGCGCCTGTGCCCGCGCCCACACGCACCGCGCCGCCCGCGACGGCGACGACCACGCCTCCTGCCACTCGCTCGACCACTCCGCAGCCCACGCCCGCGCGGCCGACTGCGCCGAACCCGACATCGCCCCGGACGACGGCTCCGGCCCCGGCGCCGACGCGTACGGCGCCCGTCACGACGCCGCCGCCGACCCGGCCGAACGTCACCGCTCCGGCGACGACGCCTCGGCCGACGCCGGCCGTGACCGCCCCGGCGACCGCTCCTGTGACGACGGCTCCCGTGATGACCCCCGGCGCGGGTGGTCGGGTCTATGCGCCGCCGGTGCTGCCGGGCAGCCAGCCCGCCGCGCCCCCGCCCGTGCAGCCCGCGCCCCTGCCTGCGGCGATGGCGTCCCCGGCCGAGCCGCCGCCGCCGATGACGGTGCTCAGCGCGCCCGCCGTTGCGGCTCTGCCGTTCCGCGTCGACCTGCCGCAGGGTTTCCGCATCACCACCAGCCGGCCCGGCCCGGACTTCAACGTCTATACGATCCGGCGCGGCGACCAGTCGTTCGTCATGATCTATGTCGGGCCGTCATCGCAGTTCCCGATCTATGACGGCGAGATGGTCCAGGCCGGCGGCCGCGCTTCGATCGTCGTCAACGAAGGCGGCCAGAGGCATGCGATGGAGCATCTGTTCCAGCGCGCGACCAGCCCGCGCGAGATCCACGTCTGGGTCTCCAGCCTGGGCGGCGCCGACGAGGCCTTGGGCGAACGCATCGCCCAATCGGTGGATGCGAAATAGGCCTGTCGACGCCAACCAGGTCTCAGGTCTCGGACCAGACCGCCAGTTCGTTGCCGGCGGGATCCTTGAAGTGGAAGCGCCGCCCGCCGGGGAAGGCGAAGATCGGCTTGACCACCGTGCCGCCCGCCGCCTCTACCCTGGCCAGCAGGGCTTCGAGGTCGTGGACGAAGAGGACGGGCAGGGGGGCGCTAATCGCATCCGCGCCCGGATCGGCGTTGAAGCCGCCGTCCAGTCCTTCGCTGAAGGCGGCGTACTCAGGGCCATAGTCCTGGAACTTCCAGCCGAAAGCGGAGCCGTAGAAGGCCTTCAGCGGACCGACGTCGGTCGCGGGGAATTCCAAATAGTCCAGCTTGCCGTCTTCACGCATGTTCTTGGTCCGTTCTGAAAAAGCCGCCGAAAAGGGGCTTGCCACACGGAGCGCTCGCGCGCAATCTTGAGAACTATTCGCAGTCGCAGAGTCGCCGTGATGATCGTGCTGGCCACCGGACCCAACGCCCTCAGCCGCCTCATGGAGGCGGACCGGACGGCAGGCTGCGGGTCCAGCTTGCCGTCGAAAGGTCAGACCAGTTCGACCGCCATGGCCACGGCCTCGCCGCCACCGATGCACAGGGACGCCACGCCCTTCGTTCCGCCCCGCGCCTGAAGCGCGCCAAGCAGGGTGGCCAGGACGCGGGCGCCCGAGGCGCCGATGGGGTGGCCCAAGGCCGTCGCACCGCCGTTCACGTTCAGCTTCGCGTGGTCGATGCCCAGCTCCTGCATGGCGATCATCGGGACGATGGCGAAGGCCTCGTTGACCTCCCACAGATCGACATCCTCGACCGACCAGCCGGCCTTTTTGAGCGCCTTCTGGATGGCGGGCACGGGGGCGGTGGTGAACAGGCCCGGCTCGTGGGCGTGGGCCGAATGGCTGACGACGCGGGCGACGATGGGCAGGCCCATGGCCCTTGCCACGCTCTCGCGCGTCATGACGAGGGCCGCCGCGCCGTCCGAGATCGAGGCCGAGGAGGCGGCGGTGATGGTGCCGTCCTTGGCGAAGGCGGGCTTCAGGCCCGGGATCTTCTCGGGCATGGCCTTGCCGGGCTGTTCGTCCTCGGAGACGGTGACGGTCCCCTTTCGGCCCGCGACCTCGACCGGGGTAATCTCGGCCTTGAACGATCCGTTCGCGATCGCGGCGACGGCGCGGTTCAGGCTCTCGACCGCATAGGCGTCCTGGGCCTCGCGGGTGAACTGATAGGTCCGGGCCGAGTCCTCGGCGAAGGAGCCCATCGGCTTGCCGGCGTCATAGGCGTCTTCCAGACCGTCCATCATCATCGAGTCGACGATGACGTCATGGCCGATGCGGGCCCCGGCGCGGTGCTTGTTCATCAGGAAGGGGGCGCCGGTCATGGATTCCATGCCGCCCGCCACGATGATGTCGGCCGACCCGGCGGCAAGGCTGTCGCTGGCCATCATCACGGCCTGCAGGCCCGAGCCGCACATCTTGTTCAGGGTCGTGGCCTCGACCGATTTGGGCAGGCCGGCGCCGAGCGCCGCCTGACGCGCCGGGGCCTGGCCCAGACCGGCGGGCAGGACGCAGCCCATATAGATCTGGTCGATCTTCTCCGGGGCGACGCCGGCGCGCTCGACCGCGGCCTTGACGGCCGTGGCGCCCAGTTCGGTCGACTTCACGCCCGCGAAGGCGCCCTGGAAGCCGCCCATCGGCGTGCGGGCGAAGGAGACGATGACGACGGGGTCTTTGGAAGCGTCGGGGGAAGCGGTCACGGGGGATGTCCTTGCGGAGATGTGTTGGGGCCTAGATCGTCGGTCTGGTCGTCGGGTTCAAGCGCTGCGGCGGTCTGCACGATGAAACAGCCGGTCGGCTCAGTCAGCCGCGCTCGCCGCGCGGCGGTCGGGCCGGGGCCAGCTTCCGGCGCTGGCGGCCGACGGCCAGGATGTTTCCGGCGCCGTCCCGCACCGTCAGATCGTCCACGGTCCAGCCGCCGCCGAGATCAACCAGCGAGAATTCGAAGAAAGCCCAGCCGTGCGGCGCAGTGTCAGGCGTCGGATCGGCGATGAAATCATAGCGCAGATCGACTGTGGCCATCCCAGCAGGACGCGTAATCGCAGTCCAGGCGGGAGGATAAAGGGCGTCCATCAGGTAGCACAGCCGGACCTCGTCCAACGGAGCGCCGTCGCGGGTTCGCATCCACAGCCGCTCGCCCGCCTGATGACCCGGCAGGCCCTGAAGAAGACTGGGACCGGTATCGAGTCGGTATTCGACATGCTGGGCGAAGTGGGGCGCCATCGGGCCGCTGAGCGTTCGATCGGGTGCGATGCCGTCGAGCGGCGGCGGGGGGACGATCGGGCCCGCCACGCGGACGGCATGGGGATCATCGGCGCCATAGGTGGCCTGGGCGTGATGGGTCAGGCGATCGCCCTGACGGGCCTCCAACGCGGCATAGGCGACGCTTCGCCCGGCCCGCAGTATCCGGGGGGCGAAGACGATCGGCGTGTCATAGGCCGGCGCCGAGAGATACTGGATCGAGAGGCTGCGCAGCGGCGCGGTGAGCTCCAGACCCTGGCGAAGGGCCAGGGCGGTCAGCCCGGCCAGAAGGCCGCCAAACGGAAAGCCTTTTTCGGGCGGATAACCGCTGGGGCCGTTGGAAAAGTCTCCCTGAACCGCGCCGGTCAGCCCCTCCGGGCCGGGCGACAGTGTGAGGGCTTCGGCGAGGCGGTGCAGGGTCATGACAGGCGGCTTAGCGTCCAAAGGAGACGGGCGGAAGACTGGCCTCCGCCCGTGTCAGTCGAGGAATGCAGGAAACGCCGCCAACCCCCAATTGGGATTTTGCGTCGCGTCAGTTGCCAAACGAGACTGACGCAGAGGGTTCAGTTTGGCAACCCACTTGCAAAAGTGGTTACGCGGCGTCACCTTCCGTCCATGGGCCGTACCGCAGACTATTCAAAACAAAGCTGTTCCATCGCCGCGACGCTGGAAGTGATCGGCGATCCGTGGACCCTGCTGGTGATCCGCGATGCGTTTCAGGGCCTGACCCGCTTCGAGCAGTGGCAGGAGCGGCTGGGCGTGGCCCGCAACGTCCTGGCCGCCCGGCTGAAGACCCTCGTCCAGCACGGGGTGCTGGAGCCGCGCCTCTATTCCGAACGGCCGCCGCGCAACGAATACGTCCTGACCGCCAAGGGCAAGGACCTGTCGGCGGTGCTGGTGACCCTGCACGCCTGGGGCAACAAGCATGTCTATGGCGACACCGACAGCGGCGTGGATCTGGTCCACAAGACCTGCGGCCACACCCTGAACCCCCGCATTGCCTGCGCCCATTGCGAGGAGATCGTGAAAGGCCGCGACATCGTCCTGACCCGCAAGGCCAACCGTCCGACCGTTGGCGACGTCATGCCCAGGGACGTGACGGCGGACGAAGAGGCCGCCTGACGCCCATACGTCGACTTTCAGCGGCGTCGGCTTTCAACCGGAGTTCCCATGACCCAATCCCTTCCCGCGACCGGGCTTCAGCTCCGGTCGTTGATCACGGCTGACGGACGGCTGGAGCTGTCGCTGGCCGAGGTTTCGGTCGCGGCGCCCGGGCCCGACGAGATCGTGGTGCAAATCCAGGCCACGCCGATCAACCCGTCCGACCTGGGCCTGCTGGTCGGGGCGGCGGATATGAGCACCGCCCGCGTCGAGGGCGCTGTCACCGTCGCCGACGTGCCCGCGTCGGGCCTGCGCGCCATGGCGGGCCGGCTCGGCGAGTCCATGCCGGTCGGCAACGAAGGCGCGGGCGTCGTGGTCGCTGCGGGCGATAGCCCGGCGGCCCAGGCCCTGATCGGCAAGACGGTCGCCATTCTCGGCGGCGAGATGTACGCCCAGTACCGCACCCTGCGCGCCGACCCGGCCCTGCCTCTGCCCGCCGATGCGACGGCCGCCGACGGCGCCTCCTGTTTCGTCAATCCGCTGACGGCCCTGTGCATGGTCGAGACGATGCGGGCCGAAGGCCACACGGCCCTGGTCCACACGGCGGCGGCCTCCAACCTCGGCCAGATGCTGAACAAGCTCTGCCTCAAGGACGGCATCTCCCTCGTGAACATCGTCCGCAGCGAGGCCCAGGCCGAGATCCTGCGCGCGCTGGGCGCGGTCCATATCGTCAACTCGACCTCGCCGGACTTCATGAGCGAGTTGATGGAGGCCCTGGTGGCGACCGGCGCGACCCTGGCCTTCGACGCCATCGGCGGCGGGCGGCTAGCAGGCCAGATCCTGACGGGCATGGAGGCGGCGGCGAACCGCACCGCGACCACCTACAGCCGCTACGGCTCCTCTGTGTACAAACAGGTCTATATCTACGGGGCGCTGGACACGAGCCCGACCGAGCTGAACCGGGCGTTCGGCCTGTCCTGGGGCGTCGGGGGCTGGTTGCTGACCCCGCGCTACGCGGGCCTGTCGGCCGAACGTCGCGGAGCCCTTCGCCAGAGGGTCGTCGCCGAGCTCAAGACCACCTTCGCCAGCGCCTATGCCGGCGAAATCTCCCTGCACGATGTGCTCAGGCCCGAGGTCATCGCCGTCTACAACCGCCGCGCCACGGGCGAGAAATATCTGATCAATCCGTCTCTGGACTGAGCATCCGCCCCCGCCGGAATCATTGATCCCCGCCGCCATCGGTGATCTATCGAACCTAGGCAAGTGGGGCTTGCCGGGGATATTGCCATGACGACCGAAGACGGCGGGGCCGATCGCGGCCATCTGTTGCGCGTGCTGGGGGTCGCCTTCGGGGTGGCCGTCATCGTCGGCGGCACCATCGGTCAGGGGATTCTGCGCAGCCCGGGCGTGGTCGCCGAGGGCGGAAAGACGCCGTTCGTCATCATCGGCCTTTGGCTGCTGGGCGGGCTCATCGCCTGGATCGACGCCATGTCGACGGTCGAACTGGCCTCTTCGATCCGCAAGACCGGCGGTCCTTTCATCTTCGCGCGTCGGACCTATGGCTCCATGGGCGGCCTGGCCGTCGGCATCGCCGACTGGCTGGGCAATATGGGCGGCATCGCCTTCGTCTCGGTGGTGTTCGCGGAATACATCCATCGCCTCGGCATCGCGACCAGCCTGCCGCTGGGCATCATCGCCCTGCTGCTGGTCTGCGTGGTCGGCGTCGTTCAATCGCTCGGCACGAAGATCGGTGGCCGCTCGCAGGAGGTCGGCAGCGCGATCAAGGCGGTGCTGTTCCTGCTGCTGATCGCCGGTTTGCTGCTGGCGCCGCGCGGCGAGCCGGTCGCGACCCCGGTCTCGCCCGGCATGGCGACGGCCCTGACGATCAGCGGCATTGTCGTGGCCCTGCGCGCTATCTTCGGCACCTATCAGGGCTGGAACTCCGCCGCCTATTTCTGCGAAGAGGTCCGCGACCCCGCCAAGGCCATCGCCCGCGCCACCTTTTCCGGCATCGCCGTGGTCACCGGCATCTATGTGCTGGTGAACCTCGCCCTGCTGCACGTCATGACGCCGGCCGAGATGGCGGGCTCCAATCTGGTCGCGGCCGATGCGGCGGAGCGGGTGTTTGGCGCGGCGGCCGATCCCATCGTCACCGGCATCAGCCTTATCGCCCTGGTGACCATCATCAACGCCATGGTCATGGTCTTCCCCCGCGTCCTGTTCGCCATGGCGCGGGAATTCGAGATCACGCCTCTGACGCGGGTGACGCGCGTCGGGACGCCGATCGCGGCCCTGATCGCCACGGTCGTGGTCGGCGGGGGTCTGGCCCTGATCGGGGTCTATGAGACGCTGCTGGCCTTCTCGACCTCCATCCTCGCTCTGATGGGGGTGGCGGTGAACGCCGCGGTCATCGTCCTGCGCCGCAAGGAGCCGGATCTGGAGCGGCCGTACCGGATGCCTCTCTATCCTCTCCCGGCCATCGTCGCCCTGGTGATCAACCTGGCCCTGTTCGTCGCCTTCGTGCGCGAGGACCCGGTCACCTCGCTGGAGGCCTTCGCGGCCCTGGCGGTGCTGACGGTGGTCGGCTGGTGGCTGACGCGCGGCAAGCGGCCGGCGGGCTGATCCTCAACGACGAAAGCCGGCCGCGCATCGCTGACGACCGGCTCACGTCATCCCTTGACGCGGAATGCGCGCCCTATTCGATTGCCTTTCGGACATATTGGTCCAGGAATTTCAGATAGGCTTCCTGGGCGGTGATGCGGTTCTCCCGTCCCTGGAAGCCATGACCCTCGTCGGGGAAGACGACGTATTCGACCGGAACATTGTTCGCGCGGACGGCGGCCACCAGTTCGTCGCTCTCCACCTTGAGCACGCGCGGATCGTTCTCGCCCTGAACGACCAGCAGAGGCTTGGTGATCTGGTCGGCGTGGAACAGGGGCGAGATGGCGTGGTGCCGGGCGGCGTCTGTCGCCGGGTCGCCCATCTCGTCATACAGGGCGATGCGCTCGGCTCCCCACCAGGCCGGGATCGACTGCAGGGTCCGCTCCCAGTTGGTGACGCCGAAGATGTCCACCCCGGCGGTGAAGGCGTCCGGATGGAAGGCCAGGGCGGCCGCGGTCATGTAGCCGCCATAGGAGCCGCCCATCACAGCGACCTGGTCGTCCGCGACCCAATCCTGTTCCCGCAGCCACTGGCCACCGGCGACGATGTCGCGAAGGTCGGCCTCTCCATGATGCTTGTCGTCCAGATGGAAGAAGGTCTTTCCGTAGCCGCTGGACCCGCGGTTGTTCGCCGCCAGGATCGCATAGCCGTGGTTCACGAGATGCTGGATCATGGCCGAATAGCCGCGGCGGCTCTGGCCGCCCGGACCGCCGTGAACCAGGACGATGGCCGGGGCGGGGTGATCGGCCGAGGCGCCGGCGGGCTTGTAGAGGATGCCGGGCACCATCACGCCGCCTTCGCCCGCATAGCGGACGACCGTCGCCTGAACGAGATCGGCCTCCTTGATCTCGGGATTGAGAGCGGTGGTCAGCCGGCGAGCCTGTCCGGTCGCCAGGTCGGCGACGAAGACATCGGACGGCGAGGTGTCGGAGTTGACCGTGAAGGCGAGGGTGCTCTCGTCAGCGTTGAAGCGCACGGCGCCGAGGTCGCCGGCCGGAACTCCGCTCAGGGCGACCGGGCGTCCGGTGGTGGTGTCCAGGATCGTCAGGGCCGTCGAGCCGTCTGCGTTCAGGGCAGAGACCCGGTACCGCCCGCTGGGCGAGAAGAAGGCGAAGGATACGTCCCAGTTTCCGTCCGCCAGCTTGGCCTTGGCGCCGGTGGCGAGGTCATAGGTCCAGGCTTGGGTGAACTCGCCATGCTCGTCGGTCAGGAAGATCAGGGCCTTTGAATCCGGTGTGAAGTCCGAAACTGCGAAGGCGATGTTTCCGGTGTGCTCTGAAATCAGCTTTGGCGCTCCGCCCGTCGACAGATCGGCGACATAGAGGTCGGAGTTGGCGCTGGTCAGGGACTTGGTCAGCGCCACGGTGCGGCCGTCATAGGATACGCCGCCGATCACATAGCCGCCGGTGTTCTCGAACACCCGGGTCGGGGTCAGGGTCGCGGCGTCATAGGCGTACAGGTCGAACGCCTCCGGGTCGCGGCTGTTGGAAGTGACGTAGAAGGTCTGGCCGTCGGTATTCCAGCCGAGGAAATCGGCCTTCAGCTTCTCCCCGGGGGTGATGTCCGTCAGGGTCCCATCGGCGGCCCTGACATAGAGGTGGTTCAGCTCGTCGCCGCCACCATCGTGGGTCACAAGGATCCGGTCATCGTTCGGAAAGGCGCTGACCGCATTGGTCGCGACCGTGGTGGAGGTCGTCAGGGCGACCGGGGCGCCGCCAGCCAGAGGCAGGGCGTAGGCGTTGAAGGTCCCGGTCGCGTCCGATGAGATCAGCAGCGACTTGCCGTCGTGGGTGAAGGCGTCGGCCCCGAAACCACCGACCCGGTAGTTGCGGGTCTGGAAGAACTGAGCGGCGGTATAGATGCCTGGGGCGGTTGCCGTTGCGGGGGCCGTCGCGGGCGCTTCCGCAAAGGCCGGGGAGGCTGCGGTCGCCATCACGGGGGCTAGGAGGGCGAGGGCGGAAACCAGAGTCACGACGCGCATGGACGGATCCTTGATGTGTGGATGATGACTACCTGAGCCTTCATCACAGCATTTCGGACGCAACCTGTCGTCGATTTAATGAACGCTGGTCTGCGATCAGGCGACGCAGGCCGTCGTGGTCTGGATGAAGCCTCCGCCCAGCAGGCGGTCGGGGTCCGTCGGGTCGTAAAGCGCGCAGGCCTGACCGGGGGCCACGCCTTCTTCGCCGGTCTCGAAGGCGACGCCGATCACACCGTCCGTCAGCGTCAGCTTTGCCGGGGAGGGGGGACGGGTCGAGCGGACGCGCGCCAGCACCGGCGTTCCGGCCAAAGCCGCCGCCTCGATATCCGCTTGGTCGCCCAGCCAGTTGGTTTCGTCCAGCGTCAGGCTGGCGGTCAGCAGGGCTTCGCGCGGGCCGACGATGACGCGGCGCCTTTCCGGGTCCAGTTTCGTCACGAACAGGGGCTCGCCCACGGCGACGTTCAAGCCCCGGCGCTGGCCGATGGTGTAGTCGGTGATGCCCGAATGGGCGCCCAATACCCGGCCGTCCATGTGCACGATCTCGCCGGCTTCGCGCCCCTGCGGCCGCAGGCGGTCGATCAGGGTGCGGTAGTCACCGGAGGGGACGAAACAGATGTCCTGGCTGTCCGGCTTGGCCGCGATCCGCAGACCCAGTTCGGCCGCGACGCCGCGCACCTGGGGCTTTTCGAGGCCCGCCAGCGGGAAGCGCAGATAGTCGAGCTGGGCCGGGGTGGTGGCGAACAGGAAATAGGACTGGTCACGCGAGGGGTCGATGGCCTTGCGCATCTGGGCGCGGCCGTCCGGACCGACGGCGCGGCCGACATAGTGGCCCGTGGCCATGGCTGCGGCGCCCAGATCCCGGGCGACGTCCAGCAGGTCGCGGAACTTGACCGTCTGGTTGCAGCGAATGCACGGAACCGGCGTCTGTCCCGCCAGATAGGAGTCGGCGAACTGGTCGATCACCGCGTCGCGGAACCGGCTTTCGTAATCCAGCACATAGTGGGGGATGCCGAGGGTCTCGGCGGCCAGACGGGCGTCGTGAATGTCCTGACCGGCGCAGCAGGCGCCCTTCTTCTTGAGCGCCGCGCCGTGGTCGTAGAGCTGCAGGGTCACGCCGACGACGTCATAGCCCGCCTTGTGCAGCAGGGCCGCGACGACGGTGGAATCCACCCCGCCGGACATGGCCGCGACGATCCGCGATCCCACGGGCAGCCCGACCGCCAGACGCGCGGCCTCGACCGCCTGATCCATGTCAGCGGGGGCCATGTCGGGAACGGGGCAAAAGTCTTCGGCCAAACTCATCGCCGCCATCTAGTGCGGAACCGGGACAATTTCGAGGTCTGCCCGCATGTGACGTCGCAATGTGTGTCTTTCAGGCGGCCCAGACGACAACGACCGCCCCCGTCGCCGGGAGCGGCCGTCCGTCTATCCCTTGATAGGGAAAGCCTTAGGAGCGGTAGCTCTGGATCCGCGTCGTGCGCAGGCCCTGCATGCCCCATTTGTCGATCGCCTTCTGCCAGGCGATGAACTCTTCCGCCGTCAGACGGTATTGCGAAAGGGCGTCCTCTAGCGACAGGAGACCGCCGCGAACGGCGGCGACGACCTCGGCCTTGCGGCGGATGACCCACCGGTCGGTATTCGCCGGCGGCAGATCGCGCAGCGTCAGGGGCGTGCCAGTCGGTCCGACCACGTATTGTTCGCCTTTGTTATTCAGGCGTCGCTCTTGCAACATGGGCTTTTGCCTCATCACCAATCACCGTTGATGAGACAATAGCCACGCAGCGCTAAAGGCCGTTTAAAGCTCGTGGTGAAGGAAACGATAAAATCGGATCCATCCGAAGAGCCCGTCTGGCCAGTATTTAAGCGACGATTCATTGACACTAATGATTAATTACTTGCCGATCAGCGTTTGACGTTGATCAGTTCGGCCAGCATTTCATCGGCGGTGGTGATGATCTTGGATGAGGCGGAATAGGCCCGTTGGGTGGTGATCAGGCCGGTGAACTCGGCCGAGAGGTCGACGGTCGAGGCTTCCAGCTGGGAGGCGCCGATGAAGCCCGCGCCGCCGCTGCCAGGGGCCTTCAGGTTGTAGGTCCCCGAGCCCTGGCTGACCTTGAAGGCGTTGCCGTTGGCGGGGGTCAGGCTGTCCGGGCTGGTGAAGGTGGCCAGGGCGAGCTGGGCGATCTTGCGGGTAACGCCGTTGTCGAAGATGGCGGTGACGAAGCCGGTCTCGTCGATCTCGATGTTCGACAGGTTGCCGAAGGCCGTACCGTTGGTGACCACGGCCTGGACGACGGAGTCGGAGTCGTACTGCGTCAGGCCGCCGGCAGAGGCGTTGAGGTTGAAGGCCAGGTTCTGGTTGTCGATGCCCAGACCATCCGCCCATTTGATCTCGCCCGCCGCAGGCGCGGCCGAGTTGGAAGAGCCAAAGTGAATGCTGGCGTCAGTGACGTCGGAAAACAGGGCGGCCGAGCCCAGGGCGGCCATGGCGTCGACGTCGAGACGGCCGTCCTGGGTAAAGGCCACCAGGCCGCTCTTCAGCTGACCATTCGCAAGAGGCGCGCCGGTGATCACGTCGCTGGCCGGGATCGCGCGGATTTCAGCGTACCACTGGTTGGGGGTGGCGCTCTTCAGGAAGGAGACGGCGACGGTGCGCTGGCCGCCTTTGGAATCCGACACCGGCACGGTCATCTCGAAGTCCGGCTTGGTCCCGGCCAGGGTGTCCGGATCGTACATGGCCATGGAGTTGGTCGTCGGGTCGTAGCGACCGGCGCCGGCGGGATCGAGCGGGTCGGCGGCGTAAGCGGCGGCGGCCTTGGCTTCGGCCGAGACAGGCTGGCTGGACTTCAGGTTGGCGTTCAGCTGGGCGCGGGTGGTGGCCTCGGCGGTGCCGCCGACCGAGCCGACGTTGATCGAGCGCAGGCGGCCCAGGTCCGACGGGTCGGTGTTCAGGTTGCCGTTGCTGTCGACGGGCCAGCCCTGCAGGTACAGGCCGGCGGTGTTCTTCAGATAGCCGAACTCATCGACGCGGAAGGCGCCGGCGCGGGTGAACAGGCGTGGGTCGGTCGCGTCCAGACCCTCGGCCTTCTGGGTGGTGACGAAGAAGCCGGCGCCGGAAATGCCGAGGTCGGTCGACTCGGTCGTGCGCTGCAGCTGGCCGCCTTGCGAGATGTAGTTACGGGTGTTGGACAGGACGCCGCCCGCCGAATAGCCCGCGCCGCGCGTCTGGCTGTTGACCACGGTAGAGAACTCGCTGGCCACGCGCTTGTAGCCGATGGTGTTCACGTTCGCGATGTTCTGCGAGATGGCGGCCAGGGCGGCCGAGTTGGCGGAGAGGCCCGAGACCCCGGCCAGAAGGGCGCTGTTGATGCTCATGGCGTGTGTTCCTTGAAACTAAAACTGTTGGCGTTCGGGGAAGGGAATCAGGCGTCCGCCGTGGCGGGGGTGCTGGCGTCTGTCGGGGTCTCGGCGACGGCCTTCTTCTGCAGCGAGATGACCGTGCTCAGCGGAATGATGGTGTTGCCGACGTTGAGGTAGGGGACGTTGTCGTAGAGCTCGACCCCGTCGACCGTGCCGGTCATCAGGACCTGGCTGCTTATGGCCGTGCCCGCGGCGTTGGTGGCGCTGACTTTCAGGGTATAGACGCCGCCGTCCGACATCTGGCCGCCGGCGGTGGTCTTGCCGTCCCAGGTGAAGTCGTGGGAGCCGGTCTTCAGCTCGCTGCCCTTGCCGGTCCAGACGACCTTGCCGGCGCTGTCCAGGACCGAGAGGCTGACGTCGGTGGCGTCGGCGCCCAGCTCGTAGCTCCAGCTGGCCTTGCCGTCGGTCAGTTTGTCGGCCGCCCAGACCGCGGTGACTTCCTTGCCGATGTAGTTGGAGCCGTTGGCCAGGCCGCCGCCGTTCTGGGCCGCCAGCAGGCTGGTGAGCAGATCATTGGTCAGCAGTTGCTGTTGCACCCCGGTCATCTGGGTCAGCTGGGCGGTGAAGTCCGTGGAGTCCATCGGCGACAGCGGATCCTGGTTCTTCAGCTGGGCGGTCAGCAGGGTCAGGAAGGTGTCGAAATTCGTCGCCAGGCTGGTCCGGGCGGAATTGGCGTTAGCGGCGGCTGAATCGACTGTGGTGACTGCGGCGACCATCGGATCAGACCTTCATATCCACGCCGCGAGGCGTGAGGGACAGGGAAACCCAGGCGGCGGGAACGGGCGGCAGGGCGTCAGCCTGATCGGAGATGCGCGACGCCGAGGCGAAGGCGCGGCCCTGACGCTGCTCGGAGCCGCGATCGTTGCCGTTCGAGGACGAGGCGTCCTGCTGGGTGAAGCTGAGGGCGTCGTCGGCCAGGGTGAAGCCGGCGTCCTGCAGTTGGCTGCGCAGCTCGTCGGCGCGGGCGCGCAGGTCTGCGGCGGCCAGGGGATTGTCGAAGGCCAGCTGGGCGGTCAGCCGGCCGCTGGCGTCGATGTCCATGCTGACATTGACCTTGCCCAGGCCTTCCGGCGTCAGTCCCATCTCGAACCGGGTCGAACGGCCGGCGAGCTGGCGGGTGATCTGGGCTGCGATCTGGACCGTGGTCTCCAGCGTCGCCCGCGAAAGGCCGGACTGGGCCCCTGACTGGGCGATCGCGGCGGGCGTGGTCTGGATCGAAGCAGTGGTCTGGGCGGTCTGGGCCGTCGGCACGGCGTCGGGGCTCAGGGCCAGCGGCGCGGCGGGGTCCTGCGTCTGGGCCTGAGCCTGAACCTGGGCCGCGAAGGCCGAGGTCGAGGCGGAGACGGGGGCGGCCGAAGTCTGTTCCGGCGTCGTGGCGGCCGTCGCCGTGGCCAGGGCCCTGGTCGCGGCGCCCTCGGAGGCCTCGGCCCGAACAGGGGCGTTTGAGACGGCTTCGCCGCGCAGATGGGCGGGAATGCGCGGGGCAGCCTCGGTCACGTCCTGGGTCTCGGCAGACGTCTCAGCGGCGGTCGGGGCGGCGGGAGCCGGCTGCTGAGCTTCGACCGCGACCGGTTCGGCGACGGGAGCTTCTGCCCTGAATGTAGCCTGGCTCGTCGGGGAGACCGCCTTGTCGGAAGCGGACGCATCCTTGGCGGCGACGGCGGCCAGAACCGGCCCCGGCGGCGGGGCCTTGGCGTCCGCCTTCAGGGCCGAGGCCAGAAGATCGCCCACGACGTCGGCGACGGCGCCCGCGACCGGGCCGGCGGTCTCGGCCGCGGCCTGTGCGAGTTCGATGGCGGCGGTCGCGGCGGCGACAGCCGCCTCTTCGGCGGGGCGTGAGGTCGGGGCGGCCTCAGCGGTCGCTGTGGCGCCCGTCGTCTGCGCGGTGGCCTGAGCCGGAGCCTGGTCGAAGGCCTGCGCCGAGGTTTGCGCCGCCGTCTCGTCCGTCGTCTGGGCGGGCTGAGCCGGAACGGGCTCGAGCGACGGGGCCGTCGTGGCGTCGATCGCGGCGGAGGCGGCCTCGGCGGTCTCGGCCGCTGCGGCGGCGATCTGAACGGCTGGGGTGGAAAACGGAATCAGGGGCTGGGCCGGGGCCGGAGCGGCGTTCAGCAGGATGTCGCCGTCCTGGGCCGTCTCATCGGTCTTGTCGGAAGCGGCGTCGGCGACGACCGTGGCGTCGCTCGCGGCCTCGGCGGGCTTGTCCGCCGTCTCCGCTTTCGGGGCGGCGGTCTCTTTAGTCTGGTCGGCGGCGTCGGCCTTGGCTGTCTCGGCTTTGGAGGCGTCCTGTTTGGCGTCGGCTTTCGCGGCCGCCTTCTTCGAAGCCGCCTGTTTGGCGGCGGCTGCGACGGCGTCCCGGTCATCCCGGTCGGCGGCCATCAGGGCGCCGAAATCGTCACCTGAGGCCGAGGCGGCCGCCTTCGCCGCCCGGGTCGGGGCGGGCGGGACGAGCGAGGCGATGGCGGACGAGGGAAGAGACATGCGTCTGCAGGCGACTTTGAAGAGGTGAGGTCGGCGCCTGCTGCGCCCGGGTCATTCGAAGCCTCCATCGCAAAGGTCGGGCCAGTTCGGATTGTGAAGTCAAGTCTATGAAAATATGGGAGAATGTTCGGGGTGGGCTGGCCCGGCAATCTGCGACCTGCGGCCAAACTTGCCGCGCCTTCGCCGTTTTTTGCCCGGCTCGCGAGGCATTCGTTTCACGGCTGAAAGCTTGGCCCGGTGTTTGCGCTCCTTGCACATCATGATTCAGGCGCGATCCACGATTGTCTTTGGTTTCAACGCATTACAGCGTCGTAGCCTTTCCGTGGCCGGGCAAAAAACGCGCGTTGGCAGGCAGGGCTTGCCGGGCAGCGTTCTGGTGAAGAGGGCCTAGGTCGATGTCGCTCAGCTCGATCCTGAACATCGCGAACAGCGGTCTGGCCACGTCCCAAGCCCAGCTGCGCGTGGTTTCCGACAACGTCGCCAACGTCAACACGCCCGGCTATGTCCGCAAGATCGCCGATCAGGTCGCCCTGACGACCGAAGGGGTCGGTTCGGGCGTCGACATCGCGCGCGTCCGTCTGGCCACCGACCGCTTCCTTCAGGCCGCCAGCCTGAACTCGTCGGCCGAGGCCAATCGCCAGGACGTGAAGTACGAACTCTATGACCGGATCCAGACCCTGTTCGGGGACCCGGGCGGGGACACGGGCTTCTTCTCCCAGATCGACGGCATCTTCTCCGCCTTCGCCGCGACGGCCGAGAACGCCACCTCCTCGCCGTTGCGGCAGGAAGCCCTGTTCAAGACCCAAGCCCTGTTCGACGAGTCCGCGCGCATCGCCGGCCAGATCCAGTCGGTGCGTGAAGACGCCGACGGCCGCGTCCAGACGGCCGTGGAGAAGGCCAACGACCTGCTCAAGCAGATCGAGACCCTGAACACCGACATCGCCAAGGCCCTGGCCACCAACGGCGACGCCTCGGGCTCGGAAACGACCCAGGCGACGCTGATCGGCCAGCTGTCCGAGCTGATGGACGTCAAGGTCACCCAGAGGAACAACGGCGGCGTCACCGTCCGCACCAGTTCGGGCTTGCTGCTGGCGGGCGCCGGTGCGGCGAAGATCGAGTATCGCGCGGCCGGCTCGGTCAATGCCGAGAGCAAGTTCGACGACATCTATATCACCGAGCCCGGCGGTCAGAAGCGCTCCCTGACCGACGGCCTGGTCTCGGGCGAGATCAAGGGCCTGCTGGAGACGCGTGACATCGAGGCCCCCGCCGCCGCCGAGCGTCTCGGCGAGTTGATGACCCATGTCGCGGACGAGTTGAACCGCGCCCACAACGCCAACTCCGCCGTCCCGGCGCCCCAGACCCTGACCGGCAAGAATGTCGGCCAGACGCTGGAGACGGCCCTGGCCGGCTTTACCGGAACGACCAATATCGCGGTGACCAATGCCTCGGGCGTGGTCACCACCCGGGTGCCGATCGTCTTCTCGGGCGGGACCATGACGATCAACGGCGTCGCCGCCACGCCCGCGACCTTCCTCACGACGCTGAACACCCAGCTGGCCGGCGCCGCGACCGCCAGCTTCACCGACGGCAAGCTCAGCATCACGGCGGCCGGGGCCACCGACGGCGTCGTCATCGCCGACGACGCGACCTCGCCCAGCAGCAAGGCGGGCAGGGGCTTCTCCCACTATTTCGGGATGAACGATCTGATCACCGCGGATCGCCCGTCGAACTATGACATCGGCCTGACCGCCAGCTCCCTGCACGGCTTCGCGGCGGGCGAGACGGTGATCCTGCGGTTCGCCGAGCCGGACGGCACGCGCCTGCGCGACCTCACGGTGACGGTGCCGACCGGGACGGGCACGATGTCCGAACTGCTGACGGCGATGAACAACCCCGTGACCGGTGTGGGCCGCTACGGGACCTTCAGCCTGGATTCCACCGGATCGGTGGTTTTCAAGGGCAATACCGACCCGGCCGCGACGATGAGCGTCATCAAGGACACCACCACCCAGGTCCCATCCGGCGTCTCCATGACCGAGCTGTTCGGCCTGGGCGGCGGGGTGCGGGCCTCGCGCGCCGACGGTTTCAAGGTGCGGGCCGACATTTCGGGCAATCCGGCCAAGTTGTCGCTGGCCCAGCTGAACCTGTCGGCGGCCGCCGGGACCACGGCCCTGGCCTCCGGCGACGGTCGCGGGGCCCTGGGTCTGGCCGACGCCGGCCAGAAGACGGTGAGCTTCCAGGCCAGCGGCGGCTCGGCCGCGGGCCAGCAGTCTGTGTCGCGCTACGCCTCGGACTTCTCGGGCGACATCGGCGCGCGCGCCGCGGCGGCCAAGACCCGCGCCGCCAGCGCCGATGCGGTCCACACCGAGGCCCAGACGCGCCAGACGGCCTATGAGGGCGTCAATCTGGACGAGGAGCTGGTCAACATGACCACCTTCCAGCAGTCCTTCAACGCTTCCGCCCGCCTCATTCAGGCGGTCAAGGACATGTACGACACGCTTCTGGGGATGGTCCAATGAGCCGCGTTTCGACCACGGGCAATTATCAGTCGGCACTTCTCAATCTGATGTCGGCCCAGGCCCAGCAGAATGAGGCCCAGACCCGGCTGTCGACGCAGAAGATCGCCACCGACATGAAGGGCTTCGGGCGCGGGGCCGAGAGCCTGACCGCCCTGAAGGCCGCCCAGAACCGCGTCCAGGGCTTCATCGACACCGGCACGGCGGTCGCTGACCGGCTGGAGAGCCAGGACCTTGCCCTGAACCAGGTCGGCGACGGCGTCACCGGCGCCCGCTCGGCCATAGGCAGCGCCCTGGCCACCGAGAACATCAACACCCTGATGCTGGAGCTGCAGGGCCAGTTCCAGTCGATCCAGAACGGGCTGAACGCCCAGCACCAGGGCAACTATCTGTTCGCCGGCTCCGACTCGACCAAGGCGCCGGTCACCGTCTCGACCATGGCCGAGTTGAAGGCCGCACCGAGCATCGCCTCGACCTTCACCAACGACGATCTGCCCCAGACCTCGCGTCTGGGCGAGCAGACAACGGTCCGCACCGGCTATCTGGCCGACGACCTGGGCACGACGATCTTCCAGATTTTCAAGGACATCCAGGCCTATAACGACGATCCGGCGACCGGCCCCCTGACCGGCAAGCCGACCGACGCCCAGAAGACCTTCCTGACCGCCCAGCTCAACCGGCTGGATACGGCCAGCACCGCGACGATCGAGGTCATCTCGCGCAACGGCGCCCTGGCCAAACAGGTCGAGAGCACCAACGCCAGCCACGAGGCCCAGGTCGCCCAGCTCGGCGACATGGTCAACACCAAGACCGAGGCCGATATGGCCAAGGCCGTCACCGACATCCAGCTGGCCCAGCTGGCGGTCCAGGCATCGGCCCAGGTGATCAGCCAGCTCAAGGATACGTCCCTGCTGAACTATCTGCGGTAGGGTGGCCTAAGGGCTTGTCCACATTGATTTTATAGCCACGCTGGACGTGGCTTCCGGTTGAGAACATAACCGGAACATGGCTCAACTCGATCTGCGCAAGAAGTTGTCGGTCCTGGCGGACGCGGCGAAATACGACGCCTCCTGTTCCTCGTCCGGCACGGGGAAGCGGAACTCCATCGGGGGCAAGGGCATCGGCTCCACCGAGGGGATGGGCATCTGTCACGCCTATACGCCGGACGGGCGCTGCGTCAGCCTGCTCAAGATCCTGCTGACCAATTTCTGCATCTACGACTGCGCCTACTGCATCAACCGGGTGTCCTCGAACGTCCAGCGCGCGCGGTTTTCGGTGCAGGAGGTCGTGGACCTGACGCTGAACTTCTATCGGCGCAACTATATCGAGGGGCTGTTCCTGTCCTCGGGCATCATCCAGTCCGGCGACTACACGATGGAGCAGCTGGTCCTTGTGGCGAAGTCGCTCAGGCTCGACCACGACTTTCGGGGCTATATCCATCTGAAGCTGATCCCCGAGGCCGATCCCCGGCTGGTCGAGGAGGCGGGCCTCTACGCTGACCGGCTCTCGGCCAATATCGAGGTGCCGCGCGAGGAGGCCCTGACGCGCCTCGCGCCGCAGAAGGACCTCGCCGTCATCAAGAAGGCCATGGGTCAAGTCCGGCTCAAGGTCGAGGCCGCGAAGCCGCAGAAGAAGGACCGGATCAAACCGCCGAAATTCGCTCCGGGCGGCCAGAGCACTCAGCTGATCGTCGGCGCTGACGGGGCGCCGGACACTGAAATCCTCGACCGCAGCGCCTCGCTCTACGGCGGCTACGGCCTGCGCCGGGTCTATTATTCGGCCTTCAGCCCGATCCCGGATTCCAGCGCGGCCCTGCCTTTGTCGAAGCCGCCGCTGATGCGTGAGCACCGGCTTTATCAGGCCGACTGGCTGATGCGGTTCTACGGCTTCTCGGCGCCCGAGATCGGCGAAGCGACGACCGGCGGTATGCTGGACCTGGCCGTCGATCCCAAACTGGCCTGGGCCCTGAACCGGCGCGAGCTGTTCCCGGTCAATGTGAACACGGCCGACCGCGAGGCCCTGCTGCGCGTGCCCGGCCTGGGGGTGAAGTCGGTCGATCGGATGATTTCGGTGCGGCGCTATCGGACGCTGCGGCTGGAAGACGTGGCGCGGCTGTGTCGGGGCATCGACAAGGTCCGGCCCTTCATCACCGCCCTGGACTGGACGCCCGGCGGCCTGACCGACGCCGTCGACCTGCGCGCCCGGCTGACTCCGACGGTCGAGCCGGTTCAGATGAGCCTGTTCTGATGCGCGTCGCGGTCCTGGCCTCGGAGACCGATTTCGACGGCTGGCGTCTGGCCGCGCGGGCGTTCCGGCTGGCGGGGGTGGCGCCGGGCGAGGCCCGGTTCGTGGTCGGGGAGGACCTTCAGGGCGGGTTGTTCGACGCCGCGGCGGGCGAGGGAGAGTCTGCGCTTCCGGACAAGGCGCGGCCGCTCCGCGTGCCCCAGGCCTTCGTGGATATGGCCCACGACGTGGTCCTGCACCGCACCCCGGACCGGTTCGACCTGCTGTACCGCATCCTTTGGCGGCTTCAGGCCGAGCGCGACCTGATGCGGGTGCGCTCGGACCGCGACGTCTCCGACGCCATGGACCGGCAGCGCAACGTCAGCCGCGCCAGCCACAAGATGAAGGCCTTCGTCCGCTTCCGTCAGGCCTTCGACGAGGAGGGCGAATGCTGGGTGGCCTGGTTCGAGCCCGCGCATAGGGTCCTGGCTCGCACCGCCCCCTTCTTTGCCAACCGGTTCACCACCATGCGCTGGTCGATCCTGACGCCGGACGGCTCATGCTTCTGGGACGGCAAGGCCATGAGCTTCGGCCCGCCCGCCCAGGCCTCGGACGCCCCGCAGGAGGACGAGATCGAGGAGTTCTGGAAAACCTACTACGCCTCCACCTTCAATCCGGCCCGGCTGAAGACAAAGACCATGCAGGGCGAGATGCCCAAGCGATACTGGAAAAACCTGCCCGAAGCCGCCCTGATCCCGGAACTGGTCGCCGCCTCGGCGGTTCGCACGGAAACCATGGTCGGAACTCCGCATTCCGAACCCAACGCCCGGCTGGCCAAGGCGATCTTCCGACACAACCGCGACGGCGCCTTCGAGGAGGGGTTTTCGCCGTCGAACCTCGATGAGCTGCGCCACGGGGTCCAGGCCTGCCGCCGTTGCCCGCTGTGGCGTGATGCGACGCAAGGCGTCTGCGGCGAAGGCCCGCCGCGCGCGAAGCTGATGATTGTGGGCGAGCAGCCGGGCGATCACGAGGACCTTGCCGGCCGTCCTTTCGTCGGTCCGGCGGGACAGCTGCTCAACGATGCTTTCCGCGAGGCCGGCATCGACCGGGACGAGGCCTTCGTCACCAATGCGGTCAAACACTTCAAGCACGAGCCGCGCGGCAAGCGCCGCCTGCACCGAACGCCGACGACCAGCGAGGTCACCGCCTGCCGCTGGTGGCTGGATCACGAGCGGGCTCTGGTTCGGCCCAAGGTGGTGCTGACGCTGGGGTCGACCGCGACACTGGGCGTACTGGGGCGAAAGGTCACGGTGACCCGCGAGCGGGGGATGCCCATTCCTCTGACGGACGGCTCCCATGCTCTCGTCACCGTCCATCCGGCCTATCTGCTGCGCCTGCCCGACGAGGCCGCCAGGCGCCGCGAACACGCCGTCTTCATCCAGGATCTGAAACGCGTCCGTCAGCTGCTGTGACGCGTAACTGCCACGGTCGACTGAACAACTTGACCATATGGGCGTTCAGAGGCCTCGGGCCCGGCTTCGCCATGGGCGTTCGGCACGGGCTCGGCTAAAGGGGAGGGGATGAGCGCAGCGGATTTCCAGATCGATGAGTCGGGCGGCGACAGTGCGGTTCTGCGCCTCAGCGGCGACTGGACCACGGGCGGTCTTGGCCATGCGGCGCGCCGGCTCAGCGACCAGCTGTCCGGGCGTACGGTCTCGCGCATCGACATCTCGGGTCTGGGACGGTTCGACACCGCCGGCGCCCTGATCATCGCCCAGGCGACTGACAAGTCCCTGCCGGCCGATGCCTGGTCCTCACGACCCGAGGCGGGTCGCGTCTATGCGATGGTCGAAAAGCTGGAGCGCGAGAGCGCCCCGCCGCCGCGCAGGCCCGACCCCCTGACGCGAACCTTCGCCAAGATCGGTCAGGGCGTTTACGACATCGGCGGCGAGATGATCCTGTCGATGGCCTTCCTCGGTCGTCTGATCACCGCCTCTGGCGCGGCGGTGCGGCATCCCTCGGACATCCGCTGGCCTGCCTGGTTCAGCCAGGGTGAACGCGCCGGTCTGGACGCCATCCCCATCATCGCCGTGACCAATTTCTTCATCGGCGCCGTCATCGCCTTCCTCGGCGCGAACCTGCTGACCCAGTTCGGGGCTGGGGTGTTCACCGTTCAGCTGGTCGCCGTCGCCACCCTGCGTGAGCTGGCGGTCCTGATCACCGCCATCCTGCTGGCCGGTCGTTCGTCGTCGTCCTTCGCGGCGGAGATCGGGTCGATGCGGATGAACCAGGAGGTCGACGCCATGCAGGTTATGGGGGTCAATCCCTTCCAGGCCCTAGTCATTCCGCGGCTTGCCGCCATGCTGGTGATGATGCCGCTGCTCACCTTCGTCGGCATCCTGACCGGCCTGCTGGGCGGCATGCTGGTGACCTGGAGCCAGCTCGGCTATGGCCCGGCCTTCTTCATCCAGCAGCTGGGCCAGGACAATACGATGGCGACCCATCTGTTCGTTGGCATGGTCAAGGCCCCGGTCTTCGCCATCGTCATCGCCGCCATCGGCTGCCGTCAGGGGATGTCGGTCGCCGGCGACGTCGAGAGCCTGGGACGCAGGGTCACCGCGGCGGTGGTTCAGGCCATCTTCGCCATCATCCTCCTGGACGCCGTCTTCGCCCTGATCTTCCTGGAGCTGAACCTGTGACCAAGGCGAAGACCCCGGAGGCGGAAGCGCCCGCGAACGACAAGGCGCCCGACAACCTCATCGAGGTGCGTGATCTGGTCAGTCAGTTCGGCGATCAGGTCATCCACGACGGGCTGAATCTCGATGTTCAGCGGGGCGAGGTTCTGGGCGTGGTCGGCGGGTCCGGGACCGGCAAGACCGTGCTGCTCAACACCATCATCGGGCTCAAGGAGCCTGATGGCGGCACGATCCGCATCTTTGGCCACGATACCTCGGACCTGAGCCCCGAACAGTCGGCCGACATCGAGCGGCGCACGGGAACGCTGTTCCAGCAGGGGGCGCTGTTCTCGTCGCTGAGCGTGCTCGACAACGTCGCCTCGCCGCTGGTGGAACATACGAAGTTGCCGCGCGAGACCATTCGCGAACTGGCCGAGATGAAGATCGCCATGGTCGGGCTGAAGCCGGAATCGCACCATCAGAAGCCGTCGGAGCTCTCGGGCGGGATGCGCAAGCGCGTGGGCCTCGCCCGCGCCCTGGCTCTGGATCCCGAACTGCTGTTCCTCGACGAACCGACGGCGGGGCTGGACCCCATCGGCGCCGCGGCCTTCGACGAGCTGATACGGACCCTGTCGGACGACCTGGGCCTGACCGTCTTCATGATCACACACGACCTCGATAGCCTTTACGCCATCTGCGACAAGGTCGCGGTCCTGGCCGACAAGGGGATCGTCGCCAAGGCCACGGTGCAGGAACTGGAGCGTTCCGATCATCCGTGGATCAAGGAATACTTCCTCGGACCGCGCGGACGCGCGGCCACCAAGGCCGCCTGAGGAGAGCGGACGACTATGGAAAGAGACGCACACTACGCCGCCGTCGGCATCGCAACGGTCTTCCTGTTGCTGGCCCTGGCGCTGTTCACGATCTGGATGGCTCGCCTCCAGTTCAACAAGGACTATGACGTCTATGACATCGTCTTCTACGGGCCGGTGCGCGGCCTGTCGGAGGGCGGCGAGGTCCATTTCAACGGCATCCGCGTCGGCGAGGTCACCGACCTGAACCTGGATCCCAAGAAGGGCGATCAGGTCATCGCCCGCGTCCGTCTGAACGGCACCACCCCGGTCCGCGTCTCCTCGCGCGCCCAGCTGGAGCCCCAGGGCATCACCGGGCTGAACTACATCCAGATCACCGCCGGGACCGAGGGCAGCGCCCTGCTCAAGAGCCAGTATCCCGAGAACGTCGTGCCGGTAATCCAGAGCCAGCCGTCGCCGATCGCCGAACTTCTGTCCGGCTCGGGCACGGTGCTGGCCCAGACGGTGGACGCCCTGAACCGGATCAACCGGGTCATGTCCGACGACAACATCCGCTCCTTCTCTACCAGCCTGAAGAACATCGAGGCCCTGTCGACCGAGCTCGAAGCGCGCAAGGGGATGTTCAAGGAGCTGGAAGACGCCCTGGCCAAGGCCAATGCGGCCGTTGAGGAATACCGTCAGCTAGCCGTCGATGCCCGTACGGTCGTCAATGGCGACGGACGCCAGGCCATCGCCAACATCAACAAGGCGACCGAGGACGCCCGCACGGCCATCGCCTCGATCAACCGGTCGGCCAATGCGCTGGAGCGTCCGCTGGGCGAGTTCTCGACCACGGGCCTGCCGCAGCTGACCCAGACCATCGAGGAGCTGAACGAGGCCACGGCCTCGCTGCAGAGCCTCATCGACGACGTCCGCGCCAGTCCGCGCGACTTCATCGGCCGTCCCGCATCCAAGGAAATGGAGGTCCAGCCGTGATCCCGACCCGCATCCTCACCGTCGCGGCGGTCGCCTTCGCCCTGTCGGGCTGTTCCCTGTTGTCGACGCCCAAGCCGGTGCAGCTTTACCGGTTCGGCTCCAGCGCTCCGGAAGCGCCCGGCGTCACGCCCCAGGCCATGACGCCCATCCCGGTGGCCCTGCGGCGCATCGACTTCCCCGAGGCGTCCAAGGGTGATCGCCTGCTCGGCGTGACTGGCACGGAAGCCGCCTACATCAAGGGCGCGCGCTGGGTCTCGCCGGCCGAGGTCCTGTTCAACGACAGCCTGGAGGCGGCGTTCGCCAGCAACCCGCGGGTGCGGCTGATCGGTCGGCGCGAGCCCGGGATCGCGACCCGGGTGCTGAGCGTCGATGTGACCCGCTTCGAGGCCCGCTACGACGCACCCGGCGGAACACCCACGGTGGTTATCACGGCCCGGGCCCGGATGACGATCCTGCCCGAGCGTAACGTGACCAGCGAGGAGGTTTTCACCGTCTCCCAGCCGGCCAACGAGAACCGGGTCTCGGCCATCGTCAGCGCCTTCGACATCGCCTCGCGTGACCTGAACGCCCAGATCGCCGACTGGACGGCGACGGCGGCGCCCACCGCGGCTCCGGCTCCGGCGACGACCCGCTAGATCGCCTTGCGGGCGGCCTCGATGCGGGCGTCGGCCTCGACGCGGCGCTGGCGGGCGGTCTCGACCTCGCGGGCGGCGGCGTCGAGCATGGCCAGCACCGTCTGGCGCGAGGTGATCAGCCGGGCCTGATCGGGCGCGACCTTCTTCTGCTTCTTCGGGCCTTTGACGCCCAAGGCCCGGACCCCGAGGTTATCGGCCCATTCGTGGTGCCACTCGATGATGGCGTCGCAGGCCATCTTGAGCCGCCGCGCGGCCTGGCCGTCGGCGTTCTGGCCCACGCGAACCTGAGGCAGGAGGCGGACCCCGGCGTCGCGGGCGTCGGCGAGGCGGTGGCCGCGCTGATGCACGGGATGCAGGACGGGCGCGGGCCCGGGCTCGGTCGCCTGGACCGGGGCGATCTTCCTCAGGCAGGCGGCAACGAAGTCGTCCATCTCGAGCACGCCGTGGCGGATGTCGGTCCAGAGCTGCTCCAGCACGCCCGAGCGGCGGGTCACGGCCCCGACGCGGACCTGAAGGTCGTCCAGGGATTCAGCCAGGGTGCGGGTCACCTCGGCGAAGCGGTCGCGGAAGGCCTTGAGGCGGCGCTTGCGGCTGTCGAACAGGCCGCCCAAGCCCTTGCGAGGCTCCAGATCGGCCGGGTTCAGGCTCTCCAGACCGGCGCGCAGGTGGTGGATGACGGCCAGGGCCTCGGTCAGCTCACCGCTGCGCATCTCGGCCCGGACCCGGTCGGCCAAGGCCGCCAGACCTTTACGGGCGTCCTCGCCGAAGCCGTCGGAGACGGCCTCGGGCGAGAGCTGGGCCACGCGCGCCTCATCCGGGGCGGGAAGACCCGGCCAGACCCGATGCGTATTGGTTGCCGACATGCCGCCCATCTCCTTAACCACTATCGTCAGGGATCGGCCGGTTTGCCAAGCGGCATCGCGTCTCAGGTGCGAGATTTGGTTAAGCGTCAGTCAGTTAGGCGAGCGAAGGCGCCACGGAATAGGTCGCCTGGGTCTTGGCCGCGACCTCGTCGAGGGTCACGCCCTCGGACAGTTCGATCAGCTCCAGCCCGGCGCCGTCCGGCTTGACGTCGAAGACAGCCAGGTCGGTGATGATACGGCTGACCACGCCCGTGCCCGTCAGGGGCAGGGTGCAGGCCTTCAGGACCTTGGATTCGCCGTGCTTGTTGGCGTGATCCATGACCACGACCACGCGCTTGACGCCCGCGACCAGATCCATGGCGCCGCCCATGCCCTTCACCAGCTTGCCGGGGATCATCCAGTTGGCGATGTCGCCGTTCTCGGCGACCTCCATGGCCCCCAGGATCGACAGGTTGATATGGCCGCCGCGGATCATGGCGAAGCTGTCGGCCGAGCTGAAGTAGGCGCTCTCGGGGATTTCGGTGATGGTCTGCTTGCCGGCGTTGATCAGGTCGGGGTCTTCCTCACCGGCCCAAGGGAAGGGGCCCATGCCCAGCATGCCGTTCTCGGACTGGAGGGTGACCTCCATGCCTTCGGGGATGTAGTTGGCGACCAGGGTCGGGATGCCGATGCCCAAGTTCACATAGAAGCCGTCCTGCAGCTCTTTCGCGGCGCGTTCAGCCAGTTGTTCGCGGGTCCGGGCCATTGTTGTTTCTCTTCTAGACGGGTTGGGCCGACAGGGTGGTGACGCCTTCAGCGGTGTCGATGGTCAGCACAACCAGATTGAGGTCCTTGAGGTTTTCGCGCCTCAGATAGATTTCTTCGCCAAGCTCGATTTTGCAGACCATGGCGTCGACCTCAGCTTGGGTGGCCTCGACGGGCGGCATGAGGTCCACGCCTGTCTCGCTATGTTTCCAGACCACCTTCGGCATCGGTTCAGGCGTCCGCGCGCTGACGGACAGTGCGCTGTTCGATTCGCTTCTCGAACTGACCGACGAACAGGCGGTCGACGTAGATGCCGGGGGTGTGGATCTGGTCCGGATCGAGCGAGCCGGTCGGGACGATTTCCTCGACCTCGACCAGGGTCACCTTGCCGGCGGTGGCCATCATCGGGTTGAAGTTGCGGGCGGTCTTGCGGAAGACGAGGTTGCCGCGCTCGTCGGCCTTCCACGCCTTGACGATGGCCAGGTCGGCGACGAGGCCGGTTTCCATGACGTAGTCGCGGCCGTCGAAGTTGCGGACCTCCTTGCCCTCGGCGACCAGGGTGCCGACGCCGGTGGCGGTGAAGAAGGCGGGGATGCCGGCGCCGCCGGCGCGGATGCGTTCGGCCAGGGTGCCTTGGGGGTTGAACTCAAGCTGCAGCTCGCCGGCCAGGTACTGGCGCTCGAACTCCTTGTTCTCGCCGACGTAGGAGGAGATCATCTTGGCGATCTGGCGGGTCTCCAGCAGCTGGCCGAGGCCGAAGCCGTCCACGCCCGCATTGTTGGAGATGACGGTCAGGCCCTTGACCCCGCTGTCGCGCAAGGCGGCGATCAGGTTCTCAGGAATGCCGCATAGGCCGAAGCCTCCGGACATGACGGTCATGCCGTCGAAGGCCACGCCCTCAAGGGCCGCCTTCGCGTCAGCGACGATCTTCCCCATACGCTTCCCTTTTTCACTCTTTGATGAATATTCTTGGGTCCGGTGAATAGTCCGGCCCGAACCGCTTCGCAAGCCGGATCGTAGCCCGTCGGAGCCGCCGGTGAAATGGCGGTCCTGTCCGCAAAGAAACACCGCCACACCGCCAAACACCGCCAAACCCGGGTCTGAACGAATGGCGGTGTCGTTCGGCAAAAACATACTGACAGACTGCCAAATCCTGCCAGATCGCAGTCTCGCCTCCGGTCTGGATTGTTCGTCGAAAAGGCTATCACGGCCGCCGGGCGTGCCTAACAGAAGGCTGCTTATCCCGCCTCCGTCAGGCCCCGCCTGACATCACGGCTCCAGACCGAAAGTTTCGAACGCCACAGTTAACCTTTTTCTTCGCTCACGACGCGCAGGCGGTGGGCGAGGTTCCGGGGATCGGTTATGGCTGTCGGGTCAGTAAACGTGCGGGTGGGGCGTGCGGGCGAACATCAATTCCTTGACGGCGGCGCTTCTGGTCGGCGTGGGCATCGGTCTGGTGCTGACCCCGGACGGTCGGAACTGGCTGCAGCATCCGACCCTGCTGTTCGGCTCGACCGCCAGTGCCTCGGCGGGGCCTGAGCCGGTCTCGGCCGCCGTTCAGCCCGTGGCCAACGCTTCCACCGGCCCGGCCATCACACCGTTGAAGGTGCGGATGGCGAGCGGCAAGCTGCGCGTCGGCGTCTTCGGCGATTCCATGGGCGACGGCCTGTGGGCCGGCCTGTACCGCGACCTGAACGGCACGCCGGGCGTGACGGTGACCAAGTTCTCGGAAGTTTCCACCGGCCTGTCGCGCTACGACTACGTCGACATCCAGGCCAAGACCGAGCGGCAGATCGCCGAGACCCCGGTCGACGCCGCCATCATTCTGTTCGGCACCAATGACGCCCAGGGCATCAGCATGGACGGCCAGATCCACGCCTTCGGCTCGGAGGGCTGGAAGGCCGCCTACGGCAAGCGGGTCGACGACCTGGTCAATCTGCTGCGCAGCCGCGACATCGCCGTCTACTGGGTCGGCCTGCCCAAGATGAAGCGAGAGAGCTTCGACGCCAAGATGACCCTGATCAATAAGGTGGTTGAGGCGCACATGAAGGCGCTGAACGTCCCCTATATCTCGACCGTCGCCCTGACCTCGGACGATACGGGCGACTATGACGCCTATCTGACCGCCCACGACAGCGGCCGACGCCAGCTGATGCGGGCCAACGACGGCATCCACATGTCGATGGCGGGCTATCTGCGGATCAGCGAGCCGGTGGTCGAGCGGCTGAGGGCCGACGCCGGTCTGGCCTCTCCGCAGGCTACGGCTCCTGCTCAAGTCAGCGCGGGCGGCGCCGGGGCGTGATCCGGGGGCTGGTTCTGGCGTCGGTGCTGTCGGCGATCGCTCTTGCGGCGGTTCCTGGCTTTGCCGTGGCGCAGGAACGGCCGTGGACGCCCCTGCCGTCGCCGCCGAGCCGGTCCTGTCCCGATGGTCTGTGCCAGGCCGAAGAGCTGGCGCCCCTGTTCCGGGCGCTGGACGGGCGTTGGGGCGGGGTGGTGCGCATCGTCCAGTTCGGCGACAGCCATACGGCCGGGCGGCTGATCACCGGATCGCTGGAGACCCGGCTGAAGGCCCGGTTTCCGAGGCGCGATATCCGCATCGAACCCATCGGGGTGGTCGGGGTGACCCTGACCGATCTGCGCAATCATCCGCTGCCGGTGCTGGATGCGCCCATCGACCTGATCGTGTTGGAGTACGGGGTCAATGAGGGCTTCGACGATACGCTCGATCCCGCCGCCTATGAGCGGCTGCTGCGGTCCGAGATCGCCCGGCTGAGGGCCGAGGCGCCGCGCGCGGCCCTGCTGATCCTCGGCGCGCCCGAGGCCCAGCGCGGAGAGGGCGGGGGAAGCTGTCCCGGAGACGCCGAGGCGCGTTGGCGCTCCCCGGCCATGCTGGCGGTGGTGCGCGACATCCAGCAGCGGGTCGCGGCGAGCCTGAACGTCGCCTACTGGGACTGGCGCGGCCGCATGGGCGGCGACTGTTCGGCCTTCCGCCTGACCCTGCCGGGCGCGAACGGCGAGGACCCGATGATGCGCGGGGACCATGTGCATTTCACCCAGGCCGGGGCCGACTGGATCGGTTCGCTGCTCTACGACGACCTGATGACCGCTGGCCGCGACTGGTACCGCCGGGGGGGCGCGAACTAGATGCTGTTCCCGACCCTCGCCTTCGGCGTCTTCTTCCTGTTCGTCTATTTCGCCTCCTGGTCGCTGGACCGGGAAAATGGACGACGAAAATTGTTCCTGCTGCTGGCCAGCTGGTTCTTCTACGCCCAGTGGGACTGGCGTTTCGTCGGCCTGCTGATCGCCTCGGCGGTGCTGAACTGGGCGATCGCGGCGATGATCGCGAGGAAGCCCATCGATGGCGAGGGCCGCCGGATCGGTACGGGCTGGTGGGTCGGGCTAGGCGTCGCGGCCAACCTCGTGATCCTCGGCTTCTTCAAATACTACGGCTTCTTCGCCGTGCAGATGGGCGAGCTGCTGACCCGGTTCGGCTGGGAACGGGACCTGCCCCTGCTGCAGGTGGTCTTGCCAGTGGGGATCAGCTTCTTCACCTTCCAGGGCATCAGCTATGTCGTGGATGTGAACCGGGGCCGGACGCCGGCGGCGAAGTCGCTGCTCGACGTGATGCTGCTGATGAGCTTCTTCCCGCATCTCGTCGCCGGGCCGATCGTGCGGGCCTCGGACCTCTTGCCGCAGTTCGACCGGGTGCCGCGCCTGACCAGGGAGATGGCGATCCACGGCCTGCTGCTGATCGCCTGGGGCCTGTTCAAGAAGACGGTGATCGCGTCCGAGCTGTCGATCCGTCTGGTGGACCCGGTTTTCTTCGACCCTTCCGCCCATTCGGGGCTGGATATCGCGGCCGCCGTCTATGGCTATGCGGTCCAGATCTATTGCGACTTCTCGGCCTATTCGGACATGGCGATCGGGATCGCGGCCCTGCTGGGCTATTCCTTCCCGCGCAATTTCGACCAGCCGTATCGGGCCAATTCGATGCAGTCGTTCTGGCGGCGCTGGCATATCAGCCTGTCGAGCTGGCTGAGGGACTATCTCTATGTGCCGCTGGGCGGGGGGCGGAGGGGACTGGTCATGTCCTGCGTCAACGTCATGATCACCATGCTGCTGGGCGGGCTGTGGCACGGGGCGGCCTGGACCTTCGTGGCTTGGGGCGGTCTGCACGGCGGCGCCCAGGTGGTGGAGCGGCTGGGCCGCGCGGCCTTCGGGGAGAAGAAGGTCGTCCCGCATTGGCTGGGGGTGCTGATCACCTTCCACATCGTCTGCCTGGGCTGGATCCTGTTCCGGGCCGAGACTTTCGGCATGGCGATGGCGGTGCTCCAGGGGCTGGGCCGCGCCGGGCCGGTGCTGCTGACGACGCCCTTCCTGCTGCTGCTGATCGTCGGCGGGCTGGCCATGCACTGGCTGCCGCCGCGCATGGTCGAGGGTGTCGCCGAGCGGCTGAAGCCGGCGCCGGCCCTGACGGTCGCGGTGCTGATCGGCGTCGCCATCCTGCTGGTCGAGGCGGTGCGGCCGGATGGCGTCGCCCCCTTCATCTATTTCCAGTTTTGAGGGAGGTTCGAGAGCGATGACCGATCATCCTGAAGACCCGCCCGTCGAGCCCTTCCCCACGGCGACCGGCGCCTCGCCCTTCCCACCGCTGGAGGGGGAGGTCCCGGCCGATCCCCCCAGCGACTGGATCGAAACCGCCAATCCGCACGACCTGCCGACGCGCCATCCGCTGGTCCCCGAGCCCTTGGCCGCTCTGGGCCGGTTCGCCTTCCCGCCCGGACCACCGCCGGACGAGGAGGGGGTGGCCGCGCGCGACCGGCGCTGGACCAGCCATGTGATCCTGCTGGTCACCGTCTTCCTGCTCGTCTTCAACGCCGCTTCGATCCAGAACTGGTCGCGGCAGCAGGCGCCGGGCTGGGTGACCTCGACCGTGCAGCAGCTGTCGGACGTCTGGGTGGCCCAGATCGCCCAGTTGGGCGCCGACCAGCCGCGCCAGGCCGTCCGCGACGCCTATGAGGGCCTGCACGCCCTGCGCTTCCCCGGCCAGGCGCCGGAGAAGAAGGGCGAGGACTGACGCCACTCGCCGGTTGGGCTAGCCGACTGGACAGAGACCGGCGTTTGCTGGACTGTCCGGGGAGAAGTGACGACCGGCCGGGGGGCTGACCATGACCATCGACAGACGTCAGGCGCTCGCAAGGGCCGGGGCCGCTCTCGCTGCGGCGACGGCGATGCCCGCCTGGGCCCAGACCGGCAGGGTGCGCAAGGGCGCATCGACCCTGTCGCCGAACTCCGACGATCTGGTCGCCTTCCGCGATGGGGTGGCGGCGATGAAGCGGCGCACCGACAACCGGTCCTGGGCGCGCCAGACCCGGCTACACCGCGAGAAGGCCCAGCACGGCAGCGGCCTGTTCCTGCCCTGGCACCGGCTGGAGCTGGCGCATCTGGAGCGGATCATCGCCCGGCTGACCGGCCATACGACCTTCGCCCTGCCGTATTGGGACTGGCAGGAGGATCGCTTCCTGCCCAGCTGGGTCACGACGCCGGGCTCGCCGCTGTACGAGCGCCAGCGCGGGCCGAACGCCAACACCATGGACTTCGCCAAGGCGCGCTGGGCGACGTCGCGCAATGTGGCGCGACTGGCGTCGGACAGTTTCGAGGTCTTCGCCGGCCTGCCGCGCTCGGCCGGGGCGGTCGAGGCCTATGGGCACAACCATATCCACGTCCTGGTCGGCGGGCTGATGGGGCGGACCGAGACGGCGGCGGCGGATGCGGTCTTCTGGCTGCACCACTGCAATATCGACCGCGTCTGGGCGACTTGGCACAATCTGGCCAAGCCGGTCTATCCGAGCGATTGGAGCAAGGTTCCGCTGACCGGCTATGTCGGCGCGAACGGCGAGGATACGGGGACCTGGACGCCCGGCGCCATCGTCGAGACCCGGTCGCTTGGCTACAGCTACGACCGGCTCTATCCGTTTCCCCTGTTCAGCGTGGCCAGCAACGGGCCGGCGGGGGCGACGCGGCAGGAGCCGATCGGCCAGACCGCGATTACCCTGAAGACGGCCTGCGAGCCCGGCCAGACGAAGATGTCGGTGACCATCCCCGAGGACATCGCCGCCCGGCTGCGCGCCGCCGACGATACGCTGCTCATCTCGGGCGTGGGGCAGGCGACCTACAAGCGGGACGAGCGGCTGCTGGACCGATGCCTGAACATCGACATCCTGGCGGGCGAGCGGAAGCTGGCGCTGGGGTCGTCGCCGACCTTCGTCCATGTGGGACCGATGGGCGGGATGGATCATTCGATGCCGGGCATGGTCCACGACCATACGACCGGCGAGGACTATGGCGTCAGTTTTCAGTTCGGGACCGAGATCCTGAACCTGCTGGCGCGGGATGCGGGGCCGGTGGTGGTCACGGTCGACGCCGAGGACCTGACGCCGACCGTGCAGCGGGCCAATACGGAAGGGCTGTCGCTGGAGGTCGTCCTGACCCTGACCGAGACGCGTTGGGTATGAGCCTGTTCCGCCGGATCACGGCCCTGCTGGCGATCGGCCTGCTGGCCGGGTGCGCGACGCAGCAGACACCGCCGCCACCGCCGCCGCCCTATGTGGCTCCGCCGCCTCCGCCCCCGCCGATGGTGACTATGGCCGCGCCGCCGCCGCAGAGCGACACTTGGGATGGCGGGATCGTGCCCATGTGCTTCGAGGCGCCGCAGCCGGAGGACGACTGGGCGCGCGAGCAGGTCCGTTCGGCCGCCGCGACCTGGGAAGCCGCCGCCGATGTGCATTTCAGGATCGCCGACGACTGCGCGGTCGGGGGTGACGGTCGGGCCGTGCCGATCCGCATCGTCCACAATCCCCAGATGTTCGCCTCGTCCAGCCACCTCGGCCGCAGCCTGCTGAACGGCGGGGAGATCACCCTGAACGCCGAATATCTGGTGACCAACCGGCTGTGTGGGCCGAGGGGCACGTTGGGCGAATTCAAATGCTTCTATGCCGACTCCCTGCACGAACTGGGGCATGCCCTGGGCTTCTCGCACGACCACGTCAGCCCGCGCGCACCCAACTGCCTGGCGCGGACCCAGACTCCCGAGGCGGTCAATGCGGCCGAGAGCTATTACGACCCTGACTCAATCATGAACTACTGCAACGACAAGCGGTGGGAAGGGAAGCTGAGCCCCGCGGACCGCTGCTCGGTGGCCTCGGCCTATGGGGTGGTGGACGGCGACCGGCCGACGCGGGCGGAGTGCTACGCCATGGTCGGCGCCGTGCCGACGACGCAGGAGCCCTGACGTCCCAAAGGGGGTGCGACAGTTTGGCAGACGCATTGCACGGCTGAAACGGAGCCGTTTGCGAGTGTGTCAAAATGACTGTCCGAGCCACGCCTTTCGAAGTCGAGATCGTCCGGCCCTCCATGCTGAGGGTCGCCGACACCGCCGCATGGTCGGCGCTCCAGCGAGCCGATCCGGCCTTCCGCAGTCCGTTGCTCAGTCCCCATTTCGCCCGCGCGGTGGGCAGGGTCCGCGATGACGCCCGGGTGGCCGTGATCAGCCGGGACGGGGAGAGGGTCGCCTTCTTCGGCTTCCACCAGCGTCCGGGCGGCTTCGGCCGGCCCCTCGGCGCCCCGTTCAGCGACTATCACGGGGCGGTCTCGACTTCGGACACGGGGCTGAAGCCCGGCCAGATCATCGCGCTCGTGGGCCTCAAGGCCTTCCGCCACAACGGTCTGATCGACCCGTACGGCCTGTTCCCGGCGACCGAGACGCCGGTCGAGGCCTTCGCCATCGAGCTGAACCAGTCGCCCGACGACTATCTGGAGGCCGTTCGCGCCGCCAGCCCCAAGAAGTTCAAGAACTGGCGCCGTCTGGCCCACCGTCTGGCCGAGGTGGGGCCACTGACGATCCGCGCCGACACCTCACAGGACGCCTTCGACACCGTGATGCAGTGGAAGAGCGACCAGTTCTTCCGCACCGGGGTTCAGGACGTGCTGCGCCCACAATGGGCGACCGATCTGATGCAGTCCCTGTTCGAGACCCGCAAAGGGCCGATGACTGGTCTGCTGCTGTCGCTCTATGCGGGTGACACGCTCGTGGGCGGCCATTTCGGGGTGCGCGAGGGCGGGGTCTATCACCCGTGGATCGCCTCGATGTCGCCGGAGATGGCGGCCTTCTCGCCCGGCCAGACCTTTATCGATCAGGCCATTCGCGCCATGCCGGAGCTGGGGCTGGAGGTCTATGACCTCGGCTGCGGCCATGACCACTACAAGCGGCCCTTCGCCCCGGCGATCAGCCTGGTCGGATCGGGCTTCCATTCCGCCCCCGGCGGAACCTTCAAGCGCGCCGAAGAGGCTGCCTGGACCGTCGGGCCGCTGGGCCGGTCCTCGGCGGTCGACAAGGTGCGCCGTCGTCTGGACCATATCGCCACCGCCGACCCGTCCATGCGCGGTCGGGTGCAGGGTCTTATCGAGGCCGTTTCCGCGACGCGTCGTCGCTCGCTGGGAGCGGACCAGTGAGCATCATCACCGACTGGACCGCCGAAAAGGCCGCGTCGCTGACGAAGGCCAATCTCGGCTTCGACCACGGTCTGCACGAACGGCCGATGTTCAATGACGAGGGGCTGATCTCCCTGCTGGACCGTTATCCGCGCGACAAGCTGGGCGTCTTCACCATGGGTCACGACCCGGTCGACTGGCAGAGCTGGCGCCGGGGTTCGGCGGGCGATCTGTCCGGCGAGGAACTGCTGCGCGCGGCGCAAGAGGGCCGCATCTGGCTGAACCTGCGCCACGCCAACGACTATCTGCCGGAGTACGCCGCGCTGGAGGAGGAGATCTTCGCCGAGAAGCGCGCCCATGCCGGGATCAAGACCTTCAAGCGCGATCTGGGCATGCTGATCTCCTCGGCCAACGCCCAGGTCTTCTACCACCTCGACGTGCCGCTGGTGTCGCTGTGGCAGCTGCGGGGGCAGAAGAAGGTCTGGGTCTATCCGGTCGCCGAACCCTGCGTCGGCGCCGAGCAGCTGGAGCGGGTCGTCCTCAAGGAAACCGCTGAACAGCTGGCGTTCCGGCTGGACATGGACGCCGAGGCCGAGGTGTTCGACCTGACCCCCGGCAAGATGGTCACCTGGCGCCAGAACGCCCCGCACCGGATCGAGAACGGTCCGATGCTGAACGTCTCCCTGAGCGTGGAATTCATGACCCCGACCGCCCTGATGCGCGCCAATGTGCTGTACGCCAACGGCGTGATGAGAAAGGCCGGCGTCCGCCCGCGCGTGCAGCAGGCCCCGCATCCGACCGCCCTGGCCAAGATCGCCTTCGCCCGCGCCGCCAAGATGTCGGGCATGACGAAGACCTTCGAACGCAGCCTGCCGGAGACCTTCAGGCTGGACGGGCAGCGTCTCTCCGCCTGAACAGGTTCCGCGAATAATTCTCTATACCTAGGATAGGATATTGCCGTCGCTCTCCGGCGAGGGCCGCGCCATGCTGGGACATGGTCGAACACTGTCCCCCACAGCCCAGGGTTTTCATCGCCGCGCGAGGCCGGAGGTGACCGCGCCGCGCATCGCCGTGATCGGGGCGGGGTTCAGCGGTCTGCTGACGACCGTCCATCTGTCGCGGAAACTGCCCGAAGCCGAGCTCTGGCTGATCGAGAAGGCGCCCCGGTTCGGGGAGGGGGCGGCCTATGGGACCCGCGAGGCCGACCATGTGCTGAACGTCCGGCTCGGCAATATGAGCGCCTTTCCCGACGATCCGGAGCATCTGTCGCGCTGGCTGGCGACCCAGCCGCACTGGTCTGCACAGGGCGCCTTCATCACGCGCGGCGACTATGGTCGGTATCTGCGCGCCATCCTGTCCGAGACGCTGGGCCACTCGGGATCGCGGCTGAAGCTGGTGCATGACGAGGGCGTGGAACTGGCGCGCGAGGGCAATGGCTGGCGCATCGGCTTCGTCTCGGGCGAGCGGCTGGACGTGGATGTGGTGGTGCTGGCCCTGGGCAATCTGGAGCCCGCCGATCCGCCGGGTCTGGATCCCGCGGTGGTCGAGGCGGGTCGCTATGTCGCCGATCCCTGGCGCGGGGTTACGGCGCTGGACGGCGAGGCGCGGCGCGTCCTGCTGATCGGATCGAGCCTGACCATGGTCGATGTGGTCCTGTCGCACGCCCGGACGGGGCGGCGCTTTTTCGCCCTGTCGCGTCGGGGTTTCGCGCCCCGGGCGCACAAGGCGGCGGATCTGGCGGTGGCCTCGCGGCCCTATTCCGGATCGCCGGGCGTGGTGCTGAGACGGGCGCGGGAAGCGGCCCAGACCTCGGACTGGCGGGCTGTCACAGACGATCTGAGACGATCGGCCCGGTCGCTGTGGCGGTCGTGGACGCGGGCCCAGCGCGGCCGGTTCCTCAGGCATCTGCGGCCCATCTGGGACGTGCACCGGCATCGGCTGGCGCCGGGCGTCGCGGGCCGGGTCCAGGCCATGCTGGCGGCGGGCGAGCTGTCGATCGACGCCGGACGCATCGTTCGCATCGAGCCCGCCGAGGACAAGGTGCTGGTCACCTGGCGGCCGCGCGGCTGGACCCGCACCACGACGCGCAAGGTGGATGCGGTGATCAACTGCACCGGCCCTCTGGCCGATGTGGCGGGCAGCCAGATCCCCTTGATCCGGGGTCTGGTGGAGGGCGGGCTGGCGCGGGCCGATCCGGACGGTCTGGGCCTGGACGTCGATGACGATTGCCGGGTGCGCGACATCGACGGCGCGGCCCAGGACGAGCTTTACGCCGTCGGGCCGATGACGCGCGGCGCCTTCTGGGAGGTGACCTCCGTGCCCGACATCCGCCTTCAGGCCGCCGAGGTCGCCGAGGTCATTTCCCGGACGGTGGGCTGAAGCGGGCGTCCGGCTTCAATGGTCCTCGGGCGGGGGCGTCTCGTCCTCCTTGCGGCGGTCCGCGACTTCGATCCACAGGTCGGCCAGGGTCAGGAGGCCTTCGCGGCGCGCGCCGTCATCCTCGACGACGGCTTCGCCGATCATCTCGCTGATTTTCTTCAGACACTCTTCGCGGGTTCTACGGGGAGACATGACAATCGGACGCTGGGGGTCCGAAGAACCGCTATCGCATGCCGATGTTCCGTATGGCGGCGCTGGCCGCCCTGGTCCCGCTTCGAGCGTCAGGACGCGGGCGGCGTGCCGTTCAGCGAGCGGGTCAGGCTGCGGGCCTGGGTCTGATCCGGCGTCGGCACGGGCGGCGGGGCCGGGACGGGCGCCGGGCTGGCGACGAAGGCGGGTTCGGGCGGGGCCTCGGCGACCGGAGCGGGGACTGGAGCGGCGACTGGGGGCGCGGAGGGCGCTGAAGGCGGCCCAGCCACAGGAGCAGCCACGGGGGCGGCAGGCTCAGGCACGGGGGCCTGTTCGGGCGCTGGCTCGGGCGCGCGGGCGGGCGTGGTCTCGGCTTCGCCGGCGCTCACAGTCTGGCTCTCCAGCGCTTGCCGGTCCTGGTCGCGGGCGACGATGTTGCCGACGGGCGGCGGCAGATAGATCAGCGGGCGTGACGGCGCCGGGTTCTCGGGGACCTGGTCGGCGGGCAGGGGCTCGGGAGCGTCGCCGGTGCGGTAGTTGAGGCCGATCAGCTGGTCCATGACCGTCAGGTCGCCGATGCCGGTCTGCGACAGGCAGATCTTGTTGACGTAATAGGCCTTGCCGAAGCGGACGAAGACCCAGGACTTGCTCAGGCCGTCGAAGCGCGGGCCCGCGCCGTCGGTCCCGCCCCAGCTGAAGCGGTCGACCACGCGGGTGTCGCCGGTCCCCTCGCGCGTGCGCTCACCGGTGCGGACCAGATCGGGGTGGTCGCGCTTGATGGTCTCGAACTCTGCCGTGGCCAGTTCGGGGTTCAGGCTGTTGGCCTGGTCCTGGGTCAGGGGCGCTCGACCGCGCGGAAGGTCAGCGAGCAGGAGGCGGCGTTGGGCGCGTTCAGGGCCCAGGCGTCGATATAGGTGGCGCGGACCCGCGACTGGAACGGGTCGAAGTTCAGGACGCTGAGGCCGTACTGGTCGCTGCCGTCAATGGTGGCGACGCCGCCGTAGAAGGAGACGCCGTTGCCGTCGCGGCGCTCGATCTCGAACACCTTGGGCCAGGTCACGCCGGCGGCGACCGGGCGGCTGAGGGTGGGGGCGATCAGGGTCCCGGTCGAACGGGGCGGCGGGGGCGGCAGGGCGGCGGCTGGCGGCGGCCTGAAGCGTCGGTTGCGCGAAGGGCAGGGCTCGCCGCGCCCGCGAGGACGGCGACGGCCGCTCCGGAGGCCAAGCCCCTGAAAATGCGATCAAACCCCAGCATGGTCCTTCCCCTAGGGGAGGCGACCGCCGTTCGGCAACCGCCTTCCCGCGCCGGGTGTGCGATGTGGTTAAGAAAGCCGGGCACCGTTGCGGATTTGACCGGCTTCAGGTGGCCCGGTTCCTAGGTGACCTGCCGCTTGGCCAGTTTGCGGGCCAGGGTGCGGCGATGCATGCCCAGACGCCGGGCGGCCTCGGAGATGTTGAAGCCGGTGTCGGCCAGGGTCTCGTGGATCCGCTCCCACTCCAGTGTCTTGATCGAGGTCGGGCGGGCGCTGAGGGCCATGTCGGGGTCGCCCTCAACCTTGCCGAAGGCGGCCTCGATGTCGTCGGTGCTGGAGGGTTTGGCCAGATAATGGGAGGCGCCCAGCTTGATGGCCTCGACCGCCGTGGCGATGCTGGCGAAGCCGGTCAGGACCACGATGGTCGTCGCCGGGTCGGCCGCGTGCAGGGTCTGGACGCAGGTCAGGCCCGAGGCCCCGCCCGCCAGCTTCAGATCGACCACGGCGTAGGCGGGCCTGTGCACCTCCAGCACCGTGACCAGCTCGTCGTGGTTGGCGGCGGTGACGACCGTGTAGTCGCGCCGTTCGAACGACCGCTTCAGGGTGCGGGCGAAGGCCTCGTCGTCCTCGACCAGGACCAGCAGCTTTTGGGCGGAGGACATCAGGACGCCTTTCCGGGCAGGGCGATGGCGGACAGGGGCAGGCGCAGGACGACCACAGCCCCGCCGTCCTTGCGGTTGCGGGCCTGAACCTCGCCGCCCAGCTTGCGCAGGACGTTGGACAGCAGGAACAGACCCAGACCCGCGCCGGGGCGGTTCTTGGTGGACTGATAGGGCTGGCCGAAACGGGCGAGGACGCTGTCGGCGAAGCCTGAGCCGTTGTCGCTGACGGTGATCGACAGGTCGTCCTCGGGGCGCTCGGCCAGAATGACGATGTCGGTCGCGCCCGCCTCGGCGGCATTGTCCAGCACATTGACCAGGACCTGAAGCAGGGCCGGGTCGGAGACGACGTTGACGTCCTCGCCCAAGCCGTCGCGCAGGGTCACCGCCACGCCGGGCCGGGTCGGCTTCCAGCCGGCGATCAGGTCGTTGATCAGGGCGCGGGGCGTGGTGACGACCGGGTCCTGACCGCGCGCCTCGCCGGCCGACATGAGGATGCCGGTGACGATGGATTTGCAGCGCTCGACCTCGGCCTGCATGTCGGCGATGTCCTGCGACAGCTCGGGGTCGGCCTTGATGATCGGCATCCGCCGCCAGTCGCCGAGGATCACCGCCAGGGACGACAGGGGGGTGCCCAACTCGTGCGCGGCGCCGGAGGCCAGCAGGCCCATGCGGACGATATGGTCCTCCTCCGCCTCGCGCTGGCGCATCTCGGCCAGATAGGAATCGCGGGCCCTGAGGTTGCCGCTGATCCGGGTCACGAAGACGACCAGCAGGAAGGCGATCAGGCCGAAGCAGACGAGGCTGCCCTGCAGATAGAGGCTGAAGTCGTTGTCCTGCAGCCGTTCCGGCAGCAGCAGGGGGCGGTGAACCCCGAGCAGCAGCAGTGAGCAGAAGGTGGTCACCCCGACCATCAGCCACGCCGACAGGGGCCTGAGCAGGACCGAGGCCAGCACGACCTGCAGCAGATAGAGCGGCGTGAAGGGGTTGGCCGCGCCGCCGCTGAGATAGAGCTGCCAGGTCAGGGCTGCGACGTCGACCAGCAAGGACAGGACCAGCTCGCCCTCGGACACGTGCGGGTGCAGCTTCAGCCGCTGCAGACCGAGGATGTTGAAGGCCAGAAGGGCGAGGGGCGCCGCCAGGATCAGCTGCAGCGGCAGGGCGACCTTCATGCCGAAGTGAACGACCAGGATGGCCAGGATCTGGCCCGCGACGGCGATCCAGCGCAGCTGGATCAGCAGCTGCATATTGCGCCAGCCGGTGGAGGCGGCGACGTCGGCGTTGCGATCGCGCCAGACGCCGAGGCCAGCCAGCCGGCTCAGGGTCTCGGCCACCATGTTCAGGCCGCTCCGTTGGCGAAGGCGCGGCGGACGCGGCGCTCGTCCCACGCCAGGAAGGCCCCGCCGGCGGCCAGCATCAGGGCCAGGCCGAACCAGGTCAGGGCATAGACCAGATGGCTGTTGGGGAAGCGGATGACGGTCAGCCCGCCTTTGGGCCAGCCGCCCGCATTGGCCGTGGCGTCTGCGTCGACGAAATAGGGGGCGACCTCGGTCAGGCCGCGTTTGGCCGCGATGGCGGCCACGTCGCGCGAGCGCCAGCTGTCCGCCGCCGGGTCGTTGGCGCGCAGGAAGCCGCCCCTGGGCTCGGTGATGCGCAACAGGCCCTGGACCGTGGTCTCTCCCTCGATCTGTCCTGCGGCCCGGCTGTCGGGGGCGCGGCGATCCGTGGGAACGTAACCCCGATTGACCAGAACCGTGAAGCCGGCGTCGGTGCGGAAGGGCGTCATGACCCAGAAGCCGGGGCCATAGTCGGTGACCGCCTGGGTCAGGGTTTCGCGGTCGTTGTCGAAGCGGCCGCGAAGAGTGACGTGGCGATACTGGTCGCTGTCACGCGTGACGGTCGGCCAGCGGTCGGGCCCGGGGGCGGGGACTGCGGAGGCGTGGACGCGGGCGTCGACCTGACGGATCAGTTCAACCTTCCACTGCAGCCGTTCGACTTGCCAGACGCCCAGCGCCAGCAGCCCCAGGATCATCCCCGGAATCAAGACGCCGAGGATGGCCAGGGTCAGGGTCGACCTTGGCTTCCTCGGCGCTTCGTGAGGCCCTTCGGGCATCGGCTGGTCCCGACGACCCGGCTCAGGGAGCCGGGTTCATGTCCATGCCGTGCGGCATCATGTTGGTGTTCAGGTGGTACATGACCCACAGCGAACCCGTCAGGGCGATGACCACCAGGATGAGGGTGAAGATCAGGGCCAGGATGGTCCAGCCGCCCTCGGACTTGGCGTTCATGTGCAGGAAGAAGATCATGTGGACCACGATCTGGGCCACGGCGAAGGCCATGATGATCCCGCCGGTCAGCTGGGGCGCGAAGACGCCCGACATGACCAGCCAGAACGGAATGGCGGTCAGCACGACCGACAGGCCGAAGCCGATCAGATAGTCGCGCATCGAGCCGTGGGCGTGCTCGTCATGATGACCGTGGTCGTCATGCCCGTGGCCGTGATCGACGTCATGGGCGTGGGTGTGACCGTTCGGTTCGACCGCGGCGGCGCTGACCGCGACGGTCGTCTTCGCGGCGGCAGCCTTGGGGGCGGCCGGCTTGCGGGCAGGGGCCTTGGCGGCGGGCTTTTGGGTCGGAGCCTTGCTCATCGCAGCATCCCCATCAGGTAGACGAAGGTGAAGACGCCGATCCAGATGACGTCGAGGAAGTGCCAGAACAGCGACAGGCACATCAGGCGGCGCTGGTTGGCGGGGATCAGGCCCTTCCAGCTGATCTGCACCATCAGGGTCACCAGCCAGATCAGGCCGAAGGTGACGTGCAGGCCGTGAGTGCCGACCAGGGTGAAGAAGGCCGACAGGAAGCCGCTGCGTTGCGGGGTCGCGCCCTCATGGATCAGGTGCGCGAACTCATAGAGTTCGATGCCCAGGAAGCAGAGGCCGAAGACGCCGGTGATCGCCAGCCAGATCAGGGTCTGGGAGACGTTCTTGCGGACCATGGCCAGCATGGCGAAGCCGTAGGTGATCGACGAGAACAGCAGCATGGCGGTGTTCAGGGCCACCAGAGGCAGCTCGAACAGGGCCTTGGGCCCCGGACCGCCGGCGTAGTTGCCGCCGATCACGCCGAACACGGCGAACAGCATCGCGAAGATGAGGCAGTCGCTCATCAGATAGAGCCAGAAGCCCAGCATGGTGCTGGAGCCCTCCGGATGATGCGGCTCTTCCTTCAGGTGGAAGACGACTTCCTCGCCGGGGGCGAGAGGTTTCACAGCGCTCGCCATGGATCAGGCCTCCGCGGCCAGGGCGCGAGCCTTCGCCTCGGTCTCGGTTACTTCCGAAGCCGGGATGTAGTAGTCGCGCTTGTAGTTGAAGGTGTGGAAGATGGCGTAGCCGATGATGCCGACGAAGCTGATCGCGGCCAGCCACCACATGTACCAGATCAGACCCACGGCGCAGGCGACGCTCAGCCCGGCCAGGACCACACCGGCGCCCGTGTTGGACGGCATGTGGATGTCGCGATAACCGCCGGTCGGCTTCTTGTAGCCGCGGTTCTTCATGTCCCACCACGCGTCCGAGTCATGGATGACGGGCGTGAAGGCGAAATTGTAGTCCGGCGGGGGCGAGGAGGTGGCCCACTCCAGGGTGCGGCCGCCCCACGGATCGCCCGTCTTGTCGCGCAGCTTCTCGCGGTCGCGGATCGAGACGAAGAACTGCATCAGCATGGCGGCGATGCCCACGGCGACCAGGGCCGCGCCGAAGCCGGCGATGATGAACCAGATCTGCAGCGAGGGGTCGTCGAAGACCCGCATGCGGCGCGTCACGCCCATCAGGCCCAGGACGTACAGGGGCATGAAGGCGAACCAGAAGCCGACGACCCAGAACCAGAAGGAGATCTTGCCCCAGGTCTCGTCGAGCTTGAAGCCGAAGGCCTTGGGCCACCAGAAATTGATCCCCGCGAACAGGCCGAACAGCACGCCGCCGATGATGACGTTGTGGAAGTGGGCGACCAGGAACAGGGAGTTGTGCAGGACGAAGTCGGCCGGCGGCACGGCCAGCAGCACGCCCGTCATCCCTCCGATGGTGAAGGTGATCATGAAGGCCACGGTCCACATCATCGGCAGCTCGAAGCGGATCCGGCCCCGGTACATCGTGAACAGCCAGTTGAAGATCTTCGCTCCCGTCGGGATCGAGATGATCATGGTGGTGATGCCGAAGAAGGAATTGACGCTCGCGCCCGATCCCATGGTGAAGAAGTGGTGCAGCCACACCAGGTAGGACAGGATGGTGATCACGACCGTGGCGTAGACCATCGACGTGTAGCCGAAGAGCTTCTTGCCCGAGAAGGTCGAGACGACTTCCGAGAAGATGCCGAAGGCCGGCAGGATCAGGATGTAGACCTCGGGGTGACCCCAGATCCAGATCAGGTTCACGTACATCATCGGGTTGCCGCCGAGATCGTTCGTGAAGAAGTTGGTGCCGACGTAGCGGTCCAGACCCAGCAGGGCGAGAACGGCGGTCAGGACGGGGAAGGCGGCGACGATCAGGACGTTGGTGCACAGCGCGGTCCAGGTGAAGACGGGCATCTTCATCAGGCCCATGCCGGGCGCGCGCATCTTGACGATGGTCGCGATCAGATTGACCCCGGATAGAAGCGTACCTACCCCCGCGACCTGTAGCGCCCAGATGTAGTAGTCGACCCCGACGTCAGGGCTGTAGGCCAGGCCCGACAGGGGCGGATAGGCCAGCCAGCCGGTGCGGGCGAACTCGCCGACGAACAGCGACATCATGACGATGATCGCGCCGCCCGCCGTCATCCAGAAGCTGAAGTTGTTCAGGAAGGGGAAGGAGACGTCGCGTGCGCCGATCTGCAGCGGCACGATGTAGTTCATCAGGCCGGTGACCATGGGCATGGCCACGAAGAAGATCATGATCACGCCGTGGGCGGTGAAGACCTGGTCATAGTGGTGGGCGTTCAGGTAGCCCTCGGACCCGCCGAAGGCCATGGCCTGCTGCAGGCGCATCATGATGGCGTCGGCGAAGCCGCGCAACAGCATGATCAGACCCAGGATCATGTACATGATGCCGATCTTCTTGTGATCGACGGTCGTGAACCACTCTTTCCAGAGATAGGCCCAGAGCTTGAAATAGGTGATGGCGCCCAGAAGGGCGACGCCGCCGAGGCAGACCACCGCGAAGGTGGCGACCAGGATGGGCTCATGGAAGGGCAGGGCCTCGATGTTGAGGCGCCCGAAGACGAATTGAATGATCTTGTCGGCGGACATGGGATGCGGTCCGATCAGGAGGCGGCCCGCGGCGCCGACGGCGCTGCAGGGCTGAAGGCGGCGGGAGACATATCAGGGCGGGGGAGGCCGGCGCCCATCATGGGGGCTGAGCGGGCCAGATCGGCGGGCGAACCGAGCGAGGCCAGACGGGTCTGGGCCTTCGCGGGCTCGGGGTCGGTCGGGGAGCAGAGGGTGGCGACATAGGTCGGCGTGGGGCCGAACACCGCGCCGCGACGCTCGGTCTTGTCATAGGTCAGGGCCAGCATGCTGTGAGCGCTCTCCATGTCGAGGCCGCCCTTGGCGTCGATGGCTTCCATCTCGTGCATGCACATCTTGCCCGGCTCGACGCACATGTTGACGATGGCGCTGAACAGGCCGCTGTCGACCTGGGCGAAGCGCATGGCGGGGACGTTCTCGCTGGGGGCCTCGAGGCGGCGGTAGCCGTCGCGGTCCAGGGCGAAGCCGCTCGACTTCACCTGGGAGACCCACTGGTCGAACCCGGCCTGGCTCTGGCCATGGAATTTGAAGCGCATCCCCGAGAAGCCCGAGCCGGAATAGTTGGCCGAGAAGCCCTCGTATTCGCCGGCCTTGTTGATCACGCCGTACAGCGTCGTCTGCATGCCCGGCATGGCGTAGATCTGGCCGGCCAGGGCGGGGACGTAGAAGGAGTTCATCACCGAGGACGAGGTGATCGTGAACTGGATCGGACGGTCGACCGGCGCGGCCAGCTCATTGACCGTGGCGATGCCGTACTCGGGGTAGATGAACAGCCATTTCCAGTCGAGGGCGACGACGTTGACCTGCAGCGGCTTGACCGTTTTCTCGGCGGGACGGCCCGCGGCGATCCGGTCGAGCGGACGGTAGGGGTCCAGCAGGTGGGTGCCGGCCCAGGTCACGGCGCCCAGGCAGATGATGATCAGCAGAGGCGCGCCCCAGATGGCCACTTCCAGATAGGTGGAGTGGTCCCAGTCCGGTTCGTACTTCGCGTCCTTGTTCGACTGGCGGTATTTCCAGGCGAAGATGACGACGAGGGCGATCACCGGTATGATGATGAAGAGCATCAGGATGGTCGAGATGACCAGCAGATCGCGCTGTTGGGCCGCGACGTCGCCCGACGGGGCGAGGACGACGGCGTTACATCCCGCCAGAAGGGCGAGGGCGGGCAGGGCGATCCACGGGGCGAGACGTCGCGCGGTGGATCGAATCGGGTGCTGGGGAGGCATGGTGCGGGCCTCTAGGCTGACGCGTTCGGGAACAACATTGGACAATCTGCCCTATCTCCTTTTGACGCGTTGGGTTCCAATAAGCGCGCCACAAGTCCGTGACTCGTCGTCGCGCGTCACACCCAGAATTTGCAAGGAAGCGATCAGTCGATGAGCGCCACCACCGGAGCCTCCTCTACTCCCCTTGAGAGAGACGCCCAACAGATCAACGCCCGTTCGCATGACAAGATCGACGCCGGCGAGATCGCCATCGGGGTCGTCATCGGCCGGGCGTCGGAGTTCTTCGACTTCTTCGTCTTCGCCATCGCCTCGGTCATCGTCTTCCCGCAACTGGTCTTCCCGTTCGCCGGTCCGTTGATGGGCACGGTCTATTCCTTCGCCATCTTCGCCCTGGCCTTCATCGCCCGGCCGCTGGGCACCTGGGGCTTCATCGCCATCGACCGCTTCTTCGGGCGCGGGACCAAGCTGACCATCGCGCTGCTGCTGCTGGGCACCTCGACCGTGGCCACGGCCTTCCTGCCGGGCTACGAGACCATCGGCCTGTGGTCGGTGGTGCTGCTGGCCCTGCTGCGCATCGGTCAGGGCGTGGCCCTGGGCGGCACCTGGGAAGGTCTGGCGTCACTGCTGGCCATGAACGCCCCCGCGGGCAAGAAGGGTTGGTACGCCATGCTCGGCCAGATCGGGGCCCCGATCGGCCTGATCCTGGCCAGCGCCCTGTTCGCCTTCTTCGTGTCCCTGCTGTCGACCGCCGACTTCCTCGACTGGGGCTGGCGCTATCCGTTCTTCGTGGCCTTCGCCATCAACGTGGTGGCCCTGTTCGCCCGTCTGCGCATCTCGGCGACCCCGGCCTTCATCGAATCCTACGAGGACCGCGAACTGCAGCCGACGCCGTTCCGCCAGACGGTCCGCGCCGAGGGCAAGAACATCGTCATCGGCGCCTTCGCCCCGCTGGCCAGCTTCGCCCTGTTCCACATGGTGACCGTGTTCCCGCTGTCGTGGGTGCTGCTCTATACCAAGGAGCCGCCGGCCCGCTTCCTGGTCATCGAGCTGATCGGCGCCATCGTCTGCCTCATCTGCGTGATCCTGTCGGGGCCGCTGGCCGACCGCTATGGCCGCCGCAACCTGCTGGCCGCCACGGCCGCCGCCATCGCCGCCTTCTCGGGCTTCGCGCCCCAGATGCTGGCCGGCGGTGAAATCGGCGGCATCGTCTTCATGATGAGCGGCTTCATCCTGCTGGGCCTGTCGTTCGGCCAGTCGTCGGGCTCGCTGGCCTCCAACTTCGCCGCCATCAACCGCTATACGGCCTCGGCCCTGACCTCGGACCTGGCCTGGCTGTTCGGCGCGGGCTTCGCCCCCCTGGCGGCCCTGCTGCTGGCCTCGAACTTCGGTCTTGGCGCGGCGGGCGTCTATCTGTTGTCGGGCGCCGCCGGCACCCTGATCGCCCTGTGGATCAACCGCGAGACGACCCAGCACCGCAAGGCCTGATCCTCAAGACCTGACGCTGTGAAGGCGGCTCCGGCTTGACCGGGGCCGCCTTTGCTTTGCACGATGCCGCCCGTAACCCGGGAGCCTGATCTTGACCCTGTCGTGCGGCCATTCCCCCACCATCCAGACGGTCACGCCCGGCTCGCGCGGCTGCGAGGAATGCCTGAAGACCGGCGGCTGGTGGGTGCATCTGCGTCTGTGCCGCCGCTGCGGCCATGTCGGCTGCTGCGACGACTCCCCGAGCAAGCACGCCCGCGCCCATTTCCACGCCAGCCATCACCCGATCATCGAGGGCTATGATCCGCCCGAGGGCTGGGGCTGGTGCTATGTCGATGAGGTCCAGGTCGACCTGCCCGACCAGACGCCGCAGCTGGGCCCGATCCCGAAATTCTTCTGACGCGCGAAGACTTCGCGAGGCGGGCGCAAACCCCGGATATTATAGCTAAAGTTATAGCTGTAATTGGCTTCTCACAACCTGTGACTGTGTTATCTGCGGACGATGATGTACGTTGTCCAGGTGGAACAGAACGCTCTGCGGGCCAGCTCCGACCCCATGGAGGCGACGATCGCGCTGAAGGTGGCCAGGGCCTGGCAGAGCCATGGCGATCGCGACCTCCGCATCGTCGAGTCGCCCCGGGGAAGCGAGGGGCCGTCCGCCCGCTCCTGGACCGTCCGGGAGTTCATGGCCTTCGTTCGTGGCGGCGCCAGGTCCCGGTCCCGGGTTCCGGAAGCCGCCGGAAATGCGGCGAGCCGCTGACCGGCGTCGCGGACCTGCAACAAAGTCGCCTTCGTACCGCCTTGGCGCGGGACTAGATCGGAGATGCGCCACGGCGCACGCCCTTCCGGGCGTTTCCCTCCCAAAAAACCTTCAGGGCCGTGCACGATCGCGCGGCCCTTTTTTGCGTCCGATGAGGGGGAGGGCGGGCGTAGGCCAGAGAATCCGGCCGACAAGCCGGCCGGCGGACCCGCTAGTGAAGCTTGGCCTTCACCGCGCGCTTGGACAGGTCCAGCCAATACGCCGCCTGCCGCAGCAGTTCGGCCCGCGTCTCCTGATCCGGCTCGACGATGGCGCGGCGGATCAGATCCAGGGTGCGGGCCTGATAATGAGGGACGGGGTCGATCATGACCCGATCTTGCATGGTTCGCATCGCTGCGAATGTCACGGCTGAAGCCCGGCCCGTTCAGGCTTCGGCGGAGGTCTCGTGGAGCATTTCGCGCACCATATCGAGCGCCAGCTTCTGCCGGCGGGTCGAGAGCTGCGGCGCCAGGGCGGACATTTCCAGCGTCATCCGCGTCGGCGGATAGTCAAGGTTGGGCGTGGGCACCAGGGCTTCGGTCTCGCCCTCCGCCGAGTCGCGTGGCAGGCCCTCGAAGAAGTAGCTGATGTCGACGCCGAAGAACTGGCTGATCATCCAGAGCTTGGAGGCCGAGATCCGGTTGGTTCCCTTTTCGTACTTCTGGATCTGCTGGAAGGTCAGGCCCAGGGCCCGGCCGAGATCGCCCTGATTGTATCCCAGGGCCACGCGCTTTTCAGCGACCCTGCGACCGACCAGCCGGTCGACCGGATGGGGATTGGTTGCGCTATCACCGTCGCCGCGCGCCATGTCGTACTCCAATGCCGTGACTTTCCCACGCATTCCGGGCCGCCGAATTGGGGGAGGGGCGACCGGTGATGCAGACTTCGAAACCCTTGAACGGCGCTCCGCAGAGACTCCGTCGCTGACTGGCACAAAGACTGTGTCGATTCTCGCGAACGGTCGTCCCTTGAGATGTTTCACTTGATGTCAAACGGGGACAGGGGGGCGCGAGACCCCGCGAGGCGGTCGTTGCGAACTAGGTCTCCTCGGGGCCGAGGATGTCGCGATGTCTGGGGAATGGGGGAGGACGATGGTGGGTGATGTAGGGTTCGAACCTACGACCCGCTGATTAAGAGTCAGCTGCTCTACCAACTGAGCTAATCACCCGTACCGATCGTCTCGGCTCCCGTTCGGCGACAAGGTCGTTGGCGGGGAGGGGCGGACATACTGGCTGTGTTCGCAGGATGCAAGCCCGTAATTGCGACTTCGGTTTCTAAACCGCAGAACCGCGCGCTAAGGTCGCGGGAATCACGGCGGGGAGCCGTGTCGTGAAATCAGGGGAGTGGGCCGTATGGCGTTCTGGAACCGACGCAAGTCGATCGATGCGATGCATACGCCGCATGACGAGGCCGCCCACGGGCCGCGGCTGAAGGCGACGCTGAGCTGGCCGCATCTGCTGGCCCTCGGCGTCGGGGCCATCGTCGGCACCGGCATCCTGACCCTGATCGGCGTCGGCGCGGGTCTGGCGGGGCCGGCGGTTCTGGTGTCCTTCGGTCTGGCCGGTCTGGTCTGCGCCTGTGCGGCCCTGGCCTATGCCGAGCTGTCGACCATGATGCCGGCGGCGGGCAGCGCCTACACCTATTCCTACGCCGTCCTGGGCGAACTGATCGCCTGGATCGTGGGCTGGAGCCTGATCCTCGAATATTCGCTGGTCGTCTCGGCCGTGGCCGTGGGCTGGTCGGGCTATGCGGTCGGCTTCCTGAACGGGCTCGACATCGGCGGAATGAGTCTCGCCCTGCCGCACGCCCTGACGGTCGGACCGCATGCGGGCGGGATCGTCAACCTGCCGGCGGTCTTCATCATCGCTGTGGTCACCGGCCTGCTGCTGCTGGGCACGCGCGAGAGCGCCAACCTGAATGTCGTGCTGGTGGTGATCAAGATCGTCGCCCTGATCGTCTTCGTGGCCATCGCGCTTCCGGCGTTCAATCCGGACCACTTCCATCCCTTCATGCCGAACGGCTTCGGCGCGCCCTTCGTGAAGACCGGGGTGATGGCGGCCGCGGCCATCATCTTCTTCGCCTTCTACGGCTTCGACGCCATCTCGACGGCGGCGGAGGAGACCAAGAAGCCCGAGCGCGACCTGGCGATCGGCATCGTCGGCTCCATGCTGATCTGCACAGCGTTGTACATGATCGTCGCGGCCGCCGCGATCGGTGCGCGACCCGTCGCCGCCTTCGCCTCCAGCTCCGAGCCCCTCTCCCTGATCCTGCGCGAGCTGGGGCAGGGCGGGGCGGCGACCATCGTCGCCGGAGCGGCGGTGATCGCCCTGCCGACCGTCCTGCTGGCCTTCCTGTTCGGCCAGAGCCGCATCTTCCTCGGCATGGCCCGCGACGGCCTGCTGCCGGCCCGTCTGGCGAAGATCTCGACCCGAGGCGTGCCCGCCGTGGTGACCGTCTTCACCGCCATCGTCGTTGCGATCCTCGCGGGCCTGCTGCCGCTGGACGAGCTGGCTTCGCTGGCCAATGCCGGGACCCTGGCCGCCTTCTGCGCCGTCGGCGTCTGTCTGGTGGTGCTGCGGCTGCGCGATCCGGGCCGCAAACGCCTGTTCAAGGCCCCGCTGTGGCCGGTGGTCGCCGCCATCACCGTGGTCGGCTGCGTGGTCTTCTTCCTCAGCCTGAAGCCGGTGACCCAGTATGGCTTCCTGATCTGGAACGCGATCGGCCTGTTGATCTACTTTGTCTGGTCGTCGCGGAACGCACGGCTGGCGAAGAACCCGGCCGAGGCGGCCTGATGTCGCGACGAGACCTCTCCGGGGCGGTCGATTTCTCGGTGCTGGACCGGATGACGGGCGGCGACGATGCGATCTCCGAAGAGGTCCTGGGCCTGTTCGCCGAACAGGCGGCCATGTGGTCGGCCATGCTGGAGCCGAAGACCGACGGCTGGCGCGACGCCGTCCACACCATCCGGGGCGCGGCGGCAGGCATCGGCGCGGGTGCGCTGGCGGAAGTCTGTGCTGCCGCTGAGGCCACGGAACAGGCCCTGGCCGCCCCGGCGCTGGACCGGGTGCGCGACGCCCTGCAGACCGCCCTGGCCGACGTCGCGGCCTGGCGGCACGAGCTGATGCTCAGGAGCTTGCGGGCTTAGGGCGCGTCCTCCGCCGCGTGGCGAACTTCGAGGATGGACACGACGCTGTCGCGATAGATGTAGCGGATGAGATAGGGCGGGACGGTGGTCAGCTGACGACGCGCGCCGGACATCGCCATGCCGCGTTCCGGGAAATCTCGCAGGGTCTCGCCTGCGTTGCGAAGGCGAAGCGCCAGTCGTTGTGCGGCGAGTGGGCTGAACTGGCCGACATAGGCGCGGATCGCATTGATGTTCTGCAGCGCGCGTCTCGACCAGACGACCCTAGTCATCCAGTCCCCAGGACGCGGGAGGGGGACCTTCTTCAGGCGTGCCCCATGTCGCCAGCCATTTCGCGACTTCCTCGTGCGGGATCACTCGGCCGGCGGCGACGTCCGCTTCGCCCTCGAGCAGGGAGCGTTCCTCGGCGTCGGGGTCCGGGGTCTCGAAGATGGACGGTTCAGGCTTGGCCATGCCCCATCCTAGCACGAAATTCGTTCAGGACCGCGTGCGGTCGTAGACCGAGAACTCATAGGCGATGCAGCGGTCGATCAGCAGGCGCCAGACCGGCTCGGCGATCAGGGGCGACAGATGCTGCTGTTCGGCCGAGGCCAGGACCTTGGCCACCACATCCTCGATACGGGCGTCGTCGTGGACGGCGTCGCGGTCTGGCTTGATGCGGGCGGCGGCGTCCATATAGCGCTGGCGCTCGGCCAGCAGGGCGACCAGGGCGCGGTCCAGAGCGTCGACGCCCTGACGGACCTCGGCCATGGATTTGCATTCGGCGGGATTGACCCGGGATTCGACGGCGACGAGGGCAGGGTGGTGCATGGCCGTGGGGTTAGCCGTTCCCGCGCCGTCCGCCAAGGTGGGCATATCGCCCAACCGGGTTCCTAGCCTACGAAGGCGCGCTCCAGCACATAGTCGCCCGGCTCGGCGTTGGAGCCTTCCTTCAGACCATAGGTCTCCAGCAGCTCGGCCGTCTCCTTGATCATGTGCATGGAGCCGCACAGCATGATCCGGTCGGTGTTGGGCGAGAAGCCGATCGGCAGGCCGAGGTCGGCGAAGACGTCGCCCGACTTGATCCGGTCGGTGATCCGGCCGGGTGTCTCGAAGCGTTCGCGGGTCACGGTGGGATAGTAGGTCAGCTGGGCCTTCGCCTCGTCGCCGATCAGCGGATCTTCGTGGATGCCGTGGGTGAAGAAGTCGCGATAGGCCAGGTCGGCGACGTTGCGCACCGTGTGGCACACGACAACCTGGCCGAAGCGGGAATAGGTCTCCGGATCGCGGGCCACCGACAGCCAGGGCGCCAGGCCCGTGCCCGTGCCGATCAGCCACAGCCGCTCGCCGCCGGTCAGGGCGTCCAGCACCAGGGTTCCGGTCGGCTTCTTGCCCATCAGGACCTCGTCGCCCGCGACGATCTTCTGCAGCCGCGAGGTCAGGGGGCCGTCCTCGACCTTGATGGAGAAGAACTCGATCTCCTCCGCCCAGGCCGGGCTGGCGATCGAATAGGCGCGCATGACGGGCTTTCCGCCGTCTTCGCCCGGCAGGCCGATCATCACGAACTCGCCCGAGCGGAAGCGGAAGTCCTCAGGCCGTTCGACGGCGAAGGAGAACAGCTGGTCGGTCCAGTGTTTGACCCACAGCACCTTCACCCCGTGGAAGGGGCTGGGCTTGGGCGGGGTCGGGGCGGCGGAGGCGATTACGGCGTCGGTCATTGTCCCTGCTGTTTAGGCGCTCGTTCGCCGGTGCGAAAGGATCGCAGGCGTCGCGACGGCTTTGAGGGGCCGAAAAAATCTCGGTGACGGCGATAGAATCCATGGCTAGCGTCCCGCGCCATGCGCACCCTTCTTTTGACTTCGACGCTCCTGATGGCCGTCGCCGGTTCCGCCTTCGCCCAGACCGGAGGGGGAGCGAGCGCCCCTCCCGAAGCCGATCCGGCCGTCCTGACGCCCGAGCGCGTCTTCTCTGATCCCGGCCTCAGCGGCCCCGTGGCCAAGGGCGTCAGCCTGTCGCCCGACGGCGCCTTGGTCGCCTTCCTGCGGTCGCGGCCGGACGATGTCTCGGTTCAGGACCTGTGGGCCGCCCCCACGGGCGCGGGCGAGCCGTTCAAGCTGATCGACGCCCGCGCCCTGGTCCCCGAGGCCGGTGAACTGTCGGAGGCCGAGAAGGCGCGGCGCGAGCGGATGCGGATCTCGGAGCGCGGCGTGGTCGAATATTCGTGGGACAGCCAGGGTCGCTACATCCTCGCCCCGCTGGAAGGCGACATCTATCTGGCCAATCGCGCGGACGATACGGTCAAGCGGCTGACCGCCACTCCCGCCGACGAGATCGACGCCAAGGTCAGCCCCAAGGGGACCTATGTCTCCTATGTCCGCGATCAGGATCTGGTCATCCAAGACCTGGCCACCAATACCGAGACCCCGGTCACGACGGACGGCGACGGCCTGATCACCTGGGCCACCGCCGAGTTCATCGCCCAGGAGGAGATGGACCGCGACACCGGCTATTGGTGGAGCCCGGACGAGCACTACATCGCACTCCAGCGCACCGACGAGAGCGGTGTGGACGTGGTCCCACGCCTCGACATCAACGCCTCGGGCTCGACCGTGGTGCAGCAGCGTTATCCGCGCGCCGGCCGTCCCAATGCGGTGGTCGATCTCTATGTCCACGACGTCACGACGGGCCGCCGGATCAAGGTCGATCTCGGCTCCAACACCGACATCTATCTGGGCCGCGTCGACTGGTCGGCGGACGGCAAGACCCTCTATGTCCAGCGCCAGTCGCGGGACCAGAAGACGCTGGACCTGCTGGCCGTCGATCCGGCGACCGGCGCGTCGCACGTCATCGTCACCCAGACCAGCACGACCTGGGTCGATCTGACCGACGACTTCCACGCGCTCAAGGACGGCGGCTTCATCTGGTCGGATGAGAGCACGGGCTGGCGGCACCTCTATCTCTACGACAAGGACGGCAAGAAGGTACGCCCGATCACGCGCGGCCTCTATCCGGTCAAGGGCCTGAACGGGATCAACGAAGCGACCGGCGAGGTCTTCTTCACCGCCTCCATGCACGCCGGGACCGAGCTGCCGATCGAGCAGCAGATGTTCCGCGCCTCGTTCCGCCGCACCACGACCCCGGTTCAGGTCACGACCTCGGGCGGCTGGTGGGGCGTGTCGATGAACAAGACCGCGACCGCCTATGTCGGCAACTATTCCGATCCGGGCACCCCGCCGCGCTCGGGTCTCTATAAGTCCGACGGGACCTTCGTGCGCTGGATCGAGGAGAACAAGCTCGACGAGCATCACCCCTTCTGGCCCTACCGCTCGCGTCTGCGCACGCCCGAGTTCGGCACGCTGGAAAGCCACGGCCAGACCCTGGTGTGGCGCATCACCACCCCGCCTGGCTTCGATCCGGCGAAGAAATATCCGGTCGTGATGCAGGTCTATGGCGGTCCCTCGACCGGCGCGGGCGTGATGAAGTCCTGGCAGCCGATCACCAATCAACTGTTGACCGAGGCCGGCTATATCGTCTTCCGCCTCGACAACCGGGGCGAGGGCGATCGCTCCGCCGCCTTCCGTTCGGCCCAGTATCTGCACATGGGCACGGTTGAGACGGAAGATCAGGTGTTGGCCGCCAACTATCTGAGAACCCTGCCTTACGTCGACGCCTCGCGCATGGCTGTGATGGGCTGGAGCTATGGCGGCTTCATGAGCCTGAACATGCTCACCGAGCCGAAGATGGGGCTCGCCGCGGCCGCCGCCGGTGGTCCGCCGACCAACTGGGCGCTCTACGACACCCACTACACCGAGCGCTTCATGTCGACGCCCCAGGCCAATGCCGAGGGCTATGCCGGGACCGACGTCTTGAACCGGCTCGACAACCTGACCGGACGGTTGCTGCTGATGCACGGCATGGCCGACGACAATGTGGTGTTCGAGAACACCACCCGGCTCATGGACGCCCTGCAGGCCAGGAGCATTCCGTTCGAACTGATGGTCTATCCGGGCCAGCGCCACGGCATTCGCGGCAATCCGCGCCAGCTCCAGCAATGGCGCACCTACCTCGACTTCTTCGACCGCACGATCGGCTCGCGGTCGCACACGGAGTAACCACCCCTCCGCGTTCTCTCTCACCGCTCACCCCGGCGAACGCCGGGGTCCAGATCCAGAATCGCATCATCCGCCAGGGCGCCGTCGTTGGGAAACATCTTTCGCCGCATGTGAATCTGGATCCCGACTTTCGTCGGGATGAGCGGTGAGGGCGTGGGGCATGCCCCTTGCCTTCCCGACCGAACCCCGGTCACTGTCACGCTTCCGTTCGCATGACATCCGGGGCCCAGGCCGATGAAACTCTCCACCGGCCTCGGCCTGCTCCTCCTGTCCGTCGCGCCCGGCGCCATGGCCCAGACGGCTCCGGCGCAGACCCCTCCGGCGCCGACAGCGGCCCCCACCGTCCCGGCCGTGCCCGACGACTTCCGCATCTCCCGGGCCGTCGCCGCGCAGACGGTCGATTGCGCCTATCTGGAGGCCGGCGGCGCGGGCAACGCCGGGGCGATGCTGCGCGCGGCCTGCGAGCGGGAGGCGGCGACGTCCCACGCCGTCATCCGCTGGGCCGCGACGGCCGATGTGATCGCCTTCGCCGCCAGCCACCCGGACGGCCTGCCGATCCTGCTCAAGGACAATATCGAGACCCGCGACATGCCGACGACCGCCGGCTCGCTGGCGTTGGCGCACAACGCACCCGGCCGCGACGCCCCCCTGGTCGCCCGGCTGCGCGCCTCGGGCTATTTCATCATGGGCAAGGCCAATCTGTCGGAATGGGCAAATATCCGCTCGTCCAACTCGATCAGCGGCTGGAGCGCCGTCGGCGGCCTGACGCCCAACCCCCATGATCCGGCCCGCACCGCCTGCGGCTCCTCCTCGGGCAGCGCCGTGGCGGTCGCCGTGGGGCTGGCGCCCGTGGCCATCGGGACCGAGACCAACGGCTCGATCACCTGTCCGGCCTCGGTCAACGGGGTGGTCGGGTTCAAGCCGACCGTGGGTCTGGTCAGCCGCACCCATATCGTTCCGATCAGCCATTCGCAGGACACCGCCGGACCCATCGCCACGACCGTGGCCGACGCCGCCCGCGTCCTGACCGTCATCGCCGGCACGGACGCCGAGGACGCCGCCACCGCCGAGGCCGACGCCCACAAGACCGACTATGCCGCCGCGCTCGACGCCGGCTCGCTGAACGGCGTCCGCATCGGCGTCCTGCGCTATGCGAAGTCCTATTCCGCCCCGACGCTGGAGGTGTTCGAGCGGAACCTGCAGGTGCTGCGCGACGCCGGCGCCGTTCTGGTGGACATCGACACCGCGCCCGACCTGCACACCATCGGCGCCGAGAGTTTCAAGGTGCTGATGTACGAGCTCAAGGCCGACCTGAACGCCTATCTGGCCTCGACCGACGCAGCTCAGGTGCCGAGCCGCACCCTGGCCGACCTGATCGCCTTCAACAGTAACAGCGCCGAGGAGAACGCCCTGTTCGGTCAGGAGCTGTTCCTTCAGGCCGAGGCCAAGGGCGATCTGACGACCCAGGAGTATGTCGACGCCCGCGCGACCTCCTTCCGCCTGGCCGGGCCGGAGGGCATCGACAGGATGATGGCCGATAACTCGGTCGTGGCCCTGATTGCCCCGACGACTTCGCGCGCCTGGACCAACGCCCGCGACGACGACGATAATGCGCAAGGGTCGACCTCGACCATTGCTGCCGTCGCCGGCTATCCCCACCTGACCGTGCCCATGGGCTTCGACCGCGACATGCCGATCGGCCTGAGTTTCATCGGCGGCAAATGGGACGACGCGAAGATCCTGTCCCTCGGCTACGCCTTCGAACAGAAGACCCACGCCCGCCGTGCGCCGGGTGAAGGCCCCGCCGTCGAATAGGGGCGTCTGCGACCGGACTCAGGAACCTCGGCCAAGCGGAGCCGTTCCGGCGCCATGGAAAAGCTGTTCGTTCGGTTCGCCACCCTCACGGCCAAGATCGCGGGCAAGCCGTGGACCTTCATCGCCTGCCTGCTGATCGTGCTGGTCTGGGCGATGTCCGGGCCGGTCTTCAAGTTCAACGAAACCTGGCAGCTGGTCATCAATACCGGCACGACGATCATCACCTTCCTGATGGTGTTCCTGATCCAGAACACCCAGAACCGGGACGGCGCGGCGATGCAGGCCAAGCTGGACGAGTTGGTCTTCGCCGTGCGTCAGGCCGACAGCCGTTTCATTGGCATCGAGCATCTGACCGAGAAGGAACTCGACGCCATCCTGGCGGAAGTCGAGAAGCGCGGGCTGGCGGTCCAGTCTGGTAAGCCGGCGGCTCCCATTCCCGGCAAGCGCGGCAAGCGCGCCGACGAGATCGAGGCCGAACAGCCGGCTAAGGCCAGTCCCGCGAAGGAACGCGCTGCCAAACCCGCCACCCGCAAGCCGGCCGCGAAGTGAGCGACCTCATCGCCAATGTCGTCGGCACGGCGGCGGCCATCTGTTCGATTACCAGTTTCGCGCCCCAGATGATCAAGATCTGGAAGGAACGCGACGCCTCCTCGGTCAGCCTCAAGACCTATTCCCTGACGGTGACCTGTTTCGTGCTCTGGGTCGTCTATGGCGTGCTGACGACGGCCTGGCCCATCGTCGTGGCCAACGGCTGCGCCTTCCTGATGGCGCTCGGCGTGCTGGTGATGAAGTGGCGCTTCCGCGACGGTGAGCCGGGCTGACGGCGGTCGCCGGGATCGCGTAGAAGGGTCTGAAGACTCACAAGGACGCGACGCTTGCAGATCTCCGACACCGCCGCGCCGACGCTTCACGAAAAGAAGCCCTTCTACGCCCACCTGTATTTCCAGGTGCTGACGGCGATCGTGCTGGGGGCGGTGATCGGGCATTTCTGGCCGGAGTTCGGCAAGTCGCTGAAGCCGCTGGGCGACGCCTTCATCAAGCTGGTCAAGATGGTCATCGCCCCGGTGATCTTCCTGACCATCGTGACCGGGATCGCCGGGATGCGCGACCTGGGCAAGGTCGGGCGGGTGGCGGCCAAGGCCTTCGCCTATTTCCTCGTCTTCTCGACCCTTGCGCTGATCCTCGGCCTGATCGTGGCCAATGTGGTCCAGCCGGGCCGGGGGCTGAACATAGACCCCTCGACCCTGAACGCCGGGGCGGTGGCCCAGTATTCTTCCGCCGCCCATGAGACGACTATCCAGGGCTTCCTGATGGGGATCATTCCCGACACGGTGGTCAGCGCCTTCTCGACCGGCAACATCCTGCAGGTCCTGTTCGTCTCGATCCTGTTCGGCGTGGCCCTGGCCCTGATCGGCGACGTCGGCAAGCCGGTGCTGAGCTTCCTCGAGTCGATCTCGGCGGCCTTCTTCAAGCTCGTCGCCATCCTGATGAAGGCGGCGCCGGTGGGGGCCTTCGGGGCCTTCGCCTTCACCATCGGGGCCTACGGGATCGGCTCGATCGCCAATCTGGCCGCGCTCGTGGCGACCTTCTATCTGACCGCCATCCTGTTCGTGGTCGGCATCCTCGGACTGGTCGGGATCGCCAATGGATTCAATGTCCTCAAGCTGATCCGCTATCTGAAGGAAGAGCTGCTGCTGGTGCTGGGCACCTCCTCGTCGGAGGCCGCCCTGCCCAGCCTGCTGGAGAAGATGGAACGGGCCGGCGCCGCCAAGTCGGTGGTCGGTCTGGTCGTGCCGACGGGCTATTCGTTCAATCTGGACGGCACCAACATCTATATGACGATGGCGGCCCTGTTCATCGCCCAGGCGCTCGGCATCCACCTCAGCCTCGAGCAGCAGATCCTGCTGCTGCTGGTCGCCATGCTGTCATCCAAGGGCGCGGCGGGCATCACCGGGGCCGGCTTCATCACCCTGGCCGCGACCCTGGCCGTCGTTCCCTCGGTGCCGATCGCGGGCATGGCCCTGATCCTGGGCGTCGACCGGTTCATGAGCGAATGCCGGGCCCTGACCAACTTCATCGGCAACGCCGTGGCCACCCTGGTGGTGGCCCGCTGGGAGAACCAGCTCGACCGCGACGCCCTCAAGGCCGCCCTCGACGGCCACCCCCAACCACTCGCCGCACAACCCGATCCCGCCGCCGGGCCGGGGGACGATGCGCTCGTTACCGCCGACTAGGGCTTGGGCGCCGCCACGGCCTGAAGTTCGCGCACGAGGCGGTCGAAGGCCCCGGGGCTGGGCGTCCGCCCCGCCGTATAGGCGTCGTCGATCACGACGGCGGCCTCGCTGAGCGCGGGGAAACCGAAGGTCCCGGCCGCGCCCGCGATCCCGTGCGCCAGCCGTCGCAATTCAACTTCGTCCTTCGCCTCCAGCAGGGTCTTCAGCCGGGCGAGATCATCTACCGAGCGGAGGCGGAATTTCTCGCGCAGCGGGGCGAGGGGGTCGGTCACCGGCCGGCGCCGGCAAGGATATCGCGCACCTGACCGGCCAGGGTCATGGGGTCGAACGGCTTGATGATCACCCCCACGGCGCCCAGGCCGATGAAGCGGGCCTGTTCCTGGGCCTGGGCCCGGGCGGTCATGAAGATGACGGGGGTGTCGGCGAACCCGTCCATCGTCCGGACCTGTTCCAGGGTGCCGGGGCCGTCGAGGCCGGGCATCATCACGTCCAGCAGGATGGCGTCGGGCCGCAGCCCGCCCTGCAGCGCCGCCAGCCCCGCCTGACCCGAGGGACAGGAGGTCAGCTGGATCCCGGGGTCGATGCCCAGCGCCAGGGCGGTGACTTCGCGAATGTCCGGCTCATCGTCGATATGCAGAATTCTCATCACTCAGCCCCACTGGTTTCGAGAGTTTTTCTGGCGTCGGTCAGGCGTCGCACGGTCCGCGCCAGCCCGGCCAGGGAGGTGCGGGACTTGGTCAGGACGGCTTCGACCCGGTCAGCCAGGGCGGCGTCCATCTCCTGGGCGGAATAGACGATCACCGGGATCATATGGCCCGCGCCGTCGCCCAGCTCGTTGAGCAGCTCCAGCCCCGAACCGTCGGGCAGGCCGAGGTCGAGAACGACCAGATCCGGCTTGCGCTTCGCCAGCACGGCCCGGGCGGCGGCGAGGCTTTCGGCGGCCAGGATCTCGGCGGCGTCTGACAGGGCGGCGGCGGTGACCTCTAGGATGTCGCGGTCGTCGTCGACGTGCAGGACCACCGGGCGGACGTCGCCCTTGCGCCGATTGATGGCGGTGACGGCGGCGCGCAGGCGGGACTGGTCGACCGGCTTCTCCAGCCAGTCCAGAACCTCCAGCGAACGGCCCCGCGCCTTGCCGTGGGCGGCGTCGCCGGAGACGACTACCACCGGCATGTCGTGCGCCCCGGGGGTGGCGCGAATCTCGCGAATCAGGCTGATGCCGTCGGCGTCCGGCAGCTGCAGATCGACCAGACAGGCGTCGTAGTGGGCGGACCGGATGGCCACCAGCGCGTCGCGCGTCGAGCCGGCGATATGGGCGGCGAAGCCGTCGCGCTCCAGCATCTCGCGCAAGATGTCGGCGGCGTCGGGATCGTCCTCGACGATCAGCAGGCGCGGGCCGTCGTCCTCGGCGCTGGCAACAGGCGCGTCGGCCAGCGGCAGGTCGAGGTGGAAGGTTGCGCCCTCGCCCTCCGCGGATTCGAACCACAGCCGGCCGCCGTGGCGTTCGGCGATCTCGCGCGCGATGGCCAGACCCAGACCGGTGCCGCCCTTGGCACGGGTGTCGGAGCCGTCGGCCTGGGCGAATTTGGAGAAGATGCGCGAGCGGAAACTCTCGGGAATGCCGGGGCCCTGATCGACGACGCTGAGGCGGGCCAGGCGAGTCTCCCGGTCCACGGTGACGGTCACCACACCCCCGGCGGGCGAGAATTTCGAGGCGTTGGACAACAGGTTGGTCACGACCTGGATCAGCCGGTCGGCGTCGCCGCGCACCGGAGCGTCTTCGGCCTCGCCCAGGGCCACCACGACGCCGAGCTCGCGTGCATAGCCCTGAACCCCCTCGATGGAGCGTTCGGCGATCTCGCGCAGATCCAGCGGGGCCAGGTCGAGCCGCAGCTTGCCCGACTCGATCTTCTCGATGTCGAGGATGTCGTTGATCAGCCGGACGAGGCGCTGGCTGTTCGACTGGGCGATCTGGATCAGCCGCGCGGCCTTCTCGGGCAGGGGGCCGGCCGCGCCGCCGGACAGCAGGCCCAGCGAGCCGGCGATAGAGGTGAGGGGGGTGCGAAGCTCGTGGCTGACGGTCGAGACGAACTCGTCCTTCAACTGTTCGATGCGGCGGCGTTCGGAGATGTCGCGGACCACGGCGACCACATGGGTGCCGGTCGGCAGCTGCATGGCGCCCAGGGCCACATCGACGGGGAAGGTCTCGCCCGAACGGCGCAATCCCTCCATCTGGCGGATCAACCCCCGCGTCAGGGCGCCCTGGGAGGCGCCGAGCCGCTTGAGGAACTCGCCCTCGCCGTCAGGCGCGATATCGATCAGCAGGGACACGTCGCGACGGGCCAGCTCGGCGGCGGAATAGCCGAACATCCGTTCCCCGGCCGCATTGACCGTCTCGATGCTGCCTGAGGGGTTAAGGGTGATGATGGTGTCGATGGCGCTGTCGAAAATGACCTTCTGGCGCGCCGTGGTGGCCTGAAGGTCGGCGAGGATGATCCGCCGCGCGCGCATATAGCGCCAGGTCAGGTAGGCGGTCGCCGAAATGACGGCCAGCAGCAGCAGGAACAGACCGGCGACCAGCCATTCGGTGCGGATGCTGCGATCGTCCGCCGCCGTGGATCGCTCGTTCAGCGCGGCTGCCTCGCGGTCGATCATGCGGGCCACGACAATCCGGACGTTGTCCATGACGATCTTGCCCTCGTTGCCTGAACTGACGACCAGGGTTTCGTAGGGAATGCCAGCCCGGCGCGCCTCGATGGCGCGGGACAGGATCTGCAGCTTGCGATCCGCCAGAGCCTGGAGGCGGATCAGATCGTCCGCCTGCTCTTTCTGGGACGTGACCAGATCAGCCAGCCTTGATTCCTGGTCCCCGAGCGACGCCACCGCGTTCGCATAGGGCTCGAGATATTGATCGTCGCGGGTCAGGACAAAACCGCGCACCCCGGTCTCGGCGTCCTGCAGCGAGGAGAACACCTTCTGGATCTGAAGCCGGGTCTCATACGATTTGTTGACCTCGGCCCGCAGCACCCGGCTGCTGTCGAATTCCCGAACCAGTTCAACGCCAACGAGCACCAAAAGCAGCGGCACAAGCACCCCTGCAATCAAGGCGAGCAGATTGTTGCGGTGCAACCAAGGTTGACGGGCGGGGGTCAAAACGCCGTATCCTTGCAGGCGTTCGCACCGTCCAGTTGGAGCATCGAATTGAAAATCTGCGTCATCGAGGACGATCCGCTCATGCTGAGCCACCTGGAGGGGATGCTCACAACCGCGGGTCATGACGTCGTCACGGCCCTCGATGTCGATACAGGACTGACCCGAGCCGAAACGCAAGGGGCGGACGCTGCCGTAGTAGACATACTGATGCCCGAGCGGGACGGCCTGAATTTCATCATGGAAGTGCGCCGCAAGCTGCCGGACATCCGGATCGTCGCGATCAGCGGCGGCGGGCGTCTGGGGGCGGGGTCGCTGCTCAAGATGGCTTCGGGCCTCGGGGCTGACGCGACCCTGGTGAAACCCTTCTCCGCCAGCGATCTGGAGATCGCCCTCAACGGGTGAATCGGGCGGGTTCGGCCTTGCATCCGCCACGCCCCGGGTGTTGATCGGGCAGGCATTGACCGACGCCTCCGCACCCGAACCGACGCCGACGCCGCCTGTCGAATGGCTACGCTCCGGCTCGCTCGCGCCCTTGGCCCATCCGGTGTTCCGGGCGGTGTGGATCACCAGCCTGGCCTCCAATTTCGGCGGCCTGATCCAGTCGGTCGGCGCGTCCTGGATGATGACCTCCATGGGCTCGGCCCAGATGGTCGCTCTCGTTCAGGCGTCGACGACCCTGCCGATCATGCTGCTGTCGTTGCTGGCGGGCGCCATGGCCGACACCTCCGACCGGCGCATCGTCATGCTCTGGGCTCAAGGCTTCATGCTGGTGGTCTCGGTGGCGCTGGCGGCGGCGACCTGGCTGGGCTGGATCAATCCCTGGCTGCTGCTGCTCTTCACCTTTCTGATCGGCGTAGGCACGGCCTTCAACGGCCCGGCCTGGCAGGCCTCGGTCGGCGAGATGGTGCCGCGCAGCGACCTGCCGGCGGCGGTGACCCTGAACTCGGTCGGCTTCAACATCGCCCGCAGCGTCGGCCCGGCCATCGGCGGGATCATCGTGGCGGCGGCCGGGGCGGCGACGGCCTTCGCCGTCAACGCCGTCTCCTATGTCGGCCTGATCATCGTCATCGCCCGCTGGCGGCCCGAGCGTCCGCCCCAGACCCTGGCGCGCGAAGGCCTGTGGCACGCCATGGGGGCAGGGGTGCGCTATGCGGCCATGTCGCCGCGCGTCTATGCGGTGCTGATCCGGGCCGCGGTCTTCGGCTTCGGGGCCATTTCCGTCCAGGCCCTGCTGCCCCTGGTGGCGCGCCATCTGGTCGGGGGCGGGCCCCTGACCTACGGCCTGCTGCTGGGCGCCTTCGGCATCGGCGCCGTGGTCGGAGCCTTCGGAGCGGGGCGGCTGCGCGCCCGGTTTTCCAATGAGGTGCTGAGCCGGATCACCTGCGCGGCCTTCGGCGTCTCCGCGGTGATTGTCGGGCTGAGTTCCTCGATGGTGGTGACCCTCCCGGCCCTGGCCCTGTCCGGGGCGGCCTGGGTCCTGACCTTGTCGGCATTCAACGTCACGGTGCAGATGTCGGTGCCGCGCTGGGTCGTGGCCCGGGCCCTGGCCCTCTATCAGATGGCGGCCTTCGGCGGCATGGCTCTGGGCGCCTGGGTCTGGGGCGTGGTGGCCGACGGTCATGGCGTCGGCGTCGCCCTGATCGCCTCGGCGGTGGTTCAGGTGATCTGCGTCTTCATCGGCCTGCGCCTGCCCCTGCCGACGGCAGGGGATCTGAACCTCGACCCGCTCAGCCGCTGGACAGAGCCGCGCATCGCCGTCGAGATCGAACCCCGCAGCGGGCCGGTTGTCATCTCCATCGAATACCGCATCGACGAGGACCGTATCCCGGAGTTCCTCGACGTGATGAACGAGCGGCGCCGCATCCGCCGCCGGGATGGGGCGAGGCACTGGACTCTGTTGCGCGACCTGGCCGACCCCGCCGTCTGGGTCGAGCGCTATCATACCCCCACCTGGGTCGATTACGTCCGCTACAACCAGCGCCTGACCCAGGCTGACGCGGTCATCTCCGAGCGGATCGCCGAACTGCACACCGGATCCGAACGTCCCGTGGTGCACCGTCTGATCGAACGCTCGACCGGCCATTCTGTCGAGCATGGCGACGCCCCGTCGATGACCGAGGCCCTGACGGACGCGACCCGCTCCGCCTGATGCCATCAACTTCCCTTGGGGAAGCTTTTTTCCATACCGCTCATACCAAGGCGCTTCAGTGGCGTCAGAATAGGCCTTTCCTCGCTGAGACGCGCGCTATCACAGCTTGGTTCAGCATGCCCTTGCTCCATACCGGTCTTTCGATATAGCCTCCGGTCAGGGTCGGAGCCCGGCCCTTAAAATACGCACCGTCCAACAACGGATGGGCAGGGAGGGAATCATGAAGCTGCAATACCGGATGAACGGCCGCGCCTCGGCGCTTGCCCTGATCGCTTCCGTCGGCGTGCTCGGCCTGGCGGGAGCCGCAAACGCCCAGCAGGCGGAGCCCGAGGTCAACCGGGTCGAGGACGTCATCGTCACGGCCGCCAAGCGCGAACAGAATCTGCAGGACGTGCCGATCGTGGTCACGGCCCTGAGCCAGGAGGCGCTGGAGGGCGCTGGCGTCCACGATATCAAGGATCTGCAGATCCTGACGCCGGGCCTGATCGTCACCTCGACCTCCAACGAGGCCATCACCACCGCCCGCGTGCGCGGCGTCGGCACCGTCGGCGACAACCCCGGGCTGGAAAGCTCGGTCCTGGTGACCATCGACGGCGTCTATCGGCCCCGCAACGGCGTCGGCTTCGGCGACCTGGGCAATCTGCAGCGCATCGAGGTGCTGAAAGGTCCGCAAGGGACCCTGTTCGGCAAGAACGCCTCGGCGGGCGTCATCAACATCATCACCGAAAGCCCCAGCTTCACCTTCGGCGCCGAGGCCGAACTGACCGGCGGCAACTACGGTCAGCTGGGCGGATCGGCCTATGTCACCGGCCCGATCATCGCCGACACCCTGGCCGGCAGCCTCTATTTCGCCGACCGCCAACGCGACGGCTTCCTGGACGTGGTCACCACGCCCGGACCGCGCACCAACGACCAGGACGTCGACCAAGGCTTCTATACCGTGCGCGGCCAGTTGCTGTGGCAGCCGTCCGACAAGCTGTCGGGCCGGTTCATCGCCGACTACACCAGCCGTGACGAGAACTGCTGCTCCGCCACCCAGCTCTACGTCGGCTCCTCGGCCGCCTCGCGGGCAGTCCTGATCAATCAGGTGCGGCCGGGGTCCGTGGATACGACCGCCCATCCGTTCGACCGGATCGCCAGCGCCAACCGCGACACCACCCAGAAGATCGAGGACCAGGGCGTCTCGGCCGAGTTCAACTATGACCTGACGCCGGACATCACCCTGACGTCGATCACGGCGGGTCGCAGCTGGCGCACCGAGAACGGCCAGGATTCGGACTTCACCGGCGCGGATCTCGTCTATCGCCCCACTGACGGGACCAACTTCACCGAGATCAAACAGTTCTCGCAGGAGTTCCGGGCGGCAGGCACGGACGGGCCGGTCGATTGGCTGGTCGGCGCCTTCTACGCCAAGGAAGACCTGACGGCGGGATCGCAACTGCTCTACGGCACGGATTACTATGCCTATATCGCCGGCAAGCTGCTGGGGGGTGTGCCTGCACTCCTGGGCCTGACCCCGGCGGCCATCTTCCAGCCGGGCAACGGCAGCCGCGACAGCTATGACCAGACCACCGAGAGCTGGGCCCTGTTCACCGACAACACCGTCCACATGACCGACAAACTGTCCCTGAACCTGGGCGTGCGCTGGACGCTGGACGAGAAGGATCTGACTTCGGTCTACACGACCACGGGCTCGTCCTGCGATCAGGCCGAGGCCGCCTATCTGACGCTCGTCGGTCTGGCGGGGGCGACGGCCGCCGGTTCCATCGTCGGCACCCTGTGCCTGAACAACGAGAACAACGACTTCGACGCCCTGGGCGCCAACAAGCAGACACGCAGCGAGGACGCGGTCACCGGCACGCTGAAGCTGAAGTACGACCTCACCGACAACGCGATGGTCTACGGCTCATATTCCCGCGGCTTCAAGGCGGGCGGGTTCAATCTGGACCGTGAACAGGCCGTCGTGATCACCGCGACGGGTCCCAATTTCACCGCCGACCCGAACACGGCTTTCCGCGGCGAGTATGTCGACTCCTTCGAGTTGGGGACCAAGCTGCGCCTGTTCGACGGCTCACTGCTGTTCAACGCCGCGGCCTTCCACCAGACGTTCGAGGACTTCCAGCTCAACACCTTCGTCGGCACGGCCTTCATCGTGGAGACCCTGCCGGAAGTGATCTCCAAGGGGGTGGACGCCGACTTCAACTGGGCCACGCCGGTCAACGGCCTGACCTTCCAGGGCGGGGTGACCTATGCCGAGACCACCATCTCGGAGTTCACGGCCGCCGATCTGTTGGTCGCCAGCCGGTTCAACAGCCTGCGTCGTCTACCTGGCGCCCAGCTGTCGTTCGCGCCCAAGGTCTCGATCTCCCTGGCCGGAAACTATGAGACGCCGATCGGCGCTGGCCTGATGTTCAAGACCAATGTGACGGCCAAATATCTGAGCGAATACAACACGGGCTCGGACCTTCACCCGTCCAAGCTCCAAGACGCCTACACCCTGGTCAACGCCCGGATCGGCATCGGTTCGGAGAGCGGCCGCTGGATCCTGGAGGCCTGGGCTCAGAACCTGACCGATCAGGACTATCTGCAGGTCGGCTTCAACGGCCCGTTCCAGGTCGACGAGAACAACGATTCGATCAGCGTCTACGACGCCTTCCTCGGGGCGCCGCGGACCTATGGTCTGACCCTACGGCTCACCTACTGATCCCGAGCCCACTAAAGCCGCCCCGGTCGCAAGGCCGGGGCGGTTTTCTTTTTGGTGCGCTAACGCTCCGCTCGCGGAGCGTCGCTGCTTAAGCGCATTCCTGTTGCGCTAACGCCCGTTCGGGCTGCTTGAGCGCGCGTCCTTCAGGCCGCCAGCGAGATGAACCGCTTCAGGTGGGCTTGCGGGCTGCCCAGCTCGATCATCAGGGCTGTTGCGCGGCGGAAGTAGTGGCTGAGCGCCAGTTCGTCGGTCATGCCGATGCCGCCGTGGGTCTGGACCGCGTTCTGGGACACGAACTTCAGCGCCTTGGCCACGCCGACCTTGGCGGCGGAGACGGCGCGGGCGCGCTCGGGGGCAGGGGCGTCCAGCTTCAACGTCGCCATCAGGGTCAGGGAGACCGCCTGTTCGACGGCGATGAACATGTCGACCAGCCGGTGCTGCAGCACCTGGAACTCGCCGATGGCGCGTCCGAACTGCTTGCGCTGGCGGGCGTAGTCCAGGGTCTGGCCGTGCAGTTCGCGCAGGACGCCGACGGCTTCCGAACACAGGGCCGCGACAGCCTCGTCCATCACGGGGGCGATCAGGGCGTCATAGGCCTGACCGGCCTCGCCCAGCAGGGCGTCGGCGGGCAGGGTCAGGCCTTCCAGATCGATCTCGGCGGCGTGGCGCTCGTCCACGGTCGGATAGCCGCGCATCGACAGGCCGGAGCCCGCTGAAGCGACCTCCACCAGGAACAGGCTCAACCCCGCCGGATCGCGCGGATCGGTTCCGGCGGTGCGGGCGCTGACGATCAGATGGGTGGCCCAAGGGGCGGCCGAGACCACGGCCTTGGCGCCGGTCAGCTTCCAGCCGTCGCCGTCCGGCGTGGCGGTGGTCGCGACCGACAGCAGTTCGTGGCGGCCTTTCGCCTCTCCATGGGCGAAGGCGACGATGGCCGTGCCCGTCACGATCTCCTCCAGCAGGGCCTCGGCGCGGGCGCCGCCGGCCCGCTTGAGCAGGGAGACGCTGGTCAGGGCGGTCTCGAGGAAGGGCTCGACCACCAGGGCCAGGCCCATGGCCTCCATCAGCACCATGGCCTCGACCGGGCCGCCGTCCAGGCCGCCCGCGGCCTCGGGCGCCATGACGCCGACCACGCCCAACTCCTCGGCCAGGGCCTGCCAGATCTCGGGGCTCCAGCCCGCCTCCGAGGCGACGATCTTCTTGCGCGCCTCGAAGTCGTAGCGGGCCTTGAGGAAGCCGGAGACGGAATCGTTGAGCAGGGACTGCTCTTCGCTCAGGTCGAAATTCATCTCAGAGCCCCAGAACCATCTTGGCGATGATGTTGCGCTGGATCTCGTTCGAACCGCCGAAGATCGAGACCTTGCGCATGTTGAAATAGGTCGGCGCGGCGCGGCCCGCGTAGTCGGGACCGACCGGCCCCACGTTCCCCAGCCCCCGCGCGTCGGGCAGGGCATAGGATCCGAGCGCCTGCACGGTCATCTCGGTCAGACGCTGCTGGATCTCCGTGCCCTTGATCTTGAGCAGGGAGGATTCCGGTCCCGGACCCTTGCCGGCGCTCTCGCGGGCCAGAGTGCGCAACTCGCTGTATTCCAAAGCCAGCAGGTCGATCTCCAGATCCGCCAGTTCAGCCTCGAACACCGGGTCGTCCAGCACGCCTTCGTTGGCCGCGACCTTCCTCAGCTTCTCCAGCCCACGCTTGGCCCGGGCCACGCCCGCAATGCCGGTGCGCTCGTGGGCCAGCAAGAATTTGGCGCAGGTCCAGCCCTCGTTCTCCTTGAAGATGCGGTTCTCGACCGGGACGCGCACGTCCTCCAGCCAGACCTCATTGACCTCGTGCGAGCCGTCCAGGGTGATGATGGGCCGCACGGTGATGCCCGGGCTCTTCATGTCGATCAGCAGGAAGCTGATGCCCGCCTGCTGTTTGGCGTCCGGATCGGTGCGGACCAGGAAAAAGCCCCAGTCGGCGAACTGGGCCAGGGTCGTCCAGGTCTTCTGGCCGTTGACGATGTAGTGGTCCCCATCGGCGTCAGTGCCGCGCACGGCGCGGGTCTTCAGGCTGGCCAGGTCGGAGCCGGCGCCCGGTTCGGAATAGCCCTGACACCACCAGATGTCGCCCGCCAGGGTCGGCGGCAGCCAGCGCGCCTTCTGCTCGGGCGTGCCGAAGGTGTAGATCACCGGCCCGACCATATTGATGCCGAAGGGCAGGATCGGCACTGTGTCGGCTGCCGCCATCTCCTCGGACATCAGGAATCGCTGGGTCTGGCTCAGGCCGGGGCCGCCGTATTCGACCGGCCAGGCCGGGGCGCTCCAGCCGCGTTTGGCCAGGATCCGGTGCCAGGACAGGAAGTCCTGATCGTCCAGCTCGACGCCCGCATCCTGTTTGGCGCGCAGCTCGGCCGGATATTCGGCGGCGATGAAGGCGCGGACCTCGTCGCGGAAGGCGAGGTCTTCGGGGGAGTAGTCGAGGTTCACGCAGAAGGCTCCGTCAGGACGAGGGCTTTGACGTCCGCCTTCACGATCTTGCCGGCCGCGTTGCGGGGCAGGGCGTGGGGCAGGATGAAGACGGTCACGGGGACCTTGAAGGCGGCGAGGCGTTCGGCGGCCAGGGCGCGCAGGGCCTCGGGATCGACCGACTGGCCGGGGGCCAGCGACACCACCGCCACCGGCTCCTCGCCCAGCACCGGGTGCGGGCGGGCGATCAGGGCGGCCTCGGCGACGGCGGGGTGTTCGAACAGGATGTCCTCGACCTCCTGGCAATAGATGTTCTCGCCGCCCCGGATGATGATGTCCTTCTTGCGATCGACGATGAAGCAGAAGCCTTCCTCGTCCAGCCGCGCCAGGTCGCCGGTGTGGACCCAGCCGTCGACGAAGGTCTCGGCCGTGGCTTCGGGCCGGTTCCAGTAGCCCTTCACCACATTGGGGCCATAGGCCAGCAACTCGCCCACCTGACCGACGGGCAGGTCGTTTCCGTCGGCGTCGATGACGCGCAGGTCGCTGACGGGAAGGGCCGGACCGCAGCTGTCGGGCCGGTTCAGATAGTCTTCGCCGAGATGGTGGGTATGGGTCGCCGAGGTCTCGGTCATGCCCCAGCCCGAGCCGGGCAGGCCGGTGGTCTCGCGTGCGATCTCGCCGACAAGAGCCGTCGGCGCCGCCGCCCCGCCGTAGGTAACGGTCTCCAGCGAGGACAGGTCGTATTTGTGCCGGTCGGGGTGCTGCAACAGCTGGATGGCCACGGCGGGAACGCCGCCGATCAGGTTGATCGTCTCCCGCTCGATCAGCATCAGGGCTTCGGCGGCGTCGAAGCGGCGCTGGCAGACCAGCTTCTGGCCGTTGACCAGGGCGGGCAGCAGCAGGGCGTTGCAGCCGGTGGTGTGGAAAAAGGGGATGGAGACGAGGCCGGCCTTCTGCGGCGCGGTCGGATCGGGCTGGGGCGGGGCCTCGCCCCGTCGCACGAAGGCGCGGCTGTAGGAGAAGAGGCCCGCCATGATGCCGGTGCCGGCGTTGCGGTGGGTGGCCAGCGCCCCCTTGGGCTTACCGGTCGTGCCCGAGGTGTAGAAGATGGCCGACAGGTCCTCGGAATCCAGCGCCACGGCGGGCATGTCGCCCGGCGGCAAGGCGGCCCAGTCGCCGGACGGGCCGATGACGCTCTCCAGCAGGGTGATGCGGGCGTCGACGCTGCCGGGATCGCCCCGGCTGACCAGCACCTGCTCCAGATCGGGCAGGGCGTCGCGATGCTCGGCGATCCGGGCCAGACGCTCGATGTCGAAGATCGCGACCTTCGATCCGGAGTCCCGCAGGCCGAAGGCCAGTTCGGCCCCGCTCCACCAGGCGTTCAGCGGCACCACTATGGCCCCGATCAGGGAGGCGGCGAAGAAGGCGACCGGCCATTCGGGCAGATTGCGCATGGCCACGGCGACGCGGTCGCCCTTCTGAACGCCGCGGGCCTGAAGGTCGGCGGCCAGGGCCAGGGTCGCGCGGGCGAAGGCCTCGAAACTGACCCGTTCGCCCTCATAGACGATGAAGGTCCGGTCACCGTGCATCCGCCCGGCCATGAAGGAATGCATCAGGGTCGGTGGGCCGTTCTTCCAGATCTTCGTGGGCCGGCCGTCGATCTCGATGGTGTCGATCTCGAACGGCGACCCGGCTTGCGTCAGGGCGGCGTGGGCCTGAGCCAGCGATATGGCAGGCCAAACAGGGACCTCGGCTTTGGCGACCGCATCGGTCATGGCGTTCCTCATTCCGGTCGCCTGTTGCGACTCTGACTGGACGCGTTCACAAGTGGATGTTTCCGTAACGGAAATCTCAAGCCAAACGCGCAAACCCGGTATAGGCTGGAGCGTGCGCCATACTCAATCTTCTAATCAAGACCGAATGACCCGTACCGGAGCCGCCACTCGCCAGACTGAACGCTATGAGGCCAAGCGCGACGCGATCCTCAATGCGGCGGCGCGGCTGTTCAACCGCAAGGGGCTGAAAGGCGCGACCCTAGCCGATGTGGCGGAAGCCGTCGGCCTGATCACCACCAGCGTGACCTACTACTACCGCAGGAAGGAAGACCTGGCGGCGGCCTGTCTTCTACGCACCATCGATCTGCTGAACGGGCTGGTCGAGACGGCGAGCGCCGCCCCCACGCCCGAGGCCCGGGTCACCGCCTTCATCGACGCCTATTTCGAGGTCCTGGCCGACATCGCCACGCACCGGCGGCCCGAGCCGATCAATTTCTACGACATCCGCGCCCTGACCGGGCCGCAGGTGATGACGGTCAAGGACGCCTTCAACGACCTGTTCCGCGCCATCCGCGCCCTGCTGCGGCCCGAGGCGGGCTCGCCGTTTGACCGGCTGGAGGAGAATGCGCGGACCCATCTGTTCTTCTCCCAGATCCTGTGGGCCCGGACCTGGCTGCGACGCTATGACCCGGACGACTATCCGCGCGTGGCCAGGCGGATGGCGGTCCTGATCCTGGAAGGGATGGCGGAGGAGGGGGCGGTCTGGCACGGCGCCGAGGGTCCCGCTGTCGATCCCGACCCGCCGGTGGACGGCGAAATCTCCCAGGCCAGCTACCTCAAGGCGGTGACCCAGTTGGTCAACGACCAGGGCTATCACGGCGCCTCGGTCGAGCGGATCGCCGCGAAGCTGAATGTGACCAAGGGCTCCTTCTACCACCACAACGACACCAAGGACGATCTGGTGGCCAGCTGCTTCGAGCGCAGCTTCGCCATCGTGCGCGGGGCCCAGAAGCAGGCCGTGGGCGAGACTGGCTGGGACCGGATCACCTCCGTCACCGACGCCCTTGCGCGGTTCCAGCTTAGCCCGAATGGGCCCCTGCTTCAGTATATGGCGCTGGCCGCGGCGCCTGGCGGCATCCGAGGCGACCTGCTGGCCGCCATGGACCGGCTGTCCAAGCATTTCGCCGGAGAAGTCTCGGACGGAATCGCCGACGGCTCGATCCGGCGCATCGATCCCGCCGTGGCGGCACAGCTGATCACCGGCGCCGTCAACGCCGCCGCCGACCTGCCGCGCTGGATCAAGGGCAAGCAGTATCCGGCGGCCATCGATACGGACTGGGCCTCGCAGACCTTCGTCCGTCCCCTGTTCACGGGACTGTTGTGCGCCTGATCGCGCAGCCGTGCTAGCCTTAGGTATGGATGCAAGGACGGACCACGACCTGATCCTCGTCGGCGGCGGGTTGGCGGCCGGGCTGACCGCCTGGCGACTGGCGCTCGACCGGCCCGGCCTGCGTGTGGCGGTGGTCGAGCGCGACGGCCGGATCGGCGGGCGCCACACCTGGTCCTTCTTCGACGGCGATGTGTCTGAGGCCGACCGCGACTGGCTGAGTTTCGCGACCGCCCATCGCTGGGAAGCCGGATACGACGTCTTCTTCCACGGCCTGAGCCGCACTCTGGACACGCCCTATAACAGCCTGACCTCCGAGCGGCTGCATGACGCCGTCGCGCCCCTGCTGGGGGACCGCCTGATTGCGGGCGAGGCGGTCGAGATCGCGCCGGACCATGTCACCCTCTCCGATGGCCGCACCCTGACGGCGACCGGCGTCATCGACGCGCGCGGCCCTTCGGCGACCCCGCACCTCGGCCTCGGCTGGCAGGTCTTCCTCGGCCGGACGTTGAAGCTGGCCCAGCCTCACGGCCTGACCCGCCCGACCATCATGGACGCGACGGTCGGCCAATTCGCCTTGGGAGAGGGCGACGCCTACCGCTTCGTCTATCTGCTGCCGTTCGACGCCACGACGGTGCTGATCGAGGACACCTACTATGCCGACGCGCCCACGCTGGATCGCGAGCTGATCCGCGCCCGCGTTGACGCCTATGCCCGGTCGCGCGGCTGGATGGTGGAGGCGGTTGTCGCAGAGGAGGAGGGCGTCCTGCCCATCGTTCTGGATGGCGACATCGACGGCTTCTGGGTGGAGGGCGGGGCCGTCGCCCGCGTCGGCCTGGCCGCGGCCCTGTTTCATCCAACCACCGGCTATTCCCTGCCCGACGCTGTCGCCACGGCCCGGATGATCGCCGGGATGGAGGACCTGTCCTCCGCCGCCCTGCGCGCCGCCACCGAGGCGCGATCGAAGGCGCTGTGGGCCGACCGGGCCTTCTACCGCTTGCTGGACCGGATGCTGTTTCGTGCGGCGGAGCCCGGCGAACGCTGGAAGGTGCTGCGCCGTTTCTACGGCCTGAACGAGGGGATCGTGCGTCGCTTCTACGCAGGGCGCAGCACGGCGCTGGACAAGTTGCGGCTTCTCGCGGGAAAACCCCCTGTGCCCGTCGTCAAAGCCCTCCACCAGTTGCGTGAGACGCGAACCGGAAACGTGGCCGGAGCAGTCGCATGAGAGACGTCGTCGCCAAGCGTGCGGTGGTTATCGGGGCCGGCTTCGGCGGTCTGGCCCTGGCCATCCGGCTGCAGCGCGCGGGCGTCCACACCACCCTGGTCGAGAAGCGCGACAAGCCCGGCGGCCGCGCCTACGTCTGGCATGAGGACGGCTTCACCTTCGACGCCGGCCCGACGGTCATCACCGATCCGGCCTGTCTGGAAGACCTGTTCGAGGGAACCGGCAGCCGCCTGTCCGACTATGTCGAACTCCTGCCGGTCAATCCCTTCTACCGCCTGTGCTGGGAAGACGGGGCGACTTTTGACTACGTCAACGATCAGGCGGGGCTGGACCGCCAGATCAAGGTCTTCAACCCCGATGACGTCGAGGGCTATCGCCGCTTCCACCAGTATTCCGAAGAACTCTATCAGGAAGGCTATGTGAAGCTGGGCGCCGTGCCTTTCCAGTCCTTCTGGTCGATGATCAAGGCGGCGCCGGAGTTGGCCCGGCTGGAGAGCTGGAACAGCGTCCACGCCATGGTCGCCCGGTTCATCAAGGACCCGCATCTGCAGCAGGCCTTTAGCTTCCACACCCTTCTGGTCGGCGGCGATCCGTTCAAGACCTCCAGCGTCTACGCCCTGATCCACGCCCTCGAGCGGCGTGGCGGGGTCTGGTTCGCCAAGGGCGGCACCGGCGCCCTGATCGCCGGGCTGGTCAAGTTCTTCACGGACCTCGGCGGCGACTTCCGCCTCAACGCCCCGGTCGAGCGTATCGAACTGGAGGACGGCCGCGTGCGCGGTGTCACTCTCGAAGGCGGAGAGGTCGTGCCCGCCGACATGGTCGCGTCCAACGCTGACGTCGTCCACACCTACGACAAGCTGCTGGGTCACGTCCCGCGCGGCCGGGCCAAGGCGAAGTCGCTCAAGTCGAAACGCTTCTCCATGTCGCTGTTCGTGCTGCACTTCGGCCTGAAGACGCCCCAGCCGCAGTTGGCCCATCACACCATCTGCTTCGGCCCCCGCTATCGCGAACTGATCGCCGAGATCTTCAAGGGACCGGCCCTGCCTGAAGACTTCTCCCTCTATCTGCATGCGCCGTGCGCCACGGATCCGTCGATGGCGCCAGAGGGGATGTCCAGCCACTACGTCCTGTCGCCGGTGCCGCATCTGGGCGCCGCGGACATCGACTGGGACGTCCAGGGCCCGCTCTATCGCGAGAAGATCCTCGACTATCTGGAAGAGCGCTACATCCCGAACCTCAGGCGTGATCTGGTCACGACCCGCATCTTCACCCCCGGCGACTTCAAGGACGAGCTGAACGCCCATCTGGGCAGCGCCTTCTCGCTGGAACCCATCCTGACCCAGAGCGCCTGGTTCCGGACCCACAACCGCGACGACAAGGTGCCCAACCTCTATGTCGTCGGCGCCGGGACCCATCCGGGGGCGGGCATCCCGGGCGTGGTCGGTTCGGCAAAGGCGACGGCGGGGCTGATGCTGGAACAGGCCGGACTTTCAAAAGCAGGGGCGCACGCATGACCGACGCCGTCCTGGCCGCCTCGAAAGACTCGATCGTCAAGGGATCGAAGAGCTTCCGCTCGGCCTCGCGCCTGTTCGACCCTGCGGTGCGCGAGGACGCCTGGCTGCTCTACGCCTGGTGCCGTCGCTGCGACGACGAGATCGACGGTCAGGACCACGGCTTCGGCCATGAGGAGTTGTCGGAGAAGGAGCAGCGACGTCGGCTCAAGAGCCTCTACAGCCAGACCCGCGCGGCTCTGGCCGGCCAGCCGATGGACGACCAGACCTTCGCCGCCTTCCAGCGCGTGGCCCTGCGCCACCATCTGCCGGAACGCTGGCCGCTGGACCTGCTCGACGGCTTCGCCATGGATGTGGAGCATCGCGAATATCGAACTCTCGACGACGTCATGGCCTATTGCTGGCACGTCGCGGGCGTCGTCGGGGTGATGATGGCCCGGGTCATGGGGGTGTTCGACGCCCAGGTCCTGCGCCGGGCCCAGGATCTCGGTCTGGCCTTCCAGCTGACCAATATCTCGCGCGACGTGGTCGAGGACGCCGAGAACGGCCGTGTCTATCTGCCCGCCGACTGGCTGGTCGAGGCGGGGCTGGAGCCGACGCCCGAGGCCGTCGCCGATCCGAAGAACCGCGAGGCCGTCCACGCCGTCACCGCCCGGCTTCTGGCCGTCGCCGAACCCTATTACGACAGCGCCCGCATCGGTCTGCGCGGCCTGCCGTTCCGGTCCTCCATGGCCATCGCGGCGGCGCGCGGCGTCTATCGCGAGATCGGCCGCAAGGTGATCCGCTCCGGCCCCGGCGTCTGGAAGCATCGCGTCTCGGTCGGCAAGCCGATGAAGCTCTGGCTGTTCGGCCGCAGCGTCCTGATCGCCGTCTGGACCCGCGCGCTCGACCGCGGCCGCACCCCGCCGCCCCGCCCGGAGATGTGGACTCGGGTCTAGGTCAGGTCTCGTCCGGGGCCTGCAGGGACTGCGGAATGTCCCTCTGGGCATGCAGCACCCGCCACACGTCGATGTGGGCCGCGCGCTCGACATAGAAGATGACGAGGGGATGGGCCTGCAGCGGCCAACTGCGCAGCTCGGGCAGGCCCAGCTCGTGCGCATAGCAGGGTGAGCCCGCCGCCGGAATCTGGCCGATGGTCCGGTAGGCCTCTTCGAGGGCGTCGATGAGGCCGAGCGCGGCGTTCGCTCCGAATTCCTGCTCGCAGTAAAGCACGGCGTCCTCGACGTCTTGCCGCGCAAGCCGTCGCGGAACGACGGGTTTGGTGGTCACGCCCCGGACCGGGACCCGACCCGGGCGCGCAGGTCCGCGAAGTAAGCCGTGTCCGCAGGCGCCGTTGCCTCGGAGGCAGCGCCGTCGAGAAGCAGTTTCTTCAACGCTTGCCGATCCTGATCCCGCCGGATCAGCTCACGAACATATTCGCTGCTCGTCCCGTAGCCGCGCCCGGAGACCTGGTCGTCGACGAAGGTCTTGAGCGCTTCCGGAAGAGAGATGTTCATCGTGCTCATCGGGTAAGAATGCCCCTTTGGCAAAAATTGGCAAGGGGCGCCTAAGGCAGCGGTTGTCTGTGGCGAGCGGCCCTGAGGGCCTTCAGCTCAGCCGCGAGCGCCTTGGGATCGGGCGCGATCAGGAAGCCGAACGACACCGCGCCGCCCTTGGACATCACCGCATGATGCAGCCGGTGCGCCTGGATCAGGCGGCGCAGATAGCCGCCCTTGGGCACCCAGCGGAACGGCCAGCGCTGATGCACCAGCCCGTCGTGGAAGATCGCATAGGCGAGGCCGTACAGGGTCACGCCGCTGGCGAGCGCGTAGAGCAGCCACGACTTCGTCAGCCAGGCGGTCAGGAACAGGCCGAACCCCACCGCCGACCCGACTACGGCATAGAGGTCGTTCCTCTCGAACAGGCCGGTGCGGGGTTCATGGTGGCTCTGGTGCCAGCCCCAGCCCCAGCCGTGCATGATCCACCGGTGCGAGGCCCAGGCCACGCCCTCCATCGCCAGGAAGACAGCGATCACGATCAGGGCGAACTGGGCGGGGATCATGGACCGATCCTACGTCCGTTCCCCTTGGGGGTCGAGCCGGGTACAAGGGCCGGATGAGTGATGACAGTCCAATTCTCGGCCGAAAAGACCAGCATCTCGATGTCGTCCTGTCCGGCGCAGGCCGTCACGCCAATGACGCGGGCTTCGATCAGGTGCGCTTCGTCCACGAGGCCCTGCCGGATCTGGATCACGCCAAGATCGACCTGGGCGCCGACTTCCTCGGGCGGCGGCTCAAGGCGCCGCTGCTGATCAGCGCCATGACCGGCGGTCCGGCCCGGGCCGAGGCGATCAACGCCCGTCTGGCCGAGGCCGCCCAGCATCTGGGCATCGCCCTGGCCGTCGGCTCCCAGAGGGCGGCGCTGGAAGGCGAGGGCGGGACCGGCGGTCTGGACGCCTCCCTGCGCGACCGGGCCCCCGACACCCCCATCCTCGCCAATATCGGCGCGGCCCAGCTGACGCGGGGCTTCGGCGTGGACGAGGCGCGGCGGGCTATGGCCATGATCGGCGCCGACGCCCTGATCGTGCATCTGAACCCCCTGCAGGAGGCCTGCCAGCCCGAGGGCGACCGCGACTGGTGGGGCGTAGGCGCCGCGCTCGAGGCCCTGATCCGCAAGCTGGATGCGCCGGTGGTGGTCAAGGAAACGGGCGCGGGACTGTCCGCCGCCACCGCGCGCCGCCTTATCGACATGGGGGCCGCCGCCATCGATATCGCGGGCGCCGGCGGGGCCAATTGGGCCCTGATCGAGGGCGAGCGCGCCACCGACATCGCCGACAAGATCCACGCGGCCGCCTTCGCCGACTGGGGCATCCCCACCGCCCGCGCGATCGCGCAGGCCCGCGCCGCCTGTCCGAACGTCCTGATCATCGGCTCGGGCGGTATCCGCGACGGCGTCGATGCCGCCAGGGCCATTCGCCTAGGCGCCGACGTGGTGGGTCAGGCCGCCAATGTGTTGGCCGCGGCGACGATCTCGACCGAGGCCGTGGTCGCCCACTTCCAGACGGTGATCCGTCAGTTGAGGACGGTGTGTTTCGCGACCGGCTCGGCCAATCTGGCGGCGTTGAAGCGGGCGGCATTGCAGGACTGATCCTTTTCGGTGGCTACGTAAGAAGCCTCCCCCACTTTCACACTTCACCGCTCATCCCGGCGAATGCCGGGATCCAGATTCATATGCGCTGTTTGGGTTTTCGTACGGCCGGTGTGCCTGCGGCCGGCAAGGCATCTGCATCTGGATCCCGGCATTCGCCGGGATGAGCGGTGTAAGGGACGTGTTCTTACGCCGACGGCAGCAGCCCGCCGGCGAACCCGCGATACCGTCCCGCCCGCACCCCGTCCGTCGCCCGTTCGATGTCCGGGGCGAAATAGTGGTCCGAGCCGTATGCGGCGGCGGCCTCGCGCACGATGGCGAAGACCTGCTCCAGCGGCGCCGAGCTCTTCAGCGGGCGGTGGAACTCGATCCCTTGCGCGGCGGCCAGAAGCTCGATCCCGACCACGGTGGCGGCGTTCTCGGCCATCTCCAGCAGGCGGCGGGCGCCATGGGTAGCCATCGAGACGTGGTCTTCCTGATTGGCGCTGGTCGGGACGGTATCGACGCTGCACGGATGGCTCATCATCCGGTTTTCGGCGACGAGGGCGGCGGCGGTCACCTGGGCGATCATGAAGCCCGAGTTCAGCCCGCTCTCGCGCACGAGGAAGGCGGGCAGTTCGCTCATCTTCGGATCGACGAGGATCGAGGTGCGGCGCTCGGAGATGTTTCCGATCTCGCACAGGGCCATGGCGATCTGGTCGGCGGCGAAGGCCACCGGCTCGGCGTGGAAATTGCCCCCCGAGATCACATCCCCGTCCTCGATGAAGACCAGCGGATTGTCGGTCACCGCATTGGCCTCGCGCTCCAGCATGGCGGCCGACGCGGTCAGGACGTCGAGCACGGCGCCCATCACCTGCGGCTGGCAGCGCAGGGAATAGGGGTCCTGCACCTTGCCGTCGTCTTCCAGATGGCTCTCGCGGATGGCGCTGCCGGCCATGAGGTCACGCAGGCGTTCGGCGACCGCGATCTGGCCGGGCTGGCCGCGCAGGGCGTGAATCCGGGGGTCGAACGGGGCGTCGGACCCCTTCAGCGCATCGACCGACAGGGCGCCGGCGGCGATCCCGGCGGCATAGACGGCCTCGGCCGCAAACAGACCCGCCAGCGCCAGCGCCGTCGAGCACTGGGTGCCGTTCAGCAGGGCCAGACCCTCCTTTGGGCCGAGCGTCAGGGGCGATAGCCCGACCTTGGCCAGGGCGGCCTCAGCGTCCAGCGTCTGGGTCTGATAGCGGGCTTCGCCGACGCCGATCAGGACGCAGGACATATGGGCCAGGGGCGCCAGATCGCCCGAGGCCCCGACCGAACCCTTCGACGGCACGCAGGGCAGGACGTCGGCGTTCACCAGGGCGATCAGGGTCTCCAGCGTCTCGCGCCGGACGCCCGAGGCGCCGCGCGACAGGGACGCGATCTTGAGAACCATCATCAGGCGCGTCACCGCGTCGGGCAGAAGCGCGCCGACGCCGCAGGCGTGGCTCAGCACCAGATTGCGCTGCAGGGTCTCCAGATCGCCGGGCGCGATGGAGGTATTGGCCAGCAGGCCGAAGCCCGTGTTGACGCCATAGACGGTGCGGCCCTCGGCGACGATGGCGGCCACGGTCGCGGCGCTCTTCTCGACACAGGCCCAGGCGTCGGCGGTCAGTTCGACGGTGACGGGCGCGTCGAGGACGGCGCGGAGCTGGGGCAGGGTGAGGGGGGCGGAACCGAGCGTGAGGTTGGTCATGATCAGGCCTTCAGGCTCGGCAGGTTCAGTTCGTGCTCGCGAGCCGAGGCACGCGCGATCTCATAGCCGGCGTCGGCGTGGCGCATGACGCCGGTCGCCGGGTCGTTCCACAGGACGCGCTCGAGACGCTTCGCCGCCTCCGGCGTGCCGTCGGCGACGATGACCACGCCCGAGTGCTGGGAGTAGCCCATGCCCACGCCGCCGCCGTGATGCAGCGACACCCAGCTGGCGCCCGAGGCGGTGTTGAGCAGCGCGTTCAGCAGCGGCCAGTCGGACACGGCGTCCGATCCGTCCATCATTGATTCCGTCTCGCGGTTGGGGCTGGCGACCGAGCCGGAGTCGAGGTGATCGCGCCCGATCACGACCGGCGCCGACAGTTCGCCCGACGCCACCATCTCGTTGAACATCAGGCCGGCGCGGTGACGATCACCTAAACCAATCCAGCAGATACGGGCCGGAAGTCCTTGGAATGCGATACGTTCTCCGGCCATGTCGAGCCAGCGATGCAGGCCGGCGTCGTCGGGGAACAGCCGCTTCATGGCTTCGTCGGTCTTGCGGATATCCTCCGGATCGCCGCTCAGCGCCGCCCAGCGGAACGGGCCGACGCCCCGGCAGAACAGCGGGCGGATATAGGCGGGCACGAAGCCGGGGAAGTCGAAGGCGTTCGCCAGCCCCTCGTCGAAGGCGACCTGACGGATGTTGTTGCCATAGTCGACGACCGGGACGCCCGCCGCCTGGAAATCGAGCATGGCCTGGACGTGTTTGACGATCGACGTCTTGGCCGCCGCCTCGACCGAGGCCGGGTCGGACTGGCGCTTGCCTTCCCACTCCGCGACGGTCCAGCCGCTCGGCAGATAGCCGTTGACCAGGTCGTGGGCGCTGGTCTGGTCGGTGACCAGATCGGGCCGCACGCCACGCTTCACCAAGTCGGGCAGGACGTCGGCGGCATTGGCCAGCAGGCCGACCGAGACCGGCTTGCCGTCCGTCAGCGACTGTTCGATCAGGGCCAGGGCTTCGTCGAGAGTCTCGGCCATGACGTCGAGGTAGCGGGTCTCCAGACGCTTCTCGATCCGGCTGCGCTGGCACTCGACGGCGAGGCACGACGCGCCGGCCATGGTCGCGGCCAGGGTCTGGGCGCCGCCCATGCCGCCGAGGCCCGCCGTCAGGATCCACTTGCCCGACCAGTCGCCCTCATAGTGCTGACGCCCGGCCTCCATGAAGGTCTCATAGGTGCCCTGAACGATCCCTTGCGTGCCGATGTAGATCCAGGACCCGGCGGTCATCTGGCCGTACATCATCAGCCCCTTGCGATCGAGTTCGTTGAAATGCTCCCAGGTCGCCCATTTGGGCACCAGGTTGGAGTTGGCGATCAGGACGCGCGGCGCGTCCTCATGGGTGCGGAAGACGCCGACCGGCTTGCCCGACTGGACCAGCAGGGTCTCGTCGGCCTCCAGCGTCTGCAGTTCCGACACGATGCGGTCGAAGCTGGCCCAGTCACGCGCCGCCTTGCCGATGCCGCCATAGACGACCAGGTCGTCGGGCCGCTCGGCCACCTCGGGATCGAGGTTGTTCATCATCATCCGCATAGCCGCCTCGGCGACCCAGGTCTTCGCCGTCTTCTCGGGACCGCGGGGGCTGCGGACGACGCGGGCATTGGGGGTCTTGTCGGTCATGGCAGTCCGTCAGGCTTGGGCGAAGTCGATGCAGGCGGTCAGGACGGCGCGCAGGGTCTCGCGCATCCGTTCCGCCCGGGCGGGTTCATAGGGGGAGGGCCAGTTCGTCTCGTCGACAGGCCCGGCCGGATCGACCATGTAGCCGCGGTCGGCCAGCTCCATCTGGATGGCGTGGACGCCCGACGCCGGCTGGCCGTAGTGGCGCGTGGTCCAACCGCCACGGAAGCGGCCGTTGACGATATGGCTCAGGCCCGACACGGCGCAGGCGGCCTCGACGCCCTGCGTCAGGGCGCCGTCGCAGGTCGTCCCGCCGTTGTCGCCGATGTTGAACTGGGGCAACTCGCCCTCGAACAGGCGCGGCACGACCGAGCGGATCGAATGGGCGTCATAGAGGACGACGGGGCCCTTCGCCCTCAGTCGGTCGATCTGTCCCTGCAGGGCGGCGTGGTAGGGATCGAAGAAAGCGGCGCGGCGGGCGTCGATCTCGGCCTGATCCGGCTCTTGGCCCGGCCGATAGAGCGATTCGCCGTCGAAGGTCTCGAGCGGGCACAGGCCGGTGGTGGTCATGCCGGGATAGAGGGAGACGCCCGAAGGGTCGCGGTTCACGTCGATGACGCTGCGCGAGATGCCGGTGCGCACGAAAGTCGCGTCCAGCTCGACCGCGAAGTCATAGAGCCGGTCCACCCACCAGTCAGCGTCCTTGCGCGCCAGCCAGGGCGAGGTCATCCGCGCCTCGATCTCCGCCGGGATCGCCGTGCCGGTGTGCGGAAAGCCGATGATCAGGGGCGACGCGCCTTCGCGGATCGTGAGCCAGTCCTGCATGATGTCAGCCTCCCTCGCGATTCCGTTTGGGTGTGGTATGTCTATACATAATGTTCGAGTCTGATCGGGATTGTCCAGTGCCGCAAACGTCGCGTGGGGGTCGCAGCCTGTGGTTCGAACAGGCTTTGCTGGGGGAAGCCTGGGCGTCCGACGTCCGGATCACCGTCGCGGACGGTCTGATCGCGACCATCGAGACCGCCGTCGCCCGGACCGCGACGGATCAGGGCGGCGGGGTCGCAATCCCAGGCGTCGCCAACGTCCACAGCCACGCCTTCCAGCGCGCCATGGCCGGCCTGACCGAGGGGCGGGGTCCCGAAGGTGGCGAGGATGACGACTTCTGGAGCTGGCGCCAGCTCATGTACCGCTTCCTCGACCGGGGCGGGCCGGAGGAGATCGAGGCCATCACCGCCCTGGCCTTCGCCGAAATGCTGGAGGGCGGCTTCACCCGCGTCGCCGAGTTCCACTATCTGCACAACGCCCCGGTCGGCCGGCCCTATGCCGATCCGGCCGAGCTGACGGGCCGGATCGTGGCGGCGGCGGAGGCGACGGGCGTCGGCCTGACCCTTCTGCCGGTCTTCTACGCCCATTCGCAGTTCGGCGGGGCCGAGCCCAACCATGGCCAGCGGCGGTTCATCACTGATGTGGACCAGTTCGCCGATCTGGTCGCGCGCGGCCGGACCCTGACGGCGGCCCTGCCCGACGCCGTCGTCGGCGTCGCCCCGCACAGCCTGCGCGCCGTGTCGCCGGAGGAACTGGCGGCCATGCCGGGCCTCGCCGGAGACGGGCCCATCCATATCCACGTCGCCGAACAGACGAAGGAGGTCGACGACTGCCTCGCCTGGTCGGGCGCCCGACCCGTCGAATGGTTGCTGGCCAACGCCCCGGTCGATCCGCGCTGGTGCCTGATACACGCCACTCACGTCACCCCGGCCGAATGGGGCGAGGTCGCCGCGCGCGGCGCCGTTGTCGGCCTGTGCCCGGTCACCGAGGCCAACCTCGGCGACGGCGTCTTCCCGGCCTCGGCCTATGTCCAGCAGGGCGGCCGGTTCGGCATCGGCACCGACTCCAACGTCCGCATCGGCTTGGCCGGCGAGCTGCGCATGCTGGAGTACAGCCAGCGCCTGTCGCTCAGGAAGCGCGCCGTCATGGCCGATGGGGCTCGCACCACCGGCCGCGCCCTGTTCGACCGCGCCCTGTCCGGCGGGGCGCAGGCCACCGGCGCCCAAAACGGACTCGGGGGCGGCCTCGCGGTCGGTCAGGCGGCTGACATCGTCGGCCTCGACACGCGCGGCATCGCTTTCGAAGGCCGCTCGGGCGACGCCATCCTCGACAGCTGGATCTTTGCGGCGGACCGCAACGCCATCCGCTCCGTCTGGCGGCGTGGCGAACAGGTGGTGGTCGAGGGCCGGCATGTCGCGCGCGACGCCATCGAATCCCGCTACCGCAAGGCGCTGAAGACCGTTCTTGGACAGGATGCATGAGCGAACCCGCCACCCTGCACCGCCGCATCTATGCCGAGCTGGAGGGCCGCATCCTGTCCGGCGACTGGGCGCCCGGCTCGCGCATACCGTTCGAGCATGAGCTGACGGCCCAGTACGGCTGTTCGCGCATGACGGTGAACAAGGCCATCTCCGAACTGGCCGGGCGGGGACTGGTCACGCGCCGCCGCCGGGCGGGCACCTTTGTCGCCCAGCCGCGCGCCCACGCCGCCATCCTGGCCATTCCCGACCTGGGCGCCGAGATCGCCGAGCGTGGTCAGATCTACGGCTTCCGCCTGCTGGACCGCCTCGAGCGCGAGCCGCGCAATCGCGAGGAGCGGGATCTGGCCGCCGGCGGGGTGCTGCTGGAGCTGGCGGGTCTGCATCTGGCCGACGACGCCCCCTTCGCCCTGGAGCGCCGCCTGATCGCCTTGGCCGCGGCGCCCGAGGCGGCGACGGCCGACTTCTCCATCATGCCGCCGGGCGCCTGGCTGCTGGACTCGGCGCCCTGGACCGAGGCCGAGCATCGCATCTCCGCCATCGGGGCCGCGGGCGGCGATGCAAGGCTGCTGGGCCTCAAGCCCGGAACCGCCTGCCTCTGCGTGGATCGCCGCACCTGGCGGGACGGGCAGGGGGTGACCCAGGTCCGCCAGACCTTCCCCGGCGACCGCTACGACCTCGTCGCCCGCTTCTCGCCCGCGCGCGGAGATCGCCCGTGAAGGCCGACCTCAAGATCACCGACTGCCACGTCGCCACCATGGTGGAAGGCGGCGTCCCCTATGGCGCGATCGAGGATGCGGCCATCCTGATCCGCGACGGCGCCATTGTCTGGGTCGGCCCCCGCGCCGACCTGCCCGCGCATGAGGCGGCGGAGACCCACGCTCTCGACGGCCGCTGGGTCACCCCCGGCCTGATCGACTGCCACACCCACCTCGTCTTCGGCGGCGACCGCTCCGGCGAGTTCGAACAGCGTCTGGAGGGCGCGACCTATGAGGAGATCGCCCGCGCCGGCGGCGGCATCGTCTCCTCGGTCCGGGCCACGCGCGAAGCCTCGGAGGACGATCTCTACGCCTCGGCCCTCAGCCGTCTCGAAGGCCTGACGGCGACGGGCGTCACCACCGTCGAGATCAAGTCCGGCTATGGCCTCGACCGCGACAGCGAGCGGAAGATGCTGCGCGTCGCTCGGCGCATCGGCCGCGAGGCCGGGGTTCGAGTCCGCACCAGCTATCTCGGCCTGCACGCCGTCCCGCCCGAGTTCCGGGGCTCGGACGAGGCCCGCGCCGCCTATGTCGACCTAGCCATCGACGACATCCTGCCCGCGGCCCACGTCGAGGGGCTGGTCGACGCCGTCGACGCCTATTGCGAGCCCATCGCCTTCTCCGGGGAGGAGGTGTCGCGCCTGTTCGACAGGGCGAAGGCGCTCGGCCTGCCGGTCAAGCTGCACGCCGACCAGCTGTCGGACGGCGGCGGCGCGGCCCTGGCGGCGCGTCACCACGCCTTGTCCGCCGACCATATCGAACACGCCACCGAGGCCGGGATCGAAGCCATGGGCCAGGCAGGAGTGGTCGCCGTCCTTCTGCCCGGCGCCTATCTGATGCTGCGCGAGACCACCCCGCCGCCGATCGCCCTGCTGAGGAAGCACGGCGTCGCCATGGCCGTGGCCACCGACTGCAACCCCGGCACCTCGCCCGTCGCCTCCATGACGGCCGCCATCACCCTGGCCTGCGTCCAGTTCCGGCTGACCCCGGAAGAGGCCCTGGCCGGCGCCACGCGTCATGCGGCCCGGGCGCTCGGCCTGTCCGACCAGATCGGGACCCTCGCGCCCGGCAAACGTGCGGACCTCGCCGTCTGGGACATCACCCGGCCGGCCGAACTGGCCTACTGGCTGGGCAAGCCCTTGCTTTCACGACGGTATCGCGACGGGTTAAGGTTAACAACTTAAGAGTGTAAAGATCTTGTGAATTAATCTAAGGTTGGTCCCGAGTTGGGGGCTCAACCATGGATCTGGATACCTTCATCGACACCTGGACGCGCGCCACGGTCAGCGAGCTGTCGGGCGGTCAGACCTTCATCATCCAGCTCTGCCGGGTCCTCGGCGTGCCCGCGCCGAACGACCAGATCGTGGGCGACCCGGACTATGCCTTCGAACGCTACCTCCGCTTCCGCGGCGAGGGACCGTCGCAGCGCCGCATGCGGGCGGACTGCTACCGCAGGGGCGCCTTCGTGCTCGAGACCAAGGCCTCGGCCTCCTCGTCTGGCCAGCTAGAGCGCGACATGGAGAGAGGGCTGAGGCAGGCCGAGTTTTATGCGGACCGGCTGGAGCGCCGGCCGCCCTTCCTGGTGATCGTCAACGTCGGCCGCTCGATCGAGCTGTGGTCCAGCTTCGGCCCGGACGGCGGCCCCTATGCGCCCTTCCCGGACGCCGAGAGCCACCGGATCGCGCTGGAGGACCTGCGGCGGCCCGAGATACGGGACCGGCTGGTCCGCGTCTGGATGGACCCGCACTCGCTGGATCCGACGCTTCAGGTGCGCAAGGTCACGGCCGTGGTGGGGCGGGCCCTGGCGGGGCTGATCCCGATCATCGGCTCGCGCCTGGCCGCCGACATCGCCGCCGCGTCGGGCGCCAGCGAGATCGACCCCGTCCACCGTCAGGCCTGCCAGTCCAAGGCCGCCAACTTCCTGACCCAGTGCATCCTGGCCATGTTCGCGGACAGCACCGGGCGGTTCGAGAACCACGCCTTCCTGCGGCTGCTGGAACGCTATCGCCGGACGCCCGAGGAGTTCCATCGGGCCGCCGCCCAGCTGTTCCGCGAGATGCGGCGCGGCGGCTTCAGCGTCATCCTCGGCCAGGCCATCCCGAGGTTCGACAGCGAGGTGCTGGACGCGGTGGCGCCCATCGCCCTGACCCCGGCTGACCTCGACCAGCTGATCGCGGCGGCGCGGCAGGACTGGCGGGACGTGGAGCCGGCGGTGTTCGGCTCCCTGCTGGAACGGGCCTTCACGACGGGCGAGCGGGCGGCGGGCGGGGTCCACTACACCGACGTCGCGACCATCGAGGCGGTGGTCACCCCGACCATTATGGAGGTGCTGCGCGCCGAATGGGCCGAGGTCCGGGCCGGGGCCGCGCGCCGGGCGGGGCAGGGCCGCACCGACCTGGCGCGCCAGATCCTGTGTCGCTTCCACCACCGCCTCTGCACCGTCAGGGTGCTGGACCCGGCCTGCGGCTCGGGCAACTTCCTGTATGTGGCCATGCGGATGATGCGGGTCCTGGAGGCCGAGGTCTTCGTCGCCCTGGAGGACCTGACCGACAACCAGGGACGGGCCGGAATCGGCCAGCGTCGGGTCTCGCGCCGTCGGTTCATGGGGCTGGACATCGATCCGCGGGCGGTCTGGATCGCCCGTCTGGTCATGACCATCGCCGACCTTCAGTCCGAGGCCCGGCGACGGGTCGAAACCGCCGCGACCCGGATCTCGGTCGTGCGCGCCAGCCATGGGGCCATCGTTCAGAGGGACGCCCTGCTGGCGCCGGGGCGATCCCCCGCCGGCCTCTATCGACGCGGGTCGACGCCTCGACAGTCCGACTGGCCGGACGCCGAGTTCATCATAGGCAATCCGCCCTATCTCGGCGCCGCCCAGGCCCGCCGCCAGCTGGGCGACGCCTATGTCGATGACCTCTGGGCCGTGCGGCAGGGCCGGTTCCGACAGGCCGATCTGGTCATGTGCTGGTGGGATCGGGCGGCCCGCATCCTGGCCCGACCGAAGTCGCGCCTGCGCCGGTTCGGCTTCGTGACCACCAACTCCATCGCCCAGCAGGGCTCGCGTGCGGTGCTGGCCGGCCATCTGGAGGGGGAGGGGGCGATCCATCTGGTCTATGCCGTCACCGACTATCCCTGGAGCGGCGGCTCGGCGGCCTCGGTGCGGGTGGCGATCACGGTGGCGGAGAAGACCCGGTCGGACCGGGCCGGGCGTCTCGGCCGGATCGTCGCCGAGCGGCGCGGCCCCGACGGCGCCTCCCTGCTGTCGCTCGACGAGACCCGGGGCGTGATCGGCTCCAACCTCCAGATCAGCCCCGACCAGACCCCGGTCCAGCCCCTGAAGGCCAACGCTCTTCTGGCCTCGCGCGGGGTCCAGCTGATGGGCGCCGGCTTCCTCGTCTCGCCGGAGCGGGCGGCCCAGCTGGCGGCCCTGTCGGAGCGGAGCGAGACGGCCCCGACCCGGCCCTATCTGAACGGCCGCGACGCCGCCGAACGGTCACGCAACCTGATGCTGATCGACTTCTCGGGCCTGTCGGAGGCCGAGGCGCGGCGGCGGCATCCGGGCTTCTATGAGCACCTGCTGGAGACCGTGAAGCCCGAGCGGGACCGCAACCGCCGCCAGACCTATCGCGACCGCTGGTGGATGCCGGGCGAGCCGCGGCAGGCCCTGCGCGCGGCTCTGGCGGGCCTCGGCCGCTTCATCGCTACGGTGGAGGTGGCCAAGCACCGGTGGTTCCACTTCGTCGACGCCGCCTTCGTGCCCGACAACCGGCTGGTCTGCGTCGCCAGTGACGACGCGGCGCTGCTGGGCGTCCTCTCGTCGCGCGCCCACCGGTGCTGGGCCGAGGTCTTCGGTGGGCGGCTGGAGGACCGGCCTGTCTATGTGAAGGGCAGCTGCTTCGACCCCTTCCCCTTCCCGGAGCTGACGGAGGTCCAGAGACGGGCCCTGGCCGAGCTGGCCGAGGACCTCGACCGGACCCGGCAGGAGACGCTGGCGCGCCTGCCGGCCCTGACGATGACCGAGCTCTACAACCTGCTGGCTCGGGTCAGGGCGGGGGAGGCGCTGCCGCCGGACGCCGCCTCGACCTGCACCCAGGCCCGCATCCGCACCCTGGGGCGTCTGCAGCGCCAGATCGACGATCTGGTGGAGGCGGCCTACGGCTGGCCGCCAGGCCTGACCGATGCGGCGGTCGTGGAACGGCTGTCGGCCCTGAACCGGCAGCGCGCCCGCGATGAGGCCGAGGGGGTGGTGCTCTATCTGCGGCCCGGCTGGCAGATGCGGCGGCCGGCCTCGCGCGCCGCCTGAGGCGACCTCCGCCGCTCTCTGGCGGCTTCCCTCCGCCCACGGCGCGCGCTAGGCCTCGGGTCCAACGAGGGCCGCCGATGACCACCAGCACCACCGACGTCGTCATTCTGGGCGGGGGGCATAACGGGCTGGTCTGCGCCTTCTATCTGGCGCGGGCGGGGCTGAAGGTGACGGTGCTGGAGCGCCGGGGCGTGGTCGGCGGGGCGGCCGTGACCGAGACCTTCCACCCCGGTTTCCGCAACTCCACCGCCAGCTACACGGTCAGCCTGCTGAACCCCCGGGTCATCGCCGACATGGAGCTGGCGCGGCACGGCCTGCGAGTGGTGGAGCGCAAGGTCTCCAACTTCCTGCCGCTGGACGACGGTCAGTACCTGCTGGCCGGGGAGGGGCGGACGCAGGGCGAGGTGGCGAGGTTCTCGGCGCGGGACGCGGAGCGCCTGCCCGAGTACGAGCGGCGGCTGGAGGTCGTGGCGGCGGTGCTGCGCGACTGGATCCTGAAGGCGCCGCCGAACATGACCCCAGACACTGGAGTGGCCGGCTGGATGGCGGCCCTGCCGGAGCTGGCCAGTGCGGCGGGCCTCGGGCGGCAGGCGGCGGGGCTGGACGTCCAGGGGCGGCGCGACCTGCTGGACCTGTTCGCCAAGTCGGCCGGCGACTGGCTGGACGGCTGGTTCGAGAGCGACCCGATCAAGGCCCTGTTCGGCTTCGACAGTATCGTCGGCAACTACGCCAGCCCCTATACGCCGGGCTCGGCCTATGTCCTGCTGCACCACGTCTTCGGCGAGGTGAACGGCAGGAAGGGGGTCTGGGGCCACGCCCTCGGCGGCATGGGGGCGATCACCCAGGCCATGGCCGCCGCCTGCGCCGAACAGGGCGTCGAGGTGCGGCTGGAGGCCCCCGTCGCCGAGGTCCTGACCGACAAGGGCCGGGCCGTGGGCGCGGTGACCGAGGCCGGAGACGTGGTGCGCGGCCGGGCCGTCGTGTCCAACCTGCACCCCCGGCTGCTGTTCGACCGGCTGGTCGATCCGGCAGTGGTCCCGGCCGACTTCAGCGAGCGGATGCGGAGCTATGCCTCGGGCTCGGGCACGTTCCGGATGAACGTGGCGCTGGACCGGTTGCCGTCCTTCGCGAGCTTGCCGGGGGAAGGCGACCACCTGACCGCCGGGATCATCATGGCCCCCAGCCTGGCCTATATGGACCGGGCCCATGCCGAGGCGCGGCTGCACGGCTGGTCGCAGAACCCCATCATCGAGATGCTGATCCCCTCGACCCTGGACGACAGCCTGGCCCCGCCGGGGCAGCACGTCGCCAGCCTGTTCTGCCAGCACGTCTCGCCGGACCTGGCGGATGAGCATCGCGAGACGGTGGCGGACCTGATGATCGAGACGGTCGACCGGCACGCCCCGGGCTTCAAGGCCTCGGTGGTCGGGCGGCTTGCGCTGGGGCCGCGCGATCTGGAGCGGCGCTTCGGCCTGGTGGGCGGGGACATCTTCCACGGGCGGCTGACGCTGGACCAGCTGTTCAGCGCCCGGCCGGTGCTAGGTCATGCCGACCACCGGATGCCCGTCCCGGGCCTCTACCTCTGCGGCTCGGGCGCCCATCCCGGCGGCGGGGTGACGGGCGCGCCGGGGCACAACGCCGCGAAGGCGGTGCTGAAGGACCTCAGGCGCTAGGTCTCAGGCGCTGACCCCGAGCACCTTCATCAGGGCCTGCTGCACGGCGTCCTCGGTGAAGGGCTTCTGGATGGTGGGATGGCCGCGCCATTCCTCGGGCAGGCCGCCCTCGCCATAGCCGGTCGAGAAGACGAAGGGCACGCCCCGTTCCTTCAGGGCGGCGGCGACGGGGAAGACCTCCTTGCCCGCCACATTGACGTCCAGCAGGGCGCCGTCGAAGGGTGCGCCGTCGCTGACGACCGACAGGGCCTCGTCGATGGTCGAGACGGGGCCGAGGGTGGCGCAACCCATGTCTTCGAGGATGGTCTCCAGCAGCATGGCCACCAGGGACTCGTCCTCGACCACCAGGATGGTCCGGCCTTCCAGTGCTTGGGTCATTGATCGTTTCCTCTGTCGAGCGGAAGGGTGATGGCCGCGCGCAAGCCATCGGCGGCGTAGGTGAGTTCGGCCTCGCCGCCAAGGTCGTGGCGGACGTTGCGTTCGATGAGGCGGCTGCCGAAGCCGCGGCGGGTCGGGGCGGTGACGGGCGGACCATCGAGCTCGCGCCATTCGATGGTCAGGCGGCGGTCGGCCTGGTTGGCCACGGACCAATCGACGAACACCCGGCCGTCGGCATTGGACAGGGCGCCGTACTTGGCGGCGTTGGTCGCCAGCTCGTGGAAGATCATGCCCAGAGACAGGGCCGCGGCGGGGCCGAGGGCCACCGGGGGGCCGTTGACCACCAGTCGGTTGGCGTCGTGGGCCTCGGTCTCGTGCCGCAGGATCTCGGCGAGGTCGGCGCCCTCCCAATGGCTGCGGGTCAGGAGGTCGTGGGTGTGCGACAGGGCCATCAGCCGGGACTGGAAGCTCTCGGCGAACGTCCTCGGATCGTCGTGGGACCGGGCCGTCTGCATGGCGATGGACTGGACCGTGGCCAGGGTGTTCTTCACCCGGTGGTTCAGCTCGTCGATCATCAGCTTCTGGCGCTGGGCGGCCACGACACTGTCGGTGACCTCATGGCCCTGGACGAAGATGCCCGTGATCCGGCTGTCGCCGTCGCGGATCGGCTGGTAGATGAAGTTCAGCCAGACGGTCGTCACCGGGCCGCCGGGCGTGTGCTGGAGCTGGACCTGGCTCTCCTTGCCCTCGAACGGCTCGCCCGTTGCGTAGACGTCGTCCAGCAGCTCGAAATAGCCCTGACCCTGGAGCTCGGGCAGGGCGACGCGGATGTCGAGGCCGGTCACGGGGCGGTGGCCCACCAGCTGGGCATAGGCCGGGTTGACCATCTCGAAGACGTGGTCGGGGCCGTTCAGGACGGCGACGAAGCCCGGGGCCTGCATGAACATGTCGATCAGGCGGCCGCGCTCGACCTCCAGCCGTTGGTTGTCCTCCTGCACCCGCTGGGCCCGGGCCATGACGCCGCCGCCGACGATGGCGTCCAGCGCGCTCTCGGATCCGCCGCCCTCGCGCGCCTGCCGCCGCAACAGCTGGAGCTCGGTGATGTCGGTGGTGTGCTGAAGGATGAAGCGCAGCTTGCCGTCGGCGTCCACGATCGGGCTGTGGGTGGCGCTCCAGTAGCGGTCGACATAGTGGGAGCCGCCCTGGCCGTCTGGCAAGGGTATGGCGTAGTGGAGCACCGGCAGGTGGTCGGCCTCTCCCGTCGCCAGCACCTTCTGGAACGAGCCCAGCAGCCGTTTGGCGTTGTGGTCGTCGCCGCCGCCGTCGAAGGCCTCCATGACGTAGCGGCCGATCAGGGCCTCGCGGGTCTGCTGGGTGACCTGGAGGTAGGCGCGGTTCATCCCGGCGTAGCGCAACTCGGGCGTCAGCAGCATATAGGGGTTCGGCGAGGCGTCGAACGCCGCCGCGAGGTCGGCGCCCAGGTCGCCGGACTTAGCCAGTTCTTTCAACGCCATCCCCACTATGCGCGCGTCTAAACGCACAGCTTGGCGTTCGGTTCAATGGTCTGTCGCCGATACGGCGCCAAACGGTCACGAGACCGTCAGCCGGGCGGGGTTGGGCGATGCGGCCCGGGTCGCTAGGGTGGGGTCATGCCTCTGACAGCCCTCCTCGGCGCCGCCCTTCTGATGACCACACCGATGCAGGACCCGCCGCCCCCCGCTTCGCCCACCGTGACCATCGGCAGGGGCGCGCTGATCGGGCGCGAGAGCGGCGGGGTCGAGAGCTTCAAGGGGGTGCCCTATGCCCAGCCGCCGATCGGGCCGCTGCGCTGGCGGCCGCCGGTCCCCGCCGCGCCTCTGACCGGGCCGCGCGACGCGGGTCAGGTGGGGGCCATCTGCATCCAGCCGCCGGCCAATGGCGACAACGGCGTCGGACCCTTGCCGATGAGCGAGGACTGCCTGACCCTGAACGTCTGGACCCCGAAGGAGAGGGACCATCCGCTGCCGGTCATGGTCTGGATCCACGGCGGGGGCTACATCAACGGCTCGGGCACGGCGGCCCTGTACGACGGGACCAGCCTGGCCCGCCGGGGCGTGGTGGTGGTGACCCTGAATTACCGTCTGGGGCGGCTGGGCTTCTTCGATCACCCGGCCCTGGCGGCCGAACGACCCGCCGGGGAGCCGGCCGGCAACTACGCCGTCATGGACATGATCCTGGCGCTGCAGTGGGTGCGGGACCATGTCGCGGCCTTCGGCGGCGACCCGGAGCAGGTGACGATCTTCGGCGAGTCAGCCGGGGGCGTGGCGGTGACCCAGCTGATGGTCGCCGAGCAGGCTAGAGGACTGTTTTCAAAGGTGATTGTCGAGTCCGGCCTGGGCCGCCAGCAAGGGGTGGCGCTCGAGGATGTGGCGGACGCCGAAGCCAGCGGCCAGACGCCGCGCTCGACCCGGGCGCGGGGCGCGGCCTGGGCGGAAGCGGCGGGGGTGGAGCCGACCGCCGAGGCCCTGCGCGCCGTGCCCGCCGAGCGGCTGCTGCAGCCCGCGCCGAGCTTCTACGGCGGCGACCTGATCCTCAACGACGGCGTGGTCATCAAGGAGGATGTCGAGACCGCCTTCGCCGCCGGGCGGGAGGCGCCCGTGCCCCTGATCATCGGCACCAACTCGGCCGAGTTCTGGTGGATGAAACCGTCGGACCTGACCCCCTATGGCGAGATCGACGACGCCCTGACGCCGGAGGAGAAGGCCGCCTTCCTGACCGGCTACGGCGGGCAGGAGGGCTATGACGCCCACGTCCTGAGCGACCTGGTGTTCAATGAGCCGGCCCGGCATCTGGCCCGGCTGCATGCGAAGAACGGCCATCCGACCTTCCTCTACCGCTTCGACGTGGTCTCGGCGGCGATGAACGAGCCGCACGCGGGGGCGACCCACGCCTCGGAGCGTCAGTACGTCTTCGACACCCTGAGCGCCTCGCCCTGGGCGACCGACGAGCGCGACCAGCGCGCGGCGGACCTGATGAGCGGCTATTGGCTGCAGTTCGCGCGCGAGGGCGACCCGAACGGCGAGGGCCGTCTGCGCTGGCCCGACCTGAGGCCGGAGCCCGACCTGTTGCTGGAGTTCACCAACGACGGGCCGGTGATCAGGCCGGTGCCCGAGGCCGGTCGGCTGGACCTGATCGAACAGCTGTACGGACGGCGCAAGGCGCGGTGATCGGGAGCGGTTTTGCACGCAAAAAAAGCGGGTGCAAAAGGTGCAATTTTGAAGGCGTAAGGTGAGGTTTGTCTCCTTGTGCATTGAAATTGCAGTATCGTTATTGCGGTAAGGATTTGCACTTGACGTGCAATGGGAGTGCAAGGGCGCAGTGTGTTGTGCCGGTGATTTCAAAGACCAGAGGGGGACTTTAGCACCTGTAGGTGGGGTGCTTAGCCGAAAGGGCGCGGTTGCCGGAAAGTGTCGGGATTTCAAGGGGCGGGTGGTCGAATGACTGCGAGGCCCCTCTCCGGGAGGGAGAGGGAGGGGCCCGCGAACGCAGTGAGTGGGAGGGTGAGGGGTTATGCCCGCACCGGTGGGCGACTGAACCCCTCACCCTTTCGGCTGCCGGATCGCCTGCGGCTCTCCGAGCCTCAAGCCCTCTCCCTCTGGGAGGGGGTGATCTTCTCTGCACAGCTTCTGCACGGAAAGGCCTCCGGTCGTCCTCGTGACGGGCGGCTGGAACGGGCGCATCCGTGAACCCGTGATATCCGCCGGAGAGGGAGACGGGCGATGACGCGGCTGATCGAGAGCGGGATGTGGCGCATCCCGATGTGGGGCGGGGCGGTGACGGTGCTGTTGCTGCCGCTGATCTTCCACGCGCCCTGGACCGGGTTCGACTATCTGGTCGCCGGCGGGATGCTGGCGGTGGCGGGCGCGCTGGTCGAACTGGCCATGCGGGCGCCGGGCGGGCTGGCGTACAAGGGCGGCGCCCTGATCGCGGTGGCGGCCAGCGTCCTGCTGCTGTGGGTCTGCGGGGCGGTGGGCTTCCTCGGCGATGAAGGCAATCCCGCCAACCTGCTGTTCCTCGGCGTCATCGGCGCGGCGGTCGTGGGCGCGGTGCTGGGGCGGTTCACACCGATGGGCATGGCGCGGGCCATGTTCGCGGCGGCGGCGCTGCAGATGCTGATCGGCGCGGTCGCACTCCCTCTGGGCTGGGCCTCGCCGGGCGGCGCGGGCCTTTACGAGGTCGCCCTCGGCACGACTGTGTTCACCGTGCTGTGGTTGATCGCCTTCGGCCTGTTCCGGATGGCGGCGGAGGCCGGGCGTTGAGCCGGGCCAGGCCGGGGTGGCGTCTGATCGCCGTGATCGCGGCCGTGATCGTCTTCGTCGTGATCGCGCTGAGGTTTGCCTTGAGAATCCTGTGGGGCTGATCCGGTCAGGCTGAGGAGGAAGCCGACTTGACATCGGCGGTCGGCGGAAGCCTGCTCTCACCGGAACTCGGGGGAGACGACCATGATCCAGCGCACAGCCTTGCTGGCCGTAGCCGCCCTGACGGGCGCCGCGACCCCGGCTCTGGCCCAGACGGCGCCGGCGCCGACGGAACAGGCCGTGTCGTCACAGGTGATCGCCCCGGACTGGGTGCGGAGGCCGCGGCTGGAGTTTCCGCAAGGCGCGCTACAGAGCGGCGTCTGGGCCGGGGATGTGGTCCTGCGCTGCCGCGTGGGGCCGGAGCGGCGGCTTGAGGCCTGCGAGACAGTGTCCGAGCGTCCGGCCGGGGTCGGCTTCGGCGCGGCGGCCATGATGGGGCTGGAGGAGGGCGTCATCTCCGAGGGCTGGCTGAAGACCCATCAGGTCGGGGAGACGGGGTTGCTGTCGGTGAAGTTCCGGATGGCGCAATAGGCCCGGGGGCTCAGCCCGGATCCGTCATCCTCGGGCTTGTCCCGAGGACCCAGCGATCAGCAAATCGGACGGCGGAGATCAAACGCTGACGCATCTCCGCATACGATCCCTTTCCGGACATCGGAGACATGGGTCCTCGGGACGAGCCCGAGGATGACGGTGTTTTGGGGCTGCCTAACCCAACACCCCGCCGTTGGTCCGGATCACCTCGGCGTACAGCAGCCCCGAGTCCTTGATGGTCCGTTCCTGGGTCGCGTAGTTGACGTGGGTGATGCCGAAGCGTTTGGCGTAGCCCAGAGACCATTCGAGGTTGTCGAGCAGGGACCAGGCCATATAGCCGCGCACGTCGACGCCCTTTGAAATGGCGTCGTGCAGGGCCTTGAGGTGGTTCCGGAGGTAGTCGACGCGCATCGGGTCGTGGATGCGGCCGTCGATGGCGTGGGGCGGGTCGTACCAGGCCGAGCCGTTCTCGGTGACCATCAGGGGCAGTTTCCCGCCGGTCTGTTCGTGGAGCCACACCAGGGTGTCGGTGAAGGCGGGGGGATAGACCTCCCAGCCGGTCTCGGTGTGGGCGTGCTGGACCTGTTTGACCGGCCGGGCGCGGACGGGCCAGGCGTCGGGAGCATTCTCGGGCACGGCGCGGGTGTACCAGTTGAGCCCCATCCAGTCGGTCGGTTCGGCGATCAGGTCGAAGTCTTCGGACGGGAAGTCCCGCATGGCGTCGCCGTAGACGTCTTTCAGCTCCTCCGGATAGCCGCGGCCCATCAGGGGATCGAGGAACCAGCGGTTCATCTGGGCCTCGGCGCGGCGGCGGGCGGCCTCGTCCTCGGGCCGGTCGGAAGCCGGGTATTTGGGCTCGATATTGAGGACGATGCCGATGTCGTGCTTGCCGACCTGGCGATAGCGACGAACGGCCGCACCGTGGGCGCGCAGGACGTTATGGCCGGCGATGACCGCCTCATAGGCCGAGCGATGGCCGGGGGCGAGGACGCCGTGCAGATAGCCGCCGTCGACGATGACCCAAGGCTCGTTGATGGTGCCCCAGGTCTTCACCCGGCCGTCGAATTTCTCGAACAGGACCTGACCGTAGTCGGCGAACCAGTCGGCGATATCGGGGTTCAGCCAGCCGCCGCGATCGTCGAGCGCGGCGGGCAAATCCCAATGATAAAGGGTACATAGGGGGGTGATGCCCTTCTCCAGCAGGCCGTCGACCAGGCGGTCGTAGAAGTCGAGGCCCGCCGGGTTAATCCGGCCGCGCCCCTCGGGCATGACCCGGCTCCAGGAAACGGAGAATCGGTAGGCCTGGAGGTTCAGCCGGGTCATCAGATCGATGTCGGAGCGCCAGCGGTTGTAGTGGTCGCAGGCTGTGTCGCCGGTGTCGCCATTGGCCATCATTCCCGGCGTATGGACGAAACGGTCCCAGATGGATTCCCCCGCGCCGTCGGCCATGGAAGAGCCCTCAATCTGATAGGCGGCGGTCGCCGCGCCCCACAGAAAATCGTCTGGAAACAGGTATTTGGAGGTCATCAGGGGAGGGGCCTGCAAAGCTGGGGAACAGGGGGGTGAACGGTACGGAACCGAACCTTGCTGCACCGCATTACTGCGGCGGTTGGGGTTGTGACCAAACTACGGCCCTTGCGGGGCCGCCGGTGAATGTGCCATGTAACCGCTTACATCGTTCATGTCGACGGACCTTCGATAAGAAGGCCGGCACGATCAGGGTGACAGGGAAAACGCAGTTGGGATCATCGGGCGGCCAGCCTTCAGCGTACGGACTCGCGGCGTGAAGCCGGCGACGATCCGTGACGTGGCGCGCCACGCGGACGTGTCCGTGGCCTCGGTTTCGCGCGTCCTGAACGGCGTCGGCGTGGTCAATGAGCCGACCCGCCAGCGCGTCCTGCAGGCCGTCGACCTCCTGAAATACGTGCCTCATTCCGGCGCCCGCAGCCTGTCGACCAGCCGTACCGACACGGTCGGGGTGATCCTGCCGGACCTGTTCGGGGAGTTCTTCTCGGAGCTGATCCGCGGCATGGATGTGGCGGCGCGGGCCCATGGCCTGCACCTGATCGTTTCCAGCTCGCACGACGACGCGGACGAGGCCTCGGCGGCGATCCGCTCGATGCGTGGCCGGGTCGACGGACTGGTCGTTCTGTCGCCCTATCTGAACGCCGCCAGCCTGACCGCCAGCCTGGCCGGACGGACGCCAGTGCTGCTGATGAACGGCGGGGCGATGGATGCGGCCCGGCCCTCGATCGTCATCGACAACCGCGCCGGGGCCATGACGGCGGTGGAACATCTGCTGGGCCTGGGCCGTCGCCGGATCGCCCATATCTCGGGCCCCTCGGGCAACCTGGAGGCCGAGGCGCGGCTGGCCGGCTACGCCGAGGCCCTGGCCGGGTCGGGCGTGGTCGCCCAGGTGTTGGACGGGGACTTCACCCAAGGGTCCGGCCATCGCGCCGTGACGCGGATGCTGGCCTCGGGCGAGCGGCCCGACGCCATCTTCGCCGCCAACGACATGATGGCCGTGGGCGCTCTGCTGGCCCTGCAGGAGGCGGGCGTCCGCTGTCCGGAGGAGGTCGCCGTGGTCGGGTTCGACGACGTGCCGATCGCCGAGCTGGTCAGGCCCGCCCTGACTACCCTGCGCATCGACATCGCAGGCCTGGGCAAGCACGCCGTGGAGCGGCTGGTCGGGCTGATCCAGGCGCCGGACAGCGAAGAAGCCAACAACGAAATCCTCCGCCCGACCCTCGTCGTGCGCGGATCCAGCACGGCCGATGCATCGGCCCATTCATCCCCGGCGGAGGCAAAACCCACCGCGCCGGGCGAAATTCTCATGGGGGAAATCCAGGATGTCTAGGATGAACACTCGCACCCGTATCGTCATGGGGGCTTCGGCCCTGGCCATGGCGGCCCTGCTGGCCACGGCCGGCGCGGCCAACGCCCAGGCGACCAACTCCACCCTGCGCGGCGTGGTCACGGAAGGCGCCACGCCCGAGCCGGGCGGCACGATCACCGCGACCGACGTGGCCACCGGCTTCGTCTCGCGCGCGCGCATCTCGGACCAGGGCGCCTATGTCATGACCGGCCTGCGCCCGGGCACCTACCGGATCGAGGTGACCAGCGCCGACGGCTCGACCGCCTCGGACACCGTAACCCTGGCCACCGGCCAGGTCGGGACGCTCAACCTCGACGTCGCTCCGGCGACCGTGGCCTCCTCCAGCGACGCCTCGGCGGTGGGCGATATCGTCGTGACGGGCCGCCGCATCTTCGAGGTTCGCACCTCGGAAGTGGCCACCGGCGTCAGCCAGCAGCAGATCAACAACCTGCCGCAGATCAACCGCAACTTCCTGAACTTCGCCGCCCTGGCTCCGGGCGTGCGGGTCACTGAAGGCGACAGCGAGCGCACCATCTCGGCGGGGGGGCAGTCGGCCCAGGCGATCAATGTCTTCGTCGACGGCCAGAACCAGAAGTCGACCATCATTGACGGCGGCGTCGCCGGTCAGGACGACAGCCGCGGCAACCCCTTCCCGCAGGCGGGCGTGCAGGAGTTCCGGGTCATCACCCAGAACTTCAAGGCCGAGTACGAACAGGCCGGTTCGGCCATCATCACCGCCGTGACCCGCTCGGGCGGCAATGAGTTCCACGGCGAGATCTTCGGCACCTACCAGAACCAGGACTGGATCGGTCAGGACGTGTTCGCCCAGCGTCGCGGCGACGACAAGCCCGAGCTGAGCAAGAAGCAGTACGGCTTCGCCCTGGGCGGCCCGATCATCCAGGACCGTCTGAACTTCTTCGTCACCTATGAGCGCAAGGACGAGGAACGCGCCAACTCGGTGTTCCTGAACAACCCGGCCTATACGACCCAGTTCGCCTCCGAGCTGGGCACCTATGCCGCGCCGTTCGAGGAAGACCTGCTGTTCGGCAAGCTGTCCTGGCAGATCAGCGACCGCCAGAAGTTCGAGATCAGCGGCACCTATCGCAGCGAGAACGACATCCGCAGCTTCGGCGGCCAGACCGCCTATTCGCGCGCCGAACAGACCAACACCGATGTGCGCTCGATCAATGCGCGTCACACCTACACCGGCGACCGCTTCCTGAACGAAGCGAGCTACGACTATTTCTCGTACACCTACAACCCGACCGCGCTGAACTTCAGCGACTACGGCCGGACCTATGCGATCTTCCGCGACAACAGCGCCACGACACCGGGCTTCCAGTTCGACATCAACAACCGGGTCGACACGATCTTCTCGGACGGCGGCCGCAGCGACAACCAGTATGTCGAGCAGGAAAGCCACACCTTCAAGGACGAGCTGACCATCCCCGATCTGCAATGGATGGGCATCCATACCCTGAAGATGGGCGTGAAGTACTCGATGCAGAACTACTTCGTGAACAAGCAGTTCGGCCGGAACCCGCAGTTCACCTATGACATCGCAGGCACCAGCGGCCTGGGCGGGACGAACATCCCGGTGGCGGTGCAGCTGGGCGCCTTCGTGCCGCCCGCCGACGTCGACAACAATGTCCTGGGCCTCTACTTCCAGGACGACTGGCAGATCACCGACAAGCTGGAACTGAACCTCGGCATCCGCTGGGACTACGAGGACAATGCGGTCAACAACGACTGGGTCACCCCGGCTAATATCCGCGACACCCTGGCCAAGATCCAGGCGCTGCCCGGTTATGACTTCCCGTCCTACTTCAACCCGAACGACTATATCTCGGACGGTGATCGCGACGCCTTCACCGGCGCCTTCCAGCCGCGCTTCGGCTTCAGCTACGACTGGTTCGGCGACGAGCGCACGGTCGTGTTCGGCGGCGCCGGCCGCTACTACGACCGTCTGGGCTTCAACTTCGCCTTCGACGAGCGCTTCAAGCCGACCCAGTTCAACAAGCAGATCTTCTTCTCCCAGACGGGCGGCGTGGTCAGCGGCGTGAACACTGTGGCCTGGAACCCGTCCTATCTGACTGCGGCGGGTCTGGATCCGCTGCTGGCGGCGACGCCGGGCGCGGGTGAGATCTTCCTGGTCAACAACAACGCCGAGCCGCCGCGGACGGACCAGTTCAACTTCGGCGTCCGCCAGAAGGTCGGCATCTTCCAGACCGCCCTGACCCTGGCCTATTCCAAGACGGTCAATCTGTCGGCCTGGTACATCGCCAACGCCGGCTCGGCGACCGGCGACCGGTTCTCGGGCCCGACCCCGACCTCGGTGGGCCACCCCGAGTTCAACAACCTGATCTTCTTCCAGAACCAGGACAAGGAAGCCGAGTTCAAGGCCCTGTATCTGACGATCGACAAGCCCTTCGACCGCGAATCGAACTGGGGCGTGAACATCGCCTACACCCTGTCCAAGGCGACCCAGAACGGCAGCCGTGACTCGGGCCTGACCGGCTTCGACTTCGACTACAACACCCCGGGCCTGTCGCCGGAATATCCGTCGAACACCGACGAGCGTCACCGTATCGTGGCCTCGGGCACCCTGGGTCTGCCGATGGACTTCCGTCTGTCGGGTATCGTGACCCTGGGCTCGGGCCTGCCGTACAACGTCTTCGATTGCCCCAACGCGACCAATCCGAACATCTGCTGGAACGGCGGGCGTCCGGACAAGCGGGCCTTCCTGCCGGGTCTGAACTTCGCCTTCCGTCAGGTCGATCTGCGCCTGTCCAAGTCGTTCAAGACCTTCGAAGGCCAGAACGTCGAGTTCATGCTGGACGCGATCAACATCTTCGACTTCCACAACTACTCGTCGTTCGACGGGGGCTACAACAGCTCGACCTACGGGCTGCCGAACGCCCAGTTCCTGCCGACGCGAAGCTTCCAGGTGGGCCTGCGCTACACCTTCTGAGTTCTCCCCTGAGACTGTGCCGCTCCCTGTTCGCAGGGGGCGGCTTTTTCTTATTCCGTCCCCCGTTCGTGCCTGATTTCGCGTAGGAGTCCCCCATGGATCGTCGTCTGTTTCTGATGGGCTCCGTCGCCGCCGCCGCCTCGGCCGCGGCGCTGCCCGCGTTCGCGGCCCAGCGGGTGCGCCTGCCGGCCGCCAAACGGCTGGACCCCGAGATCGACGATCTGCAGCGCAAGACCTTCCAGTGGTTCGTCGACGTCACGGATCGCAAGACGGGACTGACGCCCGACCGCTGGCCGACCAAATCCTTCTGCTCCATCGCTGCGGTGGGCTTCGCCCTGAGCTGCTGGCCGGTGGGGGTCGAGCGCGGCTGGATGACCCGGGCCGAGGCGCGCGAGCGGACCCTGACCACTGTCCGCTACTTCTGGGAGCTGCCGCAGGGGCCGGGCGAGCATGACGCCGCCGGCTACAAGGGCTTTTTCTACCACTTTCTCGACATGGAGACCGGGCTGCGGTTCGGGCGCACCGAGCTGTCGACGGTGGACACGGCCCTGCTGGTCGCCGGAATGCTGTTCGCCGCCCGCTACTTCGACCGCGATACGGCCGAGGAGCGCGAGATCCGCGAGCGAGTCCAGGCCATCTATGAGAGGATCGAATGGCCCTGGGCCGTGGTGCGGCCGAACCGGATCACCATGGGCTGGCATCCGGACACGGGCTACATCCCGTCCGACTGGTACGTCTATAACGAGGGGATGCTGATCCTGCTCATGGCCATGGGCAGCCCGACCCATCCGGTGGACGCCGGGGTCTGGTCGGAGTGGGTGACCAGCTATGACCGCAGCTTCGTGGAGCGCGAGACCGACCGCTACCTCGAGTTCGCTCCCCTGTTCGGGCACCAGTACAGCCACATGTTCGTGGACTTCCGCGGCATTCGTGACGCCTGGATGCGCGGCCAGTCGGCCATGCGCGGGGACACCCTCGACTATTTCGAGAACAGCCGCCGGGCCGTCTATGCCCAGAAACAGTATGCGACCGACAACGTCGGCGGCTGGGGTTATTCGTCGGAGATCTGGGGCCTGACGGCCTGCGACGGGCCGGGCGATTTCAAACAGACCATCGACGGCAAGGAGCGCGAGTTCTTCAGCTATTCGGCGCGCGGGCCGGGCGACCGGGACGACGGCACCATCGCGCCGACGGCGGCGGCGGCCTCCATCGCATTCGCGCCCGAGATCGTCGTGCCCTGCATCAAGGCGATGAAGGCGAAGTACGGGTCGGTGATCTATACGCAGTACGGCTTCCTCGACAGCTTCAATCCGACGCTGAACGTGCTGGAGCATCCGCTGCAGCACGGGCGGATCGAGCCCGGCGTCTGCTGGGTGGACGGCGACTATCTGGGTATCGACCAGGGGCCGATCGTGATGATGATCGAGAACCATCGGTCGGAGCTGATCTGGCGGCACATGCACGGCGAGCCCAACCTGAGGCGCGGTCTGGAGGCAGCGGGCTTCACCGGTGGGTGGCTGGCGGCATGACCGACTTCGCGCCCGACCGGCGGACGGCGCTCGGCCTGTTGGCGGGAGCGGGCGCGGCCTTGAGCGGGTGCGGACGGAACGACGGGCGCACGGTCCTGCAGTTCTGGGCCATGGGCAATGAGGCGACCAATGTCGGTCAGATCCTGCCCGAGTTCGAGAGGCGCAACCCGGACATCAGGGTGGTGGTGCAGGCCCAGCCCTGGACCTCGGCGCACCAGAAGCTGCTGACCGCCTATGCAGGCGCGTCGCTGCCGGACCTCAGCCAGGTGGGCAATACCTGGATCGGCGAGCTGACCGCCATCGGCGCCCTGTCGCCGGTCCCGGCCGAGGCGGCGGACCTGCAGACCGACCAGTTCGGCGCCGTGCTGGGCACGATGATGATCGACGGCAAGGCCATGGCCACGCCCTGGTATGTCGACACACGGCTGTTGTTCTATCGCTCCGACATCCTGGCCAAGGCGGGCTACGACGCCGTGCCGCAGGACTGGGCCGAGTGGAAGAAATCCATGCACGCGATCAAGCGGGCGGCGGGGGAGGGCAACTATGCCATCCTGTTGCCCGTGAACGAGTTCGAGCAGCTGCAGACCCTGGGCCTGCAGGGCGACGATGCTCTGCTGCGGGACAATGAGACCCGGGGCAATTTCGCCAGTCCGTCGTTCGTCGAGGCCCTGGCCTTCTACAAGAGCCTGTTCGACGAGGGGCTCGCGCCGCTGGCGTCGTCGACGCAGATTTCCAACGTCTGGACCGAGTTCGGACGCGGGTATTTCAGCTATTATTTCAGCGGCCCGTGGACCATCGGTGACATGAAGGCGAAGCTTCAGCCGGCGATCCAGCCGCACTGGACCACGGCGGGCGTGCCGGGGCCGCGCGGGCCGGGGGCCTCGGCGCCGGGCGGGTCGTCGCTGGCGGTGTTCAAGTCGTCGGATAAGCAGGCGGCGGCGTGGAAGCTGATCCGATACCTGTCGGAGCCCGAGGTGCAGGCGCGGTTCAACGTCATCACCGGCGACCTGCCTGCGCGCCAGTCGGGCTGGAACGCGCCCCAGGTGGCCAACGACCCCTATATCGCCGCCTTCAAGGGCCAGTTGAGCCGCGCCAAGCCCCTGCCCAAGGCGCCCGAGTGGGAGCGGATCTCGGCCGAGATGCAGATCGTCGCCGAGCGGATGGTGCGCGGGGAGTTCACGCCCGCGGCCGCCGGTCGCGAGATCAATCGACGTGTCGACCGGCTGCTGGAAAAGCGCCGCTGGATGATCGAACAGGGGAGGGCGGTATGAGCTCGACCGTCACCGCCCGCGAGCGTGCGGCCTGGGGGTTCGTCGCCCCGGCCCTGATCGCCATCGCCGTCTTCTTCGCCGTGCCGGTGATCGCGGCCCTGCTGCTGAGCCTGACCGATTTCGACATCTACGCCCTGGCCGATCTGAAGAACCTGCGGTTCGTGGGCCTGCAGAACTATGAGCGGCTGCTGACCAATCCGCTGTTCTGGGGGGCGATGAAGAACACCCTGTGGTTCAGCGTGCTGGGCGTGCCCCTGGCCATCGCGGCGTCCCTGTTCGCGGCGGTGATCCTGAACGCGCGGACGGTGCGGTGGCGGCCGATCTGGCGGGTGGTCTTCTTCGCCCCCTATGTGACCACCCTCGTCGCGACGGCGGTGCTGTGGAACTACATGCTCCATACCAAGTACGGGGTGATCAACTGGATCCTGACCTCGGTCGGCCTGCCCGCGGTGGACTGGCTGGGGAGCCCGGCGACCTCGGTGCCGGCCATCCTGATGTTCGTGGTGTGGAAGATCTTCGGCTACAACATGCTGATCTTCCTGGCGGTGCTGCAGACCGTGCCCGACGACCTCTATGAGGCGGCGCGGATCGACGGGGCGGGGCCGTGGAAACAGTTCCGGCATGTGACCCTGCCGGCCATCGCCCCGACCCTGTTGCTGGTCTCGATCATCTCGGTGGCGGGCTTCTTCCAGCTGTTCGCCGAGCCCTATGTGATGACGCAGGGGGGACCGGCCCAGTCGACGGTGACGGTGCTCTACTTCATGTACGAAGAGGGCTTCAAATGGTGGAACCTGGGCTCCGCCTCGGCCGTGGCTTTCATCCTGTTCCTGTGCATCTTCGCGGTGACGATGGTGCAGCTGTGGGCGTCGCGGAAGCTGGGGGGAGACCACACGTGAAGCTGCGCGTCATCCTGCTGAATGTCGCGGTCGCCCTGATCGGGCTGATCGTCCTGTTCCCGCTCGCCTGGATGGTCTCGGTCAGCTTCATGTCGACCGGGGAGGCCGCGACCTTCCCGCCGCCCCTGCTACCCAAGGTCTGGACCCTGTCGCACTATCGCGAGCTGTTCGTCGATCAGGGCATGGGCCGGTATATGTGGAACAGTCTGGCGCTGGCGACGCTGGCGACCGTGCTGGCGCTCGGCTTCACCGTGCCGGCGGGCTATGCCTTCGCCAAGCTGAGGTTCCGGGGACGGGACCGGATTTTCCAGATGCTGATCGGGGCGCTGGTCATCCCGGCGCAGATCGGAACCCTGCCGCTGTTCCTGATGCTGAAGTCGGTGGGGCTGGTGAACACCTATGCCGGCGCGCTGGTGCCGTGGCTGGCGTCGATCTTCGGTATCTTCCTCGTCAGGCAGTATGCGCTGTCGATCCCGGAGGAGATGCTGGAGGCGGCGCGGATCGACGGGGCGTCGGAGGGGCGGATCTTCCGCTCGGTGGTGCTGCCGACCCTGACGCCCATTCTGGTGACGCTGGCCCTGTTCGTCTTCCTGGGCAGCTGGAACGACTTCCTGTGGCCGCTGATCATCCTGACGGACCAGTCGAACTATACGCTGCCGGTGGCGCTGGCGGCCCTGTCGCGCGAGCATGTGCAGGACGCCGAGATGATGATGGCCGGTGCGGTGATCACGGTCGCGCCGGTTCTGCTGCTCTTCCTGGCGCTGCAACGGTACTACATCCGCGGCATGCTGGCGGGGAGCGTGAAGGGATAGCATTCAATTCCGCTCATCCCCGCGAACGCGGGGACCCAGTGCTTTCGTAAGGCACGGTGCGTGGGATCAACGATCGGGCACGATCGGCAGGGCTGATCGCCCACAGAACTGGGTCCCCGCCTTCACGGGGATGAGCGGAGTAAAAGATGCGATTCATGGCGGCGATGATGTTTGGGGTTCTGGCGGTTCTGGCCGGGCCGTCGTTCGCCCAGACGCCTGCGCCGGTCGAAACCCCCCTCGTCGAGATCGCGCCCGCCGAGCCCGCGACGCCCGCGCCCGTGGTGCTGGACGATCTCGAGGATCTGACGCCGTGGAAGGCCGACGCCTCGACGGATGTGTCGTCGGCGATTTCGTCGGTGGCGGGTCCCGACGGCGGCCGGGCGATGCGGCTGGACTACGACTTCAACGGCAAGTCGGGCTACGCCTTCGCGGCGCGGGCGCTGAGTTTCAACGCGCCGGCCAACTATGAGATCCGCTTCCGGGTGCGTGGCGCCGGGCCGTCGAACACCTTCGAGGTCAAGTTCACCGACGCGACCGCAGAGAACGTCCACTGGCGCCAGACCACGCGCTACACATTCCCCGACGGCTGGACCGAGTTCGTGATCAAGAAGCGGCAGGTCAGCTGGGCCTGGGGGCCCAACCCGGACCACGCCTTCCGGGGCGCCGAGCGGATCGAGTTCGTGGTCACGGCGGGCGAGGGCGGGAAGGGCTTCATAGAGGTCGACGACCTGAGCTTACGCGAACTGCCGCCCGAGCCGGCGGTCCCACCGCGGCCGCTGGCGACGGCGACCAGCGAGGACGGAATGTCCCTGGCGGCCAATGCCGTGGACGGCGACCCGGCGACGGTGTGGCGGTCCACGGCTGAGGGCGAACAGAGCCTGACGCTGGACCTAAGTTATGAGCGGGAGTTCGGCGGGCTGACGCTGAAATGGGCCGAGCGGTCGTCGGCGACGAAATACCGGGTCATGGCCTCCTCGGACGGCGAGGTCTGGACGGCGCTGGCCCAGGTCGATCAGGGCGACGGCGGGACCGACTGGCTGAGGACGCCGGAAGCCTCGGGGCGATACCTCCGGTTTGATTTCCTGGCGCCGCCCGCCGTTCAGGCGCGGACCGGAGCCCAGATGGGGGCCGGGCAGGGGCGGGAGGCGGCGCAGACGTCCTACGCCCTGTCCGAAGTGACCGTCGAACCGCTGGCCTTCGGCAAGGACGAGACGGCCTTCCTGTCGGCGGTGGCGCGGCAGAGCCGGCGGGGCCTCTATCCGCGCGGCTTCGTCGGGGAACAGCCCTACTGGACCCTAGTCGGCGTCGACGGCGGCGGCGAGAGCGGGCTGATCTCGGAAGACGGCGCCATCGAGCTGAGGCGCGGCGGTCCGTCGGTCGAGCCCTTTGTGCTGGACAACGGCCGTCTGGTCACCTGGGCCGATGTGCGGATCGAACAGGGGCTGGTGGACGGCTATCTGCCGATCCCGACAGTGACCTGGACCCATGAGGGCTGGACGTTGAAGGTGACGGCCTTCGCGGACGGGACGGCGCAGAACGGGGCCATCTATGGCCGCTACGACCTGACCAACACCTCGAGCCGCCCGATCACCCTGAGCCTGGCGCTGGCGGCGCGGCCGATGCAGGTGAACGGACCGGTGCAGTTCCTGGCCGTGCCGGGCGGAGCCAGCCCGATCACGGCCATGGGCTATGACGGGACGAAGCTGACCATCGCGGGCAGCCGGGACGTGATCCCGGTGGTCAGGCCTGACCGTTTCGTGGCCTCGGTCTTCGACGCGGGCGCCGATCCGCAGAGCCTGCTGGCGACCGGGCGGCGGACGCCCGATGCGGTGACAGATGCGACCGGTCTGGCCTCGGGCGCGATGATCTATGAGGTGACCCTGGCGCCGAACGAGACGCGGACCTTCGGCATCCGCTCGGCGCTCGAAGGGCGGGGCGGGGATGCGACGGTCAGCCTGGCCGCCATCGCGACCGCCCAGATGGGGGTCGAGACCGCCTGGCGCGAAAAACTCGACCGGTTTGATCTGATCACCCCGCCGCAGGGGCAGAGGATCGCGGATACGATGAAGACCTCGCTGGCCCATATGCTGATGTCGCGGCAGGGGCCGAGGCTGCAGCCGGGGACGCGGTCCTATAACCGCAGCTGGATCCGCGACGGGGCCATGATGGCCGAGGGGCTGGACCGGCTGGGCCATGCCGATCTGTCGGCGGACTATCTGCGCTTCTATGCGCCCTATGTGTTCAGTGACGGCAAGGTGCCCTGCTGTGTGGATCAGCGCGGGGCCGATCCGGTGCCCGAGAACGACAGCCACGGGGAGTTCATCTTCCTGGCCGCCGAGACCTATCGCTACACCCATGATGAGGCCCTGCTGCGCTCGGTCTGGCCGCAGGTCCAGGCGGCGGTCGCCTATATGGACACGCTGCGCGCCTCGACCCGGGTTCCGGAGAACCGCACGCGGGAGACGCGGCATCTGTACGGACTGCTGCCGCCGACGATCAGCCACGAGGGCTATTCGGACAAGGCGGCCTTCAGCTTCTGGGACGATTTCTGGGGCCTGCTGGGCTACAAGGACGCGGTCTTCATCGCCGAGACGCTCGGCGACACGGCGGCGGCCCAGCGGTTCGGAGCCGCGCGCGACGAGTTCCGGACCGACATCCGGAACGCCATCACCGGCACGGCCATCCGCCACCACATCGACTTCATCGCCGGGGCGGCGGATCGGGGCGACTTCGACGCGACCTCGACCTCCATCGCCCTGTCGCCCGCGGGCGAGCAGGCGGAGCTGCCACAGGGGCTGATGAAGCGGACGTTCGAGAAATACTGGGAGAATTTCACGGCGCGGCAGGAGAACCGCAACGCCTGGAAGGACTACACTCCCTATGAGCTGAGGAACGTCGGGGTCTTCGTGCGGCTGGGCCAGAGGGACCGGGCCATGCGGGCGCTGGACTTCTTCTTCGCCGACCGCCGGCCCCAGGCCTGGAACGGCTGGGCCGAGGTGGTGGGTCGCGACCTGCGCGAACCGCGCTTCATCGGCGACATGCCCCATGCCTGGATCAGTTCGGACTACATCCGCTCGGCCCTGGACCTGTTCGTCTATGAGCGGGACAGCGACCACGCCCTGGTGCTGGCGGCAGGCCTGCCGCTGGACTGGGTCGACAGCCCGACGGGTGTCGGGGCGCGCGAGGTGCGGACCGCCTATGGGTCGCTGAGCTACAGCTTCAGGAAGGACGGGGCGGTCAGGGTGCTGATCCTCGAGCCGGGCGCGACGCCGCCCGGCGGGTTCGTGGTGCAGTGGCCCGAGGGCGTCGACCTGCCGCCGCGTCCGCGCATCGACGGGCGGCGCGGCGAGTGGAAGGGCCGCGAGGTGGTGATCCCGGCCGGGGCGAGGCGCGTCGAGTTCCGCTGATGCTTGACGATCACGGTTCTGTGGCTAACGATCCAACCTTTACGGGAGTCGTGCGATGCGCCGCTGGATGCCGATGGGTCTCATGCTCATGGGGGTGATCGCCCTGGCCGTCCTCGCCCTGCCTCTGATCGAGCCGAGCCTGCTCTGGGTCTTCATCGACAATCCCGGCCTGACCCTGATGTGGGACGTGGCCTCCGTCGTGGCCGCCGGCCTGTTCGTCAGCGGCGGGCTGTGGTCGATGGCGCGGATGCGGCGGTCGGGGCGGCGAGACTACAGCCGCTGAAACGCCTGGCCGTCGGCGTCGAACAGATGGGCCTGATCGGCGGCGACATGCAGTTTCAGGGCATCGCCCATCGCCGGGCGGATGTCGCCGGGGAGCTGGACCGTCAGGGTGTCTGAGACGCCCGCCAGGCCGACATAGGCATAGGTGGCGTGGCCCAGGGTCTCGACGAAGGCGGCCCTGGTTGCGATCACATTGGCCTTGCCCGACAGGGTCAGGTGCTCGGGACGAACGCCGAGGGTGACGCTGTCGCCGGGCCGGGCGCGCGAGGCGTCGACGTCGACCCGGACGGTCTCGCCCCCGGGCAGGGTGACCGAGGCGCCGCCCTTGCCGACGATGGAAAGCTCGGCCGGGATCAGGTTCATCTTCGGGCTGCCGATAAAGCCGGCGACGAAGAGGTTGGTCGGGTGCTCGTAAAGCTCCATCGGCGAGCCGACCTGTTCGATGACGCCGCCATTCAGGACCACGATCCGGTCGGCGAGGGTCATGGCCTCGATCTGGTCGTGGGTGACGTAGATCATGGTCGTCTTGAGCCGCTCGTGCAGGCCCGCGAACTCGTAGCGCATACGCACGCGCAGGGCCGCGTCGAGGTTGGACAGGGGCTCGTCGAACAGGAAGACCTCGGGCTCACGCACGATGGCGCGGCCGATGGCGACCCGCTGGCGTTGGCCGCCGGACAGGGCCTTGGGCTTGCGGTCGAGGTAGTCGGTGATGTTCAGGGTCTCGGCGGCGGCGCGGACCTTGGCGTCGATCTCGGCCTTGTCGGTCTTGGCCAGCTTCAGGCCGAAGGCCATGTTCTCGTAGACCGACATGTGCGGATAGAGGGCATAGGACTGGAAGACCATGGCGATGCCCCGGTCGGACGGCGACAGGTCGTTGACCCGCTGATCGCCGATGGCGATGTCGCCCGCAGAGGCCTCCTCAAGCCCCGCGATGGTGCGCAGCAGGGTCGACTTGCCGCAGCCGGACGGACCGACGAAGACCACGAACTCGCCGTCCTGGATGTCGAGGTCGATGCCGCGCAGGACCTCTGTCGCGCCGAAATTCTTGCGAATGCCGCTGAGCCGGACTTCGGCCATCTGTTCCTGCCTGTCGTTCTTGTTTTACAGGCTTTGTAAGCGGTTACGCGAAGAGGGTGAAGGCTTTCCTGATACCCTCTCCCATGGGGAGAGGGCTTGAGGCTCGCAGAGCGTAGCGATGCGCCAGCCGAAAGGGTGAGGGGTTACGGCGTTCGATCGTCAACGACAGAACCCCTCACCCTCCCACTCGCCGTGCTCGCGGGTCCCTCCCTCCCTATGGGAGAGGGGAGGTCCTAGCCGTTCGACTTCTTCTTGCCCTTGAAGGGCTTGCCGGTCCAGGGCTTGTCGCCGGCGGGAGCGGGGGCGGCGTCGCTGCGCGGGGCCCAGGCCTTCTTCGGGCCCTTGGGCTTTTCGACCCAGGCCGTTTTGCCCTCGGGCGTCGGGGCGTCCTTGGTGCGCTTGACCCATTTGGGCTTGGCGTCGCCGTCGGTGGCATGAGCCGGAGCGTCGCGCTTGACCCAGGGCTTCTTCTCACCGGCGGGCGCGGCGTCCTCGCGCTTGACCCAAGGTTTCTTCTCACCGGCAGGCGCGTCCTTGGCCCAGGGCTTCTTCTCGAAACCGCCTTCACGGTCCTTCCACGCAGGCTTGTCTCCACGCGGAGCGCCGCCCTCGGACTTCTTCGCCCAGGGCTTCCGCTCGGGACGATCGCCGTCGCCCGAGGGCTTCTTGTCCCAGCGGCTGGCGGGCTTTTCCTTCGGGCCCGGGGCGACGGCGTCGTTGACGGTCACGCCGTCTTCCAGACCCGAGGCGATGGCGGCGCGGAACTTGGCTTCAGCCGATTTGGTGATCTCGAACTTGGTCTCGCGGTCGAAGATCTTGATCGAGCCGATGTCGCCCTTGGTGACGTGGCCCAGACGGCAGAGCGTCGGCAGCAGCCATTTCGGGTCGGCGTTCTTGTCGCGGCCGATGTTGATGCGGAACCAGGCCATATCGCCGCCGCGGGCGAAGTCGGTAAGCGGGCCGTCGCGCTGGCCGCGGTCGTTCACGCCGGTCGCCTGGGCGCGCTTCATGCGGTCGTCGTCATAGACGTCTTCCGGCGAGGGCAGCTTCTGGCGGTAGAGGCGGATCAGGGAGGCGGCGATCTGTTCGGCGGAGGTGCGTTCCAGCAGCAGCTTGCCGAGTTCCAGAGCCTCGGCGTCATCGACGGGGGCGGTCAGGGCGGGATCGGCCAGCAGGCGCTCGCGGTCCTTCTCGAGGATCATCTCGGCCGAGGGCGGGCCGGCCCATTCGGCGGTGATCCCGGCCGACTGGAGCATCAGCTCGACCTTACGGCGACGGGTGTAGGAGACCATCATCACCGAGACGCCCTTCTTGCCCGCACGGCCGGTGCGGCCCGAACGGTGAAGCAGGGTGGCCTTGTTGACCGGGATTTCGGCGTGGATGACCAGGCCCAGGTCGGGCAGGTCGAGGCCGCGGGCGGCGACGTCGGTGGCGACGCAGACGCGGGCGTGGCCGTCGCGCAGGGCCTGAAGCGCCTCGGAGCGGGCCGCTTGGGTCAGTTCGCCCGACAGGCCGACGACGGCGAAGCCGCGCTCGCGCAGGGAGGCGGTCAGGTGCTTCACCCGCTCACGGGTGTTGGCGAAGACCAAGGCGCCGGGGGCCTCGAAATAGCGCAGGACGTTGACGACGCCGAGCTCGACCTCGTTCGGGGCGATGCGGATAGCCTTGTATTCGATGTCGGCGTGCGAGCCGGCGCCGGCGACGGTGTCGATGCGGATGGCGTCGCGCTGATAGGTGCGGGCCAGCTGGACGATGTCGCGGGCCAGGGTCGCCGAGAACAGCAGGGTGCGACGCTCGGCCGGGGCGCTGTCGAGGATGAAGGTCAGGTCTTCGGCGAAGCCCATGTCCAGCATCTCGTCGGCCTCGTCGAGGACGACGGCCTTGAGGCCGGAGAGGTCCAGCGCGCCGCGCTCCAGATGGTCCTTCAGACGGCCGGGGGTGCCGACGACGATGGCGGCGCCGCGTTCCAGGGTGCGGCGCTCGGCGCGGGGGTCCATGCCGCCGACGCAGGTGGCGATGCGGGCGCCGGCCTTGGAATAGAGCCACTCCAGCTCTTTCGAGACCTGCAGGGCCAGTTCGCGGGTCGGGGCGATGATCAGGGCGGCGGGGGCGCCGTTGTCCTCGATACGGTCGGCGTCGCCAATCAGGGTCGAGGCGAGGGCCAGGCCGAAGGCGACGGTCTTGCCGGAGCCGGTCTGGGCCGAGACCAGCAGGTCACGTCCGACTTCGCTTTCCAGCACGGCGGCTTGGACGGGGGTGGGCTCGGCATAGCCGCGTTCGGAAAGCGCGAGGTCGAGCGCGGGGTGGCTGGCGGGGAAGGGCATAAATTGTCTCGTACGGCGCTTCGGACTGAAACGCGAGGTGGGGCGCGGATGTGGGGGGCGAGGCGCGCCCCCATTCGCAGGATCGGGTGCGGTCACTTCTTGAAGGGGCGGGCCTTTGCGCCCGGAACAAGGCCGAATGGTGGTGATATATCAGATTTGGCGGGCGCCGGGGCGCCCGCGTGCGGCCGGCGGCGAAAACGAAGCGGGCGGCGGGACCGAAATCCCGCCGCCCTCCCGTAGACACGCCCCAAAGCGTTGGTCTTATTGGAACTGGTTCGGACCGGTGTTGTAGGTCTGAACGGGCTGGCCGTTGACGTAGGCGGTCTGGCCCGAGGCGGTGTCGGTGTAGGTCGTCGTGGCCTCGTAGCGCGAGCCTTCGACGGCGTGGGCCGAGTATTGCGAGCCGGTGGCCGCGTCGACCGAGGCCGGCGAGGCCACGGTGCAGCAGTCGTCTTCCGGATGCGGCTGGGCCGGGGTGTAGTGGATTTCCGGCGGGGCCACGGTCACTTCCGACGGACGCACGCGGACGTTGGGCGCTTCCAGATAGATCTGGGCGGGCGCGACATTGACCGGCGGGGCGTCGACATAGACGGGCGGGCCCTGGATGTAGACCAGCTGCGGCGGGACGTTGACCGGCGGCGAGGCGACGCGGACGCCTTGCGAGCGCAGGGTGACCGGACGCGGCGCCTGGGGCTGGCCGTAGAAGGGCTGGACATAGGCCGGGACGTCGCAGTCGCAGTCGCCCGGATAGGGCAGGGGCTGGGGCTGCGGAACCGGAGCGCAGCCATTGCCGCCGTTGCCGTAGCGGTTGGGATAGCCGTTGCCGGGGTAGCCGCCGCAAGGGTTGGGCGGGGGAACCGGCACGGGGCCGCAAGCGCCGCCGCCGTAGCCATTGCCGTAACCGCCCTGGTAGCCGCCCGGATAGGATCCGCCGTAGGCGCCGCACGAGGGAACGGGCGCCGGAGCCGGAGCGCAGGAATAGCAGCCCTGGCCGCCGCCCTGATAGACGGTGGTGCTGGAGTAGCTGGAGCCCTGCGTATAGGCCACCGAACCGCGCGTCTGGGTCAGGGTGCGGCCGAAGCCGGAGACCGAATAGCCGAAGGGCTGGCTGGGACCGGCGACGCAGTTGCAGTTGTCCGAGATGGTGACGCCGCCGCCGTAGCCCGGACCGGCCGGATAGAAGCCGTCGTCGACATAGGCATAGCCGCCGCCACCGCCGCCGCCACGGATCGAGCCGTAGCCGCTGTACGAATGGGCGTTGATCGCGCTGCCGTAGTTGGCGTTGCTGTTGGCGTTTGCGTTCGCATTGGCGTTCGCATTGACGTTCACGTTGACGTTGGAATTGAAGTTGCCGTTGTACGACCCTCGGCCCCCGTGACCGCCGCCATGGCCACCGCCACCCCAGTTGCCGCCGCCGCCGTGGCTTCCGCCGCCGCCGCCCGAGCCGCCGCAGGTTCCGCAGCCGCCCGACGAACCGCCGCCCGAATAGCCGCCGCCGTGGCTTCCGCCGCCGTTTCCGCCGCCGCCGTTTCCGGCCCAGGCCGCGCCGGCCGAGGCCAGGGTTGCGGCGATCGCGATGATGATGACCCGTTTCAAAGTGGTCGCTCCAATCTGTCTTGAACCGACTAGAGCAAGAGGTGCGCCGCGTGGGGCCCTTGCACCGCACGCGGACAAACCGGACGCCCGTTTACGCGCCCGGGGCGAGCCCGACGGCTGATTTCACTGACGAAGTTTTCCAAGCTTGGCCGTAAGCGCCGCAAACGGTCGCCCGGCGGGGGAAATGTAAAATCGCGTCCCGGGAGGCGTCGGCGCCGCCTGACAGGCGAAACGCCCAAACCCAGAGTGGGCCTGGGTTTGGGAGGTGATGGGGAAGGGAGGGAATGGTGGATGCTGCAGGGATTGAACCTGCGACCCCCTCGGTGTGAACGAGGTGCTCTCCCGCTGAGCTAAGCATCCATACCGGAGTGTCGGGGCTGAATCGGCCTCGACCGGGGAGGCGGCGATGTAGCTTGGCCCCGGCCAAAGCGCAAGCGTCAGATGCCGCTCGCCTTGACCAAATCCGGCTGATCCGTTTCGGGATCGCCCGGGAGCCAGGCCACATGGCCGTCGTAGATGTCCCGATTCAGCACACCTTCCTCGCGGGCGACCAGAACCGGGACAAGCATCTGGCCCGTTACGTTGGTCGCCGTGCGCATCATGTCGATGATCCGGTCGATGGCCACGATATAGCCGATCCCCTCCAGCGGCAGGCCGGCGGTGGACAGGGTCAGGGTCAGCATGACGATCGAGGTGCCGGGGACGCCCGCGGTGCCCAGCGAGCCGAGAACGGCGGTCAGGCCGATCAGGATGTACTGGGTCAGCGACAGGTCGATCTTGAAATACTGGGCGATGAAGATGGAGGCGATGGCCGGATAGATGGCGCCGCAGCCGTCCATCTTGACGTTGGCCCCCAGAGGCACGGCGAAGGCGGCATAGGCCTGGGGCACGCCGAGGCGCTCGACGGTCTGGCGCAGGGTGATGGGCAGGGTGCCGAGCGAGGAGGAGGTGGCGAAGGCCGTCTGCTGGGCCGCGAAGGCGCCGCGGAAGAAGGAGACGACCTTTAGCCCGTGGAGCTTCAGCAGGCCCGAATAGACCACCAGGATGTGGAACAGGCAGGCCGCATAGATGGCGACGATGAACTTGACCAGCGGCAGCAGGGCCTCCCAGCCATAGCCGCCGACGACCGAGCCGATCAGGCCGAAGACGCCGATGGGGGTCAGTTGGATCACCCAGCGGGTGATGCGGAAGATGATGGCCGCGCCCTCGTCGACCAGACGGCGGGCGTTGGCGGCGCGGTCGCCGAGCGCGACCAGGGCCACGCCAACGAACGCGGAGAAGAAGATGATTTGCAGCACCTTGCCGTCGCTGAGCGCCTTGAACGGATTGGTGGGCACGATGCCGAGCAGGACCTCCAGCGGCGTCGGAATGACCCGCTCCTTGACCTCGCCCAGCGGCAGGTTCGACAGGCCGACGCCCGGATTGATCAGGTGTCCGAAGGCGAAGCCGACCAGAACGGCCAGAAGCGAGGTGATGGCGAACCAGACGATGGTGCGCACGCCCAGCCGCACGGCCCCTGTCCCTTCGCCCAGTTTGGCGATGGAGGAGGCGATGGTGAACAGCACCAGGGGCGCGACCACCATGCGGATCAGGTTCAGATAGAGGTCGCCGATCGGCTGAAGCCAGGTCTCGGCATTCTCCCTGAGGATCAGGCCCGCGACGATGCCGAGGCCGAAGCCGACGGCGGTGCGGATCCACAGGGGAATGGCGAAGAATCGGGCGAGCATCGGCGAACGGCTTTCGGGAAGCGAGGGTTCGCGAATGTGCGGGGTGCGGCGGAACACCGCAACCGTGGAAGTGGCGAAAGGATTGGCGGGCGGGCTTTAGAAATATTCGCCCGCCGAACCCTGTGCGGTCAGTGCGCCCCGTCGTTCAGGATCGAGAATACCTTGGCGTATTCCCCCCGGCCCTCGGCGCCGGAGAGGAATTTGACCCGCTCGACCAGGACCTCGTCGTCGCCGCGCTCGAACAGGGCGAGGCTTTCGGAGGTGAACTCGGCGAGCGGCATGGAGTTGGGGTTCTCCGCATGGCCCGGCATCAGGTCGGTGGCGACGGCGGGCGGGGCCCATTCGACGACACGGACCGGGGTGTCCTTGAGCTGGTGGCGCAGGGACTGGCTCCAGGAATGGATGGCGGCCTTGGTGGCGTTGTAGGTCGGGGTCGCCGTCAGGGGCACGAAAGCCAGACCGGACGAGACGGTCACCACCGTGGCGGCTTCTTTCGTCAGCAGGTGCGGAAGCAGGGCCGCCGTCAGCCGGATCGTGCCCAAGAGGTTGATGGCGATGGTCTCGTCCACGATCGACAGGTCGAAGGCGCCGCCCGACAGGGTCTCGGCCTTCATGATGCCGGCGTTGTTGATCACGACGTTCAGGGCGGGGTGGTCGGCGACGACCTGGGCCGCGACGGTCTTGACGGCTTCCGGATCGGCGACGTCGAGGACGACGTAAGCCATGCCCGGGTTGGCGGCGACGACTTCCTGAAGCGGGGCGGCGCGACGGCCCGCGATGATGACCTTGGCGCCTTTCGCATGCAGGGCCTCGGCGAAGGCGCGGCCGATGCCGGTTCCGCCGCCGGTGATCAGGACGGTGTCTTTCGAGGTGTTCATGGGAGGGCTCCTTGAAGGTCTGTCAAAGCGACGTCCGGCGATGTATGAGTGTCACTCTCCATTGGAAAGTAGGCACCGAAAAGTTCGGTACTTACCGAAAGGAAAGTCATGACCGCCCCGGCCTTCAAGCCCCATCATCTCGCCGACGGCCGCGTCCAGTATCCGGCGGTCGATCCGCGCATCGAGGCCCTGGTGACCGAGGTCATCGGCCGGGTGGCGGACAAATGGACGATGATCGTGCTGGACGTCCTGGCTGAGAACGGCGAGTTGCGCTTCACCCGCATCGGCGAACTGTCCGAGGGCATCAGCCAGAAGATGCTGACCCAGACCCTGCGGGCGATGGAGCGCGACGGGCTGGTGGTGCGTACGGTTCACCCGGTGGTGCCGCCGAAGGTCGAGTACCGCCTGACCGACATGGGCTTCAGCCTCGCCGAGGCGTTTTGCGGGGTGTGGACCTGGGCGGCGGACCATCTGGAGCGGATCGAGGCGGCGCGGGCGCAGTTCGATCGGGCGAAGGTCGGGTAGGGGTGGCGCAGTCTCCCAAGGCGGGGGTCAGTGGGGTCCTGTCTCGTTGCGAGATTGACGGTCACCGGGTCGAAGCGAGGATCTCGCCCTTCCTCTTTGATCTCGACGCGGCCGAAGCGCCGGTCTGGCGGCTCGTTTTCGAGGGAGCGACCTTCGATGCGGCGGAACTCCAGCGCATGGTGGAAAGCGAGGTCGAGGTCGACATCCACGATGACCGGGCTGTCTTCTATGATGTTTTCGCAGGGGCCCAACAGGACTGCGGCTCGTCTCGCCTAAGCGTTGATCGGGTGGGATATGATGCGATTGATCACACAAGCCGTATCCGGCGCCTGCAGGCGGAAGTTCAACGGCTTGGCGCACACCTCGGGATCGCCCGGCAAAAGGACGACCGGGGAAAGGCCATTCTCGACGAACTGATCCGCCGGGCCGAAATCAAGGCGGCCGCGTCCGATCATCTGCATGATCGACAGGCCGCCGCGATCGAGGCGCTGCGACGCCTGAAGGTCCACTTTGACGGGTAGCGAGTGGCGCGCCTGAGTGCGGCCTCGGCGGCGCATTGACACATCGGTGTTCGGCATATCCAGTGAGCCCGTTTTCCGGGGGATTTTCATGGACATGCGCCGGTGGGGCGGAATGGCGGCGGCTGTGGGCGTGTTTGCCATGGCGGGATGCCAGTCCTTGAGCCGGACCGCTTTTTCGGTGGAGGATATCGGGGCGGCGAGCCCTGTGATCCGACTGGATAGAACCTCGGACGCGCGGTTTCGCGAAGGACTCATGGCGGCGGCGGCCAGCCCGAAGGATGGCGCCTTCGATCTTCTGGCCCTGTCGGGCGGCGGGGCCGAGGGGGCCTATGGCGCAGGGCTGCTGACCGGCTGGGGCGAGCGGGGCGACCGGCCGGTGTTCGAGGTGGTGACCGGGGTCAGCACCGGCGCCCTGATGGCCCCGTTCGTCTTCATCGGATCCGAGGGCGACGCCGAGCTGCGCGCGGCCTTCACCGACGGCCGGTCGAGCCGGGTGCTGAGCCCGCGCTGGCTGATGGCCCTGCGCGGCCCTGGCGTCTTCCGCCAGAAGCCGCTGCGCGATCTGGTCGCCTCGGCCGTGACGCCCGAGGTGATCGCGGGCGTGGCGCAGGGCCATCGGGAGGGACGCCGGCTCTATGTCGCGACCACCAGTCTGGATACCCAGGATCAGGTCATCTGGGACGTGGGGGCGCTGGCCGCCTCGGACCGGCCGGACGCGCGCGAGCGTTTCATCGACATTCTGGTGGCCTCGTCCTCGATCCCCGGGGTGTTTCCGCCGGTCTTCATCGATCTGGAACGGGACGGGCGGCGGGTGCGGGAACTGCACGCCGACGGGCGGACGACCGCCAACTTCTTCGTCGCGCCCGAGGGGTTGATGATGGCCCGCGACCTGTTCGGGCCGGCGGAGGCGGGGCAATCACGCCGGTTGTGGGTGATTCTGAACGGAAGACCGGAGCCGGTCTTCTCGGTGGCGCCCTATCAGCCCCTGTCGGTCGCCGGGCGCGGACTGGACGCGATGATGAAGGCCTCGACGCGGATGAACCTGATCGCCTCGCGCCGCTTCGCCGAGGCCAACGCCATGGGGTTCGATCTGGCCATGGCCCCGGTCGGAGCCGTGGAGACCAGCCTCGACTTCAGCCCGGAGCATATGCAGGCCCTGTTCGACGCAGGCCGCACACAGGGGCTGTCGGGCGCGGCTTGGAGCGCAGGGACTCTGGCGACGCAGTGAGGGCAATGGTCGTGACGCGATATTCAACGACGGGACGGATCGCCGCCGGGGTGGCCGCCGCTACGGCGTGGGTGGGGCTCGGCCTCTATCTGGCGACCGAGATCGCGGGGCAGAAGGGCAATGTCCTCGGCGCCCTGTGGGTCAATGCGAGTTTCCTGACCGACCTGACCAATCTGTGTCTGGCCGTGGTCATGTCCGGGGTGGCGCTGGGCGTGGCGCGGCTGTCGAAGCCGGTGGTGGTCGGCTGGGTGGTGACGGCGATCCTGACGGTCGGGATCGGCTTCTGGCTGATCGGCGGGCGGCTGGTGCTGGGCAAGTCGGATCTGTCAGACATCCTGCTGCACGGGGCGACGCCGCTGCTGGCCTTCGTGTTCTGGGCCGGGTTCGCCGTTCGGGGCGTGACCTGGAAGAACGTTCTGGTCTGGATGTTCTGGCCGGCGATCTACTGGTCCTACGCCCTGGTCCGGGGCGGGCTGACGGGGGAATACGCCTATGGCTTCCTCGACTGGCCAAGGCACGGCGTCTGGTCCGTCGGCATCACCCTGTCCGCGCTTATCGGGCTCTACGCCGCCTGCGGGCTGGTCGTGGTCTGGATCGACAAAACCCTGGGGCCCAAACGTCAGAGCCCCGCCAGGGCCCGCGAGACGTAGAGATCGGTCAGCAGGCCGTCGATGGCCTCTTCCAGATCCTCGAAATGGTCGATCAGAACGTCGCCGCCCAGCTCCTCGGGCGGGATCTGGGTATAGCCGAAGGTGACGACGATACAGGGCATGTCGGCGTCCTTCGCCGCCCCGACATCAGGAGAGGCGTCGCCGACCATGATGGCCATGGTCGGTTCGCCGCCGGCCAGCAGCACGGCCTCCTTCAGGTGGGCGCCCGAGGGCTTCTTCGCGCTGACCTTGTCGGGGCCGACGATGGCGGCGAAATGCCGGGTCAGGTCCAGCTTGCCCAGCAGCAGCTCCGACAGATCGGTGCGCTTGTTGGTGGCGACGACCAGCCTGGCGCCACGTTCGGCCAGCTGTTCCAGCGTCTCGACCACGCCCTCGAACGGATGCGACTCGTCGGCGATGTGCTCGATGTAGTCGGCGATGAAGGCGTCGAAGAGGGCGTCCTGGCTGGCCTCCTCCCACGAGGCGCCCGCCGCGACGAAACCGTGCTCCAGCAGGGCCCGGGCGCCGCTGCCGATCAGCTTGCGCGCGCTCTCCATCGGCACGGGCGGATGGCCCTCGCGGACCAGCATCCGGTTCAGGGTGCCGACAAGGTCGCCCTGGGTTTCCACCAGGGTGCCGTCCAGATCGAAGGCGATGGTCCAGCCTTCAAGGTCGCGGTCGGGCAGGTCGTGGTCGGGGGTCATGTCAGTCCGCTCGGGCTATGAAATCGCCGACGGCCTGTCGCCAGGCATCGGGCTGGTCGAACTGGGCCATATGACCGGCGTCGGCAAGCGTAACGAGCGAACCTTTTTGCAGGCGAGGCAGAAGGGCGCGGTTGGTGGCCGGGGTAACGAGGTCGTACTCGCCGCCCAGAAGCAATGTTGGCTGGGTCATCCGGCTCAGCAGAGGCTCCTGATCGAAATCCCTCAGAAATCCGGTCATGCGCGGGATGCCGTCGCCCATGGCGGCAGCGGCGAGGGCGTCGCCGCGATCAGTGGGGACGTCGCGCATATAGGCCCTGGCGTAGGCCGGGGAGCGGGTGCGGTTCAGGTGGGTCTCCATGAAAGTCCCGAAGGCGGCGCCTGTCTTTTCCGGGGCATCGCCGGGCGTCGGGGCGCTGATCAGCCGACCCTGTCCGTCGGGCATTCCGGCCAGCAGTTCGTCCATGCTGGAGGCCCAGCCCCGAGCCGACATCGGCGCGCCCTGCAGGATCACGCTGCTGATGCCGGACAGCTGTCCCGATACATGATTGGCGACGAGGATGCCGCCCCAGCTGTGGCCCAGCAGGTGGATCTGGTGCAGATCCAGGGCCAGCCGGATGGCGTCGATCTCTGAAGCAAACCGTTCGATGGTCCAGTTGGCGGGATCGCCGGGCGCCGAGGACCGGCCGCTGTCGAGCTGGTCATAGAGGATGATGGCGCGGTCGGCGGCGAAAGGCAGGGCGGGGAACATTTGCCAGCAGGCGCCGCCCGGACCGCCATGCACAAGCATCAGCGGTGTCTTGCCTGATTCCAGGTCGCCGTTAATCCGGACATAGACCTCGCCGCCCTGAACAGGGACGCGATGCTCCTGATCGGGGCGGGGCACGGCGGGATCGTCGGCCGCGAAGGCGGGGAGGGCGGGAAGGACGGCGGCAGACGCCGTCGCCGACAGGAAGGACCGTCTCGAAATCCGCATTTCAGCACCCATTGATATCCGGGGAGGATGCCGGTTTTCCACGCCCGCGCCACCCTGTAGAGATCAATAGAAATTCGCCGGATCGACTCATGACCATCACCCACCCTCGCGCCGCCATCATTCTCGCCGCCGGACAGGGCACGCGGATGAAGTCGCCGCTGCCCAAGGTGCTGCACCCGGTCGGGCATCGCGCCATGCTGGACCACGCCATCGACGCGGCGGAGGCCCTGGGCTGCGAGCGGATCGTCGTGGTGGTGGGGTCGCATTCGCCAGAAGTGCGCGCCCATGTCGTCAAGCGGCTGGGCGAGGACGCCATTGCCGTGCAGGATCCGCCGCTGGGCACCGGCCATGCCGTCCGGGCCGCCGAGGCCGTGCTGGGCGACTTCGTCGGGCAGGTGGTGGTCACCTATGGCGACGTGCCCCTGCTCAAGGCCGCCGATATTGAGCCAGTGTTCCAGAACCATGACGGGGTCACCGTTATCGGCTTCGAGGCGCGCGATCCCGGCGCCTATGGCCGGCTGGTCATGGACGGGGATGCGCTGACGGCCATCACCGAGGCCAAGGAGGCTTCCGAACAGGTTCTGGCCATCACCGCCTGCAACTCGGGCGTCATGGCCGCGCCGGTGGGCCTGCTGTTCTCGCTTCTGGCCGAGGTCACCAACGAGAACGCCAAGGGCGAATACTATCTGACCGACGTGGTCGAGCTGGCGCGTAAGCGCGGGGCGCCGACGCGGGCCGTGTTCGCGGGCGAGGATCAGGTCATGGGGGTGAACGCCCAGGGCGAGCTGGCCCAGGCCGAGGCCCTGTTCCAGAAGGTGCAGCGCGAGACCTTCCTCGCCGCCGGGGTGACCATGCCGGCGCCCGAGACCGTCCACTTCGCCTGGGACACCGAGATCGGGGCGGGCACGACCATCGAGCCCTTCGTCATCTTCGGCCCGGGCGCGAAGATCGCCGAACGGGTCCGCATCCGCGGCTTCAGCCATATCGAGGGGGCGACGGTGGCCCCCGGCGCCGAGGTCGGCCCCTATGCGCGGCTGCGGCCGGGCGCGGCGCTGGCGGAAGACGTGAAGATCGGCAATTTCGTCGAGGTGAAGAATGTCGCCATGGCGAAGGGCGCCAAGGCCAATCACCTGAGCTATCTCGGCGACGGCTCGGTGGGGGCGGGGGCCAACATCGGCGCGGGGACGATCTTCTGTAACTACGACGGCTTCAACAAGGCGAAGACGGTGGTGGGCGAGGGGGCCTTCGTCGGCTCCAACTCCGCTCTCGTGGCGCCGGTGACCATCGGGGCGGGCGCCATCGTCGGCTCGGGCTCGGTGATCGTCGAGGACGTCCCCGCCGACGCCCTGTCCCTGGCGCGCGGGCGTCAGGTGAACAAGGACGGGGCAGGGGCCGTGTTCCGCGAAAAGGCGGCGGCGATCAAGGCGGCGAAGAAGAAGGCCTAGCCCACCCGCGTATAGCCCACCGGGGTCCGGATGCAGCCGGCGACCAGCGGCTGTTCGACGACGGTCGGGGACGGAGCGCCGGGCGTCTGGTCGGTGACCGTGGTCCGGCATTTTCCGCTGCCGAAGGTCTGGAGCAGGGTGTAGGCGTGCCCGGCCTCGGGCGTGAAACGGATCAGGTTGATGCACTGTATGTTGGTGGAGAGACCCCCCGGGCCGGCTGGGAGGATCTCGGCCAGCAGGTTGACCGGCGCGCCGCCGGCGAGGCGGAAACTCTTCGAACCGACGGTCATCGGGTCATAGGCGGCGATGCGCAGCACCTCGGCGCAGTCCGGGCTGTTGGACCAGGAAACGATCTGTCCGGTTCCGAACCGGCCCACTTCCGGGTCGCGCGGATAGTCGATGCGGGCGGTGGCCGGCGACTCGGTCGGCTGAACGAAGACCGTCTCGCAGGCGGTCAGGCCGAGGCCCAGGCCGGCGACCAGAAACGCGGCCTTGAGGCGTGCGGTCGCGAACGTCTTACGCTTGTGCTTTCCCATTGCCCTCTCCCCCGATAAAGCGCGGGGAGCCAGCCACGAATCCTTCTCCGCCGCAAGCGAGTTCCCGATGTCCGACGATCAGAAACGCCGCGCAGGCGAGGCGGCCGCGGAACGGGTCGAGGCGGGGATGGTGGTCGGGCTGGGAACCGGCTCGACGGCGGCCTGGTTCGTCAAGGCGCTGGCGGCGCGGGGTCTGAAGGACCTGCGCTGCGTCCCGACCTCCGAGAAGACCGCCGATCTGGCGCGCGAGCTGGGCCTGCCGCTGGTCTCGCTGGAGGATGTGTCGAAGATCGACCTGACCGTGGACGGCGCCGACGAGGTCGGGCCGGGGCTGGCCCTGATCAAGGGCGGCGGCGCGGCCCTGCTGCGCGAGAAATTGGTCTGGGAAGCCTCGAAGAGCTGCATCGTCATCGCCGACGCGGCCAAGGTGGTGCCGGTGCTGGGAACCTTCCCCCTGCCGATCGAGGTCGTCGCCTTCGGTCACAAGACGACCGGCAACCGCATCGCCGACGTCCTGCTGGACCACGAGATCACCATGCCCGCCCGCGCGCGCACGGCCGAACGGGGACTGGTGCGCACCGACGGCGGCAATCTGATCTATGACGCCAAGTGCGGGGCGATCCACGATCCCGTCCGTCTGGCCGACGACCTGAAGCTGATCACCGGCGTGGTCGAGCACGGTCTGTTCCTCGATCTGGCGGATGAGGCGATCATCGGCAAGGACGACGGGATCGAGGTCCTGCTGCCGTGAGGCGCTCCGGGCGGATCGCGATGGCTGTAGGGCTGGTCGTGGTCGGCCTGATCGGGGCGGGCTTCGCCGGACTGGCGGGATGGTACGCTATGGACCGGACCGCGATGATCGGAGGGTTGTGCCGGGCGGGATTACCCAATCTGTCGCGGCCGCACGATGTCGATGCGCGTCTGCTGGGTTGCGCCGTTCTCGGGCCGAAACAGCGCGTGACAGGAATCCTTTTGGGCGACTTCGAACTGTCAAACCTTGTCATAGGGGATCGTCTTCGTTTCGATCAGAACGATCAGGTTACGAATGAGACGGCGTGGTTTTCCGGCGCCAAAGGGCTGATGGAGCGAGGGGGAGACCGACTTGGCGAGCAGATGCGCCGCTACGTCCCCGGAGGATGCGGTATGCGCTTCGCCTCGGTGACCGTGGACGGCTGGATGACCGTGTCCGGCGGCAAATATGGCCATCTCGGATTGGCGAGCAAAGAATTCTATGCAGACCGCGTCGTGTCCGTTGGGCCGCCGTCCGCCGAAGTCGTCAAGGTCTATGGCGGGTCGCTCGCGGCAAGCCCCGAAGCGGCTGACTATTGTCGCGGACGAGAGCGATACGCCGCCCAGGTCGGGCAATAGCCACGCTCGATCATTGAACCTTCGCCCGCCGCTTCCGATATTCGCCCATCTTCCCGCCGAAAGCACACAATGACCCAGACCTACGACTACGACCTCTTCGTCATCGGGGCGGGCTCCGGCGGGGTTCGGGCGGCGCGGCTGACGGCGCTGGGCGGCAAGCGGGTGGCCATCGCGGAAGAGTTCCGGGTCGGCGGCACCTGCGTGATCCGCGGCTGCGTGCCCAAGAAATTCATGGTCATGGCCAGTGACTTCGCCCACGATTTCGAGATCGCCGAGGGCTATGGCTGGACCATCGACGCCAAGTTCGACTGGCCGAAATTCCTCGAGGCCAAGGACGTCGAGATCGCGCGTCTGTCGGGCATCTATGCCGCCAACCTCGGCAAGGCCGGGGTCGATCTGGTCAACGGCCGGGCGGTGCTGACCGACGCCCATACCGTGAAGGTCACCAAGCGGGACGGCACGGACGGCGGGACCTTCACCGCCGAGAAGATCCTGATCGCCACGGGCGGCCGGCCCTGGGTTCCGGAGACGATGACCGGGATCGAACACGTGATCACCTCGGAAGAGGCCTTCCACCTGCCCGAACTGCCCAAGCGCATCCTGATCGCCGGCGGCGGCTATATCGCGGTGGAGTTCGCGGGCATCTTCGCGGGGCTGGGCGTCGAGACGACCCTGGTCTATCGCGGGCCGAACATCCTGCGCGGCTTCGACGACGACGTGCGCGCCCATCTGGCCGGCGAGATCGAGAAGCGCGGCATCAAGGTGATCCTGGGCTGCCAGCATTCCAGCATCGAGAAGACCGAGACGGGGCTGGTGAACCACCTCGAGAACGGTATGACCATAGAGACCGATGTGGTCATGTTCGCCACCGGCCGGATTCCCTACGTCAAGGATCTGGGCCTCGAGAAGGCCGGCGTCGAACTGAGCGACAACGGCGCGATCAAGGTCGATGCGCTGTCGAAGACGACGGCGGAGAACATCTGGGCCATCGGCGACGTGACCGACCGGATGAACCTGACGCCCGTCGCCATCCGCGAGGCGGTGGCCTTCCACCAGACCGTCTACAAGAACAATCCGCAGCATTTCGACTATGAGGCCGTGGCCACGGCGGTCTTCTCCCAGCCGCCGGTGGGTGTGGTGGGACTGTCGGAGAACGAGGCGCGCCATACCTGCAAGGGCGAGGTCGACGTCTATCTGACCCGCTTCCGGCCGATGAAATACGCCTTCACCGGCTCGGACGAGCGGGTCTTGATGAAGCTGGTCGTCGACGCCGACAGCCAGAAGGTCATCGGCGTCCATATCGTCGGGCCCGAGGCGCCGGAGATGATCCAGCTGGCCGCCATCGCCGTGAAGGCCGGCCTGACCAAGGCCCAATGGGACGCCACCTGCGCCGTCCACCCGACCATGGCCGAGGAACTGGTGACGCTGAAGGACAAGCAGACCCCGGCGTCGATGTCGGCAGGCTGACGAGCTGACTGCGCACGGTTGATGCGCGGCCCTGTGCCGCGCCGCCCTTCAGCTAAGCTGAGAGGCGTTTGCAGGGGTAATTCATTGTCCGTGCGCGCCCTTCGGATTATGTAGCGCGGCATGAGTATCCGTTGGACCCCAGAGAGCTGGAGATCGAAGCCCGTCGCGCACATGCCGACGGACTATCCTGACGCGCGCGCACTGACCGCCGTCGAAGACGAACTGCGCGCGATGCCGCCGCTCGTGTTTGCCGGCGAGGCCCGCACCCTTACCTCCAAGCTCGCCCAGGTCGAAAAGGGCGAGGCCTTCCTGCTGCAGGGCGGCGACTGCGCCGAGAGCTTCAAGGAGTTCTCGACCGACAACATCCGCGACACTTTCCGTCTGATCCTGCAGATGGCCGTGGTCCTGACCTTCGCCGGCCGCAAGCCGGTGGTGAAGGTCGGGCGTATCGCCGGCCAGTTCGCCAAGCCGCGCTCTTCTCCGGTCGAGGAGATCGGCGGCGTCGAGCTGCCGTCCTATCGCGGCGACAACATCAACGGTTCGGGCTTCACCCTGGAGGAGCGGCTTCCCGATCCCCAGCGGCTGATCAAGGCCTATAACCAGTCGGCCTCGACCCTGAACCTGCTGCGCGCCTTCGCCAGCGGCGGCTATGCCGATCTGTACAACATCCACCGCTGGACCCTGGGCTTCGCCGACAACGGCGCGGGGGCCCAGTACCGCGAGCTGGCCGACAAGATCACCGAGGCCCTGGCCTTCATGGAAGCGGTCGGCGTCACCCCGGAGACCCATCCGGACCTGAGCCGCGTCGAGGTCTTCACCTCGCACGAGGCCCTGCTGCTGAACGTCGAAAGCGCCCTGACGCGTCTGGACGGCGGTTCAGGCGAATGGTTCGATACCTCGGCCCATATGCTGTGGATCGGCGAGCGCACCCGTCAGCTGGACGGCGCCCACGTCGAGTTCATGCGCGGCATCAAGAACCCCATCGGGGTGAAGTGCGGCCCGACCATGGAGCCGGACGATCTGCTGCCGCTGCTGGACAAGCTGAACCCCGACAACATCTCGGGGCGGATGACGGTCATCGGCCGCTTCGGTCACGACAAGGTCGGCAAGCGCCTGCCCAACCTGATGAAGGCGGTCAAGGACAGCGGCCACAAGGTCATCTGGTCGATCGACCCGATGCACGGCAACACCCTGAAGGCCGACAACGGCTACAAGACCCGGCCCTTCGACCGGATCATGACCGAAGTCCGCACCTTCATCGACGTGGCCGAGGCCGAGGGCGTTCACCCAGGCGGCGTCCATCTGGAAATGACCGGTCAGAACGTCACCGAATGCATCGGCGGGGCCACGGCCGTGACCGAGGACGATCTGTCGAGCCGCTACCACACCCACTGCGACCCGCGCCTGAACGCTGATCAGGCGCTGGAGCTGGCCTTCCTGGTGGCCGAGCGGCTTAAGGTCGGGCGTCTGAACCAGTCGCGCGCCGCCTGATCAGGCGGCCGTAGCGCTCGCGAAAGCCCGGGCGAACAGCGGGGCGGCCCTTTCGATGGCCGCCTCGGCTTCGGCGCGGTCGGCGGTCTCGTTGTCGAGGCCATAGCCGAACATGTCGCCGCCGCGCAGGGCCTGGACCCCGATGCCGTCGGGCCGGGAAACCAGGCCGACGCCGTTGTAATAGAGGCTGTAGCGGACCTCCGGCTGGGGCGGCAGCCAGGCCATCTGGCCGCGCACCGGGACGATGCTGTCGTCGCCGAACAGTGCCCGTGCGCCATAGCCCGTGCAGTTGACGATGACCGGCTGAGGCAGGGTCGCGAGGTCGGCCGGGGTGTTGAAGGTCCGCTGCTCGATCCGGCCGCCCTCGGCGATGAAATCGGTCATCAGCCGGTGGCCCAGCTCGGCGATGTTGAACTGCATGTTCGAGGTCTGGCGCGCGGAGGCGACCGGGAAGGGATGCTGGTCCGGGGTCAGGGCGTGGGAGCGGGGCGTGATGTCGCGCAGACGGCCCTCATAGTCGGCGAAGCGGATGACGCCGGGCGGAGACGGCGGGGTCGCGGCGGTGATGGCCGGGTTCGAGGACGGCGGGGGCGGCGGGCCGGACGGTTCGGAAGACGGCGCCGTGTCGGACAGAATGTAGCGATCGAGGAAGGCCACCGGCTCGCCCGGTTGGCCGACGTACGTCTGGTGCATGGCCCAGGAGGCGCGAGCCATCTTTTCCCAGAGGTCGGGGAAGGCCGCGTCGATGTGGTTCTCATCGGCGATGCGGGAGGAGGGGGTCCAGGTCCCCGTGGCCCGGGCCGACCGGGTCTGGGGCAGGCGGTCGGCGGCGTAGATGGTCACCTTCGCCCCCGCGCGTTGAAGCGTGGTGGCGGCGGTGAGGCCGAGCGCGCCACAGCCGATCACCGCGATGTCGGTCGTCCCGCCCTGCATCGCCAGGTCGCGCACCAGCTGGGCCGAGCCCCACGAAAGCGACCAGCCCGAGCCGCCGTGGCCATAGTTGTGCACGACCCGCTTGTCGCCGATCCGCTCGGCCTCGATGCGCGGTCCGGCGGCGCGAAAGGGGCGCAGGCAGACGGTCATCCGGGTGATCCGGTCGGCCCTGAGGTTGATCGGCGCCAATGGCGGAACGACGAAGCGCGGGGTCGGCGGAACCGTGAGGGCTGGGGCGGGCGCGGCGCCGGTCACGCAGCCGGCGAGACTGCTCGCGCCCAGCCCCCCGAGCCCCATCAGGACCAGACGGCGGCTCTTCAGCATGGCGTCCGTCATCCGTGTTCCCCTGAAGCTTTGGCGATGTTCGAGGCTTAGCGGGAATGTCGGGGCTTGTCCCGCGCGCCCGGGCGCTGCAATTGCGATGAAGTGTGGACGCATGGCGGCCATTACCGCCCGGTCCAACGCCGGGACGCCAAGGCGAGAAGACAGATGACCACCCCCGTTGCCCCCATCGAAGACGACCGCAACGCCCGCGTGGCGTTCCAGGGCGCGCCCGGCGCCTTCAGCCACGAGGCCTGCGTCGCCCTGAGGCCGTGGGACGAGGCCGTGCCGTTCGAGACCTTCGCGGAGGCGCTGGGAGCGGTGCGGACCGGCGACTGCGACATGGCCCTGATCCCGATCGAGAACTCGACCATCGGGGCGGTCGAGCCGGCCGCGACCCTGGTGCGCGAAGCGGGGTTTGAAACCCTGGCCGACGTCTGGCGGCCCATCCGACACTGCCTGATGGCCATCGACGGCGCGCGGATGGCGGACATCCGCACTATCGAAAGCCACCCCATCGCGCTGGATCAGTGCCGTGAGACCCTGTCCCATATCAATGCGAAGATCGTGGTCGCCTTCGACACCGCCGGGGCCGCCCGCGACGTCGCCGAGGCCGGAGACCGCAGCCGCGCGGCCCTGGCCCCCATGGCCGCGGCCGAGGTCTATGGGCTGTCGATTCTGCGTCACGACCTGCAGGATTCCGCCGATAACCGGACGCGTTTTGTCCTGTTGGCGTGCAAAAAGGGTTGACGATGCACGATCGTTGCGTGTCTTAAGACCCTAACGGACCACCCCGGTCCGCGATTGGACCCTCCCATGTCCCCGCTGCGCGCTTCTGTTCTGACCCTTTCGACCCGTTCGCGCGCGGTTGCCGGCTTTTATTTTAGCGGCTCCTATTACGGCTTTCGATACGCCGGCTGAGGCCTCGAGCGCGGTTCGCTCCTGACAGCCTCACCGGCGACCGCTCGGACCCCGAGCGGCTGCGCGCCTGTTGGCGCCCCCACATCGAAATTCCCGTATCCCGAAAGCCCTTCTTAAATGACCGTCTCCACCCTGAATCCGAATTCCAATCTCAAGCAGGTCTGGCCCGCTGACATGAACCCTGCCGACATGACGCCCGAACAGATGGCCCTGACCGCCCTGCGCCACGAGATCGACCTGATCGACGACCAGATCCTGGAGCTGTTCGAGCGCCGTCTCGCCATCGCGGCCAGCGTCGGCAAGGCCAAGGACGCGCCGCACGGCCCGCACACCAAGCTGCGCCCCGACCGCGAACAGACCGTGCTGGGCCGTATGCTCGGCCAGTGCCAGCCCGAGAACGCCGAGGCCGTCGCCGGCCTGTGGCGCGAGATCGTCGGCTGGGGGCTGGCCCGTCAGGGCACGCTTCAGGTCCAGGTCTGGGCCCCAAACGATCCGACCCGCGCCTTCGACGGCGCCCGCCAGCGCTTCGGCATGGCCGCCGACATCCGCATGGTCCGCGATCCGCAAGCCGCGCTGGCCTTCGCCGCCGAGGGGCATGGCGTCGCCGTTCTGGCCGTCAACACCGACGACGCCTGGTGGGTCGGCCTGCGCCGCGAATGGTCCAGCCTGTCGGTGTTCGACGGCTTCGGCCTGGGCGGCGGTCAGCCCACCGCTCTGGCAGTCGGCAAGATCGATCCGCCGGCCCTGCCGACCGGCCGCCGGGTGGTTGTCGCCGCCGGCGGCGACGCGGGCGACGGCGGCGGCGCGCGCCGCTGGGGCCTGGCCACCGACCACGGCTGGACCCTGGCCCTGACCGACGCCGACCTGGCGCCGGGAGAGGTCGAAGGCTGCGTCGGCGCCATCGGCTGAGACTTGGACACGGGGCGGGCTCCGGGCAGTATCGCCCCATGCCCGCCCTTCGCCCTCTGCTGATCCTGATGTTCGCGCTGTTCGCCGGATCGGCGACGGCGCAGGAGAACCTGCCCTGGTCGCGCGGCGGCCGGGTTCCCGACCCTTCGGTGCGACTGGACGCCCAGGATCTGGCCGACCGTATCGGCGTGGCCTGCCGGGTCGGCCGGGCCGAGGCGCGAGGCATGGACGCCGACCGCGCGGCCCAGTTCGAGGTCACCTGCGCTGAAGGCCCCGGCTATCTGTTGGTGGACGGGGCGCGGCCGCGGGCGCTGGACTGTCTGTCGCTGGAGGCCTCGCGTCTCGCCAGCGACGGCCGGTCGCCCGGCTGCCGGATCGCCGCCAACCGCGACCCTGTGCCGGTCATCGCCCCGTTGGCGAGGGAGGCCGGGATCGGCTGTCGGGTCGACGGCGGGGCCCTGCGTGGCCGGACCCCGACGGACGGGACCCTCTATGAGGTCGGTTGCGCGGGCGAGGACGGCTTCTGGCTCGAACGGGCCGCGACCGGCTGGACCGTCAGCGCCTGTCTGAAGGTCGTCTCCCAAGGCGGTGCTTGCCGTTTCACCACCCCGGCCGAACAGGTTGCGACCGTCCGGCGCTGGCTGGCAGGGGGCCTGGCGTCCGGCTGCGACGTCGCCGAGGCCCGCTTCATGGGGCAGGGACGCGGGGATCAGGCCGGGACGGAGCTCTATGAGGCGCGGTGCCGGTCAGGCGATGGCTGGCTGGTCCGCGCGGTGTCGGAACCCGACGGACCGCCGAGGCGGGTGGTCGTGGTCTACCCCTGCGCCGAGGCCGGGCACATCGGCGGCGGCTGTCGCCTGACGCACTTCTGATACCGATCTTGACGAGAGGCAGGCGGGGCGCGCAGCGTCCCGATCGGTCCCCGGTTCGGCTCAGGAAGCATCGATGCGTCAACACCTTGCTCTCGGCGCCGTGATGCTGGGTTTGGCGGCCTGCGGTCAGCCCGCGACGTCGTCCGCGCCGTCTGACGCCTCAGCCCCGCCTGCGGAGGCCCCGTCTCCGGCCGTGACCTTCCCGACAGGGGTCAGCGTAACCTCGCCCGCTGCGGGGGCGACGACCGCCAGCCCGCTGACGGTCACCGGCGTGGCGCCCAATGACTGGTATTTCGAGGCGGTGTTCGACGCCGTCCTGCTGGACGCCCAGGGCAATCTGCTGACCCAGGCGCCCGCCCAGGCCCAGACGGACTGGACCCAACCCGGCCCCGTGCCGTTCAAGGCGGTGCTCAGCTATGCCGTCGATGCGACCCAGACGGGGACGGTGGTCCTGACCGAGGACCAGACCGCCAAGGGCGAGGACGGCGACGACGCCCCGGTGCGCGAGGTGCGGATCCCGGTGGTTCTGAGGGCTCACTGATCCCTCATCCCCAACCCCGAGGATGACGGTGGTGGGGAAGCGCTCGGCGGCGTCCTAAACAGCCATATTGTCGATCAGCCGCGTCCGTCCGATAGCGGCGGCGACGAGAATGCGGGCGGGGCCGGTCACCACGCCTTCCGCGAAGGGCGTCAGGTCATCGGCGTGACGGATCACGACATAGTCGACCCGGTCGAAGCCCGCCTTGAGAATGGCCCCATAGGCGTCGCGCTCGACGGCGGCGAGGGGGCGTTTGGCGGCGGCCTGATCGGCGGCCTGACGCAGGATGACGTTCAGCTTGCGCGCCACGGCCAGCTCGGCCTCGGACAGATAGGCGTTGCGCGAGGACAGGGCCAGGCCGTGGTCGTCGCGCAGGGTGGGGCTGCCCACGATCTCGGTGGGGATGTCGAGGTCGGCGGCCATGCGGCGCACCACCATCAGCTGTTGCCAGTCCTTCTCGCCGAAGACGGCGACGTCGGCCTGGACCTGATTGAGCAGTTTGGAGACCACCACGGCGACGCCGCCAAACATGGCCGGGCGGAACTCACCTTCCAGTCCCTGTGAGGGTCCGCCCCTGGCGGCGTCTCCGACGGCGACCGAGGTGACGAAGCCGGCCGGATACATCTCCGCGACCGTCGGGGCGAACATCACCGCGCCGCCGGCGGCCGTCAGAAGCGCGGCGTCCTGGGCCTCCTGACGCGGATAGGTGCCCAGATCCTCATGGGCGGCGAACTGGGTCGGGTTGACGAAGACGCTGGTCACGACCCGGTCCGCGCGGCGTTTGGCCTCTTCCACCAGCGTCAGGTGCCCCGCGTGCAGGGCGCCCATGGTGGGAACCAGACCGACACTCAAACCTTGCAGTCTCCAGCCCCGCACAACCGCGCGCAGTTCGCTGACGGTGCGGATGATTGGAAGGGTCTCAGGGTTTTCGGGGATGGTTATGACGTTAACCCTTCGCTTTAAGCGTGTTCGTGAACGGCGTTTCAAAGCCTGTTTTGTAGGGTTGCGCTTATGACGCCCAGCAGAATGCTTCGTCCAGTCCTGGTTTCGCTCGCCCTGTCGGGGGTCGGTCTCACGACCGCTTCCTGCGGCATGGTGGAGGGGGACCCGCACCGGTTTGAGAACCTTGCCCAGCAGGTCGCCGACATCCGTCTGGATGGATCGGAGGCCCCTGTATCGGCCGCCGAGGCGCCGAAACCCCTGACGGGAACCGCCGCCGAATCCGGGCTGCGCTCCGGCCTGCGTGTCGAGGTCATGGATCCGCATGAGTTGTGGGACGCTCGCGACGGCCTGACCCACGCGGTTCGCCAGGAGAGCGCGGCTGTCGTCGAGGCCGCCGCCCCTGCCGTGGCCCAGGCGGCGATGGGCGCTGTCGTCCAGCAGGTCTCGACCCGCGCCGCCGAGGTCGCTCGTCCCGCCCGGGCGGACGGCCTGCGCTCCGGCCTGTCCGCTGCGCCTGCTACCGCACGCACCACCATCCAGCTCGGCGCCTATTCCAGCGAGGCCGCCGCCCGGTCCGCCTGGACCACGGTCAAGGCCGGCGCCGCCCGCAATGCCCTGAACGGCCTGTCGCCGGTGTTCGAGCGGGTCACAGTGAATGGGCGCGCCCTGACGCGGCTGAAGGTCGCGGCCCCCACGGCCGCCGCCGTCGCCATCTGCCGCGCGGCCCAGGTCAACGACCCGTGGTGTGCGCGTCAGGCTTGAGGCCCTCGTCCACAGCTACGCATTAACCCTTCATTGACGTTCTGGGGCGGGCGCCCGAGTCTGGCCTTCATTGACGACGCGTGAGTGAGTCGTCGCCAGCATCGGGTCATCGCAACATGGCGCAGCCTCAGGTCGTCGTCGTCGGCAATGAAAAGGGCGGGGCGGGCAAGTCCACCCTCGCCATCCATATCGTCGTGGGCCTGCTGCACGCCGGCCATAAGGTGGCGATCATCGACCTGGACCTGCGCCAGCGGTCCCTGTCGCATTTCTTCGCCAACCGCGCCGCCTGGACCGCCGCAAACGGCCATGTCCTGCCGATGCCGACCGAGCCGGATCTGGGCGACGGCAAGGCCCTGGCCCGCGCCTCGGATGAGGACCAGCTGGCGACCTTCGAGGCCGCCTACGCCCAGTGCGGCGAGGTCGACATCATCCTGATCGACACCCCCGGCGGCGACACCGCCCTGTCGCGCGCCGCCCATGCCCGCGCCGACCAGATCGTCACCCCGATGAACGACAGCTTCGTCGACTTCGACCTGCTGGGTCAGGTCGATCCGGTGACGCTGGAGCTGCTCAAGCCCTCCATCTATTCCGAAAGCGTCTGGGAGGCCCGCAAGCAGCGCGCCATCAAGGAAGGCCGCCACGCCACGATCGACTGGCTGGTGGTGACCAACCGTCTGGCCGTCGCCGAGGCCCGCAACCGCCGCCGTCTGGAAGAGCGGATGGCCAAGCTGGCCAAGCGCGTCGGTTTCCGCGTCGGGCCGGGCCTGCGCGACCGGGTCATCTATCGCGAACTCTTCCCCTTCGGCCTGACGGTCGCGGACCTGTCCAACGATGTCCGCCCGGTGGCGGTGTCCCTGGCCCACGTCGCCGCGCGTCAGGAGATGCGCAACCTGATGATGGCCATGGGTCTGGATGAGGCCTCGCTGAACAGCCTGTCCGCGCTGGACGCGGCGGCCTAAGCGAACCTTATGGGTCTGATCTGGCTGGCTCTGGCGGCGATCGCCGTCTGGGCCCTGGTCCGGCTGGGGCGACAATCCGAGAAGCCGGGAAGAGGGCAGTGGCGTATCGCCGCGACCGTGCTCGGCGCGGTGCTGCTGGCCGGGGCGGTGCTGGCGGGTTCGCACGGGGCGTGGCTGGCGACGGCCGGGATGGTCGGGGCCGGTCTCTATCTGATCTTCTCGTCACGCATCCGCGCCAACCTGCAGAGGGCGGCGCCGAAGGCCGCGAGGCCGGAAGCCCTGTCGGAGGCTGAGGCGCGGTCGATCCTCGGGGTTGGGCCGACCGCGACAAAGGTTGAGATCAACGAAGCCTGGCGCCGGCTGATGGGCCGCGCCCATCCCGATCAGGGCGGCACCGAAGGATTGGCCGCGCGGGTCAATTCCGCGCGGGACAGGCTGCTGAGGCGGTAAACCCCATCACCGCTCATCCCGGCGAATGCCGGGATCCAGATCCAGATAAGGCGCATGCTGCAAGGACGCGGCCCTCGCGAAACTTCAGTCACCGATTTGCATCTGAATCCCGGCATTCGCCGGGATGAGCGGTGGAAGTGGTGAGCGGTAGGGGCGCTCAAGCCCCCGGGCGGATCACCGAACAGGTCACGCGGCGGGCGGCGAGGGCTTCGCAGGCGTCCTCGGCCTTGGCTTGGGTCATGCCGGTGAAGCGCGAACGGAACCAGCCGTCGTTCGACTGCACCGCGCGCTCGGCGTCCGTGAACTGCGCCCGGAAGCGGCGGTTGACCTCGGTCAGCCAGTCGCGGGCGACGGACTCGCTGCGGAAGGCGCCGACCTGAACGGCCCAGCGGCCTGCGGGCGGACGCGCCGGGGCGGCCGGACGCGTGGCGGCGGGCGGGGTGCGGGCCGGGGTCGTCGTACGGGGTGCTGCGACGCCGCCATTCAGGGAGGCGGTCAGGTTGGCGGGATCGTTGGCGACGGCCCGGTTCTCGGGCCGGGGCGCGGGCGTCGGAACCGGCGGCGGGGCGTTGGCGACGGCGGCGTAGCTGCGGGCGGTGTTCGAGGCGGTTACTTCCGATCCGGCGACATGGATGGGCGAGGACACGGGGGCGGGCTGACGCGGCGCGGCGGTATAGGCGACGGCGGTCGAACCTTCGCCGTCCTCGTCGTCACGCGCCGGAGAGCCGCGCTCGCCGTTCAGCGAGGCATAGGCGATGGCGCCGGCCCCGTCGGACAGGCCCCTGCCGTCGACGCCGAAGCCGCGTTGTTCGAAGAAGGTCTGGGCGACCTGGATGGTCTCGCCCTGGGCGCGGCGGTTCTCGACCTCGAAGCCGGTGTTCATCAGCTCGGCGACATGGGCGTTGCGGGTGGCGCTGGACCGTCCGCCCATGACGATGACGATGATCCGGCGATGGTTGCGCACCGCCGAGGCGGCGAGGTTATAGCCCGAGGCGTTGGTGAAGCCGGTCTTGATGCCGTCATAGCCGTTGCCGCCCAGCAGCAGGCCGTTGGTGTTGCGGTAGTCGCGGCCCTGGAAGGCCCAGTCATGCAGGCCGAAATAGCTGTAATACTGGGGATAGTCGCGCATGATGGCGCGGGCCAGGATGGCCAGGTCGCGGGCCGAGGTGACCTGGCGGCTGTCGGGCAGGCCGTTCGGATTGACGTAGTTTGTCTGGGTCATGCCCAGCTGGCGGGCCTTGAGCGTCGCCATGGCCGCGAACCGGGCCTGGGACCCGCCGACGTGCTCGGCCAGGACCATGGCCATGTCGTTGCAGGATCGGACGGTTGTGGCGCGCATGGCGTCGTCGAAGCGGATGGTCTGGCCGGCGGCGAGGCCCAGCTTGGACGGCGGCTGGGAGGCGGCGAGAGGGGAGACGGTGACGATATCGTCCAGCTTGACGCGTCCGGCCTGAAGCGCCTCGAACGTCAGGTACAGGGTCATCATCTTGGTGACCGAGGCCGGATAGCGCGGGTCGTCGGCACGGCGCGCGAACAGGACCTCGCCCGTCTGGGCGTCGACGACGATGGCGGCGTAGCGGGCGTTGTCGGACGACTGGGCCTCGACCATCGACGAGATCGGCGACAGGGGCGAAACCGAGACGGCTGTCACCGCCAGAACGGCCATGACGCCGACGGCGATACGGCGGAAGAAAGCGGTCATCGGCAACCGAATAGCCTCGTAACTGTGACGTCCCTGTGGCCAGGGACGCAACGCGAATGTCGGGCGGCCCCCCGGCGCAATGGGTGAGAGCCTAGCATGCGAGTTTCGGGTTTCACGGTGGTTAACGAGGTCTCAACGGAGATTTGAACGGTTCGCCCGAAAAGCGAAAGCTGAGCCGTTTCCGTCGCCTGACAGTTTATCGTCGATCATATTGTGCACTGCACAAAAAACCTTGACCCGTGTTCGCACATGCACCATATGAGCCGTGTCGCGAGGGAGAAATCCGTCGTGAGGGAAATCATTACGGGTCCGTCGAAACGAACAGGGCTCGATCACCGGGTTCAGGAGACTTCACATGGCCGACACCGCCGAAGCCGTCAAAAAGACCGTCGAACAAACCGCCGCCAACACCAAGGCCCAGACCGAGAAGGTCCAGGCCGCCGGCGCCCAGGCGTTCAAGGACGGTCTGGAAAAGACCACCGCCTCGCTGTCCGAACTGGGCGCCCAGTCCAAGCTGAACCTCGACGCCGTGGTCGCCTCGACCACCGCCGCCCAGAAGGGCGCCGAGGCCCTGTCGGCCCAGGCCCTGTCCTACGGCAAGTCGAGCTGGGAAACCGGCGTCGCCGCCGCCCAGTCGATGTCGAAGGCCCGTTCGGTTCAGGAACTGATCGAGCTGCAGACCAGCTTCACCAAGTCGGCCATGGAGGTCTACATGGCCGAAATGACCAAGATGACCGAGACCCTGACCTCGTCGGTCAAGGACAGCTTCAAGCCGATCAACGAGCGCGTCACCGCCTCGGTCGAAAAGTTCCAGGCCGCTCGCTAATCAGCGACCTGACACTGCAGTAGCGTACCAGTTCCGAGTACCAGAAGGGTCCGGCGCGAAAGCGCCGGGCCCTTTTGTTTGTTCAGTTTGCCGACGGGGGCGCCGACGCCGCCGCATGATCGATGCTGAAGGCGCGCGCCAGTCGCCACTGGCCGTCGGCGTCCAGCTTCCAGAACATCGAGAACCGGGCCCGGCCGACCAGTTTCTCGGGCCCGTCGCCCTGGCGTTCGTAGAAGAGATGGGTTCCCTCCTCGACGGCGCCCGACCCGGGAATGGCGTAGACCCGCATCGAGCCGGGGACGAGTTCACGCCGCGAGCGGAAGGCGTCGGGCGCCTTCTTCGCTTCGCAACCCCTGGCGTAGTCGGCGACGAAGGCCGTGCGCCCCGCCATCAGCCCGCCGCGGTCGTGATAGAATTCGAGGTCCTCGGTCACCAGATCGCTCAGGGCCGCCGGGTCGCAGTCGTCGGACATGACGCGAAACAGAACGGCGTCCCGATCCCCGATGGCGGCGCTCAGGGCAGGTTCGGCCGGGACCGTGACGGCGGCGGACGGGGCCGTTCCCTGACCCGGCACAGCCAATACCAGAGCGAGGAAGAGCGCGGGAATCGTCATCGGTTCGTCTCCGTTGCCGAACATCACGGCCAAGCTCACGATGTGTCCACGGAACGCCGGAGTCCCGTGAATCTTTGGTCATGGCCGGCTCTGGGCTCGACCTGAACGCGACTCCGCCCGCCGTCAGGGCTGGCCTCGTGCGATCGAGTCCTGACGCTCGTTCCATTTGCGGACGTTCACGCCCCGGATCAGCAGCCACAGGCAGAAGCTCGTCTCGCCCACCAGCACGGGAAGCAGGATGGCCGGGCTTATCATGCGGGCGAACGACGGCGCCAGCAGTTCGGAGAACGAGGCGACGAGATAGCAGAGGCCGGCGATCTGCATCAGTACGCCGATGAACCGCGGCAGATAGCCTGAGCGCCAGATCAGCGTCCCGCTGACGAGACAGGCCGCGCCGAAGAAGATCAGCGCGATGTTGAACGCCACGCCGTGGGCCGTCAGGGCGAAGGTCGCCATGGCCTCGGAGAGCGCCCCGCCGGCGCCGCCCGAGGCGAGCGGCACGACCATCAGCTGGAACATCTTGCTGACCGCCTCCACCGCCAGGGAGGCGAGGTTGAGCAGCAGGAACAGCAGGGCCAGCCCGCGTCCGGCCGGCCGGAGCAGCATGTATTCGATCCAGAGCTGGACCACCGCGATCAGGGGGATGACGAGGTTCGCCGCCAGACCCCAGGTCCAGAGCGAGGAGTGGGCGAGAATCGCGCGGATCGTCCCCGCGTCGTCGCCCGGAACCGTCACGGTGTTCATGACGATGCCCTCGGCGAGGGCCCCCGCCACGATGACGACGAGATAGATGGCGCCGGCGAGGCGGGCATAGGCGAGCGGGCGGCTGCGGATGTCGAAGGGCATGAAACGGTCCGGATCGGAAAGGGCGCGGCGTCTGGCTCAGCGCCAGCGGTCGCCGCGCGCCGTGATGAAGAGGGAAGCGACCCGGCGCCAGGGCGTCACGATGGGGAAGACGACGACCAGAAGGCAGGCCGACAGGGTGGACCAGGCGCCGTCGTCCATCTGTCCCGCCATCAGGCGGGGCGCGGCGACGAAGCCCAGCCAGAGCGCCTTCCAAAGCATCTCGAAGAACAGCAGCGGCAGCATGCGGACGGGGTAGCGCAGGCCGAGCAGCGCCAGCAGGCCGATCGCGCCCAGCATGCACTGGACCACGCCTTCCATCAGTTCCCAGTCCGAGTGGTCCGCGAGGATCCCGGGCCAGACCTGAACGCCCAGACCCACGGCCAGCAGCAGATAGCCGGCGCGCAGTCCGTACAGCCGCCAGAGGGGAAGGGGAGCGTCTTCGGGACGGGCCAGGGGGCCAGGCGCGATAGCGGCCTCGGTCACTATTCGACGTCCTTGAGGATCTTCTCGATGCCGTCGAGCCGCGCCTGCATGGCGGTCAGGGCGGCGCGCGTGCTTTCGGCGAGGGCTCTGTAGGCCTCGTCCTGATCCGTCTTCGCCTTCGCCTGACGGATCGCGGCGAGATAACGCATGCCAAACACCAGCAGGATGGTGCCGAGCGGCAGGCAGAGCGTCAGGAGGTAGATATCTTCCGACACGGGCGGTCTCCTATTTTTCAGTCTTGGCCGTCAGGGAGGCGGCAGCGTCCACGATGGACCGGGGTGTGACTTCCAGGTGGAAGGGGGCGATCTCGAAGTAGTTGAGCGCCTTGCCCTCCTGCGAGAGTTCGAGGTGGCTCGTCACGAGGCCGGCTTCTTCCAGCTTGTTCAGATGCAGATGCAGCAGGGGGCGGCTGATGCCGATCTCCCGCGCCAGCCGGCTGACGTAGTTGCGACCCCCGGCCTGCAAGGCGGCGAGCACCCGCAGCCGGTGCGGATTGTCCAAGGCTGACAGGACGGTCAGCAAACGATCACCGGGGGTCATAATGCATCCGTCCTTTCATGTGTAAGAAATATCTGACGCATGTAAGGTGTCAAGCTATTTTGGGGTCGCCTTGCTTTGACGCTGGAATTTACGGCGTGTGCGGCGACCGTTTGACGGGCGTGAACGGCGTTCACGAAACCCGTGACTGGACGAGGCTTAAAAACCGTCGAACACTGCCTATCTAGTGTTTCGACTCCCCGAAACTCCGGAATGCGAATGCCGTCACAAAGGCCAGGTGATCAACAGGGTGGAGGCCTCGGCGCCACCACGATCACCGAAACAAAGCCCAAGCTTCAGAAGCCCTCGCTGTATCGGGTGCTGATCCTGAACGACGACTACACGCCCATGGAATTCGTCGTCTATGTGCTGGAGCGGTTCTTTCAGAAGAGCCGCGAAGACGCGACCCGCATCATGCTGCATGTGCACCAGCATGGCGTCGGGGTGTGCGGCGTCTTCACCTACGAAGTGGCCGAAACCAAGGTCGCCCAGGTGGTCGAGACGGCGCGCCGTCACCAGCATCCGCTGCAATGCACGATGGAAAAAGACTGAGAGGATCTCCCCATGCCCTCATTTTCACGTCCTCTCGAAGACACGCTGCAACGTGCCCTGGTTTACGCCAACGAGCGCCGTCATGAGTACGCGACGCTCGAGCACCTCCTGCTGGCGTTGATCGACGACCCCGACGCCACGGCGGTGATGACCGCCTGCAACGTCGATCTCAAGAATCTCAAGACCGCCTTGACGCTCTATGTCGACACCGACCTGGCGGCGCTCGCCACCTCGGACGGCGACGACGCCAAGCCGACCGCCGGCTTCCAGCGGGTGATTCAGCGCGCGGTGATCCACGTCCAGTCTTCGGGCCGCGAAGAAGTGACCGGCGCCAACGTCCTGGTCGCTATCTTCTCCGAGCGCGAAAGCCACGCCGCCTACTTCCTGCAGGAGCAGGACATGACGCGGTACGATGCGGTCAACTTCATCGCCCACGGCATCGCCAAGAAGGCCGGGTCCGCCGAGGCCCGCCCCGCCAAGGGCTCCTCGCCTGAGGAGGCCGAGGACGCCGCCGCCGTCAAACAGGGCGGCGAGGCGCTGGAAGCCTATTGCGTCGACCTCAACGAGAAGTCGAAGAAGGGCAAGATCGACCCCCTGATCGGCCGTCACGCCGAGGTCGAGCGCGCCATCCAGATCCTGTGCCGGCGCACCAAGAACAACCCGCTGCTGGTCGGCGAGCCCGGCGTCGGCAAGACCGCCATCGCCGAAGGTCTGGCCCGCAAGATCGTCAACCACGAGGTCCCGGCCGTGCTGGAAGGCGCGACCATCTACAGCCTGGACATGGGCGCTCTTCTGGCCGGGACGCGCTATCGCGGCGACTTCGAGGAGCGGCTGAAGCAGGTCGTCAAGGAACTCGAGAACCACGAGAACGCCATCCTGTTCATCGACGAGATCCACACGGTGATCGGCGCCGGCGCGACCTCGGGCGGGGCGATGGATGCGTCCAACCTGCTGAAGCCCGCTCTGGCTTCGGGCAGCCTGCGCTGCATGGGTTCGACGACCTACAAGGAATACCGCCAGCATTTCGAGAAGGACCGGGCCCTGGTCCGGCGCTTCCAGAAGATCGACGTCAACGAGCCGACGGTCGAGGACTCGATCAAGATCCTGCGCGGCCTCAAGGCCTCGTACGAGAGCCACCACAAGCTGCGCTATACCGAGGCGGCCATCCGCTCGGCGGTCGAGCTGTCGGCCCGCTACATGACGGACCGCAAACTGCCGGACAAGGCGATCGACGTCATCGACGAGGCCGGCGCCTCGCAGATGCTGCTGGCCGAGTCCAAGCGGAAGAAGGTCATCGGTCAGAAGGAGGTCGAGGCCGTCATCGCCAAGATGGCCCGCATCCCGCCGAAGTCGGTCTCCAAGTCCGACGTCGAAGGCCTGCGCGAACTGCAGACCGACCTGAACCGCGCCGTCTTCGGCCAGGACGCGGCGATCGAACAGGTCTCCTCGGCCATGAAGCTGGCCCGGGCGGGGCTGCGCGATCCGCAGAAGCCCATCGGCTCCTTCCTGTTCGCCGGCCCGACCGGCGTGGGCAAGACCGAGGTCGCCAAGCAGCTGGCCTCCACGCTCGGCATCGAGATGCTGCGCTTCGACATGTCGGAGTACATGGAGCGGCACACCGTCTCGCGTCTGATCGGCGCGCCTCCGGGCTATGTCGGCCATGACCAGGGCGGCCTGCTGACCGACGCCGTCGACCAGCACCCGCACGCCGTGGTCCTGCTGGACGAGATCGAGAAGGCCCACCCCGACGTCTACAACATCCTGCTGCAGGTGATGGACAACGGGATGCTGACCGACGCCATCGGCAAGAAGGTCGACTTCCGCAACGTGGTCCTGATCATGACCACCAATGCGGGTGCCGCCGACAATGCCCGGGCCTCGATCGGCTTCGGCCGCGGCAAGGTCGAGGGCGAGGACGACAAGGCCATCCAGCGCCTGTTCGCGCCGGAGTTCCGCAACCGTCTGGACGCCATCGTCAGCTTCAAGCCGCTGCAGCCCGAGACCATCCGTCAGGTGGTGACCAAGTTCGTCCTGCAGCTGGAAGCCCAGCTGGCGGATCGCAACATCACCATCGAACTGTCGGACGACGCTGCCGACTGGCTGGCCAAGAACGGCTTCGACGAACTGTACGGCGCGCGCCCCCTGGGCCGGGTCATTCAGGAGAACATCAAGAAGCCGCTGGCCGACGACATCCTGTTCGGACGCCTCACCCGCGGCGGCCACGTCAAGGTTCTGCTCAAGGACGGCAAGATCGCCTTCGACATCGCCTCGGCGAGCGGCGAAGCGGTCAAGGAAGCCGCCAACGAGGAACAGGCGGTCTAGCGACCGTCACAGGCTGAAAGTGGGAGGCCCCGGTGGAAACGCCGGGGCCTTTTTCTTCGTTTGTCTCAGGCGTTGCAGCGCTGAAACACGCGCGGCTCGCAGGGTCTTTAAGGCTCGGGTTCAGACTGAAGAGAGAGCCGCCTTGCCGGAAGACACCAAGATCAACATCGCCCTGTCCCGCCGTCACGCCCTGACCGCCGGCCTGTTCGGAGGTTTCGCGGCCGTGGCCGGGCCCGCCAGCGCGAGGACGACGACCACCGGCGCCACCGCGGCCGGCGAAGTCTGCCTGATCACGCCCCAGGCGACCCAGGGGCCCTACTGGTTCGATCCGAAGCTGGAGCGGGCGGACATCACCGAGGGCCGCAAGGGCCTGCCTCTCCGCATCGCCATCAAGGTTCTCGAGGGGGCGACCTGTGCGCCGATCAAGGACGCCCGCGTCGACATCTGGCACTGCGACGCGCTAGGCGTCTACTCCGGCTATGAAGGGCAGGGGCCGACCGGCACGACCGAGGGCGAGACCTTCCTGCGTGGGCATCAGCCGACGGGGGTGGACGGCACAGCCCACTTCCTGACCGTCTATCCGGGTTGGTATCAGGGCCGCACGCCCCATGTGCATGTGAAGGTGTTCCTCGACAAAGAGGGCACGACCAATGTCCTGACCTGCCAGCTCTTCTTCCCCGACGCCCTGAGCGAATGGCTCTACGCCCATGCCCCCGGCTATGTGCGCGAGGGCCAGACGCGCGACACCCTGAACCGCACCGACGGCATCGCCCAGGGGCAGGGCTGGTCGACCTTCGGCGCCATCAGCGAACAGGCCGACCACTATGCGATGACCGTGACCCTCGGCGTCGGCCGGACCGCGCGGTCTCAGGAGTTGGGCTTCGGGCCCGGTGGTCCGGGTGGACCGCCGCCGGGGATGATGGGACCGCCTCCGGGCGGCATGAACGGTCCCCCTCCGGGCGGAATGCGGGGTCCGCCGCCGGGCGGCTTCGGTCCCGGCGGCCCGGGCGGCGAAGGCGGGCCGCCGCATCAGGAGATCCTGACCGGCGCCGAACGGATCGCGGCCATCCTGCCCAGGACGGCGTCCTGAAACGCAAAAGGCCCGGACGTCGCCGTCCGGGCCTTTCTCATACAGTCAGTGCCGAACTCAGCGGCGGCGGCGGCCCGCGCCGGCCAGCAGCAGGCCGAGGCCCGCGACGATGGCCGTGGTCAGGAAGGGCTTCTTGCGCGCGAAGTCGAGGCCGACGCGGGCCGGCTCCTGCAGATCAGTCGGGGCCTTGGCCACGAAGCCGTCGAGGCCGTCGATGACCTTGCCGTAGCCGTCGAGGTATTTGCCTTTCACCTGATCCAGCTTGCCGTCGAGCTGAAGCCTGGTGTCGCCGGTCAGCTTGCCCAGACCTTCCTGCAGCTTGCCGCCGAGGTTCGAGAGGCCGCCATTGATGCGCTGATCGGTCATGGGAGTGTCCTTTGCGGGGAGAGAGGGTTCGCACCCATAGTGCACGTGGACGGTCGCGGTTCCAGCGCCGGTGAAGACGCCGCACAGGATCGATGGCAGAGTGTCGGAACCACCACAGACAGGCGCCCTCCATGCTGCGTTTCATCGCCCAGTTCCTCGTCACCGCCCTTGGCCTCTGGCTGGCCTCGCGGATCGTGCCGGGGGTCAGTTTCACCGATACCGGGACCCTGCTGCTGGCGGCCATCCTGCTGGGGATCGTCAACGCCATCGTGCGGCCGATCCTGACGGTTCTGACCTTCCCGATCACCGTCATCACCCTGGGCCTGTTCCTCCTGGTGGTGAACGCGGCGATGATCGGACTGGTGGCGGTGCTGCTGGGCGGCTTCGTCGTCGACGGCCTGGCCGCGGGTATCGGGGCGGCGATCATCACCGGCATCGTCAGCTGGCTGGCCGGCGCCTTCATCAGCGACGGAAAGGCCTGAGCCATGGCCCCCGTCCTGACCACCCTCGTCCTGACCGAACGCCAGCAGAAGTGGTTCGCCACCGTCCAGGCCAATTTCGAGAAGAACACCGGCAAGCCCATGTCCGAGTGGCTCGAGATCATGAAGACCTGCCCCGAGACCAAACCACGCGCCCGGATGACCTGGCTGAAGGCCGAGCACGGCGTCGGCCAGAACAGCGCCGCCTTCATCCTCGACAGTCTGAAGACCGAAGGCGCCGGCATGGGCTGGGACGAGCCCGACCTGCGCGCCGCCCTGTGGAAAGAGCCCGGCTCTCTGGCGGTGCTGGAGGCGGTGGAGGCTGTGGCGGGTAGGCTGGACGGCGTCATCTCGGGTCAGAGGAAGAGCTTCACCTCCTTCTCGCGCGCGGTGCAGTTCGCGGCGGCGCGTCCGCTGAAGACCGGCGGGCTGCTGCTGGGTGTCAAACTCGAGCCCGCCGTCTCTCCGCGGCTGTCTCCATCGGTGAAGAAGGAAAGCTGGTCGGAGCGGCTGTCGGCCGTGGTCGAGCTGACCGCGCCCGATCAGGTCGATGCGGACCTGGCCGACCTGTTTGCACAGGCTGCTGACAACGGTTGACCCTGGGGCTGACGCAGACGCCTTGCCGGATGCGGCGGAGCCGTTAGGGTCACGCTTCCCGTTTGTCCGGAGTCGTTCCATGTCCCGCCGTCTGCTCGCCGCCAGCGCCCTTGCGCTCGCCTTCGCCGCCGCTCCGTTCGCGGCCTCCGCACAGGACGAGGCGACCATCCGTCAGGCCGAGCTGCTGCGCGACAAGGCGATGACTTCCAACGTCGCCCTCGACTACGTCACCCAGCTCACGACCCGCTTCGGTCCGCGCCCGGCGGGCTCGCATTCGGAACAGGCCGCCGCCGCCTGGGCCGCCGACTATCTGAAGGGCCTCGGCTTCCAGAACGTGCACATCCAGGAGTTCCCGCTGGTCGGCTGGGAACGGGGTCAGGACAGCGGCTCGATCCTCGGCGACAATCCGCAGCCCCTGGCCGTGGCCGCGCTCGGCCATTCGCCCGCCACGCCTGAAGGCGGGATCGAGGCCGAGGTGGTGCGCTTCACCAGCCTGGAAGCCCTGCAGGCCGTTCCGGACGGCTCGCTGGCCGGCAAGATCGCCCTCGTCGACGTGGGCCAGATGCACGCCATGCAGGACGGTTCGGGCTATGGCCCGCAGACGCGCATCCGCGGCGCCGGTCCCGATGTGGCGGCGAAGAAGGGGGCCGCGGCCTTTCTGATCCGCTCGGTCGGCTCCGACGAGAACCGCCTGCCGCACACGGGCACGACCCGCTATGTCGACGGCAAGGTAGCCATTCCGGGTTTCGCTGTCTCCGCGCCCGACGCCGACCAGATCGCCCGGCTGATGGACCTCGGCCAGACGGTGCGGGTGCGGCTGTCCTCGACCGCCCATGTCTATGAGACCCACTCCCAGAACGTGATCGCCGACATCCCGGGCCGGACGCGTCCGAATGAGGTCATCGTCCTGGGTTCGCACATGGACAGCTGGGATCTGGGCACCGGCGCCATCGACGACGGCGCGGGCGGGGCCATCACCATCGCGGCGGCCAAGGCGATCGCCGAGAGCGGCCAGAGGCCTGAACGCACCATCCGCGTGATCCTGTACGGGTCGGAAGAGGTGGCCCAGCCGACCAATACCGGCAACGGCGGCGGCGCCTATGCGCGGGAGCAGGGCGGCAAGGTCGCCGACCACATCATCGCGGGCGAGAGCGACTTCGGCGCAGACCGCGTCTATGCCTTCGCCCTGCCGCCGGGCGCGCAAGGGACGGCGTTCCAGCGCATCGTCACGCGCGTCCTCTATCCGATCGGCGTCCTGACCTCGGCCCGGCCCGAGACCGAGGGCGGTGCGGACGTCGGGCCACTGGCCGAGGCGGGCGTGCCGGTGTTCGGCCTCAAGCAGGATGGGACCCGCTACTTCGACCTGCACCACACGGCGAACGATACGCTGGACAAGATCGACCCGGCCCAGCTGAACCAGAACGTCGCCGCCTGGACGGCGCTGGTCTGGCTGATCGCCAATTCGAACGTGGAGTTCCGCTCGGCCATGCCGAAGCCGGCCGCCCAGTAAGGCTCGCTATCCCTCACCGGCCTGCGACAGGCCGGTGAGGAGCTGGGCTCAGGCCCGGCCGATCGAGGTGTATTTGAAGCCGCGGGCGCGCATGTCGTCGGGGCGGTAGACGTTGCGCAGATCGACGACGATCGGCGTCTTGAGCAGCAGCTTGACCTTGTCGAGGTCGAGGGCCCGGAACTGGTCCCACTCGGTCAGGATGACCACAACGTCGGCGCCGGTGATGGCGGCGTAGGGATCTTCCTTGAAGTCGACGCCGGTCAGCATCTTGCCGGCCTCATGCATCCCCTCGGGATCGAAGGCCTGAACCGTGGCGCCGGCGGCGATCAGGGCGGGGATCACGTCCAGAGACGGCGCGTCGCGCATGTCGTCGGTGTTCGGTTTGAAGGTCAGGCCCAGGACCGCGATGGTCTTGTTCTTGAGCTCCCCATCCAGCGCCTTCTCGACGCGCCCGGCCATGGCCTTCTTGCGGGCGTCGTTGACGGCGACCGTGGTCTCGACCAGCCGCACGGGCGTGCCGGCGTCGCTGGCCGTGCGGACCAGGGCCAGGGTGTCCTTGGGGAAGCAGGAGCCGCCGTAGCCGGGGCCGGCGTGCAGGAATTTCGAGCCGATCCTATTGTCCAGACCGATGCCGCGCGCGACCTGCTGGACGTTGGCGTCCACGGCCTCGCACAGGTCTGCCATCTCGTTGATGAAGGTGATCTTCAGCGCCAGGAAGGCGTTGGCGGCGTATTTGATCAGTTCCGAGGTGCGGCGGCCGACGTACAGCAGCGGGCTCTCGTTGAGGTTCAGCGGGCGATAGATCTCGGCCATGACGGCGCGGGCGCGGTCGTCCTCGACGCCGACCACGACGCGGTCGGGGCGTTTGAAGTCGTCGATGGCGGCGCCTTCGCGTAGGAACTCGGGGTTGGAGACGACGGCGAAGTCGGCGTCCGGGCGAATCTCGCGGATGATGCGCTCGATCTCGTCGCCGGTGCCGACCGGTACGGTCGACTTGGTCACGACCACGGTGAAGCCGTCCATCAGCTCGGCGACTTCCCGGGCGACCGCATAGACGAAGCTGAGGTCGGCATGGCCGTCGCCGCGCCGCGAGGGGGTGCCCACGGCGATGAAAACGGCATCGGCGGCCTTGATGGCTTCAGCCCCGTCCACGGCGAAGGACAGCCGTCCGCCGGCGACATTGGTCTCGACCAGACGGTCCAGCCCGGGCTCGAAGATCGGCATGATCCCCTGATGCAGGCGCTCGATCTTGCCCGCGTCCTTGTCGATGCATGTAACGGTATGACCGAAGTCGGCGAAACAGGCTCCGGACACCAGCCCGACATAGCCGGTGCCGATCATGGCGATACGCATTGGTCGTACTCCCTCGACGTCGAGGGGCTAGCTAGCTCGCGGCCCCCCATCGCGCAACAAAGGGCGCAACAAAGGGGTGCAACAAATGCGTCGGTGACCGTCCGTGACGTGCGTCGAATGGCCAACTGTGAAAGACACGCCTGGTCCGATCCGATGTCGGATCCGATGCGGGGCGACGGGAATGAGGACTTGGGTTTGACGGCTTCGACAGGACTGGATCGGCGGGCGCTTCTGAGGGGCGGTGCGCTCGGCGGCGGTCTGGCGATGCTGCAGGGACTGACCCCGGCCTGGGCGCGGACGGTGTCGCCGGGATCGCTGGCCGAGCCCTTGAACGGTCCCGAGGTCGCCCTCAGCATCGGCCATCAGATGTTTACCGCAGGCGGCAAGACGGCCCATGCGGTGACCGTCAACGGCAGCCTGCCCGGACCGCTGATCCGGCTGCGCGAAGGCCAGACGGCGCGGCTGTCGGTGACCAACACCCTGGACGAGGACACGTCCATCCACTGGCACGGCCTGCTGCTGCCGTTCCAGATGGACGGGGTGCCGGGCATCAGCTTCCCCGGCATCCGGCCGCGCGAGACCTTCGTCTACGAGTTCCTGGTCCGCCAGCACGGGACCTACTGGTATCACAGCCACTCCAACATGCAGGAGGCGATCGGCCTCTATGGCCCGCTGATCATCGACCCCTTGACGCCCGATCCGGTCGAGTACGACCGCGAGCATGTGCTGGTCCTGTCGGACTGGAGCGCCCTGCATCCGCACCAGATTCTCGACCGGCTGAAGAAGTCCCCCGGCTATTTCAACCACCAGCGCACGACCCTGGCCGGGCTGATCGACGGGTCGGACCGGATGAGCCTTGAGGAACGGCGCCGGTGGGGCGCGATGCGGATGGACCCGCGCGACATCCTCGACGTCAACGGCACGACCTACAGCTATCTGATCAACGGCCATGCGACCGATCAGAACTGGACCGGCCTGTTCCGCGCCGGGGAGCGCGTTCGCTTGAGGATCATCAACGCCTCGGCCATGTCGATCTTCAACTTCCGCATTCCCGGCCTGCCGATGACGGTGGTCGCGGCCGATGGTTGCGACGTGCGTCCGGTCGAGACCGACGAGTTCCAGCTCTCGGTCGCCGAGACCTATGACGTCGTCGTCCGCCCGACGGAGGACCGCGCTTTCGCGCTCGTCGCCGAGGCCATCGACCGGTCGGGGATGGCGGTCGCGACCCTGGCCCCCCGCGCCGGGATGCGGGCCGAGGCGCCGCCGCTGAGGCCGGTCCCCAACCTGACCATGCGCGACATGGGGATGGGCGGCATGGGCGCCATGGATCACTCGGGAATGGCCGGGATGGATCACGGGGCGATGAACCATTCACCGGGCGCCATGCGCGACCCGGAAAATGCGCCCGCGGAGATGGCGGTCGGCGTCGGGGTGGACATGATCGCGCCTGATCCGGTCGACCGGTTGGGCGAGCGGCCGCTGGGGCTGCAGGACGTCGATCACCGGGTGCTGGTCTATACCGACCTCGTCGCCCTGACCGCCAACCGCGACCAGAGGGCGCCGTCGCGGTCGCTGGAGATCCACCTGACCGGCAACATGGAACGGTTCATGTGGGGCTTTGACGGGCGGAAATTCTCCGAGCTGGTCGAGCCGATCCGGTTCGAGCGCAACGAGCGGGTGCGGGTGACGCTGGTCAACGACACCATGATGTCCCACCCGATCCATCTGCACGGCCATTTCTTCGAACTGGTCACCGGCGGGCCGCGCGGGCGTCAGCCGCTGAAGCACACGGTCAATGTCGCGCCGGGCTCGAAGGTGACCTTCGACCTGACCGCCGACGCGCCCGGCGACTGGGCCTTCCACTGCCACCTGCTGATGCACATGCATGCGGGGATGTTCAACGTCGTCACTGTGCGGCCGCTCGAGGCAGAGGGCTGATGCGCGCCGCTCTGCTTCCGATGCTTCTGCCGCTGGCCGTCGCGACGCCCGTGCTCGCCCAGACCGCCGATCCCCATGCGGGCCACGACATGAGCGGGATGACGATGGCGCCCGCCCAGACACCGCCCGCCCAGACACCGCCTGCCCAGACCCCCGCAAAGCCAACAGCCGATCCCCACGCCGGGCACGACATGAGCGGCATGAGCATGCCCGGGATGACCATGAGGCCGCCGGAAATCCCGAGCAGCGCCGACGACGCCGGGCGGCCGCCGCGCCAGCCGACGCCCGCCGCCGCCCTGAGCGGGCCGGCCCACGCCGCCGATCGCTATTTCGACCCGACCGCCATGGCCGCCGCGCGCGAGGCCATGCTGGCCGAGAACGGGGACGTGCGAACGACCGGCGTGGTCGTCGACCGGCTGGAAGCGGGGTTAGGCGACGGCGACACCACCTGGCTCTGGGACGTCCAGGGCTGGAGCGGCGGCGACATCAACCGCTTCTGGTGGAAGTCGGAGGGGGAGGGCGGCTCGGAACTCGAGGAGGCCGAGGTTCAGGCCCTCTACAGCCGCGCCGTCCGGCCCTTCTGGGACCTGCAGGCCGGTGTCCGCCAGACCTTCCGGCCCGATCTGAAGGACACGACCGACCTTGTGCTGGGCGTTCAGGGTCTCGCCCCGCACTGGTTCGAGATCGACGCCGCCGCCTTCCTCTCGACCGAAGGCGATCTCTCGGCCCGGATCGAGGCCGAGTACGACCAGAGGCTCACGCAGAAATGGATCCTGCAGCCGCGCGCCGAGGTGACGCTGGCGGCGTCTGACGCGCCGGATATCGAGGTGGGTTCGGGCCTGTCGTCGCTCGAGCTGGGTCTGCGCCTGCGCTACGAGATCCGGCGCGAGTTCGCGCCCTATGCCGGTGTCGAATGGACCCGTAGGTTCGGTGAGACGGCCGATCTCGCGGGGGAGGGGGAAGACCTGCGGGTGGTCGTCGGCCTCAGGACCTGGTTCTAAACCCGCACCCCACCACCGCTCATCCCGGCGAATGCCGGGATCCAGATGCAAATGGGATGTCTGGCGGTTTCCCACCGACAGAGTCTGAACGGCGAACGCCGCGTGTGAATCTGGATCCCGGCATTCGCCGGGATGAGCGGTGAGGGATTTACGCGTACCGACGCCTCTTCTCCGCCGACAGCAGGGTCGAGCGGACGAAGTCGGCGGGCGGATCGGTCTCAGCCAGCACCTGCTCCTTGATGGCGCGCGGCTCGCCGAACAAATGGCCTTGGCCCATGGAGATGTCGAGCTCGAGGATGTCGACGATCTGGCGCTCGTTCTCACACTTTTCGGCAATGACCTCGATGCCGTAGCGGCGGGTCAGATGGGCGAAGTCGGCGGCCTGGATGTCGCGCAGGCTTGGGATCGGCGAACCGCCGTCCAGATCCAGCAGCTGTTCGATCAGCAGGTCGGCGGCGACCTTGATGAAGCGGACGTCCGAGCGCTGCAGGTCGGCGAAGTTCAGATCCAGCGTCTGGACCTTGTCGATCGAGAAGCGGAAGCCGAGATCGGCCAGACGGGCCATGTTGCGGGCCTCGACCGCGCCGCGCGCGTCGAAGTTCGCCTGACCCAGTTCGAAGATCAGGGCCTGGTTCAGGTCGCGGTTCTCCGAGAGGAAGTCGAGGAACTGCGGGAAGAAGGTCTCATCGCCCAGCGAGGACAGCGCCACGTTGCAGAAGACGCCGACCTTGCGGTCCTGACGCGCCAGACGGCGCACGATCTGGGCGCAGCGGAACAGCAGCAGGTTGTCAATGGCGGGCACCAGACCCTCGCCCTCGGCGATCGACAGATATTCGGCCGGCATCATGATGCGGTCGGTCGAGTCGCGCAGGCGGGTGAAGCTCTCGTAGAAGATGGTCCGGCGCTGCGGCAGGCTGACGACCGGCTGCAGATAGAGGTCGACGCGGTTCTCCGACAGGGCGTCGTGCACCGTCTTGAGCAGGATATTGCCCTGCTGGCGGCGGATGGCGTCGGGGCTGTCGGGGGCGATCATCGGGGCGACGGTCAGCCGCTCCTCGATGGATTCGCTCATCTGCTGGATCAGGCCTTCGAGGATGCGGACCTCGCCCGTCAGCTCCTCGGTATTGGTCAGGGCGCCGGCCTCGATGGCCTGGGCCAGTTCGGTCAGGGCGCCTTGCGTCGACTCCATCGCGTCGGCCAGCAGCCGGTGCGCCTCGCGGACCTGGGCGATCTCGGCGCGCAGGGCCTTACGCTGCGATCCGCCGGTCAGGAACAGGTGCAGGGTCCCCAGCAGACCGAGCGAGCCCACGGCCGCGGCGAAGGCCGAGCCACCGCCCAGGCCCAGTCGCCACAGAAAGGCGCCCACCGTCATCGCCAGGAAGACGTAGCCGAAGAACAGGAAGGCGGTCGTCAGTGCGCGCATCGGCTGCCAGACTGGGGAGCCTCGCTTGATCAGACGAGGTTCCGGGTGGAATCGCCCGAGTATCAGGGTATCAGGACGGATCGGCTAGAGCGTCGCGGAAAGAAACCCGCGATGAAGCCTGGAAACGCCAACGAAAAGACAAGGGGATACGCGATGGAACTGTTCGATCTGACCGGCAAGGTCGCCATCATCACCGGATCGTCCAAGGGAATCGGCAAGGCCATCGCCGAGCGGCTGGCCGAACACGGCGCCAAGGTGGTCATCTCCTCGCGCAAGGCCGGGCCCTGCGACGAGGTCGCCGAGGCCATCAACGGCAAGTACGGCGAGGGCACGGCCATCGCCGTTCCCGCCAACATCGCCTCTAAGGAGGATCTGCAGCGGCTGGTCGATGAGACCAACAAGACCTTCGGCAAGATCGACATCCTGGTCTGCAACGCCGCGTCGAACCCCTATGCCGGGCCGATGGCGGGGATCGCCGACGAGCAGTTCGAGAAGATCTTCCACAACAACGTCCTGGCCAACCACTGGCTGGTCCAGATGGTCGCGCCCCAGATGCTGGAGCGGAAGGACGGGGCCATCCTGATCATCTCGTCGATCGGCGGTCTTCGCGGGAACGCCCTGATCGGCGCCTACAACGTATCGAAGGCCGCCGACATGCAGCTGGCGCGCAACCTGGCCGTCGAGTTCGGGCCGTCGAACGTGCGGGTGAACTGCATCGCGCCCGGCCTGGTCCAGACCGACTTCGCCAAATACCTGTGGGAGAACCCCGAGATCCTGGAAAAGACCGTCGAGCCCAATCCGCTGAAGCGGATCGGCCAGCCGGACGAGATCGCCGGCACCGCCGTCTATCTCTGCTCCCCGGCGGCGGCCTATGTGACGGGCCAGACGCTGGTCGTGGACGGCGGACTGACGATTGCCTGGTGAAGACCACAGGATTCCGCTGGGTCAGGACCTGATCTGGCGGATCGAGGCCGTGGCGTTCGCGGCCCTCTTCGCCCTGCTCAGGGCGTTGGGGGTCGAGCGCGCCTCGAATTTCGGCGGCTGGCTGCTGCGGACCCTCGGGCCGCTGGTCGGGACGCACAAGATCGTCCGCCGCAATCTGAAGATCGCCTTCCCCGACATGCCCGTCGCCGAGCGCGACCGGCTGGCGGTGGAGCAATGGGATCGGACGGGCCGTACCTTCGCCGAGCTGGCCGTCATGGACCGGCTGACGCCCGAGGGCGGCCGGGTCGAGGTCGTGGGCATCGAGCGGCTGCACGCCGTGCGCGACAGCGGCAAGCCTGTAGTGCTGATCTCGGGCCACCTGGCCAATTTCGAGGTCATGGCGGCGGTGATCATGTCGGCGGGCGTGCCGTGCCAGGTGACCTACCGCGCCGCCAACAACCCCTATGTCGACGCCCTCATCCGCCAGAGCCGCGAGCGCTACGGCATCCGTCTGTTCGCGCCCAAGGGCGACGGCACGCGCGAACTGATGGCCGGGATGAAGCGCGGCGATTCCATCGCCCTGCTGGTCGACCAGAAATACAATCAGGGCCCCGAGGTCCGCTTCTTCGACGAGCCGGTCAACGCCTCGCCGGGCGCCGCGCGTCTGGCCCTGAGGTTCGGCACGGTGATGCAGCCCCTGTCGGTGGTGCGCCTGCCCGGCGTGCGCTTCCGTGTCACCGCCCATGAGCCGATCGCGGTTCCGGACACCGGCGACAAGACCGGCGACGTCCTGCGCGGCATCCAGGCGGCCAATACCTTCGTCGAGGACCGCGTGCGCGAGGTCCCGGAGGACTGGTTCTGGGTTCACAAGCGCTGGCCTGACAGCGTCTATCAGGCGCTCGGCCCGCTCGACGCCTGAGCCGCGCCGCTATTTGCCGTCGGTGATCCGGCGGAACGGCCCTGCATAGCCGGCGGCGTTGGCGCGGCGGCGATCCGGTCCGAAATAGTCGTCGGCCTTCACGAAGGCGCGGGGGCGCACGATCACGGCCTGGATGCGGTCGAAGATGGCCTTGGCGGTGATCGGCTTGACCACGAACTCGGTCACCCCGGCGTCGCGCGCCGCCATGACCTTATGCCTCTCCGAATGACCGGTCATCATGATGATCGGCAGGTAGGGATTGGGGCTGTCCGGGCTGTTGCGGACCAGGCGGGTGAACTCGACCCCGTCCAGCGGGAACATGTTGAAGTCGACGATCGCGATATCGACGGGCGCCTCGCGCAGGGCCTCGAGCGCGGCGGCGCCGTCGCCGACCTCGCGGATCTTGCGGATGCCGGCGGATTGCAGGATCGCGGACGCGATCGTGCGCATAGGGGGGTTATCGTCGACCAGCAGGACGCTGAGCGCGTGAAGAGATGACATTGAGTATTCTGACCGTAATGCCGAATCCGGCACGCACAGCTGTATGTTAGGCGCCTTCGACGCGTCCGGTCCATCGGGTTGAGAATTCTCAACTCGCTACGGTTAAGCTTTCTAGCCTCAGGTTGTGGGCACCGAGACGCCGATCATCTGCGACGGGTCCATGTTCCGGTCCCGCCATTTCATGCGCCAGCACAGGTGAGGACCGGTGGCGCGGCCCTCCATCCCGACGCAGCCGATTTCCTGACCGCGCGTCAGCCTCTGGCCCACGGCGACGTCGATCTGCGACTGGTGCAGGTAACAGCTGACCAAGCCCTGACCGTGGTCGATCAACACCAGGCCGCCCTCGAAATGCATGCCCGAGCGGCTGAAGGCCACGACGCCGTCGGCGGGCGCGCGGATCGGGGTCCCCTGGGGCGCGGCCAGGTCGATGCCGTAGTGGGGCCGGGCAGGGGTGCCGTTCAGGATCCGCTGCGCCCCCCACAGGCTTGAAATCCGGTAGGTTTCCAAAGGCCAGATGAAGCCGTCGCGGAAATCGTCCGTATCGGCCTTGCTGGCGAAGCCGACGGCCTTGAGCGCCGCCTCTTCCTTGATCCGCTCCAGCAGGGCCGGATCGGTCGGCTCGACCGTTGCGGGCGGCAGGCCGTCGATCCGGCTCTCGGGGAAGGTCCCGGGGGCGATGTCCAGGGTGCGGCTCAGGCTCGTTAGGGCCGAGCGCGCCTCGATCGTGGTCGAGGGGCCGGCGTCGCGGTCGAAGCCGACCACGAACAGGCCGTGCTCCGACGCCGCCGTCAGGGGCTCGCCGTCGACATAGATGGCGGCGCGGGGCCAGGTGCGGCCGAAGGCGAAGCCGCCCTGTTTCCACTGGCCGTTCAGCGTCAGGCTGGGCGCGTCGGCGAAGACCGGCGGGGCCGTGGAGGCCAGCAAGGCCGACCCGGCGCCGACGATCAGGCCCCGACGGCTGGGGGTCACTCGGCGGGGACCATACGGGTCAGGGCCTCGGCCGGGCTGGCGTAGGGCTCCTGCCGTTCCGCCGACCAGTAGCGCAGCGCCTCCAGCGGGATGGTCTTGCCCGACACGGCGCAGACCACATAGGGGCCGGGCTTGAGCACGGCGAACTCGCCGTCGCCATAGTGCAGGGAGGCGGGGCCGGAGGAGGGATCGATGGCGTTCATGAGCGGAAGATAGCGCGGGTCTCAGGCGTTCGCCATCAAGACTGCGTCACTACTTTTCACCGCTCATCTCCCTCCCTCACCGCTCATCCCGGCGAATGCCGGGATTCAGATGCACATCGGGTGTCGGGAGTTTCGCGCCGTATGCATCCTTGCGGCCCGCACCGCGTCTGGATCTGGATCCCGGCATTCGCCGGGATGAGCGGTGTGAGGTGGGCTAGAACAAGTCGCCTTGATCCACAGGTCCGGCCTTGGGGCGCGGAGCGGGCTTCGGTCGCGCGACGGGAGCCGGGGAGGCCGCCTCATCCCCGCCATCGATCCTTGCGCCCTTCGAGCCATCCGGGAAGACGAGCGTCACCGACTGGCCGGGCGACAGGGCGGCGGCGCTGGCGATCATTTTGCCCGTCTCGTCGTCGATGCGGGCGAAGCCGGGCTTGGGCTTCTTGGGGTCAAGGCTGGCCAGGGCGCGCGACAGGCCGTTGAGTTGGTCTCGCGCCCGCTCCAGACGACGCGGGATCGGAACCGCCAGCCGGGCGGCGACGCCGTCCAGCCGGTCGCTACGGCGCTCGATGGCCCGGTCGAGCAGGGCGCGGCTCAGGCGGCCGCCCGTCGCGACCAGACGGCGCTCGTGCAGGTCGGCGTTCCGCTGCAGGCCCGAGGCCAGACGGCTCGAGGCATGGTCCAGACGCTGCTGGGCCACCGCCACCAGCTCCTCGGGGCGGGCGGGCAGGCCCCGCGCCACGGCCCTGAGGCGCGTGCGTCGGTCCTCCAGCAGCCGCGATCCGGCCCGGTCCAGCCGCCGCTCCAGATCGGCGACGGCGAAGCGGAGGTCGGACAGCACGGGGGTCGCGATCTCGGCCGCGCCCGTCGGCGTCGGCGCGCGCCGGTCGGAAACGAAGTCGATCAGTGTGGTGTCGGTCTCGTGCCCCACGGCCGAGATGATCGGGATGGTCGCCGCCGCCACCGTCCGGGCCAGGGCCTCGTCGTTGAAGCACCACAGGTCCTCGACCGAGCCGCCGCCGCGCGCCACGATCAGCAGGTCCGGGCGGGGCATGGCGCCGCCCGGGCTCATCGCATCGAAGCCGCGAATGGCGTTGGCGACCTGACCCGAGGCGGCGTCGCCCTGAACCACCACAGGCCAGACGATGACCCGGCACGGCCAGCGTTCGGCGATGCGGTGCAGGATGTCGCGGATCACGGCGCCGGTCGGGCTGGTGATCACCCCGATGGTCGCGGGGAAGGTCGGGACGGGCTTCTTGCGCCCGACGTCGAACAGGCCTTCGCCGCTGAGCTTGACCTTCAGTCGCTCCAGCTGGGCCAGCAGGGCGCCGGCGCCCGCCGCCTCCATCGATTCGATCACGATCTGGTACGACGACCGCGCCGGATAGGAGGTGATCTTGCCGGTGACGATGACTTCCAGACCGCTCTCCGGCTGGACGCCGAGGCCGCGCACCGACCCCTTCCAGATGACGCCGTCGATGGCCGACTTGTCGTCCTTCAGCGTCAGATAGACGTGGCCCGAGGCGTGGCGATTGACCTTGGACACCTCGCCCCGCAGCCGGACATGGCCGAACCGGTCCTCGAGCGTGCGCTTCAGCGCGAACGACAGCTCGCTGATCGACAGGGGCGGATTATTGTCCCGCGCGGGCTGGGGCGCCTCCGCGGGGCCTTCGAAAACATAGGAGTCGTCGCTCATGGCGACACTCTAGCGCGGCGTAGTGATTGGCGGAAACGGCGATGACCGACTATCCTCAGCCCATGGCTGATCCTCCCGGAACCGATCCCGACGACCGCGACCCTCGCGAGCAGGACCTTGAGCGCCGCAGCGACGCGCCCGCCATCAGTCCCTGGCTGGTCATCGGGTTGATCCTGATGCTCGGTGTGCTGGTCTACATCGTTTCGGCAATGCTCTGATCGGGGCTGTAACGCCTCGTAAACCCAACACCCGCTTGACCGGAGCGGTTCTGGCGGTCATTGCCCGCGCATGAACATCCTGCTTGTCGGATCGGGAGGGCGCGAACACGCCCTGGCCTGGAAAATCGCCGCGTCGCCGCTGACGAAGCGACTGGTGATCGCGCCCGGCAATCCGGGGATGGAGAAACTCGGCGAGCTGCGCGGCGACCTGAAGGCCGACGACGCCGACGGCCTGGCCGCCCTGGCGCGCGAGATCAAGGCGGACCTGGTCGTGGTCGGGCCCGAGCTGGCCCTGGCCGCCGGCCTCGCCGACCGTCTGGCGGCGGCGGGCATTCCCTGTTTCGGCCCGACCCAGAAGGCGGCCCAGCTTGAAACCTCCAAGGCCTTCTCCAAGGGCTTCCTCGAGCGGCACGAGATCCCGACGGCCGGCTACGGCGTCTATGACCGCGTCGCCGACGCCCGCGCGGCCCTGAACGTCTTCAAGCCCCCGTATGTGATCAAGGCCGACGGCCTGGCCGCCGGCAAGGGGGTGGCCATCAGCCCCGACAAGCCCGACGCCGAGGCCGAGATCGAGCGCATGCTGGGCGGCCGCTTCGGCACGGCCGGCGCCCGCGTGGTCATCGAGGAGTTCATGGACGGGGAGGAGGGCTCCCTCTTCGCCCTGTGCGACGGTCAGCGCGCGGTGCTGTTCGGCGGCGCCCAGGACCACAAGCGCGCCTTTGACGGCGACACCGGCCCCAACACCGGCGGCATGGGCGCCTATTCGCCCGCGCCCGTCTTCACGCCCGAACTGGTCGAGACGGTCGAGCGCGATATCGTCGCCCCGACCATGACCGGCATGGCCTCCGAGGGCGCGCCCTATCGCGGCGTTCTCTACGTGGGTCTGATGGCCACGGCCGAAGGGCCCAAGGTCGTCGAATACAACGCCCGTTTCGGCGATCCGGAGTGCCAGGTGCTGATGATGCGGCTGGCCGGGGACATCGTGCCCGTGCTGCTGGCCTGCGCGCGCGGCGATGTGTCGAAGGTCACGCCGCCCGCCTTCAAGCCCCAGACGGTGATCTGCGTCGTCATGGCCGCCAAGGGCTATCCGGACAGCCCGCTGGAAGGCTCGATCATCCGCGGCGCCGAGCAGGATTTCGGCCCGCACGTTCAGGTCTTTCACGCCGGCACCAAGCGCCGTCCGGACGGCCAGCTGGTCGCCGCCGGCGGCCGCGTGCTCAACGTCTGCGCCGAGGGCGACGACATCGCCCAGGCCCGCGAACGCGCCTATGAGGCGGTGCGCAAGATCGACTGGCCGGGCGGTTTCAGCCGCTCCGACATCGGCTGGCGCGCGTTGGACAGAGAGTAGGCTTTAAGCCCAGGCGAACAGCAGGCGGCCCGTGCCCATGCGCTCGCGCAGGGCGGGCAGATCGGTGTGGGCGGTGGAGAAGCAGCCATAGCTGCGACCCAGCTTGCCTTCGCGGGCCAGGAAGTCCGGATCGGCATAGTTGGCGCCGTGGACGATGATGGCGCGCTCGCGGGCCATGTTGTTGGTGTACTCCAGCCCGTCCAGCAGCACGTTCGGGCCCTGAGACGCGCCCCAGCTGGCGCCGGCGGTGGCGTATGCGCCGACCGAGGACATGAAGCTTTCCGGGGTGTTGGAGAAGTTGCGGGCGTAACCCGAGTGCTGGGGGTCCGAGCCGCGGCCGTGGCAGGTGCGGAAGGCCTTGACCTGACCGCTGTACAGATCGACCTCGTACAGACGCTCCTCGCCCGAGAATTTCTGGAAATCGACCAAATACATGCGGTCGCGCAGCGGCAGGCGGTCGTGGTGCACGTCCAGGGCCTGCATGGCGCGCTGCATCAGCTCGGGCCGGACCTGACGATAGGGATCCAGCGGCGGCGGCGTGTACTGCGTCGGCTGAACCACCACGCGCGGCGCGGGAGGCGGAACCGGGACGGAGGCCTGTGCGAGCTGAACCGGGGCCTGAACGGCCTGGTTGGTGGCGCAACCGGCGAGCATCGCCGATCCGCCCAGAATAAGGCCTCGTCTCGAAAGCCGCATGCGACGCCCCTCGCGCGGTTGATGTTACGAACTAACGTGTCCCATGAAATTGCCGGGGGTCCAACCTTGGCCTTGGCTCGGGAGGCATTCCGCCTATGGTGAAGCCGCTGTTTTCAGGAGGGGTGTATGACCAAGGTGAGCGTAGCCTTAGGGCTAATGTGTCTGGCGTTTGGCGGAAGCGTCGCCGCGCAAACCCCCACGGCCCCGACCAATTCTCCTGATACGGGAACTACGTTCGTTCAAGTGGGGCGGCTTTTGGCCGATCCGTCCACCGGCGTTGTGCAGCGCGATAAAACTCTCGTGATCGCAGGGAACAAAGTCGTGGATATCCGCGACGGCTTCGTCGGCGGGGGCCCGGAAGGGGGTCTGGTCGTCGATCTGCGCGACGAATTCGTCCTGCCGGGACTCATCGACAGCCATGTCCACCTGACCAGCCAGCAGGGTGCCGGCAGCCGGCTGGATCAGGTGACCCAGTCCGACGCCGATCAGGCGATGGTCGGCGCGGGCTATGCGCGCAAGACCCTGATGGCGGGCTTCACCACCGTCGCCGATCTGGGGGCCTCGAACGAGGCCATCTTCGCCTTGAGGAACGCCGTGAGGCGCGGCGACGTGCCGGGGCCGCGCATCATCGCGGCGGGCTCGGCGGTGTCGATCCACGGCGGGCACGGCGACGTCAACGGCTTCAGCGAAGACATCATGCACATCCTGTCGCCCGAGAGCGTCTGCTCCGGCGCCGACGACTGCATGCGCGCCGTGCGGCTTCAGGTTCGGTCGGGGGCCGACATCATCAAGATCACCGCCACGGGCGGGGTGCTGTCCAACACCGCCGCGGGCCTGGCCCAGCAGTTCACCGACGAGGAGTTGGCCGCCATCGTGGGCGCCGCCCACCGCATGGGCCGTCAGGTCACCGCCCACGCCCACGGCACGGACGGCATCAACGCCTTCCTGCGCGCCGGCGGCGACTCGATCGAGCACGGCACCTATCTGGACGACGAGTCGATCCGGCTGTTTCATCGTGAAGGCGTCTGGTTGGTGCCGACCCTGATGGCGGGCGATTTCGTCTATCGAATCGCGTCCGGGCCCAACAATTTCTTCACCCCGGCCCAGACCGCCAAGGCTCTGGAAGCGGGCCCGAAGATGCTCGACATGGCGCGCAGAGCCCATGAGGGCGGGGTGCGGATCGCGTTTGGAACCGACACGGGCGTTTCGGCGCACGGCGACAACGCCGGGGAGTTCGCGCTTCTGGTGCGGGCCGGGCTGACGCCGCTGGAGGCGGTGCAGACGGCGACGGTCGGGGCGGCCGAGCATCTGCGCATCTCGAACGAGGCGGGCAGGATCGCGGTCGGGATGCCGGCGGATCTCGTCGGCGTCCACGGCGATCCGCTGAGCGACGTCACGACGCTTGAGCATATGGCCTTCGTGATGAAGGGCGGGGTCGTCTACCGCGAGGACTGAAGCAGGAAGGCGGCGAACCCCGCCTCGTCCTCGAACCGCGCCACGACGGGCCAGGAGACGACCTTCGCGCGCCATTCGGGGCTCAGCCGGACCCAGTCCTTCTCGGTGGTGACCAGACCCGCGCCGTGCAGTTCGGCGCGCCCGGCGAGGAAGCGCAGGTCTTCGGGCCGGTAGTCGGCGTGGTCGGGGAAGGGGGCGAAGTCGACCAGATCGCAGCCCGCCGCGATCAACGACCGCTCGACCTTCCACGGCTTGGCGATGCCGGCGAACCCGACCTGCGGCCCCGGCGGCGGCGGTCTGGCGGGCTCCAGCCGGGCGATGAAGACGGGCAGGTCGCCGAAGGTCGCGACCAGTTCCGGATCGGCCTCGGGCAGGTCGGCGGGCAGCAGGATCACCACGGCGTCCGCCCGGGCCAGCCCGGCCTTCAGCGGTTCGCGCATCGGCCCCGACGGGAAGACCGAGCCGTCGCCGAACGGCCATTCGTCGCCGCGCGTCTCGCCGTCGACGACGATCAGGCTGAGAGTCTTCTTCAGCTTCATGTTCTGGTGGGCGTCGTCGAGGACGAGCGCCTTCGCCCCCGCCGCCACGGCGGCCTGCGCCCCCGCGACCCGGTCGGCCGAGATCCAGGCCGGGCTGTCGATGGCCAGCATCAGAGGCTCGTCCCCGACGTCGGCGGCGGTGTGGACGGCCGGATCGACCCGCAGCGGTCCCTTCAGCGTCCCGCCATAGCCGCGCGACAATCCTTGCGCCTCCACACCCGCCGCACGCAGCAGCCGCAGGGTCTCGCGCGCCACCGGCGTCTTGCCCGAACCCCCGACCGTCAGATTGCCGATGGAGACGACCGGGACGCCCGGATCGACCGGCGTCGCCCTGGCGATCCTGTTCGCGGTCACGGCGGCCCAGAGCCAGGAGGCGGGCTTGAGCAGGGTGCGGGTCACCCGGGCGTGGTTGCTGTCCCGGACATACCACCAGCGGGGCGTGGACAGCTTCATCGTCCGGCTCCTGACGGCGGCAGCAACGGCTGAAGCGCGTCCCACAGCCGGTCGAGGCCCGCGCCGGCGTCGGCGGCGGCCTTCCTCGCCCGCTCGCCCATGGCCCGGGCGGCGGCGGGATTGTCCAGCAGAGGCGTGATCACGTGCGGCAGGTCGGCGGGGGCCGCGACCACGGTCAGGCCGCCCGCCTCATGCAGGGCTTCGGTGACCTCGATCCAGTTGGGATAGTCGGCGCCCGAGACCGACGGCTTGGCCAGCCGCGCCGGCTCCAGCGGATTGTGCCCGCCGACCGAGGCCTGACCGATGGCCGGGCCGAAGCTGCCGCCCATGATCACCACATCGGCCAGCCGCAGGAACAGGCCCAGCTCGCCGAGGGTATCGGCGACATAGAGGTCGGTGCCGCCGTCGAGCTGGCCGCCGCGCGAGCGCATCACGAAGCGATAGCCGTCCCGTGTCAGCAGGCCCGCGATCTCGGCCGCCCGCTCCGGATGACGCGGCACGATCACCAGACAGACCCTCACCGGCAGGGCGTCGAGGGCGTGCACGATGGCGATCTCCTCGCCCTCGTGGGTGCTGGCGGCGACGATCACCGGCCGGTCGCCGATCGCGGCGCTCAGGCGGCTGAAGGCGGCGGTGTCATGGGGCAGGGGGGCGCCCGAGAGCTTCAGATTGACCAGCCCGTCGACCCGCGCGCCGAGCCGCTCCAGCCGCCCCGCCGAGGCCTGATCCTGGGGCAGGATGCGGTCATAGCTCGACAGGATCTGACGGATCGCACCGGGGAAGCGGCCCCAGCCTTTCGCCGTCTTCTCGGTGATGCGGGCGCTGACGAGGGCCAGTTTGACGCCCCGCGCCTTCGCCGCCGCGATCAGATTGGGCCACAGCTCGCTCTCGACGAAGACGCCCAGCGTCGGCTTCCAGTGGTCGAGGAAGGTGGCGACGGCCTGTGGCCCGTCGACCGGCGCGAACTGGTGGATCACGCCCGCCGGCAGTCGCTGCGCCAGCAGGGTCGCCGAGGTCAGGGTGCCGGAGGTGACCAGCACGGTCAGCTCGGGCCGCGCCTTGCGGATGCGCTCCACGACCGGCAGCAGGGACAGGGTCTCGCCCACGCTGACGCCGTGCAGCCAGATCAGGTCGCCTGGGGGCCGCGCCATGCGCGTCAGGCCCAGCCGCTCATCGACCCGGACCGGATCCTCCTTGCCCTGTTTGACCCGCGCATCGAGCAGGCGCGGCGCCAGAGGCTCCAGCATCCGGGTCAGCAGGCGATAGGCGAAAAGGGCGGGGCTCACTCGGTGAGGCCCGTGATCGCGTCCGCCCGCGCCTCGACCGCGTTCAGCCTGGCGGTCCAGTCCAGGGCCACCTCGGCCAGATCACCGTCCGCCGGGAAGCGGTCGATGTCCCAGACGATGGCGCCCTTCGAAAAGGGCAGGGGCAGGATGGCCTTGTCCCAGCTCTTCAGCCGGATTGCGGGGCTGCAGCTCATGCCGATGAACAGGACCGGCGCCTTCGACAGTTTCGCCATCAGCGGCAGGCCTTCCGCCATCTGGCGGGCCGGGCCGCGCGGTCCGTCGGGGGTGATGGCCAGGGCGCCGAGCTTGAGCTGTTTCAGCCCGTCGCGCAGGGCCTGGGTCCCGCCCTTGGCGACTTCCGCCTTGTCCTTGTTGGCCGAGGAGCCGCGTACGGCCGGAAAGCCCTGCAGGGCCACGGCCTTGGCGATGAACTGGCCGTCGGGCGACAGGGAGATCAGGGCCTTGGCCGGCTGGGCCACGTCCAGCGGCCAGCAAGAGGGGCTGAGGCCGATGCGCGAATGCCAGAAGGCGCACAGCACCCCGCCGCCCTCGGCCCAGACGCCCTCCGCGACGCCGCGGTTCTCATAGGTCCAACGGATGGTGCGGAAGCAGAACTGCATCCAGCCCGCCAGCACATGGGACAGGATCGACTGGATAACGGGATTTCGGAGCGGCCTCACCTCAGGCGACCGTTTCCACCGACGGCGTGCCGTCCAGCGACTGCTGCCGGGCCAGACGGGCGTAGAGGCCGCCCTTCTTCACCAGCTGCTTGTGGGTTCCGGTCTCGACGATGCGGCCGGCCTCCAGCACATGGATGCGGTCGGCGTTCATCACGGTCGACAGGCGGTGAGCGATCATCAGGGTGGCGCGGCCCTGCATCAGCCGCTCCAGCGCCGCCTGGACCAGGGCCTCGCTCTCGGTGTCGAGCGCCGAGGTGGCCTCGTCGAGCAGCAGGATGGGGGCGTTCTTCAGGAAGGCGCGGGCGATGGCCACCCGTTGCCTCTGACCGCCCGACAGCCGCATCCCGGCCTCGCCCGCCCGGGTCTGATAACCCTGCGGCAGGGCGGTGATGAAGTCGTGGGCGGCGGCGGCGCGGGCGGCGGCCTCGATCTCGTCCTGGGTCACGCTTTCGCGGCCATAGGTGATGTTGGCCGCGATGGTGTCGTCGAACAGGAAGGGCTCCTGGGTCACCAGGGCGATGCGGTCGCGCAGATCCGGCGTGGCCAGGTCGCGAATGTCGATCCCGCCCAGGGTCACCGCCCCGGCCGTCACGTCATAGAAGCGCGGCAACAGGCTCAGGATCGTCGACTTGCCCCCGCCCGACGGACCGACCAGCGCCACGGTCTCGCCGGGCGCGACGGTCAGGGAGACGTCCGACAGGGTCGGGGCCACGCCGTCCTGCAGGCCGCCATAGGCGAAGGAGATGCCGTTCAGGGCCACGGTCAGCGGTCCCTCAGGGATGGCTTGCGGTTCAGCGGCTTCGCGGATCTCCGGCTGGATGTCGAGAGCGGCGAACAGGCGGCGCGCCGCCGTAAGCCCCTCGGCCATCACGGTCTGCAGGTTGGTCACCTGCCGCAACGACTGGCCGGCGGACATCAGCAGGCCGATGAAGGCGGCGAACTCGCCCACGCTCATATGGCCTTCGCGCGCGCGCCAGCCGGCATAGGCCATGACCGCCGCCACGATCACCATGGCGAAGAAGTTGGAGAAGGGACCGGCGAAGGCGCGGCTGTCGGCGCTCTTGATCACATGGCGCTGGCGGCGGCCGACGACCTCGCCCACGCGGGCCTCCTCGGCGGCTTCCCGGTTCTCGATCTTGATCAGCCGCACCCCGTCCAGGTTCTCCATCAGGGCGGTCGACAGGTTCTCGGTCTCCAGCATGGCGCCGGTCGTGGCCTTGCGGGTGCGCTTGGAGAAGCGGCGCAGCACATAGGTGATGGCCGGCACGCCCAGCAGGACGATCAGGGTCAGCTGCCAGTCGCTCCAGGCCATGAAGGCGATGACGGCGATCAAGGTCAGGCCGTGCTGGGTGTAGTTGACCACCCCGTTGGTGAAGGCCTCGCGCACCAGATTGGCGTCGAACAGGACGCTGGAGACGAAGGCGCCCGAGTGCTGGCTGCGCAGCCGGGCAAGGTCGGCGCGGATCATGGCTCCGAACAGCCTGATCTGGATGTCGCCGACGATGCCGTGGCCCAGCCGGTTGACCAGGGCCGCCTGACCCAGCGCCGCCACCGTCCAGATCACCGCCATGCCGACGATGAACGCCGGGATAGCCCACAGGGCCTCCGACGGCGGAATGGGGAACAGGCCCCAGATCTTGACCGGCGTACCGAGGAACAGGCCGTTGATGGCCGGCTCCAGCAGTTGCAGCACGGTCGCGGCGACCACCCCGACGATGCCGGCGCACAGGATGGAGGCGAACAGGGCCGTCTTGTGCCGCGAGAGATAGTCGCGCCAGATCCGCGCCAGCAGCGGGCGCAGGCGTTCGTCTTCGTCAGTTACGGCAGGCGTCGTCATCGGACGGAGGTCGGACGGACGGCCCGGCAAGTCAAGCGGGACCCATGCGTTACTCGCGGACTGTGACCTTCGGCGTGTCGTCGGTGATCAGGGTCTGGCCCGGCGCCGCGCCCTCGATCGGCCTGGCGGGGGCGACCGTGGGGTTGGAGGCGTAGCGGGTCCCGTCGAACGGGATCAGGGCCTCATGCGGCGTCGCTCCGCCGCCCGCGACGCCCACCGCCAGATCGGGCAGGCCGTGGCTGCGGCTGTCCAGCACCCGGATCGGGGCGCGCACCACCGTCAGACGCCCTATCCGCTCGAAGCCGGCATCAGTTTTGCGCGCCGCCAGCAGCACGCAGCCGCCCGAGCCGCAATAGTCGCCGCCGGTCAGATAGACGAGGTTCAGACCGTCCGGGCCCGCAGCCGCCGCATAGCGCAAGGGCATGCCGCCGTCCTTGACCTGATCCCGCACCCAGGCGTCGAGCGCCGGATCGACAGCGGGCGCGGCGACGTCCGCTGCCGGAACCGCCGGTGCGGGCGCGGCGGCCGGTTCAGTGGCCTTGGCGGGCGCGTCCGCCGGTGGGGAGCAGGCTGAGAGAACGGCCGCTCCGGCGGTGGCGAGGAACAGGGCGGCACGGGTCATGAGGGCGCTCCATTTGTCACAGCCACTCTAGCGAGAATTTCGCAGATGTGTTCCGCCGGGATGACGCAGCGCCCCGGAACCTCTATCTGCGCCCCATGCCGCGTTTCGACCTTTCCACGCCCGCTGGCCGGTTCCACGCCGGCTGGGACTATTTCTGGAGCGACCACGCCTTCCTCAGGCTGGCGTTCTCGAACGCGCACTGGCTGGGGCCGGACCTGGTTCGCACCAACCAGCCTTCGCCGCGCCAGCTCAAGGGCTGGGCCGACCGGGGGATCAGGACGGTCATCAATCTGCGCGGCGAGCGGGACGAGAGCTATTATTGGCTGGAGAAGGCGGCGTGTCAGGCGCTCGGCCTGACACTGATCGACGCTCCGCTGGATTCGCGCGACGTGCCCGAGCCCTATCGCATCCACCGCGCCATCAAGCTTTTCCAGACCGTCGAATATCCGGTCCTGATCCACTGCAAGTCGGGCGCGGACCGGGCCGGGCTGATGGCGGTGCTCTACCGCCACTTCCACCTCGGCGAGCCGATCTCGGTCGCCATGGAACAGCTGTCGAAGAAGTATCTGCACAGCCGCGAGGGTCTGACCGGCGTCCTCGACTATTTCCTCGAGAAGTATGTGCGCGAGATCGAGCCGACGGGGATGAGCTTCATCGACTGGATCGACAGCCCCCTCTACGACCCCGAGACCATCAAGGCCGAGTTCAAGGCCGGCTGGTGGGGCACCCTGTTGACCGACAAGCTGCTGCGGCGGGAGTAAGTCGGGCTGGAGGCTCTAAGGGCCTATATTCGCCGAAAAATGTCACGACCTCTTGGGAGTCCGAAATATGAGTGATCAGCCCATCATCGTCGCCCAGCTTGAATATGAGGGAAAGGAACTGATCCATAACGATCTGATCAGTTCGGCTTTCAATCTGAAAGAGCGAATTGAAAAGAATATGGAAAAGGGCGAACGACTGGGTATCGGCTTGGATATCATGGCCGCCGTAACCATGACTGCATTCGCTTTCGAAGCTTATCTCAATTTTGTTGGCTTCAAAATCATCGATGATTTTGAAAAGTACGAGCGAGAAGCCGGTAAGAAGAAGCGTAGGCGTATTATGGCTGCCCTTGCTCTGAAATGGGATGATGAGGTTCGGCCGTTTTCGACAATCAACCGGCTCATCTCAGTCCGCGACGCCATGGCTCATGGAAAGCCGCTCTACGTCAAGGATGAGTGGGAAGCGGTTGGTACTCACAACGAGCTCGAAGAGCAAATTCGGACCTACAGAAAGGGTATCGAGGAACGAGTGACCTATGATTTGCTGTGCGAAGCGTATGAGGATGTTGAGATTATCTGGAGGATGATGTTGAAGGCCGGAAAAATTAGATACTTCGACACTTTGGATGGCGGCAGCAGCGGTATCACATTCAAGTCGTACGCCTAACCACTCCTTCGGTAATCTTTATGGGAGCGCATTCGCGCGATCAGCCCCAAGGCCCACGGTTCCCGCCCGATATGGGTGGAGGAGGCGTCTCTCCCTGATCGGCGCCTTGCTCAGCCTCAATCTCCGCGTCCCGCCGCGCCTTGCGGTCGGCTTCCCATTTGCGGAAGACGGTCAGGGCGCCCTGTTCGCGGCGCAGGGCCATGATCCAGAACAGCAGCAGGGCCAGCAGGCTGACCAGCCCGGCGATCTGCTCCGCGTCGAGTGTCTTGCCGAACAGGGTCAATGGCGTGTCTCCGACTGCGATAGCCCGGCGTCCGACAGGTCGGACACGCTGGGCGCATGGGCGAAGGGATCGTTGGGCGAGGCCGGGGCGGGCGGCCGGGCGGCGGCCTGCTCGGCGAAGAACGACCGCGACAGCGGGGCCTGCGCGAAGGCGTCCGGCTCGGCCGGATACGCAGGCTCTTCAGCCATCGCGGCGGCCTTTCCGGCGCGGGTCAGGGGCGGCTGGGGCAGCAGGTGGGCGACGAAATGCCACCAGGTCTCACGCGTGTGCCAGGCGACGATCGCCACGCCCAGCAGCAGCAGGCCGAGGATGACGAGGAAGGGGGCCATGGAACACTCCGGTACGAACGCCCGTCCTGACTACACGAAGCGTGCCAGAACGGGGGTTCGTTCCCCTCGCGGGGGTGCGGCTTAGTGATCGCCGCGCGGGTCGATCATCTTGTGGGCGTGCAGGATGAAGAAGCGCATATGGGCGTTGTCGACGGTGGCCTGGGCGCGGGCCTTCCACGCCTTCTTGGCCTCTTCGTAGTTCGGGTAGGCGCCGACGAACTCGACCTGCGACAGGTCGCGGAACACCGGGGCATCCAGGTGGCGCAGCTCGCCGCCGATCACGAGGTGGAGCAGTTGCGGGGTTTCGACTTCGGTATGGGCGCTCATCGGGGGTCCTTGACGGCGGGGAGGGGGCTATGAGGCCAGCGGGATAGGCGCTGTGCGCCGGATGATCAACGGGTGCAGGGCTGGTGCGCTGCAAACCAGGCTGGCCTGACGCGGGTCCGGGCGGTTGAACAGCCACGGCCGACCCTTGTGATCCGAGACCCTGGCTCCCGCCTCGGTGGCGATCAGCCAGCCGGCCGCGACGTCCCAGTCCCACTTCGGCCCCATGGCGATGGCGGCGTCGAAGGCGCCCGCCGCGACCAGGGCCATGCGATAGGCGAGGGCGTTGCGCTTCTCGTATCGCATGGCCGGCCAGGGCTCTGGCCATTCAGGCCGTTCCATCAGCTGGGCGTCGGCCAGCACCGATGCGTCGTCCAGACTCTCGGTGTCGGCCGCGGCGATGACCTTGCCATTGCGCCGCGCTCCGCCGCCTGCGGTCGCCACATAGGTCTCGTCCAGCTGGGGCGCATGGATGACGGCGGCGACCGGCAGGCCGTTCTCGACCACGCAGATGGGCACGCACCACCAGGCGGCGTTCTTCAGGAAGGCGCGGGTGCCGTCGATCGGATCGACGATGAAGATGCGCTCCTTCGCCAGCCGATCGCTGGAATCCGCCGTCTCCTCCGACAGCCAACCATAGTCGGGACGGGCGGTTAGCAGCATCTCCTTGAGCAATGCATCAACCGCCAGATCGGCGCTGGTGACCGGCGAACCGCCTGACTTGGACCAGATCTTGATCCCCTTTTCCCGCTCCGCCAGGGCCAGTTCGCCGGCGGCGATCGCGGCGGCGCGGATCAGGTCGAGGTCGGCGGTCAGGTCCATCATTTTCCGGCGATGGCCACCGCGTCGAACAGCAGGGACGGGCTGTTGAAGGCCGAGCGAAACTCCAGATCCGAGCCCGGGACCATTCGCGCCCACAGGGCCTTAAGATTGCCGGCGACGGTAACCTCACTGACCGGATAGGCCGGCTCCCCGTCCTCGAACCAGAAGCCGGACACCCCCGCGGACCAGTCGCCGGTGTTGCCGTTCAGCGAGGGGCCGAACATCGAGGTGACCAGCAGACCCGTCCCGGCGTCGCCGATCAGCCCGGCCTTGTCGCGCAGGCCCGCCGTCAGATGCAGGTTATGGGTCGAGACGCCCGGAGGCCCCGCCAGACCACGCGAGGCGTGCCCCGTCGAGCGCAGGCCCAGCTGTTTGGCCGAGCCCGAGTTGAGCAGCCAGGTCATCAGGGCGCCGTCGTCGACGATATATTGCTTCTCGACCGTCACCCCCTCGTCGTCGAACGGGGTCGAGCCCAGGCCGCGCGGCCGGAACGGATCGTCGATCAGGCTGACGCCCGAGGGCAGCAGCTTCTTGTGCAGATCGTCCTTCAGGAAGCTGGTGCCGCGCGCGATTGACGGGCCCGAGATGGCGCCCAGCAGGGGCGACAGTATCTGGGTCGCGACCCGGTTCTCGAAGATGACCGGGGCGGTGGTCGAGGCGATCTTGCGCGGGCCGGTGCGGGCCACGGCGCGCCTGCCGGCCTCGGCCCCGATGGTCGCGGCGTCGGGCAGGTCGGCGAAGTGGCGGGTCGTCCGGCTTTCGCCGCCGCGCTCCATGCCCCCGTCCTTCTCGGCGATGACGCCGACGCCCAGGGAGTAGGCGCTGCCCTGATAGCGGCCGTCGAACCCGTGCGAGGTCACCAGCCGCCATTCGCTGGACGAGGTCGAGGCGTATCCGCCCTCGGACCGGACCACGCCCTCGATGGCGAGCGCGACGCTCTCGGTCTCGGCGGCGGCGGCCTCCAACTCGGCGGCCGAGCGTTCGGTGGCGTCATAGAGGTCGAGGTCGCGGTGCGGCCCCATGTTCAGCCGGTCCTGCGGGGCCAGCATGGCAAAGGGATCCTCGGGCGCCAGCTTCGCCATCGCCACGACCCGCTCGACCAGCCGGTTGCGGGTGGCCTCGGACAGGTCGGACGCCGAGACCGAGGCCTGCCTCTGGCCGACGAAGACGCGCAGGCCCAGATCGCGCGACTCTTCCCGCTCGACCTCTTCCAGCGCCCCGTTGCGCACCCCCACCGACATCGAGCGCCTCTCGGACGTCACGGCCTCCGCCGCGTCAGCCCCCGCCTTCAGGGCGGCGGCGATCAGATCATGCAGGAGTTCAGGCGAAGCAGCATCGGACATGCCCCGATATGGCGGACGGGGGAGGGAGGCGCAATGAGGGGGCGCCTCACATGCCGGTCATCCCGCCACGCCACCGCTCATCCCCGCACCTCCACTGCTCATCCCGCTACCTCCACCGCACCCATACCTCCGCCAGCAGCAGGTTCGGGACCCAGCACAGGAAGGAAATCGCCTGGTACCAGGGCAGGAAGTCCAGCTCCGCCACCTGCACCAGCGGCAGGTATATTCTCAGCGTCACGGCGGCCAGGGTCAGGGCCCAGGAGCGGATCATCCAGCGGCGGTGGTCGGCGAACCGGCCCTGAACCGCCGCGCGCCAGCCCAGCAGCGTGAAGACGATCCACAGCACGGCAAGACCGCCGAAGCCCGCCGTGGCGATCGGCCCGGCGAAGGACCGGGTCGACAGGATCAGCCCGGCCGCGCCCCCGACCAGCACCCCCAGCACATAGACCCGCCCGACCCAGCGGTGCGGACTGCGAGCCCGGCGCAGGGCGGGGATGAACTGCAGTGACCCCAGCACCAGCGCCGTCACCGCGCCCGCCACATGGATGACCAGGAAGGGCACGCCCAGCGGATTGCCCAGGGCCTCCTCCGCCGTTCGCGGCGGATGGATCAGATATTTGGACGCATAGCCGGCGATGCCCAGGCACATCAGGGCAATCAGCAACCAGCCGATACGGGCGGGCCAGGACATCTTCTGCAGCGTCATCGGGGGAAGGGCAGTCATGGGCGGCGGCTCCTCGTCTCGGGTTCGCCGAACGCCATTGCGGCCCGGGCGGCGGCTCGCTAGGCCTCGTTTCGCGAACGGCGCCGGGGTTGCGCGAACGGGGCGGAATGGACGAAGCGCTGACAGGATCGGATTGGAGGGCGGCCGGGCGGCGGTGGGCGATCGACCTCGCCGTCCTCTGCGCCATGGGCCTTCTTATGGGGTTCCTCGGCCCGTTCGGGTCCGAGCACGGGCCGGTCGGTCTGGTCTATGCCTATTGGCTGATCTGCATCGTCGGCGGTGGGGTGATCGGCGTCGCGGCCGACGAACTGGCCGCGCCGCGCATGCCCCGGCTCTGGCTCAGGACTCTGCTGGTCTCGGTCGCCATGACCCCCGTGGTGACCTTTCTGGTCCTCTTGACCCAGCATCTGATGCTGGACGGCCGGTTCAACTGGGCCGGTTATCGCTGGCTGCTGTGGCAGGTGTTTCCGATCCTGCTGGCGGTGATGGCCGTGCGCGCCCTGGTCTGGCGGCGTCTGCCCGCGCGTATCGAGACCCGCACCATCGTCGCCGCGCCCCTGCCTGAGGCCGAGGCCGCCTTCCGCCGCCGCCTGTCGGCCAAGCGCCGCACCGCCCGGCTGATCGCCGTCGAGGCCCATGACCATTATCTGAAGGTCCATACGGATGCGGGCGAGGAGCTGATCACACTGCGCTTCGCCGACGCCCTGGACGACCTGGCCCTGGCCCACGGCTGGCGGGTGCACCGCTCCTGGTGGGTCGCCGCCGACGCCGTCGAGGCGGTGCGCTGGCGCAAGGGGGCAGGGGAAATCCGTCTCGTCGGCGGTCTGACCGCGCCCGTCAGCCGTTCCTGCGCCCCGGTGCTGCGCGAGGCGGGCTGGTTCTGAGGTCCCGGCCGGGCGCAATGTTTGTGAACGCTCCCAATTCCCGATTGCCAATCCGAACGAAGTTCGCCTAGCGTGGCCCCAAATGGACCGGGCCTGAAGGCGCGGCCGACCCTTTGGGAGGAATTTCGAGATGACGCCTGCGCAACTCAGCGTGGCCTTCTTCCTGCAGATGGCTGTGATAATCGGCGCCTGCCGCGCCGTCGGCTGGCTGGTCAAACGCTATTTCGGCCAGCCCCAGGTAGTGGGGGAGATGATCGCCGGGGTGATCCTCGGCCCATCCCTGTTCGGCCTTCTGGCGCCGGATATTCAGGCCTTCATCTTCCCCAAGGACTCGAAAGAGGTCCTGTTCGTCGGCGCCCAGTTCGGCATCGGCCTCTACATGTTCCTCGTCGGCCTCGGCTTCCGCGGCGACCACTTCAAGGCCAATGCGGCCAGCGCGGCGGCCGTCTCCCTGTCGGGCATGGCCGCGCCCTTCCTGATGGCCGCGCTGATCGCGCCCTGGCTGATGAGCCACAACCTGTTCGGCGAGGGCATCAACAGCCTTCAGGCCTGGCTGTTCATGGGCGCGGCCATCTCGATCACCGCCTTCCCCATGCTGGCCCGGATCATTCATGAGCGGGGCCTGAGCAACACGCCGCTGGGAACCATGGCCCTGTCTGCCGGGGCCATCGATGACGCCGGCGCCTGGTGCGTGCTGGCCGTGGTCCTGGCGACCTTTGGCGACGGCGCGCCCGTGGCGATCAAGGCCATCGGCGGCGGCGTGGCCTTCGTCCTGTTCATGCTCGCCGTCGGACCGCGCCTGCTGGCGCCGCTCGCTCGGATGGCCGAGCGCGAACAGCGGGTCAGCCCGACCATCCTGGGCATCGTCCTGATCCTGTTCCTGCTCTGCGCCTTCTTCACCGACGCCATCGGCATCCATGCGGTCTTCGGCGGCTTCATCCTCGGCGCCGTCATGCCGCGCGGAGTGCTGAGCCGCGAGCTCAAGCGCCAGCTGGAGCCCTTCGCCCTGGTGGTGCTGGTGCCGATGTTCTTCGCCTATTCGGGGCTGAACACCCAGCTGACCATGGTCAACAGCCTGGGTCTGGTCGCCATGGCGGCGGTGATCCTGATCGCCTCTGTCGCGGCAAAGGGCGGGGCCTGCTGGGCCGCCGCCCGCGTCACCGGTCAGGATAACGCCACCGCCATGGGCATCGGCGCCCTGATGAACGCCCGGGGCCTGATGGAGCTGATCATCATCAACATCGGCCTGCAGCGCGGCATCATCGGCCCGGCCCTGTTCTCCATGCTGGTGCTGATGGCCATCGTGACCACCCTGATGGCCTCGCCCCTGTTCGAGCTGGTTTATGGCCGCAAGGCCCGCGCCCGCGGCGACCTGGGCGCCCTGAACGAGATGGAAGAGGACGAGCGTCCGGCGGCGGGGGTGGTGACGCCCTAGGTCGTGGACTCATAAGCTCTGAGCCACAGGCGGGTTGAGGCCAGCAGTACGGCGGCGAGGAAGTTGCGGGCCAGTTTGTCGAAGCGTGTGGCGACGCGGCGGAAGTGCTTGAGCTTGCAGAAGTAGCGCTCCACGACGTTGCGCTGTCGATAGATGGCGGGATCGACGGAGCGCTGGACCTTGCGATCCTTCTGGGTCGGGATATGGGCGCAGCCGCCGCGAGAGCGGACCAGATCGATGACGGCCTGTGCGTCGTAACCTCTGTCGGCGACGAGCGCCTTGGCGGGCTTGAGGCCGTAGATCAGTTCCTCGACGGCGGCCTTGTCGGACGCCTGGCCGGCCGAGAGGGTGATCCTGAGCGGCAATCCGTCCTGATCGACCAGGGCGTTGATCTTGGTGCTCAGTCCCCCACGAGATCGGCCGATGGCGTGATCCGGGCCCCCTTTTTTCCACCGGCGGCGTGCTGGTGGGCCCGAATGATCGAACTGTCGATCAGGTGCATCGAACCCGGCGACGCCGCCGACAGCGCCTCGAACACCCGCACCCAGACGCCTGCTTTGGCCCACCGATTGAAGCGATTGTAGACCGTCGTGTGCGGCCCGTAGCGACCCGGCAGGTCACGCCAGGGCGAACCCGTCCTCAGAATGTAGAAGATGCCGTTGATCACCCGACGGTCGTCCACGCGGGCCACGCCGCGGGGCTTGTTCGGAAGCAACGGCTGGATCAGCCGCCACTCCGTTTCGCTCAGATCGTATCGCGCCATCGACGTCTCCTTCCGAAGACCTCGAATCCCTCAGACCTTTATGGGTTCAGAACCTAGGCCCTGTCGCGTGTGACGAGGTTTTACAGTGGCCCGCCGAGGCCGGTGTTAGGTCTGCGCCGTCAGGCGGGTCCGTTCTACGACCGCGGTCGTCTGACGGCGGCCCGGCCTATTTCCCCCTCCGGACCGGGTCGCCACCCCTCATCCTAGAATGAGGAGGCAAAACACCAGATCAGCGCGCCCGCCGCGCCCAGCAGGGGGACATAGGTCAGCAGCATCCCCGCCATCCGCTGCACTGCCGGCGGCTTTCCCTCACGGGTCACGAACATCCCCCAGGCATGCAGGATGCGGCCCAAGAAGAACGACCCGCCGACGGCGTGTATGGTCCAGACCTGAAACCCGCTGAAGGTCATCAGGGCCAGGGCGATCAGGGCGATGGGCATGTATTCGGCGGCGTTGCCGAAGGCGCGGCCGGCGGCGATCACCTCGGCCTTGCCGCCGTCGCCGATCGAGACCTTGTGCCTGCGCCGGCTGGCCGAGGTCAGACCCGACAGGACCAGCAGCAGCAGGATGCAGAGCCCGGTCCACAGACCCGCCGCATGAATGGCGTCCATCACGCTCAGTCCTCCCGTTTCTAGTTTTCCCGCCCGACCGGATACAGCCGGTAGCGCTGATCATAGAAGGGCGTGCGCTCATAGAACCAGCCCAGCCGCGCGTCCGGATCGGCGGCGAAGGCGGGCTCTGCGGCCAGCTTGGCCTCGAACTCGGCCTTCAGGGCAGGGTCGGCGGCCAGCATCTTCTCGGCCATCGGGGCGATGGCGTAGCCCTCGATATATTCTACGCGGTTCAGGATCTCGGGGAACATGCCCCAGGCGAAGAAGCTCTCCGACGACTGCGGCTCGAGCAGAAGCACGACGATGTCGCCCATCGGCTGGTCCGTCGGCACCCGCACCGAGCCGGCCGGGTACGTCCAGTCGTGGCGCTCGGCCTCGACCGTCTTCACCGAGATCGGCACATGGCCCTCATTGGTCCGGCCCGAGACGACCGGGTCCTCCAGTCGCAGCATATCGACCGAGACGGTGCGCGGCGCCGTCAGGGTCTCCATCTGGACCCCGTGCATCTTCAGCCGCTCGATGACGTCCGTCCGATACGACGGGACCCAATAGGCGGTCGGCCGCTTCAGCGTCAGGGTCGGGTGGGAGGCGTAATAGGGCACCTGCCACAGAATCGGATCCGGCTGGCCCAGCCAGCGCAACTCCTTCCCGCCGGAGGCGACGCTGTCGTAGGTTTCGTAGAGAATGCCCTTGAACGCCCGGGTGTAGGACGGCTTGTCGTCGGGGGCGAAATTGGCCGGGATTTCGGCGGGACGCAGGGCCTTGTCCGCCGCGATGGCGGCCTTCAGATCGGCGCCCTTGTCGGCCAGCAGGGTCAGGGCCTCCTCAAGGAAGACATAGGTCCCCAGCACTCGCTGCTCATGCGGCTTCAGGCTGTGGTTCTCGATCAGGATGGTCGGGAGGTGGGCCGCCGAGCCCCAGCCGTTGGAATAGCGCTCGGCCAGGCCGCCGTCGTTCATCCCGGCCTTCGGATTGCGGTCGTCGATGGCGAAGACCAGCTCGCCCGGGATATGGCCCTGTGTCTCCAGCGCCCCATTCATCGCCGGCTTCAGCGTTCCGTCCAGCCAGGCCGAGATGGCCGGCGACCGCGTATAGCCGCCGTTCTCACCGTTGAAGCCGTAGGTGACGTCGTACTGGTAGTCGATGCCGTCGGTGACGTGGATGTCGACATACAGCGTCGGGTCGTACTTCTCGATCAGCCCCATGACCGCTCGCATCTCGGCCTGGTCCAGCTTCATGAAGTCGCGGTTCAGGTTCTGGTTGGTCGCCGTGTGGCGCCAGCCCTGGATGCGCGGCCCGCGCTGGTTCGGACGGCTGTAGGCGCCGGCCCGCTCATGTCCGTCGACCGACAGGATGGGGATCAGGATCAGATTGACCTTGTCCAGCAGCCCGTCCTTGCCGTTGAAGGCGATGTCCCTCAGCAGCATCATCCCGGCGTCCTTGCCGTCGATCTCGCCCGGGTGGATGCCGGCCTGGGCCAGCAGCACCGGCTTGGACGGATCGAAGGTCGCGCCGTCCTTGGAGGCGATCACCGCATAGATCGGCCGCCCCTCCGGCGAGACGCCGAACTGTTCGATGCGGATCAGATCGCTGGCCGCGTCCAGCCGGTCGAACCAGGCGCGGGTGTCGGCGTAGTTGGGGCTGAAGTCATGCGCCGGATCGGCCTCGAAGCCGCTGGCCCATGGATCGGAGGCCGGCCGTAGCAGGGCCTTCGACGCCCCGTTCCATTCCGGCGCGGGCGGCAGGAAGGGCTGATCCCACGGGGCGATGTTGGGAACCGATTGGGCCATGATGGAACTCGGGAACAGGGCCGCGCCGGTCGCGAGAAGGGCGATCAGGGATGCGGCGGACAGACGGGGGAAAAGCATGGCGCGATTGGCCCCTGATCCGCCCCCGATGGCAAGCCTGCTCAGCCCTGCGGCGCCGCCGCTGTCGCCGGCCTGGCCTCCGGAACGGCGCCCATCCCCGCGGGCAGGCAGGCGATGGCCAGATAGATGACCACATGCAGCCCGACCAGGGCCGCGAAAAGCCTCGGCTTCTTCGTCAGGGCGGCGGGGACGATCAGGGCCACATACAGAAGGAACGACCCGGCATAGGCGCCGATGATCATCATGGCGTTGGGACGCGCCAGGATCTGGGCCATCGAGACCAGCAGCATCAGCAGGTTGGCGGCCACCGTCAGCAGCAGCACCACTTTCTTGTTGGCCCAGAAATGCTCATCCAGATCCATCCCGTCGCGGATGCTGTGCGGGAACACCAGCGAGGCCGCGATGAAATAGACCAGGGCGATGGCCAGGCCGACCACCAGCATGCCGTAGCTGAACGGGGCGTCGCGGAACATGTGCCAGGCGGCGTCCCAGAAGGTGGCGATGTCCAGCCCGACGAACAGGGCCAGCAGCAGGGTCAGCCAGCCGATGCGGATCGACTTCCGGTGCTGGATGGCCGTGGCGAACCCCGTGGCGATCACCGCCACCGACAGACCCAGCACCATGCCGTAGAAGCTGAAGAAGAACTCGAACGCGCTCATTTGTCAGCCTCTGGGTTGGCGGGCGCGCGCACCGACCAACCGCCCGTGGCGACCAGGGCCGTGACCGAGCGGCCGATGTTGTAGCTGTGATAGGCCAGCAGGATGACCAGGGCCGCGATCACCACCTTCTTGCTGCGCGCGATGGCGGCGACCAGGGTCAGGACGGTGAACAGGGCCAGGCCCCACAGCAGCGACGGTCTGATCGCGGCGGCGAACTCGCCGGTGGCGTTGGTCACGACCATGAACAGGGTCGCCATGATCAGATTGGCGCTCAGTACGCACAGCAGGACGATCCGGCGCTGGCTCCAGAAATGGTCGTCCATCGACTGGCCGGGCTCCAGCTTGCGCGGGAAGGTCAGGGTCGCCGCGACATAGAAGATCCCGGCTACGAACAGACCCAGGATCAGCAGGGCGAAGCTGTAGGGGGCGAACCTCAGGATCACCCAGGCCTGGTTCCAGAAGGTGGCGATGTCGATGGCGACGAAGATCGCCAGCATCGGCGTCAGCAGGCCGAACCGGATGTCCTTCCTCTGGTGCAGCAGCCGGGTGAAGCCGCCCACCAGCTCGGCCGCCGAAAAGCCCAGCAGCAGGCCGTAGAAGCTGAAGAAGAACTCGAACGCGTCCATGCGACCCCCATCTGAACGAGCTTCACCTTATGCGGGCGGTGCGATTTCGTCACCCGCGAGCGGTTCAAACGCGCAGGGGCTGAACGACGACGGCCGGCCCCTTTCGGGACCGGCCGCGGAATCATCGGCAAAGAAGCGCCTGGCCTCAGTTGGTGTCGCGGCGCGCGCGCTTGGCTTCCAGGCGGTCGATCACGGTCTGGGCCTCGGCCATTTCGGTGCGGTGGGCGGTGATCTGGGCGGTTTGTTCCGGGGTCAGGCCGCCGGCGGTCTGGCCCGCGGTCTCGATGGCTTCGATCTGCTGCTGCAGGTTGGCGACCTGGTCCTGGGCGGCATAGAGGCGGTCTTCCTCGCGCTCGCTCAGGGCCGGGCGGGCCCGGCGGGCGGCCGAGCGCGCGGCGCCCCGTCCAGCCATGACCTGGGCGTCAGCGGTCGTCGGCAGAACCACGGCGGGCGTCGCGGTGGTGAAGACGAGGGCGGCGATCAGGGCGGCTTTCATTTGGGACTCCGGCGGATGACGAATTGGGACGATAATACGACATTAAAAATCCGTCACGTCAAAACTGGTGCGGTGCAACACGATTTATGCGGTGCGGTATGGGCGAGTGGGGCTCGCGCGCCAAAATCTTTCGCCGGCTCAATCAAATAGCGACTTCTGGCCGAGAACGCGGGTCTCCAATCATCGCCCGAACCCGTGCCTCGCGGGCACGGCCGACGGCTATTTCCAGATCGGCGTCCCGTCGCCGGGGAGGCCCAGCCGGTCCCACAGGGCGTTGACCCGCTCCACGACCTCTTCGTCCATGCGGATTTCCTCGCCCCATTCGCGCTTGGTCTCGGGCGGCCATTTGTCGGTGGCGTCCAGGCCGATCTTGGAGCCCAGGCCGCTCTCGGGGCTGGCGAAGTCGAGGTAGTCGATGGGGGTGGATTCGATGACGGTGATGTCGCGCGCCGGGTCCATCTTGGTCGAGATGGCCCACATGACGTCCTTCCAGTCGCGGGCGTCGATGTCGTCGTCCACGACGATGACCCACTTGGTGTACATGAACTGCCGCAGATAGCTCCAGACGCCCAGCATCACCCGCTTGGCGTGGCCCGGATAGGCCTTCTTCATCGACACCACGGCGATCCGGTAGGAACAGCCCTCGGGCGGCAGCCAGAAGTCGGTGATCTCCGGGAACTGGGCGCGAAGCAGCGGAATGAACACCTCGTTCAACGCCTCGCCCAGCACCGAGGGCTCGTCCGGCGGGCGGCCGGTGAAGGTGGTCAGATAGATCGGGTCCTTGCGCATGGTGATGGCGCTGACCTTGAAGACCGGGAATTTCTCGACCGAGTTGTAGTAGCCCGTGTGGTCGCCGTAGGGGCCTTCGTCCTCGTGCTCGTCCAGCAGGACGTGGCCTTCCAGCACGATCTCGGCGTTTGCCGGCACCATCAGGGGCACCGTCTTGCAGGGAACCAGCTCGGCCTTCTGCCCGCGCAGCAGGCCGGCGAACTGATATTCCGACAGGGTGTCCGGCACCGGCGTCACCGCCGCCAGAATGGTCCCCGGATCGGCGCCCAGAACGACGGCGCAGGGCAGGGGCTCGCGCTTCCCGGCCTTCTTGTGCCGCTGATAGTGCTGGGCCCCTCCGCGGTGGGCCAGCCAGCGCATGATGGCCTTGTCCTTGCCCAGCACCTGCATCCGGTAGATGCCCAGGTTGAAGTCGTCCTCGGCGCTGTCCGACGGCCCCCTGGTCACCACCAGCCCCCAGGTGATCAGCGGCGCCGGTTCGCCGGGCCAGCAGCCCTGGACGGGCAGGGCGGTCAGGTCGATCTGGTCGCCCTTCAGCACCACCTGCTGCACCGGCGCGGTCTTCACGACCTTGGGCCGCATCGACATCACCGTCTGCGCCAGGGGCAGCATCTCCATCGCGTCGTCCAGACCGCGCGGCGGCGTCGGATTCCTCAGGAAGGCCAGCAACTCCCCGACCTCGCGCAGCTCCTTTGCCGTCGTGCGGGTCTTCTTCTCCATGGTCACGCCCATGGCGACCCGCTTCACCGTGCCGAAGAGATTGGCCAGGGCCGGGATCGGGCTGATCGAGCCGTCGGGCATCACCGGCTTTTCGAACAGCACCGCCGGGCCGCCGTTGCGCAGCAGCCGTGTCTGGATCTCGGTCATCTCCAGATGGGTGGAGACAGGCTCCAACACCCGCACCAGCTCCCCCTCGGCCTCCAGCATGGCCATGAAGTCGCGCAGGGATTTGTAGGCCATCGAAAGCTCCGGATTCTCAGCCCCCGCTTAGAACAGTTTGCGGCGGGACGGTATGGCCGCCACGTCCGGCCCCGGCATGTTCCGATTTTACAGTCGTTTACTCGGGGTTCGGTGACCGCCGGTCTATGGCTTCCTCCAGCAACCGGAGGCGCGGCGCCATGACGAAGACGAACAGGACGGTCTGGATCCGCGTCGGCGTTCCGCTGGCCTTCATCGCATCGGGACTGGCGTGGTGGGCGATCATCGATCTTGCCCGCGCCCTGCTGACGGCGAGCTAGATCGAAACCTCAGGCCGGTTCTTGCGGCCCAGTGTCCTGTCGAGCCCCACAATCGCCAGACCGACGATCAGGAAAAAGATCAGCAGGCCGGTGAAGGTCGCGATCGCTTTCAGACCCAGCGCATCGACGTTCAGGAAACCGTAGGGCCACCAGTGGCTGATGAAGCCGTGGATCAGGGTCCAGACGCCATACACGGTCGGCACGCTTAGCCACCTTACCGGATCGATCCACATCAGCCGCCCCTTGGGGGTGAACAGGATCCAGTCGGCGAGAAAGGCCGCCGGCATGACGTAGTGCAGCAGGATGTTGACGAACATCAGCCAGCCCTGCGGGTTCCAGAACGGCGCCAGCAGGAAATGGTACACCAGCCCGACGACCACGGCGTAGAGGGTCACCATGGCCCGGATGCTCTCCGAGGCCGCCCAACGGCCCGCCCGCGTCCCGTCCGCGACGACCGGCAGGGTCAGCGCCAGGGCCATCATCAGATTGGTCCAGATGGTGAAGAAGCTGAAGTAGTTCACCACCCGCGCGGCGGCTTCAGCCGGCGCATGGCCCGCGACCATCAGAACGAACTGGGTGATCAGGGCGAACCAGCCGACCGCCGCAAAGACGATCCGCCAGAGTGTCGCCACGCCGCCCCCGAACCGATCCGCCATCAATAGGCCGGCGTATCCGAGACCAGGGCCCAGATCGGCAGCCTCAGCGCCCGGGTGGCGGCTTCCAGCTGGCTGCTGTCAAGGCGGCTGCGCCCGGCCTCGACCCGACGGATGACATCAGGGCTGGCGTGAATGGCCGCGGCCAGGGCCTCGATCTCGACGCCCCGTTCTTCCCGCCATCGTTTCAGCCGTCGTCCCGCCGACTGATAGCGGGGTTCGACCTCGGGAAACTCCAGCACGACGCCCATCTCGGACCTCCTCAGGCGACTTCCTCAGCGCGCCTTCTTGGGGGCGCGTTCAGCCAGTCTGATCCCATTTGAAGTCGGGGTCCAGCCAGTCGCCCAGGCGCCCGTCGGGCCGGGCCAGGGCGTGGATCTGCGCCATTTCGTCGTCCGACAGCTCGAAGTCGAAGATGTCGAAGCTCTCCTCGGCTCTGGAGACCTTGGTCGTGCGCGGTATGGCGATGACGTCCTGCTGGATCAGCCAGCGCAGGGTCACCTGGCCGGCGGACTTGCCGTGGGCGCGGCCGATGGCGTTGATCACCGGATCGTCGGCGATCTTGCCCTGGGCCAGGGGCGACCACGCGGTGATCGAGGAGCCCAGTTCGTCCGCCGCCTTCAGTAGGGGGCGGAGATCCAGATAGGGATGGTACTCGACCTGGTTGGTCACCAGCTTGGCCTTCGACAGTCCCTGCGCCTGACGGAACTCGGCCGAGGGGAAGTTGGACAGGCCGATCGACCGGGTCAGGCCCTGATCCTTGGCCGCGTTCAGGGCTCCAAGCGTCTCGGCGAAGCTCGGCGTCTTCTTGGGCCAGTGCAGCAGCAGGAGGTCTGGGGTAAAGCCCAGGCTGGCCGCCGATTCCTTCGCTTGGGCGAGCAGGTCGTCGTGATGGAAGTGGGCGACCCAGATCTTGGTCGTCAGCCAGACCTCGTCACGGGTCACATGGCCGGCCTCGATGGCGTCGCGGATGCCGTCGCCGACCGCCGCCTCGTTCTTGTAGATCCAGGCCGTGTCGATGTGGCGATAGCCGATGCGCAGGGCCTCGGCGACCATCCGCCGCGCGTCCTCGGGCTCCAGCATCCAGGTGCCGAAGCCCAGCAGGGGAATGGACAGGCCGTCGACTTCGATATGGGGCTGTTCGGTCATGGCGCGCCTGTGATGCTGCAAAGGTGACCGCCTACCTATGCCCTCAGGCGGCGGGCGCAACCAGATCGGCGAAAATCTCGTCCCACAGCGGCTCCATCCCGGCCCGGAACGCCCCCTCGTGCCCGATGCGTCTGACGCCCTGATCGGCCGGGGTCCGCACCTCGATGGTCTTCGGCGCATTGGGGTAGACCCTCAGCAGCCGCTCGGCCGTCACCGGTGTCGCGATCGGATCGTCGGTGAAGATCCAGGAGGTGATCGGCGCCGTCACCTCGGCGAAGGCGTTGGGCCGCAGCCGGTCGCCCAGCTCGTCCTCGAAATATTCCGGCTTCAGGCACCAGCGCTTCCAGGTCTCGAACACCCCGCGCGGCAGGTCTGTCCCGGCCCACAGGCCGCCGCCCTTCACATAGCCGTGCCGCCTCAGGCTCACCGGCCCGAAGCCGTGCCAGAAGAACAGCTCCAGCGGATTGTAGCTGCGGTGGTGCAGGCCCCAATAGCCGACGCCCACGCTGACGAAGGCGTGCCGGGCGATGCGGTCGTGATTGGGCATGAAGCCGACGAAATGGCCGCCGACGCTGTGGCCCACATGCAGGATCGGCCGGCCCTGCGCGGCCTCGGCCAGCGCCTCGACCGCCGCCGGCATGTCCCAGCGTCCCCAGTCGGGATAGTCCATGACCATGGCGGCCAGATCGTCCGGCCGAGATCCGGCGATGCCCCGGAAATCATAGGTCAGGACCGCCGCCCCCCTGGCCGCCAGATGGCGCGCGAACCGCTCGTAGAACCGCTTGGGAAAGCCGGTGCCCGAGGACACCAGCACCGCATGCCTCGGCTCCGGATGGGCGATCAGCCGCATCGACAGCGGATAGCCGTCGGCCGCCGCATGGACGAAGTCGCGGGTCGTCAGCTCAGGGCCGGTCGCTGGGGAGGAGGGGGAATCGGTCACGCGGTCAGTCCTGTTTCAGGACGGACGATGACAGCTTGCCGCGGCGTCAGGTCAAGCCTCTCCCGGAAGGCGCGGATGCGCCTTCGACAGGCTCCGCGGCGCCTGCTTCCGCCAGCGCCGCGCCAGCATCACCTTCAGCCATTCCGGACCGACCGTGGCGATCCGCGCCAGCACCAGCGGGTGGTCCTTGTAGTGGTCGGTGAAGTGGAATGTGGCCGGGTCCATCTCGATCAGCAGCTCGCGCTCGTCGAGACTGTCCAGATGGACCACGATGCTGTCGTCCAGCTGCGGCCGGACCCAGGTCAGGAACTTGCCCGCGACCTTGAACGACGGCTCGCCATAGGAGGTCCCGTCCTCCACTCCCGGCAGGGCGAACAGCAGGGCGCGGAGTTCGGCGTGGGTCACGGCGCGACCGATCGGGCGGGAGGGGAGGCGGTGGTCGGGCCCAGCGCCAGCAGCCCGTCCCAGCCGCCGCCGTCCTGAGGCTCCAGAATGACTCCGCGTCGCGCGGGATCGAAGTCGCCCTGTCCCAGATCGGAATCACCGCAAGGATTATCGCCGAAACACGCCCAGGTCCGACCGCCTTGCGAGGCGACCCTCAGAGAGACCACGACCTTGGGGTTCAGATGCCCGGCCGCGAACAGGAAGCCGTAACGCGCGGGCGCGGTCTTGCGGGCGTGATAGGAGCCGCCCAGCGCCAGCACCAGGGCGTCGGGGCGGGCATAGGCGGCCTCGGCCAGCAGTCCCGCCATCTCGATCTCATAGAAGGACTGGTCGAAGCCTTCGGGCCGCTGCGCGCTCGGCTGATAGGCCCTCAGCGTCAGATCGCGCCCGGCGGCCTTCAGCGCCCGGACCCGCTCCAGCATCGCGAACATGGCGGCGCTGGACCGGCCGTCGGCCCGGGCCGGGTCCCAGTATGGAAGGGTGAGCAGTCGCGTCCGCGCCGCCTCGCCGCCGTCCGAGGCCATGAAGGCGTCGAGCTCCGGCTGCATCGTTTCGGGCAGTTCCAACGCCACGACCACCGGCCGGGCGGCGCTCGCCTCGCAAACCATCTCTGCAAAGGCGGCGGGGGTTTCGGCCGTGCCGTGCATCTCCCCGACGAAGCCGAACCGCGTCTCTGGCCTGGCCCACAGCAGGGCGGCGTCCGGAGGTGGTGCGCACACCGGTGATTGGGCCAACGAAAGCGCCGCCATCAAAGCTGGAATCATTCGCCCCTCCCGATCTCAGGTTGCGACCGTCGATCAGGGAAGGGGCGAAATATGGGCCTTATTCGATGTCCTCGTTCAGCAGCCCGACCTTCTCGAAGCCGTGGGCGTGCAGGTCGTTCATCACCGCCATGAAGCTGCGATAGGAGGTCTCGGCCTGACCGCGCACGAAGACCCGTTCGTTCTGGCAAGCGCCGCCACCCAGGGCCTCGCAGACGTCGGCCGTCAGGCTTTCCATGGAAGAGGCCTTGTCGCCCACGAAGATGTCGCCGGAGGCCTGGACGGTGACATAGACCGGATCTTTCGTGGCGACGAACTCCGTAGTCGGCGGGGGCAGGTCGAGCTTGAGCGACACGGTCGCCAGCGGCGCCGAGACCATGAAGATGATCAGCAGCACCAGCATGATGTCCACGAACGGCGTGACGTTGATGTCGGCGTTTTGTTCAGCGGCCCTCGGAGCCTGAAAACGCATAGCCATGACGATCTCCTCCCTGTTTGGCGAAACACAGTTCCGCTTGAGGATGTGGAGCCGACATTCGGGCAAAGAAAAGGCCGGGTTCGACCCGGCCGCCAGGCAAAGAAAAGGCCGCGTCCCGGAGGGCGCGGCCTTGGTCTTCAGGAATGGGGACGAACCCTATTCGATGTCTTCGTTCAGCAGGCCGACCTTGAAGAAGCCGTTCTTCTGCAGATCGTTCATGACTTCCATGAACTGGTTGTACTTCACTTCCGGCTGGGCGCGGATGAAGACGCGCTCTTCCTGGCAGCCCTGGCCGGTGGGGTTGCCCACGGCGGCGCACACGTCGTTGGCCAGGGTTTCGATGGTGGTCTGTTTGTCGGCGATGAAGATCGAGCCCGATTCCTGAATGGAGATATAGGTCGGCTCTTTCTGCTGTTCCTGGTTGACCGGCGGGGTGGCCGGCGGCAGGTCCAGCTTGATCGACACGGTGGCCAGCGGGGCAGAGACCATGAAGATGATCAGCAGCACCAGCATGATGTCGACGAACGGCGTGACGTTGATGTCCGAGTTCTGTTGGATCGTCTTGCCGCCCGAGGCGCCGACGGGGCCCGAAACTTTGCCAGCCATACTTACTTGTCTCCGTCGAGGCCCGCCGCGCGGCGGACTGCGGTTGAATGTTCAGACCGGTGTCTTGGCGTCCCCGGCGTCGCTTGTAAAGCGGTCTCGACGCTCCGACGGTTCCCTCGCGTCGCTTTTCGCCTGCGAGGCGAGGAACCTAGCCCCGAGCCAGTTTCAGGAAGCGCTCAACCAATGCCGGATCGGACTTGAACGCGCCGGTGAAGCGGGTCGTCACGGTTGAGACGTGGCGGTGATGCACCCCACGGGTGGTCATGCACTGGTGCTCGGCGTCCACCAGCACCGCGACGCCCTTGGGCGACAGATGCGATTCGATGGCCTCGATGATGTCGTTGGTCAGGGTTTCCTGGTTCTGCAGCCGCTTGGCGAAGATCTCGACCACCCGCGCCAGCTTGGAGATGCCGACCACCTTCTCACCCGGCATATAGGCGACATAGGCCTTGCCGATGAACGGGGCCATATGGTGCTCGCAGTGGCTCTCGACCTCGATCTGGCGCAGCACGACCATGTCGTCATAGCCGGTCACGTCCTCGAAGGTGCGCGACAGCTCCTTGGCCGGATCGGCGTCATAGCCTTCGAACCATTCGGAATAGGCGTCCACTACCCGCTTGGGCGTATCGACCAGACCGGGGCGGGTCGGATCGTCGCCGGCCCAGGCGATCAGGGTCCGCACAGCCTCAAGCGCCTGCTCGCGGCTGGGCCGGATCACTTGGTCGTTCCCCGGAACGAGGACGGGTTTGGTGGGCGTGGAACTCATGAAATCGGTCTCAAACGAACGGGGCGGCGACGAAGACGGCTTCATTCGCCTTCGGACACTGTTTAACAGCTTCGCGGCTATATGGGACGTTCAGTCCGTACTGCAAGAAAACCATCAAGGCCGCCCTTCACGATGACGCTCTCACTCTACGACACCCTGCACCGCGAAAAGCGGGTGTTCACGCCGCGGAACTCCGAGCGCGTCACCCTCTATGTGTGCGGCCCGACGGTCTATGACTTCGCCCACATCGGCAACGCCCGCCCGCCGGTGGTGTTCGACGTGCTTACGCGACTTCTGCGCCGGGAATACGGCGCCGACCACGTCATCTACGCCCGCAACGTCACCGACGTAGACGACAAGATCAATCAGAAGGCCTTCAAGGAAGGCGTCGAGATCGGCGAGGTCACGGCCCGCTACGAGGCCGCCTATCTGGCCGACATGGCCGCGCTGAACGTCACTCCGCCGGACCTGACGCCCCACGTCACCGACCATATGGACGCCATCGTCGCCCAGATCGGCCAGATCATCGACGCCGGCTGCGCCTATGCGGCCGAGGGCCACGTGCTGTTCGACGTCTCGGCCTATCCGGCCTATGGCGCCCTGTCGGGCCGCAATCTGGACGACATGATCGCCGGCGCCCGTGTCGAGGTCGCCCCCTACAAGAAGAACGCCCACGACTTCGTCCTGTGGAAGCCGTCCAAGGAGAACGAGCCCAGCTGGCCGTCGCCCTGGGGCGCGGGCCGCCCCGGCTGGCACATCGAATGCTCGGCCATGATCGAGGAGACGCTCGGCCTGCCGATCGACATCCACGGCGGCGGCATCGACCTGGTCTTCCCGCACCATGAGAACGAGATCGCGCAAGGCGTCTGCGCCCACGGCCACGCCCACGCCGACAAGGCTCCGGCCGAATACAGCCGCTACTGGATGCACAACGGCTTCCTGACCGTCGACGCCGAGAAGATGTCCAAGTCGATCGGCAACGTCCTGCTGCTGCACGACCTTGTCCAGCACGTCCCGGGCGAGGTGGTCCGCTGGGCCCTGCTGTCGGCCCACTACCGCCAGCCGCTCGACTGGAACCAGTCGCTGCTCGACCAGTCGAAGAAGAACCTCGACCGGCTGTACGGCGCCCTGCGTCGCGCCGCTGACGTCGAGGCGCCAAATCGCGAAGAGGGGGGCGACGCCCCCGCCGCCGAGTTCCTCGAGGCTATCTCCGACGACCTCAATACTCCCGGCGCCATGTCGAAACTCTTCGCCCTGTCGAGCGAGATCGAGCGCGCCATGACTGCCGGCGACCTGCACGCCGTCGCTATCGCCAAGGCCGAACTGCTGGCCTCGGGCGCCATCCTCGGCGTCCTGCTATCCAGCCCGGACCAGTGGTTCGAGGGCGGCGCCGACGACGCTCTCAAGACCGAGGTCGAGGCCCTGCTGGCCGAACGCGTCACCGCCCGCGCCGCCAAGGACTGGCCCGCCGCCGACCGCATCCGCGACCGCCTGACCGAACTCAACGTCGTCGTCATGGACGGCCCCACCGGAGCGACCTGGCGGTTGAGGGACTAATCCTCTCTCGCCAAGGGGGGGCGCCTGCCACCTTGCGGGGTGGAGGGAACACGGCAGGGCGCGGGCCGTTCAGGCGGCATGAAAGCTCCGAGCTCGCGCACCGCGCCCGCCTTCGCCGCCTTTTCCCTGATCGCCCTGCTGGCCGCTTGCGGTCCGGCGCCTGAGAAGGCTTCGGAACACGCGGTCCCGGCTGCGACGGCGTCCGCGCCCACGCCAGCCCCGACCCCGCCCGCCGCCACGCCGGGCGCGCCCACCAAGGTCATCGGTCTCGAGGGGCTCGGCGATCTGAAGCTCGGCCAGCCCGTCCCCGCGGGCGGAACCTGGGCCGAGCGCGGGGCGCAAACGAGCGACGCCTGCCGCACCGTGACCTCGCCCGACTATCCGGGCGTCTACGCCATCGTCACCGAGGGCAAGGTCCAGCGCATCACCGTCGGCCAGCGCTCGGACGTGAAACTGGTCGAGGGCGTCGGCGTCGGCTCGCCCGAGAAGGATGTGAAGAGCTGGTTCGGCGGCTTCCGCGAGGAGCCCCACAAATATCAGGATGCCCCCGCCAAATATCTGACCGCCCCCAATGCCGCCAGCGGCGACCCGGCGGTCCGGTTCGAGATCGGCTCCGACGGCAAGGTCAGCCTGACCCATGTCGGCATGATGCCGGTGCTGGGCTATGTCGAGGGCTGCAGCTAGGGCTCAGGCGCCCATCCGTTCGCAGGTCTCCAAGAACTGCCGAAACCGCAAGGCCTGTTCGCGGTCGGAGATCTGCACCGCCTGAAACAGGGCCAGGTGAGGCACGCCCTCGGCGTTCAGCCAGTCCAGCGCACGGCGGCGTTCGGCGGCGTCTCGGGGGAGGGGAATGAGCATTTCTCCTCCTAACGGGCGTCGCCGGCGCCAATTGTAAAACGTTGTGAAATCAACGCGAATCCAGATGCCGAACCCCCGGCGTGGTGGCATTCAGGCGTGGGGCGGGCCTGACAACCGCCCCATGACCGGCCCGGCGATTAACACCAGTCAACCCGTCGGGCCGGTCAACTTTCCCGCCATTGCCAGCCGGATGCGACGTCCGCATTTTGGGCCGATGCGAGCCCCCGATACCTTCCAGACCGACCGCCTGACCCTGCGGCCCGTCACCCGGGCGGACGCAGCCGACGTCTTCGCCTATGCGGGTGAAGCCGCGCCGACGCGTTTCATGCCCTTCGTGCGCCAGCGCGACCCCGCCGAGAGCCTTGCCTTCTGCATCCGTTGCGAAGAGGCCCGGGTCTCGGGCGCCGCCTTCCCCTGGGCGCTGATCGAACAAGCGACCGGCGCTTTTCTGGGGGTGATCGAGCTGAGGCTGAGCCCGCCCAAGGCCGACTTCGGCTATATCCTCAAGGAAGACGCATGGGGCAGGGGTTTCGCCTCCGAAGCCGCCTCCGCCGTCGTCGGCTGGGCCATCGACCAGCCGGACATCCACCGCGTCTGGGCGACCTGCGATCCCGACAACGCCGCCTCCGCCGCCGTTCTGAAGAAGGCGAGTCTGAGTTATGAGGCGACTCTCGCCAACTGGGAGGCCCGCCCCCAGCTCGGCGAAGCGGCGGGCCATAGCTGCGTCTACGCCCTGACGAAGTCCGTCGCCTGACCCCACCCATCCCGCTCATCCCGGCGAATGCCGGGATCCAGATTCACATGCGGCGTCTGAGGTGTCGCACGGCCCGGACTTTGCGGCGGGCGCCGGGTCTGCATCTGGATCCCGGCATTCGCCGGGATGAGCGTTGAGGGGGAGTTCGCATACCCAGCCGTGTCGCCGCCCACGAAATCAGCCACTTGCGTCAATCCCGCCCCAATCGGCTCAGCACGCCTCCGGGACCGGTTAGACTGCGCGTCCGGTCTTTGACATCGCCAGCCCCCGTCGCCAGCCCCCGTCGCCAGCCCCCGTCGCCAGCCCCGTCGCCAGCCCCCGTCGCCAGCCATCGTCCGCGCCCGCCTGCACCCGAGCGCAAACTGAGTGCAACGACAGTCGCCAGAAAATACGACACCGTTTCAACGATCTGCCAGCTATTCCTCCGTCGCCGTCTCACCGATTGCACGTTTTGCACCCGCTTTTTCGAGTGCAAAGGCGGCGGGAACGGGCATTGTCCGGTGACGGGCAGGACGCCGGGTGTGTTTGGACAGGAGGGGCCATGCCGGGACGTCTTTTCGGAATAGCGACCGCCGCTCTCCTGGCCCTGGGTCTGCAGGGCTGTTTCACCGCCATGTACCTCTCGGATCGGCCGTCCGGGGCGGTTCTGGATGAGATGAAGCGACGTTGCGCCGAGGACGCCGGCCTCCACTGGTACGGCCCCCGGCCCGAGGGGGTGGATCTCTGGCTGCCCGGCCAGATGTCGCGGGATCCCGCCGATGACCCCCAACGCACCTCGCTCAGCCCCTATGACGTCAATTATGAGGACACGAGCTTCTTCGACGCCGGAATGGCGGGGGCGCTCTACATCCAGATGCGGCCGGGCTCTGGCGTCTTTGGTCCCGGGCGCGGCGATCCGCCAGGCATCTACCGGTTTCGTATGCTCGAGGCCGGGGATCCCGGTTGCGCCCGCTGGATCGCGTACCAGGCGTCTCGCGCCGCGCCCGGCGAACGGCCGTACAGTCGACCGGACGGAAAATGCGTCACATGGGACAGGGTCGAGGGGGTCGATGAGACCATCAAGGCCCATACCTTCATCCGTTTCAGCGACGGTCCCGCCGCGGAGAGGGGGCTGTATCGGGACGGGCAGGTGTTGATCGTCAATGGCCGGGAGCGGGCGCGCTTCACCGCCTACTGGGCGATCAATCCGCGCGGCGCGGCGGAGCGGCGAAGCCAATGGGGCATCAAGGCCTGCCAGTATGCCGACTACGGCATCCTCGGGTCCGCGTCTCCGGAGTAACCAAAGGCGGCCGTTGTTTCCTGATTTCCAGGACTTGAGGCAGAGTCCTGAGGTCCGGTCTCACCGATTGCACCTTTTGCACCCACTAATTTCCGGGTGCAAAGCCCCGGTCAGCGGCTCATCAGCTCCGTCGCCAGCTCGGCGGTCAGATAGCCGTCGGCGATGCGACCGTTGGCGGCCTGCCAGCGCTTCAGGGCGGCGCGGGTGTTGGCCCCGACCACCCCGTCGACGCCGCCGGTGTCATAGCCCATCCGCGTCAGGGCGGCCTGGGCGCCGACCCTCTGGTCGCGCGACATGGGGGCGTCCGTGGGCCAGCTGGCCATGAGCCCCGGCTTGCCCGCCACCCCGTCCGCCGTCAGGCCGATGGCCAGGGCATAGGAGACCGAGTTGTTGTAGCGCCGGATCACGAAGTGGTTGGGCAGGCCGATGAAGGCCGGGCCGCGCGCGCCCTGGGGCAGCAGCAGGGTGGCGTTCTCGGCCGCCTCGGCGTCGGTCATCGCCCCGCCTCGCGCCAGAGTCACGCCCTGCTGGCGCCAGAAGCTCCACGGCCGCGACGGGCCGTCGGCGAGCGAATAGTCGAAGCCCTGCGGGATCACGACCTCATAGCCCCAGGCCTGGCCGCGCTTCCATCCGGCCTGGGCCAGCAGATTGGCGGCCGACGCCAGGGCGTCGACGTCGGAGCCCCAGATGTCGACCTTGCCGTCGTCGTTCTGGTCGACGCCGAGGCGCAGATAGTTGTCGGGCATGAACTGGGTCTGGCCCATGGCCCCGGCCCAGCTGCCGGTCAGGCCTGCACGGCTGCGGCGGCCGTCGATGACAATGTTCAGGGCGTCGCGCAGCTGGCCCTCGGCCCAGTCGCGGCGGCGGCCTTCATAGGCGAGGGTGGCCAGCGAGCGGATGACGTCCTTGTTGCCCTGGACCTGTCCGAAGCTCGATTCCTGCGCCCAGATGGACACGAGGATCTCGGCGGGCACGCCGAAGCGCTGGGTCACGCTCCACGGCACGATGTCCACCTTGCGACGGGCCTCGGCGACGCGGGCGGACGAGACGGCGTTGGCGACATAGGCGCCGGCGGGACGGCTGAACTCGGGCTGGTTGCCGTCCAGTCGGATGACCTCCTGATCGGGCGTCAGTCCGGCCAGCTGCTGCTCATAGGCCGTGCGGCGGGCGCCGCCCATGCGGTTCAGGAAGCCCTGTTTCCAGCCCTCGAAGCCCGGCTGGTCATAGACGGGCTGGGTCGGCTGCGGCCCGGGCCGGGTCGGCGGGGGCGTCGGCTGAGGCTGGGGCTCCGGCCGGGCCGGAGCCAGCACCGTCTCCGCGGGCGGCAGCATCGGCGCGCAGGCCGCGACGGACAGGATCAGCAGGAGACGGGCGGAAAGGCGCATGTTGGTCAGGCTAGTGTCCCCGGAGATGAAGTCGCAATCACAAGCGCGCGACACGGCCAAGCGTTGCCGCAGATCGTGCGATAGTGGTCTGACCCCCTGATGACACCAACAGGGTGAACAGGCCGTTCACCGCGTTCGTTTCCGGAATCTAAAGCCGGGTGCGACATTCTGTCCATCGACCCTGATGCGGCCTGGTGGCGGAGGGGCTACGCGATGGGCCCGCAAGCCCATAGACCCTCCGTTCAACTCGGAGGCCAGGCCTCCATCCTTCTGGCGCTAACGCTCGCCGCGCGGCGGCTCGCTGCTTGAGCGCCGGTCGTGCTATCGCTCCCTGAGGACCCCGCCCAAATCAGTCGCCCGGCGGTTGACTTGGCGCTCCCGAATCTCTACATGCACCGCTCCGCCGCAGGTTCGCCCCGCGGCTCTTTTATTTTTGATTTGCCTCAGGACGCCCGACCATGAAGGTCCGTAGCTCGCTCAAGTCGCTCAAGACCCGCCACCGCGACTGCAAGGTCGTGCGCCGCAAGGGCGTCGTCTTCGTCATCAACAAGACCGACCCGCGCTTCAAGGCGAAGCAGGGCTAAACAGACGCTTATGGCGCTTAAGGGCGCCTAAGTCTCTGAAATGTCTTGACTATCGAGGGCTGTGGGCAATCTGTCCGCAGCCTTTTTCGTGTTCGTGGTTGAGCCTGTCGCGGCAACGTGGTTAGTCGCCCGCCAAACCCAGACACCGACGCGCTCAAGCAGCGAAGCTCCGCGAGCTGAGCGTTAGCGCCCTTCCGAAGGACCCAAGAATGACCGACGCCGCCGCTCCCTTCGACAGCTCGGACGTCCTGACCTCGGCGGCCCAGGGCCGTCTGCGTTCGATCATCGAGCGCATCGAGCGTCTGGAAGAGGACAAGGCCGCGATCATGGCCGACCAGAAGGAGGTCTTCGCCGAGGCCAAGGGCGAGGGCTACGACGTCAAGATCCTGCGCAAGGTCATCCGCATCCGCAAGCAGGACAAGGCCAAGCGCCAGGAAGAGGACGCCATCCTGGACCTCTACCTGTCCGCCCTCGGCGAGATCTGAGCCTGAAGCGGACGCCCCTCACGGGCGGTCCGAAAGACCCTTCGGGGTCACTCAAGCGCTCGACCGGGCTCAAGCCCGGCTCGGGCTTCAAGACAAGGACAGACAAGCCCGCCAGCCCGTTCGAGGCCGAGCGCGAGGCCGCGCGCCGCAAGGCCCTGAACGCCCTCAAGCGCGCCAAACGGGCGGCCGACAAGGCCGGTATCGTCCTGTCGGAGTGGGAGGGCGAGTTCATTGAGGGCGTCTCTGACCGCATCCAGACCTACGGCCGCGCCTTCGGTGACCCGGAGAAGGGCGCGCCCGGTCAGGCCCTGTCGGCCATGCAGGGGCGCAAGCTCAGGGAGATCACGGCCAAGGCCAACGGCGAGGAGCCGAAGCGCCGCTGGGGCCGCAAGAAGCCCCCCGAATGAGAAAGAGGCCGGCGGAGCGATCCACCGGCCTCTTCTGCGTTCTAGAACAGCACCTTGCGGTAGTTCAGTCGGATGACCCGGCCCGTGGGGTCGAGGTAGTCGGGCTGGTAGTTGACCGGCAGGTTGCCTGCCGAGGTGGTGACCACCGTGCGGGTGTCGAAGATGTTGTCGAAGCCCAGGCTGATCCGGGCGCCCTTGAGCAGCCAGGGGGCCTTCTTCACCCAGTCGGGGCGCTGGTTCATGTCGACGAACATGTTCAGCCCGACCGTGGTCTGGTGCGAGAAGTTGAGGTCGGTCGCCCCGCCGTCGACGAAGGTCGCCTCGCGCCAGTTGGCGTTGATGAAGGCGCCGAAGCCGTTGCGGAAGGCGCCGCCCTGGACCTGGATCTCCTGCTGGGGCGTGCCGCCGCGACCGCCGGTGGCGCCGCCGTTGAGCTGGTCGATGACCGGCAGGCCATCGGCGATGACGATCTCATCCTGGAAGCGGTAGGTATGATAGACCGACAGGTTGAAGACGCCCTGGCCCGGCTGCATCGGCGTGCCGCCGCGTCCGCCGCCGCCGCCCATGCGCATCTGACCGCCGCCCCCGCCACCGGGGCCGCCGCCTTCACCGCCGCCGGCCGGACGCGGGCCGCCGCCCATCATCATCATGCCGCCGGGGCGCGGACCGCCCGCCGCCGCGTTCGGCTTGCCGAACGGACGCGAGAAGGTGAAGCCGGTGCGCAGGTCCTGACGCTCGGTCTTGGCGTAGTTCAGCGGACGGGCGTCGACCGACAGCAGGTTGCCCGCGCCGTCGCGCACGAACCGGCCGGGCAGGGCCGCTTCCAGGGCCGGGGTGATGGTCGGGAAGGCCGAGATGGCGTCGTCCGTCCGGCTCCAGGTGTAGTTGGAGCTGAAGTTGAAGTTGACGCTCTGGAACGGGGTCAGGTTGAAGCCCAGCTTGACCACCGAGCGGTCGTCCGAACCCAGGTTGCGGTTGCCGCCGGTGATCTGGGTGATGTTGACCGTCTGGCCGGCCTTGAAGTCGTAGACGGCCACGTTCGAGGTGTTGATGACCGGGTCGTTGACCTGGTTGATCGTCGGGGCGCCCTGTTCATCCGTATAGCTGACGACGAAGCCGATCTTGCCGTTCGGGGCCCAGTTCAGGCCGCCGCCGATGGTGGTCAGGCCGCCGAAGTCGGACAGGTCGTCATAGCCGCCGTTGAAGTTGAAGGACAGGTCGCCGAGCTTCGACAGGAAGTCGCGGCGGGTGCTGGTCAGCGGCATGTTGACGTTGAAGCTGCCATAGACCCGGTCGCGCTGCAGCGAGCTCTCGGTGTGGCCGATGACGGTGCGGTCCGACTCGGAGTCCAGCGTCCGGGTGTCCAGGCCGAACTTGACGGTCGAGCGCAGATTGCCCGCCGGGCCTTCCCACAGGGTGCCGTTGAGGGTCGATTCCACATTGCCGCCGCTGGACACCGAATGGGCCGTGTCGGTGGCCTGGCGCAGCAGGGAAGGCGGGATGACGCCGAACGGGTTCACGGTCGGATCGTTGTTGGAGAGCGCGGTCTGGACGGGCAGGACCTCATAACCGCGGCCTGTCGTGGTGTCGGTCTCGGTCCGATCGTAGGTGGCGGTGACGGTGTAGCGCCACTCCTTCAGATAGCCGTCCACCAGCAGGGCGGCCTTGCCCGTCAGGGTGTCGTTGTTGCGCAGCATCGTGCCGGGGTCGGCCAGATAGCGCTGCAGCCGCACGTCGCCGGCGCTGGTCGAATAGGGGTTCCCGGCCGGCAGGTTCAGCGACAGGGAGGGCAGGCCGCCGTATCCGCTGGTGGTCGAGTCCTCCAGGCTGAAGCTGCCTGTCGCCTTGGTCGTGGCGTTCAGGTCGTGGGCCAGCGAGCCGCGGATGGTCGTCCGGTCGCCGCGCGACTGCAGGGTGCGATAGGCCGACAGCTCTTCCGGCGTCGCGACGGCGCCGCTCGGGCCATAGGTGTTGGGGTTCACCGTGCGGGTGATGTCGCGCTCGCTCTCGAACAGGGCGGTGTCGTGCTGCTGCTCGATGTCGAAGTTCCAGCGGTCGCCGGTCTTGATGGTGAAGGCGTTGCCGTCGACCTCGGCGGTGGTGCGGCCGCCCTGGGTCGGGCCGCGGCCCTGGAAGGTCGCGGTGGCCTGGCGGAACTGCTGCTTGAGGACGAAGTTCACCACCCGCTGGTCGGCGCTATAGCCGTAGTTGAGGGCGACCTCCTCGGGCAGAATCTCGGTGCGCTCGATGGCCTCGACCGGGATGCCCTGGATCTCCTGGAAGCCCGAGATGCGGCGGCCGTTGAGCAGCAGGACCGGACCGGAGTCCGACCGGCCGCGGCTCGACTGGGTCAGGGGTTCGAGCCGTTGCAGCAGCTCGGAGATGTTGCTGGCGCCGTAGGCCTTGATCTCTTCCGCGCTCAGGGTGACGTCGGGCGGGATGTCGCCCTCGACGCTGCCGCGCGGCTTCACGCCCGTGACGGTGACGGTGCCCAGGTCATAGGCGTCCGACGAGGCCGAGCCGCGCGGCAGGGCGTCGTCGTCCTGGGGCTCGGGCGAGGTCGTCGGCGGAGTCTGCTGCGGCGGCGTCGGGCCGGCCGTGGGCGGGGGCGCCGTCTGGATCGCGCCGGAGGCAAGCGCGGACAGAATGGCGACAGCGATCGTCATGGATGGTCTTCCGGAATCAACAGTGGCGTGGCGGCGTCTGCGACCGGCGGTGGAACGTCTGCGCGTCCCTTCAACCCCCGGCCATGCGCCGTTCGATGAGCCTCTAACGCACGCCCCCGCGACCTCCGTCGGGCGGATGCGTTAAATTTCAGACAGATTCAGGCAATGCCGTGAAATGTTGCCCCGAAACGACGGTGATCGGGGTCGATCCTCAGCCGACTTCCTTCAGGGCGCCTTCCAGCCCCTGTTCGCGGACCTTGCGGTACAGGGTCGAGCGGCCGATGCCGAGGCGGCGGGCGATCTCGGACATATGGCCGGCGTAGACCTCGATGGCGTGCTGGATCAGGTCGCGCTCGATGTCCTCCAGCGTGCGCAGATGGCCGCGGTCGTCGAGGATGCGGATCGGCTGGTCGGGCAGGGGCGGCAGTTCCACCGACAGCCCGCCCTCCGACGCGGCCGAAGCTTCGATGCCGCTCTCGGCCTGGGCCAGAGGCATGGCGACGCCCGAGATGGCCGGGAAGTCGTGCGGCTGCAGATAGGGGGCGTCGGCCAGGACCAGGGCGCGATAGACGCTGTTCTCCAGCTGGCGCACGTTGCCGGGCCAGTCGAAGGCGCTGAGCAGGGCCATGGTCTCGGCCGAGGCTCCGGCGACGCGCTTGCCCTCTTCGGCGTTGAAGCGGCCGATGAAGTGGTCGACCAGGGCCGGGATGTCCTCGCGGCGCTCGCGCAGGGCCGGGGCCTCGATCGGGAAGACGTTCAGGCGGTAGTAGAGGTCCTCGCGGAAGGCGCCTTCCCTGACCTGCTGGGCCGGGTCGCGATTTGTCGCCGAGACGATGCGGACGTCGACCTTGACCGAGCGTTTGGCGCCGACGGGATCGACCTCGCCCTCCTGCAGGGCGCGCAGCAGCTTGACCTGCATGTCCAGCGGCAGCTCGCCGATCTCGTCGAGGAACAGGGTGCCGCCGCTGGCCTCCTGGAACTTGCCGAGGTGCTTGTCGTGGGCGCCGGTGAAGGCCCCCTTCTCGTGACCGAACAGGATCGACTCGATCAGGTTGGCGGGCAGGGCGCCGCAGTTGACCGCGACGAAGGGCTTGCCGGACCGGTCCGAGGCCCCGTGCAGGGCGCGGGCGATGACTTCCTTGCCGACGCCGCTCTCGCCGGTGATCAGGACCGGGATGGAGGACTTGGCCGCGCGCGCGCCGAAGGCCTTGACCAGACGCATCGGCGGGCTGTCGCCGACCAGATCGTCGAACGAGGTGCGGCCCGCCACGTGCTTCTTCAGACGGCCGACCTCACGGGTCAGCTGGGTCATCTGCAGGGCGTTGCGGATGCCGACCAGGATGCGTTCGGGGCTGGCGGGCTTGATGAAGAAGTCTTGGGCGCCGGCCTGCATGGCCTTGACCACGGTGTCGATGCCGCCGTTGGCCGTCAGGACGATGACAGGGGTGGTGACGCCGGCGGTGCGGATCTCGGCCAGGGCCTCCATGCCGCTCATGCCGGGCATGACCATGTCCAGCAGCACGACATCGGCGCCGCCGCCCTTGGTCAGGCGATCGATGGCCTCGCCGCCGTTCTCGGCGTGGACGACGGCATAGCCCTCGCGATCCAGAACCGCCTGAACGAGGCGGCGCTGGGTCGGATCGTCGTCGACCACCAGAACGGTCTTGGCCATGGGGAGCACACCTTCGTCATCACCGTGAAGGCCGCCGCGTCTTGAAGCGCGACTGACCCGTTTCGGGACGTTTCTACGCCCGATGCGGTGAAGATCGGGTTGGTGGGCGTGGTGTGCGGGAGGTTAACGGGCGGGCGGTGGCGCGGGCCGGGCGGGCGGCGGGGGCGGGGGGACGAGGTCGACGCGCACGGCCTCGCCCGGGCACTGGGTGTCCGGCGTAAAGGTCCAGTTGATCGAATCCGAAGACCTCAGGCCCGGCCAGCGCTGGGGCTCGGTCTGGAACTGGTCCGTCTCCAGCGTCTTGCGCATGTCGCCGCGCCCAACGCCGGCGCAGATCCGCGGCATATAGGTCCCCGGCGAGGTCCACTTTCCGTCGTCGCCGAGCACGAAGACGATGACGGCGAACCGGTGGGCGATCAGCAGCTCGTCACGGCCGTCTGCGTCCAGATCGAAAAGGCGCGCCTTGCAGGGCTCGTCCTTGGACGTACAGCTGGTGAGGGCCTGGTTGGCGCCGGTGGAGCCGTCGAAGACGACGGATCGGGGGAAGGCCGCCGGAAGCGCGGTTCCGGCGGGCAGCATCTCGATACGGAGATCGACCGCCACGTCGGGCTTGGGGCTGTCCCACCGGTCTTCCATCTTCCGGGCCTCCTGAGCGCGCCGGGCGATGTCGGCGTCGGTGGAGCGCGCGAGCTTCTCAAAGGCTTGCTGGCCGACCTTGCCGCTCTCGAACCGCAGGAAGCCGAAGTCGAACTTGTCCGGCGTCACCTTGCCCGCCTCCAGACGCTTCACCTGATCGGCGACCGACAGCCGGGCCGGGTCGGCGAGGGGGCTGAACAGGGCGAGGATGACGGCGACGGCCAGGACGCCCGAGGCCAGGTTGGTCGCCTCCAGCGCCTTCATCCAGTCCGAGCCCTTGCGGATCAGGGGCACAATGGCGCCGAGCCCGTAGCCCACCGCATAGACGGCGCCGACCAGGGCGCAGGCGGCGGCGATGATCCGGTCCGGCGTCAGGCCGTACTGGCCGATCCGCAGCATCAGACCCCAGACGGCCAGGACGATCAGGGGCGTCAGCAGGAGCGAGGCGACCTGCACAGCGATGCGCAGCACCAGCGGCGGCCGGTTGTCGGGACGGCCGTCCTGATAGGCGGTGTTGATCAGGATGATCAGGGCGCCGGCCGAGGCGAGGACCAGAGCGGTCGCGCTGCCGGTGTCCCACAGGCCCTTGAGGCCCGTGAAGGGCAGGGCGGCGAGGAAGCCGGCGGCCAGCACCGTCATGACCAGCAACAGCCAGGACAGCAGCATCAGGGCCACGGCCCGCACGCCCCGGATCAGGCCGTCGCGCACGTCGGTCAGCTGCACCGCCGTGGCGAAGGCGAGGCCGGTCATGGGGAAGGCGAACCAGCTCTTGCCGATCAGGTCGCCGAGGAAGGTCAGGCCGATGACCTTGAACAGGGCGGCGCCGAGGAAGAGCAGAAGCCAGAAGGCGCCCGCGAAGCCGATCGACAGGGCCAGCTGGACCCCCGCCATCCAGGCCGCGTCGAAATAGGCGGGGTAGGGGGCGATCAGCCGACGCTCACGGTCGGCTGGCACGATCAGGTGATGGCCGATGAACAGGGCCACGGCTGTGAAGACCACGAACAGCGGTGACAGGACGGTGTCGTCCAGCTTCACGCCCTGACGGTCGATGTCGTGGAAGGCCAGCGCCGCCATGACCGCCCCGGCGATTCCGCCCCAGACGATCAGGGTGACCGGCCTCAGCCGCCCGACGCCCGCCAGCAGCACTACCGGCAGGAAGGCGAAGACGATGAACAGGCAGCCGAACAGCCAGGGATCGGTCGCCGGCCAGAGCGGCGGGTGGCGATACTCATTGGGCCAGGACCGCGTCAGCCACCACAGGGCCACGCCTTGCAGGAGGCCGATGCCGAGGCGGACGGCGGCCGTGGCGCGCCGGTCGCCCTCGCGCGCCAGTCCGGAGCGGCCCGAGGCGGAATGATCGTCATGGCTGCCGGTCATGGTTGTCTCCCCCGCACCATCTGAACCGAAAGCTGCGCCGTTGGGAAGCTCAGTCGGGATAACGGGCCTTGATGGCGGCGTAGGAGACGGCGGCCAGTTCGCGCAGGACGTCCATGTTCACGTCCGACAGCCGCTTCACATAGATGCAGCCGCCCTCTGTCTTGTGCTTGCCCAGCCGGGGCGACAGGGCGTCGCGGGCCTCTCCGGCGTGCAGATACAGGACCAGATGCGGCTTGCGGGGCGAGAAGGCGATGGCCGGGGCGTCGCCCTGGCGGCCGCTGTCGTAGACGTAGTGGTACGCGCCGAACCCGACGATGGACGGCCCCCACAGGGTCGCCCGCTGCCCCGTGACCTCGGCGAACAGGGCGGCGACGACTTCGGCGTCGGCCCGGCGCACCGGATCGGGCACGGCGGCGATGAAGTCGTCGACGCTGACGTCGGTGGGCTTGGTCTTCGCTTCGGCGGCCATGATCGCTCCCCTTCGCGGGGACGATAACACGGTTCAGGCAGCGGCGGGTTTGGGTTTGGTCCAGCGGTCAATAAGTCGCTGGGCGGGGCGTTCGACGAGGTGGTGGGCCAGGACCGCGAGACCGACTATGCCGGCGAAGACGGCGATTGCGAACAGGTCGTTCAGCCAGACCGAGCCGAAGTCGATGCGCCGCCCGTTGGGCATCCAGTGCAGCTTGCGGGCCATGATCAGCATCACCGTCAGCACGAACATATGGACCATATAGATGGCGAAGGACCAGCGGCCGAAGGTGACCAGCACCGGCAGATCGAGCAGGCGCGACACCTTGCCCTCCTCGCCCGCGAAGACCCAGACCACCCCGATGAAGACCAGGGTCACCAGAACCGTCACCGGCCCCTCGGCCCAGGCGACGAACAGGCAGCACATGACGACGGTCGCGACTTCCAGAGCCGTGGCGGCGCCCGCCTTCAGGCGCGGGATCCGGGTCCATAGCCCCTGCAGCAGGCAGCCGAGGAAGAAGCCGTAGACCGCGCGCGGAACGGCGAAGTCATAGGTGGTGTTCATCCAGCGCTTGGCGAACTCGACCACCATCAGGCCGCCGATAACCGCCAGCACGGCGCCGATCCAGCGGAACCGCTTCGGCGCGACCAACACCAGGGCGGCGAAGATCAGATAGCAGGCGACCTCGGCGCTCAGCGTCCACGAGGGACCGTTCCAGGTCAGGTAGGGATGGATGTGCCAGGCCTGGATCAGCAGCAGGTTGGTGAAGATCGCCTCGACCGAGCGGTCGCGCGTGAAGGGGGAAGCGGTGTCGAAATGGAACCAGAGTCGGCACAGCTCCAACCCGACGAAACAGGCCAGCATCAGGACGTGCAGCGGCCAGACCCGGCCCAGCCGGCGCACCATGAACCGGCCCGCGTCGCGCGCCGTCTTCAACCGCTCCGCATAGGCATGTGCGATGACAAAGCCCGACAGGACGAAGAAGTAGTCGACGAACAAATAGCCGTGCTGGATCAGCGGCCAGTCGCGCCAGTGGCTGGCGATCGGCATGTGGAACATGAACACGAGCACGGCGCAGACGCCCCTGAGGGAGTCCAGAGCTTCGAACCGATGTGCGCCCGCCGTTTTCACAGCGGCGTGATAACGGGTTCCCTGGCGGGGCGATAGAGGGGGCGAACCCTATCGGCTCAGCCCGGCTGCCAGCCTTTGGGAGCCATCTCAAACCCCTCGAATTCGAAGCCTGGCGCGACGGTGCAGCCGACCAGGGTCCAGGCGCCGAGCGACTTGGCCGCCTGCCAGGCGCCGGTCGGAACCACGGCCTGCGGCTGTTCGCCGGCCTTGAGGTCACTGCCCAGCCTGACCAGCCGCCGCGTCCCGCCCGAGGCGATCTCCAGCGCCAGCGGCGCCCCCTCATAGAAATGCCACAGCTCGGCGGCGTCGACCGAATGCCAGTGCGACTGCTCCCCCTCGGCCAGCAGATAGTAGATCGCCGTCCCGACCGAACGCCCGTCCACCTCGCGCGGATCGCGGAAGGTCTCGCGATAGTGCCCGCCCTCCGGATGGGGCTGGAGTTCGAGCATGGTGATGACTTCGGCGGCGGTAAGCATGGGGTGTGAATAGCCGAGTCGGCCGATTCAGGCCCGGAACTTCCGTCCGTGGGGTTAGCGCGCGACCTCAACCAGATCGTGTGAGAACAGGGCGCCGATGCGGGGCGCGTCGGCCGGGGCCAGTCGGCGTTCGACCTTTTCGACGCAGCGGTCCTCGATCCTTCCGGCGCGCCGATTGCCGTGGTGGACCAGGAAGATGTCGAGGCCTTCGGCGAAGTCGAGCCCCGCCCGGCTGGCGCCTGGATTGGAGCCTTTGGAGGTCAGGGACTGAAGCTCCATCTCGCGCCCGTCGTGGAACCAGACCCAGAGCGACGGATAGATCTCTCCCTTGCGGCCAGTCTCGCAGGACGCGGTCATGCCGGCGGCGTTGTCGATGCGATAGAGGACGTCGGCCTCGCCCCAGCGGTCGGAGGTGACGCGGATGTCGTTGGCCCGGACCTCGATCCGCGACCGGCCGCCAATGAACAGCAGCCCCAAGGTAATCGCGGCGCAGATCGCCCAGACCGTCAGGATCGTCCGGATCGACTTGCCGACCGAATAGCACCAGGCGGGAAAGAGGAAGGACAGGAAGACGGCGCCGATCCCGTACCAGAACCAGTGGCCCTGGATGGGCCACCAGCCGAGAACGTCGGCCCGTCCGATCACCCACGGCCAGGCGAACAGGCGCATCAGCCAGGGCTTCCACGAAAAGCCCAGCACGATCATCAGCACCATTGCGGGCGCGAGAAACAGGCGCTGTGTCGGCGAGAGCGTGTCGTTCGGGGATGTGGACTTGGGCGTGCCCCTCATCGTCGTGCCCGCCGCCGTTTGTTCGAGACGATCGAGGTCATGGCGCGCTCTCCACCTCGACCGCCACCCGATGGCCCGCCTCAGCGGTCGAGGCGGGGAGGGGCAGGTTCAGGAAGGTCCAGATCTGGTCGTACAGGCCGTCGCGGGTCAGGGTCGCGTGGTTCGAACCGACCATCTTCACCAGCCGCCGCGGCGTATGGGCGAGGTCGTAGAGGGTGCGGCCCTGTTCGAAGGGAATGACCTCGTCAGCGCTTCCGTGAACGATCAGCAGGGGGATGGAGACGCGGTCGATGATGTCGCGCGACCGGTACTGGTCCAGCATCAACAAGCGCACCGGGATGAAGGGCCAGGCCTCGGCCGCGATGTCGGCGGTGGAGGTATAGGGCGCCTCGAGGATCAGGGCGCGGGCGGGGCGTTCGACGGCCAGCCGGGTCGCGACCCCGGTGCCCAGGGAGAAGCCGTGGAGAACGATGTCCTGCGCCGGGGTCGTTCGGGCCAGCCAGTCCCAGGCGGCGCGGGCGTCTGTATGGAGACCCTTCTCCGAGGGCTTGCCGGTCGAACCGTCATGGCCGCGATAGCCGACGGCAAGGAAGCCCACCCCCTCGTCGGCCATGCGCCGCCAGCGCCCGGACTGGAAAGACAGACCCCCGCCCTGACCGCCGAAGAACAGGATCGTCGGCCGCCCCGGCTTCGGCGCCAGGAACCAGGCCACCAGCCGCTCGTGATCGTGGGTGTCGATGTGGACCACCTGGATCGGCGGGCCGTCGGCGTCGGGCGTCGGGCTGCCGTGAACGATCGGATAGAGCATCTCCCTCTGGCTGAAGAAGACGACGCCGATCACCAGCGCATAGGCGATCAGAACCACGCCGAGCAGGATCGCCCCGGCGCGCAGCCACCACTGCGATCGTCGTGTCGAACGGTGGGTCGAGGCCACTCAGATCGTCCCTGCACGATTCATCCCGCGCCGACCTTAGCCGTATTTCGCGTCACCGCGACCGGGAGTTGTCAGAGGACGCCGAGGGAATGCAGCCACTGCTCGACCTGGCCCGGCCATTCGCGGGTGATCGGATCGGTGGCGGGGCGCAGGCCGAAGGCGTGGCCGCCTGATCAGGCGTCTAGCCACAAGTTGCTCGTGGTGTCAGCCCGGTCACGGGCGGGTCCCTGTAGGCTCCCACCAGCTTCCATCGTGATAGGTGAAGAGCGCGCTGCCTGCCGCGGAGGCGCCGAACATCCCCGTCGTCGCGCCCCTGCCGAACGCCTCATAAACGATCCCGGGCTTGAGGGACTCGGGCGCATGGATCGTTCTGAAGCCCGCAGGCGCTTGCCCGTAGGCGATGCTGTCGAGCGCGATACATCCGCTTTCGGTCTGAACTTCCCAGACAAGTTTGCCGCTGAATGAGCGGTCGGCGTGCTCTCGGACTTCCAGTGAGGACACGCAGATGTCGACCGGCTTGCGGGCCTGGAGGAAGGATACGACGGGGTGTTCGAGATCGCCCGTCACCGTCATGGAATAGGTCGCTGAACAGCCGGTCAGCAGGACTGTCAGGCCAAGGCCGATCCGGGCTATCGAGCGACCAGCCCTCACAACGCCTTCACGATCCCTTCGACCATCTTCTTGGCGTCGGCGAACAGCATCATGGTGTTGTCGCGGAAGAAGAGTTCGTTCTCGACGCCGGCGTAACCCGCCGCCATGCCGCGCTTGATGAACAGGACGGTGCCGGCCTTTTCGACGTCGAGGATCGGCATGCCGTAGATGGCCGAGGTCGGGTCGGTCTTGGCGGCCGGGTTGGTGACGTCGTTGGCGCCGATGACGAAGGCGACGTCGGCGGTGGCGAACTCGGCGTTGATGTCCTCCAGCTCGAACACCTCGTCATAGGGGACATTGGCCTCGGCCAGCAGGACGTTCATGTGGCCCGGCATCCGGCCCGCGACCGGGTGGATGGCATACTTCACCTCGACGCCTTCTTCCTTCAGCTTGTCGGCCATTTCGCGCAGGGCGTGCTGGGCCTGGGCGACGGCCATGCCGTAGCCGGGGACGATGATGACCTTGGAGGCGTTCTTCATGATGAAGGCGGCATCGTCGGCCGAGCCCTGCTTGACCGGACGGGTCTCGACGCGCTGCTCGCCGGCCGGGCCGCTGTCGCCGCCGAAGCCGCCCAGGATGACCGAGATGAAGCTGCGGTTCATGCCCTTGCACATGATGTAGGACAGGATCGCGCCCGAGGAGCCGACCAGGGCGCCGGTAATGATCAGGGCGATGTTCTCGAGCGTGAAGCCGAGCGCCGCAGCGGCCCAGCCGGAGTAGGAGTTCAGCATCGAGACCACGACGGGCATGTCGGCGCCGCCGATGGGGATGATCAGGGTCGCGCCCAGCACCAGGCTGATGGCGAAGATGCCCCAGAAGGCCCAGGTGGTCGTGCCGCCCGAACCGACCATGATCCCGATCAGCAGGACTAGGACCAGGGCCAGGGCGATGTTGATCAGGTGCCGGGCGGGCAGGATGATCGGGGCGCCCGACATATTGCCGTTCAGCTTGGCGAAGGCGATGACGGAGCCGGTGAAGGTGATGGCGCCGATGGCGACGCCGAGGCTGAGCTCGATGATCGACTGGACCTTGATCCCGCCCATGCCGTCACTGATGCCGAAGGCTTCCGGCGCATAGACGGCGCCGACGGCGACCAGACAGGCGGCCATGCCGACGAGGCTGTGGAAGGCCGCGACCAGCTGGGGCATGTCGGTCATCTTGACCTTGGCCGCGATCAGGGCCCCGCCGCCGCCGCCCACGACCACGCCCCCGGCCAGCAGGGCCAGGGTGATCGGATCCAGCGCCCCGGTGAAGCCGAGCGTCAGCAGGGTCACGCCGACGGCGATGGCCATCCCGACCATGCCCATCGTATTGCCCTGACGGCTGGTCTCCGGGCTGGAGAGGCCGCGCAGGCTGAGAATGAAAAGAACGCCTGCGACCAGATAGGCCAGCGCCGCTATGGATGCGTTCATCGCAGTCCCCCGAAGTCTCTTGTTGGTCTTGTCGTGTGATGGATCATCAGAACACCGTCGCCCGGGCCGGTCGCGCCGGATCGTTCGTGCCGGCGGAGACGGTGCGGGCGCCTTCGCGGGCCAGACCCAGTCCGATCGGGCCGGGGCCGTCGGTCAGGGTCAGGGCGCGGCGGCCGTCGGGGCCGGGCAGGCGGCCTTGATCCGGGCCGCGCCCGGTCAGCCTTATCCCGTTGGCCCAGTGGTGCAGATCGTACGGGCTGGCCCGGTAGGTGACGGGGCGGAAGCGGCAGGCCAGCGTCCAGCCGGTCCCGGCGGGCGCCGCGACGGCCCAGCGCAGGCCCTGGAACGGCGGCCCCGGGACGTCGGTGTCCAGCGAGGCCTGGGCCAGGGCCGAGCTCGCCAGCAGGCCGGCAGGGGCTGTCGCCAGAAGGGCTGCCATCGCCTTCATCATTCGTAGTCCCCCGGGCAGGCCGTCCGCGCCAGCCGCCAGAAGGCCGCGACGATGAACAGGGGCGAGAGGAAGACCAGGGTCCAGTCGATGGCGTTCATCGGCCGCTCCTGGGCCACGATCCGCACCAGAACGGCCGAGAAGATCAGCACCACGCCGCAGTCCAGGAAGCGCAGCTTGCGGATGGCGTTCTTCTCGCGGAAGAAGCTCCACGCCCACAGGCCAAGCCCCAGCCCCGTGGCGATCCACGAGACCAGAACGGCCAGTTGTGCGGGGCTGATGGGCATGTCAGTCGGCCCGCCGCCACTTGCGGAAGGTGCTGACGCCGCTCCAGGCAACAGCGGCGATGGTCACGACAAGAAGGGTGATCAGCAGCGGCTTGTGCCCGGCCTGCGCCGCCTCCAGCACCTGCCAGCCCCAGAAGGCCAGGAAGGCCGGGAACAGGATGGCCATCAGGAACAGCTCGACCCGCCGCCGCAGCGGACGCGACATCCGGCCGCTGGACAGGACGAAGGCCAGGGCGCCCAGAAGGACGGCCGGGATCACGATCATCATGGCGATGTTCGCCGGGGTCATCAGGCGGCCTTCGTCTCGGCAGCCGGCTTGGGCCGTTCCTTCTTCTTGTACATGGCCAGCATCCGTCGGGTGACCATGAAGCCGCCGAAGATGTTGACGCTGGCCAGGGTCACGGCCGCGACGCCCGCGCCCTTGGCGATCCAGGGTGTGGCGCCGCTGTCCCCTGCGGTCGCCGCCGCCGCGATCAGGCCGCCGACGACGATGACGCTGGAAATGGCGTTGGTCACGGCCATCAGCGGGGTGTGCAGGGCCGGCGTCACCGACCAGACCACATAATAGCCGACGAAGATCGCCAGCACGAAGATGGCCAGTCGGAAGACGGTGGGATCGACGTGTTCCATCAGTCAGCTCTTCTGTTCAACGGGGTGGCAGGATCATTCTTCGGTTCCAGACCCAGGCGCCGCGCCAGATCGACTGCGGCCGTCAGCGCCAAGAGGCCGCCCGCACAGGCGGCGAAATGCTGGCCCGTTGGATCGACTTGCAAGAGGACGAAAGCCACGGTCGCCGCCCCGGCGACGATGGCGGTCAGATGGAGAGGGTGAGCCAGTAGCCTCATCCCCGCACGCCCTCATGGACCACCGCGCCGCCGTTGGTGACGACGGCCGCTTTGAGGATTTCATCTTCCAGATCGAGGCTCACCGCGCCGTCCTTGAGGATCAGGCCGACGAAGGCCAGCAGGTTCTTGGCGTAAAGGGACGAGGCGTCAGAGGCGATGCGGCCGGGCAGGTTGGCGATGCCGACGATCTGGGCGCCGTTCGGGGTGACAACGGTCTCGCCGACCTTGGCGCCCTCGACATTGCCGCCGGCCTCGACGGCCAGGTCGATCAGGACCGAGCCCGGCTTCATCGTGCCGACCTGTTCGGCGGTGACCAGCACCGGCGCCGCGCGGCCGGGGATCAGGGCCGTGGTGATGACGATGTCCTGCTTCTTGATGTGCTCGCCGACGAGCACGGCCTGTTTGGCCTGGTATTCCGCCGACATGGGCTTGGCGTAGCCGCCGGCCGTCTGGGCGTTCCTGAACTCCTCGTCTTCGACGGCGAGGAATTTGGCGCCCAGAGACTCGACCTGTTCCTTGGTGGCCGGGCGGACGTCGGTGGCGGTGACGACGGCGCCGAGGCGACGCGCCGTGGCGATGGCCTGCAGGCCCGCGACGCCGACGCCCATGACGAAGACCTTGGCCGGGGCGACCGTGCCCGCCGCCGTCATCATCATCGGGAAACCGCGGCCGTAGGCGGCGGCCGCCTCGATCACGGCGCGATAGCCGGCGAGATTGGCCTGGGACGACAGGGCGTCCATGACCTGGGCCCGGGTGATGCGGGGCACGAACTCCATGGCGAAGGCGGTGGCGTTGGCCCCGGCGAGCGCCGCGACGGTGTCCTTCTCGCGATACGCATCCAGCAGGGCGACCACGATGGCGCCGGGCTTGAGGGCGGTGATCTCCTGCGCTGTCGGGCCGCGCACCTTGAGCAGGATGTCGGCGCCTTCCAGCACCGCGCGGGTGTCGGGCTTCACCACGGCGCCGGCGGCGACATATTCGGCGTCAGGGAAGGACGACCCGGCGCCCGTGCCCGCCTCGACGGTCACGGTCGCGCCCAGGGCGACGAATTTCTTCACGGTCTCGGGTGTGACAGCGCAGCGCGTTTCGCCTTCACGGCGTTCGCGGGTCACGGCGATGGCGACGGCCAAACGAATCTCCCCAAGTCTTGTTCTTGGAAATCACGTTAGGCTGGAATGGATTGGTCCGTCAAAGCTCGAAAAGGCCGTTCGCAAGCGAAAGGCGTGCGCGAAACCGGATTTGACCGGCAGGGACTTGCCGATCCGGCAGGAGCCCTAGTGGGCCTTCTTCGAGCCTGACTTCAGCCAGACCGCGCCGACCGCGAAAAGCGCCACGCAGAGGAAAAGGCCGAGGAAGATGTTGCCGCCAGGACGGAAGGCCATGACCAGGCCCAGCAGCAGGGCGGCGATCGCCAGCGAGCCCCAGCTGAACATGGCCTGGACCAGCTTCCAGGTCGCGGCCTGTTCGCCGATGGCCATTTCACCGCGCTGATAGTCGTCAGCGCCGTGAGCGTCGTGGTGCGGGTCGGCCATGAGGTCTGCATCCGGAAGAGTCGGTGGTTTGCGACTTATAGCGCGGCTTGCGCCGGGCTCAAGTCATAGGCTCGCGGCTTCAGAACGTCGCCTCGAACTGGTCGACCAGCCGCTCCAGCCGGCCGCAGCCGATGGTCCAGAAGGCCGGGTCGCGCGGGTTGAGGCCGAAGGGCTTGAGCGCTTCGTCATAGGTCCGCGTCCCGCCGCCGGCCAGGAGCTCGCGGTACAGGGGCGTGAAGGCGGCCGGGTCCTTGCGCCGCGTCTCCATCAGGGCCGCCACAAGCAGGTCGCCGAAGGCATAGGCGTAGACGTAGAAGGGCGAGTGGACGAAGTGGCTGACGTAGGACCACCAGTGCTCGTAACCGGGGTTCAGGGTGACGGCCGGGCCGAGTGAGGCCCCCATCTCCTCCAGCCAGATCTGGCCGATGCGTTCGGCCGGGACCTCGCCGTTGGCGCGCTCGTCGTGGAAGCGGGTCTCGAAGCGGTGGAAGGCGATCTGGCGGACCACGGTGTTCAGCCCGTCCTCGATCCGCCCGGCCAGCAGGCCGCGCTGCTCGGCCTTGGGCGCGGTGGCCAGCAGTCGGTCGAAGGTCAGGCCCTCGGCGAAGATGGAGGCGGTCTCGGCGAGGGTCAGGGGGGTGTCGGCCAGCAGCGTGCCCTTGTCGGCGGCCAGGGTCTGGTGAATGCCGTGACCCAGCTCATGCGCCAGGGTCAGGACGTCGCGCCGCTCGCCCATCCAGTTCAGGAAGACATAGGGGTGGCGGTCGGCGGTCACCGGGTGGGCATAGGCGCCCGACTGCTTGCCCGGGCGGGCGCGGCCGTCGATCCACGGATTGTCGAAGAATCGCGTGGCGCGATCGGCGAACTCGGGACCCAGGTCGGCGAAGCTGTCCAGAACCATGGCCTTGCCCTGCAGCCAGTCGAAGCCGCGCGGGGTTGACGTATCCAGCGGGGCGTTGCGGTCCCACTGGTCCAGCGCCGTCTTGCCCATGGCCTTGGCCTTCAAGGCGTAATAGCGGTGCGACAGCTTCGGATAGGCGGCTGCGACGGCCTCGGCCATGGCGTCGACCGCCTCGCCGTGGACCTCATTGGCCAGGTGGCGGGCGTCGGCGGGGCGTTTGAAGCCGCGCCACTTGTCCTCCAGGGCCTTGTCGGCGGCGATGGTGTTCATGACCAGGGCCATGGTCGAGGTGCGGGCGCCGAGCGTCTCGCTCAGCCCCTCGGCCGCCGCCTTGCGCCGCGCGGCCTTGGGATCGGACAGCCGGTTCAGGGCCTCGGCCAGGGTCAGCTTCTCCTTGCCGACGTCCGCGCGAAGGGCGGCCAGGGTCTCGTCGAACAGCCGGCTCCACTGGGCCGAGATCGGGCCGTGCTCGGCGAGATAGGTCTCCAGCTCCTGCGACAGCTCGTGCGGCTTCATCGCCCGGACCCGCCGCAGCCAGGGCCGCCAGTTTGCCGCGCCTTCATCGGCCAGGAGGGCGGCCTCGATTTCGGCGTCCTCGAGCTGGTTGATCTCAAGCGTCAGCCAGACCGTCGGCGTGGCGATGGCGGTCATCTTCTCGCGGATATCGGCCTCGAAGCCGTTGGCCTCGGCGTCGTCGCGCGCGGTCGAGGCGGCGAGGAAGGCATAGGCGCCCAACCCGCCGAGCGCATCCGTCGCCCGCTCATAGAGGCCGATCGCCTTGTCCAGCAGCCCACCCAGGGCCTTCGGCTCGCCCCGCGCCGCGATCAGCGCGCCCTGAAGGGCGTTCAGCTCCGCCACGGCGGCCTTGCCCTTGTCGAGGTCGGCGGCGATGCGCGAGTCTGATCGCGAGGAATAGAGATCCGACAGATTCCACAGCGGGGCTTCGATCGAGGGAGCGGGGGGCGCTTTGAAGGGGGCGTTCATACCCTCAACAGTGGGGACGTCCGCCGCCAGAGGCAACCGGTCTTACGCCGCCATCCGCCACAGCAGGCTGTCGTCGATGGCTTCGGAGAAGCTGCGGGCCTCGTCCCACATCGCGTCTTCCTCGGAGTAGCGGGCGCTGGCCGAGGCGGAGATGACGTCGATCACCTGTTCCTCCAGCCGGTCCCAGATGATGGCCAGGTCGCCGCAGCCCTCGGCCTCGCACGGGACGATCATGTAGCGGCTGGCGTTGACGGAGGCGTGAGGAGCGAAGTGGGCCATGGTCGTTTCCTTTGAGCGTTGCCTGGAAGGCGGTGTCTGAGGGGCGGTGTCTTGCCGATGATGGACAATGCGACGGCGTTGCGCCAAAATCGGACGTATCGTTCAGGAGGCCCGCGATGCGACACGACAAGGCGATGATGGTCATCGAGCTGGCCCGGCGCATGGCCGCCTCGGCCGAGGGGCTGACGCTGGACGAGATGGCGCGCGAGAGCCGGGTCGGGCGGCGTACCGCCGAGCGGCTGCGCGACGCGGTCCTGATGCTGTTTCCGGCGGTGGAGGAGGTCAGCGACCCGCCAACCAAGCGCTGGCGCATCCGCGGCGGCCTGTCGGCCTTCGAACAGGCCCCGACCACGACCGAACTGGTCGAACTGACCAAGGCGGCGCAGGGCCTCAGGGCGACGGGGGAGGCGGGCCGGGCGGTCGCGCTGGAAGGGTTGGAGCGTAAACTCAAGTCGGCCATGCGTTCGACCACCCTGAACCGGCTGGCGCCCGATCTGGAGGCTCTGGTGCGGGCCGAGACCATCGCGGTTCAGGCCGGGCCGCGTCCCTCGGCCGACGAGAGCGTGCTGGCGACCATTCGCGGCGCGGTGCTGGCGCAGCAGCCGCTGGGCTTCACCTATGCCCGGCCGGGCGCCGAGCCGCGTCGCCGCAGCGTCGCGCCGTGCGGGGTGATGTTCGGCCGCGCCAACTATCTGGTCGCGGCGGACCGGGAGAGCGGCCGTATCCAGACCTTCCGTCTGGACCGGATGAGCGCGGTCGAGGCCCAGGATGGGGTCGCCCCGCCGCCCGCCGACTTCGACCTGGCCGTCTTCGCCAGCCAGTCCTTCGGCATCTATCAGGACGAGATCGAGGAGGTGGTGCTGCGCGTGGCGCCCATCGGCGCCGACGAGGCCCGGGCCTGGCGCTGGCACCCGACCCAGACCATCGAGGACCAGCCGGACGGCGGCGTCATCGTCCGCTTCCGCGCCTCGGGCATGCGCGAACTGGCCTGGCATCTGTTCACCTGGGGCGAGCAGGTCACCATTCTGGGCCCGCAGCGGCTGAAGGCGACGATGGCCGGGGAACTCGCCGCGGCCCAACGGGCTTTGGAAGCCGCGCCCTGATCTGCCGCCATCCGGCCTCTGGGATTAGCAAAGCTTAAGGTGACGGTTCGCCAGCGCGCCGGTATCCGCGTTCTCGACCTCCGGAGGCTCCATGCGACCCGTTCCCGTTCTGGCTGCCCTGATGCTGCTGACCGCCGGCTGTGCGGCGGCCGAACCCGCGCCAGCCCCCGCGGCCCAGGGTGTGATCACCGGGCCGGTCAGGGCCTCGGTCCTGCGCGACGGGGATCGCTGGACGGTCGACTATCAGTTTAATGACAGCGCGCCGGTCTGGGTCTTCCAGCGTTCGGCCCTGTTGCGCGTGGGTCGCCAGCCCTGGCGGCCGCAGTGGTGGTCGGTGGAGACGCCGGGCGTCGTGCTGGAGCGTCAGGGCCGTTACGACGTGCTGCGCACGACCGACGGCGGCCCGGTGCCGCGTGAGGTCCGCATCGTCATGCATCCGCGCGCGGGCGATCTGGAGGCGGACTACGATCCGGCTCTGATCTTCACCGACGGCACGGTCGCCCTCTATTCCGGCCAGTTCGACGTGATGCCCATGCCCTCGCTCGAGGCCGTCCGCGCCCTGCCGCTGGACCTGAACGGCGTGGACCTGCCCAACAGCGACCCGGCCGAGGTGCGCTGGAAGGATGCGGCGAGGCCGGTTCTGTTCAAGGGCGAGCGGGTGGACGCCCCCGTCGCGGCCAAGGCCGACACCTATGTCCTGTTCGGGGAGGCCAGCATCCGCCAGAATCCGGGCGTGACCACGGTCATCGATCCCGGCCTGCCCCACTGGCTGGGCGAGGAGCTCGGCCGGTTCACCCCGCAGGTCATGTCGGTCTATGAGCGGCGGCTGGGCGAGAGCCGTGGCGGACTGCCCACCCTGATGGTCAGCTGGACCGGCCCGACCGAGCATGTCTCCAGCATGGGCGGCAGCGTCCTGCCCGGGTTGATCTCGATGAATTTCGAAGGGGAGGGAGTGCTGGATCCCGACGCCGCCGCCCTGTCGCGCGCCCGCTGGTTCATCGGTCACGAGAGCGCCCACTTCTGGCTGGGCTCCAACGGGCTGAAGTATCAGTTCGCGCGCGAGGCCTGGATCACAGAGGGCGGGGCGGACCTGATGGCCGTACGCGCCATCCAGTCGATCGACCCGACCTATGACGCCCGCGCCGAGCTGCAGCGCGAGGTCGACGACTGCGTGCGGCTGGCGGCCGGCAAGCCCATCGCCACGGCCGGCGAGCGCGGCGACAACCGCGCCTACTACGCCTGCGGCGCCGTCTGGAGCATGGCGTACGAGGCGGCGCGCAAGGCCCGGCGCGGCGGCGACTTCATCGATGTGGTCGCCGACTTCCAGCGCGCCTATGGCGAGGACGGGATGCTGACGCGCGAGGAATGGCTGTCCGGCCTGACCCGCATCGCCCGCGACCCGTCGCTCAGGCTCGGCATCGAACAGATGCTGGATCAGGGCGTCGCCGACCCGACCGCCACCCTGGGTCGTCTGTTCGACCGGACGGGCGTGGCCTACCAGCTGGTGGGCGGGAAGATCGTGCTGAGCTAGGCGCCCGAGAACGGATAGGGGCTCACCGACTTGGACCAGTCGTCCACCGTCAGGGGCCTGTCGACCGGCGGGGCGGCGCGTTCGGCGCAGGGGTGGCGGTGGCACAGGCGGCAGGCCGGGCCGATGGGGGTGACCTCGGGGTTCTGGAGGTCCAGCCCCCGGGCGTAGATCAACCGATGGGCGTGGCGCAGCTCGCAGCCCAGGCCGACGGCGAGGTCGGCGCCTTCCGAGAAGGCGTCGTGGCCCTGACGGTCGACGGTGCGGGCCAGTGTAAACCAGCGGCCGCCGGGTTTGCCATCCTGAGGCGGCGTCTCGATGATCTGGGTGATGATCCGCCCCGGGGTGCGAAAGGCCGAGTGCAGCCGCCAGCGCGGGCAAGCGCCTCCAAAGCGAGAAAAGGGAAAGCCTGCGGCCGCATAGCGTTTCGAGATATTGCCCGCCTGATCGACCCGCATCAGGAAGAAGGGCACGCCGCGCGCGGTCGGGCGCGACAGGGTCGTCAGCCGGTGCGCCGCCTGTTCGAAACCCACCCCGAACCGCGCCTGCAGCCGGGCCAGGTCATAGCCGGTCTGCTCCGCCGCCCTCTGGAACGGGCCATAGGGCATCAGGACGGCGGCGGTCAGGGTGTTGGTCAGGGAGACCTTGAGCAGGTCGCGGCTGACCGGGTCCGGCATGTCGGCGGCGTCGGCCATTTCGGCCAGCTCGGCCTCATGCTCAGCCAGAACCAGCTGATAGACGACCGCGAAGGCGCGCGACGCCGGGCCCAGGGTTTCGGACACCAGCAGGCGGCGGCGGTGCGGGTCGAAGCGGCGGGTCCATTCGACCATGACCTCGGCGGGCATGACCTTGACCGTCAGATTGTGCCGCTCGGCCAGCCGGGCGCGGGCCAGGATCTCGACGTTCTCCCCTGTCTCATTGGCCGTCAGGGCGCCGTGCAGGGCCTCGCCCAGCGCATCCAGTTCGGGGAAGTGGTTTTGGCGGACCTGAATCCAGTCGCGCACCCGGTCGGCGGGCGTATCTTCGAGCCCGGCGCCGCCGCGTTCGGCCTGGATCCGGTCGCGGGCGCGGCGATCGGCGAAGGCGCGGTAAAGGCGCAGCATGGCGTCGGCGGCGGCGGGCGCCTCGTCGGCCAGTTGCAGGATTTCGTGACGCGGCACGCTCAGTCCCTGGAACATGGGGTCGGCCAGCAGCTCGGTCAGCTCGGCCTCGGAGGCGTGACCGTCCGGTGAGTTCAACCGGCGCAGATCGACGTCATAGGTGTCGGCCAGACGCAGCAACAGCTGGGCCGAGACGGGCCTCTGGTTGCGCTCGATATGGTTCAGATAGCTGGGGGAGACGCCGAGGTCGGCGGCCATGGCCGTCTGGGTCAGGGCGAGCTCGCGCCGCAGCCGTTTCAGCCGGCCGCCGAGGAAGAGTTTGTGATCGACGGCGGCGTCCATCCGCGAAGGATGTCACATCATGACTGAAAGGCAAGAGTCACATCATGACAAGATGACTTTCCCGATTGCACTCCGACGGTATCAATATGACTTCCGGCGTGTTGATGTCGGGTCAGGGCAGCGGGCCTTCCGCTGTCGCAAAGGAGACCCGCCATGGAACCGCTCAGCCGCCCCCAGGCCATCATCGACTTCTGTTTGGCCCCGCTAGACCTCGATCCGTCCGCGACGGGCGCGGAGGAGACGCGCCGCCGTCTGGAGCATGTGATCAAGACCTTCCAGTCCAAGCTGGCCAAGGCTTCCAGCCCGATCAGCGTCGACTTCTCGAACATGCCGTCGCAGGTCATCAACGAGGCCGCCCACGGCTACGAATAGGGTGGCTACGAAGAGTTGGGCAGGCGAGGGCGCTCGGCTTCAGGCCGCCAGCGCCCTTTGCTGTTCGCCCAGGTCGCAGACCAGTTCCAGCAGTTCGGCCGCGTTGAACGGCTTGGCCAGGTGGCGGTCGGCGCCGGCGGCCTGGCCTGCGGCGACGTGCTCGGCCAGGGCGTTGGCGGTCAGCATGACGATCGGCGTGCGGTTCAGGCCCATGACCGTCTCGTGCAGGCGGATCTCGCGCGTCGCGGTCAGTCCGTCCATGACCGGCATCTGCATGTCCATCAGCACCAGGTCATAGCCACCGTCGCGATAGGCGGCGACGGCCTGGGCGCCGTCCTCGACCGAGGTCATGTCGACGGCGGCCGGGGCCAGGATCAGCTCAACCACGCGGCGGTTGGTCGGATGGTCGTCAGCCAGAAGCACGCGGATGCGATGCGGCTCGAAATCTTCCGCGTCGGGTTGGGCCTCGACCAGGGCGGCGGGCTCCTGGGCCTCGATCAGGGGCAGGGTCAGGATGAAGGCCGAACCGCCGCCGGGCTCGCTCTCGCAATCCAGGTCGCCGCCCATCATCTCGGCCAACTGGCGGCAGATGGCCAGACCCAGGCCGGTGCCGCCGAAGCGGCGCGTGATCGTGCCGTCGGCCTGTTCGAAGCGGGTGAACAGGCGGTCGCGCGCCTCGGCGTCGAAGCCGACACCGGTGTCCTCGACGGTAAAGCGCAGCATGGCCGAGCCGTCCGGGCGCCGGCCGCGGCAGGCGGTCAGGCTGACGAAGCCCTGATCCGTGAACTTGACGGCGTTGGAGACCAGATTGGTCAGCACCTGTTTGACGCGGACGACGTCGCCGCGGACCCAGGCAGCGGCCTCCGGCTCGATGTCGACGAAGAAGGACAGGCCCTTTTCGGCGGCTCCGGCGGCGTAGAGCTGTGCGGCCTCGCGCACGGCGCGCGCCAGGTCGAAGGGTTCGCTGGCGATCTCCATCCGGCCGGATTCGACGCGGGCCAGATCCAGAATGTCGCTCAGCAGAGTCTGCAGCGTATGGCCCGACGACTGGATCAGCTCCAGCATCTCGGTCTGGTCGGGCGTCATTTCAGTGCGGGCCAGAGCCTGGGTCAGGCCGATGACGCCATTCAGGGGCGTGCGGATCTCGTGGCTCATATTGGCCAGGAACTCGGACTTGGCCCGGTTTGCGGCCTCGGCGGCGTCGCGGGCCTCGGCCAGGGCGCGGCTGTCGCGCTTCAGGTCGGTGATGTCGTTGCAGACCGTGACCATCCCGCCCGCGGCGGTGCGACGGTCCTGAACCCGCAGCCAGCGGTCGTCCTCGACATGCTGTTCCAGGGTGCAGGACAGGGCCTTGCGGGCGGCCAGCCGCTCGGCGATCCACGCCTCTTCATTGCCGAAGGCCTCGGTATAGCGGCCGGCGGCGACGCCGATGCGAATGATCTTCTCGAACGACATGCCGACGGTCAGGGCGGCGGCGATCTCGGGGTTCACCTCGGCGTAGCGGGCGTTCCAGACCATCAGCCGTTCGTCGGCGTCGAAGAAGGCCAGGCCGTCCGGCATGGCGTCGACCGCTTCGCGGATCTGGGCCAGGGCGTTGTTGCGCGACCAGGAAGCGACGCCGACCACGAAGGCGGCCATGGCGATGATCACGGCGACGCCGGTCGCCAGCCAGAACAGCAGGCCCGTCTCGCCCATACCGCCGGTCAGGACGACGCTGGGATCCGGCACGATGTCGAGGGCGGCCATGGAGCCGAAATGGAGGGAGCAGACGCTCATCAGGGCGAAGCCGGTGACAAGGGGCAGCCGCCAGCGGGAGGCCGACTGGGCCGGTAGTCCGGTCAGGACGGCGAAGCCCAGGCTGACCACGACCGACAGGGCGACGATAACCGGGTGGTAGACGAACCGGGCCCCCTCGAAGGTGACGGCGGCCAGGCCGACGAAATGCATTGCCGCGACCGAAGATGCGCCGGTCACCGCCCCGATGATGCGGCGGCTCCGATCGACGCCGCCCCGGTTCAGGGCGACGCAGGCCGAGAGGCCGATGACAGCGATCACCAGGGAAAAGAGAGTCGCTGCCGGGGTGTAGCGGACCGCGAAGCCGGGATCGTAGCCGACCATGGCGATGAAATGGGTCGCCCAGATCGACAGGGCCAGCACAAGGGCGCCGGCCGTGCTGTACAGGCGTCGGGCCTTGGGCGCGGCGGACCGGCCGAGGCCCACGAGGGTAATGGCGGTCGCAATGCCGCCCGCGCACACCACCGCAGCCAGCAGCATGAAGCGCCAGTCGTGTTGGGTCGTCAGGCAATTGATGATGCGATGCACCGGTTCGGAATCCCCCTTCAGTGGGGGCACAGTCGCCGAAACAGGTAAAGAAACCGCCTTTGCCGTACACTTTTTTGGCGCAAGGGCATTGGTTTCCCGCAACGAGATGATCGTCGTCATCCGGACGTGTCAGGACGATGCTAGGACTCGACGAATCACACGCCCGACCTGACGCAAAGCCGCCGCGAGACGCTTCCCCCATGTCCTTCGATCCGTCGCCTTCGCCCGTCGCGCCCATGGCGTCGTCGCGCCTGTGGACGGCCGGGACGACCGGCGGCCTGGCGGTGGTGGTGATCCTGATCTTCGCGGCTTTCCGCACCGAGCTGGCCCCCTGGCTGATCGGTCTGGCCCTGATCGTCGCGGCCGCCACCTGGTTCGCCAGCCGATCGACGGGCGGACCGGCAGGCGCGGCTGCCGCCGGAGCGGTGGCCGCACCGACCTCGATCGCGGCGGCCGCGCCCCTGCTGGACAACGTGTTCGAGGCGCTCAACGACCCGGTCCTGATCATCAGCGGCGGAGAGGCCGACGACATCGCCGGTCGCCGCATCGTCATGGCCAACGCCGCCGCCCGCGACCTGTTGCGCGTCCCGCGCGAGGGCGCCCTGCTGGTCTCGGCCATGCGGGACCCGGGCGTGCTGGAGGCGGTCGATGAGGCCCTGTTCGGCGAGGTGACCAAGACCACCGACTATTCCGCCGGCGGGGCCCGGGCGCGGCACTGGCGGGCGTGGGTCCGGCCGTTGCCGTCGCCGCGCGAGGCGCCCCTGGCCATTCTGGCCCTGCGCGACGAGACCGACGTGCGGCGCATGGAGCTGATGCGCGTCGACTTCCTGGCCAACGCCAGCCACGAACTGCGCACGCCCCTGGCTTCGCTGAGCGGCTTCATCGAGACGCTGAAGGGGCATGCGCGCGACGACGCCGTGGCCCGCGACCGCTTCCTCGACATCATGGCCACCCAGGCCGAACGGATGAGCCGTCTGGTCGCGGACCTGCTGTCGCTGAGCCGGATCGAGCTGAACGAACACATCCCGCCGTCGGGGCGGGTCGATCTGGCGCGGGCGGCCTCGGACGTGGTCGATGCCGTCAGCGTCCTGTCGCAGGAGCGCGGCGTGGTCGTCACCCTTCAGTCCGACGGCGGCAAGATCAACATCGACGGCGATCGCGACGAGATCATTCAGGTGATCCAGAACCTGGTCGACAACGGCATCAAATATTCGGCCCCCGGCCAGTCGGTCGAGATCGTCATCCGCCGCGACCTGCACATCGACGCCGCGCCCGGGCCGCGCACCGACGGCCTGACCCGCCTGCCGCTGCTGACCCCGGATCGCGAGGCGGGCGTCCTCTATGCGGCCGTCACCGTGCGCGATCACGGCCCGGGCATCGCCCGCGAACATTTGCCGCGCCTGACCGAACGCTTCTATCGGGTCGAGGGTCAGAAGAGCGGGGGAGAGCGCCCCGGCACGGGCCTTGGCCTCGCCATAGTGAAGCATATCGTCAACCGCCACCGCGGGGGTTTGACGGTGGTCAGCGCTCCCGGCGAAGGCGCGGCGTTCAGCGCCTATTTCCCGATGTCGCCGATCCGGTCCGAGACGTCCGACGCCATCTGAGACCAGCCGAAAGCGGGCGGACCTACGCCGTTACAGAAGTGTCACGGATCAGTCGTAATCCGCTCGCCAATAAAAGGCAGTTTCCCGCCTCACCGAGCCGGCCCCCAGCCAGGCTCTGAAACCCTGGCGATTCTGTTCGGACCTCGATGATCTGGTTCTTCCTTCTGGTGGTTATCGCCTTGTCGGCGCTCGCCTTTATCGGCGGGCGTGGGCTGGCGGTGCGCCGCGCCGACGCCCAAACCCGCGCCGGGGGCTCCAAGGCCCACTCGCGACCCGCCCAGCACGGTCTCTATGCGCTCATCTGGGTCGGGGCGCCGTCGCTGCTGGTTCTGATCCTGGCCGGGGTCTTCTCGGGCGGCATCGCCCACCAGGCCCTGGTCGCCGGCGCCTCGCCGGAAGTCGAGCAGCTTGAGCCCTTCCGCCGCGAGGCCTTCTTCTCGGACGCCTATCTGGTCGGCGCCGGTCAGCCGTCGCAGCAGATCTGGCCCGCGCCCCTGGCCGAACAGCTGACCGTTCAGGGCCGTCGCGCCGCCGAAATCCGCACGACCCTGTCGATCGGCACGGGGATCGCCGCCCTGATCGCCGCCGTTCTGGGCGGCCTGTTCGTCTTCATCCGCATCCGTCCGGACCTGCGCGCCCGCAATCGGGTCGAGGACTGGATCGGCGTCGTGCTGTTCGCCTGTTCGGCCGTGGCCGTCCTGACCACCATCGGCATCGTCTTCTCCCTGCTGTGGGACAGCCTTCGCTTCTTCCAGTCGGTGCCGGTCGCCGAGTTCCTGTTCGGGACCAAATGGTCGCCCCAGATCGCCATCCGCGCCGATCAGGTGGGCTCGTCAGGCGCCTTCGGGGCCGTGCCTTTGTTCGCCGGCACCTTCCTGATCATGATCATCGCCATGTGCGTCGCCGCGCCGGTCGGCCTGTTCTCGGCCATATATCTGTCGGAATACGCCAGCCGCGGCTCGCGCGCCGTGGTCAAGCCGGTGCTGGAGATTCTCGCGGGGGTCCCGACCGTGGTCTACGGCTTCTTCGCGGCCCTGACCGTCGGTCCGGCGCTGCGCGTCTTCTTCAACTCCATCGGCGACTTCCTGATCGGCGGGCCGCTGAACGACATCGGCCTCTATCTGTCGCTGGTGCAGAACCAGATGGCCCTGGTCGCCGGGGCCGTGATGGGGATCATGCTGATCCCGTTCGTCTCGTCCCTGTCGGACGACATCATCAACTCCGTGCCCCAGACCCTGCGCGACGGCTCCTACGCCATGGGCGCCACCAAGTCGGAGACGGTCAAGAAGGTGCTTCTGCCGGCCGCCCTGCCGGGCATCGCGGGCGCCCTGCTGCTGGCCATGTCGCGAGCCATCGGCGAGACCATGATCGTGACCATGGCGGCGGGCCTCGCGGCCAAGCTGACCCTCAATCCCCTGGACACGGTGACCACCGTCACCGTCCAGATCGTGACCCTTCTGACCGGCGACCAGGAGTTCAACAGCCCCAAGACCCTGGCCGCCTTCGGCCTCGGCCTGACGCTGTTCCTGGTGACCCTGGTGCTCAACATCGTGGCCCAGCGGATCGTCCAGACCTATCGGGAACAGTATGACTGACGCCACTCTTTCCAAAGGCGCCGATTCCCAGGGCGTCGGCGTCGATCCGGCGCGGGTCAGCAAGCTGCAGGCCGGCATCAAGAAGCGCTACGCCAAGGAGGCGCGCTTCAAGCTTTACGGCGTTCTGGCCGTCTCGGTGGCCGTCGGCTTCCTGCTGCTGCTGCTCGGCCGGATCATCGAACAGGGCCACACGGCCTTCTACGCCCACGAGATCACCCTGCCGGTCTATATGGACCCGGCCCGGATCGACCGGACCTATCCGCAGGGCACCAATTTCGAACTGCTGGTCGCCGAGCAGGAGCTGGTGCGTCTGGGCGTCCAGGACGACGAACAGGGAACCAAGGCCCGCGCCATGCGGTCGCTGTTCTCGTCGGAGCTCAAGTTCCGCGCCGCCGCCCTGGTGCGCAACAACCCCAACATCATCGGCCAGACGGTGACCATCGCGGCCCCGGCCTCGGACGAGGCGGACCTGTTCTACAAGGGCGAGATCTCGCGCGACACGCCGTCGGACCAGCGCCGCATCTCGGATCAGCAGATCGTCTGGCTGGACCAGATGAAGGCCTCGGGCGCGGTTCGCACCCACTTCAACGGCGCCCTGTTCACCAACGGCGACTCGACCGAGCCCGAGCTGGCCGGCGTCCTCGGCGCCGTGGTCGGTTCGGCCCTGATGCTGCTGGTCACCGCCCTGATCGCGATTCCGATCGGCATCGGCGCGGCCGTTTATCTGGAGGAGTTCTCGCCCCGGAACCGGATCAGCGACCTGATCGAGGTCAATATCAACAACCTCGCGGCCGTGCCGTCGATCGTCTACGGCCTGCTGGGCGTGGCCCTGTTCATCAACTGGATGCACCTGCCGCGCTCCTCGCCGCTGGTCGGCGGTCTGGTTCTGGCCCTGATGGCCCTGCCGACCATCATCATCGCCACACGGTCCTCGCTGAAGGCCGTGCCGCCCTCGATCCGCGAGGCGGCCCTGGCCATGGGCGCCAGCCGCACCCAGACCGTGTTCCAGCATGTCCTGCCGCTGGCCATGCCGGGCGTCATGACGGGGACCATCATCTCCATGGCCCACGCCCTGGGCGAGACCGCGCCCCTGCTGCTGATCGGCATGGTCAGCTTCGTGCCGGGCATCCCGCATTCGGCGGTGGAGCCCACGGGCGCCCTGCCGTCGCTGGTCTATATCTGGGAGAACGCCTCGGAGCGGGCGTTCCACGAGCGGACGGCTGCGGCCATCCTCGTCCTTCTCGCCTTCATGATCGTCATGAACGCCGGCGCGATCCTGCTGCGTCGGCGCTTCGAACGCCGGTGGTAAACTTATGAAATTCCCTTTCTTCCAGTCCCCGGTGAAGGCTGCAGACGGCCATGAGGGCGGCCCGGTCGATCCGACCGAAGTCCCGAAAATGGGCGGTCAGGTCCTGCCCGGCGCCGGCGAGGCTCCGCGGGGCGAATCCCTGCTGACCCCGTCGACGGATGAAGGCGCTCATTCGCGCGCCCCGACCGTCACCGCGCCCAATTTCCCGGCCGGCCCGACCAAAATCGCCGCGCGTGACGTCTCGGTCTTCTACGGCGACAAACAGGCCCTGTTCGACGTCTCGCTGGACATCCCGGACAAGACGGTCACCGCCTTCATCGGCCCGTCAGGCTGCGGCAAGTCGACCTTCCTGCGCACCATGAACCGGATGAACGACACCATCCCGGGCTGTAAGGTGACGGGTCGGATCGAGATGGACGGCGGCGACATCAACGCCAAGGCCATCGACCCGGTGCTGCTGCGCGCCCAGGTCGGGATGGTGTTCCAGAAGCCGAACCCCTTCCCCAAGACCATCTATGAGAACGTGGCCTATGGCCCGCGCATCCACGGCCTGACGTCCAACAAGGGCGAGCTGGACGGCATCGTCGAGGCCTCGCTGAAGCGCGCCGGCCTGTGGGACGAGGTCGCCGACCGGCTGCACTCGGCCGGCACGGGCTTGTCGGGCGGTCAGCAGCAGCGTCTGGTCATCGCCCGCGCCATCGCGGTCAATCCCGAAGTCATCCTGATGGACGAACCCTGTTCGGCTCTGGACCCCATCGCGACGGCCAAGATCGAGGAGCTGATCGACGAACTGCGCGAACGGTTCTGCATCGTCATCGTGACGCACTCGATGGCCCAGGCGGCGCGGGTGTCGCAGCGGACGGCCTTCTTCCACATGGGCCGGCTGGTCGAGCACGGGAACACCGAGGAAATCTTCACGAATCCCCGCGAACGGCGCACCCTCGACTACATCACGGGGCGCTTCGGTTGAACACGCATACCGTCAAGGCTTACGGCGACGAACTGAACCAGCTGACCGCCGAGGTCGCCCGCATGGGCGGCCTGGCCGAAGCCCAGGTCGCGGACGCCGTGGACTCTGTCGCTCGCCGCGACATCGCCCTTGCGCGCGCGGTGGTCGACCGTGACGTCAAGCTCGACGCCATGCACCGCGACATCGAGAAGAAGGCCATCCGCCTGATCGCCCTGCGTCAGCCCGTCGCCTCGGACCTGCGCAAGACCCTGGCGGCGATGAAGCTCTCGGTCGATCTGGAGCGCACCGGCGACCTGGCCAAGAATATCGCCAAGCGCGCCCTGGCCGTCGCCGAGACCGAGCCGATGCAGCCCCTGACCCGCTCGATCGAGCGGATGGGCCGGCTGGTGTCGATGCGGCTGCGCGACGTGCTGGACGCCTATACCTCGGGCGAGCTCGACGGCGCCCTGGCGGTCTGGGCCTCGGACGACGAGGTCGACGAGCACTACAACGCCCTGTTCCGTGAGCTGCTGACCTACATGATGGGCGATCCGCGCACGATCAACGCCTGCACCCATCTGCTGTTCATGGCCAAGAACCTCGAGCGGATCGGCGACCACGCGACCAATATCGCCGAGACGGTCCACTACGAGATCACCGGCGACGAGATGATCGGCGAGCGCCCGCGTGGCGCGCCCGGCGCCTCGGAGACCGGCCTGACCCATACTCACACCCTGCCTGAAGCCTGACCTCCCCGGCAGGCTGATCGGACGACGACGGAGAGACCCACGTGCAGCCCTACATCCTGGTGATGGAAGACGAGGACGCCCTGGCCACCCTGCTTCAGTACAATCTGGAGAAGGAGGGCTATGATGTCGTGATCGCCTCCGATGGCGAGGAGGGTCTGGTCCAGGTCGACGAGCGCCAGCCCGACCTGGTCCTGCTGGACTGGATGCTGCCCAAGGTCTCGGGCATCGAGGTCTGCCGCCGCCTGCGCGGCCGGGCCGAGACGCGCAACCTGCCGATCATCATGCTGACCGCGCGCGGCGAGGAATCCGACCGCGTCCGGGGTCTGGACACCGGAGCCGACGACTATCTGACCAAGCCCTTCTCGATGGTCGAGTTGATCGCCCGCATCCGCGCCGTGCTGCGCCGGATCCGTCCGGGCCTCGCCGACGACCGCGTCGGCCATGGCGACATCGTCATCGACCGCGTCGCCCACCGCGTGCGCCGCAACGGCACCGAGGTCCACCTCGGCCCGACCGAGTTCCGCCTGCTGGACCACTTCATGCGCCACCCGGGCCGGGTGTTCAGCCGCGAACAGCTGCTGGATGCCGTCTGGGGCTCGGACGTCTATGTCGAGGCCCGCACCGTCGACGTCCATGTCGGCCGCCTGCGCAAGGCCCTGGACGTCGGCGAAAGCGCCAACCCGATCCGCACCGTGCGTTCGGCGGGCTATTCGCTGGATCTGGAAGGCTAGAGGCGCTGCCGGGCGAGGGGCAGGCGGTTGACCTGACCGGCCGCTGGGCCGGGGTCTACTTCTACCCAACAGACTCGATCTACAATCCGTTCGACAGCTTTCCGCCGACGCCGTTCGAGGCCGAGCTGACGCAGGTCGGCGCCCGGGTGTCCGGCCGCACGCTCGAACCGGACGTCCTCGGCGGAGCCGGGGCGCCGGACATCCCGGCCGTTCTGGAGGGGCGCTTCGCGGACGGGGTCCTCGTCTTCACGAAGTTTTCGGAAGGCGGCGGCCACATCGACCCGATCCACTATGAAGGGCTGGTCTCCACAGCGGGCGACGAGATTTCCGGAACCTGGACGATCAAGGCCGACTGGTCCGGGACGTTCCGGATGCAGCGCCGGGTCGTCTCGGCCGAAAAGACCGTGCAGCGCGAAGCCGCCATCCGAACCTAGTCTGCCTTGGCGACCACATCCTCGGGCGAGAGCTCGTAGACGGTCGAGCAGTATTCGCAGGTGACGCGGATCTTGCCGTCGTCCTCGATCATGCCCGCGCGCTCCTCGTCCGAGAACGAGCCCAGGACGCCGACGATGCGCTCGGCCGAGCAGCGGCACAGGGCCGACAGGGCCAGGGGTTGCTCCAGCCGCACGCCGTCCTCGTGGAACAGGCGGAACAGCAGGGTCTCGGGCGAGACGGTCGGGTCGATCAGTTCGTCGTCGCCGAGCGTCTGGAACAGGGCGCGGCTGCGGTCCCAGACGTCCTCGGTCGAGCCGCGCGCGGCGTCGCCGGCGACCATCTGGATCATGGCGCCGCCCGCGCGCCATGCCGTGCCGGCGTCGGTCGAGACCTGACCCACGGCAAGACGCACCTTGGTCGGCACCTGTTCCGACTGGGCGAAATAGTGTTCGGCGCACAGCGACAGGCTCTCGCCCTCGATCGGGGTGATGCCTTGGTGGCGGTCGAAGTCCGGGCCCTGGTCCAGGGTCATGATGAAGACGCCCTTGCCCAGCAGGGTCTGGGCGCCGGGGCGGGCGAAGCCGGTCGAGGCGGCGGCGACCTCCTCCGGGTCGAACCGGCAGTAGCCGCGCAGGGTGCCCGAGGTGTCATAGTCGGCGACGACGTAGCGGACCGGGCCGTCGCCCTGGGCCTGGACGATCAGTCGGCCTTCGAACTTCAGGCTGGAGCCCACAAGGGCCGCCAGGGCGCAGGCTTCGCCCAGCAGGGCCGCGACGGGCTCCGGATAGTCGTGAGCCTTGATGATGCTGTCGACGGCTTCGCCCAGGCGCACCAGACGGCCGCGCACGGGCCAGCCTTCGATCTGGAAGGCGGCGGCGAGGTCGTCGGTCGGCGTGGCGGCGGCGGGCGCGGAATGGGGCACGGGGCTAGTGGTCCGGTAAGCGAATGTCTGGAAGGGCGACAAGATAGGCGCCTGAGGTCGCCATGGTAAGGGGCGTGTGATCTAAGGTCGGAACCCGGGACTCGCGAAAGCCGTTCCGGAACCGGGCGCAAGTCGAGGCAAGCATGGCGAAACCGACCCTGAAACCGCTGAACCGGCAGTCCATCGTGATCACCGGCGCCACCTCCGGCATCGGTCTGGCGACGGCGCGGCGGGCGGCGCGGGGCGGGGCCTGCGTCTTCCTGATCGCGCGCGGCGAAAAGGATCTGCGCCTACTGTGCGAGGAGCTTCAGGGCACGGGCGCCCGCGTCGCCTGGGCCGCCGCCGACGTCGCCGACTATGACGCCCTGGCCGAGGCGGCGGACAAGTGCCGGCGGCTGTTCGGGGGCTTCGACACCTGGATCAACAATGCGGGCGTCTCCGTCCTCGGCAGCGTGCTGGAGACGACGCTGGAGGATCAGCGTCGCCTGTTCGAGACCAACTACTGGGGCGTGGTCAACGGCTCGACCATCGCGGCGGAGCACCTGCGCGGCCGTCCCGGCGGCGGGGCCATCGTCAATGTCGGCTCGACCCTGTCCGACGCGCCGTCGCCGATCCGCGGCGCATACTCCGCCTCCAAACATGCGGTGAAGGGCTTCACCAACGCCCTGCGGATGGAGCTGCTGCGCGACGCGCGCAAGGGCGGGGCGCCGATCTCGCTCAGTCTGGTCAAGCCGGCCGCGGTGGACTCGCCCTACGACCGGCACGCCCGCAACCTGGTCGGCTATGCGGCCAATATCCCGCAGCCGGTCTATGCGACCCACGTCGTCGCCGACGCCATCCTGTGGTGCGCCACCCATCCGATGCGTGAGATCACCGTCGGCGGGGGAGGACGACTGATCGCCTCATTCTACTCAGCTTTGCCGGGGATCGCGGAACCACTTTTCGCCCGGTTCGCTCCTGTCCTGAAGCGGGACAGGGGTTCCGACTATGAGCCGTACGAGGATGGTCTGTACGACGCGTCCGACGACGGTCTCGATGAAGAGGTCTACTATCCTATGGTTCGACAGTTCAGCGTCCTGGCGGAAGCCCGCAAACATCCCGGGATCACGGCCGGATCGGTCGCCCTGGTCGCCGTGGCGGCCGTGGCCACGGTCCTGCTGACCCAGCGCACCGGCCCGACGCGGTATCGGGTGCTGCGCGATCGGCTGGATCCGCGCGGCTGGATCGACGCCGAGGCACTGCGCCACCGGTTCGAGGACATCCAGCGCGGCCTGAGCGAGAGCGCCGAGGACTTCGGTCATCGCGCGGAAGAGTTTGGCGACGACGCCCGCCATCAGGCCCAGAAGCTGTTCAAGCGCGGCAAGAAGGCCGTCTCGCCCGGGAAGCGTGCCAAATACGCCAAGGCCGCCCGGGGCTACGCCGAGGACGCCGGCAAGGCCGCGCGCCGCTATGCCGACGTCGGGGGCCAGTACGCGAAGGACCACGCCCGCGAAGGCGGCGCCCTGCTGGCCGTGGCCACCATCGCGGCGGCCATCGGGGCGGCGGCGCTGGAAAGCCGTCGTCCGGACAGCCGGGTCCGCCGGTTCGCGAAATTCTAGGGCTCCAGCTTAGCAATCATCGTTGCCGCTTCCACGCCTGACCGCGTAGACAGCGCGGCATGAGCGCGACCCCGACCTTCGTCTTCGACTTCGATTCGACCCTCGTCCGCATCGAGACGCTGGAGGCGCTCGCCGACATCGCGCTTGCCGGTCACCCCGAGGCCGACAACGTCCGCGCCGAGATCGCCAAACTGACCGATCAGGCGATGTCGGGCGAGGTCGATTTCGGCACGGCCCTGCGTCGGCGTCTGGCCCTGCTGCCGCTGACGCGGGCTCATGTTGAACAACTGGCTGACCGCATACTTGACGAGGGCACGTGGTCGGTGCGCCGCAATCTGCGCTTCTTCCAGGAGAACGCCGACAAGATCGTGATCCTGTCGGGCGGCTTCCGCGAGATCATCGCCCCGGTCGCCGAGGGGCTGGGCGTCGCGCCGGAGCGGGTGCTGGCCAACGATCTGGTCTATAACGCCGAGGGCCGGGTCACCGGCGTCGACGACCAGAACCCGCTCTCCTGGGACAACGGCAAGCCCAAGGTGATCGAGGCCTTGGGGCTGGCCCGGCCGATCGTCATGGTCGGGGACGGCTGGAACGACGCCGAGGTCAAGCTGGCCGGCGCCGCCGATCGCTTCTACGCCTTCACCGAGATCGCCCGCCGCGAGAAGGTCGTCGCCGTCGCCGACGCCGAGGCGCCCTCGATGGACGAACTGCTGCATGCCGAGGGCATGGCCGGCCGCTGGTCCTATCCGCGTGCGCGCATCCGGATGCTGCTGCTGGAGAACATCCATCCGGCCGCCGTCGAACGCCTTCAGGAGGCCGGCTATTCGGTCGAGACCATGAAGGGCGCGCTCGACGAGGACGACCTGATCGACAAGATCAAGGGGGTCCATGTTCTGGGCATCCGCTCCAAGACCAATGTCACCGCCCGGGTGCTGGAGGCGGCCGACCGTCTGATGGCCGTCGCGGCCTTCTGCATCGGCACCAACCAGATCGATCTCGACGCCTGCGCCGACCACGGCGTCGCGGTGTTCAACGCGCCCTACTCCAACACCCGCTCCGTGGTGGAGCTGGCCATCGGCCTGACCATCACCCTGATGCGCGACGTCGTCGACAAGTCGGCGGGCATGCACGCCGGCAAGTGGAACAAGTCGGCCGACGGCTCGCGCGAGCTGCGCGGCAAGACGCTCGGCATCGTCGGCTACGGCGCCATCGGAAGTCAGCTTTCGGTCCTGGCCGAGGCCCTGGGCATGCGGGTCATCTTCCATGACCTGTCCGAGCGGCTGGCGCTCGGCAACGCCCGGCGGATGCGCAACCTCGACGCCCTGCTGGCCGAGGCCGACGTGGTCACCCTGCATGTCGACGGGCGCAAGGACAACGCCGAGCTGATCGGGGCCGCGCAGTTCCAGCAGATGAAGGAGGGCGCGCTCTTCCTCAATCTGTCGCGCGGCCATGTGGTCAATATCGGCGCCCTCAGCCAGGCCATCCAGGGCGGACGCATCGCCGGCGCGGCCCTGGACGTCTTCCCGGAAGAGCCCCGCACCAACGCGGATCCGTTCGAAAGCCCTCTGATGGGACTGAAGAACGTCATCCTGACGCCGCACATCGGCGGCTCCACCGAGGAGGCGCAGGAGGCCATCGCCGAGTTCGCGGCCGAGCGGCTGCTGGGCTATCTGAACCGCGGCGACACGACCTTCGCGGTCAACCTGCCGAACGTCCAACTGTCCGAGGTTTCGGGCGGCCACCGCATCCTGCACATCCACCGGAATCAGCCCGGCGTCATGGCCGCCCTGAACCGGGAACTGGCCTCCGCCGGCCTCAACATCCTTGGCCAGCACCTGAAGACCGACGAGCGGACCGGCTATGTGATCACCGACGTCGATCGCGACTACGATCCTGAGGCGCTCAAGGCCCTGAAGACCCTGGACGGCACCCTGCGCTTCCGTCTGTTGCATTAAATCGACCAAGGCTTCCCTAGCGACATCTTGCGCTCGCGCCAAACGGGAGCATTCTCCGGATAACGACCGCGTCCTGACGGTCGACGGAGGAAGTAAATGTCTCGAAATCAACATGGTACGGCGCTGGCCGTACTGGCCGCCGCCGCAACCCTGGCCGTCGCCTCCGGCGCTTCGGCCCAGACCTACAATCGCCTCGTCGTCTTCGGCGACAGCCTGAGCGACAACGGCAACCTGTCGGCCGCGACCGGCGGGGCCGCGCCCGGGCCGGCCTACTATCAAGGCCGGTTCTCCTCGGGCCCGACTTTCGTGGAGCTGCTGGGCTTCACTCTCGGCCGTCAGACGGCCGGTTCGCCGGTGACGGGCAGCATCGACTACGCCTACGGCGGCTCGCGCACCGATGCCGTGGCCACCCCCGGACCGGGCATGCGGACCCAGCTGCAGGCCTATACCGCCGCCGGCGGCCGCTTCGGCGCTACCGATCTGGTCAGCATCCTGGGCGGGGCGAACAACATCTTCCAGGCCCTGCCGGCGGCCGGCGCCAGCGCCAATCCGACGGGGTCGATCAGCCCGGTCGCCAACGCGGCCGCGGCCGACATCAACTTCATCACCAACAGCGTCGCCGCGGCGGGGGCGGGGACCATCCTGGTCACCAACCTGCCCAAGCTCAGCCTCACGCCGCAGTTCCGGGGCACGGCCGCCGCGCCCCTGGCCGACTTCGCGGTGACGACCTTCAACGGCGCCCTGCTGACCAGCCTGACGGCGACCGCCGCCGCCAACCCGAACAGCAACATCATCGTCATGGACCTGTTCAAGATCGGCGACACCATCGCCGGCAACCCCGGCGCCTTCGGCATCACCAACGTCACCAACGCCTGCTACAACGGCGTCACTGTCTGTACGGACCCGGGCTACTTCTACTTCGACGGGGTTCACCCGACGGCCCTGGGCCACCGGATCATCTCCCAGCTGGCCACCGACTACCTCTATTACGGCGATCTGGGGGCCCAGAGCGCGGTTATGGGCGAGACCGGGTTCCGGCACCGCGAGGACAGCCTGGACGAGGGCTCCGCCAGCCTGTCGGGCCGCGAGGAGTGGCATGAGGGGACGTCCATCGTCATGGGCGGGACCTATGACCAGACCGATTCCGACGCGCGCGGCGTGGTCGGCGAGGCCAAGTCGACCGGCTACGGCGTCCGCGCCGCGGTCGAGAACGGCTGGAACAACAGCTGGAAGGTCGGACTGGCGGGCAGCTATCGCAACGCCGACATCGACGGAGCGCGGTTCACCACCACGGTCGATACCCTGGCCTTCGACGTCTATGCCGGCTGGCGTTCGGGCGGCAGCTTCGTCAACCTGTCGGCAGGGGCGGCCCACGACGACTACGACACCAAGCGTCTGACCATGGTGGCGCCGATCGTCCACACCGGCTCGACCGAGGGCGTGTCGAAGGGCGCGCGCATCCAGGGCGGGATGTGGTTCGACATGGGCGGGCTGGCGATCTCGCCGCGCGTCGCCGCCACCTGGGTCTCCAGCCACGTCAGCGGCTTCTACGAAGAAGGCCCGGCGGCCCAGTACGACTATCAAGGCCGTACCGTCGAGGACGTCAGCGCCGAGTTCGTGGTGCGGGCCGAGGGCGAGGCCGGCGGCTTCGGCTTCTTCGCCGAAGGCGGCTATCGCGACAGCCTGGCCGACAACTCCGACGAGGTCGGGGTGGGCATCCAGGGCAATCCGGCCAAGGTCCTGTACCGCGAGGTCGAGGAGCCGTTCGGCGGCCAGGTCCTGGCCTCGGCGGGTCTGGAAGGCGACTGGGGGCCGGTCAAGGTCGAGGTCGGCTACCACGGCCGCTTCGGTCAGGAAGCGACCAGCCATATGGGCGCGATCACCCTGACCCTGCCGCTGCAATAGACCTCGAAATCCTCTCCGGCCAAGCTTTCGCGAGCAAGCGTGGCCGGGGAGGGTGCGGCGTCGTGTCCGGAATGAAACCTCCGGAGCGCCCCAAAGTCGCCCCATCAAGCCGTAAAAGGCCCGGCTCCCCCGGTCGCCGCCAGACGCCGTTCCGACATCGTCGGTCTGCGAGATGTGACCGTTCCCCGCGCGATACAGCGACGCCGGAGCCGACGACACCATGCGCCGACTTGCGCCCGCCACCCTCGCGCACCCGGCTCTCGGAGCCTGGCGCGGCCATCTGGTCCACACCGGCCGCGCGGTCGGTCTGGCCGTCATGGCCTGCCTGGCCATGGCCGCTGCGCCCTTTACGCCCAAGTCGGTCGCCGAGGCCGCGCCCCTGTCCGGCGTGTCGCTGGTCAAGCCGCCGGTCGTCGCAATCGCCGCCCCCGCAGGGCCGATGATGCGGCAGATGGTCTTCGCCGAGCCCGTGCCCGGCCACGGCATCAACTCGAAATTCGGCATGCGCCGTCTGGGTGGCGAGCCCGGCGCGCGGATGCACAAGGGCGTCGACATCGCCGCCCCCACCGGCACCTCCGTCTATGCGACGGGCGAGGGCGTGGTGCTGCGCATCGGCTATGATCCGGCCGGCTACGGCAACTTCATCGAGATGCGCCACCCCAACGGCCTGACCAGCCTCTACGGCCATCTGAGCCGCGTCGATGTGGCCAGCGGCGACGCCGTCGGCCCGCGCCAGCGCATCGGCCTGGTCGGCTCGACCGGCTATTCGACCGGCCCCCATCTGCATTTCGAGGTCCGCCGCGAAGGGGCGCAGGTCAATCCGGCCAAGGTCATCGGCCGCGCCTTCCAGGTGAAGGCGGGCTAGCGCCGCACCCTGCCGATTCCGGTTGCCATGCCCTAGCCGTTTGCTACCTCTGGGAGACTTAGGGGTGGAGTATCGGCATGACGGCGGCGTTGACGCTGGAGGGTGTGGGCAAGCGCTACGGCGAGTTCCAGGCTGTCCGGGACCTGAGCTTCGAGGTCGGCAGGGGCCAGATATGCGGCTTCCTGGGCCCTAACGGCGCGGGCAAGACCTCGACCCTGCGCATGATCCTGGGCCTGCAGCCGGCGACGACCGGGCGGATCGACATCCTCGGCGCCGACAACGGCCGCAAGGTGCGCGACCGTATCGGCTTCCTGCCGGAGGAGCGCGGCCTCTACAAGAAGATGACCCCGGTCGACGCCATCGCCTTCTTCGGCTCCCTGAAGGGGGTGCCGACCGCCGAGGGCCGCCGTCGGGCCAAGGAGCTGCTGGACGCCCAGGGCCTGGGCGCGTCCAAGGCCAGGAAGATGAAAGAGCTGTCCAAGGGGATGGCCCAGAAGGTCCAGCTGATCGCCTCGATCGTGCACCGGCCCGAGTTCGTGATCCTGGACGAGCCCTTCTCGGGGCTGGATCCCGTCAACCAGCAGGGGCTGGAGGCTATGATCCGGGGGCTGGCGGCTGACGGGGCGACGGTCCTGTTCTCGACCCATGTGATGCAGCACGCCGAGCGGCTGTGCGACAAGGTCGTACTGCTGGCCCGGGGGCGCAAGGCGTTCGAGGGCACGGTCGCCGAGGCCCGCGCGACCTCGCGTCGCTTCCTGGAGCTGGAAGGCGACATCGCCGCCGAGGCCGTGTCGAAGCTGCCGGGCGTGACCGGGGTGGAGATCTCCTCCGAGCTGGACGGCGCCCGCGTCCTGCGCGCCGCGCTGGCGGCCGGGGCAGGGGGGCAGGAGGCGCTCAAGGCGGCCTTCCTGACGGGTCTGGACGTGCGCCGCTTCGAGCTGCGCGAGCCGACCCTGCATGACGCCTTCATCGACCTGACCGGGGACCATCCGGATCAGGACCAGTCTGTCTCCAAGCCTGCGGAGGCCGCCCGATGAAGCGCACCCTGCTGATCGCCCGCCGCGAGTTCATGGCCTATGTCCGCACCGTCGGCTTCTGGCTGTCGCTGCTGTCCCTGCCGCTGTTCGGCCTGCTGGGCGGGGTCATGCCCCTGCTGGCCCGGTCGTCCGAGCCCGTGCGCGAGGTCGTACTGATCGAGGACGGTCCGCAGGCGGCGGGGCTGGCCAGGGCTGTTCAGGACGTCATGGCCGCCGACGCCGAACGAAGGGCCCAGAGGGCGCAGGAGGCCGCCGAAAAGGCCAGCGCCTCCGCCGGCGGGGCCGTGGACTCCAAGGCCGCGCGCGACGCGGTCGCCTCCCTGACCAAGGACCGGGTCCGCATCGTGCCCGCGCCGGCTGAGCTGGTCGCCACCGCTCCCGGTATTGCCCGCGACGCCGCCGTGCGCCATCTGCTGGGCGAGGAGACGCCCAAGGATCAGCGTCTGGACGCGATCGTCTTCCTGACCCGTCAGGACGGCAAGCCGGGCGCCCGGGTCTGGACTTCGCGCGCCTCCGACTCGGAGGTCGAGGACTTCGTCAAGGACAGCCTGCGCAGCGCCAACCGCCGTCAGGTCTTCCAGGACGCCGGGATCGACCCCGGCATCGTGGTCGCCACCGACCGGTTCCGCGCCGATGTGAAGGCCTTCTCGCCACGTTCGGCCAGCGGGGGGGAGGTGTCGATGCGCGACCGCCTGCCGCGCTGGGTCGGCTTCGGCGCGGCCTTCCTCCTGTGGTCGCTGGTTATCACCGGGGCCTCGATCCTGCTCAACAGCGTGATGGAGGAGAAGGCCAACAAGATCCTGGAGGTCCTGCTGTCCTCGGCATCGGCGACCGAGATCCTGACCGGCAAGGTGCTGGGGGTGGCGATGCTGACCCTGACGGTGCTGATCGTCTGGAGCGGGATGGGGGCGTTCGGCCTGCTGACCGCCAAGCCGGAGCTGGCCGCCGGCGTCGGCTCGGTGCTGCTGCACAACGGCCTGATCTTCTATCTGCTGGCCTATACGGTCGGGGGCTATCTGATGTTCGCGGTCCTGTTCGCGGCCATCGGGGCCTTCTGCGAGACCCCGCGTGACGCCCAGACCCTGATGGGGCCGATCATGATGGTGCTGATCGTGCCCCTGCTGGTGCTCCAGATGCCCGACAGCCCCATCGCCCGCATCCTGTCCTGGGTGCCCTTCTTCACCCCCTTCCTGATGAGCGCCCGCGCGCCCTCGGACCCGCCGATGATCGAGATCGTCGGCACCCTGATCGGGATGGCGGTCACCGCCGTCCTGATGGTCTGGCTGGCCGGCCGCGCCTTCCGGGCGGGGGCCCTGTCGGACGTGAAGCTGAGCTGGAAGGCCTTCGGCGCGGCGATCCGGGGCGGGGGGAACTAGGGGTCTGTGTCCTCCCCACGCAGTGGGGAGGGGGACCGCGAAGCGGTGGAGGGGCGACGCGGGCGCGGCCGCCCCCTCCCCATCGCAAGCGACGGGGAGGAAAAGCAAAAAGGCCGCTCCGTGAGGAGCGGCCTTTTCAAATTTTGACATCGGATCAGACGCTTAGGAGCGCGGACCGCCAGCGCCCGGACCCGGCACGCGGGGCTTCGGAGGCGGCAGCAGGCCTTCGCGTTGAGCGCGCTTGCGGGCCAGCTTGCGGGCGCGACGAACGGCCTCGGCCTTCTGACGGGCGCGCTTTTCCGAGGGCTTCTCGTAGTGCACGTGGCGCTTCATTTCACGGAAGCTGCCTTCGCGTTGCATCTTCTTCTTGAGGGCTTTCAGCGCTTGATCGACGTTATTATCGCGAACGAAAATCTGTACCAGGTTGAACTCTCCTTTGGCCGCCCGCCGCGTCCTGTGAGGGAGACGGGCAGACAAATAAAATAGCAGCCCGGGGGCGACAGCCCACCGAGCGAAGGCGGGCGAATACACCAAGGGCGGGCGGCTGTCCAGATCGCGGACGCCCAAACCGTCGGGTTTTGCGAGGTTTCAGATGGGGTCGCATCCCGGCCCTGACAAGCCTATCTTCGCACCATGACCGAAGCGCCGCACCTGTCGAACGAAGCTCCCGTGGGCGACTGGGCCGACCGTATGGAACAGGCGGTGCTGGACGCCGCGATCCAGCGTGCGCCGACCTTTGGGTGGAATTCGCGGCTGGTGCGGGCCGCGTGTGAGGCTCAGGGGCTGTCGCGCGGCGACGAGGAGCTGCTGCTGCCCAACGGCCCGCGCGATCTGGCGGCCCTGCTGTCGCGCCGGCATGACGCGATGACGCTGGAAGCGCTGAAGGCGACCCCGCCGGAGACGCTGAAGATGCGCGAGCGAATCGCGCAGGGCGTCTCGGCGCGAATCGAGGCCGGGGCGGACCATCTGGAGGCGACGAAGCGCTGCGCGGCCTTCCTGGCCCTGCCGACAAACGCCGATCTGGGCTTGTCGCTGGCCTGGGAGAGCGCGGACGTCGTCTGGCGCTGGGCCGGGGACACGGCGACGGACTGGAACCACTATTCCAAGCGGGCGATCCTGTCGGGCATCCTGATCCCCGCCCTGACGATGCGGCTTTTCGACGGACCGGAGGCGGCCGAGGCCTTCGTCGCGGCGCGCATCGAGAACGTCATGACCTTCGAGAAGTGGAAGGCCGGCAAGGACTTCGAGGCCCCGCTGCGGCGGGTGACGGACTTGCTAGCGAAGCTCAGGTATCGCTGACGGGATCAGGCCTTGCCGAGCACCCGGTTCACATGGGCCATCTTGCGGCCCGGGCGGGCGTCGGTCTTGCCGTAGAGGTGCAGGCGGGCGTCGGGTTCGGCGGCCAGCTCGGCCCACTGGTCGACGGCATCGCCGAGCAGATTGGTCATCTCGATGCGGGCGTGGGCGGCGGTGGGGCCCAGAGGCCAGCCGGCGATGGCGCGGATGTGCTGTTCGAACTGGTCGCAGACGCAGCCGTCCTGGGTCCAGTGGCCCGTGTTGTGGACGCGCGGCGCGATCTCATTGACCAGCAGGACACCCTTGCCGAGGTCGAACAGCTCGACCCCGATGACGCCGATGTAGTCGAGGCCGTCGAGGATGGCCTCGGCGATCTCGATGGCGCGGGCGGCGGTCTTCGCATCGACCCTGGCCGGAGCCAGAGTGGTCGAGAGGACCCCGTCGGCGTGGTGGTTCTCTCCCAGTGGATAGACGGCGACGGAGCCGTCGTGGCCCCGGGCGGCGATGACCGAGAGTTCGCGCTTGAAGGCGGCCTTCGCTTCCAGAATGGCCGGGCGTTCGCCGATGGCGGCGAAGGCGTCGGCGGCCTCGGAGACGTTGCGGATCCAGACCTGGCCCTTGCCGTCATAGCCCTCACGGCGGGTCTTGAGCAGGGCGGGGACGCCCAGCCGCTCCAGACCGGCGACCAGGTCCTCGACCGTGTCCACCTGGGCGAAGTCGACGGTGGTGGCGCCGACGGCGTTGAGGAAGGTCTTTTCGACGACCCGGTCCTGGGCGGTCGAAAGCGCGGTCGGGCCGGGGGCGACGAGGGCGCCCGCGCCGGCCAGGGTCTCGACCGAGGCGGCCGGGACGTTCTCGAACTCGAAGGTGACGACGTCCGAGACCCGGCCGAGAACGGTCAGGGCGGTGGGGTCGTCATAGGCGGCGACGATCTGGCCGCGCGAGACGCGACCGGCGGGAGAGTTCTCCTCCGGGTCGAGGATGACGACGTCGAAGCCCAGCTTCGAAGCGGCCTGGGACAGCATCCGGCCCAGCTGGCCGCCGCCGAGGATGCCGATGGTCGAGCCGGGGGGCAGGGGAAGGGCCACTCAGTCCTCGACCGTTTCGGCGACGGCGTCGGTCTGGGCGGTGCGATACGCGGATAGGCGTTCCGCCAGGGCTTCGTCCGACAGGGCCAGGATCTGGGCGGCGAGCAGGCCGGCGTTCTTGGCGCCCGCCTCTCCGATAGCCAGGGTGGCGACCGGCACGCCGCCGGGCATCTGGACGATCGAGAGCAGGGAGTCCAGGCCGCTGAGCGCTTTCGACTGCACCGGCACGCCGAGCACCGGCAGGTCGGTCATGGAGGCGGCCATGCCGGGCAGGTGGGCCGCGCCGCCGGCGCCGGCGATGATCAGCTTGAAGCCCGCGGCTTTCGCTCCGGTGGCGACCTCATAGAGGCGCTGGGGCGTGCGGTGGGCGGAGACGACCTTCGCCTCCCAGGCCACGCCCAGGGCGTCGAGCGCATCGGCGGCGTGTCTCATCGTCGGCCAGTCGGACCGGCTGCCCATGATGATCGCCACCGGCGTCGAAGAAGTCGCCATCTCAGGCCTCCTGTCGCGGAAAGCGGCCCGTTACAGCACACGCGTTGCGCCCGCAACCAAGGGCGCTAGCATATCGCCAGTTCCGCCGACCCAGTGAGTCGCGCCCTCCCGGAGTTTCGCCGACCGTGACTGACGCGGCCGACACAGAGTTGAAGTCCGAAGTCGAGCGCCTGCGCGCCGAGGTCGAGGCCTTGCGCATCCAGGCTCACTTCCTCGAGAAGCGGGCCGAGGCGGCCGAGGCGGCGGCGGATCACGACGTCCTGACGCCCGCCCTGAACCGGCGCGGCTTCGTCGCGGCGATGAACCGGACCATGGCCTATTGCACCCGCTATGACGCGCCGGCGGTGGTGCTGTACCTCGATCTGGACGGGTTCAAGGGGGTCAACGACCGGCTGGGCCACGCCGCCGGGGACGCGGCCCTGGTGCGGGTCGCCGAGCTGCTGTTGGCCAATGTGCGCGAATCGGATGCGGTCGGACGCTTGGGCGGCGACGAGTTCGCCCTGCTGATGCTCAACGCGGGCATCGAGGAGGGGCGGGACAAGGCGAAGCGGCTGGCCGAGGCCCTGGCCACCGACGGCTTCGACTGGGAAGGCCAGAAGACCGAACTGGGCGGCTCGTTCGGGGTACGCGCCTGGGCCGAGCAGGCCGATGCGGAAACCTGGCTGGCCGAGGCTGACGCGGCCATGTGGGTCCGGAAACGGTCGCGCTGACGGCGCGTTTGGGGTCCGCGAGGCAAGATCGTGCGCGGCTTGACCTTGTCCGGCCGGGCGACCAGCCTCCGCTGCCATAGCCTTCACGGAGCCTACCCATGCCGATCGCTGACGCGCCCACCCTCAGCAAGCCCTCCGGCTCCCTGCTGGACCTGATCGGCAAGACGCCGATGGTGGAGGTGACGCGGATCGACACGGGCAAGTGCCGCCTGTTCCTGAAGCTGGAGGCCCAGAACCCCGGCGGCTCGATCAAGGACCGCATCGCCCTGTCGATGATCGAGGCGGCCGAGAAGGAAGGCTGGCTCAAGCCCGGCGGCACGATCGTCGAGGCCACGGCGGGCAACACCGGCCTGGCCCTGACGCTGGTCGGTCAGAACAAGGGCTACAAGGTCCTGCTGGTCATCCCCGACAAGATGTCCAAGGAGAAGATCCAGCACCTGCGCGCCATGGGCGCCGACGTTCGGCTGACGCGGTCGGACGTGCCGCACGGCCATCCCGACTACTATACCGACATGGCCGAGCGCCTGGCCCAGCAGATCCCCGGCGGCTACTACGTCAACCAGTTCGCCAATGACGCCAACTCGGCCGCCCATGTGAAGACCACGGGGCCGGAGATATGGGAGCAGCTGGACCACGACGTCGACGCCTTCGTCGCCGGCATCGGCTCGGGCGGCACCATCACCGGCACGGCGCAGTTCCTGAAGAGCGTCGGCTCCAAGGCCGAGATCATCCTTGCCGACCCGGTCGGCTCGACCCTCGCGGGCATCGTCAACGAGGGCGTGCCGGGGCCGGAGGGCAGCTACACCGTCGAGGGCATCGGCCAGAACTTCGTGCCGGACACAGCCGACATGAGCCTGATCGACAAGGCCTATTCGATCCCGGACGCCGAGGCGATCGCGGCGGTGCGCGAGCTGCTGCTCAAGGAGGGCATTCTGGCGGGCTCGTCCTCGGGCACCCTGCTGGCCACGGCCCTGCGCTGGTGCCGCGAACAGACCGAGCCGAAGCGCTGCGTGACCCTGGTCTGCGACACGGGCGCCAAGTACCTGTCCAAGGTCTATAACGACGCCTGGCTGGCCGATCAGGGCCTCGGCGACGACCCGATCCAGGGCAACCTCGCCGACCTGATCAGCCGCAAATACGCCGACGGCGAGGTGGTCGTCGCCGGCCCGACAGACAGCCTCGACTCGGCCTTCAAGCGGATGCGCTCCAACGATGTGTCGCAGCTGCCGGTGATCCAGGACGGCCGTCTGGTCGGCATCCTTGACGAGAGCGACATCGTCCACATCATGAACACCGACGAGATCACCCGAAAGGAGCGGTTCGCCAAGCCGGTCTCCGAGGCCATGACCCGCAATCTGGACACGGTGCAGGTCAATGAGCCGCTGGACGCCCTGATCCCCCTGTTCGACCGTGACCGGGTGGCGATCGTGCTGGACGGCGAGACCTTCGTCGGCCTGATCGCCCGCGTCGACCTGATCAACCACCTGAGCCTGAACCGGTAGGATGGACCTGACCCGCCGGACCGGTCTGGGGCTGCTGGCGGCGTCGATCGCAGCGACGGCGGGCGGCGCTCCGGCGTGGGCCCAGGCGGCGCCGCGCATCGCCACGGGGACCTATCCCAGCGGGGGCGAGGACATCACCGTCGTGCTGTTCAGCCCGCCGACGGAAGGCCTACCGATGGCGGGCGCCGGGATCCTGCTGCTGCACGGCGGGGGCGGGGCGGCGCTGGAGATCCGGCGCTGGCTGGAGGACGCGACCCGGCTGGCGGCGCGGGGCTATACGGTGGCCTTCCCGGCCTGGTTCGGCGCCGATCCCGAGGGGCGGCGCGAGGGCCGCGGCGCGTTCCAGAGGCAGGCGGCGCTGGACGGCTTCAATTGGCTGGCGACCCAGCCCGGCGTGGACCCCGGGCGGATCGGCATCATCGGCTTCTCGCGCGGGGGCTTCATGGCCTGCGAACTGGCGGTGTCGGACGCCCCGGCCCGGGCCGTGGTGGCCATAGCGGCGGGCGGCCGGCGCGAGGTCGAGCAGATCCTGAGGAAGCCGCCGACCCTGCTGATCCTGGCCGACGGCGATCCGGTGGTCGAGCCGGGCGTGACCCGCAACTGGGAGCGGACGCTGCGCCGCGCCGGGGTCCATGTCGAGGTCGAGGTGCTGGACAGCGACCACCATGTGCCCGAACCCGCCGAGTGGCGCGGCATCTTCGACACCGCCCACCGCTTCCTGCGCGACGAGCTGAGGAGTGGGGCGTGAGGCGGCGCGAGCTTCTGGGCGCGGCCGGTGTGCTGACCGTGGCGGGCCCGGTGCTGGCGCAGACGCCGCCGCCCGTGGACGGGGTCACGACCGAGCGGGTCGCGTATCAGAGCAACGGCAAGACCATCCGGGCGATCGCCTTCCGGCCCGGCGCGAATGCCAATGGGGCCGGGGTGGTCTACATCCACGGCTCGGGCGGGATGGGGCTGGACCAGCTGGCCTTCGCGCGGCAGTTCGCGGTGGACGGCTATCTGGCCCTGGCCCCGACCTATCTGGACGCGGCCGAGGACGACGTCGTGCGGCGCGAGCCGACGATGGAGGCCTGGCGCGACTGCGCGCGCGACGGGATCGAATGGCTGATCGGGCAGAGTGTGGATCGCCGCCGGACCGGCGTCGTCGGCTATTCCCTGGGCTCCTACATCGCCGTGGACGGGGCGCTGGGCGACAGTCGGGCGTCGGCGGCCATCGCCGTCTGCGGCGGCTGGGACGTCTATATCCCGCGCCACCCCACGCGACGCATCCCGGTGCTGATCCTGCGCTCGGAGCGCGACCGGGTCGTCTCGCCCGCCTCCACGCAGCGCTGGCGCCAGTTCCTGCTGGACGCCGACGTGCCAGTGCGGGTGCAGGTGACGCGCGGCGCCGGCCATCTGATGACGGCGGCCCAGTGGTCCGACGTCTATACCCGCAGCCAGACCTTCTTCGCCGAACAGCTCGGCGTCTCTTCCGACAGACAGGAGCCGTGATGGCCGACCTCAAGAACTCCCAAGGCTTCTCGACCCGGGCCATCCACGCCGGCCAGCGGCCCGACCCCACGACGGGCGCCGTGATGACGCCGATCTACGCCACCTCGACCTATGCCCAGGAGAGCCCGGGCGTGAACAAGGGCTATGAGTACGCGCGCGGCAAGAACCCGACGCGGGAGGCGTTCGAGGCCTGTATCGCCGACCTGGAGGGCGGGGTTCAGGCCTTCGGTTTCGCCAGCGGCATGGCGGCGACCTCGACGGCGCTGGAGCTGCTGGACGCCGGGTCGCACATCGTCACCGGCGACGACCTGTACGGCGGCTCCTGGCGGCTGTTCGAGCGGGTGCGCCGGCGCTCGATGGGGCTGGACTTCGCCTATGTCGACCTGTCGGACATCGCCGCAGTCGAGGCGGCCATCACGCCCAAGACCAAGATGCTGTGGGTCGAGACACCGACCAACCCGCTGATGAAGATCGCGGACATCGCCGCCCTGTCGAAGGTCGCCAAGGCCCACGGCCTGCTGCTGATCGTCGACAACACCTTCGCCACCCCCTTCTGCCAGCAGCCGCTGGCCCTGGGCGCCGACGTCGTCATGCACTCGGCGACCAAGTACCTGAACGGGCACTCGGACATCATCGGCGGGGTGCTGGTGGCGGGCAATGATGACGTCGCCAAGGAGCTGAAGTTCCTGCAGAACTCGGTCGGCGGGGTGATGGGGCCGTTCGACGCCTTCCTGGCCAACCGGGGGCTGAAGACCCTGGGCCTCCGGATGAAGGCCCACTGCGAGAACGCCATGGCCGTGGCCCGCTGGCTGGAGGACCGCGAGGGGGTGCAGAAGGTCATCTATCCAGGTCTGGTCAGCCATCCGCAGCATGCTCTCGCGGCCAGCCAGATGAAGGGCTTCGGCGGGATGGTGACGGTGTTGATCGACGGCGATCTGGAGCGGACCAAGCGGGTGCTGGAGAGCGTCAGGGTCTTCACCCTGGCCGAGTCGCTCGGTGGGGTGGAGAGCCTGGTCAACCACCCGGCCATCATGACCCACGCCAGTGTGCCGAGGGAGGTCCGCGAGGCCGGGGGCGTCACCGACAACCTGATCCGCCTGTCCGTGGGCGTGGAGGACGTCGAGGACCTGATCGCCGACCTGGATCAGGCGCTGTCTGTCTGATCAGAAGGCGTAGTTGACGGCGGCGACAAGGGCCGAGCCGTACTGCGCTTCAGAGGCGCCCGGGTCGGCGTTGGTGTCATACCAGCGCAGGTCGAGGTCGAGGTGACGGCTCATGGACCAGGTCACCCCGGCGTTCCAGCCGGTGTAGTCGACCGAGTCCTGCTGCTCGCGGCGGCCGATGGCGGCCGTGCCCTTGAGGCGGTCGGTGAAGGTCCAGCCGAGGCGGGCCTCAACCCAGGTCCAGCGGCCCGTAGCGCCGGCGCCGTCCGGCGAGGTCTGGAACTGCAGCCGGCCGCTGGCCTTGCCGATGGAGCGGCTGACGTTGGCGGTGATCTCCCAGTTGTCGGCGTCGGCGCCCGGATCGGCGTCGATCCGCCACTGGCGCGTCACGGACAGGTCGAGGTCGAAGCCCGCAAGCTCCGGCTGCATACCGATGAAGGCTTCGAGCTGGAGGTCCGAGCCGCCGGCGTCGATCGTCTCGGCCCCGGCTCCGGCGTAGAACAGACCGCCTTCGCCCTCCCAGTCGGCCGAGGCGGAGACATAGGGATCGCCCAGCGACTTGGAGGCGTCCTTGGAGCGGTTGTCCGTTCCGGCCCCCATGCTGAAGGCCCAGTCGCCGCGGGGCCAAAGCAGGTGAGGGCGCTCGCCGTGGGTCTGGCTGCCGCCGCCGGACTGGACACTGTGGGCGCCCGTCGAGGTCTGGCCCAGGGCGGGGGAGGCGGCGAGCCCGGTGGCGAGGGCGATGAAGGCGAGAAGGCGAGTCATGCCCCTGCCTAGCCCCGATTGCACCGCCTGCGTATGGGGTCGCGACCGGAGGCCGCACCCGGGGCTGGCCTAGGGAACGACCTTCCAGCCGTCGGCGGGGTTCACCCACATGACCGTGGCGGTCAGCTCGGGATGGGCGACGCCGCCGACGTCCGCGGTCGCGGTCATCGTGCCGTCGGCGTTGGCCGCATAGGCCGAACACAGGGGCTCGCCGCCCTTCATGAAGTCAGGCAGGCCGGCGATGATCTGGGGTCTGACCTGGGCCAGGGCGGCGGCGGGCAACGGTTGGCCGTCGATCTCGATCTTCTCGATGTCGGCCTCCTTGAGGTCCCCGTTGGAGCACTCCTTGCCGTCGCGGATGACGACCGCGCTACGGGCGAACATGACGATGACCGGGCTGTCCTGCAGCCGGGTTTCGGCCAGGCTGGTGATCGTTCCGTCAGCGCCGAAGGCATAGGAGCCGATGGCCCGGCACAGCTTCTGGGCCGGGAGCGGATCGTAGCACTGGACCTGGCCCTGACGCGCGGGCGCCAGGGGATCAGAGGCGGCGGCGAGGGTCAGGAGCAGGGCCGTGGCGAGCATCGGAGTGTCCTCAGGCGACGCCGACCTTCGTGGCGAAGGCGGCCGAGGCCACAGCGTACTCGCTGCGCAGGCGGGCGACCAGTTCGGCGGCCGGGACCACGTCGTGGACCGTGCCCGCGCCCTGACCGGCGGACCAGACGGTCTTCCAGGCCCGGGCCTCCTCGCCCATGTCCAGCTTGTGCTCGGGCAGGGTCTTGGGATCGATGCCGTTGGCTTCCAGCGACTTGATCATGAAGTTGGCCGGGATGCCCGAGACCGCTGGAGTGTGGACGATGTCGGTCGCGCCCGAGTCGATGATCATCGCCTTGTAGCCGTCGGACGCCATGGCCTCGGTCGTGTTGATGAAGCGGGTGCCCATATAGGCGAAGTCGGCGCCCATCATCAGGGCGGCGGCGACGTCCTGGCCGTTCGACAGACAGCCCGACAGGATGATGGTCCCCTTGAAGAACTCCCGCACCTCATTGACCAGGGCGAAGGGGTTGACGATGCCGGCGTGGCCGCCCGCGCCGTTGGCGACCAGGATCAGGCCGTCGACGCCCGCCTTGGCCGCGTTCTTCGCATGGCGGACGTTGGCGATGTCGTGGAAGACCACGCCGCCGTAGCCGTGGACCGCGTCGACCAGATCCTTGACGGCGCCGAGGGAGGTGATGACCAGCGGCACCTTGTGCTCCACCGTCACCGCCAGATCGGCCATCAGACGCTCGTTGGAGCCGTGGACGATGTGGTTGACCCCGAAGGCCGCGGCGTCGTCGTTGAGGCGCGACTTGATCTCGACCAGCCAGTCCCGATAGCCCTCGGTGGTGCGCTGGTTCAGCGAGGGGAAGGTGCCGATGACGCCCGCGTTGCAGCACTCGACCACCAGGTCGGGCCCGGAGACGAGGAACATCGGCGCCTCGATGACCGGCAGTTTGAGGCCCTTCTGGAGGGAAGCGGGGATGGCCATGGACGTCTCCTCAGTTGTCTTTCGCTACGCTTAGCGGGGGTACGTTGGGTAAGGCAACGGGCGTGTGGGTGGGTGAGAAGTGTTAGTGAGCGAGGGGTGAGCGAAGGAAGACGATGCCAGCGCGGCAGGCTCACCTCTTGCTCACCAGCACTCTTCACTGACCCGTCGCCGAAGTCTAAAGCGAGCGAATGACCACAGACACCTCCGGCCTGCATCAGCTGGGCCAGCAAACCGTCCAGCCGACCAGCCCCGAAACCGCCGTGCTGGAGCGGGTGCCCAACCCGCATTCGGACACCCTGTACCTGGCCCGGTTCACGGCGCCGGAGTTCACCAGCCTGTGCCCCGTCACGGGCCAGCCGGACTTCGCCCACATCGTCATCGACTATGCCCCGGGTGAGTGGCTGGTCGAGTCCAAGAGCCTGAAGCTCTATCTGACCAGCTTCCGCAACCACGGCGCCTTTCACGAAGACTGCACCGTCGCCATCGGCCGCAAGCTGGCCGACCTGCTGCAGCCGAAGTGGCTGAGGATCGGCGGCTACTGGTATCCGCGCGGCGGCATCCCCATCGACGTCTTCTGGCAGACGGGCGCGCCGCCCGAGGGCCTGTGGCTGCCCGACCAGGGGGTGCCGACCTACCGCGGGCGGGGCTAGGTCCAGCGGGGCTTTGCACTCGGAAAAAAGTTTTGCACTCGAGTGCAATTTTGAATGTCTGGCCTGAGGTTTGCCTTCTACGGATCTGAAAAAATACGGTTTTTCGTTTTATTGAGTTCTCGTTCGGGCGTGCACGCGGTCTGCACGCGCATGCGCCAGAGTGCGGCCATGCCTCGGTGTGGTTCAGCGATGTCAAAGACCCGAAGCCGTCAGTTTACGCCCTTCGGAAGCGGCGCCGAACCGAATGTGGTCGCGGACCTGCAGAGCCTTGATCGGCAAGGGATTGGCCAGCGTCGGAATGCGAAGTCGAGGCGCTTGACGGCCTCTCGTGACGGTCGTCAATGTCGTGTTTCGCACGTTCGGGATGCAGCGATGAGGCGTCGGTCGGTTTCGGTCGTGGTGGTCGGCGTCTGCCTGTTGGCCGCTCGGCTCCGGTCCTAGCCCGGCCCGTGACGGTCCCAGCCGCCGGCGGGCGGGTTCAAGCCGTCGCCGCACCGGTTTAGCACCCCCACGCAGGCGGTGAGGCCCAGCGAGGCGGCGGCGAGGATCAGGGCGGTGTGCAGGCGCAGGCGGCGGAACATGTCTCACTCCCCTCCGAGGACCGAAGGGGAGTGAGCGCGCCGATTGTGGCGGGTTCGGGGAGTTTAGGCCCAGGCCCCGGTGGCGTTCTCCGGCCGGAAGTCGAAGTCGCCGTCGGTGGAGAGGGTCAGGGCTTTCCAGGCGTCGAGCTCGGCCTGAAGGCTGGCGATCTTGGCCTGGACGATGTTGAAGCCGTCGGTTCCGGCGGCCCAGCGGACCGGCTGCTGCGGGGCATCGGCGAGGGTGACGAGGGCCTGGCCCAGTTTGGCCGGGTCGCCCGCCTGGTTGCGGCTGCGGCCGTCGTAGAAGGTCTTCAGGGCCTCGGCAGCCTCGGCATAGTCGGCGATGGGAACAGTGCCGTGCTTGACCGAGGTCGGCTCAAGGAAGTCGGTGCGGAAGAAGCCGGGCTCGACGATGGTCACCTGAATGCCGAAGCGGGCGACCTCCTGAGCCAGGGATTCCGAGAAGCCCTCGACCGCGAACTTCGAGGCGCAGTACAGGGCGCCGCTTTCGCCGCCGGCGATGCCACCGATGGAGGAGAGGTTGAAGATCCGGCCCGAGCGGTTGGCGCGCATGGAGGGCAGGACGGCGCGAGTGACGGACATCAGGCCGAAGACATTGGTGTCGTACTGGGCCTGGGCGTCGGCGGCGGTGGTCTCCTCGAACAGGCCGAGGTGGCCGTAGCCAGCGTTATTCACGAGGACGTCGATCCGGCCGAAGCGGGCGAGGGCGGCGTCGACGGCGGGCTGAGCCTGCGTCAGGTCGGCGACGTCAAGGGCGACCGAGAGGACGCGATCGGAATCCGGACCGACGACCTTGATCAGGGCGTCGCGGTTGCGTCCGGCGACGACGACATTGTCGCCGGCGTCGAGGACGGCGCGGGCGATGGCGGCGCCGAGGCCGCGGGCTGCGCCGGTGATGAACCAGGTTTTGGGGGCTGTGGTCATGTCCAAATCTCCATTCTTGTTTGGCCTATCGCGCGTTGCGCTACTTGAGGCCGGGGGCAGGCGTGTTGTGCGCCCTGACGGCCCCGGGGACGTAGACGGATGCCGCCAGCCTCTTGCACGATCCTGCCAACCGGCGTGGCCAGGCTTGCGCGCGCGGGCCCGCAGGCGTTGAGTGTCGGCATGGATCGCTTGCACGAACTCGCCGCCTTGGTGCGGAGCCGACTGGGCGAAGGCCCGCAGGACGGAACCGCGCCGGTGCTGTTGCCCGGCATCAGCATCCTGGCCAGCGACATCGTCTCGGACGCGCAGCAGATCGTCTATGAGCCCATGCTGTGCGTCATTCTGGAGGGCGCGAAACAGACGACCCTGGGCAGCGAGACTCATGCCTATCGGGCGGGCGACTATCTGGTGGTCTCGGCCGATCTGCCGGTCAGCGGGCAGGTGCTGACGGCGCCCTATCTGGCCGTCGGGGTGGCGCTGGATCCCGCGACGGCGGCAGAGCTGCTGATCGAGACCGAGGGCGGTCTGGCGGCGGACGAGACCCCGATCCGGGCGCTGGCGGTCAGCACCATGGACGCCGAGATGGTGGATACGGTGACGCGGCTGGTGCGGCTGCTGGACCGGCCCGGCGATGCGGCGGTGCTGGCCCCGATGATCCGGCGCGAGCTGCTGTGGCGGCTGATGCAGGGCGAGCACGCGGCCATGGTGCGCCAGATCGCGGCGGTCGACGGGCGGCTGGCCCAGGTCAAGCGGGCGATCCGCTGGATCCGCACCCATTTCGCCGAGCCGATGACCATCGGCGGGCTGGCGGCCCTGTCGGGGATGAGCGAGACGTCGCTGCACCGCCATTTCAAGGCCGTGACCTCGATGAGCCCGCTGCAGTACCAGAAGCAGGTGCGGTTGCAGGAGGCGCGCAACCGGCTGCTGGGGCAGGGCGGCGACGTGGCGGGCGTCGGCTTCGCTGTCGGCTATGACAGCCCCAGCCAGTTCAGCCGCGAGTACAGCCGCCAGTTCGGCCGGCCGCCGGGCCGAGACCTTGAGCGGCTGAGGGCCGACCCGGCGCTGGCGGCGGCGGTCTAGCCGGCGCGGCGAACCTAGCGGCGGGAGGGATCAGGCTCCGGCCTTGATCTCTTCGATATCGTCAGCGCTTTCCTCATCGAGGCCGGCGAGTTCGTTTCGGGCGCCCTCCGTCGCCAGAATCAGCTCGTCGAGCTTGGCTTGAAGCGCCGCCGTGTCGCGGTTCTGGCCGCGCTGGATAATCAGTGTCATGGCGACGGCGACGAGGGTCGCGACAGCGTGAAGGTCGAAGCTGTCGGGTTCGACCCTGCGCCAGACGAGAGCGCAGATCAGCAGGACCACCAGACTGGCGGGATGGCCGAGGGCGCCGACGGTGGTCGTCATGACGCGATGCAAGGGGCTGGACATCCCGGTCAGCGCCTCCACGCCGCCGGAGTTCCCACGATAGCGCCTGATGCGGTGGAATGACGCGATTTTACCGGTTGCGCCGTTGGACGCAGACGGTGGTCAGGGCAGGGTTATGGTCAGGGTCGAAAGGTCGGGACGGACGCGTTCAAGCGGGGCTTCGGCGGTCGTGCCGATGTGGATGAAGCCGGCGACCTTTTCGTTCGGCTTCACGCCAAGGATTTCAAGCGCTTCGGCGTCATAGCTGTACCAGTCGGTGATCCAGCAGGCGGCGTAGCCCAGAGCGTCGGCGGCGTGTTCGATGTTCATGCAGACGGCGCCGGACGACAGCTCCTGCTCCCAGACGGGCTTGGGACCCGGGGCGGCGGTGGAGATGACGAGGATGGAGACGGGGGCGGCGGTCAGCTTGGCCAGCACCGCCTGGGCCTTGCCGCCGAGGCCCTGACGGACGGCGAGGGCCGACAGGCGTTCGGCCAGATCGGCGCGGGTCTGGGGGCCCATGACCACGAAGCGCCAGGGGAAGAGCTTGCCATGGTCGGGGGTGCGGGCGCCGAGACGGAGGATTTCCGCCACTTCCTCGGGGTTCGGGCCGGGGACGGTCAGGGTCTGGGCGGGCGCCGAGCGGCGGGTCGAGAGCCGGTTCAGCAGCTCTTGCGAGCGGACGGGCTGGGGCAGGAGGTCGCCGAGATCGGCCGCTTTCGGAAATTGGGTCATGCGGTCTAGCTAGGCGCGGAGGCCGCCTTGCGCCATAGGTCGGGGGTGACCGACGACGCTGAAAATTCCTCCCCCGACCCACAAGTGATGGGTGCGCAACCGATCCCCGCCTGGGCAGAAGGCCTGACGCCGACGCCGCCGTGGCAGGATCTGGGGCATGAGGTCGTGCACCAGACGCCGTGGATGAAGGTGACCGAGCACAAGGCGATCGCTCCGACCGGGCGGGCGGCGAACTATGGCGTGCTGCGGTTCCAGAACATCGCCACCGGCGTGCTGCCGATCCATCCCGACGGGACCGTGACCCTGGTCGGACAGGCCCGGTTCGCGCGCGCCAACTATTCGTGGGAGATGCCCGAGGGCGGGGCGCCGTTCGGCGAGGATCCGCTGGACGCGGTCAAGCGCGAGCTGGCCGAGGAGGCGGGGCTGGCGGCGGCCAGCTGGAAGCTGGCGCTCAAGATCGAGGTGTCGAACTCGATCACCGACGAGATCGGTTACACATGGATCGCCTGGGATCTGACGCCCGTGCCGATCGATCCGGACCCGACCGAGATCATGACCATCGTGCGCGTGCCCTTCCTGTCGCTTCTGCACGAGATAGAGCGGGGGGCGATCCTCGACTCGTTTACGGTGGCGACAGCATATCGGGCGTACCATATGGCCAGGGAGGGGCTTCTGCCCGGCTGGCTGGCGCATGCCATGCTGACGCGGGTATAGTCCCCGGACGACCGGAGCCGTGCAGACATGACCCAACCCAAATTCGAGGTGATCGCTGGCCAGGAGACGACGGGTTCGTCGACCTGGGCCCAGCTGCGCGCCTCGGCCGAGGAGGCGGCGCGCAGCGAGCCGCATCTGGGGTCGCTGATGAATGCGACCATCCTGTCGCACCTGGACCTGGCCAACGCCCTGAGCTTCCAGATCGCGCGCAAGATCGGCGACGCCGAACTGGCCCAGATGAGCGTGCGCGAGGTCTGCGCCTTCGCCTTCTGGTCCGATCCGTCGATCGTGGCGGCCGCCGAGGCCGACCTGCGGGCCGTCGCCGAGCGCGATCCGGCGATCCGGTCGCTGCTGCAGCCCTTCCTCTATTTCAAGGGCTTCCAGGCGCTGCAGGCGTCGCGTGTGGCCCACTGGCTGTGGACGCAGGGGCGCGAGACCCTGGCCTTCCACTTCCAGAGCCGCATCTCCGAACTGTTCCAGATCGACATCCATCCGGGCGCGACCCTGGGCAAGGGGCTGTTCTTCGACCACGGCACGGGCATCGTCATCGGCGAGACGGCGGTGGTCGGCGACGAGGTCTCGATGCTGCACGGCGTGACCTTGGGCGGGACCGGAGCCGAGCGCGGCGACCGCCATCCCAAGATCGGCAAGGGCGTGCTGCTGGGCGCCGGGGCCAAGGTCCTGGGCAATATCCAGATCGGCGACTACGCCAAGGTGGCCTCGGGCTCGGTGGTGCTGAAGCCCGTGCCGTCAGGCTGCACCGTCGCCGGGGTGCCGGCGCGGCTGGTCAACTGCCCGACGGGCGCGGAGCCGGCCCGGACGATGGATCACACCCTGGCCGACGTGGTCTACGACTTCTCGATCTAGGGTTTCCCCTTGCGGGCTCTGCGACTAGGGTCCGCCACCAGATTCCAATCCGATACTGCCGAGGCTCCGATGAACACCAACGACATGAAGCGCATCGAGACGCATCTGAAGAAGACCTTCAACACGGGCGGCATCATCGTGAAGCCCCGGCCGAAGGTTAACGACTCGGCCGAGGTCTATGTCGGTGACGAGTTCGTCGGCGTGGTCTTCGACGACGAGGACGAGGACGGCAGCTTCATGTTCGAAATGGCCATCCTGTCGGAAGACCTGCCGAGCGACTGATCGCTTCGGCATCGCCGGACAGCAAAAAGCCCGGGCGGTTCGCACCGTCCGGGCTTTCCGTTTGTTTGGCCTACCGCGCTTCGCGCTAGTTGGGGCCGGTCAGATCAGCGCTTGCCGAAGATGGCGTCGGTGATCTTGTCGAAGAAGCTTCTGGGCTTGGCAGGAGCCGGAGCCGGAGCGGCGGCGGGCTTGGGCGCCGGAGCCGGGGTCGGGGCCGGGGCCGGGGCCGGGGCCGGAGCAGGGGCGGCGGCGACCGGAGCGGGCTTGGGCGCTTCGACCGGCTTCGGCGCCGGAGCAGCGGCCGGTTTGGCGGCGGCGGGCTTGGGCGCAGCGGCCTTGGGCGCGGCCTTCGCAGCGGCGGGCTTGGTCGCGGTCTTCGGGGCGGCCTTGGCGGCGGGCGCCTTCACAGCCTTGGGCGCGGCTTTCGCAGCGGCGGTGGCCTTCGGAGCGGCTGCGGGCTTGGTCGCGGTCTTCGGCGCAGCCTTGGCGGCGGGCTTGGCAGCGGCCTTGGGCGCGGCGGCCGGCTTGGCGGCGGGCTTGGGCGCAGTGGCTTTGGCGGCAGCGGCCTTCGGGGCGACGGCGGGTTTCGCGGCAGCCTTGGGGGCGGTCGTCGGGGCGGCCTTCACGGCCTTGGGCGCAGCGGTCGCCGGGGCCGGTTTCGGAGCGGCTTTTGCGGTCGCGGGCTTCGCGGCGCTCGACTTTGCCGCCGGTTTGGGCTTGGAAGCGGCGGCGGGTTTCGCCGACGCGGGTTTGGATGGTGCTTTAGCCATAGAACTCGCCGACCCCTCGGTTGGAATGGACGCACATGACGCGCGTCCGCAATTGCATCGATTCGATATAGTACTGGCCTTTAACAAAATGTCCCAAACCGCAGTTCAGATAATCGCACACGGTTCTCGCGCCGCCGCCGAGGCCGCTGCGGAGGCGCTCGACGCCGACGTCATGCTGGAAGGCGCGACCTATTCCATCCTCGAGGAAGACGAGGACCGCGGCATCTGGCGCATCGACGCCTTCCCGACGACGGACGAGGAGTCCGAGGGGATCCAGGCGCGGCTGGCCGAACATCCGGAGGTGACGGTGAAGGTCGAGGTCCTGGCGGACGCCGACTGGCTGGCCATGTCGCTGTCGGGTCTGCCGCCGGTGAAGGCCGGGCGATTCTTCGTCTACGGCGCCCACGACCAGGGTCTGGTGCCCGCCAGCGCCGTGGCCCTTAAGATCGACGCGGGCGCGGCCTTCGGCACAGGTCACCACGGGACGACGGTGGGCTGCCTGATCGCCTACGACGAGCTGCTCAAGCGCGAGACCTTCGAACGGGTGCTGGACGTCGGCTGCGGCACGGGGGTGCTGGCCATCGCGGCGGCCAAGACCGGCAGCCGGATCGCGGTCGGCACCGACATCGACGCCCCCTCGGTCCGCATCGCCAACGAGAACGCCAAGCTGAACATGGCCAAGGCGCGCTTCGTCCACGCCTCGGGCCTGAACGACCGTATGGTGCGCAAGGACGGGCCGTACGATCTGGTGTTCGCCAACATCCTGGCCCCGCCGCTGGTGGCCCTGTCGCAGGACATCAAGCTGGCGCTGCGGATCGGCGGGGTGGCCATCCTGTCGGGTCTGTTGCGGACCCAGGAGCGGCGGGTGACGGCGGCCTATCTGTCCAAGGGCTTCCGGCTGGAGCGGCGCATCCATCGCGACGCCTGGAGCGCCCTGGTGCTGCGCCGGATGGGTTAACGGGACGCCCCTTGGGGAACCGGCGCCGTCAGGACCCGTTCCGGGGGTTCAATGGCGGGAGGAACCCCATGACCCAGTACGACCCCAACCTCGACCCGGCGCGACCTGCGTCGGGCGAGCCTGTCTATACCGAGACCGTCATCGTTCGCCGTGAGTCGTCCAACACCGGCTGGTGGATCGCGGGCGGGCTGGCCATGCTGATCGTTGTCGCGGCGATGTGGATCCTGTTCGCGCGCGGCGAGGCCCCGGTGACCGACGACAGCGAGGCGCGGCTGGCCGAGGCCCAGGCCGCGCAGGCCGTCGCCGAAGCCCAGGCCACCTCCAATGTCGCCGCCGTCCAGGGCCAGATCGCCGGCGGGCAGCAGAGCCTTGAACTGGCGCGGGCCGACGCCGCCCGGGCCCAGGCCGAAGCCCAGCGCGCGGACAGCGAGGCCCGCGCGGCTGAAGCTCGCGCCGCCGCTCCGGCCGTCGTGACCCCGGCGCCGTCCGGCGGCGTGGCGGTGGTGACCCCGACCTCTCCGCAGCCTTAAGGCCCCAACCCCAAGGTCACGCTTGCCCTGAGGGGCGGAGCAGTGTCAGAGGCGCGTCATGCCTCTGCACATGATCAAGCTCAGCGTCGGCATGGATAACGTCGAATGGCTGGAGGAGCGCGCCCGCAAGGGGCCGCTGGTCGTCCATACGCGAATGACGCCCAAGCGGGCGGCGGAGATGGAGGACGGCGGCTCCCTTTACTGGGTGACCAAGGGCGTCATCCAGTGCCGCATGCCGATCGTCGACATCACCACGCGCGGGGAGGGCAAGGCCAGCGAATGCCTGATCACCCTGGCGCCCGAGGTGATCCGCACGGCCCCGCAGGCGCGTCGGCCGTTCCAAGGCTGGCGCTATCTGGAAGCGAAGGACGCGCCGGTCGATCTGACGACGATGGACGCGGGCGATCTGCCGGACGATCTGGCCATCCAGCTGCGCGAAATGGGGGCGTGGTAGGGCAGGGAGCGGACGTTCCGAACGTCGGCTGGGCGTGGGAAGCGGGCGTCCTCTAATGAACCATCGGGCCGGGTTCTGATCTCGGCGCCCGCCCGTCCCCAAGCCCGTAGGCTTCCATGAAATAGAAGAAGGTCGGATACACGGGACGACTGTCGGTACCGCAAACCACCGCAAACTGACGCTCGCGCAAGATGTCTCCATCAACGGGCTTGAACGGCCCATCGTTGTTTCCAGGCGAGACAAGGGGGTCTGCGTTGCCTCTGAACAGACGCGTTCCTCCGACGCGAAAGGTGCGCTCGTCGCATCGGAAATCGATCCGGTCGATCGTGTAGGCAGGCGTGGTCCAGTTCGTCTCCCGCGCGCCATGGCGAAACACAGTGTAGGTTGACGCGCCGAGGCTCCCATCCGCGAGACGGGTATTCCAGCCGACAGCGGATGCGATCTGGCCGTCTGTGTAGGCCACCACGACCCTGGTGTCGTTAGGACCTGACGGTCTCGTCTCACTAAAATCTTGCATGACGGTCGCCGAAACGATGGTCGCGAAAAGTGATCGCAGCATGGACTCTCTCGCAGGTGACCAAGCCACTCTGAGACCACAGTGACAGTGTCCGCAACGGGTCGAGAGCCGACATCGGCTCACCCGGCCGACTTAAAGCGCCAGCGCCGCCTCGCCCCGCAGAATCGCCTCGGCCTCCGGCGTGTGTTTGGCGCCGGTGCGATCGTGGAGGGTCAGGGCGGGAAGGAGTTTCAGCGGGGCGCGGCCGGTGCGGACGGCCTGGACGAGAACGCGTTTGGCGGGCTGGTCGGCGAAAGGCTGGATGGGCAGGATGGTGAACGAGCCTGCCTTTTCGCCGAGGGTGGACAAAATGTCCGCGAGCCGGTCGGCGCGGTGGATCATCAGGATTTTGCCGTTCTCGCGCGTCGCCTTGAGCAGCAGGGAGGACCATGCGGCGAGGCCGTCGTCGGCCATCCAGGCGCCGCGCTTGCCGGGGGCGGGCGCGCGCAGGGCCCCCGCATCGTCGAAGAAGGGCGGGTTGGAGACGGCCCAGTCGAAGGGCTTCAGATCGAGCGGGCGGAAGCCCTCGGCGACGTCGCCGGTCACGACGGTCATACGGCCCTCAAACCCGTTCAGGGCGGCGTTTTCACGGGCGAGGGCGGCGGCGGCGGGGTCGCGCTCCAGCCCCGTCAGAAGGATCTCCTGACGGCGGGCGGCGACCTGGGTCAAAACGGCGCCGGCGCCGCAGCCGGCCTCGAAGACGCGGTCTCCGGGCTTTGCATTGACGGCGGCGGCGAGGAGGGCCGCGTCCATGCCGGCGCGGTAACCGCTCACCGGCTGGCGCAGCCGGACACGACCGCCCAGCAGGGCGCTTTCGGCGATCTCCGTTCCCGGGGATACCGATGTCAATACGGACGTCACGCGGCTTGACCCATCATGGCCCGACCACCATTGTCCCGCCAATCGGCCCCTCGCAAGACGGGACGACTTCTGACGGGCGTTTCCCCCCTTTTTTGACGCCCGGGTTTCGAGAGAGTTTCGCGTGGACGCCGTCACCCTGACAACCGACCGGCCCTCTGACGGGCGCGGCGCCCGGCCGACGGGCGACGTCGAGGCCCTGGCGCGCCTGGCCCAGGCCGATATGGCCGCCGTCGACGCCCTGATCATCGACCGGATGCAGTCCGACGTGCCGGTGATTCCGCTGCTGGCAGAACATATCGTGGCGGCGGGCGGCAAGCGGATGCGGCCCCTGATCACGGTCGCCGCCGCGCGTGCGGCGGGTGGATCGATCGAGCATCCGCTGAAGCTGGCCGCCTCGGTCGAGTTCATCCACACCGCCACCCTGCTGCATGACGACGTGGTCGACGGGTCCGAGCGTCGGCGTGGCAAGGTCGCGGCCCATCTGATCTGGGGCTCGGCGACGAGTGTGCTGGTCGGCGACTTCCTGTTCGCCCGGGCGTTCGAGCTGATGGTCGAGACCGGCCAGATGCGGGCTCTCGGCATTCTGGCGCGGGCGTCCAGCGTGATCGCGGCCGGCGAGGTGTTGCAACTGACGCGCGCGCACGACCTGAATCTGGACCGCGACACCTATCTGCAGATCGTCTCGGCCAAGACCGCCGAATTGTTCGCCGCGGCGGCCGAGGCCGGGGCGGTGGGCGCGGGCGCCGACGACGCGGCCGTGGCGGCCCTGCGGTCCTATGGGCTGAACCTGGGCCTGGCCTTCCAGCTGGCCGACGACGCCCTCGACTACGGCGGCTCGAGCGAGGCTCTAGGCAAGAACGCGGGCGACGATTTCCGCGAAGGCAAGGTGACCCTGCCGCTGCTGCTGGCCATGGCCAAGACCAAGGGGCGCGAGGACGCCTTCTGGGACCGCACCATCACCAAAGGTGAGCGCACCGAGGACGACTTCCGCCGGGCGCGCGAATTGATCATCGGCACGGGCTCGGTAACGGCGACGCTGGACACGGCAGGCGACTACGCCGACGCCGCCAAGGCGGCCCTGCGCGTGCTGCCGCAGAGCGACTGGCGCGATGCGCTGGATCAGCTGGCGGACTTCGCCGTCAGCCGGGCGGCGTAGGGAAACGCGAGAACCATGGCAGTGCTCCTCGCCCTGGCTCTGGCCCTGCTCCAGTCGACTGCAAGGCCGACCCCTCTTTTCACTATGACGCTTGAACCCGGCGACGGGGTTGCGGCTGAACTGTTCCCGCTGAAGCCGGACGACCGCGCCGCTCAGGTCAAACAGTTGCTTAGCCAGGAAGGCGATGCGGCAGAGATTTCGCGCACCGTTGTCGGGCCGCTCGTCATGGCGCATCGGGAAGGCGAAGCGCCCGAACGAGTCCTGGTGATCTACGCTGAGGCCGCGTCCGAAGGCGCAGGGGGAGGGGCGTGTCGTTTGACGCGGGACACAACCCAACGCACGGACAACAGCGAGCGGGCGTTGCGCTGGTGCATGTCCTTTCTGGACCGATCAGCGACACCAACAATCACATTGCCGGCAAACCGCTGAACGAGATTTGACGCCTCAGGTCAGCCTGAGGACGGCGTGAGCGATCTCGCGCCAGAAGACACCGCAAACCATTCCTGCCAGCAGCAGTCCCACGACGCCCGCAGGCGAGAACGCGTGACGGCCAGGGCGATCCTCGTGGACCATTTCAGCCTCCCAACGGGGTCTTTGAATCGCCCCGTGTAAGAAACGAAGCTAATCCCGTTCAGGATGAACGCAAGCGGGGCCGATTTTGTGGCGTAAAATCAGCTGAGGCTGGCCGCGAAACGCTGAATCCGGCTGCAGGCTTCCTCGAGAATGGCTTCTGAGGTGGCGTAGCTGATGCGGAAATAGGGGCTGAGGCCGAAGGCCGCGCCCTGAACCACCGCCACGCCCTCGGCCTCCAGCAACTCGGAGGTGAAGACCTCATCGTCGGTGATGGTCACGCCCGACGGGGTCGTCTTGCCGATCAGGCCCGCGATCGAGGGGTAGACGTAGAAGGCGCCCTCGGGCGTCAGGCAGGTGATGCCCGAAGCCTGGTTCAGCATCGAGACGACCAGATCGCGGCGCTTCTCGAAGGCTTCCTTGCGCGGCGCCAGGAACTCCTGGGTGCCGTTCAGGGCCTCGACGGCGGCGAACTGGCTGATCGAGGTCGGGTTGGAGGTCGTCTGGCTGGCGACCTTGCGCATCAGGTCGATCAGGGCCTTGGGCCCACCGGCGTAACCGATGCGCCAGCCGGTCATGGCATAGGCCTTGGACACCCCGTTCACGGTCAGGGTGCGGTCGTAGAGCTTCGGCTCGACCTGGGCGATGGTCGTGTATTCGAAGTCGCCGAAGGTCAGGTGCTCATACATGTCGTCCGTCAGGATCCAGACCTGAGGATGACGCAGCAGGACGTCCGCGAGGGCTTGCAGTTCGGCGCGGGTGTAGGCGGCGCCGGTCGGGTTGGACGGGGAGTTGAGGATCAGCCACTTGGTCTTGGGCGTGATCGCGGCCTCCAGCACCTCGGGACGCAGCTTGAAGCCGTCGACTTCCTCGCCGGTCACGAAGACGGGCTCGCCCCCGGCCAGCAGGGTCATGTCGGGATAGGAGACCCAGTAGGGGGCCGGGACGATGACTTCGTCGCCCGGGTTCAGGGTCGCGACCAGGGCGTTGAAGATGACCGGCTTGCCGCCCGGGGCGACGTGGATCTGGCTGACATCGTAGGTCAGGCCGTTCTCGCGCGCGAACTTGGCGCAGATGGCCTTCTTGAGCGCGGGCATGCCGTCGGCGTCGGTGTATTTGGTCTCGCCGTTGTGGATGGCGACGATGGCCGCGGCCTTGATGTTGTCCGGGGTGTCGAAGTCGGGCTCGCCGGCGCCCAGGCCGATGATGTCGCGACCGGCGGCGGCGAGAGCGCGGGCTTTGGCGCTGACCGCGATGGTGGCGGACGGCTTGACGCGGGCCAGGGCGGCGGACTGGAGGGTGGACATGAGAGGATCCCGTAGCCGGTAAGGAGGAGGCGGCGGGCTTCTTTACGCAGATGATGTGACGCTGAAAACCGTGGCGCTCGCGGAAAAGCGTCCTGCAGTGCTATTCCCGCCCGATGATGCGGACGATCCTCGATTTTTTCCTGAACATGGAAGGCAAGCGCTGGCGCGCCTTGCTGGCGACGCTGCTGCTGTTCGCGGTGATCGTGGCCCTGTTCGCGGTCGGGAAGTCGTCGCTGGGGCTCGGGCACGGGGCTGAAGGCGCGGAGGCGCGGCTGGAAGAGTGGCTGACCGGGTTCCGCAGCGGGCCGTGGGGTCTGTTCGCGGCGATCCTGCTGTTCACCCTGTCGGCCTTTCTGGGTGTGCCCCAGTTCATCCTGATCGCGGCCTGCGTGGTCGCCTTCGGGCCCTGGTTCGGCTTCGCCTACAGCTGGATCGCGACGGTGGCCTCGGCGGCGGCGACCTACTGGTTGGGGCGCGGACCCACGGCGCGGTTCGTCGAGCGGTTCGGCGGCAAGACGATGGGGCGAATGACCCGGTTCGTCGGCCAGAACGCCTTCTATGCCAGCTTCATGATCCGCAATGTGCCGTCGGCGCCCTTCATCGTCGTGAACATGGCCTTCGGGGCGGCGCGGGCGAACTTCTGGGGCTTCCTGGGCGGCTGCGCCCTGGGGGTGCTTCCAAAGACCGCACTGGTCGCCTTCTTCGGTGGATCCTTCATGACGGCGGTCAGCGGAGACGGGGTCTGGACCTCGCTGATCCTGGCCGGAGTGGCCGTCGTCTGGCTGGGGCTGATGCTGGTCGTGCGCGAGATCGTGAAGCGCCGCGAGGCCGCGCGCGGGGATTGAAAACGGTCCGCACACGGCCTGTCGTCCGTATACGGTTTCAGCTGTCCGGGGCGTAACGCGGGTCGGGGAGGGGCGAGGCCTCTACGGCGCCGCTGGAAGCCAAGCGCAGCCGTAACCGGGACGTGATCGATACTCTCGCCTGAGGGGGGATCAGGACTTGTAATCGCCTTCTCATAAGGGCAAACGACGCTCCAGCCGGTCAGGCGAAAGACGATCAGTATGTTGCGCGTATGGGGATGCGCGCGGCGGGGCGTCGCCAGGGCCGGCAGAACATAAGAACGCCCTCCAGGCCCGAACCAAGACGGTAACCGACCCCCATGTTTTCACACCTCTTCGGCGCGATCTCCAACGACATCGCGATGGATCTGGGCACCGCCAACACCCTTATCTATATGAAGGGCAAGGGCATTGTCCTGAACGAGCCCTCGGTTGTGGCGCTGCGCAACGTCGGCGGCCGCAAGATCGTCCATGCCGTGGGCATCGAGGCCAAGCAGATGCTGGGCCGCACCCCGGGCCATATGGAAGCCATCCGTCCGATGCGCGACGGGGTCATCGCCGACTTCGAAGTCGCCGAGGAAATGATCAAGCACTTCATCCGCAAGGTTCATAACCGCCGCGGATTCGTGAACCCGAAGATCATCGTCTGCGTGCCGTCGGGCGCCACCGCCGTCGAGCGCCGCGCGATCAACGACAGCTGCCTGAACGCCTCGGCCCGCCGCGTAGGCCTGATCGACGAGCCGATGGCCGCCGCGATCGGCGCCGGCCTGCCGATCCACGAGCCGACCGGTTCGATGGTCGTCGACATCGGCGGCGGCACGACCGAGGTCGCCGTCCTGTCGCTGTCGGGCATCGTCTATTCCAAGTCGGTCCGCGTCGGCGGCGACAAGATGGACGACTCGATCATCAGCTACATGCGCCGTAACCATAATCTGCTGATCGGCGAAACGACCGCCGAGCGCATCAAGAAGGACATCGGCACCGCCCGTATCCCGGCCGACGGCGAAGGCCTGTCGATCGAGGTCAAGGGCCGCGACCTGATGCAGGGCGTGCCGCGCGAGGTCCGCATCTCGGAGCGCCAGGCCGCCGAAGCCCTGGCCGAGCCGGTCTCTCAGATCATCGACGCCGTGAAGGTGGCCCTGGAAGCGACGCCGCCGGAACTGGCCGCCGACATCGCCGACAAGGGCATCATGCTGACGGGCGGCGGCGCCCTGCTGCGCGGCCTGGACGCGGAAATCCGCGACCACACGGGCCTGCCGGTCTCGGTCGCCGACGATCCGCTGTCATGCGTGGCCATCGGGTGCGGCCGCGTTCTGGAACACCCGCGCTGGATGAAGGGCGTCCTCGACTCGGCTCTCTAGGGCTTTCGGGACGACACAGGCGGGGAAGGCGGCGAGCGTAGCCGCAAATCCCCGCCGCTCCGGTGTTTCACCGGTTTCCAAGCGGCCTGTATTTTGCAATAGGCTGCGATGTCGGCGGGGGGCGTCCCGCTGATTCCACCCTTACCGGAAAGGCTGCCGTGGCGTTTCGCGACGGACCGTTCGAGAACATCAAGGTGCCGCTGGCGTGGACCGCCGCGGCCGCGGTCGTCCTTGCCGTGGTGGTATCGCTGTTCCTGATTGTCAGCGATCGGCGCGATGTGCGCGATCACGACAACTACACCCCCGTGCGGGCAGGCTTCGACGCTGTTCTGGGGCCGGTCAGCGGCGTTCTGGCGGCGCCCGTGCGCTGGGCCGGCGCCCTGTCGGACGGGGTGAAGGGCTATTTCTTCGCCGTCTCCGAGAACCGGCGTCTGAAGGCGGAGGTCGCCGAACTGCAGCCGTGGCGCGACCAGGCCATCGCCCTGAAGAACGTCAACGCCCGCTATGAGGCGATGCTGGGCCTGCGCACCGAACCGCCGGTGGCCATGGTCACGGCGCGCTCCGTCTCCGACGCGCGAGGCCCGTTCGTCAACGCCCGCCTGATCGACGCCGGTTCCGCCAAGGGCGTCCAAATCGGCAACCCCGTCATCAACGAACATGGCCTGGTCGGCCGGGTCGTCGGCACCACCGGCGGCATCAGCCGGATGCTGTTGCTGACCGACGTCGCCAGCCGCACGCCCGTGCTGATCGACCGCACCGACGCCCGCGCCATGCTGACCGGCGACGGCAGCGGCAATCCGCGTCTGGAGTATATCCGTGGCGTCGGTTCGCTTCAGGCCGGGGACCGGGTGCTCAGCTCCGGCGACGGCGGCGGCTTCCCGCGCGGCGTGCCGATCGGGGTCGCGGCAAAGGGCATCGACGGCTCCTGGCGGGTCAAGCTGTTCAGCGACCGGGGCGCCATCGACTTCGTGCGGGTGCTCCTGTTCCAGGACTTCGGCCAGCTTGTGAACCCTGAATCGCTGAACGCCGCGCCCTTGGCCGGTCTGGGCACCGCCCCTGCTCCCGATGCGGCCCAGACGGCCGCCATCGGCGACGCCACCGCCCGCCGCGCCGCCGCCGCTACGGCCGCCGCCGAGCGCGCCCGCCGCGCCGCCGAGGCGCCCGCCGCAGCCGCCCCGGCCGCGCCGCGTCCTGCGGCTCCGAGGCCTGCTGCCGCCCCCCCGCCGCCCGCGACCATTCCGCCGCCGACGACGCCGGGAGGCGCGCTGTGAAACGGCACGCCGCGGTCCGTGTCGTCGGCCCTGTGGAGTGGATCCTCTACCCCTCGTTGGCCGTCCTCGCCGCCACCGTCGTGTTGGCCACGCCGGTGGAGCTGTTCGGGCTGAAACTGCCCGAGCCCGTCCTGCCGATGATGCTGGCCTTCGCCTGGCCTCTGGTGCGGCCGTCGATGATCGCCCCCGTCGCCCTGTTCCTCGTCGGCCTGTTCGTCGACCTGTTGTGGGGCGGGATGCTGGGCGTCTGGCCGCTGAGCCTGCTGGCCGTATATGGGGTGGTGCTGCTGTCGCGCAATCTGCTGGCGGGGCAGGAGACCCAGGTGCTGTTCGTCTGGTACGGCTGCTGCACCCTGCTGGCCTTCTTCCTGACCTATCTGATCGTCAGTCTGGACGCCATGAACGCGCCGAGCATCCTGGCGCTGCTGGGCCAGATGATCCCGACCTTGCTTCTGTTCCCCGTCGCCAACTGGATGATCCAGCGCTTCGATGACGGCGACACCCGTTTCCGATGAGCAGCGAACCCTCAATCTTCTTTTCGGACGTCAATGAGCGGCAGGGCTCGTTCCTGCGGCGGACGTTCATCGTCGGCGGGCTGACGGCGCTGGGCATCGGCGCCCTGGGTGCGCGGCTGGGCCAGCTGCAGGTCGTTCAGGCCAAGGAATACGCGACCCTCGCGACCAACAACCAGTTCAACTTCCGTCTGGTGCCGCCGCCGCGCGGACGCATCCTGGACCGCAACGGCGTGGTCATCGCCGGCAACCGGCCGAGCTTCCGCGTCCTGGTCGTGCGTGACGAGACCAAGGACCTGGACCAGACGCTGGACCTGCTGGGTCGGCTGCTGCCCGACACGGTGGATCGCCGTCGGGCGATCATCCGTGACGTCAACGCCGCGCGGCCCTCGTCCCCCGTGCCGGTCAAGAGCGACCTGAGCTGGGAAGAGTTCGCCAAGGTCAATCTGTACGCCCCCGAGCTGCCGGGCGTGATGGCCGACATGAACGAGGCGCGCTTCTATCCGTACGGCGGGTCCTTCGCCCACGTCATCGGCTATGTGGCCAAGGTCACCGATCGCGACATCGAGGCGATGAAGAAGCGCGGGGAGACCCCGCCCGAGATCCTCTACAACCCCGGCTTCCGTATCGGCCGGTCTGGCATCGAGAAGGCGCTGGACGCCGATCTTCGCGGCGAGGCCGGCGGCACCCGTGTCGAGGTCGACGCCCACGGCCGGGTCGTGGCCACCGACGTCGGCGGCTCCAAGCCCGCGATCAACGGCGAAGATGTGGTCCTGACCCTGGACGCCGACGTCCAGAATCGTGCGCTGGAAGTCTTCGGCGAGGAAAGCGGGGCCTGCGTCGTGATGGACGTGCGCAACGGCGACATCCTGTGCATGACTTCGGCGCCGTCGTTCGATCCGAATCTGTTCGTCGGCGGTGTGCCTTCGCGCATCTATCGCGCACTGGCCGACTATGAGCGCAAGCCGTTGCTGGACAAGACTATCAACGGCAACTTCCCGCCGGGCTCGACCTTCAAGCCCAACACCGCCCTGGCCCTGTTGCGCGCCGGGGTGGATCCATCGATCCGCATCAACTGCACCGGGGCGTTCCGCAACGGCAATCGCATCCAGCGCTGCTGGGGCCGTCACGGCCCGCAGGACATGCACAATGCGATCAAGAACTCCTGCGACGTCTATTTCTACACTCTTTGCAACCGGGCCGGCGTCGATCTGATCCGCGACACGGGCCTGAAGATGGGCTTCGAGCACGAGTTCGACATCGGCGTCGACAACCAGCGAAAGGGCCTGCTGCCGTCGACCGAGTGGAAGCGGCGCACCTTCAAGCGCGACCCCGTCTGGCATCCCGGCGAGACGACCTCGGTGGCGATTGGCCAGGGGGCGGTGCTGGTCAACGCCCTGCAGTTGGCCGTCTATACGTCGCGCCTGGCCAACGGGAAGAAGGCCATCCTGCCGCGTCTGATCAAGTCTGTGGGCGGCGAGGAGCGGCCCTCGGGCGCCGAGGTGCCGGACCTGCCGTTCGACCCCGCCCATATCGAGATCGTGCGCCAAGGCATGATCGCGGTGGCCAACGACACCTCCGGCACCGCCTATCGGCAGTCCCAGCTGGGGCTGGGCGACATCCAGATGGCGGGCAAGACCGGTACGGCCCAGACCCGCAACTATGGTTCGGGCACGCGCAAGTCGAACGTCTGGTCCGAGAAGGACCACAACCTGTTCATCGCCTTCGCGCCCGTGGACGCGCCGCGCTACGCCGTGGTGGTGATCGTCGAGCATGGGGGCAAGGGTGGGGCCACGGCCGGCGCGCCGCGCGCCCGCGAGGTCATGCGCACGGTCCTGCTCAAGGATCCGGAGATGCGCGAGCGCATCACCCGGCCGCCGCCGCCTGAGCCCACCGGCCCCGTGACGGAGGATCCCAATTTCGGCGCCGCGCCCGACGAGATTGTCGAAGGCGCCGTCGTGCCGGACGCTGCGCCTGCCGCGCCAACCCCCACGCCGTCCGGCCCGCGTCCCTATCAGGCTCCGCAATGACCGCTTCCGCCCTGACCCGTCCCGGCGAACGCGACCGGATCTCGACCAAGTTCGGCGAGATCGACTGGCGTTTCATCGCCCTGCTGTGCGTCGTCGCCGGCGCGGGCGGCGCCATGCTGTTCTCGGTCGCCGGCGGTTCGTGGGAGCCCTGGGCCGCCAAGCATTTGATCCGGTTCTTCGGCCTTCTGGTGGTGCTGCTGGCCCTGTCGATGGTCAATCTGAGGATCTGGTTCGGCGCCTCCTACATCGTCTACGGCGTGGCCCTGGTGTTGCTGATGCTGATCGAGGTGCCGGGACTGGGCTATACGGCCATGGGCGCCACGCGCTGGCTGAACCTCGGTTTCACCCGGATCCAGCCGTCCGAGATCATGAAGATCGGCGTCGTTCTGGCCTTGGCGCGCTGGTACCACGGGGCCTCGGCCCAAGACGCGAAATTCAGCTGGAAGCTGATCTTCCCGGTCGGGATCATCGGCGTCCCCTTCCTGCTTGTCGCGCACCAGCCTGACCTCGGCACGGCCATGCTGATCGGCCTGACGGGTGCTGCGATGATGTTCATGGCCGGTCTGGACTGGAAGGTGATCGCCGCGGCGGCCGCGGCGGCGGTGGCGGGGGTGGTGCCCTACATCATGTTCGGGATGCACGATTATCAGCGCAACCGGATCCTGACCTTCCTCAACCCCGAGGGCGATCCCAGCGGCAACGGCTATCACATCGTCCAGTCCAAGATCGCGCTCGGCTCCGGCGGCTTGCTGGGCAAGGGGTTCGGCCTGGGCAGCCAGAGCCAGCTGGAATTCCTGCCCGAGAAACAGACCGACTTCATCTTCGCGGCGGTGTCGGAGGAGTTCGGCTTCGTCGGCTCGATCACCCTGCTGCTTTGCTATGCCGGCATCATCCTGATCGCCCTGCGCATCGCCTCACTGTCGCACAGCCATTTCGGGCGGATGGCGACGGCGGGGGTGACCTCGACCTTTGCCCTCTATGTTCTGATCAACGGGGCGATGGTGATGGGTCTGGCGCCGGTCGTGGGCGTGCCCATGCCGCTGCTGTCCTATGGCGGTACGGTGATGCTGACGGTGATGATCGGCTTCGGCCTGGTCATGGCCACGCGGGTTCACCGCTACGCCGAACTGCCCAAGGGGCACGGGCTGATCTGATCTAGAGCTTCGCGCGGGCGGCCTTGAGTTTGGCCAGCAGCGCCTTGCGCACGTTGTCCTGGGACGCCGCCAGAGCCTTCGCCTCGGCGTCGAGGGCGGCGCGCCGCTGGTCGAGCGCCGCGACTTCGGCGGTTTGATCGCGGTCGAGGATTTCAAGATCGGCTTCCAGCGCCTTCACGGCTTCTCGCGCCTTGCTGGAGACGGGTTTCGTCAGGGGCTTGGCGGCCTTGCTGATCTTGCCGACGTCGATCGCCAGACCGCGCTGGATGACCTCTCCGGGCGCCTCGAGCGCGGCGTCATGGTCCGGGCCGGAGGTGATTTCCGACGCCAGTCCGTCCTTGAAGATGTCACGTTCGATGCCCCAGGCGGCCAGGGCCTTGGGACGCGACGACGCGGCGACCGTGAAGGCGTGGAAGCCGTCGGCCCAGGTGAAGACCTTCAGCTTGGCCATCAAACAATCCCTAGAGCGTCGAGGCCCAGTCGGTCGCGCGGATCAGGCTGTCGATGATGCCGGGCTCGGACGAGGCGTGGCCGGCGTCGGGGACGATGTCCAGCTTCGCCTCGGGCCAGGCGCGGTGCAGGGACCAGGCGCCCGAGATCGGAGTGACCACGTCGAAGCGGCCCTGGGCGATCCAGCAGGGGATGTGGCGGATGCGGCCGATGTTCTCGATCAGCCAGTTCTCCGACGGGAAGAAGCCGCCGTTGACGAAGTACCAGCATTCGATGCGGGCGAAGGCGAGCGCGAAGTCGGGTTCGGCGAACTTGTCCGGGCGGGCCGAGGGGCCCTCGACGCTGACGGTCTCGCCCTCCCAGCTGGACCAGGCGACGGCGCAGGCCTCGCGCTCGGCCTTGTCGTCGCCGGTGAGGCGTTTGTAATAGGCGCTCATCAGGTCGCCGCGCTCGGCCTCCGGAATGGGGGCCACGAACCGCTCCCAGGCATCCGGGAAGATCATCGAGGCGCCGTCCTGGTAGAACCAGTGCAGCTCCTTCTTCGTCAGCAGGAAGATGCCGCGCAGGATCAGGCTTTCGACCCGTTCCGGATGAGTGATGGCATAGGCCATCGACAGGGTGGAGCCCCAGGAGCCGCCGAACACCGACCACTTCTCGATGCCGCAGCGTTCGCGCAGGCGCTCGATGTCCTCGATCAGGGTCCAGGTGGTGTTGTCCTCGAGCGAGGCGTTGGGGCGCGACTTGCCGCAGCCGCGCTGGTCGAACAGGACGATGCGGTATTTGGCCGGGTCGAAGTAGCGGCGCATGCCCGGATTGACCGCCCCGCCGGGGCCGCCGTGCAGGACGACGACCGGCTTGCCCTGCGGGTTGCCGCATTCCTCGTAATAGATTTCGTGCTCGGTCCCCGTGCTCATCCAGCCCGAGGCGAAGGGCTCGATCTCCGGATAGAGGTCGCGTCGGGGAGCGTCGGGGATCGTGAAGGCCATCGGGAGAAAAACGCTTTCGGTTCTACGATTTCAGGCGTTGGAAGACGTCTTCCGCAATGCGGCAAAGGCGAGCAAAAGCCAACCCGCAATCATCAGAACACCGCCGATCGGGGCGACCGCGCCCATGGCCTTCATGCTGAGCAGGGCGATGAAGGCCAACGCCAGGCAGAAGACCAGACCGCCGGTCGCAGCCAGCCAGCCGCCGATGACGGCGAGCTTTTCGCCCCATATCGCGCAGGCGACGGCCAGGACGGCGTGGACTAGCTGGTAGTGGGCGCCGGTGGTGAGCAGGGTCTTGACCGCCGGGCCGGCGCCGTGGGCGGCGAAGGCGCCGACCAGCACGGCCATGGCCCCATTGAAGGCGGCGTAGACGACGAGGTTGCGATTCAATGTCATGAACCCACGCTAGACCACAGGCGGCCCGACGTCTGCTATCGGGGCGCATGAATTCCGCCTCTGAGTCTTTGCCGCCACCCCCTGCTGGCTCCGCTTGGCGGATGGGGCTTCAGTATGTGCTGCTGTTCGGGGCCAACGGGGTCAGCCTCCCGTTCGCGGGGCTGTGGTTCCACGCCCATGGGCTGGACGGGGCCGAGATCGGCGCCCTGTTCGCCGCGCCGATGTTGGGGCGGCTGGTCACCGGCCCGGCGATCGCCCTGTGGGCCGACGGTTTTCGGTATCGCAGGACGGCCATCGCCTTCCTGGCCCTGATCTCGGCCGCCGCCTATGCCGCGACGGGGCTGGTCGAGGGCTTCTGGCTGTGGGCGCCGCTGTGGTTCGTGGCGGCGACGGCGTTCGGGTCGATCATTCCGCTGAGCGACGTCATGACCCTGAGGCTGGCCAGGCGGGCGGGCTTCACCTTCTCGGTCCCCAGAGGGTTCGGCTCGGCGTCTTTCGTCGGGGCCAATGTGCTGATGGGCGCGCTGCTGGTGAAGGCGCCGGTCGATGTGGTGCTGGTCTGGTGCGTCGGCGCGGGGATCGCCATGGCCGTCTGCGCGCGCTGGGTCCTGCCGGCCGAACCCGTCGCCGACACGCTGGTCGGGGAGGCGGAGTCGCCGAAGGGGTGGGCCCGTTTCGCGGGTATGGGGCTGTTGCTCCGGAACCGGACCTTCATGACCGCCATCTTCGCCGTCGGCTGCGTCCAGGCGGCCCATGCCTTCTACTACGGCTTCTCGGCCATCGCCTGGAAGGCGCAGGGCATCCCCGAGAACATGACCGGCCTGCTGTGGGCCGCGTCGGTCGTGGTCGAGATCGGCTTCATGTGGTGGGGCGAGCCGTGGCGGCGCAAGGCGGGGATCGGGCCGCTGACGGTGCTTGCAGTGGGCGCGGGGGCGGCGATGCTCCGCTGGACGGCCCTGGCCTTTGCGCCGCCGCTGTGGCTGCTGTGGCCCCTGCAGACCCTGCACGCCCTGAGCTTCGCCGCGACCTATCTGGCTGGCGTCCAGTTGGTCGAGCGGCTGAGCCCGCCGGGCAGCCAGACGGTGGCCCAGACCCTGAGTTCGGTGCTGTCGGCCGGGGTTCTGATCGGGCTGGCGACCCTGGCGGCGGGGCCGCTGTACGACGCCTTCGGGGTGAAGGGCTATCTCGCCATGACGGCGATGGCCGCGGTCGGGTGCGTGGCGGCGTTCAGCCTGGGGCGTCGGCTAAGGCCTGGCTGAGGCGAGCTTAGTTCGGGCGAGCTCTGGGCAGGGGGGCGAGGCTGCGGGCCATGGCGGCGGCGGCGGCCTTGACGCCCTTTTGCACCGTCTCGTCCGGGATATCCATCGGCGCGCGCAGCAGGCCGATGGCCGGGACGTCAGCGTCATCGGGCAGGGCGGTCAGGATGCTGTAGAGCAGGAAACTGCCCACATCATGCTCGCCGTCGGAACTGGCGTCGGCGTTCAGGCCCGCGGCGTTCAGGGCCCGGACGATGTCGGCGACGGGCGCAGTGGCGCGAGCCATGGCCGGGCCGGTGTGGGTCAGTTTCGCGCCGTCGGCGCCCAAGGCGCGGTTCTCGGCCCGCATCTGGACGCGGAAGCCGCCCGTCTTGTGCGTGCGGCCGACCAGCAGGATGGCGCGGCACGAGGGATCGCGCAGGCTGTGGCTCAGGGTCGCGACCAGTTGTTCGGGATCTTCGGCCGGAATGGCGACGGTGCGGGCGCCAGTCGGATTCCAGGGCTGGCCCGACAGGTCCTCGACCGGGTCCCAGCCGGCCTCGTCCGGATCCCAGGCGCAGATCACGATCGCCGGCCTGCGGTCGGGCTGTTTCTCTGCGTGGAGGTCGAGCATGGGTCCTGCTTGGCATGTGTGACAGTGACGTGACAGGCAGGCCTCAGGTGTCGCCATCAGGGGTATGTCGTCAAGTGTAATGCGCCGGATTTCGGACACACTTCCCTTAATAACGCCAGTCTTCCCCTGTCGCGCGAACCTTAGCCGAGGTCGCCGACGGCGGCGTCCAGCAGCATGAAGGCCCGGCCCGCATCGGTCGCGAGCGAGGACAGCACGCCCGGCGCATCGCCGGAACGGGCGGCGCCGGCCAGCTTCTGCGCATAGGCCCGGACATAGCGTTCGGCGTCGGACTTCAACTCGGGATCGCTCATCACCCGGCGCGAGACGCTGCGGACGGCGGCCGGGGCGACGCGGCGGACGATCTGGCGCGCCCGGTCGGGATCGCGCCCGGCGAAGGCCTCGGCTGCCTCTTCCACGCGCGAGCGGGGCAGGAGGGCGTTGGGGTCGACACCCATGCGGCGGATGGCGGCGGTGATCCGGTCCGACATGGCGTCGGCGTCCGACGGCATGATCGGCTGGTCGAGGTCCATCGGCTCGGAGGGCGGCGGGCTGGCGCCGTCATTGACCAGATCGGCCCAGTCGAGGGCGGGCGCCTGAGAAGGCGGCGGGGGCTGGCGGCGCGTGGCCTCTTCCGTCGGCTCCAGACGCAGGCGGCCGCGCAGGCCGAAGCCGCGGTCGTCCGCCGCCGAAGGGCGTGCCTCCGGCGCGGGGGCGGGCTCGCGGCGGCGCGAACTCGACGGCTCGCCCGAGACCACGCCCATCAGGCGGACGGCCTCAGTCAGCATGTCGTAGTTGCGGCGGACACGCTCCTGGAAGCCGACGTCGAGAGCTTCGGTGTCCTCGGCGGCCTTGCGCGAGGCGGCGGCCAAGGCGGCCAGACCTTCTTCGACCGTGGCGCGGACGTCCTCGGCGCGGGCGCGGGCCTCCTCGGGCAGGCGCGCGGCCCGCTCGTCAAGATCGGTTATCGTGGCGTCGACTTCGCCGAGGGCCTTGATCATCCGGTCCATGGTGCGTTCGAGCTTCTCGATCGCATTGACGCCGGCCTGATCGACCATCGCGGCGGTTTCATTGACGATGCGGCGGGCGCCCTCGATACGGCTGTCGGCGGCGTTGTCGGCCTTCTGGGCGGCGTCGAACAGGGCCTCGCCGAGCCGGTCGGCGCGGATCTGGGCCTGGGCGGCGGCGTCGGCGGCGGCGATGCGGCTGTCCTCCGCGGTCGCAGTAAGAGCGGCCAGGGCCCGGCGGGTTTCCTCGACCAGGGTGTCGCGCGCCTCGGCGGCGAGCGCTTCGAACCGGTCCAGCGAGACCTTGGTGGCGGCGTCGAAACCGTCGGCCTCGCGCTGGGACATGTCGATGAGGGCGCGGAACTGGTCGGTAGCGGCCTCGACCAGATCCTTGATCGACTCGGCCGATTTGACCGAGGTCTCGCCGAGGTCGCCGTGGGCGGTGCGAGCGGCGTCGAGCTGTTCGGTCAGCTGGGCGCGCTGGCTCTCGACCTGGGCGGAAAAGTCCTCCTGATCGGTGCGCAGGGCGTAGGCGGCGGTGACCAGGGCGGCGCGCTGCTGGCCGAGGCCTTCCTCGACCGACTGGATCTGTTCGGCGACGCCGGCGCCGGTGTTCTCGAGACGCAGGGTCTGGCGGGCCAGGTCGTCGGCGGCCAGACGGGCGGCGTCCTGGGCCTCACCGGCGGCGGCGGCCAGGTCGGCGGCGCGGGCGGCGAGGGCGGCCTCGGCCTCGCGCAGCTGGGTCTGGGCCAGGTCGGAGGCGTCGACGATCATGCGCGACTGGCGCTCGACCGCGTCCAGCACCCCGGCGGACTGGGTGTCGAGCTGCAGGCCGAGGGTCTGCATGCCCTCACGCTCGCGGCCCAGCTGTTCGGACAGGCGGCGCGCGGTCCTGCCGGCGGTCTCGGCGGCCTCGTTCAGGCGGTTGGTTTCCTGCACGAGCACCTCCCGCAACAGGGCCATGTCGTTGCGGGCGCGCTCGGCGGCCAGAGCCGCCTGATCGATGTCGTTGCGCAGGGTCAGCAGGACCTGACCGGTCTGCTGGGCGGCGAGGGCGGTGGGCGCCACAAGGGCCTCGGCCAGGCCGCGCGCGCGGCGGGTCTCGGCGGCCAGGCCAGCGCCCTGGCGCACGGCGTGGGCCAGCATGACGGCCAGACCGGCCGGGGCCAGGGCGATCAGGGCGTAGAGGGCCAGACGCAGGGGATCGAGCGCCGCCGCGCCCGAACCCACCTCGAAGGCGGCCCAGGAGGCTACGCCGCCGATCCACAGGGCCGAGGCGACCCCGGCCAGCAGATAGGCGTAGCGGCCCGAGGGCGCGGCCTCGAACAGGCGCGTCATGGTCGCCGCGGTCGTCGGGGTCTCGGCGTCGGTCTCAGCGCGCGGCGCGGGCGGACTGGCGACGGTCGCTGGCGGGGCTTCCGCGCTCTCGGCGAAGGGCGCGGGCGCGAAGTCGGGGGTGACGACGGCGTCGGGGGCTTCAGCCTCTTCAGGGAGGGCGAAGTCGGGCAGGGGCGGCAGGGAGTCTTCGGCGACGCGGGCGCGGGCTGCCAGGGTCTCGGCGCGGGCGGCGGCGCGCAGCTCGGCCTGGCGCTGCTCTTCCAGCAGGCGACGGCGGCGACGTTCGGAGATGGGGCGGTCGATCACCAGCGGAGCCTCGGCCTCGACCGGGACCTCTTCGGCGAAGAGGGCCTCATCCTGCATCCCGGTCTGATCGTCGGCTTGCGCCTCAGCCTCGATCGCGGGTTCGCCGGGCGTCGTCGCGGGGTCCTCGATCGCGGGTTCGGGGAGATTGAGCGGCGGCCGTTGGCGGGATTTCATCAGGCGTAGGTCTCGGTCTGGCGACCTGGGGCCGGGCGCGGCGCAACAGGCCACGCAACCCTAACGGCTCACGACGCGTCCGCAAAGACGAGTCGTCTCATAGACCCGTGATTCAGCAGTGTTCGGACGGAGAGGCGATCGTGCTGCTCTGGGCCGGAGCCTGCGGGCAATCGACGACGCGGTGGACTTCACGTTCCGGGGCGCTGGGGCGGTGCAGATCGACGCCGAACTGCGACAGGGCGGCGGCGGCCAGAAGGGCGATGAAACCGGCGATCAGATCGATCAGAGCCTGCACCTCACCCTCCCGTCTCTCGCGTTCAAAACCAGCGACGCCTCTATGCTCCCAAAACCGTGTTCAGACAAGGTGAACGCGGGTCGGCATTGACCAATCACCGGCGAGCGTGGAACGGAAGACACAGGCGTTGCCTTACAGCGGGACGCCTGGCCGCAACGACGCTGTCACGCGAATCCTTCAGACAGGACGAATGGTCGCTACGGACGACACCTCTCCCGACAGTCTGCTGGCCGCCGGCCGGACCGTTTGGCGCGTGGAGAAGGCCGACCGGTTCGCGATCCTGATGGAGAACGAGACCTATTTCGACGCCCTGGCCTCGGCGATCTCCAAGGCGCAGCGGTCGATCGTCCTGCTGGGATGGCAGTTCGACCCCCGCACCCGGCTGGATCCTCAGAGCCGGGCCGGCGACCGTCAGGCCGAAATCGGACACCAGCTGCGGATGCTGGTGCGTTCCAGGCCCGAGCTGGACGTGCGGTTGCTGATCTGGAAGTCGCCGCTGCTGATCGCGGCCTCGCAGGGCTTCTATCCGCACAAGGCGCAGCGTTGGTTCCGCAAGCGGATGGTCGAATTCCGGCTCGACTCCCCAGGACCGATCGGGGCCTGCCATCACCAGAAGGTGGTGGTCATCGACGATAAGATCGCCTTCTGCGGCGGGGGCGACGTCTCGGTGGACCGCTGGGATTCGCCCGAGCATCTCGATCTTGACCCGCGCCGGTGCATGCCGTCGGGTCTGATCAGCGCGCCGCGTCACGAGACCATGGCGGTGATGGACGGGGCCGCGGCCCGGGCTCTGGGCGATCTCGCGCGTGAACGCTGGTTCCGCGCTACCTGGGAGCGGACCGTCCCCGACGAGGTCGACAGCGATCCCTGGCCCGACGGCGTCAAGGTCACCATGACCGACGTCCCGGTCGGCATCGCCCGCAGCGAGCCGAAATGGGGCGGGCGCGGCGAGGTGCGCGAGAACGAAGCCCTGCATCTGGAATCGATTCAGAAGGCCAGGAGGCTGATCTATCTGGAGAACCAGTATTTCACCTCGCCGGCCATTGCCGCCTGCCTGGCGCAGAGGCTGTCGGAGGAAAACGGGCCCGAGGTGGTGGTGGTCTCGACCGGCAACAGCCCCAGCTGGTTCGACAAGATGACCATGGACACGGCCCGGTCCGAGGTCCTTTTCCGGCTGGAGGCCGCCGACAAATACGACCGCTTCCACGCCTTCGCCCCGCATACGGCGGAGGGTGAGCGGATCATCGTCCACGCCAAGGTCTCGATCATCGACGACCGGTTGCTGCGTATCGGCTCGACCAATCTGAACAACCGGTCGATGGGGCTGGACACCGAGTGCGACATCGCCGCCGAGCCGGTGGATCAGGCGGGCCGCGACGCCATCCGCGCCTTCCGCCACCGCAGCATCGGCCATTTCATCGGGGTCTCGCCCAAGGATTTCGCGGCTGCCGAGGCGGTGCTGGGCTCGACCGGAAAGGCGATCCAGACCTTTGACACCGGGCGGATGGAGCTGCTGGGCGCGACGCCGCCCTCGCGGATCGAGCGGTTCATCGCGGAGTGGCAGCTGGGCGATCCCTCGTCCTCGGACAACGCCTGGCGGCCGTGGAAGCGCCGGAATCCGTCGCAGCGGATCGCAGGCGGGAATTTCAGCCGGCTGGGCGACCGTCCCGACGAGAACTAGGCGTCGATCTCGAAGTCGATGACCAGCGGCAGGTGGTCCGAGGCCACGCGCGCGAGGGGCGAGAAGGGCGCCTTGACCCCCGTGATGCGGATGTGCGGGCTGACGAAGGCGTGGTCGATGCGGATCGCCGGGAAGGCCGAAGGGAAGGTCTTCACCGTCTGCTTCAGGCCCAGCTTGCGCTGGCAGTCGTCGAAGCCGTTGCGGCACAGCGTCTGATAGGGGCGGGTGATCGAGGTGGCGTTGAAGTCCCCGGTCAGTATCGTCGGTCCCTTGCAGTCGGGGTGGCCCAGCCAGTCCTTGCCCATCAAGGCCGCCGCCTGAAGCCTCTGCTCGCGCGGGACGAGGCCCAGATGGGTGTTGATCACATTGACCTCGACGCCGTCGAAGTCGATGGCGGCCCAGACGGCGCCGCGCGGCTCCAGCCCCGGTATGCCCCGGATGGTCGGCAAGGCGCCCTTGCGGATCAGCCGCTCGGGCCGGCGGGTCAGCAGGGCGTCGCCATATTCCTCGGCCTCGATCAGCATGGCGGCGTTGAAGTGGAAACGCATGTCCAGACCAGCGGCGATGGCCTCGGCCTGATCGACATGGCCGGTCCGGGCGCGGCCGACGTCGAGTTCCTGAAGGCAGACGATGTCCGGATCATGCTCGTCGATCACGCCGACAATGCGGGCCACGTCGAGGCGTTTGTCGGTGCCGACGCAGCGGTGGACGTTGTAGGTCAGAAGACGGGGCATGCGGTCCAGCGGCGGTTGCGCGGGCGAACTGCTAGGCCAATTCGAACCGGATTGCGACCCTCGCAAGGCCGCGTCGGAAAACCGTCACGGGATCAGATTTCGACAAGCCGGTTCGGCAGTTCGTCGGGATTGTCCGTCCGCGGAGGAAAGTGGGTCGCGAGGACGTCGCCGGTGAGGCCGATGGCCGTTTCGAAGCCGTCGGCAGCGCGGCCGACGCGCAGCGACCGCGTCAGGGCGTCCACGGCTTTCGCCCAGACCTCGGCGTCGACTTTCGAGTGGATGGCCTCGTCGGCGACGATCTCGACCTGACGGTCCGAGAGGGCGGCGAAGATCAGGACGCCGGTGCGGTTCCGGGTCGTGTGCAGGCCGTGGGCGAGGAACTGCTGCAGGGCGGCGCGACGCACCCGGGCCCGGCGCACGCGGCGCGGGATGACCAGTCTCTGGACTGCGGGGATGCAGGTGATCAGCAGAACCGACGCGAAGATCGCCGCCTGGACCACGGCATAGGCCGAGAGGGTCTTGCCGATGGTGACCTCGCGGGCGGCCAGATGGGCGGCCTCCCAGCTGTCGCCGAGGCCCGGGAACCAGGCCGGGTCGAAATTCAGCGGAATCAGCAGCATGGGCAGGATCAGGGCCGAGGCCGCCGCCCAGCCGAGGCTGACGTCGCGATAGGAGGAGACCTGCCGGGCGAAGACGCAGAAGATCTCGCCGGAAGTCCGGCGTTCGGCCATGGCGATGGCCGCCGCGATCCGGGCCTGATCGTCGGGGGTAAAGACCTTCACCATCCGCCTGAGGCTCCCCCGCCGCCGAAACTGCCGCCGCCGCCGGAGAAGCCTCCGCCGCCTCCGCCGAAGCCGCCTCCGAAACCGCCGCCGCTGCTACGCCCGCCGCCCGACCTGCTCATCGCATCGAGAGCGCTCCAAAGGATGACCGGGCCGAGGCCGCCGCCGCGCCGCCGCCGACGTCCGCCGCCGTGGGAGGCGCGGATCATCCCGACCATGATGAACAGGAAAACCAGCCCGACGAGGATGATCGGCCCGATCGGCACATCGGCCTCCTCAGGCTTGGCCGCCGCGGCTCGGGCCTGGGCGTCGGCGGGGTCGAGCATCAACTGGGCGATGATGGCGTCGGTTCCCTGGGTGATGCCGCGCTGGAACCCGCCGGTCCGGAAGGCGGGCAGGATTTCGTTCTGGATGATCTGGGCGGACAGGGCGTCGGTCAGGACAGGCTCGAGCCCGTAGCCGACCTCGATCCGCACCCGGCGCTCGTTGGGCGCGACGATCAGCAGGGCGCCGGTGTCGTGCTCCTTGCTTCCGATGCCCCAGGCGCGGCCGAGGCGATAGCCGTAGTCCTCGATCTCATAGCCCTGCAGGCTTTCGAGGGTGACCACGATCAGCTGGTCGCCGGTGTCGGCCTCCAGCTTCTCCAGTTTGGCGACGAGGGCGGCCTCGACGTCGGGCTGCAGCAGATGGGCCTGATCGACCACGCGGCCGGACAGACTGGGGAAGGTCGGTTGCGACTGGGCGGCGCAGGGAAGCGCAGCCGCCAGCCAGAAGGCCAGCAACAACCAGACCGTTTTCACGGGGAAGGGGATGAGGGCCTTCACTGGGCGGGCGCGGAACCCGGGGTCACGGCGGGGGCGTTCCCCGGGGCGGGCGGCGGGAACGTTGGGGCCGACGTTGAAGGTGACGGTCGGGGCGTTCTGGGCCTCGGCGGAGGCGGTGAAGAGCTGCATCGGCTTGGAGCCCGACTGGAAGGTCTTGGCCCAGATCACCGTCGGGAAGGTGCGCAGCGAGGTGTTATAGTCGCGCACCGCCTCGTTGTAGTCGCGCCGCGAGATGGTGATGCGGTTCTCTGTGCCTTCAAGCTGGGACTGCAGCTGGACGAAATTCTGGTTCGACTGGATGTTCGGATAGGCCTCGACCGTCGCCAGCAGCCGCGACAGGGCGCCGGTCAGCTGGCCCTGGGCCGCCTGATAGGTCTGGAAGGCGGCGGGGTCGCTGAGGGTCTCGGGAGAGATCTGGACCGAGGTGGCTTTCGCCCGCGCGTTGATGACTTCGGTCAGGGTGGTGCGTTCGGCGATAGCCGCGCCCTGGACCGTGGCGACGAGGTTGGGGATCAGGTCGGCGCGGCGCTGATACTGGCTCTGGACGTCGGCCCAAGCGGCCTCGGCCCGCTCCTGTTTGGTCGGAATGGTGTTGTATCCGCAGCCGGCGACGGCAGGCAGCAGGACGGCCGCGACGGCGAGGCTGCGAACAGGGTGGCGAACCATAGCGTGTATCCTCGACAGGCCGCTCTTCTGGCGGGCGAGTCGGACTATCAGCGGTCAGGCGTTACGCTTCAAGCGTCAAGAGATACCGGTGTAACGCTATTTGCACGGCAGGCCGCGACATAGGTGTTGGCCAGAAGACAGGCGATGGTCATGGGGCCGACGCCGCCGGGGACCGGAGTGATCGCGCCGGCGACCGCGGCGGCCTGGGCGAAGGCGACGTCGCCGACGACCCGGGTCTTGCCCTCGGCGGCCTTGACCGGATCGGCCGAGGGCACGCGGTTGATGCCGACGTCGATGATCGTCGCGCCGGGCTTGATCCAGTCGCCCTTGATCATTTCGGGTCGACCGACGGCGGCGACCAGGATGTCGGCCTCGCGGCAGATGGCGGGCAGGTCGTGGCTGCGCGAATGGGCGATGGTGACAGTGCAGTTCTGGGCCAGCAGCAGCTGGGCCATCGGCTTGCCGACGATGTTGGAGCGGCCGACGATGACGGCGTTCAGGCCCGACAAGTCGCCCAGCGCATCCTTCAGCAGCATGACCGAGCCCAAGGGAGTGCAGGGCACCATGCCGGGCAGGCCGACGGCCAGACGTCCGGCGTTGACGACGTGGAAGCCGTCGACGTCCTTGTCCGGGTCGATGGCGTCCAGCACCACGGTGCTGTCGATCCCGGCGGGGAGGGGGAGCTGGACCAGGATGCCGTGGATGCCGTCGTCGGCGTTCAGGTCGGCGATCAGGGCCAGCAGCTCGGCCTGGGTGGTGGTTTCGGGCAGGCGGTGAGTGTCGGAGCGCATCCCGGCCTCGCGGGTGCGTTCGCCCTTGTTGCGCACATAGATCTGGCTGGCCGGATCCTCGCCGACGATGACCACGGCCAGACCGGGGATGACCCCGTGATCGGTCTTCAGCGAGGCCGAGGCGGCGGTCACGCGCTCCACCAGGCCGGCGGCGAAGGCCTTGCCATCGATGATCCGGGCGCGCGCGTCGTTTTCCGCCATGAAAGCAGCTTCCGTCAGGTTTCGTTCAGATGCGGGCGATTTACAGTGGGGGCGGTTCGGCGTCTATGTACGACCGACACAACTTGGGGGAATCCATGCGTCGTTCCGTGATTACGGCCACCGTCAGCGCCCTGGCTCTGGCGGCGGGCGCCAGCCTTCTCGGCGGACAGGCCATGGCCCAGACCTCGCTGCAGATCGGCGGCAGCGTCACGGGGGCTCTGGACGATCACGACTCGACGCTGGGCACGGGCGACGGCCAGTACCGGTTCGAGGATTACCGGTTTACGGCCCGCGCCGGCCAGCGGCTGGAAGCCATCATGCGATCCGACGCCTTCGATACCTATCTGGAAGTCTTCAAGGCCGGTGACGAGGGGGCCGAGAGCGGCCCTCTGGGCTTCGACGACGACGGCCTGGCTGACGGCACCAACGCGCGGCTGCGCTTCGTCGCCCCGGGTAACGGCGCCTATACGTTGCGCGCCCGGACCCTGTCCGGCGTGGAGGGCGGCGACTACAGCCTGTCGCTGAGCGAACGGCCCGCGCCGCCGCGTGCGCCGCGCCCCGGCGGCATCCGCCTGGGCCAGACCGTGTCGGGCAGCATCGCCGACACCGATGCCGAGGACGACGACGGCCTGCGCTACGACGCCTATGCCTTCCGTGCGCGAGAGGGCCAGCGCTTCGCCATCGCCCTGAAATCCGAGGACACCGACAGCCTGGATCCGGTGGTCCACGTCGGCCAGATGGTGGGCGGCAGTTTCGTCGAGATCGCCCAGAACGACGACGCCGCGAGCGGCGGCCTGGACTCCTATCTGGTCTTCACCGCCCCGAGTTCGGGGACCTTCATCATCCGCGCCATGCCGCTCGGGACCGACAGCACCGGCGACTACACGCTTTCGCTGGAGGAAGGCCCGCCGCCGCTGGACGCCACGCCCATTGCGATCGGCGACACGAAGGAGGGCGAGCTGACCGAGAGCGACGGCCTGAACGACGCGGGCGCGCGCGCCGACGCCTATCGCTTCACCGCCACGGCCGGTCAGCGGATCCAGGCGGAACTGAACTCCGAGGTCCTCGACACTGTTCTGGAGCTGTTCAACGCCAAGGGCGAGAGCATCGATCAGGACGATGACAGCGGCGGCGACACCGACTCGCGCCTGACCACCACCCTGAAAGACGGCGGGACCTATACGCTTCAGGTCCGGGCGATCGGCGACACGCTGCTGGGCGCCTATACGCTGAAGCTGGGCGAGGCCGCGCCGGCCCCCGCGGCCATCCCGCTGCCGTTCGGCGAAACCGTCCAGGGCGAGATCACCGCCGACGGGGCCCGCGACGATGACGAGCGCGGCTATGCCGACTACAGCTTCCAGGGCACGGAAGGGAACCGGGTCCAGATCGTGATGCGGTCAGGCGACTTCGACACCTACCTTCAGATCGGCAAGCCGGGCGACTCGTTCGAGGCCCTGAGCAGCGACGACGACGGTCTGGGCGAGGGGACGGATTCGCGCCTGAACTACATCCTGCCGGAGACGGGGGAGTATGTGATCCGCGCCTCGCCGCTGGGGTCGGACGCCAAGGGGCTGTTCTCGATCGAGCTGACCGACAAGGGGCCGCAGCCCGAGCCGGGCAGCATCCTGGTGGGGCACACCGCGCGTGGGACGCTGACCGACAGCGACGGCATCGCCGACGACGGCGCCTTCTTCGACGCCTACACGATCACGGTGGCCGAGGGCGACAAGCTGGACGTGACCCTGGTCTCCAACCATTTCGACGCCTACCTCGACATCGGCAAGATGAACGACGGGACCTGGGAGAGCGTCGCCAGCGACGACGACAGCCTGTCCGACACCCACGCCAAGGTGGAATGGACCGTCGATGAGGCCGGGACCTACATCATCCGCGCCCGCAGCTTCGCCCCGGGCGAGAGCGGCGACTACACCCTGGCGGTCGAAAGCCGGAAGTAGGCGTCAGCGACCGGTCGGCGGGTCCCGGAAGCTGAGGCTCCAGGACAGGTCGACCGGCCCCGTCAGGCTGGCGGTCCCGCACTCGACGACGGACCGCAGGGCGCCGACGGGCGTCCGGTGGATGGCCGGATCCAGCGTTCCCGCCCGGCAGGCCAGGCCCTCTACATCGAAGGCCGCGATCTCGCCGTCGCCGTAGCGCGCGCCGTCGGCGGCGACGGTCGCCTCGCCGAAGCTCGCGAAGGTCAGGTCGATCCTGGAGACCATCACGCCTGCGCGCGGCTCGATATGGTCGGTGCGGGTAATGCGACCGGGCTCCAGCACATAGCGGGTCGAGACGCTGACGCGATCGTCGGCGACCGGGCCGGGCTGGCCCATCCGGTCGAGCTTCGACTGGCGGTAGGTGACCACGGTGCGGTCGCCCTCGGTCGTGACCTCGGCATGGGTGAAATACGCGAGCGGCTGCAGCACCGAGCCGTCCGACAGGGTCAGGCGTGGCAGCAACTGCGGCCAGGTCTCGTCCGCCGCCCCGGCCAGAACGCCCGGCGAGAAGGGGATCGGGAAATAGGGGGTGTTCATATGCTGGCCGTTACCGCCGTTGATCAGCGGCAAGCCGATGACCCGCGAACCGTCGCGATACGTGACCAGCAGCCGGTCATACTCTCCCCTGGCGAACCAGTTGGTCTGGCTGCGGGGCAGGGCGCCAAGCCAGTTCTCGAAGCCCGGATCGGGGGTGGCGTCATGATAGCCCAGCCGGTTCCAGATCGCGTTGGTGTAGAGCAGCTGGTGCGCGAGGCTGAGGTTCTCGCCCAGGATCCGGTGTTTGCCGCGATAGGCGTCGGTCTTGCGGCCGTGATCCCACAGATTGACCGAGCCGGTCGTCGGATCCAGCCAGAAGTCGGCATAGCGGGCGGCGACGCGCGAGGAGAAGGCATAGGCCATGGCCTTCTCCTGATTGGTCAGGACGTCGAGCGAGGCGGCGGCGGTCAGGACCTCGAGGAAGGCCGTCTCGCCATAGGTCCCGATGCTGCGGCCGTATTCGAAGCCCTCGCCACGCAGGTTCAGCCGGGGCAGCATCAGGTCGACCGAGGATCGCAGCCAGGTCTTGACCTCGGGCGGCGGGGCAACGCCGGTCTCGATGAAGCGCTGGGCGATCTCGCCGATCAGCAGGACGCTGTAGCGGTCGAAGCGGCCGTCGCCGTTGGTCTCGTCGGCGAAGCCGTACTGACCGGAGTACTCGCGGAAATGGTCCAGCGTCTTGGCCAGCAGGGCCTCGCTGGCGCTGGTATCCTCCCAGCCCAGCAGATAGCGCAGCCGGGCGATGCTGAACGCCACGCCGAAATAGTTGTTGGGCAGGTCGATCAGGGTGAGGTCCGACGTCCGCACGAACCGGCGCCAGTCCAGCTGCGTGCGCAGCTTCGCCAGGGTCTCGGGGCTGACCGCCTCGTCCAGCAGGCCGGCGACCTGAAGCTCGTGCAGGGCTGAGACATAGTAGTAGATTCCCCAGCTGTCGTTGGGATCGTCGACGGTCAGATCGGCCAGGCGGCGGAAGCTGGACAGGTATTCGGGGAAGTTCGGGTCGGTGCGCGGCGTCTGGCTCAGCACATGGGCCATGGCGATGGCGATCTTGCCGGGCAGGAATTTGTCGTGGGACTCGAAGACGGCGACACCGTCCAGCGTGTAGTCGCGGCCGTCGGCGCGGAGCTGCTCGAGCAGGGCCTCGACCTGGGGCGTGATGCGGGTCTCGACCGTGCGGTTCATCGGGGCGACGTCGCGGTAGACGGGGCCTCGCGAGGCTTCCGCTGGTGAGGCGACGGAGGCCTGCGGCGGCGTCGTCGCGCAGGCCGTACCGGTCAGCAGACAGGCGGCGGCCACGCCGGAGAGGAGGATACGGTGCATCGGCCGGTCCCTGAATCGGAAAGGAAAAGGGCGGGAGCGACGACAGCCGCGCCCGCCAGAGAACTGTCCCTGGGAAGGAACGGGATCAGGCTGGATTGGTCAGGCCAATTTGTCAATCGCGCTTACCAGTCGCTCCTGTGCGACACTTCCGAGGCGGCCATCAGGAAGGCGCCGGAGCCGTAAAGCTGGGTGTCGGAGGCGGCGACATGGTCGGGCGCATAGCCGACCTGCTGCACCCAGCCGAGGCGGCCGTCGGGCTGGACGGCGCGCGACAGGGCGGCCCAGCCTTTCGCGACGGCAGGGCTGTAGGTCGCCCGGTCCAGCACCCCGGCGTTAACGCCCCAGGCCAGGCCGTAGACGAAGAAGGCGGTGCCGCTGGTCTCCGGTGGGCCGCCGGCGTCGAGCAGGGAGACGGGCCAATAGCCCTCGGCGCCCTGCAGCCCGATCAGCCGTTCGGACATCTGGCGGAAGATCGTCTCATAACCGGCGCGGGCCGGATCGTCGGCGGGCAGAGACTGCAGCACCTTGGCGAGCCCGGCGTAGGACCAGCCGTTGCCCCGGCTCCAGAACACCTTGTGGCCCGCCGAGTTCGGCTTACCGATGAAGCGGCTGTCCCGGTAGAAGAGGTGATCGTCGCGGTCGTAGAGGGCCTCGATCGTCGCGTTCAGTTCGCGCTCGGAATGGCGGCGGTACTTCGGATCGCCGGTGATTTCAGACAGTTCAGTCCAGACCGGCGGGGCCATGAAGATGGCGTCGCTCCAGCACCAGCGGACCTGACAGGGGCGTTCACCGCGGCCCTCGTCGAAGGTCATGGCGGCGTCGCTGGGCGCGGCGAGGATGGCGTCGAAGCGGGCGCGGAGAGGGGCCAGGCGCGCGGCGCGGGCTCCGCCTTCGACCCGTCCGGCGGCCCAGATCCAGCTGTGGCCGATGGCGTCGGCGTCGGCGTGGCGCGGGCGCGAGCCGAAGCCCCAGTGCGCCGCCTCGCCGTGATCCTCTATAGCCTTCGCATAGGCGGCGTCGCCCGTGGCGTCGGTGAAATCGGCGAGGCCGGCCCAGAAGGTCGCCTGGATCCAGTCGATCGGATCGGCGGTCTGGTCGCGGAAGGCGCCGACGTAGTCGAAGGCGTCCATATGGGCCAGTTGCCAGTCCGCGACTCGCCGCGCCTGGGCCAGGACGGCGGCGTCGCGCGGCGTCGTCGTGGATTGAACTGCCGCCGAACCGGCCGGTCCGCCTGCACAGGCTCCCGTTCCCAACAGTGCGCCGGACATCGCCAGCGCCGCAAAACTCCACCCTCTGATCCTCATCGTCTTTCTCCCTGACCGGACCATGTGGCTAGCCCGGTTCATTCTTTTTGGTCAGGCCAATCTTGTCACCGGTGTCAGTTTCGGTCTAGCCTGTTCGCATAACGTCGCCCGGTCCACGGGTGCGGGAAACATCAGGCAGGGGAAATACACCATGACCGCCAAGTCCAAGACCCTTACGCGGGCGATGCTGCTCGCCTCGGCCGCGACGCTGTTCGCCGTGCCGGTTCTGGCGCAGACCGCGCCGGCTCCGGCAGCCGACGAAACGCCGCAGCAGACCGCGCCCGAGCCCAGCGCCCAGGTCGGGGACGTCGTGGTGACCGGCATCCGCGCCACCCAGCGCAGCTCCATCGCTGTGAAGCGCGACTCGGCGACGATTGTGGACGCCATCGTCAATGACGAGATCGGCTCCCAGCCGGACAACTCCGTCGGCGATACGCTGGAGCGGATCACGGGCGTCACCGCCGACCGGTTCAAGGGCAACGCCAACGAGCTGTCGGTGCGGGGCCTGGGGCCGACCCTCAGCTTCTCGACCTTCAACGGCCGCGAGGTCTCGACCGCCGGTCCGGACCGTTCGGTCGCCTTCCAGCAGTTCCCGTCCGAGCTTGTGAACGGCGTCCTGGTGTACAAGACCCAGCAGGCCGACTTCCCCGAAGGCGGCATCGCCGGCGTCATCGACCTGCGCTCCATCCGCCCGCTGGACGCCCGTCCGCGCATCCAGGCCGAATACCGGGGCGTCTATCAGGAGAAGGAGGACGCCGCGACTGGCCGTGACGGCTTCGGCTATCGCGCCAACATCTCGGTGACCAACCGCTGGCGGGACACCGCCATCGGCGACATCGGGGTGAGCCTGGGCTACCAGCATCAGGACCAGGCCTCGCCCGAGGACTATTACACCACCAACTCCGCCTTCATTCCCTGCAACACCTCGGCGATCAATCCGAACCTGATCACCGGCACGGCGGCGGCGCAGACGGCCGCGGGCTCCAGCTTCAACTGCGCCATGCGCTCGACCCTGAGCGCGGCCAACCGGGCGGGCACGGCCGAGGTCCCGCTCTATTTCGCCACAACCTCGCGCGCCTTCCAGCAGAAGACGACCAGCGAGATCCGCGACGGCCTGATCGGCGCCCTGCAATGGCGTCCGAACGACCGTTTGGACTTCGCCCTGGACGGTCAGTACTCGAACCGCAGCAGTCTCGAGAACCGCAACATCCTGGCCATCACCGAGGCCGCGCGCGGCATCCAGCCCCTGATCGTCGGGGGCCAACTGGGCGGCGGCGAGGGCTTCAGCGACGGCGCCCTGATCTCCTATCGCGGCAACTCCAATGTCGAAATCCAGCTGGAAGACCGGCTGCGCGAGGAGGAGTACATCGGCGGCGGCTTCGCAGCGAAATACAGCGGCGACCGGCTGACGGTCACGACCGACCTGTCCTATTCGCAATCGGTGCGCACCGAGCTGCAGAAGGCCACCAACATGCGCTCGTCGCGTCGGGTGGTCTATGAGCTGAGCGGCCTCGACGATGTGGTTCCGACGGTCAATTTCATCGGCTTCGACATCAACGATCCGGCCAACTTCATCACTGCGGTTCCGGCGTCCAACACCAACTACGCCCGCTATCGCCTGGTCACCGACCGGCACGACGAGATCGCCGCGGCGCGGATCGACGGGACCTATCAGCTGGGCGAGGGTTTCTTCCGCTCCGTGGCGGCCGGGGCCCGCGTCTCCGAGCACCAGCGCAAGACCGACGCCAACAACAACGTCGACGTCGCCATCCCGATCGCCCGCGACGGCCTGACGGCGGCGCAGCTGGTGGCCCAGGCCAACGCCAACTGCCGCGTGCCCTTCGGCTCAAGCGACTTTATGAGCCAGTCCAGCACGAACATTCATTCGTGGGCCCAGTTCAACAATGACTGCCTGTTCAACACCTATACCGGTCGGGACTCCAACCCGCTGCTGACCGACTCGCGCGGTCCGGAAGACACCGACGTCACCGAGACGATCAGCGCCGTCTATCTGATGACCACCTTCGGCTCGGAGCTGAACGGCATTCCGTTCAGCGGCAACGCCGGCCTGCGCTATGTCCACACCACGGTCGACTCGCGCGGCTATCGCTCGGCGGTGACGGTGACTCCGTCGGTGGCCGGCTCGGCGGCGACCATCGTGACAGTTCCGGGCACGCTTTCGGAGGTCTCGGGCTCGGGCGAGTACGACTACCTGCTGCCCAGCTTCAACCTGAACTTCGACCTGAACGACCGGACCAAGCTGCGCTTCGGCGCGTCCAAGGCCATCGCCCGGGTGGGCATCGAGGAGTTCAACGTCGGCATCACCCCGGTGGTCGATGCGACCGCGACCACGGTTCAGGGCGTTCTGGCCAACTCCACGACAGGCAATCCGAACCTGAAGCCGCTGGAAAGCTGGAACCTGGACACCTCGCTGGAATGGTATCCCAGCCGCGACGCCGTCTTCTCGTTCGCCACCTATTACAAGTGGATCAAGAACGCGGCCTTCGACGCGGTCCAGCCCTACACCACCTCGATCATCGCCAACGGGTCGGAGGTGACGTTCAACGCCGTGGCGCCGGCCAACGACCCCGAGACGCGTCACCTCTACGGCTTCGAGATCACCGGCAACTACGTCTTCAGCTTCCTGCCGGGACTGTGGTCGGGCCTGGGCGCGACGGCGGGCTACAACTACGCCGAGGCGGACTTCGAATTCCCCGACCCCTCGACCGTCGCCCCCTATGTCGATCCGGCCAATCTGCGCGGCCTGTCGAAGAACAACTTCACCGGCTCGATCTTCTGGGAGGGCGCCGGCCTGTCGCTGCGGGCTTCGTACCGCTACCGCTCGGACTATTCCAAGCCCAACTCGTCGACCAACCGCAGCGTTCGCGGCTCGGGCTATCTGAACCTGTCGGCCCAGTACGACCTGACCGACAACATCCAGCTGAAGGCCCAGGCGCTGAACGTCACCAACGAACGGGACATCATGTACAAGCCCGGCGAAGACGCCATCACCGAGGTCAGCGAGAGCAACCCGCAGTACTATTTCGGCGTCCGCTTCCGCTATTGATCCCCATGACCCGCGACGGCTTCGCGGCTGTCGCGGGTCCGATTTTCCGGACCTGTCCCGATGCGTTCTCTCGTTTCCATTCTGGCCTTCGGGACTTTGCTGGCGACCCAGCCGGCCGCTGCCCAGGCGTCTTCTGCGGCTCCGGTGTGCGAAGGCTCCAGCGGCTATGCCGAGGCGTTCGGCGGTCGCCGCACCTTCCTGTGGCGGCCTGACTGGCTGACGGCGGTGAAGGCGCGCTATGCCACCGATCCGGCCTTGCAGCCGGCCCGGGCGGCCATGCTGGCCCGCGCCGACGCCGCCCTGACGCGCGGCCCCTATACGGTGGTCGACAAGACCCAGACCCCCGCCAGCGGCGACAGGCACGACTATATGAGCATGGGGCCCTATTGGTGGCCCGATCCTTCCAGGCCTGATGGCAAGCCCTATATGCGCCGCGACGGCCATATGAACCCCGAGCGGGACACCAACGCCTTCGACCTGACCGATCTGGAGGCGATGAGCGGCGACGTTCAGGCCCTGTCGCTGGCGTATTACTTCACCGGCGATGAGCGCTATGCGGCCAAGGCCGCTGAATTCCTTCGGGTCTGGTTCCTGGCGCCCGAGACGAAGATGAACCCCAACCTGAACCACGGCCAGGCCGTGCCGGGTCTCGTGTCGGGCCGGGCCGAGGGGGTGATCGACGCCTATCGGCTGGTGCGGGTGGTCGAGGGGCTGGGGCTGCTGGATACCTCATCCAGCCTGACCGACGCCGAGCGGGCGGGGTTGCGCGACTGGTTCGCCGACCTGGTCCACTGGATGGCCACCAGCCCGATCGGCCGCGCCGAGAAGGCGGCGACCAACAACCACGGCGTCTATTACGACCTCCTGATCTCGGAGTTCGCTCTCTATGCCGGGATGGACGATGTGGCGAAGACGGTCATCGGCCGGGTCGGCGCCCAGCGGCTGACGCCCCAGATCGCCGCTGACGGCAGCCTGCCGCAGGAACTGGCCCGGACCCGGTCGCTGCACTACTCGACCTGGACCCTGACGGCGGCCTTCGACATCGCCCAGCTGGGTCAGTGCGTCGGCGTCGATCTGTGGAATTTCCAGACGGAAGACGGACGGTCGCTGCGGAGCGCCACCAACTTCGTCGCCGGCTGGGCGGGCAGGGAGGCGGAATGGCCTTACCCCGAACTCGACAAGACCGAGACCTCAGGCCTGTACGAAGTGCTTCAGCGCGGCGCATGGGCCTGGAGCGATCCGGGGCTGGCGGCGAAGGCGGCCCTTTATCAGGAGCGCAACGCCGAGATCGACCTGAACCTGCGCGTGCCGCCCTATGGGCCGTAGGGCGGGATCAGATGGCGGTGCGGCGCGCGATGTCCTGACGCCGGGCCTCGACGTCGGAACGGGTGCGCTCCAGGGCGTCCAGTTCGGTGGCGGTCAGCAGGCCGTCGATGACCCTGCCGAGGTGGGCGCGCATGGCGCCGCGGGCCGCGGCCGGATCGCGCGCGATCAGGGCGTCGAGGATTTCGCGGTGATCCTCGATCAGGGGACGGACGCCGACCTGACGGGCGCGGCCCAGCATGGCGGCGCACAGGGGAGAGCGGTAGCGCAGGTCCCACAGGTTCTCGACCACCATGACGATGGCCGCGTTGCGCGTGGCCCGGGCGATGGTGGCATGGAAGCGGCGGTCGGCGTGCTCGCCGATGGCCGTGGTCAGGGTGTTCTCGCCGACCATGTCCTTGAGGATGACCTCGAGCTCGGCCAGCTCCGCATCGGTGATGACGCCGGCGGCCAGGGCGCAGGCCTCGCCCTCGAACAGGCGGCGCGCCTCGGTCAGTTCGAAGGCGCCGATGTCCAGCTCGGGCGCCGGGCCGCCGTTCGCGGGCCCCGCCTCGGTGACATAGATGCCCGAGCCCGGACGGGCCTCGACCAGACCCCGGATTTCAAGCGCGATCATCGCCTCGCGCACCGTGGGCCGGCTGACGCCGAACTCCTCGGCAAGGTCGCGTTCGGACGGCAGGCGCGTGCCCACCAGATACTGGCCGGCGGCGATGCCCGCGGCGACCGAGGTGGCGACCTGCTGGTAAAGTTTTCGGGTGTCGGCGGTGGATGTGGTCATGCCGCATTCTTCTACGACGCTGCGAAGGGTCAGGCCAGTGGGCCGGGCCGGCTGACATGTTTCCTCCCAAACCGCGTATGATGTGACTGAGATGACCGACCGTTCCCTCGCCGCTGCTCCCCAAAACGCTTCGTCGGTGTCCGCTGCGCGGATGGCTTCGCCCATCGTCGACGCCAAGGTGGTGATCACCTCGCCGGGGCGGAATTTCGTCACCCTGAAGATCACCACGGCCGAGGGCGTGTACGGCCTGGGCGACGCGACCCTGAACGGGCGCGAACTGGCGGTCGCCGCCTATCTGACCGAGCACGTCTGCCCGTTGCTGATCGGCAAGGATGCGCACCGGATCGAGGACATGTGGCAGTATCTGTACCGCGGCGCCTACTGGCGTGGCGGACCGGTCGGGATGACCGCCATCGCCGCCGTCGACGTCGCCCTGTGGGACATCAAGGCCAAGATCGCGGGCCTGCCGCTGTACCAGCTGCTGGGCGGCGCCTGCCGTGACGGGGTCACCGTCTATGGCCACGCCAACGGCGCCACGATCGAGGAGACGGTGCAGGAGGCGATCCGCTATCGCGATCTCGGCTATCGCGCCATCCGGCTGCAGTCAGGCGTGCCGGGGCTGAAGAGCACCTACGGCGTGTCGCGCGACAAGATGTTCTACGAGCCGGCCGACGCCGCCCTGCCGACCGAGAACGAATGGTCGACGCCGCGCTATCTGCGGATGGTGCCGCAGCTGTTCAAGGCAGCGCGGGCCGAGCTGGGCTGGGACGTCGAGCTGCTGCACGACGTGCATCACCGGCTGACCCCGATCGAGGCCGGGCGGCTGGGCAAGGATCTGGAGCCGTATCGGCCGTTCTGGCTGGAAGACGCGGTCACCGCCGAGCATCAGGCGGGCTTCCGCACCATCCGGGACCACACCACCACCCCTCTGGCCGTAGGTGAGATCTTCTCCTCCATCTGGGACTGCAAGACACTTATCGAGGAGGGGCTGATCGACTTCATCCGGGCGACGGTGGTGCACGCCGGCGGCCTGACTCATCTGCGCCGGATCGCAGCCCTGGCCGACCTCTATCATGTGAAGACCGGCTGCCACGGGGCGACGGACCTGTCGCCGGTGTCGATGGCGGCGGCCCTGCATTTCGGTCTGTCGACGTCGAATTTCGGCATTCAGGAATATATGCGCCATACGCCGGAGACGGACGCGGTCTTCCCGCACAACTACGGCTTCGAGGACGGCATGCTGCACCCCGGCGACGCGCCGGGTCTGGGCGTCGATCTGGACGAGGGGCTGGCCGCGCGCCATCCCTACAGCCGCGCCTATCTGCCGGTGAACCGGCTTCAGGACGGGACGATGTTCAATTGGTAGACCTGAACCGACGCGTCGTTCTGGGCGGAAGCCTGCTGGGCGCCGCCGCGACGCCGGTGGTCGCTCAAACAGCGCATGAGCCGGCGGCGCCGCTTGCGCCGCCCGAGGACCCGACGCCGCGCGCCGTGGTGCATTTCGCGCCCGAACGGTTCGACGACCTCTGGTGGGAGAATGACAGGATCGCCCACCGCATCTATGGCCCGGCCCTGCAGGCGCAGGAGCCGCCGTCGGGATCTGGCGTCGATGTCTGGGGCAAGAAGACGCGCGTCCCCTTCATGCAGCGCCAGATGGCCAGCGGCAGCTATCACGTCGATCACGGCGAGGGGCTGGACTTCTATGAGGTCGGGGGCAGTCGCGGCTGCGGCGGCCTCGGCGTCTGGTACGACAACAAGCTGTGGACCTCGCGCAATTTCGCGACTTACCGCATCCTTGACACCGGAGGCGACGCGGCGCGGTTCGAGGTCGACTATGCCCCCTGGCCGGTCGATGTGATCCGCAAGGTGTCGGAGACGCGCCGTGTTGAACTGCCGATGGGGTCCAACTTCAACCGCATCACCTCGACCCTGACCTCGGACACGGCGGAGCCTCTGACGGTGGGGATCGGCATCGCGCGCCGTCGACCGGCGACCCGGGCGAACAACATCCGGCGCGAAAAGGAAAGGGGCCGTCTGGACGTCTGGGGGCCCGAGGCCGCGCCGGGCTCGATCGGGATTTCGGTGCTGGTTGATCCGAAGTCGGTGGTCGGCTTCGTCGACGACTTCGACAACTATCTGATCCTCGCCGAGGTCCAGCCGGGCGTTCCCTTCACCTATTATGTCGGGGCGTGCTGGGACGGGGGCGGGGATTTCGCCGGCCGCGATGCGTGGTGGGCGCATGTCGATGGGCGGGCGTTCACGTTTTGATCTCGACATCCGGCGGGCGGAAGGCCAAAACGACGGCTGACCCCGGAGGATTTTTCCATGCCTGACACCGCCGACCTGTTTGGAGAGGCCGAGGCGCCCAGGGCCCTGACCGACCGGCTATTCTTCGGCCTCTTCCCCGACGCCGCGACAGCCCAACGGATCGCGGCGCTGGGCGAGGATCTGAAACGCAAGCACGGGATGAAGAGCAAGGTCCACGCCGTGGACCGGCTGCATGTGACCCTGTTCCATCTCGGCGACTTTCCGGGCCTGCCGAACGATCTCGTGCGCAAGGCGACGGCCGCCGCCGAGGGCATGAAGGCGGAACCGTTCGAGGTGACCTTCGACCATGCGACCAGCTTCGCCGGACGGCCGAAGAACCGGCCCTTCATTCTGAAGGGAAGCGAGGCGGGGCTCGCCGACCTGCAAGCCTACCGTGCCGCCGTGGGGCTGGCGCTGGCCAGCCAGGGGGTGAAGACGGCGGGCGCCTTCACGCCCCACGTGACCCTGCTCTACGACGACCCGATCATCGAACCCGATCCCATCGCGCCGATCTCATGGACGGTGCGGGAGCTGGTGCTGGTGCGCAGCCTGCTGGGGCAGGGGGTGCACGAACACATCGGGCGCTGGCCGCTGAAGCCCTAGCCGGCCGCGGCGACGTCGAGGTCGGCGACCACGATCCTGCGCATCTTCAGCATGGCCTGCATGGCGCGCTCGGCCCTGGCCCGATCCGGGTCCTGCATATAGCGGGGCAGGGCCTCGGGGATGATCTGCCAGGACAGGCCGTATTTGTCCTTGAGCCAGCCGCACTGGCTCTCGGCCCCGCCGTCGGCGGTCAGGGCGTCCCAAAGCCGGTCGACCTCGGTTTGATCCTTGCACGAGACATAGAGGGAAACCGCCTCGGTGAAGGGGAAGCGCGGGCCGCCGTTGAGGGCCAGGAAGCTCTGACCCGCCAGCTGGAACTCGACCATCATCGGACTGGCGCTGACGATCCGCGAATCCTCGAACAGGCCGGCATAGAAGCGCGCGGCCTCTTCCGCATGGCTGTCGAACCAGAGGAAGGGGGTGATCTTGTTCCGGGAAAAACTGACGGCGGGCATGGGGCGTCCTCCTTGTCGTTGGAAGGATGGTATATAACCGATCAGTTAAATGAAATCCAGAGAACGCGGTGTGCAGGAACGGATCGGAAGCCCCGAGGGTTGTGGAATGACAGGAGACTCTTATGACCGACCCGACCCCTCAGACCCGAAATGCCGAAATCGAGCGTGAGGCCCAGGAACTGGAAAAGGACGTCGAAGCCCTCGAGCGGCCTGATCGCGTCATTCCGCTCAAGGACAGGGATGAAGGCGACGGCGTCGGACCCGTGACCGGCGTGGTTCCCTGACAGCGGCGTGAGCGACCGGGTGGCGCGGGCGGGCGTCCTGTCCTAAAGGCCACCGGCCTTCAGGAGCTTCAGATGACCGCCACCATGTACGGAATCCCCAACTGCGACACCGTCAAGAAGGCGCGGGACTGGCTGGGGGCGAACGGGGTGGCGTTCGAATTCCATGACTACAAGAAGGCCGGGATCGACCGGGCCTCGCTGGAGCGGTGGGTCGCCGAGCATGGCTGGGAGACGGTGCTGAACCGGGCCGGAACCACGTTCAAAAAGCTTCCGGACGCGGATCGCGTCGATCTGAACCCCGACAAGGCCATCGAACTGATGCTGGCCCAGCCGTCGATGATCAAGCGGCCGGTGCTGGACCTGGGCGACCGTCGGATCGTCGGCTTCAAGCCGGACGTTTACGCGGCCGCCCTGGGTTAGGGGCTAGCCCTCGACGCTGGTCTCGGGGCGGTCGTGGCCGTCGGCGCGTTCGGTGATCCACTGGCCCGAGGTGTTCTCGTATTCGATGAAGGCCGTTTCGTCGGGCGAGCGCTGCTCACGCGAGGCGCGCACCGCGCCGGCGCGGGCGCTGTCGTGGTCGGGGAAGGTTTCGGAGAAGGTCTCGCCCAGCTTGTAGGCCCAGCCGCCGTCGTGTTCGACGATGCGATAGGTGACCTGGGACATGCGAAACTCCTCGAGATTAAATCAGGCCACGACCGTAGCCGGTGTCGGCCGCTTGAGGAACATCAACTGTAGTGTCACGCCCACGATCAGGACGACGACGAGGCTGAGCTGGAAAGCGACGACCAGCGGCGCCTGCGGGCTGGCCGCGACCGGATGGCCGGCGGGCAGGCGGGTCAGGGTCTCGGTCACACTGGGCAGGAACAGGGTGAAGACGGCGGTGCTGAGCGCCACGGTCTGGATCCAGTCGCGGTGGCGGCCCAGGAAGGTCGCCTTGTGCACCGTGGAGCCGACGGTCAGGGAGCCGAGGCTGAGGATCGAGATGGCCACGCCCGGCGCGTCCTTGATCACCAGAACGCCCGAGATCGCCCCGATGAACATGAAGACCAGCCATGCCTTGCCGATTGCGGCCTCGGGCGTCACCCGGCCCTGACGGATCAGCATATAGAGGGCGAGCGGGACGGCGGGCAGGCTGCCCAGGGTGTGGAACCAGCCCAGGGCCGAAAGCTGGGGCAGAAGCATCGCAATCCTCCCTTGAGGCCGCGCCACGGCGGCGTTTCAGGCGATCAGCCTTGACCGTAAGCGGACGGTTATCGAGGTTCAGACCGGCGTTCGATGATAAATTCGGCGCGACTGTCGCCGGGCTGCATCCAATGCCGCGTCCGGCGCCGACTACCCTTTGAAAGCGCGGGCGATGGGCCCGGCGCGATGGGAATGAGACGATGGAACACTTCTTCTATTCGTTCTGGTGGCTGATCTTTCCGGTCGGCGGGATGATCTATGCGGCCTTCCAGAGCTGGCTGAAGCTGCGCCAGCAGAAGGCGATGATGGACCTGATCCGCAGCTATGCGGACAAGGGGATGGAGCCGCCGGAGGCCCTGCTCAAACAGCTGGACATGCCGCTGGAGCTGGACGGAGACGAGCGGGAGGCGCGGCGTGAGCGGACGCCGGCCCACTACTGGTCGCTGGTCGGGCTGTTCGCGATCCTGTCGGCGGGTTTCGGCATCGGCGCCTGGATGAACATCGACCGCGACAGCGGCGCCTTTGTGATCGTGTCCATGGTGATGGCGGCGGTGGCGGTCTGGTCGCTGATCAACGCCCTGTTGTTCCAGCGGCCGAGGCTCTGACCCTGATCAGAACGGGGCAGGGGGATGTCTATCGTAACGGACGGCGATCTGGCGCGGGCCGCCCGGGCCGGATCCGACGCGGCCTTCGGGCGGCTGGTCCAGCGGCACCAGGCGGTGGTGCGCGCCTTCCTGCGCCGCACGCTTGGAGGCGGCTGGGCCGAGGCGGACGATGTGGCCCAGGAAACCTTCCTGGCCGCCTGGCGCTCGATGCGGTCGCTGAAGGATCCGGATGGCGTGCGATCCTGGCTTCTGGGCATCGCCTGGCGGCGGGCCCAGGACCGGATCAGAAGCGCTCAGCGCGGCGCCCGGCGGGATCGCGACTGGCTGGACGCGGTGGAGACTCCCGCCGGGGTCTCACATACCGACCGGATGGCCATGGCGGCGGCCATGGGCAAACTGGCCCCCGATGTGCGGGCCTGTGTGGCTCTGTGCCTCGCCGACGGCTTCTCCAACGCCGAGGCGGCCGAGGCTTTGGGCTTGCCCCTGGGCACGGTGAAGTCGCATGTTCTGCGCGGACGGGCGAAACTCCTGAAAGCGCTCGGAGGACCCGATGACGCCTGAACATAAGATGGCCGCCCTGTTTGCCGCAGAAACGCCCCCGGCGCGGGACTTCGCCTTCGAGGCCCGGATGGTCCAGCGGATCGCCATGCGGCGGTTCTGGGCCCGGATCGCGGCCATGATTCCTCTGGCCGTGGCGGCGGCGGCGGGACTGTGGGGGCTGCAGCCCCTGGGGCCCGAGGCTGCGCGGATGCTGGAACAGGCGGGGGCGGCGACCCCGGACCTGCTGCCCGCGCTGGCGGTCGTCGGGGTGACCGGGGCGACGGCGCTCTGGCTGGTCAGGACCCTGCGGGACTATCGCCGGGCCTGACCCTGCCGCAGGCGGATGGTCGCCGACACGCCGAAATGGTCCGAGGCGTATTCGCCGCCGACGGACTGGGTGGCGAATGCCCGGGCGCTGACCGGCGCGAAGGCGTCGGCGCGGGCGAAGATGTGGTCAATGACCCGGTTCGGGTGTCCCTTGGCGGGCTTGAGAGTGGTCGCCACAGACCCGCGCGGAAGGGCGCTGAAATAGTCGGGACCGGTCAGAACCGCGAGGCCGCTGTCCTCCTGCGTCGCATTGAAATCTCCCATCACCACCAGCGGGGTTCCGTCCTGCGGCAGCCAGGCCAGAAGGTCGCCGATCTGGCGCGCCCGCACGGGGCCTGCGTCATCCTGCCAGGCCAGATGGGTGACGACCAGGTCGATCGGAGCACCGCCCTTGGCCACCCGCAGCCGGATGGCGGTGCGGTAGTCGTCGAGCGGCTCCAGCTTCTTCCAGTCGCTGGCGATGATCGGCAGGCGCGTGAGAATGGCGTTGCCGTACCGCCTGGGCCTGGCCTCGTCATCGACCGAGTGGAAGATCCATTGATAGCCCAGCGCCTCGGCGAGGGTCTGGGCCTGGTTGGGCAGGCCCACGGCGGCGTCCTGAAGCACCTCTTCAAGCGCGATGACGTCTGCGTCCTGCGCCCTCAACACCTCGACGATCAGCGGCAGGCGGGCCGGCCAGTCGCCCTGATTGTGCCAGATGTTGAAGGTGGCCAAGGTCAGGGTCGCACCGGACCCGGCCGGGGCTGGGGCCGTGACACAGGCGCAGGTCGGAGAGGCGAGGGGCGCGGCTGTCATCCCGGTCAGCAGGGTGCGACGGTTCAGCATGGCGATCCTCCTTCGAGGCGGCCGGTTTAGGCCTGTCCGCCGCCTTACGAAAGTTTCACGTCGAAAGACGCATCCGTACGGCCTCGGCCGCGCCTCTTGTTATCAGAAGGCCGGGACATCACGCTCCGGTCGCCAGTTTGAAACAGGGGTTACACCATGGACATGACGCCCATCCTGATCGTCTTCACGGTCTTTGCCGCCATCACCGCCATCATCCTCGGCCCGGGCTACTTCAAGAGCCGCGAGCGCCGGGAGCTCCAGGCAACGGTCCGCGCCGCCATCGACAAGGGCCAGCCGCTGCCGCCCGAAGTCATCGAGGCCATGGGCCGCGAGGCCACCAAGAACGTCCCGTCGCGCACCCGCGACATCCGCCGGGGCATCATCTGGCTGGCTGTCGGCATCGGTATCGCCGCCTTCGGTCTGGTCGGTGAGCTGGGCTGGAGCCACGACGGCTGGGACGGCCCCGAGCATATCGGCAATGGCCTGCTGGGCATCGCCTGCATCCCGACGACCGTCGGTCTGGCCTTCCTGGTCCTGAGCTTCTTCAACAAGAACAAGGACTGAGAGCCGGTCACGACAGGGGGAAACTGTAATGACCAAGTCCCTGATGGACTTCCATGACGTGGAGCTCGCCGCCCTCGCGGCGGCGGGCGGGCGGCGGGAGTTCGGCGAGCTGGTGCGTCGGCACGGCTCCGCCGTCCGTGCGTTGCTGCGTCGCATGGGAGCCCAGGCCGCCGAGGCCGACGACGTGGCCCAGGACGCCTTTCTGACCGCCTTCCAGCGGTGCTCCGAGTTTCGGGGCGAGGGCACCTTCGCCGCCTGGGTCAAGCGGATCGCCGCGCGGCTCTATCTGAAGCGGAAGTCGAAGGACGCCCGCTATGTCTCGGAAATCGAGACGGAAGAGGTCGCGCCGACGATCGACACGCCCGGACTGGTCGACCTCGACGAGGCGCTCAAGTCGCTGAACGAGACCGAGCGGCTGTGCGTTTCTCTCTGTCACGGGGCGGGTATGTCCCATCCCGAAATCGCGGCCGCCATGAATCTGCCGCTTGGTACGGTGAAGTCTCATGTCAAACGTGGTCTGGATAAACTCCGCGCCCGGCTTCGGCCGGAACCGCCACTCTCCGGGAGAGCTTCGCATGTCGGTTGATGAGTTCGATCCCGAGATCGAGCGCCTGTTCGCCCGAACCCCGCACATGGCCGATGCGCCGCTGTTCGTCGCCGATGTGGAGGCCAGGCTGGCTTCGAGCTCGCGCGTCCGGACCCTGGCCCTGACCCTGGCGGGGCTGGTCGGCGGAGCGGTCGCGGTCAATCAGGCCATGCACGTCAACATCAACTTCGCCTCCAGCGATGCGCCGGTCGCCGGCCGGGCGCTGGGGCAGGGGTTGCAGGCGGCCAGCGCCGGGACCGAGAACGCGGTCCAGTCGTTGCTGGACCAGGTTGGCCTCGCGAATGTGTCGCTTGGGTCGATGAGTGGAATGCAGCTATTCTGGATCGCGACGGCAGCGCTGATCGCGCTGGCCGCCGCCGGTGTGATGAAACTGTCCCAGGAAGCGTAACCCCATGTCGAGCCAGAAGCAGGAAACGGTCCGCCGTCTCGCCGCCCCGGACATCATGAAGCGAAAGGGCGGCGAGCCGATCGTCTGCCTGACCGCCTATGACGCCCCGACCGCGGCGCTTCTGGACGATCACTGCGACCTGCTGCTGGTCGGCGACAGCGTCGGCATGGTGGTGCACGGCCTGCCCAACACCGTCGGCGTGACCATGGAGATGATGATCCTGCATGGCCAGGCGGTCATGCGGGGCTCGAAGAAGGCCATGGTCGTGGTCGACATGCCGTTCGGCTCCTACGAGGGCGGCAAGGAAATCGCCTACGAAAACTGCGCGCGGATGATGAAGGAGACCGGGGCGCAAGGGGTGAAGCTGGAAAGCGGCCCCACCGTCCCGGAGACCATCGCCTATCTGGTCCAGCGCGGCATCCCGGTCATGGGCCACGTCGGCCTGCGGCCCCAGGCGGTGCTGACCGAGGGCGCGTTCAAGGCCAAGGGCAAGACCGACGATGAGCGTCTGCGGGTCATCGCCGAGGCCGAGGCCACCGCCGATGCGGGCGCCTTCGCCATCGTCATCGAAGGCACGGCCGAGGGCGTCGCGCGCGAGATCACCGAGGTCATCGACAAGCCCACGGTGGGAATCGGCGCCTCGGCCGCCTGCGACGGTCAGATCCTGGTGACCAACGACATGCTCGGCATGTTCGACTGGACGCCCAAATTTGTCCGGAAGTACGCCGATCTGCGCGCGGAAATCGACCGCGCGGCCGCAAGTTACGCCTCTGACGTCAAAGCCCGCCGTTTTCCTGCCGAAGTCGAGACCTACTTCTCGAAAAAGCCGGCTTCGCAATAACGCGCTTCTGTTGAGACGCGTTGCGGGAGCGACGTTGACCCACTAGGGTCCGCGCGGTTTTGCCGATTAGCTTTCTGGGGCGACTTTTCCGTGGTTGATGTCTTCGAGCAGGTCGAGGAGGAGCTTCGCTCCGATCGATACAAGCGCCTTTTCCTGACCTGGGGTCCGATCGTCGGCGGCATCCTGCTGCTGGCCCTGATCGGCGCGCTGGGCTGGTGGGGCTGGGATTCGTGGCAGAACTCCAAGGCGGACAAGGCCTCCGTGGCCTATGACCGGGGTCTCGAAGCGCTGCAGCAGGGCAATGCCGCCGGCGCCGGCGCAGCCTTCCTCGAGGCTCAGAAGGAAGGCAACGGCGCCTATAAGGCTCTGGCCCTGCAGCAACGCGCGGGGCTCGCCGTCCAGGCCAACAACCTGACCCAGGCCGTCGAGCTGTTCGATGAAGCCGCCAAGGCCGCGGGTGATCCGATCCTCAAGGACACCGCCGCCTACAAGGCCGCCCTGATCATCCTGGACACCGGCACGACCGAAGACGCCATCAAGCGCCTGACGCCGCTGGCCGCCGAAGGCCGCCCGATGCGTCCGTTCGCCCAGGAAGCCCTGGCCATGGCCAACCTGCAGGCCGGCAAGCCTGCCGACGCCCGCGTCCTGTGCGTCCAGCTGACGCTCGGCCAGGACGTCCCCGACTCCGTTCGTCAGATGGCCCAGCAGTGCATCGACGCCGTCGACACCGGCGCCGCGGCCAATGTGAACGACATCATCAAGGCCCAGAAGGCCCTGCCGCCGGTGACCGCGCCGTCGGCCCAGGCCCTGGCTGGCGCTCAACCCCAAACGGCCGCTCCGGCTGCCGCACAATGACGGATCGCGCCTTGAAGACGACGCACATGACCCGCGCCCTGAAGATCGCCCTGATCGGCGGTCTGGCGGTGACCGCCGCCTCCTGCGCCGCCCAGCGCCAGATGCTGCCCTTCGGCCTCGGCGGCAAGAAGGCCCCGACCGCCGTCGCCACCGCCGGACAACGCGTCTCGGTGCTGGAGTTCGAACAACAGCTGGCCCCGTCGGCCGCCCTTTCTGGTCGCGACTTCTTCCTGCCCGGTCCTCAGGCCGCCAACAGCTGGCCCCTGCCGGGCGGCACCGCCGAGAACTCGGTCGAGCACGTCATTGCCGCGGCGGATTTCACCGTCGCCTGGAAGCGCGACATCGGCGCCGGCTCCTCGAAGACCCGCCAGGTCATGGCACCGGTGGTCGCTGACGGCGGCAAGGTCTTCGTTCTGGACGGCGAATCGACCGTGACGGCCGTGGACGCCGGTTCGGGCGAGGTCCTGTGGAAGCACAACGTCAAGCCGGAGGGCCGTGAGCGCGGCGAAGGCATTCTCGGCTTCAACATCCGCATGGGCGGCGGTTCGTCCCTGACCGGCGGCTTCGGCGGCGGCGTCGCCGTCGGCGGCGGCAAAGTCTTCGTGGCCTCGGGCTATCGCACCATGTCGGCGCTCGACGCCGCCACCGGCGCCGTGGTCTGGACCGTGCCGGTCGACAGCCCGATCCACGGCGCGCCCACGGTCGCCGGTTCGCGCGTCTATGTCGTCGACATCGACAACCAGATCATCGCCTTCAATACCGCCAACGGCCAGCAGGAATGGTCCTATCGCGGCATCGCCGAACCGGCCCGCATCATGCGCGCCTCGTCTCCGGCGGTGGTCGGTGACACGGTCGTGGCCCCGTTCTCGTCCGGTGAAGTGGTGGCGCTTCGCGCCTCCAACGGCCAGGCCGTCTGGAACCAGGTTCTGTCGCGCACCAGCCGCACCAGCGCCCTGTCCGAAATCCGCGACATCGCCGGCCGTCCGGTGGTCTCGCGCGGCTTCGTCTACGCCGTCAGCCATTCCGGTGTGATGCAGGCGATGGATATCCGCTCGGGTACGCCGAAATGGACCCTGCCGGTCGCCGGCGTCAACGCGCCCCTGCCGGCCGGCGACGTGGTCTATGTCGTGTCCAAGTCGGGCGAGCTGACCCTGATCAACCGCGACTCGGGCGCCGTCTACTGGACCAAGGACCTGAACGTCGGCCGCGTCCGCAAGGAAGGCGGCGTGTTCGGCTGGTGGGACCACACCGTCCATCCGGAATGGTCGGGTCCGATCCTGGCCTCCAACCGCCTGATTCTGGTCAACTCCGACGGCGAGGCCGTGGCCTTCGATCCGAAGACCGGCGTCCAGACGGCCGCGATCAAGCTGGGTGCGGCGGCCTACGTCGCCCCGGCCGCCTACAACGGCGCGCTGTACGTTCTGAACGACAAGGGCCAGCTGGTCTGCATCCGCTAGGAACCTTTCGAGGGTCCACTGTTTCACTTCTTCGGGCGGAGGCGCTGACGCTTCCGCCCGAAACACGTTAGAAGGCCAGTCATGGCATTGAAGGTCGCCATCGTCGGCCGCCCCAACGTGGGCAAATCGACCCTGTTCAACAGGCTGGTCGGAAAGCGCCTCGCGCTGGTCGACGATCGCCCGGGCGTGACCCGTGACCGTCGCTATGCCGACGGCAACATCGGCGACATGGACCTGACCCTGATCGACACCGCGGGCTATGAGGATGTCACCGACGACAGCCTCGAATCGCGGATGCGCGAACAGACCGAGGCGGGCATCGAGGACGCCGACGTCATCCTGTTCATGATGGACGCGCGCGAGGGGGTGACCTCGCTGGACGAAATCTTCGCCGAACGCCTGCGTCGTCAGGACAAGCCGGTCATCCTGCTGGCCAACAAGTCCGAGAGCCGTGAGAGCGGTGGCGGCGTCGGTGAGGCCTATAGCCTGGGCTTCGGCGAGCCGGTGGCCATCTCGGCCGAGCACGGCGAAGGGATGGCGGACCTGTACGCCGCCCTGGTCACGGCCAGCGCCGACATCTTCATCGAAGAGATCGACGAGCCCGACAAGCCGATCCGCATCGCGATCATCGGCCGTCCCAACGCCGGCAAGTCGACTCTGATCAACCGCCTGATCGGCGAGGACCGTCTGCTGACCGGGCCCGAGGCCGGGATCACCCGCGACTCCATCTCTGTCGACTGGGAATACGAGGGCCAGAACATCCGTCTGGTCGACACCGCCGGGATGCGCCGCAAGGCCCGGGTGCAGGAGAAGCTGGAAAAGCTGTCGGTCGCCGACACCATCCGCGCCATCACCTTCGCCGAGGTCGTCGTCGTGGTCATGGACAAGGACAACGCCTTCGATGTCCAGGACCTGCAGCTGGCCGATCTGGTCGAGCGCGAGGGCCGGGCGCTGGTCTATGTCGCGTCCAAATGGGACCTGGAAGAGAACCCGCAGGCGCGCATGGCCGAGCTGAAGCGGATGGCCGACGACAAGCTGCCTCAACTGAAGGGTTCGCCCTTCGTCGCCCTGTCGGCCCACTCGGGGCGCGGCGTCGAGCGGCTGATGCCGGCAGTGCTCAAGGCGCACGAGCTGTGGTCGGTCAAGGTCAAGACCAAGGACCTCAACGACTGGCTGTCCATGGCTACCCAGAGGCACCCGCCGCCCGCCGTGGACGGCAAGCGCATCAAGACCAAATACATGGCCCAGACCAAGGCCCGGCCGCCGACCTTCGTGCTGTTCGCCAGCCGGGGCGGCAATCTGCCGGACCACTATCTGCGCTATCTGACCAATTCGATCCGCGAGAGCTTCGACCTGCCCGGCGTGCCGATCCGGCTGACGGTCAAGGGCGGCTCGGAGAACCCCTATGCGGCGGGCGGCGCCAAGTCCGGCCCCGAGCGCTACAAGGGCGACGCCAAGACCGCGCCCCGCAAGGTGCGCAAGAAGGAAGAGGAAGAGTCTCACCTGCCCGGCAAGGCGCTGGAGCAGAAGAAGACCCGCGTCGCCAAGCCGCGCGTCATCAGCGGGGTGAAGGCGTCCTCGTCCAAGAAGGCCGGCTCCTCGGTAGCGATCCAGAAGGGCGCGCGCGGCGGGGCGAGACAGGTCTCGCGCTCGGGCCGTATCCGCACCGGCCAGAAGCACGCGCCGAAGAAGTAGGGGGCTTCCAAGCTTCACCTTACGGTTGACCGGCGCCTCGCCCTCGGCAAGATGACGCCGGTCAGTGGAGGGGCTTATGGGCATTTCATCGGGTTTGATCGCAGTCGCACTTCTGGCGGTCGGGTTGCAGGAGGCCGCGCCGCCGGAGCCGGCCTGTGTCCCGCCAGAGGTTCCGGCGGTCGAACGGACGGTGAAGCCCACGCGTCCGGCGACCCCGTCCTGCGTCAATGAGGCGACCCACCGCCACACCTGCAGCAACCGGGTCATCACCACCTATGAGGCGTCCATGGACGCCTATGGCCAGGCCTTCGACGCCTATATCGCGACGATAAACGCCTATGTGCAGAAGCTCAGCGCCTATGCCCAGGCGGCCAATGACTATGGTCAGTGCGAGCAGCGGATCGTCGTGCCGACCCGGATCATCGAGCCCTGAAACCTAGTCCGCGAAGCTCACATAGCCCTCGGGCGAGATGGGCGGGGTTGAAGGCGATTTCCCAGGCGTGGCCGTCCGGGTCGGCGACATAGCCGTTGAGGCCCCCTTGCGGCGGTTCCTGCGCCGCCCGCAGAATCGCACCGCCCGCCGCCGCCAGCCGATCCATCAGCGGCTCGACGTCATTCTGCGCGCTGACGTTGTGGGCCAGGGCGAAATCGCCTGACGTATTGGCCACAGGCCGCGCCGAATCCGTCGCCAGGGCCGTCCGGAGCCAGGTCCCGAGGACGAAGCCGTTCATCTGGTAGAAGACGACCTCGCCATTGTCGAAAACGGGCGTCCAGCCGAAGCCCTCGGCATAGAAGCGCTTCGAGCGGGCCACGTCGTCGATCCCGAGCGTGACCACAGACATCTGTTGTTGCACGGCTTCTCTCCCTTAAGCCCGATCAACGGGCGGATCGGGGAGCCCGTTCCAGCCTGATAGACGGCGTTGCCGGATTGATCCGCCCGCCCGCCCAACCGTCTTTTCGTCGTCATCGGCTTTTGACCGAACGGCCATCGACCTGTGTCGGAACTGAATCCCGGCCGCCCTAGGAGCGCCCTGTTGCACTGCACCAAGAAGGGGGCTTCTCATGCGCAATTTCCATTCGGTTCGTGGCCTCGCGGCCGGTCTTCTCGCCACCAGCGCCCTGTGCGCGCCGGGTCTGGCCTTCGCCCAGCAAGCGGCGCCCGCTCGGGATGGCGAGGCCTCCCAGGTCGATGAGGTCGTGGTCACCGGCCAGCGCGCCGCCGTGCGCGCCGCCATCGCCGTCAAGCGCGCCGAGTTCGAGGTGATGGACGCGGTCTCGTCCGACGACATCGGCAAGCTGCCCGACCACAACACCGCCGCCGCCCTGCGCCGCATTCCCGGCGTCTCGGTTCAGGAAGACCAGGGCGAGCCGCGCTTCCCGGTCCTGCGCGGCCTGACCTCGACCTACAACCGCACCACCATCGACGGCGCCATCGTCGCCTCGGTCGACGAAGCCGCTCGCACCGTACCCCTGGACATTGTCCCCTCGGTCATGGCCGGCCGGGTCGAGGTCATCAAGACGGTGACGCCCGAGAACGACGGCAATGCCATCGGCGGCGTGATCAACATCACCACTCGCAGCGCCCTGGACGTGGGCCGGCCGTTCTTCAACGGCATGGCCTCCTACGGCGTCTATGAGCAGAACGGCGACGTCCGCAACGACGAGCCGTCCTATCGCCTCAGCTTCGCCGCCGGCAAGACCTTCGGCGCCAATGACGAATGGGGCGTGGTCGTCGGCGCCAGCCACGAACAGCTGGATTACGACATCCCGCAGATGGAGGTCGCCGACCCCTCGGTGCGCGAATACACGGCCGCCGGCGTCCCGGTGAACTCCGGTGCACCGACCGGCAACGGCATCCAGGTTCCGACCCAGTCGCGCCTGTTCTGGTACAACAACACCAAGACCCGCGACGGTGTGAACGGCAAGATCGAGTGGCGGCCGAACGCCAGCTTTCACTGGGAAGCCTCGGGCCTGTGGGCGCACATGGAGGACGACGAGGAGCGGATCGAATACCGCATCGAGCCCGTCGGCAACGTCACCAACCAGACCGCGACCAGCGGCGCCTTCGCCAGCGGTCGCGGCATCATCGGTCTGAACCAGCCGATCACCAAGCGTGAGATCAGCCTGGCCCGCACCGCCTTCCAGTGGGACGCGACCAGCCAGTGGGCGATCGACGGCTCGCTGGTCTATTCGCACGCCAAGATGGAGCAGCCGAACACCTCGGTCACCTTCACCACCCGCGACGCCCAGGCCGCCAACTACGGCTTCAGCTATGACACCTCGGGCTTCTTCCCGGTGTTCACGCCACGCACCGCGGGCCTGACGACCGCCTCAAGCTACTTCCTGACCCAGTATCGCGACAGCCTGGTCCAGTCGTTCGAGAACACCACCCAGGTCAATCTGAACGCCGCCTTCGATGACGGCGGCGCCGACCGCAATCTCAAGGCCAAGGTCGGATTGGCGCTGCGCACCAGCGACCGCGACTATCAGAGCGCCCGCACCGACTATGCCAACAGCGCCTTCAACTTCGACTCCGTCGACCGGCCGGGCCCGAGCGCGCTGATCCACGGCAATCTGGTCTGGGCGCGGATCGACGTCGCCTCGACCTACGACTACTTCAACGCCAATCGCTCCAGCTTCACTCGCATGGTCGCGGCGCGGTCGGGCGACTATTCGGTCAGCGAGGACGTCTCGGCCGCCTACGGTCAGGCCAGCTATCGGGTCGGGACCTTCACCGCCCTGGCCGGGGTTCGTTACGAGGAGACCGAGGTCTCGGCCGACGCCTTCAGCGTCCGCTCGGGCGTGATCACCCCGGTTTCGAACGACGGCGACTACGGCAACTGGCTGCCGAGCGTGCACCTGCGCTGGGACTTGATGGACAACCTGACCCTGCGGGCCGCCTGGACCAACACCATCGGCCGTCCGAATTTCGGCTCGCTGGCCGGGGCCGAGAACGTCACCGTGACCGGCGGCGTCTACACCATGTCGCGCGGCAATCCCGACCTGAAGCCGCGCGAGAGCGAAGGCTTCGACCTGTCAGCGGAGTTCTATCCCCACGACGGCCTGATCTCGGTCGCGGTCTTCTCCAAGGAGATCGCCAACGAGATCTTCACCCTGACGTCGCAGGAACAGATCGAGCTCGACGGACAGGTTCGCGATGTGACGGTGACCACGCCGCGCAACGCCAGCGGCGCCTCGATCCGCGGCATCGAACTGGCCTTCCAGCAGGAGCTGTCCATGCTGCCGGCGCCGTTTGACGGCTTCGGCGTCAGCGCCAACGCCACCTTCTTGGACACCGACTTCACCTTCCTGACCAACGGCGGCGCGGTGGAGCGCCATCACTCCCTGTTCCTGCAGCCCGGCACGACGACGAACGAGTCGATCTACTATCAGCGCGGTCCGTTCGAGGCGAAGATCTCGCACAACTACATCGGCGGCTTCCTGGAGACGGTGAACGACACCATCCCCAACGCCGACCAGTTCTGGAAGGGCCGTCACCTTTACGACGCCTCGGTCAGCTGGCGCACCGATCGCGGCGTGACCGTCTTCTTCGAGGCCCAGAACCTGTCGAACTCGGGCCGTCAGGAGAACACCGGCCCGGGTGCGCGCTACCTGCAGGAATCGGCCGAGTATGGCCGGACCTTCTGGGTCGGTCTGTCGGCTGCCTTCTGAGGACACGGACGATGATCGTTTCGGCCTTGTTCGCCTTGGCCTTGTCCGGAGCCGCGCAAGCGGCTCCTGTGCAGGCGGCCGTTCCTGCTCCGGCCGCCCCGCAGCATCCGCCCATCCCGCTCGCGGGTCAGGCGGAGACACTGCGCCGCTACGACGCCCACGCCAGCCAGGGCGTCGCCGTGGGGCCGAACGACGTCTATGCCGTGTCCAACTTCACCCTGGCCCGCTTCGACAAGGCCACGGGCGAGAAGAAGGCCGAGTGGGTGGGGGAGCGCAGCCGCTATCCGCACATCAACTCCTGCACCCTGATTGAGGCCCAGCTGGTCTGCGCCAGCTCCAACTATCCGGCGGTCCCGCACGTCTCGACGGTGGAATTCTTCGATCCCGTGGACCTGCACCACATCCGCAGCGTGGCCCTGGGCCTCGGGACCGGGTCAGTGACCTGGGTGGAGCGGCACGACGGCTTCTGGTGGGCCATGTTCGCCAACTATGACGGTCGGGGCGGCGAGGCGCCGCGCGATCATCGCCACACCACCCTGGTCAAGTTCGACGACCAGTGGCGCCGGCTCGAGGCCTGGGCCCTGCCGGCCTCGATTCTCGACCGGATCACGCCGATGAGCATCTCCGGCGGCGGCTGGGGGCCGGACGGGCGGCTCTATTTGAGCGGTCACGACCTGCCGGAGCTCTATGTCGTCGCCATTCCCAACGGTGGCGGGGTGCTGGAGCACATCGAGACCTACGGCATGGAGGCCGAGGGTCAGGCCATCGACTGGGACGAGAGCACGCCGGGCATGCTGTACGGCATCACGCGCTCCAGCCGCGAGATCCTAGCCATGCGGGTGCCGCTTCGCTGATCAGCTTCGACCAAGGCGTCTGAGGACGGCGTCGCGATAGCTCCGGCTGATCACCAGTTCCGCGCCGCTGTCGAGGGTGGCGCGCCAGGCGCCGTCGGCCAGCGGCCTCAGTTCGGCGACATGGGCCAGATTGATCAGGGTCGAGCGGTGGACGCGGGCGAAGCCGGCCGGCGCCAGCCGCGCCTCCAACTGCTGCAAGGGCTCGCGCAGCAGCCCCTCCTGATCGCGCCAGTGAACGACGGCGTAGTTTCCGGCCGAGGACACCCATTCGATCTCGGCGGGCAGAACCGGGGCCCGCCCGCGTCCGACCGAGACGATCAGGGGCGTGGGCGCATCCGGCGCGCGGGCGGCGATGGCCTGTTCGGTGCGGACGGCGTCTAGAGCGGCCCGGAGCGCTTCCATCTCGCGACGCTGGAGGTCGGTGCGTCGCCACCAGGCCGCGGCCAGTCCGGCGGCGGCGAGGGCGGTGTAGAGCAGGATGGCGACCGGCAGCCGGTCGATGGCGCGGGCGGCTATCTCGCCCCAGGACCAGTCGGCATGGCGCATGGCCTGATCGATGCCGGTCGATATCAGGGCGGCGAGGGGCACGATGGGAACGATGAGGATCGCCAGGATTCCCATGCTCTTCGCCCGGTCGCCTAGCAGGCTGAGGATCGCCCAGACCATCACCCCGACCGCCACCCAGGGCGAGAACAGGAGCGCCGCCCAGCCGATGGACTCCGTGACGTCGAGGCCGAAGTCGCGCCTGAGGAACCACGCCGCCGACACCGCCGTGGCGCCGTAGCTGTAGAGCGCCAGACCGGCCATCAGGGCCGGGAAGGGCAGGGCTTTCAATCGCAGGCGGGGCCTCATGCCGGGACGGGAACCCGACGCTTGCGAACCAGCAGGCTGACCAGCCAGATCAGGCTCAGCGACTGGAAGACGACCGTCGGCCAAAGGGCGCTCCAGGGCGAGGGAATGAAGGTCAGGAAATTGCCGGAAAAGGCCGACAGCACCGCGCTATAGGCGCCCACCATCTTCCAGAGATGCTCATAGGTCCACAGTTCGGGGCTAAAGGGCCAGTCCGTGGGGCGCGCGAACCGCCACAGGTCCCAGCCGCCGATCGACAGCGACCCATAGGCTAGGGCGATCAGGATCTGGGGCGGCGTGTCCTGATGGCCGGTCAGAGCCAGCCAGACGCTGAACAGCCCGATCCCGACGGCGCCCAGGGTGGCGATCCAGTCGATGGGTTGGGCGCGATCCGAGGCGCGCAGGTCGGGCCGCTTTCGCCCCAGCACCCGCAACCCAGAGAACAGCCCCAGCGACGCGGCCGAGGACAGGGCGAGGAAATAGGCGTTCGGCCTCAGCGCCGTCATCCCCCAGGCGCAGACCAGAAGCGTGGACATCAGGACGGCGAAGACCCGGCCAGAGAGCCTGTGCAGGCGCGAGCCCTTGCGGGTCAGGATGGGCAGGGCGCCGACCACGACGGCGCCGAGGCCCGTGCTGATGTGGACGATCAAAAGCGGGAGGAAGGGATCGGGAAGGGTCATGCCTGACCCGTGACCCGCCGACTCGCCTGCGCCCAGTCCCGTGGGACGAACGGCGGCCTGACGTGACGAAGGTCGGCCTAGACCAGGGCCTCGCCCGAAATCCCCTCGCGCCATTCCTTGAAGGAGACGGTCAGGGGCGGCGTCAGGTCGGGGCGCGCCAGTTCGACGATCAGGGGGGCGAGCTCCGACGGGTGCGGCACGGTCTCGGGATCCTCGCCGGGGAAGGCCTGACCGCGCATGGCGGTGCGCATCCGTCCGGGATCGAGGACCGAGACCCGCATCGGCGTGGATTCGATCTCGTCGGCCCAGGCCTTCATCATGGCCTCGGCGCCCGCCTTGGTCGCGGCATAGGCGCCCCAGAAGGCGCGTGGCGTGGTCGCCAGGCTGGAGGTCAGGTGGATCACGCGACCGGCGTCCGACAGGCGCAGCAGCGGCTCCAGCGAGCGGATCAGGCGGAAGACCGAGGTGAAATTGGTCTTCTCGATCTTGGCCCAGCCGCGCGGGTCAAGATGGGCCACGGGCGTCAGGCCGGCGGCCCCGAGGGTGGCCGCCGCATTGACCCAGATGTCCAGCTTGCCGAACCGCTCGAAGATGGCGCCGCCCAGCCGATCGATGCCGCCGCCGTCAACCAGATCGAACGGAACGAGGGTCGCGTGTCGACCCGTCTCGCGGAAGATATGGTCGTCCAGCTCTTCCAGCCCGCCCTGCGTCCGGGCCGTGGCGACGACGTGGGCACCGGCGCAGGCGAGGGCGAGAGCGCTCTCATAGCCGATCCCGCGCGAAGCCCCTACAACCAGGGCGATACGGTCTTTCAGGGGCTGGGCAAAAGTCATGGCGCGCTGATAGCGCGGCGGCGCTTCAGGCGAAAGTCAGAACCCCGGCCCAGGCTGCCAGAGGCTGAAGCTGAAGCCTTGGTCGTCGCAGACCGTGCAGGACAGGCCGGTGGCGCTCTCCGCCGGAATAGCGGCCTTCCCGCCCAGTTCGACGACGCGGGCGCAGGCGGCCGTGATGTCGGGCACCTTGAAATAGAGGTTGGTCTCACTGGCCGGGTGCTCGGCCTTCACGAAGCCGAAGGCGGGGTCGCTGTCGGCGACATGGGCATAGGTCGACTTGGACGCGTCCCCGTCGAAGCTCCAGCCGAACAGGCCGCTGTAAAAGGCCTTGGCCTTGCCGATGTCGGCGGTGTCGAGCGTGAAATAGCCGAGCTGAACCTGGGCCATGGGCGTCCTGTGCTTAAGCTTGCAGGACCTAAGCGCTCACCAGCAGCGAAAGTTGCCGACCGACGGCGTCGCGGCCGCCTTCCTCGATTTCCCGGTCCACCAGACGGGTGGGGTAGTCGCCGGTGAAATAGTGGTCGGTGAACTGCGGGTGGGCGCTGTTGCGGCCCGTCTCGCCCATGGCCTTGTAGAGACCGTCGACCGACAGGAAGCCCAGCGAGTCGACCTCCAGCATCTCGCGCATCTCTTCCATGGTCTTGTTGGCGGCGATCAGTTGGTCCCGCTCGGGCATGTCGATACCGTAGAAGTCGGGATAGAGGATCGGCGGGCTGGCCGAGCGCAGGTGAACCTCGGTCGCACCGGCCTCGCGCACCGCGCGGACCAGCTTCACCGAGGTTGTGCCGCGCACGATAGAGTCGTCGATCAGAACGACGCGCTTGCCTTCGATCACGGCCCGGTTGGGGCTGTGCTTCATGGCCACGCCCTTCTGTCGGGCGCCTTGGCTGGGCTGGATGAAGGTGCGGCCCAGATAGTGGCTGCGGATGATGCCCATCTCATAGGGGATGCCGCTCTGCTCGGCATAGCCGAGAGCCGCGGGGACGCCGGAGTCGGGCACCGGCACGACCACATCGGCTTCCACGCCATGCTCCAGGGCCAGGCCGTGGCCCATGCGCTTGCGCACGCCATAGACCGAGCGGCCGTTCACGACGCTGTCGGGGCGGGAGAAGTAGACGTATTCGAACAGGCAGGGACGGGCGGCCCGCGCCGGGAAGGGCTTGATTGAGCGCAGGCCCTCATGGTCGATGACGATGACCTCGCCATGCTCGACGTCGCGCACGAAGGTCGCGCCGATGGTGTCCAGCGCGCAGGTCTCGGACGCCAGCACCCAAGCCTCGCCGACCTGGCCCAGCACCAGCGGGCGAATGCCCAGCGGGTCGCGGGCGCCGATCATCTTGGTGCGGGTCTGGGCGACAAGGGCGTAGCCGCCCTCGATCCGGGCCAGGGCGTCGATGAAGCGGTCGACGATCTTGGCCTTACGGCTGCGGGCGATGAGGTGGAGGATGACCTCGGAGTCCGAGGTGGACTGGAAGATCGATCCCTCGCCGACCAGCTGGTTCCGCAGATAGTGGAAATTGGTCAGGTTGCCGTTGTGGGCGATGGCGATGCCGCCCTGGTCCAGGTCAGCGAACATCGGCTGGATATTGCGCAGGAAGCTGCCGCCTGCAGTGGAGTAGCGGGTGTGGCCCACGGCCGCGGGCCCGGGCATCCTCTCCTTCAGGTCCGAGCCGCCGAAGGCCTCGCCGACGTGGCCCATGTGACGCTCGGTGTGGAAACGGGCTTCCTTGACCGCGGCGATGCCGCAGGCTTCCTGACCGCGATGCTGCAGGGCGTGCAGGCCCAGCGCCACGATGGAGGAGGCCTCGTCATTGGATGCGCCCCAGACGCCGCAGACGCCGCATTCCAGACGCGGATGGTCGTCATCCGCGTCTCGATGGTGCTCGCGGTGAACGACCGGAGCGGAGATAACGTGATCAAGGCTGCTCATCGTGGGGCTCCGATGATAGCGGGAAATTCAGGGGGCGGCGGCGTCGGGCGAAGTATTGCCTGTTTGGGGCTTACGCAAGGCGCCATCGTCGGAAAATCCTCTGCGGACAGAGGAATCGACGACCGGCGAAAGCGCGTCCGCCCCCCGGCCGATGCCGGGCAGGATGAACTGGATGGCGCGGGCGGCGGCGGCGCTGACCGGGCGCAACGCGGCCTCCTTCAGCCACTGGGGCGTCCTGTCGCCCGGCATGGCGGCGACGATGACCAGATGGATGGCCCCCAGCAGCACCAGCGACCGGCCGGCGCCGACGAAGACGCCGAGGATACGATCCACGCCGCCGAGCGTCGGATGGGCCTGAGCCCGCTTCGACAGCATCGAGCCGAAGATGCGGATGCCGAAATAGATGATCAGGAAGGCGGCGACGGCGGCGAAGATGGTCCCGGCCCAGTCCGGATTGATCAGGGCCCGCCCGATCCGCGAGGTCAGGGGCAGGCTGACCAGGGCCAGGAAGGCCGCCAGCACGAAGCTGAGCAGAGTGATCAGCTCGCGCGTGGCCCCGCGCACCCAACCGGCGGCGGCCGAGGCGAGGATGACCAGGATGGCGAAGGCGTCAAAGCCGGTCACGTAAGCGGGCGATCCTCAACAGGCACGCTGACCTAATAGCGGTTTTCCGAGATTCGTTCGACCGCTTCCGTCAATCGGCTGACGCCTGTGACCAGAACGCCATCCCCCTTGACCGTCAGGGGGTGGGACAGGACGTGATCGAAGCCCAGTTTCTGAGCTTCGCGCAGCCGGGCTTCCGCGCGGCCGACGGCGCGGATCTCGCCCGACAGGCTGATCTCGCCGAAGACGACGCAGCCCTGGGGCAGGGGCACGCCGGTCGCGGAGCTGATCAGGGCCGCCGCCGCCGCCAGATCGGCCGCGGGCTCGTTGATCCTCAACCCCCCGGCGACGTTCAGATAGACGTCCTGATTGCCGAAGCCGATTCCGCAGCGGGCCTCCAGCACGGCCAGAACCATGGCCAGACGTCCCGTCTCCCAGCCGATCACCGCGCGGCGCGGCGTGCCGTAGGCCGAGGGGGCGACCAGGGCCTGGATCTCGACCAGCACCGGCCGTGAGCCCTCGATCCCGGCGAAGACGGCGGCGCCAGGGGCCCGCTCCTTGCCCTCGCCGAGGAACAGGGCCGAGGGATTGGACACCTCGCGCAGGCCGGTGTCGCCCATCTCGAAGACGCCGATCTCGTCGGTGGCGCCGAAGCGGTTCTTGCCGGCGCGCAGGATGCGGAACGGATAGCCGCGCTCGCCCTCGAAGCTCAGGACGGCGTCGACCATATGTTCGACCACGCGCGGACCGGCCACCTGACCGTCCTTGGTGACG